>JBBIME010000001.1:0-2226 GCA_037444575.1 Bacteriovoracales bacterium
CTACCCACACATTTCCGCCATGTTCTTCTACAATTTTTTTTACAATCCATAGTCCTAATCCGGAGCTTTGTTCAAGACCTGTTGGTTTTGCACTTAATGTTGCTCCCTTTTGGAAAGATCGTCGTAAATCTTCCTCGCTTAAACCAACACCGTTATCTTTAACTTGAACCACAATGGTTTTCTTTTTTTCTTCTTTAAGATAGGTTGATATCTCTATTATGGTTTCAGGCGGAGCGAACTTAATGGCATTGTTTATCAAGTTATCCAGAGCTTCTTCGATTTTTTCTGCATCAATATTTATCTCTGGCATGTGCGATGCGATTTTTTTCGTTAGTTTAACTTTTTTTGTCTTTGAATAAGACAAATTCTGATTTACCACCGTTTCTATAATTCCACCGATCTGATGCTTTGTAAAATTAAGTGAAGGTTCCGGCATCGCTTTAGCTAAAATTGAACACATATCTTGTGACATTTTTACGATATCTTCGGAAGTAGAAACAAGCGAAACCATTATTTCTTGCTGTTCAATCGCATTAAGATCAAATGAATTTAGAAGATCAATATACCCTCGTATAGCTGAAGCGGGATTCTTGATATCATGAATAGCCATCGCAAACATTTCTTCTTTTTGCGAATGAAGCAATTCGAGTTTGTACTTACTTTTTTCAAGCTTCTCTTTTTGCTCAATCAAATGGAGATTGGCTCTTTCCAAATCCTGAACATTTGTATTAAGTTCGTGTAACTGGTTTCGTAGAAGCTCATTCGCTTGTTGATGAATTTGCAGATCATCTTTTAAACCATCAACTTTTCGTTTAAGACTAATAATCTCTTGTTGATTATCTGCGTCGTCGAATCTTATTTTTCCCTTTGTAGATGTGGAAGCAACATTAGTCTTCTTTCTGCTTATGATCAAAAACATTATTATCACAAACTGTAGAAATATCAAACCACCAAGTATATAATCCGAAGGATGGATTGTTAAAACACTGGGATTAACCACATCTGTTTTTTTTGTGCCAATATTTGTTCCGTCTGTCACTAAAAAGGAAAGCAGTAAAGGAACACCTTCTACTTCCAAATTATTGACAGGCACTATTTTTAAAATGTGAGTTCCCGCATTTAGTTGATTTAGCAAAACTCTTTTCTCTTTTTGCTTTGTAGAAAATATATTTCCATCCAAAAAAACTTTGTATGATACTTCTTCGTTTATTTTTGCTGATAGTTCAAAGTCAATGGTTAAAGGAACATCTATCGAGAGTGAAAGAGTTTTCCATTCTGCTCGGTCAACAGGTAAAGTTCCTACTTTCACATCCGTTATCGAAATGCTCGTAGCTTCGATAGGCTGAGCTAGGAGGTAATTATTTAAAAGAAGAAAAAACAAGACCAGTGGAGTAGATATTCTGAGATTCATATTTGGACTTTTTAAGATTTAAATGGAATCATTTTAAAAGATTGTGATACAAAAAAACTGAAGCAATCTTTACTAAGTATCGACAAAATGGTATAATACTTTATCCAAATCTAAAAAAATCACACGAGAAGCCATAATATAAACAGTGTGTTTGGGCAGATAATCTTTAAAATCTGTTTTGGCGAATGAAGTTTATAATTAAATACAAACGCCGATTTGAATTCGACGTTTGTATAAAAGGTTATCTCATCCTTGCTTGACGTTCGGCTGCTTTTTTATCCCATGAAGGAACTGTTGTAGAGAGAAAGTCATTTTTTTCATTTTTCAACTTTGGGATATCGAGTCCTAAAAATTTTTGTGCCTTCTCTTTAGTTAAAATATCTGGCAAAACCACAGGTGTTTCAACCCCAAGTTTTGTAAGAACTTTTGCTAATTCGATACGAGCTTCCGCTGCTTTTTGAATTGAAGCTCCAAGTATTCTTGCACATTCAACCGGTGCATGGAAACTTCCGCCGTGTGAAGCTGCAACATAATCCCAGCGCCATTGAGCCTGGCGAATAAGCGATAGAGCTTTATTCATTTGCGTTTCCGTCGCTCCTTTATCCCATGCAATTTTAGCTTCTAAGTGTGCGTTAACAATCGAACCTTCTGCAATAAGCTGTAGTTCAGAAATTTTATCTTGTCTGTCGTTCACATTTTTAATTAATGTTGCTTCACTCTCCCGATGGCAAACCTGGCATGAACGAGAAACATTGTTGAGCGGACTTTGAATATGGTGATCTGTAAACTTTACACCTACTTCACTTTTGTAGGGC
>JBBIME010000002.1:0-208 GCA_037444575.1 Bacteriovoracales bacterium
AAAAGAAGTAAGTCCGAATCAAAATCCAACCACTTAATAATCGATTTTTCGGAAGAAGAGGTTAACGAATCATTTGGAATCACAGTTTTATAAATGTCGGCATATAAAACTCCAATACTTTCATCTGCATCCAGAACCGCTGCCATTTTTTCGAATGCCAACTCGGTGTGTCGATCATCAGTATTTGCATTTGTTATGTATTTCCCTT
>JBBIME010000002.1:237-2201 GCA_037444575.1 Bacteriovoracales bacterium
ATTCGTCAACAGTACCGATTCCTTTATCATGACATTCTTTTTGAAATGCCTCAATTATCTTCCCTTCACACTCATTAGAACCGGAATCTATTACCACAATTTCAAGTTCACCGGCTTTATATAATGATTGAGCAACCAAATCTTCAAGACAACCTTTAATAAACTTTTCAGAATTATAAGTTGAAACTATTGCAGATACTTTAATTTGTTTTTCTTCTTGCTCTTGATGAGATACTATAAATTGTTCATACTCATTATCGATGGAAAGAATGTTTGTAACCGAAATATTATTTTTTATTGAAGTTTCGTAAATGTACTTTTTTATTTTTTTGATGTCTGGGATAGTGAATCTTTCTCTTATGATTGTTTTATCTCCAAATCTGGAAATATCTCGAAACCATTTTTTGTAGAAGGCAAATGTATCGGTTCGATAAGTTTTACCGGAGTTAGCAATTTTTGTTGCATCTTCAATATTTATATGTTCAACAAGCGAGTAGTACGAGGGAATTATTTTATATCCTTTTTCAATAATCCGCCAACAGATGTCTGTATCAGCAGCATAAAATTTTAACTCTTCATCAAAACCTTTCACTAGTTGAAAAGTTTCTTTTTTTATTAAACCAAAATTTATAAATGAACGTTCGCCATAGACATCATATCCATACTCCTTAAAAAATCCATCATAATCTTGAACGGTATTACGGTGCATAAATGAAATTCCACCAACCATTTTAGATTTGGCATATTGAAGAGCAAAATTAATCGCAAAAGGATGAAGCACGATATCATCTGAAGCATACATGACCCACTCTCCATCCGAGTGACTGAAACCATGGTTCATAAGGTTGGACCAGGAGAAGGACTGCCCTGATTTAAAAATCTCCTTATCGAGAAATACTTTTTTTATCTTGTATTGAGCTATTAATTTCTCATACTTCTCGTCAATTTCATCACCCGCATAAAGAAGCACTTCGTAGTTGATACCGTAAGACGCTGCCTCAAGGGAGTTCAAGAAAGCTATGAGTCCGTCGGCTCTATTCTTGGAAGGAAGTACAATTGAGACCAACGGAGAATCTTCATCTGTTTTAGTTCCAGTTTGAGTGAGTACCGGTTCCATCAAATTTTCAGATATTGGAGAAAGTTTGTTAATACTTTTAATAGACAAAAGGTCGATCCAGTAATTAGCTTTTTTTAACATTTTATTTGCTTCAACCCCGCGCCTTTGTAACTCCTGAAAAAGATAAACAACGTATGGAGCATGGATGTTATTCTCTGCAATATGTGCCAATCTATATAAAGCTCGTAAATTTTCAGTCGTTCTTACAGTAGTAAAGTAATGCTCATAACTTGCTTCCGTTTTGCCATCACTCTCGTATAAAAGACCCATCAAGTAATTGTAAAATGGGTCTCCATGAAACGATTCATGAATTGAATTTAGAAGGGAACGTAATTTTGTCCTTTGAGTAAGTAATTTTTGTTCAACTGGAGCATAGGCTTTTACCTCTTTTCCGTTCTTAATAAATAACTCATTCAGTTCACAAATTGTACTGTAAATTTTTTGATCTTTGATTGTGGTTAAAGCTTCAAGAAAGTTGAGTGAAACTTCAGTTGAAGTTGGTTCAACTATTTTTGTTTCATAATCACCTTTTAAAAGATGTTCAATTCCAGCCATTTTCGGTAAGTTCTTAACAAAGTCATACTTATAATCTGATTGCAGATAAACCATAGTCTTCTCATGTTTATCCTTAAGCATACTTTCTAGCGCCTTGGAAATTACTTTGTGATCAATATCCTTAATACATGTCGTTGTTCCATATTTGCACTGCCAATTACAACCAAAGCATTCAAGAGGCAGACTTACAACCGATGTGAATCTAGAATAAGGCATAAATCGGCCAAAATGACCACCACCAAGAAGTATTAAATTGGGGATACCAATGGCGCATGCTATGTGAGCCAGTCCC
>JBBIME010000003.1:0-498552 GCA_037444575.1 Bacteriovoracales bacterium
GCAATTGAACAGTTATCGTCAATTGCTCAATAAGTACTCACCTCAAATTAGTAATTATTAATTGTTTTTCTAATTACGTGACAAAAGAAAAAAATAACCGCCTCTGGCTAAAAGCTAGAGGCTAATTGATTCTTTTAAATGGATTTTTTAATACTAAGCCAACTTTCCAAGAATCAATTCGATGTAGGTGATGTGACGAACATGAGTGAGTCTGAAATGTCAGACAAAAATATTCCAAAGCTTTATCGAAGTGAGATCATCAAGTTGAAATCCTTAACTCAATGATAGCAGAAAAAGCACACGACAAAAACTCAGGTTAGTTATTGTCCGCTAACAAAACAAATCACTTCCTGTAAATACAACACTGGAAAGATTCATGATTTTAGAATTTTTAAACGTTTTAATGACTGGTCAAAAAAAAATAAATTAATGGCCAGTGAACTCACAGAAAGAACTCCAAAAAGCACATACACAATCGCAGACAAAGGATATGATAGAGAATATTTACGTTGGATCATTCGAGAATGTGATTCAGTACCAATGATTCCGAGAAAAAATAATTCTAAAATTGGCAATGACGACATTGATAAATTTATCTATAAACAACGACACCATGTTGAAAATAATTTTGCTAGACTAAAGCATAACAGAGCGATCGCTACGACATATGATAAGTTAAAAAGAAATTATGTAGGAATGCTACCTCTTGCATGTGCATACATTTGGTTGAAATTATGACATGGGACCATCAAGCTTCAACGGCCCATAAACCTTTGGTGGTTTTGTGAAAAAATTATTTTTCCTATTAAGCGTACTTTCAATTTCTACGTCCTCTTTTGCGATTTCTGATGAATATTTGGCAAAGTTTTGCCTAGAAGTGGGCAAAGAAAAAATTTAATACCTAATAAACGCTTATGTCTAGGTAAGTAAGGCATCGAAAACACTTTATGTAGGTAAGTAAGACATCCAAAAACACTTTA
Source organism: Bacteriovoracales bacterium (assembly GCA_037444575.1). Taxonomy (GTDB): domain Bacteria; phylum Bdellovibrionota; class Bacteriovoracia; order Bacteriovoracales; family Bacteriovoracaceae; genus Bacteriovorax. The sequence goes on from JBBIME010000003.1 coordinate 981, forward strand.
TGCGGCTTCCCCCGATAAGCGTTATAGACCTTGAAAATCGCTATTTTTTAGACACATTGATGACTATTTTTTAGACACTATTAACTTCTAGATTAAGAAAAATATTATAATTGGAGTGTTTATGAGAACAAAAATATTATCGACTTTATTGATTACGACTATATTGATGACTTCAGTTGCAACAAACGCTAGCTGCATCGATAAATACAACAATGAAATATCACAACGTTCTTCCGAAATTTCGCTTAAAGAAGAACATTTAAGGGCACAGCAAAGATACGTAAATGATTTGAAGAATGAATGTTTTCCAGATGCGGGAATATTAGGTTCAATACTGGCACTGCTTGCACTCCCCGTGGCCATGACAGGGGTGGCACTGTTAAGTCCACTAGCAATTTATAGTTCTGCTACAGCAATAGCAACCATGGCACCCTTTGCTTTAGGTGGTAGTGCGATGATGGCGGAAGGTGTTCATCTTGTAAAGGCCAAGCCGTCAGCGTCAAGCGTATGCTCCGAAGAAAATTTTAAATTACTAGCAGATCAGCTGTCAATTACGTCTTTAGAGTTAATAAACTTAAAGTTTGTTAAATATTCACAAGAAAAAATTTATAACTTACTTACTGAAGTTTCAAATAATGAAAATGGACCTGAGACTTTTGAATATTTACGTCGTATGAAGGTGCATTTACCAGATACAAAAATTTCAAATGACAAATTGCTTAACTTCCTAAACGAAGTTAATCAATCTGAACTTATATGTGAAAATAATTATTTATTTAAAGATGTGAAAAGTATTGAGCTTGGGTTGGAAAAAATCATAGATAAGTCTATACCTATTCAAGATATAAAAACACATCTAGTTGCTAATCCATTTATCGAAGCGGAAGCAAGAAATAAAAGGAATGCACTACTATCCACGCTGAAAGAGTTAGACAAGCGTATTGTAGAAATTAAGAAAGCTAATAATAGTGTGACCGAAGGAAAGAGCGGCATGGGCAAAACTATGAATGCACCAGAAGAAACATTGTCAGAACGAAAAGAAAAATATCTGTCCTTAATAACAATTAAGAACCTATTAAATAATGGGCTAATTGTAATATTAAAATCCAATAGTTCTGTTGAGAAGTTGGAGAAGGTGAAGGGGAAAATTATTGTTGAACTCAAAAGCTTAGATAAAATTTTAGGAATATAAATATTTAATGGAGATTTTATGAAAAATGTAATGACAAAAAAAATTTTTAATTATTTAGTAATTGTATCATTTATGCTTGGCCAAGCCGTTGCCTTTGCTGCCAGCAAAACTAACAATGACTCAGAGTCTTTAAAGCATTGGAATCAATATAAAGATTCACAGGAAAAAATCTCGAATTTAGATGAACAGATTGCGTTAGCTGAGTCAACTAAAATGGCTTATTCGATATTAAAGAAGCAATTTGCCTCAAAGAAAAAAGAACTTGAAGATCTTCAGGATCAAATTGCATTTACCGAATCTGATCAAAAACAAAAACTTAAAACTGAATTATCAAAGCTTGATATACTTAAAAAACAAATTACTGAAATTGATGGAAGGCTCTCTTCAGTGACTATGCTTGAATCTTTAGGTGTAAATTCCTTTGACGAATTAGATCCAAAAATAGAAAAGCTAAATAAAGAAAAAGAAAAGGAAAGTGTAGAGTTGAATATTCTTAAAAGAAAATTAGTTTTAACAGATTCTCGTTTTGACAAGATCCAAAAGATCTATAAGAGAAAATTAGAAATCGAGCGTCAACTCGGCGCTATTAATAATCTTGAATCTCTTCTTAGTCGTGAAGAAGATCATCATATGTATAAAACATTCGGAATACCTTTAACTCTTTTAGCTTTTATCATATATGAGGCGCCTCAAAAATATGACCTGTCGACAAGAAAATTTGCAAAAATTGACAAGCTATTTTACGGCTCTTTCTATGCTAGTTTGGGGTATTTAGGTTGGGCCGTATTTTATGGTGATGGTAAAACGATGGATAACTTAAAAGCAGCAATTGATACTAAAAAGAAAGCATTTGAAATTGACTACAATGAGCTTTCAGATCAATTTGATATTTACTCTACTGTTATTGGAGTTAACTAATGTATACAACTATCAAAATGATTCTAGTCTTAGGCATATTAGTTTTAGCTACCGTCGGAGAGGCTTCAGAATATAGTGACACATTGTCGATGTGTAGAGCATTTTCGGATAATAATAATGCTTCCCCATTAACCCGAAGTGATATTACATATTCTATGAGTCTACAAAGTTCTAAAGTATTTAAGGGAGCTAGCATTGGATTTAAAAACATTTATCAAGGTGCGAAGACGGCACTGACATTAGATGGTTTTGGAGTGAGTCCTGAAACAAAAGAACTATTGAGTAGCGAAGGATATTTTCAAGCTTTAAAGGATTGTTTTGGCGATTTTACAACTAATCGATATGCGTGGGATTCTTTTACCCTAATGATCATTCTTTCCGACGCTGCTGGGCAATCGCTTGCGTATGTAGGTAGCGCTGTCTTTTCTATCGGTGCAGTTAATAAAACACTACAGGTCATCAAGTATGGATTTAAATTGCTGTCCGCGACTCCGTACCTTGCAGCTCACCCCGCAATCACAAGTAAAATCTTTTTAGCAGGCAAGGTGGGAACAGTCGGATATGTATTAAAAACACAATATGATTCATTTAATAATATTGCTCATCCTGAAAACCAAATAAATAAAGATATTCTAGAGAAACAAATTCCAGAATTACAAACAGAAAACGAAGAATTGTTAGCAGAATTAGAAAGAGAAATTCAAAAAGAAAAATCGACACCAGTGCAATTTAGAAATATGAGGAAAATTCAAAAGCTAACAAATCTTTATAAGGCCAGAAAAGAAAAGCATTTGGAGAACATGCAAAAATTGCGTGACATAACCATAATTCCTGCACAGTCTGAAGATGTAAGCTAGATACAAGGAAATAGTTTTAATCGTTTTTCAAATCACTAATCTTTCGTCTTTTAATGCAAGTACCCAAAAACAGACGATTGTTTCAAAAATGAAATAAATTAGCTCTTAAACATGTAATGTTTACATGACCCTCTTGAAGTCCTGTATGTATAGGCATATTCGTCACCTCCCTTATAAGGAAGTGGGGCACTTTAAATAGGCTGATACATATGAGGACACTATTTTTTAAAATTGTTCTTTTGGCGACTTGGACTTTGGCTCCATGCTGGGCCAACACGTATGTTAAAAGCATGTATGCTCTTCCAATAACTCTTGATCCAATACAAATGAATGACACTGCATCTTTGGCCATTGGTAATCTTATATATGATGGACTATTAAAATTTTCTCCATCTCTTGAAATACAAGAGGCCTTGGCTGAATCTTGGATGACTAGTAATGATGGTAAAACTTTAACATTCAAATTAAGACCTAATTTAAAATTTCATGACGGAAGTTCAATAACAGCTGATGACGTAATTTACTCACTTACAAGGGCCATATCACCTGAAAGCAAAATGAGAAAATATTATGACTGCATTGAAGGTGCCGATGAAGTTTCAGGGAAAATTAATCAGGATAAAATCGGAATTAAGGCATTAAATGCAAACACTGTCGTTGTAAAACTAAAAAAGCCATTTCCTGCTTTTATTTCCGTCCTTGCAGGTACAACCGCCAAAATACTTCCAAAGAAATATAAAGATGATAAAAACTTTTTTAATGCCCCAATTGGTTCAGGACTATTTCGATATAAATCAAAAAACGTGGCCAATAAAAAAATATTTTTAGAAGCATTTGAGTCTTATTATTTAGGTAAAAGTAAAATTGATCAATTTGTATTGCTTGAAACAACAGAAGAATTGGCAATAGATAAAGCGAAGAAAAATGAGGTTCACGATTTAGTTAGCTGGCCATTAACAGCGTCGAATTTAGTTTTTAAATACGGTAAGAATGTACAAAGTCCATTAGCGGCTACTTGGATTGTTGGATTAAATACTAAAAGACCTCCATTTAATTCATTAAAATTTAGACGTGATTTTAAAAATTCTTTTAATAATGAAGAATTTAGAAAAAAATTCTATCCAGATGCTTATCCAGCTTTTGGATATATTCCTCCTGGCCTTCCAGGCTACAGAGAGAAGATTGATGATAAGTTAGAGAAGAAACATAACGAGAAAATTAATCCTATTAATCAACAAATTGTAATTGTGATTCCACAAGAACTTTCAGAAGCAAAAGAAATAAAAACATATTTTGAACAAAGCCTAAAAAAACAAGGATGGAATGTAAAAGTTCAGCTTATGGCGTGGGATAAATTAATGGATGGATATTCAAAGAAAAAGCATCAGGCATTTCTTGTTTCAATGAATATGGATTATCCAGATGCAGAGTTTTTAATTAGAAATTTTGAAAGTAATAATCCTGATAATTTTAGCGGGCTAAGCAATAAAACACTGGATACTTTAATTTACAACTCAAGAGTCGAGGCCAATAAATCAAAACGAATTGAAATTTATAAAAATGCCATCCAGATATTAGATGAGTCATCCGTCACAGTTAATTTATTTCATCCAAAAGCAAACTATTGGGTGTCAAATTGTGTTAGCGGAATAAAACCAAGTATCTTATCTGAAGTTTACGTTGATTATACTCAGGCAACAATTGATGAAAATTGCATTAATAAAGGCCGTAAGAATGAATAATCAAATATCAATATTTAGATATATGTATCTCTCCCAATCAATGTTTCGTTGGGCCATTTCAATTGTTCTTGCTATTATGATTTCTTTTGTTATTACAGGAATTAATCTTTACCATAAGATTAATTCAAATCAGAAAGTAATAAATGCTTTATCTCCCTATATAATGACTTTGGTAGAAGTAAATGATCGAACCGAAATAAACCGAGTATTAGGGGCAGTGGTTAAAAATGAAAACGCAAAACTTATTCTTGTAAAAGATGGTAGTGTATATTCTTCGACTGGAGATGTTCAGGAATTAGATTCTCCTTATGTTCCAACTAAAATAAATTTTAAGCTATTTGAGGGATTATTTTCTAGCAATGAAATTATTGTTAAAAATTCAATAAGACGCAATTCTTCTTCTACTGAATCAACTATCTATTACTTTGGCCCTCTAAAACCGATCATCAATAATACACTTGCGATAATGTTTATAGTCTTTGTTGTTTCTATTTTAATTTCTTTCATGATTTCTTATCGTACACGCCAATCATTAAAAAAAGCATTAATGCCTTTAGAGCAATTGCAAGAAGAAATTAAAAATATAAAATTAAATAAGTCTCAGGTATCAACTCCAATCAAAATCAAGGAGCTTGAAGAGATTAGACAAACTATTATTGAAACTCGTCATGATTTAGATTTGGCCAATGAGAAGCTCGCTACTCAAAAAGCAAAAGAATTAAGTGCAGACGCATATAAGCGACTAATTCACGATCTTCATAATCCGGTTGCGGCCTTAAGACAAATGGTAAAAATTCAAACTATGCCAAATATAGACGAGGAAAGTAAACAAGAGGCCCTTGAGTCAGTGCCAGAAATTGCCGAAGAAATTTTATTACAGGTTACTGCCGCTAAGAAAAATCTAGAATATGATTCTTTAGCACTTCAAAATATTGACATTAGAAATTGTTTAAAAGAAAGTTTTAATCAAGTACGAACAACTGCAAAAAGCAATGACAATAAGTTAAGTCTCAACTTACCGGATTACCCAGTTTTTATTAAGCATGATCCGACCGTGCTCAAAAGAGCGATAGTAAATTTATTAGAAAATGGAATTGAAGCTTCAAAAGATAAAGTGAAACTAGAGTTAGAACAAAATGATAGATATACATCAATTAAAGTCGCTGATGATGGCAATGGTCTAAGTGAAGATAAAGTTTCTCTATTTCTTCAAGGTCGAGGAATGTCCAGCAAGGGAAATCGTCAGGCATTCGGCCTAACATCAGCGAGCCATATTGCAAGATCACACGGAGGTAAAATAATCTACCAAAGAAGTGATCTCGGTGGTGCAAGTTTTGAAATAAGATTGGAGGCACGATGAATGCAAAATCACTAATCTTATTATGTGATGACGATCAAAATATATTAAAAAGTTTAAACCTAAGTCTTAAGTTTGCTTTCGACATTCATACATCATCATCTGTAGCCGATGCAAAAAATAAAATTCTCTCGAATCAATACGATGCAGCCGTTATTGATTTAAACTTTGAAGGACAAGAGTTTGATGGGATTCATATATTAGATTTCTTTGGCAAAAAATCGCCCGGTACATACTTAATTGTTTTAAGTGGTGATAGTTCAGTCAAAAGAGCAATTGAAGCCACAAGAAGAAAACTATTCCAATTTATTCATAAAGATGGTGAATATTTTGAGAATTTACTTTCAACTTTAAACCGCACAACTCAATTAAAGCAAGCTAATGAATTATCGGCCATTCAAAAATATTTAACCAAATCCACAGCAGTCAAAAAAATTCTAAAAGATGCAGAAAAAATAATCTTAAGTGAGCAGGATGCACCTATTTTAATTTTAGGTGAAACGGGAACAGGAAAAGAATTCTTAATTAAACATATTGCCCAAAATATGAAGAAAACTTTAGTCTCGGCCAATATGGCCACGATTGCTAAGGAAACAGCGGAGTCAAATCTATTTGGCCATGAAAGAGGTGCATTTACTGGTGCCGTTCAAAATAAGGTGGGCTTAATAGAATCAGCAAATGGCGGTTTGTTTTTCTTAGATGAAGTTGGTGATTGTACTTTAGACATTCAAGCTAAACTTTTGAGAGTTTTACAAGAAAAAGAAGTACTTCCTCTTGGCGCTAATCGGCCTAGAAGTATAAATGTTAATTTTATTGCGGCTACTCATAAGCAGTTAGATGAAATGGTGAAAGTTGGAAATTTTAGGGAAGATTTATTTCAACGCTTAAATACTTTCACATTGAGAATTCCACCTCTGCGTGAGCGCCCTGAAGACATTATTTTTTATGCTAACTTATATTTAAATGAATGTGGTGATGATGGTCTTCAATACACGATAAGTAGTGATGGGATTCAGGCATTATTGTCTTATTCTTGGCCTGGAAACATTAGAGAGTTAAAAAGTGTTATTCTGCGCTTTATAGTTCTTTCTAATAAATTTGTATTAGATGAAGACGCTGTTAATGTTGCTATAGGAATTAAAACAACAATTGAGAAAACTATTCATATCGAAGATAATGGTAAGAAAGAGAAAGTCTTAAATGCAATTGTTGAATGCAAGGGAAATAAAAAGCAAGCAGCAAAAAAATTGGGTATTGCTGAAAAAACATTTTATAGATGGATTGATGAATTAAAGATTTCAAAAGACTTTTATAAAACATTAATGAGTTAATTATGAAGAAAAATATTATTAACATTTCAGCCGGGAACAGAGCAATTTATCAAACTAATAAAAATGGATTGCCAGAATTGTACTGTATTCATGGAGGAATGGGGCTAGGTTCCGATTCATTAATTAAAGACCTAATGCCTCTTGCAAAATCTTTTGATTTAATTTTTATTGATTTACGAGGTTGTGGTGACTCTGACAAAGCCAGTGATGAGCAATATAATTTAAGAGATTTTTCCAACGATATAATAGAAATTGTAAATTCAGTTTCAACGAATCGAGTTCGTGGTATATTGGGTCACTCTCTAGGTGGAATGATTTCTCTTGATTTACTTTCTTGCTCTGATTTGTTTCAGTTTTCAATTTTATCCAACACAGCTTTAAATGATAAATGGCAGTCGGCCTCGCGCGAAGCAGTTAAAACATTAAATCAAAATGAACTTAATCTCGTATTGGAAAATTATAAACAATTTTATAACGATGAAGTTTTAAAGGAATTAGCAATCACTTATGGGCCAATATATTTTCCCGAGCTTGATAATACCACTGCTAAAAAAGTAATGAGTGAATTTAATTACCGAATCGATGCAATGGCATTTACCTCTGAAAAAGTATATCCTGCAATGAATTTAGCTTCTCAGGTTGAAAAAATAAAAATACCAACTTTAATTATTTCAGGAAACAGTGATATTATCGTTCCTGTTTGTTGCCAAAAAGAATTAGCTCAACATTTAACCAACTCAACTTTAAAGATTATAAATGATTCAGGACATTTTCCATTCGTCACTAAGAATAATGAATTTATTAATTCTATCCAAACATGGTGGAATAATACTAAAGAGGTATTAAAATGAAGACACTTACTAAAATTGCTGTAGCAATAATTGCTATCGTAGCATCGATTCAAACAGTACTAACTTATGCAGGAGTTAAAACGCCAGAGCAGGAAATCAAAGATCGTCTACATGATGTTATACTTGAGGAAAAAACAAGTCTTGAAACTCAAAATATGGATGAAGCCTCTAAGGCAAAAGCAGATGCCTTATTGACTAAGCTTGAAGCAACCATGACCGATGGGGTAAAACATGATGGTGAACCTGGGCCATAAATGAATTCCAAAATTTTTAATAATTATATTCCTGCGAGTTTGTGGCTAACTTACCATCTAATAGTGCCGACATGGCATTTTAGTTTTTTTAGTTTGCTGATGCTTATTCGTGCACTGGTAATATTATTCTGCTTTATAGATAGAGATATGCCTTTAAAGCGCGCTCCTAAATATCAAATTGCCATAGCATGGATTTCAACATTCATTCCAACCTTTATGGAATGGAACTCAGGGCCTTCAATTCAGGGTATGATTGGTGAGCTTATTGCCATTTTAGGGATGGTGATGTTTGTTTTTACTTCTTTGGAGCTTGGTAAATCATTTGGAGTATCACCGGCATTACGAAAACCAATTTCAGGCGGTATTTACTCTTATGTTTCACACCCTATGTATTATTCCCATTTCATCGTAGAAGTCGGTATTTTAATCGCTAGCCCTACAAAATGGAATTTTTTAATTGCCCTCATGGCATGGGCCTTTTATGGTTTAAGGGCCACTTGGGAACAAAAAATCGTCCAGACCCATATTAATAATGGCCATGTTAATAAAATTTTAGGGCTTAACTTTAAATATTGAATGACATTGGTCAGATGTATTATGGTCTTACCTTAAAGGTTAAATGGACAACCTCTTGTTTTCTCTAAAATAATCATTAAAGCAAAAGGAAAATAGCCAAAGTTCAGGTCAGAACCATTTGTTATGATCACAAAAATTTCACCTTTATTTGGTTCAATTCTGTTCCGTCCCTTAGTGTGTAAAAAATTCATGTGGCATACATAGTGCCACACTTTGTGGCAAAAAACACTGGAAACGAATTTAATTTTCAGTTATTGTCGCTTCATGGAAACAGAAACAACTACAATTATTAAAAACGCTAACGATGATGGACGATCAATATTTCGTTTATGGCTTCAAAAACAGTTTACTGAACGCTGTAAAAGGAATGCTCGATACTCACTTCGGGCCTTTGCTAAAACTCTAGATTTAGATGCCTCGTCATTGTCGCAAATCTTAAGTGGTAAAAGAAAATTATCAAAGAAAGGAATTCAAAACATTTGTGATAAATTATCTGCTTCTCCAAAAGAGCTTCAAATTTTTGGTCTAATTGAAAAGAAAAAGAATGAGACAGATGATGAATATCTACAGGTTGGTATTGATACGTTCTCTGTAATTTCTGATTGGTATCACTACGCTATATTAGAATTAACCTTTGTATCAGGTTTTAAAGCTGATCCTAAATGGATTGCTAAAAAGCTTTCTATTACTGTTGAAGAATCTAAAAGCGCAGTGGAGCGACTTAAGCGATTAGGACTTTTATTAGAAGAAAACGGATCTCTAATTAAATCCGCCGTTCGCATTACTAATAATGGAACTGTAAATACAAGCGGGGCTCACAAAGAACTTCAAAAACAAGTTATCTCAAAAGCTTTGATCGCTGTAGATGAAGCGTCTCAAGATGAAAAAGATATAACCTCCATGACGATGGCAATTGATACAAAAAATCTTGATAAGGCAAGAATACTTATTCAGAAGTTTCGTCGCGACCTTTGTGAACTTCTCGAAGAAGGCAATCAAGAACAAGTTTATAATTTAGGAATACAACTTTATCCAATATCAAAAAAACAGGAGTAATTTTATGAAAAAGATTTTTTTATTAGGTTTAGTATTAATGTCATCGATCGGTCACGCAAAAATGGGAAGTGAAGGCGTTGGCGGAGGTGATCTTTGTGAAGATCGCATCAAAATTATTCGCGATGATCTTAATTCCTGGATTTCAAAAGGCGGTCCAAAAGATCTCCAACTTACTGATGGTGTCTCAACAAGTGATTATTCCAAAGCAATGCTTACAGAAATCAAAATGGCTAAAATCAAGTGTGTTGCAGCAGGCGATATCGAGTATCCAATTCAAATAGGCAATTCCCCAAAAGTTTGTCGATTTGATAAAACTCAAGATACAAGTCAAATTTCGTGTGACTTTAATAAATTTCAATCTACTAGTGAGTCAGATCAATATGTGCTTATTCATCATGAGTTTGCGGGTCTTGCAGGAGTCGAAATTCCAAATGGAGATGATTCGAATTATAGCATTTCAAATCAGATTTCGAAATACTTAGTCGATCAAGTCGTGAAGAAACTTGCCGTTAAATCCACATCGATTACGGTTTCTGCAAAAACAATAGAACATGAAAACTGTAACGTATTTTTAAGTGAAGGTAAGGGGCCACTAGGTAAACTGCCTATTTCAGATTCAGTGCAACAGATTTTAATTAAAAAAGGTTATCATCCAACAGTAATTACATTAGATGATGAACTTAATTTAAATGAGAATGATCTATATGTTAGTACGAGATTTTTTCACGGAAATTATGGAATTCCAGCAGTAAAAAGCTTTTGCCAGGCAGAGTCAACTCTTTTTCGGTCTGAGAATCGAGGTTCTATTGATCTTTACCAATGGCAGGAAGAGCAAGACGGCTTAAGGTTGCTTCCAATGTCTATGAAGTGTCACAAGGCTTTAAATGAATCTTTAAAACATCTTCCGTATTGTAAATTAAAATAGTGAAAAAAAGGCTTTTAGTAATCGTAAACATTTGTGGAAAATATTAACAACAATAAGCTTTTCGAATAGCAAATAAGTGATTACGTATAAAACATTTCTCTAACTAAAAACATGGAGTCTGTATGAAATTTTTATTAGTAACAATTACAGTTTTGAGTTTTACCCAGGTGACTTATGCAGGAGAAGGTCAGCTTGATGGAATGAAATTTTGTCGTTCTATTTCAACTGGTGGAATGTTTGGTCAACCTCGCGGGATCAGATTACATTGCTTATCATTCAACAATGGAAAAGCAAGCGATAATGCGAGTACTTTTTTTGGTAATGCCCCAGAAATTTTTTCTTATTCTGTTCAAGATGCCAAAATTATTGACACAGATAAAAATCGAGAGACTTCTTACTAATTAGAAAATGGGAATATTGTAATTCAGGAGACCGGTGCAGTATTGGTTTTACAATAACTGCTTCTCGATAACCCCTGAAACTTTAACCATGATCTTCTTTATTAATTGTTGTACCAGAAGGCTATATGATGACCGGCCCCCCATTCTCCAGACAAAGGGGCTCACTCTAAACCACTAGGATCGTAGCCATCAGAGCTGTCGATTTACAAAGAAAAAATAATCAGGCCATCGTCTAAAAAACGATGGCTTTTTTGTTTTAGAAATCAGTAGTCGAGCAATTTGCTTACAGTTACGCCTAAAGTGGTTGCAATTTTTAATAGAGTTGAAAATTGCGGATCAGTTCCACCAACTTCTATTCGATGTATTGTTCTCCGGCCCACTTCAGCCTCTAGGGCCAATTGATCTTGCGAAATACCTTTTTTATGACGATATTTGGCAATATTTTTCCCAAGTTTTTGTAATTCAGTTTCTTTAGTCATACGTACTATTATGCACATACCGCCATATTTGACACCGCCTTTTTTGGCGGTATAATAATATTATCCTTTAATTTAGGATTTTCTTTTAAAAAGGAAGAATTTGTATGGAAAAAATTATTGATGGAATTGTAACTGCAATTTACTTAGTCGTCTTTACATTCGGTAGCGGTTACACCTTAAACAAAGCATATAACTGGTCAAGAAACGTAAGTTTTGAAAAAGTCGCTACTGGACTTGGTAGCCTTGAAAAATCTAGTAGAACAATGACTGGTGGTAAATTAGATTTTTAATTTATAATAAGGCCATCATTTTTTTTGATGGCCTTATTATATTGTTAATTAACGTTCAAGTTCAAATTTCGTTTCTTGATTTTCAAAATCAAACATTAGCCCCTCATAGACTTCATTTTTTGTTACATGTTTTATTGTTGATGAGGTTTCAACTTCTAATTTCGGCAGAAGAGCTTCTTCTTTTTCTCTTTTTAATTTTTCTGATTTTAGCGCGCGCATTTCAGCCGCGACTGCACCTGATGAGCATTTGGCAATTTTAGCAATGTCTCTAAAAGTCATTCCACTTGCGCGCAGTTTTCTGATAAGATCACTGTCGCGAGTTTTTAATCTTCCAATGCGTATTCCTTTAGCTTTTGCATTGGCAAGTCCGTTACGAACTCTCTCAGCGACCAAGTCCCTTTCCAATTGGGCCACGGCCCCAAGTATGGTGAAGACCGCTGAACCTAAAGGCGTATTCGTATCAATATTTTCTGTAATAGAAACAAACCCAACATTTATTTTTTTAAATTCTTCAAGTGCGCGAAGTAGATGGGTAACACTTCTGGCGTATCGGCTAAAACTATAGACGATAACTTTTTCAATAAAACCGTCACGAACATCTTTCATCATTCTATCAAGAGCAGGACGTGATTGCTTAACTCCTGATTGGTTTTCATCTTCATAAATTACGTAGTCTGAAATATTATTTCTTGTGCAGTATTCTCTTAATGCTCTTACCTGTGCTTCAAGTCCAGTTGATTGATTACCTGTTGAAACTCGACAATATAGTGCAATTTTTTTTACCATTTAGGCTCCGTGTGATTTTGTTAATTTTTTTTTAGAAATAGAATTTTCTTTTTTTATGGCCATCGACAATTTTTTTCTGACTTATTTCCCTGATGGCGTTTAATAATATATCCAATGGTCGGCTGACTCCATTCCTTGGCCTTTCGAGGTTTAATTTTTTTGCCATTTAAAGTACGAGCAATGTCGCAATGACTCATACCTTGTTGCCACCAATTTAAAATTAATTGTAAATTGGCTTGCTCTTTCGGGTCAGGTTGTAATTGACCTTGTACCAAACAGAAGCCGTAGGGAGCGGTCTTAATACTTTTTATTCGTGGACATATTTTATTTTTAAGTTGTCCATTAGAATGTGTCCTTAGTGGTATTCCTGCTTTTAATAATCTGTCTCTGGCAGTTGTTTTTGGAATTTTTAGCTTTGTAGAAATAGCTTGAATAGAGTAACCTTTTTCGTATAAAAAGATGATATTTTTTGAAATTCCCTGTTTTGTTAATGCCAAAACAGGAATAATATCATGAGGTTGTAGATTGTCGTATGTTGTAAAGGTCCCGCAACTAAATTTTCAAGTTCTCGATAATTTAAAACTTCAACTGAAGGCGCTTGGTGGAGATACGGGGAATTTTACAGGGCAAATGCATAACCTACTAGAGTCGTTAATTAATTTTGAGATCTCTGTTCTTAGTTTCAAATCACAACTTGTTGTGATGGAACGAGATATGGAAACGAGAAAACAAAAGCTTTTAGGATTATTGGATCAATATACCGCAGAAAATGAAGCAAGATATCTAAGAGTTAATACTCGAAACTGGCTTTTATCTAATATGGATTTGGATTTTGTAAATGGGCCTAGTCAAAATCAAAATCTTTATACCCTAAATCGAATTCTAAATACAATGGAGCACTCACTCGTTTCCTATGTTGATTTCAAATATAGAAATGATGAAAAACGCGCCATTTTGGGAGATGTCTCTTTATTGCAAAATATTCAATTTTCGGATTCATTTGATCTAATTGCTAAGAATATTACTAGCTACACTCGTATACTTTTAGATAATTTGGCTCAAGATTTAAACAACAAACCAGTTATTCCTAAAACTACTGTTGGTATAAGCATTCCAAACCCATTTTATCGTCCAACATTTCCTGTACCATTTCCTGCTCCAAGCCTGCACCCAGTGATGGAGGCGAGTAGAGCAAGAGATTTTTGGGTAAAGCTTGCGAATTGGCAAGTCGCTGGTGTTAAGCAAGATCTTAAGATTGATGTATTAATTGATGATCTCTACACTCAAAATGGTCTTGGCTGTTATGTCCAGGCTCCAATCATAGATTCATGGGCAATGGTTTTTATTCCTGAAAACGAAGGTTATATTACAGACTTCAATAATAATTACCGTCATAAAAATGCCAAACTTAATCTAGAAGGAGTAAGTGTCATTCCTTATGAGCTTCAACCCACAAGCTATAATTTTGTTGGCTCTAACTGGCGCTTTCTCGATGTAGCTGTTCGAATGGCCAAGAATTCTAATGATGCCATTAGGCTTCTAACAAGCGAATTTCCACCTGAAGCCGATAGAGAAACAGGTCTAGGAACAGGACGACCAATGTTTGGACGATTTAAGATTGGAGATCTAAGACCGTGGAGAAGTGTAAATGGGGAAGTATTTATTGGAGAGACTCCTATTAATGAAATTAAAGAAGTCTTTTTAGGATACGTGGTTTCTGCTTCAAATGGGGACTTTAATGTGAACATGGGTTGGATTAATTACTGTGCAAAATAAAATTGTATTTTTTTTAGCTCTATTTTTGGTGGTGAATATTGATGTCTTTGGGCAAGAGGCCTTTAAAGATTTCTTAGTTCAATCACCAAAAATTGCTAAACCTCAGAGAGGATCGCTTAAAGGTGATTTTTCAGACCTTGGTGTGAATGCTCTCAATGAGAGATCTGGGAGTTTTGTTCTCGATCTACCATTAAGTTTTCCGACTGATCGCGGATCAATGCAATTTCCTTTTAAGGTTTCTTACTCTGCTGGTTTTGGTTTTTCTGAATTTGGAATTGGGCTAGATAGTGCCCTTAAAATTAATCGCTTCAGAGAATTAGGAAAAATTAATTTTACTGATGACGACGTCATAAGTCCATGGGGGCATCTTGTAGCTGGAAACGATGGCTTTTGGTATTCAAAAGATTTGCGATCTAAAATTCGAGCTAAGCTTAATGGGTCCATATTTAGTGTTTATTTACCAGATGGAACTGTTGCTGTTTTTGGAGATAGCGCTGATCCTATTTATACTGAAACCACGAATGCAAACCAAGTTTTCGGTTGGTACTTAAAAAAGACCTACGACCAGCAAGGACATACGACAACTTATAGTTATAAAAAATTTCAAGCTGATGGCAAATCTTACCTCGATAAAATATTCTATGGGGGAATTAATCAAGATTTTCAATATCAAATAGAATACCTTTACGAGAAGACAAAGAGAGACTTTACAGATTTTTCTCTTTCTAAAAAATTAGTTAAAAATAGAAGAGTCATTCGAATTAATGTAAACGCTTTGGAAGCAGGGACATTTCTAAATCGCTATTACTACAATTTCTCATATGTTGATTCTAATAGTTCTCCTAGCTTTTATTTAAGTACAATTCAAAAATTTTTTTCGACAGGGGCCAGTGAACCACAGGTCTCTTTGACCTATGATCTTCCTTGGGAGTTTTTATCAAAGGCCACATGGGAGCGCGAACCAGCTCTTGACTCTATGGCTGATACTTTTAGAGGTCTTCTTACCAACTTGAATCAATCTTCTTTCCAAGATTTCAATAATGACGGTATTACTGATATTGAGGTCGGAAAAGGCTATCAAGAGTTTCAAAATATTAATGGAACATTTGTAGAGAGAACCCTTCCAGCTCCTACTGGAACAGTAAGTAGTTGGTGCTTATTTCCAGTTTACAATGATCGAAAGCCTCGTAAGTTTATTCAACTTCACCAAGATAATACCGAACCCTACGTTTTTGATTTTTTTACTTATAATTCAAAAAATTTATTGGAAGTCTGTTCTCTAAATGGCGAACGAGTGACCACGATTCAATTTCCCTATTTTTGGCAATACGGACAAAAAACAATTTTTGCCGACATTAATGGTGACAGCCTTACTGACGTCATTCATCTTCGAGGTGATGCTTACGAAGTTTCCTATAATACTTCAGATCGCTTGGCCGGAGGTCAAATATCTTTTGCAGCTCCTACAGCACCTATTCAAATAAATCTTCCGTCTACTTATAGTGCATTTTGGATAATGGATATTAATGGCGATGGGCTTGGAGACTTAGTTTTAAAAGGTGATTCGACTATCTATGTTCATTATGGTCACGCCGATGGAACTTTTGAGAAAAACTATGTGACCTTTGATTTTTATCTTCCAAATGGCTCAATCAGTTCAAAGGACTTAGCGGATACTCAGATCAGTTGGGTAGACGTTAATAAGGATTCTCTTCCTGATATTTTGCTTCAAGGTGATGGCTTTATTACGTTGTATGTAAATACTGGATCTGGTTTTGTGAATACTTATTTGCCAGGTCTCTTTGCTAACCCACAACTTTATCAAAATATGGTTGTTGCCAATCTTACAGGTAAGGGCGATTCCCAAATTCTAAGCTCTGTACGTTATTCAAAACAAAACTTTGTTTTAAAGTTAGATTTAGATCGCCCAAGTCTGGGACTTATGACTTCTCTTTATGATGGAAAAGGAAATGAGCTTAAGCTTGAGTATAAAAAGGCAAATGCGCAAGAAGGAGTTTCATCACGAAAAACCATTCTCTCGAGAATGATTAAAACAACGGCTGGTAAAACTCCAGTCACTAATCGTTTTAATTTCCTTAACATTAAAAAGAATACTGTAAATAATAACTTCCTGGGCTTTAAAGATATTGAGGTTACTCAAGATAGTTTAGGGAAATCTATTTCCAATTATGACTATGATCCTAAAAATTTACATCGTCTCATCTCCAAGCTTCAATACGATATAAATAATCCAACACTAGTTCGCTTTGAAGAGACTCAATATGTTGATAAAGTTTTTGGTGTATTTACATTTCCGATGCCTCTGAAAAAAACGACAGGGATGAAAAACAATGATGGTAGTCAAAAATCAATTGTGACTACTGACTATACTTACGATGATGTAACTCTCTGTACTTTGAGTGAAATTAAATCTTCATCTACTCAGACACTTTCTAAACAAACGACTTATTATAATCTTGCCAACTTTGCTAACCATTTTTCTTGTTTAGAAAACACAATTGATCTTAATGGAAATGGAGTAAGTCCAAATGAAACATATACTCACAAATTAGATTTAATTCGAGATAATTTAGGAAGGGTTACAGAAGTTAGAAAAGGAATTAATCAAAGCATACCACTTCAGTCCGTTGTTTACGGGGCCAATGGACTTATGAGTTCGTTAACTGAAGCAGGAAAAGGCAGTACTCAATTATTTTATGATTCTAACTATCGCTTAAATAGAGTGATTAATCCCGATCTAACAGTAAATTCAATTTCTGGGTTTAATTCTTTAAACGACCAACCATTAAATCTAGCTCAAGTTAGGGGATCAATACTATTTGATAATCAATTCCGGTATGACCCTCTCGCTCGTCTTTCTAAAAACTGGGATAATCTTGGATCTTTCAGCGAATCTAATCCTCACGTTAATTATGATTACGTCTTCGCAGGAATAAATATTCTTGGGAAAATTTTCGAAAGATCTGTTGTTGAGAAAAAAACAGGAATCTTTGGTGATAGTCAAAAAATCATTCTTAAAACTGGAACAGACGAAGACCTGGCAACTGTATCCGAAGTTGAGGGAGCTTTTAAGGTTCAAGGACTCACTGAACTTCGTCCTGATTTAGGTTCGACTTCAAAAGTTAAAGACTATTTAGTTTCTAGTAATTTTAATTTTACGAATCTGTCGATGAGTGATCTTGATTTTTCTTATGACAGGATTGGAACAACAAAAAATGATTTTCTTGGGATCTTGAAATCATCAGCTCAGGCCTTGCAAGTTGGAGTTACTAAAAATATTACTCATCAAGAATCAGTTCTAAATAGTGAAGTTATTCAAAATGATGTTACTAATTATGATCCGGGGTTATGGACTCAAAAAAGTGTCGATGCTTTTGGGCATATAGTTCAATTTAAAAATGAAGAAAATCAAAGTTATAAATATGTTCATGATTCTCTCGGAAGAATTGTTGAAATTACATTTCCGGATAACACTAAACAAACGATAACCTATGATCAAGATTTAGGAGTCATATCTAAAATCACCAGAGATAATTTGGGAAGTTTTGAATACAGCTACAACTTTACGACAACGCTGTTAAGTCAGAAGCGCAGATATGACCGTTTAGGTGCTTTGCAAATTAGTGAAGACTATACTTATGATTTAATCGGAAGAGTTCTCACAAAGACATTGAGTAAAATCAATCCTGATGGCACAGTTGCTAGTTCTACTGTGTATTCATATTCATATGATGGCCTTAATTTAAATCCCACTGATAGAGTTGGACAAGCTGGATTTTTAACAGGCGTAGCTTCAAGTTCGTTTACCAAGTCTTTTGTCTATAGACCCGATGGAAAAATCATTAAAAGTATTCTGACCATACCGGGCTTTAGAGAATTTAAAACTCAATTTACTTATCTTTCCCACGGCGAGATAGAATCACGCATTCAGACAGTAAAAAATTTAGTAACGAATGCCATTGATTCAAATTATACACTAAGTAATGAGTACGATCGTTTTGGAAATATTTTGCACTTAAAGCAAAATGGAAATTATTTTGCTCATTTTCTCTATAATGAATTCGGTCAGGTGAGTAATGTCGACATAGTTGGAAATAAGGCCATCCAATATGGCTATGATGTTCTGACTCGTGAATCTCATGATTATGGAGAATCTTCTAATGGCAAAACAATTTTTAGCCAAACTTGGAATTATAATACTAGAGGATTAATTGAAAGCGATTTTCTAAAAGTTGATACCAGAAACATTGCAAAAAATTACACCTATTCTCCAAGAGGATTTTTGAGTTCAATGAATCGTACTGATTCAATTGCACCAACATTTGTGACAGGTCATATCTATGATTCAAATGGATTGATGTCTAGTGAATCCAAAGACGGAGTTAATATTCCTCATACTATTGCTCTTGATCAATGGAATATTGGTGGTGTGATCTATTCTATAGATACTCTTGGAAGAGTTATCAAAAAAGATAATCGAATTTTTACTTATGGTGAAAATGGAAGAATCTCAAATGTGAGTGGAGCAAACGTTAATCAAGCTGATTATTTTTATGATGAAGAAAACAATCCAATCTTAAAAGTTTATAAGTTTGGAAAGATCGAAGTATACTTAGGTGATAATGCCTATGTGAATGACAGTTTCTATGAGCCGATCAAGGTTGGTTTGAGAATGGTGGGATATTTTAAAAATGGTATCTTTGTGAATAGTTCGCAAGATCATCTCAATTCGAATGTTGTAGATGAGACGGGAGCAGTTAATTTAGCGACTGCCTATGGAGAGAGAACAACTCCTAGAACGGAAGTTGATGAGGTAATGGACTTCACCTTAAAAGGATTTGATGCTGATCTGGATGCGGTTAGAATGGGGCATAGATATTATGATCCTAATGCGAAGATGTTTTATACTCCGGATAATTTTTTCTTGGAAAATTCAGAGAAAATTTTAAAGAGTCCGGTTGAAGGGAACTTGTATTCGTATGCGGGGAATGAGCCGGTAAATAACTTTGATCCGAAGGGAGATAAATTAGGTCCTGATGATGTAATCGGAATTCATAATGATATAGTTAGATATTTTATTAACCCTGCAGCAATTTCGGTTAAGGTAAGTACTATTCAGTATTATAAGGAAATGAGAAATGAGGGCATGAATAATTTAAATAAAAGTACAGAGGCGATTTCAAAATATGAAAATAAACAATCCTTAATTCTTCAAAAATATCCTAATTTGTTCAGTGGATATACATCCACTAAATCATCAACAGAGTTAGGACAAAGGGAATTATATCAAAAATATTCAGCCGAGATAAATAATTTAAATAAAAAAGTTGATATTTTTCAAAAAGAAATTGAATCCTACGATAAAAAAATTGAAAATAAAGAAAAAGAAATAAATCAACTTCAAAATGAGAATAAGGAGTATGATAAAGCTAATTCTAGTACTTCAGTGGCAAATCCAAATTATGATAAAAGCCTTTAAAGTATGTTTTATTCATTTATTTAATAATGCTTATGCAATATCAACTGCCCTGTTGCCACGAGTGGGAGAGGGGCCCAAGCTAGTCCATAAGGAGTTAAGCTTTTCAGATATTACTTTTATTTTTATTTGCATTGGTTATATTTTGTATGTAATTAAAAAGTATTATCCTAAAAAGAAATGAATTCTATCCAAAGTTAGTTGTGTGGAATGTCAGGCTAGATCGTAGCTTTTACATTTTATACATCTATTAATTTTTTCTTGGAGAATCCTGAGAAGATTTTAAAGAATCCGGTGGAAGGAAGTCTGCGTTCATTACGCGAGGATTGGGTTCTTGCTGTCTTTAAAATTGCAGGATTACTTATTTTAAATCATCTGAAAGATTATTGATCCCATCAAAATCATTCATCATCCACTCGATCTCGGCCCCATCGATGGATCCAAAATGTCTTATATTTAAGTTTGAAATATCTGCATTGTTAAATAACATTTGATAACTAGGTATTTCTGTCGATAGATAGTTATTGTTAGGTGCTTTAATGTCAAATCTTGTTATGTTGCCAGTGAGGGTAATGATATCAATAATTCCATCTTTATTTGTTATGATGCTTTCCAAGTCACCAGAGTAACATAGCCCTGATCGAGTTAAAATATCGGCCCTTGTTTGAGCTTTAGAGTTATTAAAAGATTTCTTATACTGTCGATCAAACTTTAAAATTCTTTGCCAAGGAGTGATGTGGCTTTCAGGAACAAGTCTTGCGGCTCCCCATCCAATAAAAAAATTTAGAGCATAATTTATGATCAGAAAGAAGCCACTTCTCATTGGATCTATTTTGTCGATCTCTGACACTAGATCTGCACCAGGAGTTGGTGGAAGTAATGATCGGATGACTAACTGCCAATCGACCGTAGCTCCGTTTATTAGATGAATAAAGTTATATAAAAGTATTGAGATTAAAAAAGAGCCTATAAAATAAATAGCAAGAAATCCATCTCTGTCTGGATTGTTTTGCTTAAGCTCAAAAACGATAGAAACTCCGCCTTTGATACATATAAGTGGAAAATAAAAATAAAGAGCGAATAGAAAAAGACTAAGAGTAATATTAGACACGATTTAATTCGCTGAAATAAATTCTTCTTTGATTGAGCCATCAGCATTAAGAGATAATTTGACGGGTTTACTATTGACGAAAGTAACTACACTTTTCTTCGCTTTTAACATTGTTTTAAGTCTAGCAATGGCACTATTGTAGTCAGCAGTCCCTTTTGTAACTTTATGTTTTTTTGCTTCTTGTCCCATGAACTTTAAAAGCTTTTCTGTATTTTCTGTCATGTCTTACCCTTTGTGAGTACCTTATACATTATCTTAGCATGGATACAGTGTTGTTTGTCTATTCGGAGTAACGTAGGAAAAATTGATTGAATTATTTACATAGAGTGCCTCACTATTGAGGCTTGATAAATTTCAGTTTTTTAATCATGTATGCTAGCGATATGTAACTAGTTGATTTTAAGGTGTTATTAAATTAATATTGTTTTCCGATCTTGACACTCAGGATAGCAATATCATCTTATGCCATATTACTTTACCAAGGAACTAGGTTTGTCCAGAGAACATGTTGATCATGCAGATCTTAAAAATTTTGCGAAAGAAAAAGTCAATTTACCTAAAGATATAGCAAGCGAATATCGAGCCCAGGCAAGAAATCTAAGAGAAAAATTGGATGGCTATCTTTCAGAGCATCCAGATTTTACGTTAAAAAAAATGATACTTTCTGGAAGTCTCGCAAAAGGGACATCGCTTCGCACACTCAATGATATTGATGTCGCTTGTTATATTAGTGGAGCTGATGTTCCTGCAAAAACTTCAGAGCTCCTTTCATACCTTGCCGATAAATTACGAAAAGCATATCCAAATTTTAGTCCCGATCAAGTTCAACCTCGGACTTACAGCGTAACAGTTTCATTTAAAGGATCTGGATTAGATGTAGATGTTGTTCCAATTCTTTACAGTGGAGATGTGAATTGGTTTGGAAATCTTGTTAGTCAGGATGATGGATCGCTTTTAAAAACGAATATTCTTTATCATCTTGAATTTATCGGAAAACGAAAGCAGAGACATGAAGAAGATTTTTCACAGATCGTTCGACTGGTAAAACATTGGGCGAAAAACCTAAAACAAGAAAATGAAAACTTTCGTTTTAAATCGTTCATGATTGAATTGATTTTAGCTCATTTGGCAGATCAAGGAGTTGACTTCTCTGATTATCCAGAAGCCTTACAGCACTTCTTTACGTATATTGCAAAATCGCAACTGAAAGAGAAAATAATTTTTACAGATTACTATTCAGCTTCTGAAGTGAAATCTACCACTGCCCGTGTTCAAATCTACGACCCCGTAAATTCTTTAAATAATGTAGCGTCGAGATACACTGATGCCGAGGCTAACGCTATCGTGGAGGCAGCTCTTGATGCAGGAGATGCGATCGATGCCGCCTTAACAGCTACAACAAAACAAAAAACATTATACTATTGGCAAAAAGTTTTTGGACCAGGATTCCAAATTTAAGAGGGAAAATGACAACATATACATTATCGGAAACGACAACATTCACAATTACTCATGCGAAATATATCGCTTCAAAAGTTCATGCTGACTTAAAAAGAATACAGCGTTTTTATAATTCTCCAACTGATCAAGAGATAGCAAAATATGAAGCCGAACTTTCTGAAATTTTAAAAGCTGGATACTTAAAAGATGTTACTTACGGGTTTAAGAAAGATTCTCAATGGATCGAGCCAACACTAATTTATACAGCAAAAGATTTAAGTAACGGAGCAATAGATGATGATCCTGGTAGAATACGATCAGGTATGAATGTTACTGGTGCCTCTTTTTCGAGTTTTTTAAATTACAACGATGCTTGGTGGAAATTAAGTGAAAATCAGAAATCTGCTTTTAAATTGGGATTACCTATTCAAAGAAGTACAGGAAGTGAGCCAGCAATAAATGGATATTTAGAACAAGATCGATCATATTCTTCAGGTGGAAAATCTTTAGACAGATCGACCGTTAGGAGTATTCAGTAATGGCCAAGCTAACATTAGATGAATTATTTGAAAAACGATTGAGCTATCCAGATCCCGATTTAAATAAAAGGCTTTCTAGACTTGTGGGACTCGATGATCATAAAGACAGACTTTCAAAAGTTTTAAGTTTATTGGTAAATCCAGAAGGACTTATAGCTTGGGCAAAAGAGCATCATCCAGAAGCAAAAAATGCACTAGATTACGTTCTAAGAAGAACGCCATTAGTGGTTTTAGCAGGAGATGTTGGTTCTGGAAAAACTGAATTGGCAGAAACAATAGGTGATATTGTTGCTCGAAAAGAAAAAATTGAAATAACTCTTTTTCCATTAAGTCTTTCATCTAGAGGTGAAGGAAGAGTCGGAGAAATGACTCAGTTAATTTCTTCTGCTTTTGATATTGCTTTTGAAGCAGCTACTAAGCTCAAAGGTAACCCTGGTGGAAAGTCGAGAGGGGCAGTCATTCTTTTAATTGATGAGGCAGATGCTTTAGCACAATCGAGAGAGGCCTCTCAAATGCATCATGAAGATAAGGCCGGAGTAAATGCATTTATTAGGGGAATTGACCGTTTAGCAAAAGGGAATTTACCTGTTGCAGTTATAATGTGTACAAATAGATTAAATTCTTTAGACCCAGCTGTAAGGCGTAGAGCCGCTGATATTCTTGTTTTTGAAAGACCGACAGATAAGCAAAGACATTATATTTTTGAAACAACTCTTGGACAGCTAGGAATCTCTAGTAGCTCTATTACTGCTTTGGTAAAAGAAACAGGCCCCATTTCAGGCCGAGAGTATGGTTATACTTTTTCTGATATAACTCAACGTTTAATTCCTGCAATCATCTTAGATGCTTATCCTCATGGGCCAGTAAAGAATGAAAGAATATTAGAGTTAGCTAAAAAAATTATTCCTACTTCTCCTTTCAAGGAGCAAGCAATATGACAGACTGGTCATTATCAAAAGTTCTTTCAAGTTTACACGATGAAATTGAAAGGAAATTAGATACAGCTAGAAAGACTTTTGGGCATTCAACGACATTAGGTGACGCTTCAGAGTCTATATGGCTTGAATTGTTCCAAGAGTATCTTCCTCAGCGTTATCAAGCAGCTTGTGGGCATGTCGTTGATAGTCTCGGTGTTTTCAGTGATCAAATCGATGTAATTATTTTTGACCGCCAATATTCACCTTTTATATTTAAGTTTCAAGGTAAGATGATTGTACCAGCTGAAAGCGTTTACGCTGTATTTGAAGCTAAGCAAGTTTTGAATTTAAAGCATATTAACTATGCGCAAACGAAGGTTGGAACTGTGCGTACCCTACATCGTACAAGCTTGCCAATTCCTCATGCGGGTGGAGTATATCCTGCAAAAGGATTAATACCCATTATCGGTGGTATTTTAACACTTGATAGTGACTGGTCACCTAAATTTGGGGATTCTTTAGCGTCAGCATTGGATGCCGGAGTCGGTGATCAAAAGTTAGATATGGGGTGTGTTGCTTCTCATGGGTGTTTTTATTTTAATGAAGATAAAAAAATCTATGAAACTTTTGAGGGAAATAAACCTGCTACAGCTTTCTTATTCAAATTAATTTCTCGACTGCAATTTAGCGGAACGGTTCCAATGATTGATATTCAAGCTTACGGAAATTGGTTGTTGAAACAATTGATTTAATGTTCGAAGCTTGTGTTTTTTTAATTAATGATAAGTTTGATTAATTTATGGCATTTCTCAATTTCTTTTCAAGAAGACAACTTCTTAACGAGTATCATGAAGATTTTATTCAACATCGATTGATTTTCTTAGACTAGGATTCAGGCGAGCAGGATCAGCCCCCGCCCATATCTCCGCCTCGTGCGCTCATAAGTGTAGGTTGAAACAATTTATTTGGAACAGAATTTCTTAGAAGAATAAGGGCCTTTGATTCACTCGTAACAGTTATAGATTCTTCAGTAACTTGAACACCTTTTATGGTCGTAAATCCATCACGAAGATCTTCGACTGAAAAAGTTTTTCCCTTGGCCGAGACAGCATCAACATCATCAAATCTATATACTGAAACAGTATTAGCAAATGCCGATGTAGCAAGTGTAAGTGATGTGAGAACTAAAAACTTTTTCATTGAATCACCTCATTTGATTCTAGTTTTTCTTTTAGTAATGAATCCATCACTAACCCGGCCCATAATATATCTGTGCCAGCATTCTCTGGGGCATTAAAAACTTCTCTGATTTCTCTATTTGTCTTGATGTAAATGTCACGAAGTTTAGGCGTGACCTTTTTTGCATCAACAGAGTCATATTGAACTGAAAGCCAATTTTTATGTGTCCCGAAAGCGTCCAAATCGTAGCTTGAATTCACTAGATTATGAAGAAGTTTTTTAACTGTTTCTTGTCCTGCATTTACCTTAGTTCCAAGGGTAAATTTGCCATTGTTATTTCTAAGAACGTTCTTTTCAACAAGTTTATCAAGGGTTAGAAGCCCTCTCTTGCCAAACTCAGAAATAACTAATTCTTTGGTTAATCCAGCATTGGTCGTGGCCATCATCATTAATTCATAAGTTGTCGAGTCCTGAAAGAATGTCTCAGCCTCTTGAGGAACAAATTCAAGATCAGCGTTCCCTGGATAGGTTTTGGCAAAATCATTGTACATATCTGGATAATGAACCTTTATGAAATCTTGAACTTTAGTTTCACCACAAGCTTCACGAACAATTTTTAAAGCATGATTAAAAGAAGGTTTTTTTATTTCTCTATTTTCAAAGCGAGAAAAAGTTGAAGTTGCGAGTTCTAGTTTTTTTGCGAGCTGAACCGATGAGAGATTTGGATGAGATTTTTTAATCGACTTTATACAGTCGCTTAAAAATTCCTTTAAATCTGAAAATTGATTTGAATCCATGTGATTCAACTTCTCCAATAGTATTTTGTGGGAGCATTGTTACCCCAGCGACGTTTTATTTGGCAAGCTTAAGGTAATGTTTACAGACCATCCCATCCCGGGATGGGATACGGAAATTTTCAATCAAAAATATTCACTACTTGCGCATCCCGGCCTGGGATGCATCCCACCGTGGTGGGAAGATTTCATCCCAGAGTGGGATGGCGTGGCCTTTATCAAACACTTTCCCTTAAAACCTCGTTCGCCAAATTACTGGTGATTGATTTGAAACTTGGGGGAAAAATGAAAAATCAAATTGAAATTTTAAAAGAACTTTTCAGAGAGGTCGTGGGAACGATCTCAGTGGAAGAGTTCTCATCGAATCGAAAACTAGCGGAGCTAACAACAAACTTGCTTAATGAATTAAGTGTAAAGGCATAAGGTGGGAACAAATGGGATTAAGACTAAAAAATATGATGGAAGAGTTTTTTGAAACAATTAGTGACCATGAATTAATTGAGAATGGAGAATTAAATTTAAAAGTTTCATTTTTGAAAAAATATCTTGGAGGTCTTGGAGATCTAGATACTCAAAATTCACAAAGAGAATCAATTCAAAAATATTTTCATATCCAATTACGGAATAATTTAGGCGAAGTGAGGTAGTAAGTGAAGAAGTTATTATGTGTTTTTTGTTGTGGGCTAATTCTATCTTCATGCTCCTTCAAAGGCGCGGGAGATATGGGAGGAGGAGTTGCCTCTGCAAAGATGTCTGAATTAAAGATTGATCCAAACGGTGATAGTGATGGAGACGGAGTTAAAGATGGCGATGAAATCGCTTTAGGTCGAAATCCTTTTGTGGCAGAACTTCCTGAGTTAAAGGTTAGATTTTTACAAAACTACAAGATTGAAGTTTTTTATCATCCGCTTGATGGCGATCCGATAAAAAATCAAAAGACTTTCGTGATTAATACTGATGTCAAAGACACCAATTCCGATTTTAAGTTTCGGGTGGGGAATGTCTTTGCTCGCAATCATGCACTAAAGACAGCGGCAAGTTTTGGGAGGTTCTCATCTCATACATCGGGAACATTTACTGAACATGATCTGTCCTGGGTGAGTTATCCAGAGATTGATCCAAAATTCTTTCATGCGGAGGCGATAAAGAATAGAGATGTTTTTAGTGACAAGAATGTTATTGATGATATCAAGATCACGCTTTCAAATCAGGCAAGATTAAATGAATCTGCATTTTTCAAAGAGGTGAAGAATCTAAAACTTAATTTCTATTTTTTAAATCATGAGACTGAAAACTATGACGTTTTATCCTCGACTACAATTGTTCGACACTTTCAAAATGGAGTCTATGAATCATTTGATGTGGTGATTGATCATGCGCCCGTAGGGCTTTTGAAAGAGAGTTTCTTTAAGCGTGGCGAGTTTATTATTTCAGAAGTTGATGATTATGATATTCCTGCATTGTCTTCCAATTACAAAACACTTCTAGCATCAGTAAAGGCCAAGACCATTCCTGTTTTGTATGAAACTCCACTGGAAGAAAAAATCTATTATGTGGCCGCAAATAACGGCGTTTCTTTTCAAAATATTTTAAAGGTAGTCTTTGATAAAAATTATGAAGTAAAAGAAGATGCACTTTCAAAAATCGGGCAATTTGAAAACAACCTATCTGACTTTACCCATTTAAAAGAAGTGAAGGATAAAGACAAACTCGGTAAGTGGTTTGTGATGAATAATGAGTTTAAAGAAAACTTCTTAGACCATCGCTATACTTCTACTGACAGGATCATTTTAAGTTATATCACAGGAACTGATCTGGCGGAGCAGACTCAAGAAAGTATTTATTCATATGTCTCTAAAATTGACGGGAATAAATCGGAATCAATATTACCACTGGGTAATATAACTCCAAATTCTAAAGTCGAATTTACTTTGCACCCACTTAATCACTTTGGGCGAACAATTACTAAACAGCATGAAGTATTTAATCGCCCTGGAGGCAGTTGTGGTAATAACTGTGTCTCATTGCCGGTCAGTTGTACTTGGGATGTAAACGTATTTAAAGATTATAACGAAGGCTTTGCTTTTTCGCCTGATCTATTAGGTGAAGGTGAAAAAATCGACCTTGTTATCAACGGAGATGTTTACAAACTCAGTGATCTTTTAAAAGAGAAAAAGGTTCTACTCACAAAAACCGACGTCGGTGTTCACGTCTCTATCAATGACATATCTGTAATAAAAGAGATCAAAGATTTTGAAGAAAACACACTGTCATTAAAAGTGCGTTCGTTTGCAGGGAGTGACTTCTATGGAGTGAAGCTGGTTGATGTTGGTGGATATTGGCAAGGATTTGGAGGATGCCCGTTTAATACACCGGGGGTTGCAGAAAAGTATCAAACACAACTGTCATCAGAAACGAGAGAGCTTGGCGAAATTTTAGGCTGGATTAATCAGGCCCATGCACACGGATGGCCATATCCAATAACTAATGTCGCTTCGGGACCATATTTTCAAGAAATTTCAATTGGCGTAAGTAGCTCGATTGAAAATTATTACAACTAGGAGAGCTTATGAGTTTAATTATATTTTTTATATTTTCAAGTTTTCAGAATTTTGCACAGGCAGGCTCACTCAAAGGAACTGCAGATGCTTTAGGGAGTGAGGTAAGTCGTTTGGGACTTGCCGTGGGATTAATTTCCTTAGTCGTTGCTGGAACATATTTACATATGGGCAAGCAAGACGGAGGGCAAAAGGTCACTCAGGCCATTTTAGGAATATTAGTTATTTTGGCTGCACCAGTGATTATTTCAACATTACGATCTGCTGCCGGAGTAGGTGCTTAATGAAATTTTATTATCCACGATTTTTAAAAACGAATCCGTCTTTTATCGGACTCTCAATTATTGATCTTTTTGTTTTAGTAGGAGCACTAATTTTGTCTGTGCTTTTTAACTTGGGTTCAGTGGGAAGCTTACTTATGATTGTTGGTGCTATCGGGGTCTTCAAATTTGTGATTTTGAAATTTCCTCCACATTATTTGGGTTTATTTTTTACAAAAACGGAAACTTTAAAATGGAAAGAAAAGATAAAAGTCATGATGAAAGGGACCCTAAATGGAGTGTTGATATGATCTTTCCAATTTTAGAAATTGATGAAGGTAAGATAACGTCAATTAGAGGGGACGTTTCAAGAATGTTTAACATTGAAACTCCAGATTTTTCTCAAAGGAGTGATGCCGAAAAGGCGTCACTTCTTACAACTTTTCAATCAGAGCTTAGAAATTTATCTGAAGATGAGTTTTATAAAATTTATTACCTTAATGATAGACTCTATTTAAACACTTCTGACAAAAGCTTAGAGATGCTTGGTGGTAAGCTTCAATTAATCAAATCGCCACTTGATCTTCTTCTGGGAGAATTGAACGTTTTTCAAGACATTGAAATTTTCGATGATTATTTAATTGTTAATCATAAGTATCTTCGGCTTTTAAGTATAAAAGAGATGCCAAGGACAATTGATCCACAATTTTTTGAAAGCTTCGGTGATTTTGTTGTTCATTTTAAAAAGATCAATCCAGTAGAGGCCAAAAAGAAACTAGATCGAAAGCGCAAACTTCATTTTTCATTAACGCTAGAAGCACTTCGGAATATCGAATCAGAAAAGGCCTTTAATGAGTCGGAAGAGTTGTTAGAACTAGTGATGACGGGAGAGGAGATTGTTTTTAACTTTGAAGGCTGGTTTATCGTAAGTGGTGAATCTAAATTTGAATTAGATGAAAAGACAAAGGAGGTAAAACAGCGTGCCAATCTTCATGACTTTGATCTTTTAACGGAAGTTCGTTCCTTGGGATTGTTTTATTCAAGTATTATTCCTGGGGTAATGCCTCTTTTTAAAAGAACTCAGTTTGTTACAAGCAGCTTCCTATCTGGACTAATGCCATTTCCAAGTGAATCTCTAATGAGTAGTGGAATTGTTCTGCACTCACCAAAACGAAGAGAGGTTTATTTTAATCTGTTTGATGAAGCGGCCATTAACTTTAATCTGCTTATTACAGGAACATCGGGACAGGGAAAGTCCATGATGGCCAATAAGATAATTAAAGACGAAGTGGAGCGAGGAAGAAAGGTTGTCATCCTTGATCTTGGGAATTCATTCAAAAAGACAGTAACTTACTTGGATGGACGCAATTTCTCGCACTCGTTTAATCCGCTTCAGTTTAGAGATCACTTTTATTTGAAGAATTTTATCTTAAGTGTAGTTGATGATGGATTCTTTTCAAAGTCCGATGAAGGAAAACTTTTTGAGGTCATAAGAGAGCTAAACGATAACGACTTCGTTTCGTTTGATTATTTCTTAGAGAAGTTGGAGTCAGAGTTTTCAGGGATTAAGTATTATTTTTCTGAGATAAAGGAATATTTCATTGAAGAAGATGCTGATATTAACCAGCTCACATATTGTGATTTGTCTCTTTATCCAGAAAATATTAAAGCTCCTTTAATTGTTTATCTGATTGAGTATTTTAAAAATATTGAAGGTCAAAAGATATTTGTTTTTGATGAGTGCTGGCAATTACTTATAAAAAATGCTGATTATGTGGCCGAAAGCTTTAGGACATTTAGAAAGCATCAAGCCTCAGCAGTGGCCATATCTCAAAATCTTGAAGATTTCCTATTATCACCACTCGGAAGAGTGATCTATCAAAACTCTCATTTTAAATTTTTATTTAATCAAGAAGTCTTGGGTGATTATTTAAGTGAGGAAGTGAAGACACTTTTAGAGCAAGTTAATTCCAAAAAAGGTGAATACTCCGAGTTTTTGGTTTTATCTGATTTAATCAAAAAAATTGTTAGATTTTATCCAACAAAGAAAGAGCTTTATCTTTTTAATACTGAAAAAAATGAGTCTGTAAAATTTGAAAGGTTTGAAAAAGAAAGATTTGGACTGATGGAATTTAAAGAGATTTTTGATCAGTATCTTTATCTTTTGACAGGAGAGAAAGCATGAAAAATCCCGTGAATTTAATTTTGATATTGTGTTTATTATTTCCGCTTTCAAGTTTTGCCATCATTGGTGAAGAAACCGCTTTGATGGTGCAACTAGTGACCACGACCGCTAGTCAGCTTAATGAACTTGAAAAACTTGTAACCAATGCTGAAAAATACACTCAAAAAATGCAGCAATACAATGAATTAGTTCAAGATCAGTATTTTAGAGCAGAGAGAGTTTTGTATTTGGCAGAAGAGCTATCAGCTAAAAAAGAGGTCACTAATCTTGGAGATCTAAATGTCGCTATCCGTGATCTTAAATACAATATGGTTGATCTGAAAGAGCTAATGAAGAACTATGCAGAGATTAAAAGTGATGAGAAGAAAACTGTCGTCTATGTGGAACAAAATAAAAAGCTTAACGAAATGGAAAAGAAAAGAGCTGATATTCAAGTTGCTCATTCGATTGAAGCAAAAAACGCAGGTCGTGCCAACCAATTAACTGCACAGAACACAGCTTTGATTTATGAAAATCAATTAAAGCAATCTGAAATTCAGCTTGAATTATTGAAGACACAGAAGACGGCGAATCGACTTAAGGCCGAAGAACTTGAAGATAAGCGACTGGATGAGATGGAAAGGCTTCGTTTCTATGGAAGAACGGCAAAGGGAAATTCGAGGGTTAGCTTATGAATACAGGTGTTATTAAGTCAATGCTCTTATTAGACGAGCCGAATATTTCAGCTTTAAGAATTGGCATTGAAAATTATTCAAAGGTCTTTCTTTCGGTTGCTTTTATAGGCGCACTTACTTGGGAATTTTTAACCGATATGAAATTTATCAAAGTGGTAAAAAACTTAGTCCTGTCCTTGGTATTTATGGGTTGTTTCTATCAATTTCATACAAGTGCAGTTGATTTAAGCTTTAAAGCATCAGAGGAATTACTGCGTGAAGTTTCACCGAGAAATATTTTTCTTAGAAAATGGAGTGAGGTCAAAGTAAAAACCACCGAAAATGCAAAAGGGAGCTTTATTGATAAAATAGCTATACCTAACCTTAACGATCTTTTAGGAACAGCGCTATTTTTAATGAGTAAGGTTTGTATTTTAATTTTAAAGCTGATTTATACAACGGTTTATTATTTTACTTTTATCTTTGCTCCGGTAACTGCCGTTTTAAGTTTTATTCCTACTTCAAAAAATTCCATGGCCGGAACAATAACATCAAGTCTTTGGTGTATTTTGTTACCCTTTGTGTTGGTGGTGTTTTTGGCGTTAGTAGGTAATTCGGTTCAAATGCCAGCAGAGAATGGTCAACTTGCAGTCTCTTCCATGGATCAATTGATTTGGATTTTTGGAATTACGCTTCTTATGCTTTTGGCACCTTCATTTACATATTCGCTGATTAAAGGATCTGTCGCAAGTACAGCAGATGCGGTTGGAGTTAAAATGACAGAGGTTGGAGCAAAGGCACTTATTAGTATTCCTGTTGGATACGGCCTAGTTCAAAAGTTAATGGGAAAAGACAAAAACAATAAGGGAAATAAGGGGAATAATTTTAGAAAATATCAAAATGATAATCCCAACTCAAAGAGCTATTTTTCAAATCCACAAACTTCTAGAAATAATAATCTGAATAGTTATTTAAATTCAGTGAATGAGAAGGGAGGATTTAGTTCAAATCGTTCAGGCCAAAACAATGTAAAGTTGTCTGAGATAAAAATGACGAAGCAGAATACAAAGCAGAGCATGCCTGTTTCATCTGGTTTGAATTTATCAAATCAAGAGAGTGTAAAAACCAACACTGTTAATTCCAAGATTCCTGTCGGTGCATTTAAATCGGTTTATCATTTGAATCAGAATAGAAGCACAATGAGTTCGATTCCAAAAAATTCTAGAATGTGTCCTTTGGCAATTTCTAAGTCCGTTGTGAACACTGCAATGACTCCTCAAAAGAATATTTTTAAACAAGTTGAAATAGCAAAAGTGGACTCCTCGAAATCAGAACTCCCACGTAGACAGGCAAAAGATTTCAAAACGGTAAGACCGAAGGAGCGACAATATGAAGTATGAAACTTTGGAAAATGTATTAATGAAAGAGCTTCGGTTGCTTCGGAAAACGTTAGTAATTGTTTTGACAGTTTTTACATTGATAACAGTAGTTATTTTGGCATCAAAGAATAAAATTTTTCTTCAGTCCGGAAGTCAAGTCTCGACCAGACCGCTTTCAACTTATGTTTGTAAGGAAGCATTTTTGTCTATTGCTAGTGGAAGGCCGATCAACGCATATTTAACCTCTGAAATTCAAAATGCTTTGAAGAAAGCAGATTTTAAGGTTGATGTTGATGAAGTGCTCTTGAATCAAGAAGTAGATGAAGGAAAATGTCGAATTATTATTAATGGTGGGGGGCGAGTCAGATCATTTTTAATAAATCTGATAAAAAATTCTGATTATGATTTTTATTACAAGTTATCGGAGATTAATGAAATTGAAGTAAGTAGGGATGAAGTTAAAAATAATGGCGGTGAGAAATGACATTCTATATTTTAGCAAATCAGATCACAACATTGTTTTTGTCTCTTCATCTTCTGACCACGATTTCTTTTGATGGGGAGATTCGCTCTTATTTGTACGGTGGAAGTAAAGACGACATAACTTTGGAGCTTGCCAATAACAATAAGACCTTGGCAATGAAGGCAAAGAAAAAAGAAATAGACACGAATCTTTTAGTCGTGACCAGTAAGAACAAATACTATTTCCATGTAAAAACCACTGAGAATAACTCTCATCAGTTTGTTGAAGTTTATGATGGCGAAATTAACAATTCTTATTCAAAAATTAAGGACACCAAAGATTATGATCTTTTTGAAGGGTCCAGCTCAGTTTTTATCGTCAACAAGACAAATGAAAAAATGCACGCCAATGAAATGGATGTGACTAAAGGAAAACTTTATTTATCAAAAGGCGTTCCTATTATTTTAAATGGAGAACGTATTTATAATTAATACATAAATTAAAAAGTCGGAAAACGTATGAAAATTTTAATGCTTATTTTTAGCATTCAGGTTGCTTTTGCTCAAATTTCAATAAAAGAAGAAAAAAAGCAAGAGTCATCAGTTGCTAAAAAGAAATTGGAACAAGGAAAACACAAAAAAGGGGATGGCGACCTATCTCTTCTTAAGAAGATTCAAGAACAAAATGCAGAACTTCTAAAAAGAATAGGGACTCCTGATGAAAAGTTTGTTGTCTGGGACGGATCTCAAAGAATTGAGTCTGGAAAAGTAATTAAAGGACTACTTTTGAATTCTGTCGTTTCAACCAACTTGGAGTCACCTTTGATGATTCAAGTATTTTCTGGATACGGACTTCCCGATGGAACTAAGTTTATGTGCAAGGGGGTAACTAAAAATAAAAGAGTTTTAACCATATGCGATCGAATGATTACGCCTACAAAAGAGGTGGGAGTAAAAGTACAAATTTTAAACCCTGATGGAACTTCAGGGCTACGAGGTGAATACAATGATGGGAAGGATTCATATATCGCAGGGGCCGTTGTCTCGGAGTTTGCCAAAGGTGTTCTATCAGCAAGCAAAAGCACTCTTCAAAATCCATTTGGTTCAATCAATGAAGTTAATGACAAAAACAAAATTTTAGAAGGACTGGCCAATTCTGCTCAAACGACTACAGACGTTTTATTAGATGAATATAAAAATCAAGAGCCAAAAGTTTTTATTGAAGCAGGAAAGGAAGTTCTTATTTTCTTTATGGAGGGATTGAATGCGTATTAATGCAATTTTATTTTTATTGGCAATGCTGATTTCTGGTTGTTCTAGTTTGCGAGGAACACTAATAACTGGAAGCCTTTTAGGTGGAAGTCTTGGAGCTATGTCAGGAGTGGTCTTTTCTCCTAATAAAGAATCAAAACCGGGAAATGCTTTAGTTTTTGGAGCAATCGGCGCAGGTCTTGGAGCTTTAATCGGACATTATTTTTATACCAATGATCCAGAGAATAGAGATTTAAAACAAATGCTCTATGAAAAGGATTTAAAAGGCAATGGCCAAAATCAAACGAAAGACGTTGGTCTTTTTGATTTTGCCCCAGAGCTTAAAAACATTAAACCAGATGTGAGTTTTAAGCCTGTTAAAAAGTACGATGTACCACTTGAGAAGCTTCCAGATAATTTAAAGGGAAAAGTAAAAAAACAGTACCTGCTGGAATACGAAACAGAAGGAAAGACCATTCAATATGAAGGTCGGACAATCGAAATTGCGCCGTTTAAGGCATGGGAGCACGTTTATGAGTAAGAATAAAAGTCAAAATCAGGGTATGGATTTTATCACCCCCTTAGTTGAAACGATTCACCACTTCGCGGTTTTAATCGGAACGTGGGGACTGGATGTTTTAAAATATGCTTGGGCCAGATACAACAAACTGCCCCACGAATTAAGACGAATTGATCCACAAGAAGCAAGAATTAGAAAAGTCACAGATGATGCATTAATGATTGGATATTCTTGTAATAGGAAGAAGCCGTTACCACTTGATGAGATTAATTTTGGTGCCCACACTTATATTGTCGGTGCCGCCGGAAGTGGTAAAACAAATTTGATTTCAATACTGCAAGAAAATCATATGAAAAAAAATGTTCCTGTGCTTTTTCAAGATCCCAAATCAGATATGGAATCTCTTTTAACTTTCGAGCATCTTTGTAAAAAATACAATCGTCCTTATTATGTTTTTCACGAAAACTATGAAAACTCAGTTGTACTCAATCCTTTAAAAGACGGAACAGTAAATTTAATTGTCGATAGGATCATGAACTCATTTAAATTTGAAAAAGAGTTCTACAAAATTACTAGTGAACAGGCAATCCGAGATACTGTGACCAAATTAAAGGCAACCAAACCAGAGGTAACTTTCGATCTTATTTATGAATACATGATGGTTAATCATAATAATGAAAATACTATCGGTATGATTGGGCATTTGGAAAGAATTGTGAAAAGTGACTTTGCCCATTTATTAAAACCAAGAGAGGGAGTAAAAACAAAATCCATTCGAGAAATTAGAAAGGAGAAGGCCTGTCTTTATATCGGACTATCGACACAAGGATATGGAGAGACAGCTAAAGCATTAGCAAAAATCTTTGTCGAAGAAATGCTTTATGTCTCTTATGTCCAATTGGGAACAACATACGACTCCCATTTTTCCATGAATAATCCGTTAGCAATTTACTTCGATGAATTTGGAGCCATTGCCACTCCAAGATTTTTAGAACTTCAAAACAAATGTCGTGGTGCTGGTATGCAGTTATTTATGGCGATGCAGTCTCCAAACGACATTAAGCTTATTGATGAAAATCTATCAGGTCTTCTCATCGAAAACTCAGCAAACCTCATTGTTTTTAAGCAACGCCTTGATGATACATCAAATATGCTTGCTAAAACCTTGGGAACCATCGTTGGGAAAAAACAGACCTATCAAACGGAAAATGGATCAATTGGTGAGAGGGGAAGTGAAAGAAACGTTAATGAATTTATTTGTCATCCAGACATAATTAAAAATCTAAAGAAGGGGCAATGTGTTCTTCTTCAACATGATCCTACACGAGTCGATTTAATTAATGTGCGTAACAGACGCAATGAATTTGTTCCCAAACAAGAAAATAGTACTGAAACAGTGGAGGTAAAAAAAGAATTAGTAGTGGCACAAAG
Organism: Bacteriovoracales bacterium; assembly: GCA_037444575.1. Classification (GTDB taxonomy): domain Bacteria; phylum Bdellovibrionota; class Bacteriovoracia; order Bacteriovoracales; family Bacteriovoracaceae; genus Bacteriovorax. Next base: position 37,948 of record JBBIME010000003.1, read on the forward strand.
CTCTTCACCAGTGGGAGATAAAATCAAACAACAGGAGAATGTTTAATGAGTTTAGAAGCAAAAATTAATCCTGAGCATTTCAAGTTGCTTTACCCTTTGAAAGATTGGCGAGTGCTTGATTTGGCGAGTCTTCGGCAAGAGTCAAAGTTTAAGTCATGTAGGACAAGTTTTAACCGACTTACTTTGCGCCTTGAGGACGCAAAAATTATAAAAGGATTTCGTGATCCATGGTCTAGAAAAAAGTATGTCTATCTCACTAAAAAAGGAGAGGAGCTAATTTCTCTTAAGGATTATCCAACTTCAGTGTCTGAGGAATCTTTGTTTCATGATCTTCGAGTTGTTGATCTTGGACGAGCGATTTTAAAAAATGACGTATTTAAAAAGGTGCGGTTTGAACACCAAATAGTAAACAAGAAAAACTATGTGACGAATATGGCACTTATTCCGGATGCCGAAGTCGAAGGCGTTATGAATGGGAAAAAGTTCTCCCTTGCAATTGAGTTGGAACTACACCAAAAGAGCAAAGATCGATTGGAAAAGAAAGGTGAGCAGTATTTGGGATCATTATATGATCATTGTTTATTTATGTTTGGAGATAAAAACACCTTAGAAAACTATCGTCAGTTTTTTCATGACAAGCTTGGAGAAAAATTTAATGAAAAAATATTTCTTTTTCATCTTGGAGGAATTTATGAATCAGAAATTAATTTGCAAAAAACCGAGGGCCTTGTATTCGGAAAATGGATGAAGTTTGGAGAAGTTTTCTCTAATAGCACTTAGGTGTGTTTTGAGTTGCACTTGAGCTGATTATTTGTCGCTAATGAAAAATCATCCCTGCCAACTCGCCAATATTATTTAAGAAATCAAGACCCCGAAATTGACCTCCCCCTCTCCACGTAGTTTTGAGGATGAGGTCAGTTTCGGGGTGGGAAAAAGAGTAAGTGGCGAGTTGGCAGGAAATATTGAAGGAGTAAGTTATGAGAGAGATAGTGATTAATGGGGATGGGAGAGAGGAGAAGAAAAGAGGAAGAAAGAGAAAAGAAAATAAAGGAGAAGAGAAAAAAGAGGGACAGAAAAATAAATTTTTTGTTGATTTAGGTAATGATCAAGAAGTGTTGTTTTTAATAAATAAGCTTTTAGCTGAAGCGAATAATAAATCCTATGGGCGAGAAATTATTTTTAAGGATTTGGTAATTTATGCGATCCCTAAGCTTAATTCTAAAGATATAGAAAAGATTCAAGATCAAAGCTTAAACGAAATGGAACGCGTGAAGCGCTTACTAGACGAGCATAACGAAAAGAATAAAACATCGCTGTCTCTCGGTGAATTTCTAGTGAAGAAACTTAGTATTTAATTAAAGGAGAAGGTATTTATGGATAACAAAATAGAATTAATATCTGGACGACTTGGAATTGATCCACGCCTTGCTTATACAAAAAATGGTGAGCCAGTCTGTGAAATGTCAGTTGGGCTATTGAATGAACAAAGTGAGACTGTATGGCGAAAAGTTGTGGTCTTTGGGAAACTAGCTGAACAGTGTTCTGTGCATTTAAGAAAAGGTCACGAAGTTTTTGCGCGAGGCCCTGTATTCTTAAAGAGGTTCGTAAATAGAGAAGGACTAGAAAAAGAATACTTTGAATTAAAGGCATTTTCTATTGGGCAATCACTACTTTAAATATTGTTTTAGGAAAATAAATGAACAAAAAGTTTGATTACATTTCGACCACACATTTGTATAATAAAAGCTCAGAGACAGAAAACTCTGATTTGTTCTTTAACAATTTAACATGGCTGACCACAAAAGAAGCATCAGTTTACCTAAGAAAATCTGTAAATGCTCTACACACCCTCGTTTCACGTGGGCACATTAGAGCAAGAAAATTCCGAAATCGACTGTATTTTAACAAAAAAGAATTGGCACATTTGATAGAGACCTCTCAATTTCGCGGAGGTTCTAATGTCAATTACTAAATACTACGAAGACGGAAAAGAATTATGGAAAGTTTATGTTCATGTTAGAAGCAGTTCTAGCAGAGAACGTAGAATCCAAAAAACTATTACAGGATTAAAATCTGAAGCTGAAGCAAGACGAGAAGAGAAAAAAATTATTCAGCAAATTTCTAAGAATGTTCAAGCTCAAGATAATTTGGGAATGCTTTGGGAAGACGTTATTCACCTTTGGTGGCAAGACGTTAAACAAGGCATGATCTTTAAAGTCTCAGAGCAGTCCGCTCAAGGATATATGAGCATCATTCACAAATGGACTGAACCTTGGATGAAAATGCACGCAGGAGAAATTAGCCGAGCAGAAGGACGAGAATTAATTATTCGACTTCAAAAAGCTAATTTATCTAAAAGTTACCAGAAGAAAGTTAAAAATATGGTGAACAGCGTGTTCGAATGGGGAATCGAATTTAAATATATTAAAGGTAGAACTGAGGGGCCACTTCGTGGCCTCATCATTGATATAAGTGAAGAAAAAGTTCCCGACATTCTTACACTCGAAGAGATCAAAAAGTTTCTGATGAGTGCAAAAATTCTTGGTCAAAGATGGTATCCAGTTTGGGCCTTTGCAGTTCTAACAGGTATGAGAAGCGGCGAACTTCATGCTCTCACTTGGGATCAAATTGATCTTGAAAAGGGAGTCATTATTGTTGATCGGTCTTACGATTCAAATATGAAAAAAGTTGGACCGACAAAGGGAAGATACTGGAGAACTGTTCCAATAAGTTCTAATCTTAGAAACTTAATTATGGAACTAAAAACAAATCCAGAAATAAAAGCATCTCCCTTTGTTCTCCCTCGATTTAAAGATTGGGATAATGGAGATCAGGCTGTTCCGCTAAAAACATTTTTGAGGTCTATTAAAATTAGACCAATAAAATTTCATGCTCTGAGGGCCTGCTTTGCAACTCAAATGCTAGCAAGTGGAGTGTCTGCACCGATTGTAATGAAAATTGGAGGATGGAAAAAATCATCCACGATGGACATTTATTTAAGACTTTCGGGAGTTGATACAAAAGGAGCTACGGACTGTCTAGAGTTCATTCCAACCGAGATTAACTTTGCTGATAATGTAATAAGTATTTTTAAAACGGAGAGACATCAATGACTAAATTAGAAAAAGACATACTTCAAATTGAAAATATGATTTACATTATCAGAGGACAACGAGTGATGCTTGATAGTGATTTGGCGAAGCTTTATGGAGTTGAGACGAAGGCCTTGAATCAGGCAGTAAAAAGAAATCTTGATAGGTTTCCAGAAGACTTCATGTTTTCTTTGAACCAAGAGGAGATCAATCACCTGCGTTCTGCGAATGCTAAATATGGTGGAGCTAGATACTCACCTAATGTATTCACGGAAAATGGTGTGGCCATGCTTTCGAGTGTTTTAAATAGTACAAGTGCTATTCATGTAAACATCGCTATAATGAGAACTTTTACGAGGCTTAGAAGTTTTCTTGCAATGGAATCTTCTATGCAAGAACGTATGGGGAAGTTAGAGCAGAATTCAACAATGCTTTTCAAAATCATTTTCGAAAGATTAGATTCTATCGAAGAAGATATTACTCCTAAGCTTCAACCAAATCGCAAAAAAATTGGACTAAAAAACAGCTAGTTATAAACTTGAGGTCACAAATTGTGACCCCAAGTTTATAAGTTATTAAAATTACATCTGTTTTTTAATTAAAGGTCACAAATTGCGATCTTTTTATTTTTCTCTTCTCGAACAAAATTTTGATGGTTCTAGTGCCATAATCTGGGCCACACAGTTGTGTGGTTTTGTGCTTAGTTGTGCTAAACTGCCATCTAAGTATTTTTATTAACAGGATTCCTAAAGAATCCTCCAATCTTTTCTAAATCATTCATCTTCATCGTCACAACTTCGATTCACACTCTTATATCAATTTTAATTGATTCATCTGATTAGTTGATTCAGCCGAGAAATAGATACAGTGGTTTTTATTTAAGAAGAGGCATCATGAAAAAGTTGTATCTTGTGTTGTTAAGTATTTTTCTATTTCAAGGGTGTTCAGGTCTAAGGGTTACACCTACAAAATTAGATAAAAATGGAAAAGCTGTTAGTTATGCACCTGTCCCGGTAGAGGATGTAAAAATTTATTCTGTTACTAAAGTTAAAGGTGATGAATTTGCAATTGTCTCACTTGAAGGTCAAGGTCCTAGTGTTGATAAAATTTTTGAAAATTTTAGAAAAATTGCCTCTGAAAATGGGGCCAATTATGTGAGCGGCTTTAAACTCAAAACAGAGTTAAAATCTGAAATGGTATCTTATCAAAGTTGCTCTGGTTCAGGACCTGGGGGCGCAGGGACTTCATGTACAACACAAATAAGAACAGAAACGAAACAATATTATAAGGCAACTGGTTCTCTTGTAAGGAAAAGCGAATGAAAAAATTATTAGCATTTTTATTAATAGGATCATTTTTAACTGGATGTGCAAGTGTTTCTTTTGCTCCAGCTGATTTAAAGAAGAGTTACGCAAAAAGAACTGGCGCGCAGGATATAAAATTATACAGAACAGAACAGCCCAAAGGAGAGGTCATTGAGGTCGGAACTTTAAATGGTAATGGCAATCCAGATAAAATAATTGAATATTTTCGAGAGAAGGCCTCTGAGCAAGGTGGAGACGCGATTATTTCACTTGAACCGTATCCTGGAGGATATTCAGCAACAGTTATCCGCATGAAGGATTAGGGTTGAGTATAAAAGTGCAAAGGGTGCCATCAATCGCACAGATTCAACTGCACCAACATTTGTGACAGGTCATATCTATGATTCAAATGGATTGATGTCTAGTGAATCCAAAGACGGAGTCAATATTCCTCATACTATTGCTCTTGATCAATGGAATATTGGTGGTGTGGTCTATTCTATAGATACTCTTGGAAGAGTTATCAAAAAAGATAATCGAATTTTTACTTATGGTGAAAATGGAAGAATCTCAAATGTAAGTGGTGCAAACGTTAATCAAGCTGATTATTTTTATGATGAAGAGAACAATCCGATCTTAAAAGTTTATAAATTTGGAAAGATCGAAGTATACTTAGGTGATAATGCTTATGTGAATGACAGTTTCTATGAGCCGATCAAAGTTGGATCTAGAATGGTGGGATATTTTAAAAATGGTATCTTTGTAAATAGTTCGCAAGATCATCTCAACTCAAATGTTGTAGATGAGACGGGAGCCGTTAATTTAGCGACGGCCTATGGAGAGAGAACAACTCCTAGAACTGAAGTTGATGAAGTAATGGACTTCACCTTAAAAGGATTTGATGCTGATCTGGATGCAGTTAGAATGGGACATAGATACTATGATCCGCATGCGAAGATGTTTTATACTCCTGATAATTTTTTCTTGGAGAGTCCTGAGAAAATTTTAAAGAGTCCGGTTGAGGGAAATTTGTATTCGTATGCGGGGAATGAGCCGGTAAGAAATAGTGATCCAAGTGGGGATGGCTTGTTGGGGCTAATTACTGGAGTTGCAGGGGGGATATTTTGGGATCAAGTTTTAAATCCAGAAAAACTTGGAAATGATTTGAAACAGGCAAATTCCGATACTGCAAAGAATGTATCCAATTACGTCTCCAATAAGCAAACATCTCCTAATGTAAATTTTTCAGAGGAAAACACTAATGTTCTCAAGGATTCGGCAAAATCAGTAGCAGTTTCAACCACAGTGGCAGCTTATGATGTTGCAACAAATTCAGGTAAAAAACTAATGTCTTTAGCTGAAAATGCTGGACATGTCCTTTCAATCGTAGAGTTGGCAGATCAGAGTAATTTTACTTCCAAAGATGATGTTAAGAATTTTCAAAAAAACTTGCAAGTAGAACAGCTGATGAATAAAGGTTCTTCTTCTGAAGCAGTCGTGAAAGAATTTACAGGCGAAAGTAAATGATCAGAATAATCTTTAAGAAATTGCGAAAATTAACTAATGGTAGGCGTATTTATTTTCTTGTTTGGGGGAGTGTCTTGTATTTGATTCAAATTCTAAATGATCTTTTTATATTTGAAAATATTCATGATCGACAGGCGTTTAAATTTGGTACCTCCTACGTATTAGGCTATTTTTTACATGAAGTGGTTTTTGAAAAAAATAAAGTCTATAACGATACTAATTTGTCTAGTATAATGGAGAGACGAACAGCCCCTGACCGAGTAGGTGTTGCCATTGTATTTTGCATAATTTATTTGAGCATACTATTTTATAGTAACAAGTAAAATACTGGAGCCCGAAGTAAGCCTGGTAATTCAGGAAAAAAATGGTGCCATCACCCCAACGGTATAGCGAGTCCAATTTCTTTTTTCACCAATCGTTTTTAATTAATTGCCTTTCAATTCAATCTTGAAAATTCAGAGTTAAAAAAACTAAAAGCAAGTTACGACTCCCTTCGATTTGAATTTAATTTTGTGGAATTAAATTTAGATCGGAGAAATGCTAATGACTAAGTCGGACAAGGATATTCTTCAAATTGAAAATATGATTTACATTATCAGAGGACAAAAAGTGATGCTCGATAGTGATCTGGCAAAGCTTTATGGAGTTGAGACAAAACGATTAAAGGAACAAGTAAAAAGAAATTTAGAAAGGTTTCCTGACGATTTTATGTTTGAACTTACAAAAGAAGAATTTCGTCATTTTGGTGAAAGCTTAAAAGGAAGTGTTCGTCCCAAATATTCATCCTTCGTATTTACTGAAAATGGAGTTGCAATGCTTTCGACTGTCTTAAACAGCCCAAGAGCAATTCAAATCAATATTTCAATTATGAGAACTTTCACCAAGCTTAGAAGTTTTCTGGCCATGGAAGCATCTATAAATGAACGTATGGATAAATTGGAGGCATCATCTACAAAGCTGTTTAAAATTGTTTTTGAAAGACTAGATTCTATTGAAGAAACAATTGAACCAAGATTACCGGGCAATAGAAAAAAAATTGGTCTAAAAGACGATTAAATTATTTAAAGGTCGCAAATTGCGACCTTTAATTTTGTAAGTTGCCGATTTTTCATGTTCTTGATCAATAAAGGTCACAAATTTTGACCTTATTATTTTCTCTTCTCGTTACAAAATTTTGATGGTTTTAGTGCCATAATCTGGGCCACACAGTTGTGTGGTTTTGTGCTTAGTTGTGCTAAACTGCCATCTAAGTATTATTATAATTGGAGTGTCGCTGAGTCCTTCAACTTTACCCTCACATTATTATGAAAAAAAAATTTAATCTAACTGATCCAAAAAAAGCTCCTGCACGCCAAGTTGATGCCGTTAAAGGCGAAATCAATAAATACATCGCAAGAGAAAGAAGAAAGAAACCAGCTGTTGGCGCTGATTTCTGGGATTTCGATTGTAAGTTCGGAAAGGATGCAGAAAGTGCAAAAACAATCCATGTCTCCGAGATCAATAAATCAATTGATCAACAGGTGGCCGCTAATGAAACTGAATTTTATATTGAAATCCTAGCTAAGCCAGGTCATCGAACTAATAAAGCGAAGAAATAGCTAATTCGAATGAATTATCTCTAGAATAATTGAACTAGCTTTCTCACCCCACTTTGAAGCTAGAGTTGGTGGATAGTGAATTCCTTCAGGATTGTTTTTTGGAAATTTAGTAAGCTTTAAACTGTCGATGTAATGACAGCCATTCTTAGTCGCAAGATCATTGATGAGCGTATTAACGATAGCGAGTTTTTCTTTTGTTACAATTTTTGAGTTCGCATCCGGTGGACCAATCCAGATACACAATGCATTTGCCTCTTTAATTTTCTTCATCATTTCTTCAATGCTCGCAGAAGAAAGAGTAGGCCTTTCACTTGCGGCCATATTTGTTCCGAGTTGAACGATAATCACTTGCGGTTGATACTTTTCAATCTCTTCTGCAAATTTTGGGATTCGATGATTTTTAGTTCTTATTTCTTCAGTATTATCTTTTTTCCAAAATCCACAGATAGTTTTATAAAAAACCGATTTGCCTAGCCATGTACTGGCAGTAGATCCACAACTAGATTCCATGATGATGTTATTAGAAATTGTTGAGAGATTTTTTTCAATAACACTTCCAAGCTTTCCGTAACTGTGAGAATCGCCTACGTACAAAATGGTAGGATTATTTGTAGTCTCACTTGCCTTCGCAAGCGAAAACGACAGAAGTCCTAATAATAGAATGGTTTTAGAAAGCCTCATTTTCATGAGGCCATTGTATATCAGGTATAATTTAATTATTCAAATCTTAACGGCAATTTATAGCTGGCAGTTGTCCCTTTAACTTTATTTCTAACAGACTCTAATTCAATTTTTGTGAATTTCCCTAAATTCTTATTCGGTTTCTCGCAAACAAAGTGTTTCTTTTTTGCCTTACACGCCACTTCTTTTGTTTCTTCACCTATGTATTTTAGAGAGACTGTTGAGTCTTTCACCGTAGGATTCTTCATGCTTATGTCTAACAAATAAACCTGCATTGTATTGCCCTTATCGAGAAGCTCGACGTGGTATGTGCCAGGCATTGTAATATAGCCGCCGTTTGGTCCAGGTTTATCTCCTCCCATAGCAAAAATGGAAGTTGAAAATAATAAAGTCGATGCGATCGTAGCAAGTAGCGTCTTCATATTGTAATCCTTTGGTAATAGATTTTATTGGTTTGGGCTACCATTTCCCTTTGTCTTAATATACCATGGAGGGGTATGTGAATAAAAGGGGAAGTTTGTGACTATTTTGAAAAAAAAGGCTAGTAAAAAGGTGACCAATAAACACAGTTGTCATCATTGCGAGGAAGAACATCCAGATCATAGCAAAGAGATCGTTAAGCTTAAAAGAGCAAAGGGACAAATTGAAGCAATCACGAAAATGATTGATGAGAGAGTCTATTGTCCTGACATCCTTATTCAAGTAAGGGCAGCTAAATCGGCCCTCTCCTCGATTGAACAATCCATTTTAAAAACTCATTTAGAAAGTTGCGTAAGTGATGCCATCAGACATAAAGATGAAGATGAAGCATTAACCAAAATCGACGAAATAATAAAACTAATTGGACGTCATCAGTAAATATTGAGGGAATTTATGTTTAATCATTTTTTGAAAAGTATGATGGTTTTATCTTTAACTTTAATTTTGTCTGCAAGTGCGCATGAAAAAAAATGGCCTGAAAAACGATTGCGACAGGTCTGGCCAGAGGCAACTAGTTTTACCTCTAAGCAAATTAGTTTATCTCCCTCTCAAATTTCAGAGTTGGGCAGTGAGGGAATAAAAATTGGATCTGAAGATCGAAGTCCTACTTTTTATTTTGCTCAGGAAAAAACCTCAACATCAGATAAACCAAAAACTGTAGGAATTATTCTTTTTGTAGATTCGTTCGGTGCCAATGGCAAAATGGAAATAACTGTAGGCATGGGGTCTGATGCAAAAACTAAAAAAATAGATATATGGGAGCACTCAGAAAATTCGCTGGTCGCTAAAGAAGAATTTCTGAAACAATTTATAGGAAAAACCTCAAAAGATTCTTTTGTTGAAAACAAAGACTATCAACCTGTCAAAGAGGCCAATAAAGCTTCTTTGGCAGTAGCAAATGCCGTTTTAAAAGCATTAAAAATTACCAATATTATTTTTGAAAAAAAATAGGCAATCAACATGAAGCTAATCTTAATTATTATTTTGACGTTTTTCATCAGCAATTTATCCTGGGCATTGCCTTCTCACAAAAGACTTTGGGAGAGAAAATATGGCTACAGTGTCTCTTGTATGCTTTGCCATAGTAAAGGAGGAGGATCTCAGCTCAATCCTTATGGCGAAGATTTTCAACGATTCGGTATGACCCCTGCTGCCTTTGCTCAAATTGAAAAGAGGGATTCTACCAAGAATGGATTTACAAATATTGAAAAGATCCGCGCCAAGGCAAATCCAGGAGATCCTCAATCGACTCCTAAAAAACCAACTGATTGGTTAAGTCGAATTGAAGAATCAATGATGCCTCTAGAAGAATTAAAAAAAATATTTCCAGAAGTGAATAAGTTTTCTCTTTTGGAAGGGACACTCTATCCTGATCAGATTAGTGATATTGAAAAAGGATTGAACGAAAAATTAACTGAAGCCGATGCAGTTCCGACTTTTTATTTTGCAATTAAAGATCAGGATGGAAAATTGGTAAGAGTTGGAGTTGCTGTTTTTTCTGTTTCATCTAAAAAACCTGAGAAGTTGATTGTTGGGATTGGTGTTGATCTCTCGGGGAAAATAACTAATGTCGTTTTAATTAAGAATAAATTTAGTGATAAACTTGCAGATGCTAGCTTCTTATCTCAGTTCAAAGGAAAAAACCTTGATTCTTCCTTTCAAATTAAACCAGCGGCCGCTGATTTAATCACGGAATCGGGACTTGTCGCTGAAGCTGTCAAAAAATCGTTACTTACAATCTCAGCAGTTTTTAACAAAGATAAAAAAACCGTTAAACCTTAATAAGGAGAGAGTAATGAAAGCAATTTTTCTCATGACTTTTTTTTCCTTGCTTCTTAATTCGATGCTTTTCGCTGATGAAAAAAATCAACATGAACATTCAACATGGGATTTAGAGAAGGCCACAGAGAGATCTTCAGATAAATCATCAGCACCAAGTGATCATCACGCTCTTGTTCATCCTTTTTTAACTCATATGGGGATGCCAGATAATCCAGGAGAACTGAACGCTCGTATTATGACAGTTGAACAAAGAATAGGTGGCGTTACAAATGGGTCTTATGCCTTTCACTTTGAATCTGGAATTATTGATCGCCTGGGACTTCATCTTAGAAATGACGGTGTTAAATTTCATAGAAATACAGAATTAATGCTTCAATATGCTGTTTTAAGATCAGATTCAGGTTTAAACGGAATCTCTCTTATAGGTGAAACGGAATTTCCTACAGGTCCGACAACAACCAAAACAAAAGGTGGAGGAGGGATTTCCTTTGCCTACATTTTTCTTCCAGTCCTCGCGATAAACTCTGTTGTTCATTATCTTCCAAGCGATAAGCTTGTGGAGTGGGAAATATCGTTTGCAGGAAAATTAACGGAAAAGATTTTTCCAGTTTTAGAAGCTAGTGGTGAAAAAATGAAGGGGAGTAATGGCATTGTAAATGCTCTCGCTGGATTAAAATTTAAAATCCCTGATAGTCACGCTTTGGGAGTTGCTTATCAAGTTGGCACAACCGGAACAAGGGAATATGATAGTCGTTTACTTGTTCAGGCGGATCTTAGTTTTCATTAGATAGTTTTAGAAAAGTTTTTTGGAGTTTCACTTATGCCCAATGGTTCATCGCAAGGTCTTAATCTCGGAGTAGAAGAGGCAAGCAAAGTTGTTTCATCTGAGTCTCTTTTTCCTTATGCAAATTTGACTCTTATACTATTTTCTATTTATGTAATTATTGGAGTTGCACTAATTGCTTTCTTCTTTTTTAAAAGAAAGAAAGAATGGACTCCACCAGTTTTATTAAAGGATTTTCCATCAAGTGCGAAGGCCGCTATTACTCTTGCTCTTTTTGCTTACAGTTTTGTTCACATCCTTGCTCTTCTTGAAGTTTACTTGATGACCAAAGTTTCTTTTAAATCGACTCCGGAATATTTCTTTTACATGAAACTTCCAAAACTCGTTTCTATTTCACACGCCCATTTTTTTGGCCATGGAACAATGTATTTGGTGACTAGTTTGATCTTTATTTTTTCAAGATTAAAAGAATCATGGAAACTCGTGTTCATAAGTCTTTCTTTATCAGCTGGTCTTTTAGATGTTCCCTCTTGGTGGGCAATAAAATATGGTGGAGATCAATATGAGATTTTCTCAGGCCTAGCTGGGATGATGTCTGCGATTGGCTTTGGATATATGGCCTTACGAATTTGTTACGAGCTATGGTGGGATGAATGTTTCGGGAGAAAAGTGTGAAAAATTATTTTATTTTAATATTTGTTTTGTTTTCTTTTATTTGTGAGCGCCAGGCTTTTGCCCAGGGATTTGATTTTGATAGTCCTAATCTTGATAAACCAAAAGAAAAAAGTAGTGATAAAAAAAATACAAGTGATCTCTCCCTTGGATCATTTGGTGGTCTAAACTTTGGAGTCTTGTTTGACGAACGCTACATGGCCGCTGGTGGAAATGCTCCAGGGACGCTTATCCATGTAAATGAATCAAATATTACAGGTAATATTGGTGACAATATTTCAATTTTGGCCGAACAACTTTTGCCAACTTCGCGTTTAACTGGAAGTGAAGATCAAATTGGAGATGATCACGGATTTGTCTACGCCATATTTTCTAATATTCCCTTAATGCCAGCAGGAACGGCGTTTAAGATAGGCAGATTTAGATTTAAGTGGGGGATTGATGCTGTATTAGATGCTCCAACAAATCCCATCTATCCTCTTGTTAGAAAAAATCTTGGATTTGTTACAGATAAAGGAATGGAGTTATCAGGTTTCATCGGAAACGTAGATTACACATTGGGATTGGCAGATGGACCTGACTATGTTGAAACCGAAGTTAAAGATTCAGCGGGAAATTCAATTGGTGTTGTTAACAAAAGTATTCAAAATAATTCTCTTCCCTTAATCTTCAGATTAAGTTCTAAATTTTCTACTTCAAAAGTTGGGTTGTCTTATTTTGATGGAAGAAGTTATGCTTATACTAATTTCATGAATCGCATGCCTAATGTTTCTTTCAGAACACGACACGCTGGTGGAATGGCCGATCGTTCAATGCTTTTTTATCGTCAGCACGGGGCCGTTGATTATCAAGTGAAATGGGAAAAGTTTGATCTTTCATTAGAATATTCTCGAGGAAGAGATCAAGATTCAATCATGAATGCTAGATACCACACCATTGGATATTTCTCTCGTATTGATTATACAATCAAGCCTCAGTCTCTTGCTCTTCAATTACAATTTGATCAGTACCATGATGGTCGTCCTGGAATAAAAGATGAGAAGTCATTATCAACTGGGCTTCAAATATACATTCACGACCAGGCCTTTATCCGAATTGGTTATATGTATAATCGCCTCGGACTTTCAAAAAATGATAATAGTGGTGTTGTCGATAATATTGGCTTTACACAGTTTTACTTACCTTTGTAATCCTGTATTTTTTTGACGGTGGTCATTTTGTAATAGTGCTTAATATCCTTTGCATTACCAAATGCTGTTCCTGGTTGTGCCAGAGATGCAGCAGCAGCGGCCAATCCCCATCGTAAAATATCTTCACCTGATGTGTTGTTTTTATAAAGTTGAGCAACCATCCCGCCCACCATTGAATCTCCTGCACCTACAGTAGATTGAATTTTAATTTTTGGTATTCGTCCGAAATAGGAATTATCTCTAGTCATCAACAAGGCCCCATTTTCAACAGAAGAGACACAGACATAGGGAACTTTTTCTAAAAGCTTCTGAGCGTGTTTGCAAACCTCAGAGACGGTCTTGGCATGAGACTTCGTTAGTTCCTGAAATTCAGTAATGTTTGGCTTGATGAGCATTGGTCTTTCTGTGATTAGAGTGCGCAAAATATTTCCAGGACAATCAACGATACATTGAATTTTTTGCTTTTTTGCTTCCTTCATCAAGCGAAGGATATCATCTTGCCTCATCCCTGGAGGTAGAGAGCCACCAATTAATAATAATGAAATATTCTTCTGATTTTCAACCAACCGAATAAGTCTTACTTTTTCTTGTTGTGAAATATGTGGACCTGGAAAGGTCAATCGCGTTTGCTTATTATCTGTTTTGTTTGATACCGTTACACAAATGCGAGAGTTACCTTTAATTTTCAAAAAATTATTTTTCACACCTTCTTCATCGAGAAGCTTTTTGATTTCTTCTCCCGTACTGCCCCCTAAGAAACCCGTTGCAAGAACAGGAATCTTCAAGCGGGTTAATATCCGTGCAGCATTTACAGCATTTCCTCCAGGTGACCTAGTTTCATCGTGAACGTAGGATTTTTCATTGGGCCTTAGATTGTCCACAACTCCACCTAAATCAAGGGCGGGACTAGGAGTAATGGTTAAGATATAATCTTTCACAACTTTGTTGCTCATATTAATTTGCGCTCTCAGCCTTGTTATGCTTCATCCACTTTCTAATTTCAATTAAAGATACAGGTATAAGAGTTAAACCGAGTAGTATAAGACATTCTATCCAGTTGATAGTTTCAACTTTGAATACTCCTCTAAAGAAGCGAACATGATGCAAGCTTATTTGGAAGATGATAGGTATTGCGACTGCAATCAAGTGATAAATATTTGATTGCATTCCCATTTGGAAAAATGTTTTGTGCTCACTTCGACTAGCAAAAGAGCGAAAAAGTTCAGCAAATACTAAAAACGAAAAGGCATGAGTGCGTGCGGTAATTTCATCTTCATGTTTAAGACTGTAGACGTACACCCCGAGCGTAAGTATTGAAGTCATTATTCCGACAAAGGCCATTTCCTTATAGAAGCTTTTATCAAAAAAATCTTTAGGGGATGGTCTCTTTGAAAAAGCTAAAACGTTTTTTGGTACTGGCTCAGCAGCAAGCGCCAGTGAAGGCAGACCATCTGTAACTAGATTAATCCAGAGCAAGTGAACAGGAGCAAGAGGGGCAGGCAATCCCAAGCTGGCAGCTCCTAGCATGATTAAAATTTCTGAAAGATTTCCCGATAGAAGATATTGAATTGTTCTTTTGATATTTCCAAAAATAGCACGCCCTTCTTCGATCGCTGAAACAATTGTCGAAAAATTATCGTCAGTCAAAATCATTGAAGAAGCTTGTCTTGCGACCTCTGTACCGCCTTTGCCCATTGATACACCGATTGATGCTTTTTTCAAGGCCGGAGCATCGTTAACTCCATCACCCGTCATTGCAACAATATTTCCCAAACTTTGCCACGCTTCTACTATTCGGAGTTTATGTTCAGGTGTTACTCTCGCATAAACTGCAATGTTTGTTACTCGTTTTTCAAGCTCCGCTTGAGTTATTTGCTCTAACTCAAGACCTGTTAATACCTGATCAAATTCTCCATCTTTAATAATCCCAAGCTCACGAGCAATGGCCTTTGCAGTATTCGGATGATCTCCCGTTATCATTACGACGATAATCCCTGCAGCCTTACACTGTTTTATGGCCTCGATACTTTCTTCTTTTGGTGGGTCAGCAATTGAGATGAGTCCTAGAAAGCTGAGATTATTTTCTACAGTTGAACTTTCTTTGAATTCATTAAAATTAAATTCCTTTGAGGACGGTAGTAACGTTTTTGTAGCAACGACTAAAAGTCGTCTTCCTTGCGAAGAGAGTTTCTCAATGGATTCATTTATTCTGTTTTTTTCAACTTCTGTTAATCGACAGAGAGGAAGAACTGTTTCAGGTGCCCCTTTTACATGGAGAAGGACGGAATCATCAGATTTTACTGCCACACTCATTCGCCTTCTACCACTCTCAAAAGACCACTCGGCAAGACGTGGGAATAAAGTAGTTAGCTGTTTATATTCGATGTGATGATTTTTACCAGAGAATAAAAGTGCAACTTCAGTGGGGTCACCAGTTGAGCTTTCATCATCATTTAGACTAGCATTATTACAAAGAACTGAAGATTGTATGAGCGCTCGTATACTAGGATGAGTTTCAGTTGAAAGAGTAGATTCATTTATAATTCCACTATCTAAAGTAAAAGTCTCACGAACTCGCATTTTTCCAGTTGTTAGAGTTCCAGTTTTGTCGGTACAGATGACGTTTGTTGATCCGAGAGTTTCAACTGCAGGGAGATGGCGAACGATTGCATTTCGTTTGGCCATACGATGGGTTGCTAGAGAGAGTGCAAGAGTCACAATCGTTGGTAGCCCTTCAGGAATGGCCGCAACCGCAAGGCTAATAGCAGTCATGAGTACAGTAATCCATTCTTCTCCATGAACTATACCTAAGACAGCAACGATAAGAATAACGCCTGCACAGAAGATGAGGAGTTTATTACTAACTTGTTCCAAGAGAGTTTGTAATGGAGTCTTGACGTTTTCAGCAGATTCTAACATCTCTGCTATTTTTCCCATTTCCGAAGACATGCCAATGGCCGTGACCAATGCTTGTGTGCTTCCAGTACTAATTGCTGTTCCAGCAAAAAGCATATTTTTTCGATCTGCCAGAATTGAAAGTGTTGGTAATGGAGATTCAATTTTACTGACAGGCAATGATTCGCCAGTAAGAATCATTTCATCTACTGATAGTTGGGAAGCCTTTAATACGCGTGCATCTGCTGACACATAATCACCTGCCTCTAAAATTAGAATATCTCCGAGTGTTACATTTGAAGCAGAAACTTCAACAATATTTCCTTCTCTTAATACGCGAGTTTTGGGCGCTGAAAGTTTTTTCAAAGCTTCCACTGCTTCTTCTGCTCGTGTTTCCTGAATAAAACCTATAAAAGAATTTATGATGACAATAGTAATGATTGCAATGGAGTCAACGATTTCTCTGAGAACTACAGATATGATTGTGGCAAAAAGAAGAATGATAACAACGGGACTTTTAAGTTGATTGAGAAGTCGTTGTAGATTTCCCATTTTTTTTTCAACTTTAAAAATATTAAACCCAAATCGACTTTGTCTGGATACAACTTCAGATAAAGATAAGCCATTCTCAACGTTTGTTTCGAGTTCTTTTAAAACGTCAGCGACATTTTTCGACCACGGAGAATTGATTGGATTTGATATCATGGAGTCCTCTGATTTTCAGCTTTTTCTTCTCTCATTCTATAAACAACGGGAATAATGATGAGAGTAAGAATCATCAATGTTACGAGTCCTCCAAACATTGGCGAAGAGAGACGTTTCATTACATCAGCTCCAAGTCCTGTAGCAAACATCACTGGCAAGAGTCCAAATATATTCATGCTGACGGCCATGAGAACGGGTCTTAAGCTTTTTTGTGCTCCTTCGATAGTTGCAAGAGTATAGTCATTTGTAGTTTGGAGGTTTCCGCTTTCTCTTCTTGCTTTCCATGCTTCATCAAGAAAGACAACCATGATAGAAGCAGTTTCGACAGCAACTCCGATAAGAGCAATGGCCCCTGCCCAAACTGCAACGCTGGTATAATATTTTAAAATCCACATAAGAAGAATACCTCCTACAAGTGAGATTGGGACCGAAACCATAATCATCACTGATTTTGAAATCGATTTCATACTCATATATAGAAATCCAAAAATTAAAATGAGAGTGAGAGGTACGACAATTTTCATTCTCGCTTGCATGCGTTCAAGATATTCGTATTGACCAGTCCAAGTGATAAAGTATCCCGGTGGAATTTTTAATTCGCGTTTTACGGCCTCTTTAGCATCATTGACATAACTTCCGGGATCGCGATCTTTGAGGTCGATATAAACATATCCCGCGAGAGAACCATTTTCATCTAGCACCATGGGAGGACCCATTCGAGTTGTGAATTTTCCGAGCTGACCCAAAGGTACTTGAGTTCCTGTTGGTGTCGCCACAAGAATTCGATTCAATTTCTCAAGATTATCTCTTAGCTCTCTCGGGTAACGAACATTAATTGTGTACCTTTCACGCCCTTCGACTGTTTGAGAAATTTCCATTCCTCCAATGGCAGTTTCAACAACCATCTGAGCATCGCCAACGTTGAGTCCATATCGGGCCAGTGCGGATCTATCAGGCTCAAAGTCTATATAGTAGCCACCAATTATGCGTTCGGCATAAGCACTTCTTGTTCCTTTTACTTTGCTTAATGTTCTCTCAAGTTGCTGGCCGATATCCTCTATAACGCTTAAATCTTTTCCAAAAATTTTAATACCTACTGGTGTACGAATACCTGTTGAGAGCATATCGATGCGACCTCGTACTGGTTTGGTCCATGCTCGGCTTACTCCAGGTATTTTTACTGCTTCATCTAGTTTTGCAATAAGATCGTCGTTAGATATTCCTTTTCGCCACAGATGGCGAGGTTTTAATCTAATAGTAAACTCCATCATTGAAAGAGGTGCCGGATCAGTGGCCGTTTCAAATCTTCCTGCTTTTCCAAAGACAGATTCAACTTCAGGGATTGATTTAATTGCGGCCCCTTGTCTTGTTAAGAGATCACTTGCAGTTGTCACAGAAATACCTGGAACAGTAATGGGCATATAAAGCAAATCACCTTCCCAAAGAGGCGGCATAAATTCTGAACCTAAGCGAGTAAATGCAAAAATGCTTATACCGATGAGAACTGCAAGGCCCGTAAAAACTAATTTAGTATTACGAAGACTCCACTCAAGTACAGGCCTGTAACCGTTCTTTAAAAAGCGATTGATGGGGTTTTCATTTTCAGAACGAATTTTGCCTTTTACAAAGAAAGCAATAAGTGGAGGAGTGACAGTGATTGATACGAGGGCCGCTGCAATCATTGCAAATGTTTTTGTATAGGCGAGTGGATGAAAGAGTTTTCCCTCCTGCGCTTGTAGTGCAAAAATAGGAAGAAATGAGACACCAATAATGAGAAGAGCGCTAAAAATAGAAGGGCCTAATTCTTTGCAAGCTTCTATCGCAAGCTCACTAGATGGTCTGGAATTAGTATTTTCAGAAAGTTTTTTATGAGTATTTTCAATAAAGACAACAACGCCATCGACGATGTCACCGACGGCCAAGATGATACCTCCCATCGACATAATATTTAGACTTATATTCAGATAGTACAGGGGAATCATTGAAATCAAGACTGATAATGGAAGAGTGATCGCAACAACAATTGTACTGCGAATATGAAAAAGAAAAATTAAGATCACCAAACATACGATGACAATTTCTTCAAAAATATTTTCCCCAAGAGTTGTGATTGCTTCTTTTATTAAACTGGATCTATCATAAGAAATTTTAAGCTCAAGACCTGGTGGAAATGCACCTTTAACATCATTAATTTTCTTTTTTATAGCTTCGATAACTCGACTTGCATCTTCACCTTGTCTCATGACGACAAGACCGCCAACGGTATCTCCTTTTCCATCAAGATCTGAGAGTCCACGGCGAATATTTGGTCCCATACTGACTTTTCCGACATCAGCAACTCGAATGGGAGTGTTATTTTGACCGACTCCTAGAGAAATGTTTTCAATCTCTTTTGGATTTTTGATATATCCAAGGCCTCTTACGTAGTATTCGCGTTCAGAAATTTCTAGAGTTCTACCGCCAACATCTTTGTTGTTATTTCTAATAGCATTTACTACTTTTTCAATAGGCATTTTTAAAGCAGCGAGACGATTGGGGTCCACTTCGACTTGATATTGCTTTTCATATCCTCCAACGCTTGTCACTTCAGCTACTCCAGGAACAGAAGCAAGCCAATATCTTAAATACCAATCTTGAAATGTTTTAATCTCAGAAAGATTATAGCGATTGGATTTATCAACAAGTGCATATTGAAAAACCCAGCCAACTCCAGTCGCATCAGGTCCAATTGTGGGAGTTACACCTTGTGGAAGTTGTCCCGATAGTTTTGAGAGATATTCAATTACTCTTGATCTTGCCCAATAAAGATCTGTTCCATCTTTAAAGATGACATAGACAAAAGACATTCCAAACATAGAAAAACCACGAGCGACGGATACTTTGGGGGCAGAAACCATTGCTGTAACTAAGGGGTAAGTAATTTGGCTTTCAATGAGATCAGGACTTCTTCCCATCCATTCTGTGAATATGATTACCTGAGTTTCAGAAAGATCTGGAATGGCATCCACCTTAATATTTTTTAAACAGTAGATTCCCCACAGGCCTAAAAGTGCAGCAATGACGAATGTAAGCTTAGAATTTTTTCCACACCAAGAGATTATTTTTTCAATCATAGTTTTGGCTCACTTTCCGGTATGCCCACTGTGCCCACTTGGCGCAGATGATCCTTTTTGCATGGTTGCTTGCAGCTTACTTTCAGCATCGATTAAAAAGTGAGCGCTGCTTACAACTTCTTCACCGGCATTTAGTCCGGAGAGAATTATGAATGAATTACCAATTCGGGGTCCTGTTCTAACAACTCGCGGATCAAATCTAGAAGTAGATGACTTAACAAAAACAATTTTTCTGATTCCAGTATCGATGATTGCATCTTCTGGAACGATAATTGCTTCACCTAAATTTTTTCTTAGTTCTACGTTGACAAACATTCCAGGTTTTAGTTTCTGATCACGATTGTCCATTTCAATTCTTGCTTTTGCGGTCCTTGTTTCTAAATCAATCTCTGGATAAATGTAGCTGATTTTTCCTGTTAAAACGTGAGCTGGGTCATAGGGGAGTTGGATTTGGGCAACATCTCCGACAGATATGGCAGTGACATCATACTCATAAAGAGTCACTAAAATCCAAACGCGAGTAAGATCAGCTATATGATAGAGTTCCATTTCGGGAGTTATATACATTCCAGAAATGGCCGTTTTATTGATGATGAAACCATCAACAGGGGAATCAAAAGTAATAGTTCGTTTAGCTTTTCCACTTTGAGATATTTTTTCAATTTCTTCTTTTGGTACTCCCCAAAGTTTTAATCTATCTAGAGCTGCTTTCGCTATTTCTTTTCCAATAGGACCTTGTCTTCTTGCTTGGAGATATTCCTCTTGAGTTGAGACCAAATCAGGACTATAAAGTTCAAATAGTGATTGGCCTTTTTTTATAGGTTTTCCAATATAGTCAGCATAAATTCGCTCGATCCAACCATTAATTTTTGTGTGGACATGAGCTTCTCGTTGTTGATCAGCAGTAATCGTTCCCACAGTCCTTATCGTGTTTTCAACTATTTTTTTTTCTGCTTTTGTTACTCTTAAACCAATTTTTTGTTGTTGGATATCTGGAACGTCTATAGAAACTCTTGGCTCCTCTTTTTGAACAGTTTGCTGAACAGTTTTATGTTCAGTATGTTGAGAAAAACAAATAGATGAAAAAAATAGACCAAAGAAAAAAAATGCATATCTCATTACATATTCCCCATTCCCGAACCAGTTTGAGTCGATTCAGAAGATTTTGATTTCCGAGATGGACCACTCATTCCTTGTCCCATATTTACGGTATCGGAGCCTGTCGTTTGCATAGCGCTTCCCATTGTTCCTCCACTAAAAAGACTAGGTCTATTCGGGGCAAATCGTAAAATAGGAGGTGACGAAAGCAAATTATTAAGTCGTGTTTTTGCTATCTCTACATCAATTTGAGCCGCAAGATATTCTAGCTCCTGCGTTTTTTGAATTTTGAGTGTTTCAAGAAATTGCCCAATGGGAAGGCGTTTTGAGATATAGCCAGACTTTGCATTTTGTACTGCAAGAGTTGTCGTAGGTATTATAGAATCCCTGTAAAGAGAGACAACATCCCGAGAGGTTTTTAATTGTAGTTTAGCATCGATCATTTCGGAATTTAGACGATTTTCAAGATTTGTTTTCTCCATGATAGCCGCTTCACGATCTTTTCCTGCCGCTGATATAAGCTCTGACTGTTTTCTCCAAAAAAATAATGGAAAATTGATTCCTACCATGACTCCCCAATTGGATTTCTCATTCATCATATCGGAACTTGGTTTCATCGCCATTCCTTGTAAAACGAAATCAGGAAAATAGGTAAGGCGAGCTAGTTTTTCTTCTTTCTCTGAGAGGCTAAGTTGAAAATTTAAAGATTTTAGTTCCGACTGATCACGCAGTATAGAAGAATCATTTTTTTGTTCATCAATATTTGTGAATTTTACTTCAAGCAATCCAAGTATAGAATTCGATGGTTTATTGCGAAGTTCATTGAGAATCGACAAGAGAGCATCTCTTTCTCTTTGTAGTTTTATTTTTTCAACCTCAATAATATCTAGTTCAATTTTGGCGAGTAACCATTCATGGTGACCCGAATCGCCAGACTTATATCTTGCCTTTGTACTTTCTACTGCATTTTCGAGAATATTCTTAATCTTTTCATTGAAAACAATGGCCTGTTGATTTAA
This sequence comes from Bacteriovoracales bacterium, assembly GCA_037444575.1. Classification (GTDB taxonomy): domain Bacteria; phylum Bdellovibrionota; class Bacteriovoracia; order Bacteriovoracales; family Bacteriovoracaceae; genus Bacteriovorax. The sequence continues at coordinate 59,888 of JBBIME010000003.1, forward strand.
GTAGGCCCGATAATATGTTTGAGATGCCAGAATGAAAATTTCTCGTTTTGTTGTTTCGGCATCACTTAATGAGGATTTTGCACGATCTTCTGCTATGTCTGATTTTGCTCCAAGTTTTCCAGGGAATGGGATTGTTTGACTAATTTGATAGCGAGTGACAGACCCCATACTTCCATCAAATGGGATTTGATCTTTCCCGATGGCAATGAATGGATCATCAAATGTTGCCGTTGGTTTTACTTTATGGGCAAATGCTTGAGCACGAAGTAATGCTGCCTGTATATTTGGATTAGCTTTCACAACCTCATCTAAAAATTCATCAAGAGTTACTGCCTTCACGGTATCCGATAAAATTAATATAAATAATAGCGTTGAAAAAATGTGACCGAATTTTCTCATAGCTTGACCTTTTTTAATCTCAAAGCATTAAAAACGACAGACACTGAGCTTAGGCTCATTGCCGCTGCTGCGATAATAGGACTTAATAACATCCCAAAAAAAGGATAGAGAATTCCAGCAGCAACAGGAACACCAATACTGTTATAAATAAATGCAAAGAAAAGATTTTGTTTGATATTTTTAAGAGTCTGCTCACTTAAAGAGCGAGCTCTGACAATTCCCATCAGATCACCCTTTACCAGTGTAACTCCTGCGCTGTTCATCGCCACGTCAGTTCCTGTCCCCATAGCAATTCCCACAAGAGCTTGAGCAAGTGCGGGAGCATCGTTTATTCCATCTCCGGCCATGGCCACAAATTTTCCTTCATTTTGCATGGCCTTGATAATTTCTGCTTTCTTTTGGGGCAATACATCTGCAAAGAATAAATCCACTCCAACTTTTTTGGCGACGACTTCGGCAGTCTTGGCATTATCACCAGTAATCATCGCTATTTTTATTCCTAGACCCTGAAGCGTTTTTATAGCGAGTGGGGTTGTCTCCTTTATTGGATCACTGACACCAACAAAGCCAGCAAGTTCGCTATCAACAGCTACGAACATTACTGTTTGCCCATCTTCTCGAAGATCATCCATTTCTTTTTCAAAGTTTTTATAGTTTATAGAAAGGTCATCCATTAGTGATTTGTTTCCAATCGCAATTTTTTTTGATCCAACGACGGATTGAATGCCTTTGCCTGTTATAGAAAAAAAATCTGAGACTGGAGCGAGTTCAATATTTCGCTCATTTGCTCCATTTACAATGGCCGTGGCAAGTGGGTGTTCACTTGCTTTTTCTAAGCTAGCAGCAAGAGAGAGCAGTTCGTTTTCATTAAGAGGGCCAACACTTTTAACAGAGATAAGTTTTGGCTTTCCAATTGTAAGTGTGCCGGTCTTATCAACGACTAAAGTGTCCACCTTTCTTAGTTGCTCAATCGCTTCAGCGTTTCTAAAGAGAATTCCCATCGTTGCTCCTTTTCCTGTCGCAACCATAATGGACATTGGAGTCGCAAGGCCAAGAGCGCAGGGACAAGCGATGATTAAAACGGCAACAGCATTGACAATGGCGTGAGCAAGTTTTGGATCAGGTCCAACAAGTGACCACACTATTGCCGTTATGATTGCAATAAGAATAACTATTGGAACAAAATATCCAGAGACAGTGTCAGCGAGTTTTTGAATGGGGGCGCGAGAGCGTTGGGCCTCTGATACCATTTGAACAATTTGAGAAAGTAAAGTGTCCTTTCCGATCTTTTCTGCCTTCATAATAAAGGAGCCTGTTGCATTGATCGTAGCACCAACCACTTTGGAACCGATTATCTTTTCAACTGGTACAGGCTCTCCAGAAACCATCGATTCGTCTACAGAGGAAAAACCTTCAAGGACAATTCCATCTACCGGAATTTTTTCTCCAGGTTTTACCCGAAGATGATCATTAACAACCACTTGTTCGAGAAGTATATGTTCGTCCGAACCATCGGCATTAATTCGAATAGCAGTTTTAGGTGAGAGTCCAAGGAGGGCCTTAATGGCAGCACTTGTTTGACCTCTTGCTTTTAACTCTAAAACTTGTCCAAGTAAAATAAGAGTGACAATAACTGCAGCTGCCTCAAAGTAAAGTCCCACTTCATTCGTCATGGGATCTTTAAACGAATCAGGAAAAATATTAGGAATTAGTACTGCGACTAAACTGTATCCATAAGCAACACCAGTACCAAGACCAATAAGTGTAAACATGTTTAAACTTTTATTTTTTAGTGATTGCCAGAATTTTACAAAGAACGGCCATCCTCCCCAAAGAACAACAGGTGTTGCCAATATAACTTCAATCCATTTCAAACTTTGAAGAAACGCTTCTTGATGAATAAGATGTCGTCCACCCATTGTGATAAACAGCAAAGGCAAGCTTAAGGCCGTACTTATAAAAAACCTTTTAAGCATTAAAAGATATTCAGAATTATCTTCTTCGTTACTTTGGACTTCATATGGTTCAAGTACCATTCCACAGATGGGACAATTGCCAGGTTCATTCCGTCGAATCTGTGTGTGCATGGGGCATGTGTATTCTTTCATTAGACTCCGTAGAAAACTCTACACCTTTGTGCGAGTTTAATTTGTATTTTTCTAAAAGCCCATAGTGATGGACATTGTTAAACTCATACATAGAAAAATCAAATACACTAATTTTAAAATATTTATTTTTTTACTTATTGTTTTTCAACAATTGTACCTTCACCAAACTTAACGTTATTGTCGAACTTCACAACTGAATAATGATCGTTAATTAATTCCGTTACTACACCAGAACCAATTTTTACTTTTTGGCATTGAGCATAGTTACCAGAGCGACTAAGTCGACTAGTTTCTTTATTACAAACATTTTGAAAAGCTGTAACTTTGTCTCCAACTTTTACTTCTTTATCTCCCATACAAACATGAGCTTCCGTGTCACTGATTTTCATAGCAACACTTCCCCTCATTGTTGAATGAGTTGCACAGCCCACTAGATTTGCAATTAGTAAAAATGATAGAAAAATTTTCATTGACTTCATTAAGATCTCCCGTAAAACTATTAATCGATTATTGATACGTTACCCCCCCTAGGGTATATTGTGAAGGGGAAATTATTACAAAAACAGGTGTTATGAAAAGTAAGAAAGTTTCAAAAATTAAAAAATACCATGAATCACATAATCACCCATGTCACCATGTTCATCTTAAACAATTAGCTAGAGTTAAAGGACAAGTTGAAGGCGTAGAAAAAATGATAAATGAGGGAAGGTACTGTGTTGATATTATCAATCAGTTGAAAGCAATTAGTGCAGGATTGAAGGTTATTGAATCGGCCATATTTGATTCTCATTTAAAAAGTTGTGTGAAAGAAGCATTTTCTTCTAAAAATGATAGTGATATCCAAATGAAAATAGATGAAATAAATAAGTTAGTTTATGGAACTAAATCTAGAAAATAGATATTTATTATAACGGGAGGTTTCGATGTCTTCATTCGTAAAAGCTTTAAAATTCTGGTCATTTCTTACATTGGCATTAATTAGCTTTTTTGGACTTATTCAGGGCACTGCTTACTCGGCTCAAACGACACAAGTTATACCTTTTTTTGGTGGAAAAGTTGTCGCTTCAGTTAGTTGGATGTCTCAGCCATCAACTTCAAAAGCAACTCAACTAAAAGTAGAATTAACAGATTCAGTAGGACATCCGTACGATATCGATCCATCGTTAGTCTCAGTTGGTCTTTTTATGCCAGAAATGCCCGACATGGGAGTTGAAGAGCAAAACGTAGTTTCCCTGAATGATGCTTCAGGAAGTCCAGTTTCAGGGAGTTTTGTAGCCACTGATGTTAGCTTTTCAATGCAAGGAGAATGGGAAGTTCGATTGACTCTTCCAAATCCACAAGATCAAAAACAAACTGAAATGAAAAAATTCAATCAGGTTGTTAAATAGGGCACACTTTTGCGGGGCTACTGCATTTTTGCATGTATCTCAGCTCCGCAATATAGTCCTCCCTCCTGCTTGTAAGCACAACGAACTGGAACTAGTTTCAAGTTTAGGGTTGGACGTACTGAAAGAGCAAATCCCGCTTCAAATTCCTGACAATACTTTCCTTCACAACCAACTTCGCCTTCAATTGTTGTATTCGGAGCTATATCAACAACACTGGCCAATGATGATTTGATACTCTTGTCTGTGTAAACTTGAATGCTCGCTGTAAGTAATTTGTTATTTAACGGTTGGATCTTATAGCCAACACCTGGAGCAACAGATGATTCAATTGTCTGACCATCTTTAATTAATTGGCGAACGTCTAAATTTAATGTCACACATTTATTGGGTTCGTAACAATATCCATAGGAACCACTGGCAGTAATAGTTTTATTCCCATCTCTATCAGTTTGCTCAAAAAAGGCATCAATTACGTTTAAGTTAACATTTCCGTTTGGGCTTACGTATTTGTATCGGCCATTGATAATGTTTGCTCCAACTCCTAAATCTAATCCTGAAGAAGATACACCCTCAGCTGCTGAGCTTGGCATTGGCATTTCTTCCATATGGTTTTGCTCCATCTTCGCGGCACTATCTTTTGTAGCAAAGGCCATCATCATGGAATTCGCCATGTGAAACAAGTTATGACAATGAAGCATCCATGTTCCTTTATTACCAGAATAAAATTCAAATTCTAATTCTCCTCCTGGAAATACGGTTGCAGTGTGCATGAAGGCACGATCAGCGACATCTTCTAGTTTTTCATTTTTCTTTATGAGTCTAAAAAATTGCCCATGTAAGTGCATCGGATGATTCATCATTCCCATTTTCATTGAGTTTTTTATCGTCACATGGATACGAGCATTGTTAGGAATATCTACGATTGGCATCGGTGCTTTTGGGTCTATTTTGGTTCCGTTGATCCCTTTTATTTGCCAGTAATAGTTTTCCATATTTCCCATAAGCTCTAGATCGTAGTAGACAACTGAAATGTTTGGATCAATAGGTGCAGGATTGAGTGATTTCAGCATATCGTAATTAACTTGAGTGTAATTTTCATTAGGAAGCTCACCAAAAGTTGTTACAGGAACATCTCGGGCCTCTTGGATTTTTGTTCCAGCATCGTTTTGGCCAATCATGATTCTTGAAAGTCTTTTATTAAATTGATCATCGATAGATTTAAGACGTAGTTCGTAAGCTTTGTCATTGTCCGGAACTTCGACAATTACATCATAACACTCACCCATGCCAATATAAAGCTGATCAACCTCAACTGGTTTAACATTCTTTCCATCTTTAGAAACAATCATCATAGGAAGTTTTTGATTATCGGGAAGAGATTTATTGTTTGCATAATCAAGATAAAAGTATGATGACGTCGAACCATTAACAATTCTAAGTCGAACTCTTTCTCCAGCACGCATTTGACCAAACTCAAGTTCACTTTGTGATCTTGTCTCAGCTGATTGATTTTTACAATTTAAACAGCGTTCATCATTGATGAAGAAGTCACTGTAGTAAACGTCTGCTTTATCCATCGCAAACATTCCCATGCTTAACAAATTTTGAAATGCCTTTTTAAATCCTTTTCCGTTATCTGTTTTGTAGGCTGTCCATAAGTCATTATATAGCTTTCCATCAAGTTGAGTATTTCCTGATTCTTGCTGGAGACGCTTTAATATTTTTGCTGGATTAAGATTGATATAGTCAGTTAGTAAAATAGTTCTATCATAATGGTAGCGAGTATCAACTTTACGATTAGTATAAACAGGATCATTTCCCTTAGGGAATACTACAAATGTTCCTCGTGCTTCTTGTTCTTGAAGAGTGTGAGGATGATACCAGTACGTTCCATCTTGCTTTAATTGAAAACGATAGAGAAAAGTTGTATTTGGAGCGATTGCTTTCTGAGTGACCCCCGGAACTCCATCTACACCGTTTGGAAGCTCAAGACCATGCCAGTGAACTGAAGTTGCCTCAGTACTATTGTTTGTTACGAGTATTTCTGCGATCTCTCCATTTTGAAAAAATAATGGAGGCCCATTGATCGCTCGTTTTTTATCATTAACATCTGGATGATTAAGAGTTGGGCAGTTTTTCATATTAATTTGGAAAAATCCTTTTGAATTTTCTGTGACAAGATCGTAATGACGAATATTCATATATCGAGTAATTTTTGATCCATCTTTATCCGAAACTTCCACAGCTTCGTTACGAAGAGTTCCTGTACAATAACCTAGATTTTGGTAGCTCTCAATTCCTGGAGCCTTAGCTGAAAAGGGTGCGAGGTCTTTAGGATCGATATGTTTTCTTTGAGGACGTTTTGCAGATTGATGCTCGAAAAATTCTTTACAGCAGGCCATTGTTGGCATTTGTCCACACATTGCTTGATTGATAGTCATGCCTTGAAAGACATCTGTTCCATCCCATTTTGCATGTTCAATGAATTCCTTTGGACAAATGGACTCAGCATACACATTTGTAAGCAGTAGCAGAGTCATTAAAAGAGAATAGATTTCTTTCATGCTAAATATTATTAGCAGTTAATGTGCCAGAAATAATTCTTAAGAGCGCTCATAATCTCAAGGATTTAGAGTTCCTTCCTCAATCAAGAATTTCATATGCCTAAACAATAGTCAGTGATATGTCTAAAAAGTAGTGAACTTACTTTTCCATCATAAGGATCATGAATAGCATTTAAATTTTTTTTAACTCGCTCCAACCGCTTACAAATCGCTGTGATTTAAATACCTGTTTCATATACCACGCTTCTTTGTTGGTTCCACAAGCTGCAATTTTGACGGCCTCATGACCTTCACGGGCATTGATTTTATCCATGGTCTGCATAAGGGTAATATCCCTTGTAGAATCATTGTCGCCAAAGAGTGAGACTTGATGCTCATTTGCCTCTTGAATGCGAGAAAGCTTAACAAGTGCTTTTTTATATTCAAACCCACTTAAAAAAATGTCATCTAAAATGTTCCAGGCCTCGCGAATAATTTTTCTGGTATCACATGTTGGACTTGGTAATATGCTTGAACCCACCTTTGAATACTGGGGAATATCTTTAAAGGGATTAGTGTGAATATAAACTTCGATCTCGCCACAAACTGATTCCTGTTTTCTTAGTTTTTCTGCCGCCAGACTTGCGTAGCAGGCCACTGATTCTCTAAGAGATGCTAGGTCAAAAACAGGAACTCCAAAAGTTCGACTGCACATGATTTCTTTTTTCTTTGGCGTCTCATGATTGATCGGAAAACAAGAAATCTCTCGAAGCTCATCTTGAATCATTCTTCCTATTTTTGTGAATTGTTTTTGAATGAGAAGATCATTTTTAAAGTCCCTAAGTTGTTTGGCATTATGAATTCCCAAGGTCTTCATCTTTATAGAGTTTTGTCTTCCAATTCCCCAGATGTCGCCAACTTCAACACTGGAGAGGGCGAACTCTAAATTTTCTTTGGAAAGAACACTGTATACGCCTTTGGTAGCTTCATTTTTCTTCGCTATTCGATTAGCGAGTTTTGCTAAAACTTTTGTTCTTCCAATTCCTACTCCCACTGGAATGCCGGTATTTCTCTCGACGACTTCTTTTATGTGACGGCAATAATCAAGAATATTTTTTTGATCAAATCCCGTTAAATCCAAAAAGGCTTCATCGACAGAATAGACTTCAAGAGACGGAGTAAATTCAAAAAGGGTATTCATCACTCGATCTGAAATATTTGTATAGAGAGAAAAATTAGCAGAAAAAACAGCGACATTGTTTTTCTCGCAAATATTTTTGACCTGGAAGTAGGGAGCTCCCATCGCTACACCTAATTTTTTTAATTCATTCGTTCTAGAAACAAAGCATCCATCATTGTTTGAGAGAACACCGACGGGGCGATTTTTTAAATCAGGCCGGAATAATCTTTCACATGAACAGTAAAATGAATTGCAATCAACAAGAACAAAAATTTTGTCACTCATTTGATAAAGCCAGCATTAGCGACAACGACGCCCCAGAAATTTAAGGATTCATTGTTTTCTATAACGATATCTTTGTATTTGGGATTATCAGATTTTAAAATGACACAATTTTCTTTTTGAAAAACTCTTTTGCAAATCATCTTGTCATCAAGGCACACGACACAAACTCTTCCATGAAAATTAGTGGCCGAGCGATCTACGATTAATACCTGGCCTTGAAAAATTGTCGGCTCCATCGAATCACCTGCGGCCTCAAAAAAGAAAGTAGAAAATTTATTTTTTATGAAAAGTTGATCGAGGCTTTGATATTTTTCGATGAAGTCATCACTGATTCCAAAGAGGCCACAGGATAATTTGGAGACAAGTTTTGGATACTCTATTATCGGGCCTTCTATGGGAGGGAGTTCAATGCTTTTTAAGATGTCTGGCGTATGTTCATTTTTTTGTTTCATATAGGTCCATTATACATACGCAAAACTTACGCACAAGTCCCTGGGGAATTAAATTCTCGTCAACTAAGTTCCCAATTTTACAAGATATAGATGTCTGTTATTTATGTTTTCAATCAGTCTTATCACAAAAATATATTATCAATGACAATACCCAAAACATATCGTTGCCACTGGACTTTAATTAGGAGGAGTCCATGGAAAGCAATTTTGTGATCACGAAATCGAAGAAGGAGATTGAGAGCTCTAATTTGAAAGGGCCTATCGATACTCCTTTCTCCTGGTCAGATGTTCTTTACCAAACGATTGCCAAAAATGCAGGATCTCTCAATATAAGTCACGAGGCACTCGATGTTCATATTGGAACAGAAGTCGAAGAAAAAACGGCCATAAAATTTATAGGCAAAACCTGGCCTAAAGATCCAAGTGACGTCAAAGACATTACTTACGCAGAACTTTTACATGATACAAAAATTTTATCCCAATCCTTAAGCCGTTTGGGGTTATCTAAAGGAGATGTTCTTTTTTCACTTTCTCCTCGTTTGCCTCAGTCTTATCTTATGGCCCTTGCGACCCTTAGATCAGGTGCCGTTTACTCACCATTGTTTTCTGTCTTTGGGCCTGGACCAATTCAAGCAAGGATGAATAAAGGAAAAGCAAAAGCTCTTTTTACACTGGCATCTCTCTATCATAAAAAAATTGATTCAATTAGAGCAGAGCTTACAACTCTTACATATCTTATTATTTTAGACGACGATGGAAGCGCTAAAGATATTCCAAATCATATAGATTTTAATGAACTTTTAAGTGAAGACTATATCGAATCAAATGAAGTTATTACAACTGCAGATGACCTGGCCCTTCTGCATTTTACAAGTGGAACAACTGGAGTTCCTAAAGGTGCCATGCACGTTCACGCTGCAGTTGTTTATCACAATCTTACAGGAAAGTGGGCGCTCGATTTTAAGCGAGATGATATATTCTGGTGTACAGCAGACCCTGGTTGGGTAACGGGAACATCCTATGGAATTATTTCTCCGTTATGCAATGGTGTGACTTTGATAATTGATGAGGCCGAATTTAATGCCAGAAGATGGTATGAAATTTTGCAAAATTTTAAAGTCACAAACTGGTATAGTGCGCCGACAGCAATGAGAATGCTCATGAAAGCAGGTGAGGAATTACCTCGTGAATACGATCTTTCATCTATTCGTTTTGCTTCCAGTGTTGGAGAACCTCTTAATCCAGAGGTCATTTGGTGGGCCAAAAAGAATTTAGGAATCTCTCTGCATGATAATTGGTGGCAAACAGAAACAGGGGGAATCATCATTTCTAATTTCTCTTCTATGGAAATCAAACCAGGATCCATGGGAAAACCTCTTCCTGGAATTGAAGTTGAATTGGTGAGTTTAAATGAAAAAGGATTTGAGTTTGTTAAAGGGCCAGATACTGAAGGACAAATAGTAATTAAGAAAGGATGGCCTTCAATGTTTCGAGGTTATCTTGGAGAAACTGAACGGTATTTAAAATGTTTTAAAGACGATTGGTATCTAAGTGGAGATCTCGCTAAAAAAGCTCAACAAGGATATTACTGGTTTGTCGGAAGACTTGACGACGTGATTAAAAGCTCAGGTCATCTCATCGGCCCCTTTGAACTCGAAAGCCTTCTAATGGAACATCCTGCAGTTTTAGAAGCGGCCGTCATTGGAATTCCGGATAAAATGGTGGGCGAAATTGTTAAGGCCTTCATCGTTTTAAAAAAAGACTATAAGGGCGATGAGCGTTTGCGCTTAGATATTTTATCTTTTGCTCGAGTTCACCTGGGGGCATCAATTGCTCCAAGAGAAATTTCTTTTATAGATAATTTGCCAAAGACCAGAAGCGGAAAAATCATGCGACGACTTTTAAAAGCTAGAGAGCTTGGAACTCCAGAAGGCGATACCTCTATGTTGGAGATCACATAAAATGGATCATGAAACCTCAATGCTGTTATTAAAAAATATGCTGAGGGTTCGAACCATGGAGGAGTTGTGTGCTGAGCTTTATACACAAGAAAAGATTAGAGGTTTTCTTCATTTGTATATTGGAGAAGAAGCAGTCGCTGCAGGAGTGATTAGTCTTCTGAGTGAAAATGATAATGTCTTAGGAACGTATCGAGAGCATGCTCACGCTCTTTTAAAAGGAGTATCTGCTAAAGAAATATTTGCAGAGATGCTTGGAAAAATTGATGGATGTTCAAAAGGGCGAGGTGGATCGATGCATTTGTATTCTGCCTCTCATCGATTTTTTGGTGGAACTGCAATCGTTGCTTCTGGTATTCCTCAGGCCGTTGGTTTAGCTTTTGCTGCTAAAAGATTAAATGAAAATCGTCAGACAGTTTGTTTTTTTGGTGAAGGAGCAATGGCCGAAGGAGCTTTTCATGAGTCGATGAATATGGCCTCCCTTTGGAAAATTCCAATGCTTTTTTGTTGCGAAAATAATTTCTATGCCATGGGAACAGCTCTCTCAAGAAGTCAGTCTCAAACTGATCTCGTTTTAAAAGCAAAGTCATATGTCATGGAAGCTGACGTTGTTGATGGTATGAATGTTTTTGAGGTTGTTGAAAAAACCAAGAAAGCACTTGAGTATATAAAAACGGAAAAGCGTCCTTATTTTTTAGAATTTAAAACTTATCGATTTCGTGCGCATTCTATGTTTGATCCGGATCTTTATAGGGACAAAAGTGAAGTTGAAAAATGGAAAGAAAAAGATCCGATAAACTTTTTGAAGCTTGAGATTTCAAAAACATTAAATCCCGAAGTTTTTTATAAAGAGTTCGAAGAACTCAGCAATGAAATTAGGCGAGAAATGACTGAGGCCGTTGAGTTTGCTGAGAGTTCAAAACTTGAAGAATTTTCTGACCTGGAAAAAGAGGTGCTATGAAGATCACTTATAGAGAAGCACTTCGAGAAGGGTTAAAAGAATCACTAAAAACATTTCAAAATTCATTTTTAATTGGTGAAGATGTAGGGGCCTATGGCGGAACCTATGCTGTCAGTAAAGATTTATTAAATGAACTTGGAAGTGATAAAATTATTGATGCTCCATTGTCTGAAAACGGCTTCACTGGATTAGGTATTGGGGCCGCAATGGGAGGAATGAAGCCCATTGTAGAGATTATGACAGTGAATTTTATTTTTTTAGCTCTTGATCAAATTATTAATTCTGCAGCACTAATAAAATTTATGTCCGGAAATAAACTCTCAGTACCTGTAGTATTTCGTATGACTACAGGAGGTGGTAGACAACTCGCGGCCCAACATTCAAATTCCTTTGAAGGATGGCTTGCTCACATCCCGGGATTAAAAATTTTAACTCCATCTTGTATTGAAGATGCTCGATATATGTTGGTTTATGCTATGAAGGAAAATAATCCTATTATTATAATGGAGCATGCACTTCTTTTTAACCAATCCGGTGAATACCGGGAAAACATCTCTGATTTTAATCTTTATAAAGCGAATATTGTGAAGGAAGGATCTGATTTGACTCTTATTACCTACGGAGGAATGCTTCCTAGATGTCTTAAGGCCTGTGAAGAAATGCAAAAAAAAGGTAAGTCTGTGGAGCTTATAGACCTAAGGAGCTTACGTCCATTAGACAGTGAAACAATATTCGCCTCATTAAAAAAAACACATAGAGTGCTTATCGTAGATGAAGGATGGAAAAGTGGAAGCCTTTCAGCGGAAATATCTGCCCGTATAATGGAATCTTCTTTTTATGATCTTGATGCACCTGTTATGCGACTATGCCGCAAAGAAATTCCCATTCCCTATGCGAGGAATTTAGAAAATTTCATTATCCCCCAATGTGAAGACATCGTTTTGAAACTAGAGGAGATGCTCAAATGAAATACAATTTGCCCATGCCTTCATTGGGAGCAGATATGGATGAAGGAAAGTTAATGGAGTGGAAAATAAAAGTAGGAGATACCGTAAAAAAAAATCAAACCATCGCGCAAGTTGAAACAACTAAATCAGTAGTTGAGATTGAATCTTTTCGCGATGGAATCGTGATGGATATTTTGGGTAAGATTGGAGACGTTATCAAAGTAGGTACTCCAATTGCTGTCTTAGATACTAAAGGAGATGAAATTCTAGATAAGACTACTGTTGTTTCACCAGCACCAACTCCAGTCACGACTACATTAAGATTTAAAATTTCTCCTGCCGCTAAAAAAATGGCAGAAGAAAATCACATTGACCTCTCTAAAATTTCCGGCTCAGGAACCGGGGGGGAGATAACTTTAAAAGACATTGAAGAAAAATTAAAGACAAAAACAGAAAAAGCTTATTTTGGCGTCAATCTTAGAGAGGCCATCAGTGCAATAATGGCAAAATCTAAGAAAGAAATCCCTCATTATTATCTAAAGAAACGAATTCATTTAGACACCCTTATGAGTTGGATTGATGAAAAAAATAAAACGCTAGCACCAACTGAAAGATTATTGCTACCAGCTGTTCTTATGAGAGCAGTTATAATTTCTTTAAACAAATTTCCTGATCTCAATGGATATTACAAAAAAGAAAAATTTGAAGCATTAGGCATTGTTAATTTGGGAATTGCCTTCGCTATAAAAGGAGGAGGCGTAATGGTACCTGCTGTTATTGAGGCAGATAAAATGACTACTTCTCTGTTTAATAAAGCAGTTCAGGATTTAGCAGAGAGAACCAAGGAAGGTGGTCTTAAAAATAGAGAGTTAACCGAAGGAACGATGACTGTTACAAATGTTGGAGATTTAGGAAGCGATGAAGTTTTTGGAATAATCTTTCCTCCTCAAGTGGCCATCGTTGGTTTAGGCCGTATACGAAAAGAAGCTATCATTGATAAGGGCGATCAATTAAAAGCTGGGTTTGTTATTGATGTCACCTTGAGTGCAGATCATAGAGTGAGTGATGGATTAATGGGAGCAAGATTTTTAAGTGAGATCGATAAAAATTTGAATGACCCAAAATCTCTGGAGTAAATATGAATAACGAGGATGTTAAAACTTATTTTCGAGAAAGCTTTCATCAAATTGCACCGGAGATTGTTTTTGATAAAATTAACTTAGATCTACCTCTTAGAGACCAAGTAGAAATTGATTCTCTCGATTTCTACAATATTATTGTTTCTTTTCAGAAGAAAACGGGGATTTATATTCCTGATTCTAAATTAGCAGAACTTTCAAATTTAAGTGAACTGATTGATTATATTCTTAAATCTCAAAACTCTAAAGCATAACGGAAGGCAACTCCTTTAAGCTCATCTGTTGGCGCTATCATTAAGGCAGATTTAGATGTTTGATCTTTTCTTGAGTTCTGAGAAATGGCGATCCCATAACTGATACCGATAGTTGCCCCTGCCAATATATTATGAAGATAGTGATGATTGTCTTGAATTCTGCAGAATCCTACATATGAGGCCATGGCATAGGCCGGAACTCCGATATACCATGGATGTTCACTCGCTGCATACGAGGCAAAACTAAATGCACTTGTTGCATGTCCAGATGGAAATGATTCTCCACCGCCATTAGGTCTTCTTTCATTTATAGATTTTTTTAAAATTTCTACAATGACATCAGCATACAAAGTGGTCTTTACCATCCCAATGGCCCTTCTTTTTGAATCCTCATCATTGTTTAGTAGATAATTAAATCCAAAACCAAACGAGTATAAAATGTTTGGTAAAATCTGCAAGAAGGTATTCCCTGGAGTTGTAAGCTTGCAACAAAGCGGTTGAGATTCATAAATATTTTTTTGTAATTTTCTAACGAATGTATTTTTTAGTAAGGATACAGCTAACGTAGCTCCTCCTCCATAGAGAAGAACTTTTTGTGAATCTTCATTTGTTACAGGTGAAGAAAAATCATCCCATACATTTGCGTAAGCATTAGTGAATAGAACAAAAAGCATTAAGGAAAAAATCATTTTAATACAGATAACGACCTCTAAGAGTAAGTAGAGATCAATGTATCAAAATTTTGAGAGTGAAAATAAGAGGAAAAAATATTCTATAAATGAAATCAGTATGCCCAGTAAGGACCTGTGCCCAGCGAGGAAGCTGTTCCATCAATCCCAACGAAAACCTTTCGCCCATAGAAAAAAGGGAGTCCCCAATCAAAAGTGGTTGCAAGGTTAGCGGCAATATCATTGAAATTATAATTGGGAGATAAGAACATATTGTAAGCGTTGTTTACTTGAAAACTAATAGTCTTTTGAGTTGCTCCACTTATTTGAGTCGCTGATAAAGTCACAGTATTTAAAGGGCAATCAAATGTACTTATGTCCTGACCACCAACTCGCTGAGTACAACTAGGAAGTGAATTGTTTCTTGGAAAAAAAAGAACGTTTGTACCACTGTCGATAAAACTTGATGTATATGCTTGTCCGTTAAAAGTTGTCGTGAATTCCCCAAGATTATTTGTTTGAAAAAATGTAACAGCTGCAGGTGTATTATTAGCTCTTGTACCAATGCCTAAAGTGAGAGCACCTGTAACTGTTTGTGCGCCACAAGTTGGAATTGATGGCAACTCTAATATGACACCATTATTGTCGGTAGCTAGTCTTCCAACTGGATTTACAACTTGAGAAGCAAGAGGAGCGTTACTTACAGAACAAGCTGCTCCAATGCATGAGTAGTATAAACTTGGTGCAGGATTGGGAGCTACGCAAGCTGGGCCACAATCTTCCTTAAAGAGTCCTACTCCAAGAATTCCATTGTATCCAGCTGTGGATGGAGTGGTGTCTGAGTTCGCGCATGCTGTTGGTCTTGTTCCAAATGATGCATCAATGATTTGAATTGGAATTGTAACTGCGGCTTCAGTACCAAGAATAACATCTGCACTTTTTATTGGTCCCCAAGTAGAGCCAATTCCAAATTGAGCACATTCAGCAAGAGAGTTACCACTTGGTGAATTGATTTGAGGAAGAGTGAGTGCTGAGAGTGTACTGCCAAAAACTCTGAGTCCATAACTGCCAGTATCAACCAAAATATTGCTGACAGATACACAAGTATTCGTTCCAGGATTACAAAATTTAATTGTAACTGTAGGTTCGTTTGAATAATTTTGTCCATTAAGAACCACAGGAAGGACATTCAATCCTGTTGGTGGATTTGATAAGCTTATATTGCCACCCGCAGGGGCGTTTAAGCAGGAGTTTGCAACTCCACCTGAAGTGGGAGCTGCAGAAGTTGTTGGACTTGATTTAGATCCGCAACCAAATAGTAAAATCGAAATAAAAAGACATAAGAATACTCTAAGATTATTTATCAAGACTAACTTCTCCAGTGACATTTCTCATGTGGCCACCAATACTGATGTGGCAGCCATCTTTATCAATTGAAATGGCCCCCCTCAAGCGCAGTCGGGTACTTTGTTTCATATAATCCTGATAATAGCTATAGCAGGGACCTAACAGAGTATTTAATTCAGGGTGATGCATTCCTTTCCAGGAAACTTTTCGGATAACTCCATCGTCATCAACTTTTTCAATGATCTGAACCTGCTTATACTGAGTCTTCCTCATGATGCTTCTTTTACCAGAGGTGTGTTCATTCAAATAAGCAAAACTACTAGAGGAGCTAAGAATGAAAGTCGTTATAAGTATATTGATAATTCTCATGAAAATGAGTCTACTTCTGAATTTATCTAGTGACAAATATTTGGGATAGACAGTGAGAGTAAGAAATAAAGTCTATAATTATTACCTGCTAAATTGAAAAGGAATTATCTTAATATTAGAACAATCCTATAAAGATTATTTGAGCATAAACGTGAGGCCCAGGTGATAAAAATTATATTACCTATATCGTTATTCTTACTGTCAAGCATCGCCATCTCTGGAGAATTATTTGATGAAATTCAAATCATAAGAGATGAAAAACAAAACGTCATTTTAAAGACAAATTGTGACCTGATCCCAAAGGCGACAGAAAATCTTTCTAACCTGGGGCCAGTTATAAAAAATGGATCTCTATGCGAAGTTAATTTGAATAATTCTTTGCCTAATCAAATGATTCAACTTCACGATACTTTTTCTCCTCATTCTGGACCTAATTGCTGGAACACCAGTTTGTTTATGGCCGGTGTCTTAAATTATCGAAGATTTGTTTCACCTGAAGAGATGGATTTTTTAACGGCCTCTTCAATTTGTCGTCAGCGTCCTGTTAATGAAAAACCAAAATTCGGTGATCTCATTGCACTTCATACTCATGGTGATCCAGCAGAATTTCACGGTTTTACTTATATCAATGATTTGATTTCTTTTTCAAAGGCAGGGTTTGATAAACAGTGGGACTATGAAATCGTTAGTTCAAACTTTGTTTTTACAACATTTGCTCTAGGTCTTGATATTGCTTCAGAAAAATGTCGTCACGTTGAAGGTGTACCAAGTGAAGAAGAGTGCCCTGTCTATGCTCAATATTTAAAATGCAAGACATATGATGACTATCTTGATCAAACTAGATTTAATTCTAAAAGCGAATTTCTTAAATTTTATAAAGACTTCTCTCAAGTTGAGAAGTCTATTTCTCTAGCAGCTGTTTCAGGTGATTCATGGGACTCTGATAAGAGTACTGAAATAAAAAACAGAATGGATCAATTTAAGACTCTGGCAGAATCCACTCTTTTAACAATTTTGGATAAGAGTGGAGTGGATTATTTTTTCTGGAAAAGCATGCATTTAAGAGTTGATTCTCTTTTAATCCAAATTGATTTTCTAGATAAGCAAGACTAAAACCGATCAATGAGCTCGGTTTTAGAAATCTCATAAAACATTACACTTGTTTCAAAATTAGTTATTTCCTCTGATAATAAAAAAGATTACCAGAATCTTTTTTTTCAGGAGGAAATCATGATTCGATCTCCAATGGCCCTTCTAAGAACGGCAAGCTTGTTATCGCTTTTATCTGTTTCAAGTTTAAGTTTTGCTCATCAGTCCTCTGCGATTTCGCAGTTTCAAATGCCATCAACAATGATTGCGAAAGTTCAATTTACCAATTACAAATCGGGAATGTGGAAACTCAATCAATTGCATCTTGATGTGGCAGGGATTGATATAAAAAATAAATCTGCTGACGTCGTTATTAACGATGCAGAATTAAAAAAATTAGAAAAACTAGGATTTAAAGTCTCTGTGGTCATGAGTAAATCTCTAATGAGAAATCTAGATCCTGAATACAAGAAACCAGAGGATATTGAAAATCTTTTAAAGGATTTTCATAATCGCTTCCCCAATCTCACTCAATTAAAAGAAGTTGGGAAATCTCTTCAGGGAAGATCGATTTGGGCGATTAAAATTACGAATCCTGAAAATACATCATCTAAACCAAGTGTTCTCTTCAATGGAATG
Organism: Bacteriovoracales bacterium; assembly: GCA_037444575.1. Classification (GTDB taxonomy): domain Bacteria; phylum Bdellovibrionota; class Bacteriovoracia; order Bacteriovoracales; family Bacteriovoracaceae; genus Bacteriovorax. The sequence goes on from JBBIME010000003.1 coordinate 77,614, forward strand.
CACCACGCTCGCGAAGTTATGGGGCCTGAGATCGCTTTAGATATTATCGAAACTCTTTTAAATGGATATGGGAAGGATACAAAGATCACTCATTGGGTAGATGCTAATCAAATTTGGGTTCTTCCAATGTTCAATGTTGATGGAAACAATATTGTTTGGACTAATGATAATATGTGGAGAAAAAATGCTCGTGGCAATTATGGAGTAGATATCAATCGAAATTATCCATATGCATGGGGATCATGTAATGGTTCAAGCGGATATAAATCGGCACAAGACTACCGTGGTCCAAGTGCTGCTTCTGAACCAGAAACTCAAGTGATGATGAATTTAGTTAAGGAAATTCGCCCTGTATTTGATATCTCTTATCATTCTTATTCAGAGCTTGTTATTTATCCGTTGGGATGTAATGGACAGCGTACAAAGAATGCTGACGTAGTTGAAACCATCGGAAAAGAGATGGGAAGCAAGCTAGGCTATACTGCTGGTACAGCTTGGGAGACATTGTATTCAGTTGATGGTGGCGATATTGATTGGATGTATGCTGAATATCAAGTTATCCCTTATGTCATAGAAGTTAATTCAAGTAGTGATGGGTTTCAACCAGACTTCTCTGTAAGAGCTCCTACTGTTGAACTTAACCGTAGAGCTTGGCAACATCTTCTTGAACGCTTAGATGGGCCAGGAATTCGTGGATCAGTTTCAAGCAGCAACAAAGCTGTCGGTGAATTTACTGTAAAAGTTCAAAAGAAAAACAAAGATCAGTACTCTGATTATATGGATTATCGTGGAGGAACAGACGGGTCTTATCACGTTGTCACTACTCCTGGAGAGTATCGACTAATTATCTCTGGCCCTTCTATTAAAACGACTTCACAAGATGTCGTCGTTACAAAAAATCGCACTCAATTAGATTTCAATCTGTAATAAATCATCAAGGTCTTGCTTAACTAAAAGCAAGACCTTTTTTTATGTTCTTCCTTTAAAATGATTTAAGAATAACCACTGTTTCAAGCTTTTAAATCCTTTCAAGAAGCTTTGAAGTTCTTTTGCCGCTGTCGTTGGACTTGGATTTTGTTCAGCTTCTAATTTGCATGATCCTCCCTTTGGCCCACTTCCAAAGATCACTTTATCTTTGCAGACAATTTTTGCCTTACAAGATTTAAAGTCACAAATGAGTTCATTTCCAGGATGGGTTTGAAAAACAAAATCTCCTCGATTTAATGCCGCAGTAATACCATCAACACAGTGATTAAAGTATTTTTTGTCTTTTGCTGTTGAACAAAGCCAATCAAAAGCGACGTCTTTAAATTCTTCCACAGATGAATTTTCTGTAAGTGGGTGAACTGAAGGAAAACTTAGCAGAGATTTTGCCATTCCCTTTTCACAATGATTGTCTCTATTGTCATCGAAGTTACAAAAGAATTTGTAGAAACTAAGCCCACCTTCTTTGAAAACTCCCCAGTAAGAGGCATAGTCAAAACGTGAAGGCTTCATTCTCCAGCAAAATCCTAGAGAGCATGATAAACTCTCTTCATAACTTTTATTGTTAACTTCAACATAATTTCCCTCTGTCCAATCGTATTCTTTATACCAAAGACCATCAGACTCAATTCTTTCAAACATAGAACTAGTAAGAGAGCCAGAAACTGGCAATTCAAGAAGACGACTCATTGTCGGAGCAATCATAAATCCAGTACTGCAAGCGTTCAGTGATATGTATGCATTGGGAGTAAACTTTGTTTTTAATTTTTTAAGAGATTTTGGATAGGCCGCAGGATCAAAGGCCGAGTCTCTCTTTCCAATTTTTAAACTCCATGGTGATGAGTGGCCATAAAAATCAAGGCTTGCTATTTTATTAAATTGCATAAGCTCATTAATGAGTTTATCGCCAGTGAAATTTTCTTTAACAACTTTGGTGACAACAATATTAAATTTATTAAAAACAGACTCATCATCAGTATCTTTTACTTCAGGAGAGCTCATGAAAACAACTTGTTCATTTGGCCATAGCTCTTTGTATCTTTGCGCTTTAGAAACTCCTGATTGAAAAAACTGATCAGAATCTTCTTTTACTGCCGAGCCGATGACAATAACGTGAGTAGGTTTATCGAGATCCAGATAGGAATCTTTAAAAAGTCCAATTCTGTATTGCCCATGATAGAAAGCGCCTATCACACTGGCCATTGTTGTCTGGAGACTTAGTAATAAAAGTAAGCAGAGAACGAACAAATTCTTCATTAAATTTTTACTCCTGCTAAATTGTGTATCAATGTAAATTTCCAAATTTCATCCAAGGAGGAGTCACTTCATCAGGAAATCCTCCTGCTTCGATTTTGGTTGATGTCGGATGTTCATAATCTTTTAGGATCCCGGCATCGACATAAAATGTTCCATGCATATCTGCTAATTTAAGTCCGTAAATATTCCCCTTGCGCTTTAAACTTCTCAAAATCTTAAACAAATTTCTCTTGTATTTTATAGCTACAGGCATAGTGTCTAATTGATATGTACCGACCTCAAGAACCTGGTTTAAAACATCATTAGGATTGAGAATAAACGATCCGTTATTTTTTTTAGCTTCCCACCATACATCAAGTTCTTGAGGACTTACTTTTAGGTTTTTGAGAACATCATCGCGATCAATTGCGTGGGATTTATTTTTTGTTAAGACGTAATTCCATTCTGTTGGGACGTCGTAGTAATTTTGAAGTGTCGGATCCAGAATATCTTCAGTTGCATAAATTTTGATAATTGGAGTTCCAATATCAATCATATGACGAAGATAGGCGATAGCTTCATTATTATTTCTTGTGCACCCTGAACTTCTTGGATCGGCCACAACGTTAATAAAAAGATGTTTAACTTTCTTTATGTATTTATCCTTATCACTTCCCCAGCCAAGAGTTCCATGAGTCCATTGTCCATAAGAGAGTGGGGCGACAAAGGCCGTGTACCATCCAAAGGCACCTCTCATTTTTCCTTCACGTTTTCCATCTGGCCCTACAGGCATGGTATTTTCTGAAAACCACTTACTCCAACCTGCTCCTGGAGTGGGAACTTCTGGATAACCATCTCTGTACCAAGCTGGATAGTGTCCTTCCGGATCTTGATAAAATTTTGCCCAACCAGTAAGGCGGTAACTTCCGAGTAAACTTCTTCCTTTTCCCTTTTGCTCTTTAGGATGATCAAGATCCTCTCCAACAACAACTTCTGTCTGCATAAGCATTTTACTTGGACATGAATTATCCTCACATAATCTTTCATAAAGTCTCAATGTCTCGGTGGCCACATTGACGACGACAAAATATTTACCTTTGAATTCCTTGTAATCTATTTCTTTGGCAGATAAATAATCTTTTCCAATGAAATATTTAGGAGCTTCATCAATTTTTTCACGTGTTTTTACAATGCTAATTTGAATAAATGTATCACTGTAAATAGTAGAAGGATTTATGACTTGTATTTGATCATTTAAAGAGAGTTCCCCAAGAATTTTTCCGTTATTGTCTGGAAATGATCTTACTCTAACGTTATTACTTGAAATGAAATATATTATTTGAGGATTAAGAATAATCGGAGGTGAGGTTGAAGTGTCGGCGTAGGCAAGGGAACATGTTAAGAGGAACGCAAGAAAAAGAGAGATGAAATCTTTCATTTTTTTCTCCATAGTTAATCAAGCAAAAGATGATTGATTAGAGAGGCATTTGAATATTTCAACTATCATGAATAAACAATAAATTTATTGATAAATAATACGAATGAGTTGAATAGAAATTATAATTTTTTTTGAATTAGCGATTTAGCGAAGTTTAAAAAAATAAAAAACAAAACCCCAACAATGAAACTAAATCCTATAATAATTTCACTGTTGAGGTTCATATTAAATCAAGCAAACTTAATTTCTACCCCCAAATTTTTTATTCATGGTGATGACAAATTCTTATCGGCCTCATGAAGTTATTTGAAAAATTTAAGTCCACCCAATTATTCATTTGTTAATGAATTTGCTTTTTGCCGCCACCAACTAGGCTTCCTACGAAACTTAGTATTGCAAGAGCTAGAAATACCATTAAAAGGATTTTTCCAACCTCTATGGATATCCCAGCGATCCCATAGGCCCCAAACAAGACTGCCACTAATGCTAAGATGAAAAATGCAATTGCCGCACGTATCATATAGTTCTCCTGGTTTGGCCATTGACTCGTCCTTTTAAACTGCATTGGCCATGCCACTTAAATTAGGTTGAAAATACATATTTTAGATAAATAAATTTGACTTAGGTGGGGAAAAATGCCACAAGAGGGGCGAGCATGAACAAACAATATTCCTTGAGGTAAATTGTCCCATGAAAAACAAAAACTTGGCCTCTCTTGTAATTATTGATGATGATGTCGACTTACTAGAACTTCTTTCGTCATTTTTTCGCCAGAGAGGTTATAACGTTTCCTCGTATGTTGATGCTCGAGTTGCCCTGTCTGAAATAGAGTCAAAAAAAGTTAGCGCTGATGTTGTTATTTCTGATTTAAAACTTCCAGTCATGTCAGGATTAGACTTTATTAAGCGAATTAGAACGTTTAATTCAGTACTGCCCATTATTCTTATGACAGCTGAAGGGACATTAGAAATAGCAGTTGAGGCCATCGAGGCAGGAGCTTATGATTTTGTTCTTAAACCTCTCCATGTTCCACAGCTTTTAATCTCTGTTCAAAGAGCACTTTTTTTAAATCAAGTCCAAGTTGAAAATACAAATTTAAAAAATCTTTTTAATGAACAAGATTTTTTAGGGCTAAAAGGTGTTATTGGAAAAAGTCCTGGATTTAAAAAAGCTATGGAACTAGCTAAAAGAGTTTCTAGCTCTCAGGCAAATGTAATTATTTTTGGAGAGAGTGGATCAGGTAAAGAAGTTGTTGCAAAAGCTGTACATGATTTAGGGGATAGAAAGAACGGGCCATTTGTTGCAATAAACTGTTCAGCTATTCCGGAAAACTTACTTGAATCAGAATTATTCGGTTATGCTAAAGGAGCTTTTACCGGAGCAGTCGGTAGTAAGACTGGTCTTTTTGAAGAGGCCAATAAAGGGACACTTTTTTTAGACGAAATTGGAGACCTTGCTCTTCCATTACAAGCTAAGCTTCTACGTGTATTACAAGAAAGAAAAATTAAAAGAATAGGTGAGAACCAAACAAGAGACATTACAGCGAGAGTTATCTGTGCAACTCATAAAGACTTAAAGAAAGAAGTAGAAAAGGGAAATTTCAGAGAAGATTTATATTTTAGATTAAATGTTATTCCCATCTCCATGCCACCTCTTAGAGAAAGAAAAGAAGATATCATTCCTTTAAGTGAATATTTTTTAAAGAAATTTTCACTTCTTAATAATGCCTCTATTAAAGGTTTCACTAAACAAGCAATAAAGCATCTTGAAAGTCTTCCGTGGAAAGGAAACGTTCGTGAGCTTGAAAATGCTATTGAAAGAGCGGTTGTTCTCACCAATTCTGAGTATGTTGATGTAGATGATCTTCCAAGTGTTGATTATGGATTGAGTGAAACAAAACAAGAAGAAAAAGGAGCAAGTGGCGCTATCTTTTCAATTAATTCAATAATGTCTTTAGAAGACATGAATAAAAAATATATCGAATTTATTTTTAAAAGAAATGGTTTTGCAAAAGAGCAGACGGCCAAGGAATTGGGGATTGATCGAAAAACGCTCTATCGAAAATTAAAAGAGCTTGAAGCAGTAGAGCAATTAACAATTCAATAAAAATGCAAATATCAAAAGAGCAAAAAATTCGCTATCTCAATCGCCGAATTGATGAAATTAAGGAGTTAAAAGAATACCTTAAAACATCTGATTTTGAGTCAACAATTATGATTGGCCATCGACTTAAAGGAAATGGTGCAACTTTTGGATTTCCATTAATTTCGAAAATTGGTATCTCGCTTGAAGAGGCAGCAAGGAGTAAAGATATTTCAAAAATTCAAGAGTCAATTGAAAATCTCTCAATGAGTATAGAAGAAAACTTAAAAAACTTTCAGTAAAAGATCATTCATAATTAACCATTATAAGTGCCTTTCCAATTTTATTGTCCATCAAAGATGCCAGATCCCCCCCTTCTAAAGTAGGCGGACTTCCTGTTTTCTCAAACACTTTTTTTGTCATTGAAGAATCAGGAGAAATAAGTTCTTTCATCTTATCAGGGGATTTTATCATGTTATAAGATAAAAAACCTGTGCTCATTTTCAGAGTTTCTTTCAAGTAGTTCTCTATAGACTTTGTGCGATCATCAATAATTTTAACATCTGATTGTTTTGGTTTGAGTTTTAATGATGAGTAATCTCTATCGGCCCAGACAAGAATTTTTATTTCACTGAGTTTACTTCTGTCTTGTGATGCTTTGCGGATGAATTCTTTTAGTTCGTCCTTACTCTGATGAGTCAAAGCAGATGTCCCCTTTTGAAATTCAACAATCGTGTAGTAGGCGCCATTGTTTCTTCCAACATGTTTAGCGGCCTCTTCAATTTCTTGTTTTGATGTATTTGTTGTACAGCTAAAAATGCTTATATGAATTGCCAAAAATAATGAAATGAGAATGGGATTGTTTTTCATCCTTAATCCTCAATGATGGTATTTTATCACCGAAATTTTTCCGTCTTTTTCCAAGATGGCGCATTTGACATCGTCAGAGTTCATGATTTCATGCTCTCTTAAGGCCTCAAACAATTCGGCCTCTGTCACTCTTTCTCTTTTCATTACACGTTTATGAATTTTGCCATTTAAGACTATAACTTTGGGTTTGCCTTCAATTAACTCTTCAAACCAATTAAATCTGTAAGTGAGTTCATGGACAAGAATATTTAATGCAATAAAAACACTTATTGAAATAAGTGTGGAGAAGGGACCATATTCACTCTTGAATATGGCATTTTGAATAGCGCCGCTCATGAACACAAGCACTACGAGATCCATTGGAGATAATTTTAATATTTGCTTTTTCCCTACTATACGGACGAGGAAAAAAATAAATAGATAAATGGCGATCCCGCGAATTACTGGTTCATACCAAGGGGTGCTCAAATGCCACATTGATTCCAATTTATCTTGCCCCCATGCTTCCGAAATATTCATGGGCCGTTACTGAAAAATTTCGTGCAGGCACAATGCATTTTTTTACTAAAGGCATCTCTTCTTTCAATGAAGGGTAATTCGTAAGGTCTTTTCCAGTAAATTGTCGAACAACCATAAATTGGTATCCCATTTGGTTGAGCATCTTCTTTTCAATGTTTCTTTTCAGCTCAGGGAATAACTCTTTTTCTTCTTTATTTATGTGAGTTAAAACATATTCGGCGAGGACTCTTAATTCTGCTTCCATTTTCTCATCCAATGATTTTACGTTTGAAATCTTACTTGATAATTCTTTTACCTTTGAATCAAAGATTCTGTGTTCGACTTCACTTTCTAGAACAATTTGTCGAAGATCTTCATATTCTTCCAAAGGTGCGTAGACAGCTTTCTTTTCACCTGCGGAATGTTTTTTTAAAGCATCAAGGAAGCATAAAGAACGTTTGAATTTTAATTTTTTATCCAGTCCTTCATCTGTTAAGTCTTCTATGCACTCTTTTAAATATGAGTGATCAACTAAAAGGATATCGATAATATTAAAATGGTTGTTCGAAGAGACTGATTTTTGCTCTTTATTCATTGATATTCTTGGCATCGTTACCTCCAAAAGTCATGAAGTCCTGAATCTTTAAAAAGCAATACAGAGGCCAAAAATTATAATGCCCTACCTTTAGGAGGTAGGGCATTAAAAATCTACTATAATCTATTTTGCTTGAAGCAAAATAGATTATAGTCAAGTCGTCTCGGATGAAATAAGGGCAGATGGTGATGTTGTGTTTGCAGAAGAATTACTTCTTCCTAGACTGATGTCCTCATTCTGTGAGAAATGAGGATCTTGATTGGGTTTGAAATCATCCGGAGCTGTTTTTATTTCGGTATCTTCTTTTATTCCTGTTTCTTCGACCTCTGGTTTGATTGGTAGCTCAACTTCTTTTACAGGCTTGCTTTGAGCAACTGTTTGCTTATTGTTGAGTTTCATACCAGTATAATCTGCAGAATGATCATCAAAGCTTGTCATTCCACTTTCGTCTTCATCATCTAATTCGTTAAAATCTTCTTCTCTGGTCTTTCTTGCTTTAAACGCAATTCGACTACAAATTTGCTCGTACTCTTGTTCAAAATTTGTATCAGGTCCATATTTTGATTTCACTAATTTCCCTAACGAGTTTGCATTACCATGAGTCTTTTCAACTTCTCTTTCTGATAATTTCTTCCAATGAGTGAGAACAGACGTTCTTATTTGGGGCCAATTGGCTTCAATTTGTCTGTTATCTAACATCGTAAACCCCATCGTTACTTCTCGTTCACATACATAGATTGCATGGTTGATGCCAACTAGTAGGAAAATACTATTTTAAGCCTTTATGTCGGCCACTCTTAATTCACTCTTAATTTGACCCAACTGGCAGGGGGTAGTTTTCCTCTTTCTTGTCCCATATTTGTCAGGATAGGCGTGCTGTTTTAGATGAAAGTCTTGTCGAATTGGAGGCATAACGATTGCAATTATCTTACTTATAGGAGTTAGAAAGCTTCTATCAGGGAGGAGATATGCCAGCTAAAAAGCATCTTAGTAATAAAAGCTCTCGACAAAAAAAGTTAATCCATTCAGTACCTATAAAAAGTGGAGTGACAACTCCTTTATCTAGTGAAGAGGCCATTGTCCGTCAGTTCCATAGAATTCAAAGAGGTTATTCAATGTTGATGGCAGAAGTAGTAAAAGAACTTAACCTTGTGAAAGGATGGATTGAGAAAGAGGCCCATGATCGCCGAGCAGAACTTAAGTCAAGAGTTCATATTAGAGCACCTAAAACATAAGGGAGCCATGCTCCCTTAGTGTCTTTCAAATTCTTCAGGAGATTTAAAGCCTGGCCCGTACATTTCTGATGCCGATTTGGCCTGTTCGCGTTTAAACGCGGCAGCCTCTCTTTTTTCCTCACGCTCTTTTATGATATCTTGAATTAAAAGAGCAATGGCCGCTTCAATTGGTGAAGGACCTGCTTTTTCTCTATGTGAAGCCTTCTTCATTTGTTTTTCATTGCGTGTAGATAGAGAATAAAGGACTACAATAAATAAAAGACTGATGAACATCAGGATTAATCCACCAGCAACTCTTGCAGTTAATGTTGGTGAAACAATTCCACGATCATATTGATCAGCAAGATTCATAATAACTAATCCAGCTCCTCCGGCCAGCATCGTTCCCATGGCATACATAAGAGTTAATCCAGCTGCAACTTTTAGAGCGTTTTCTCTAAAAAACTCTTTTAATTCCAAAATTGGATGCATAGGCTCAGACCTGTTTGTTAGAGGCTTAAGCAGAAAAGATAACATCAAGACAAACAATTTTTTCATTGAAGGCTCCAAAATATAAGAAGGGTCTATATGAATAGACCCCTCACTTGTTTAGTTTATCTAATTCTTATTTCCTGCGAGCAACATAAGCTCCCAGCAAGAAGCCAACAGCAGCTGCGCCAAGAATTGTATAACCTGGGTTCTCTCTGACTAATTCAGAACCACGGTCGATAGCTCTTGAGCTAAAGTCTCTCGCCCGAGCAAGATATTCCTGTGCAGGTTCTACAATGTCCTCTTCAAATACATGTGATGCTCTAGCTCTAAGTTTATTTTGTTCGCTTTGACTACTACTTAATGGTGTGGACGTTGCCATATAGTTCTCCTGGTTAGTTGCTTCCGCGATGGTCGCAGATAGAATCTACTTCGATTAATCCTCCAAGATTTATGCCAGATCTTTATTACGCACATTAATCCTCCTTTATATATGGATTTCGATTTCGGATGAATGCTTCAAAAGTTAGAGAGGGGACAAAAATCCCCAGATGGGCATTTTTAAGACGCGTTTATTTTTTTTAACAATTCAATTTTTTCTATAAGTACTTTTTTCTATTACTAATATTGTGATTTTTCAAAAATAAAAAATTGGCATAGTAGCTGCAATTAAGCCATCGAAGTTTTTATCTTTGTAACTAATTAAGTTATTGCAGGAGAGTTTATGAAATTATTTCAAAAGAAAATTTGGATATGTTTTATGGGATTCTCTGTTCTCAGTATTTATAATTGTAATCATGCATATGCAGACGATCTTAAGGACGTAAAACAAAGCATAAATTATTCATTCACATCTTTAAAGTAAACCATCAATGAAAATCAAAATTACGGAATAAGTTAATTTATTTCAAATAATAACAACCAATTTTTAAAAAAAGGGAAAGCCATGTACAACTACAATCACCTTTATTACTTTTATGTCACAGCAAAAGCAGGGGGAGTTACTTCAGCATCATCTCACTTGAGAATCAGTCAACCTTCGCTTTCTAGTCAATTAAAGGTTTTAGAGCAATCTCTAGATTTAAAACTTTTTCAAAAATCGGGGAGAACGATTGAGTTAACAACTTCAGGACATGAAGTTTTTGGTTATTGCAAGCAGATGTTTGAATCATCTGAAAAAATGAGCGAGATGATTTCTAAAAGAGTTCCATCTTCTACAAGAAAAATTTGCATTGGAGTTTCAGAACATGTCGATCGATCATTTGTTGCAGAAGTTGTAAGTCTATTCTTAAAAAAATATGACATGGAAAAAAGACCTAAAGTCACAGTTATTTCTGCTACACAGGCACAACTTCAAGAAAAACTTCGTTTTAAAGAGTTCGATGCGGTTGTTACTGATTCAGGTATGCTCGATTCTAATTTTGTCGATTTAGAAAAGGCCGAAGTTCCAGTCGTTCTTACTAGCTCTTCAAACTGGAAAGCTCCTGATCATATGAAAGACCTCACTCCAACTGAAGTCTTCGACGGAATTATTGAAAATGCTGAAACTCAGTGGATTATGCCTTCAGCTAAATTCAAATTTAGAGGAGATATTGATAAGTTTTTTGAGACTAATAAAATTAAGAAAAAAATTGCTTTTGAAAGTGATGTTATTGGTTCACTCGTTCATGCAGTGACTGATGAGATAGGTCTTGCTTTTTTTCCTTTGCTTTATGTTAATCAATTCATCAAAGAAAAAACTCTTCAAATGATAGGACCTAAAGAAGGTTTTTGGAAATATCAAGTCTCTCTAACATGTCACAATCAAAATAAAGATGATCAGCTTGTTCAACATTTTGCAGATTCGTTCAAAGAGATTTGTTCGAAGGATGTTGCTGTCGCATAAATCAGCGAAATATTCACACACGGGAGGAAAGTAATATGGCAAGGGATTACTCACACAGCAAATGGCCTGAGGTAAAAGAACTTATTAAGATGAACTGGGATCTCATTGACGATGATGAGATTGATTCTTTAAGAGGTCACCTTGATTTGTTGTCAGAAAAAATTCAAAAAGCTTACTCATATTCAAAAGAGCGAGCAGATAGGGAGATGATGGAGTTTAAAAGAGAGCTCAACCCTAGGAAGAGTCCCTCTAGTTATGTGTCCAACAAAAATATGAGTTATTAGATCGCAATTTAAGTGTAAATGATGAGTTTCCTCATCGTTTACACTTAGGCCCTTGGGTTGTAGTCAAATTTTCCTTGCCAACTCTTAATGGCCTTCTGTAGTTCTGGTGTCACTTCTTTTGGCGTTACGATTTTTAACTTTACTATATGGTTTCCAATTCCTTCATTAGTCTCAACGCCTTTCCCTTTAATTCGAAGTTTACTTCCAGTACTTACTCCTGGAGGTATTTTAAGCATTACAGGCCCATACATTGTATGGACTTCTATTTCTGTTCCAACCAGTGCCTCAATGAAGCTTATAGGAAGTTCAGTTTCAATATCTAATCCATTTCTTTCATAACCCTCAAGAGGAAGAACTATGATTTGCACATAGGCATCTCCTGGAGGAATGTTTTCTAGGTCTGATTGTCCTTGTCCTTTAAATCTAAGCTTTGTTCCGGAGGTCACTCCTTTAGGAATTTTAATTTTTAAACTTTTTCCATTGGCAAGAGTGATAACTTTTTCTGCTCCTATGATTGAATCTTTGAAACTAACTTCCATTTGATAATGAGTATCTTCGTTTTCCATATTTCTTTCTCTTCGAAATCCTCCTTTACCCCCTCGGAAAAGATTTTCAAAAAAGTCTTCATCGCCAAAAGTATCTGCAAAAGATCTTGAATGAGATCGGGAATTTTGTTGAGAGTCGTAAAAAGATGACCATTGTTTTCTTTTATCTTGGGTGCCTTGACCTGCATGCGACTCATCCGTTTCACCTCGGTCGAATTTAGCTCTGGCATCAGGAGTCCCGATTAAATCATAGGCATGAGCAATCTCTTTAAATTTTATTTCATTTTGTTTATTTCCTGGATTTAAGTCAGGATGATGTTTTTTTGCCAGCGCTCGATAGGCCTTCTTGATTTCATCCTGAGTGGCGGTTTCTTTTACTCCAAGAATTTGATAAGGACTTTTCATTTCTTTACCTGACATCCTTTAAAACATTTTCGGCCTTGTAAGCTCCAATTGGTTCTTCACCTTCTCTAAAGAGTGCTATTTTTCCAACAATTGTGTGTTTGATAACAGTTTTGTTCTCCGTTGGGGCATAGGACATATCACCGGAATAGGCCATTGTAGTGATTTTCTTTTTATTTCGAGCAGACCCCTCTGAGATGTTCGAGGAAACTTTTGAGAGATCTTCAGATTCTATAATAATAAAATAAGCAAAATTTTTTTCTAAAGTAAGCTCAGCGCTTCTTCTTAAAAAATAGCTGTAGACTTTATCGTCACTTGTTCTCTCATTTCCTTGAAAAGTTATGCGATAGACGTGATCATTTATCTTCTCATCCTGATATCCGCCATTTCTTCCCATTTTTTGATAGGGGGTTGCACATCCAATCAACATCAAAAGAAAGAAACAGATAATTATATTATTTATTTTCATCAGATTATAGATCACGCAGTGTCTGGGTATCATTTATCTGCAAATCTTTATCGATTGAGACTCCACTTTTGCCTACAATATTTCTTGCTTCTTTGTAAGTGCTGATTGAATAACGAGTTTTCTTGCGACTGAGTTTAAGCAACTGTCCTTCGAGAACTTTGATTTTGTATCTATTTTCCTTGTCACTCATTAGTTCTTTAAAAAGCATGGCCTTTGTTTTTGCTATTTCGTACTGAATTTCTTGATTTTGTAATTTCGATTTCTGTATCAGGTCTGACAACTTGTCCTTTTGATCTTTAGTGAGATTTTTATTGGTTAATAGCATATCTTTTTGAATATAATAAAGTTCTGATTCATTTCTAATTGAAGGCGTTTTTGACATTTCTTCACTGATATCAACTTTCTCTTTTTTACTTGCGCAACTTGCGAGGATAATCAATGCAATTTGAATCATAATAAATGAACGCATTTTAGAACCTCCAACTCATCTTCATAATAGGCGAGTGTTTTTCTAGAGATATTATAATTTTTCGCAAAATTCAAAGATATGTTCTGAATGCTTCTGATAATTCATTTTCATTGGAGAAAATAATAAATTCCATAGAAAATTATTATAAAAATGGGTCTTTTTTTTTAATCGGAATTGAATTTGTCAGGTAAAAAAAAGACGAAATTTTTGATAATTCATTTATGTATTCAAAATTTATTCCGAGAAGTCCTGTACATAAAGTGATTGTCATGGTGACGACACTATTAAAACCAGATTTCAGTTGAGCATGGATGCTCGGTAAACGCCTCGCAAAGAGCGTTTAGAACTAAGGAGGGAAGCGGATTTCTACACGGAGGAATTCATGGGTTTACGTATCAACACGAACGTTACTTCTTTAGCAGCTCAACGCACACTAGGAGTAAACAACACAGAACAAGCATCAACATTAGGTAAGCTGTCATCTGGTTCAAGAATTGTTAAGGCCGCAGACGATGCTGCTGGACTTGCGATCTCAGAAAAATTAAAAGCACAAATTAGAGGTGTCAATCAAGCGGAAAGAAACGCGAATGATGGTATTTCTATGATTCAAACTGCAGAAGGTGGTTTGAATGAATCTTCAAACATTCTTGTTCGTCTTCGCGAACTAGCAGTCCAATCAGCTTCTGATACAGTAGGGGACGCTGAAAGAAAATTTACTGATCTTGAATACCAAAACTTAAAACAAGAGATGGAAAGAATTTCTCAAGTGACTGAGTTCAACGGAAAAAAACTTCTTAATGGATCAGGCGATAAATTTGATTTCCAAGTTGGTATCAACAACGACGATTTCCAAGATAGAATTAAATACGATGCAGCTAAACAAAACTCAAGCTTATCAGCTCTTGGAATGGATGAACTTTCTGTTTCTACAAAAGAAGGATCACAAGCTTCGCTTGCTAAAATTGATACAGCAATTCAAAACGTATCAGGACAAAGAGCGGAACTTGGGGCGATTCAAAACCGTCTAACTTCTACGATTAACAACTTACAATCTTCAAGTGAAAACTTATCTGCTGCAAACTCTCGTATTAGAGATACTGACTTTGCTGCTGAATCAGCTAAGAACACTAAGATGAACATCTTAACTCAAGCTGGTACTTCAGTGTTGTCTCAAGCTAACTCTCAAGGACAAGCAGCTCTAAAACTATTGGGTTGATTCTTAGAATTTTTAAGTCATAAAACAAGAAGGGCCTTCCAATATGGAGGGCCCTTTTTTATTACATCCAGATGAAATCCCCCCTTCGCACGCCTTTTTTGTGCTATTTTTGTTTATCTTTTTAACTAATTCGAGCTATTTCAATGGTAATTTTTATAGGCCCAATGGAATGTAGGGATGAAAGCTGCTAAATGTGATCTCGCACTTTTAATCGGTCTAATAATTATTTGGGGACGTCGAATGAAGTTTTTAGTTTTTATAAATGCTCTTCTTATTTCAACTTCACTTTTTGCTTTTGGACAGAATTTTCCCACTGGACCGAACTTACAAATTACTCCAGGAAAACTTTGCGATAGACCTTCCGGATATCGTTATGCGGAACATATCGCTTATTGCGAACGCGATGTTACTTATGAAACTAAAGAAAGTCTTATTAGAGACTACGATCAAAGATTAGGGTATCATATACAATTAATGTCTCGAGGTGAGTTTAAAATTGACCATCTTATTCCACTATGTGCAGGTGGGTCTAATGATGTTGTTAATCTTTGGCCTCAACATAAAAGTGTTTATGAAATCACTGACCCTGTTGAACCTCTAGTTTGCCAAAGAATGCTGGAAGGGAAATTAAAACAGGCCGATGCTGTTAGACTTATCCTTCAGGCCAAAACTAACTTAGCTCAAGTGCCTGCTGTAATGAAAATTCTTAACAGTCTTTAATAATTTCAATTATACTAATCTGAAACATTAATTTATTTCGGAGAGTATTTGTGGAAGAAATTGAAGTACCACTAGAGCAAAGCCAAGAACAGATTCATGAACATGCCCATCAAGGCGGATGGATGGGCAAAGTTGCATTATCAACAGCACTGATTGCAGTTATTGCTGCAGTCTCTGCCTTAATGGCAGGACACCATTCAAATGAAGCATTAATTTCTCAAATCCAATCTTCAGATAATTGGAGTCATTATCAAGCAAAGAGTATTAAGGCTTCAATTCTTTCAGCTAAAAATGATTTGATTTCTGAGATGGGAAAACAACCAAAGGCCACTGATTTAGAAAAAGCAAGTGAATATAAAAAAGAGCAGGAAGAGATTTCAGAGAAAGCTAAAGAAAAAAGTCTTGAATCTGAACATCATCTAAAATCTCACGTTATCCTTGCTAAGGCCGTGACGCTTTTTCAAATTTCAATTGCGATATCCGCGATTGCTGTACTGACTAGACGAAAGCCTTTTTGGTATGTGAGTTTAGGTGTAGCTGGAATTGGTGTCATTTTCTTTATTCAAGGTTTATTTTTCATATAATTTTTAAGGTGTACTCCAAAGACGGAGTACACCTTAAATTCTTAATGATATTTTTTAAGAAATTCGCGAAGGGGACTTGCTCCTTCTAAAATCATTTCTGTTTTACAACTAAAAGCAAATCTTATTGATTGAATTGTTGATGGAGCTTCTCCAAAGCAATCTCCTGGAGCATTTCCAATTCCAGCTTGGGCCAGGGCCTCTGAGAGTTCTGAGACATTGACTCCATCTTTAACTTTACACCAAAGATAAAAAGCTCCATGAGGAACATAAGGAGTCAGTATTTCATTTCCAGCGAGTGCCTCTAAGAAGAGATCTCTTCTTTTTAAATATTCAGCATTCATTTCTTTGTACCATTCATCAGGGGTCGTTAAAGCTGCAATTGTTCCCCATTGAGTAACGCTGTTAATTCCATTTACGGTACAGCGAAGAAGTTTGCCTGCGCGGTCATTGAAGAGCTCATTTCTACACGCAAAATAACCTAAGCGAAGTCCACTCATCGCATAAGACTTTGAGGCAGAGTAAACCGAAATAACTTTGTCATAATCAGGGATAAGTGAACCAATTGAAGTATGTTCTCCTCCATCAAAAAGAACATGCTCATAAGCTTCATCGCTGACAAGCCAAAGATTATTTTTCACAGCAATGTTGGCAATTTTTTGGAGTTCATCTTTTGGAATAATGGCCCCTGTTGGATTATGAGGAGAGTTTAAAAAGATAACTTTTGTTTTAGGTGTAATTTTTGCTTCAATGTCTTGTGATCTGTAGATGTATTTATGTTCAGGCTTCAGTTCAACACCAATTGTTTTTGCTCCGGCCAGGCGAGCATTTTCTACAGCCTCAGTCCACATCGGATCAGGAACAATGACTTCATCACCTTCTTCAACAATACATTGGTAAAGAACGTAGAGAGCATGCATGGCCCCGTTGGTTACGGATATATGTTTTGATTCAATATTTAATTTGTTTTTTGTCTGAAGTTTATGGGCCAAGGCCTCGCGAAGCTCGGGAATACCATTATTAGGTATATAGTGGGTTTTGTTTTCGTTTAAGGCCTTCTCCATAGCGAGTTTTACATTTGGATGAACATCAAAACTTGGATCGCCTGATTCAAAACGGTAGATCTTAGTTCCATCTCGCTGAGCCTTAAGGAGTTTTTCGCGAATAACAACAATTTTACCCAGAGAAATTTGATCTAGACGATTCATCTAATGGTCCTCCAAAAAATATATGTGGTTTTATCGAATCAGAGCTCCAAAATAGTGTAGCTCTTTGCTTTTATCTTTGCATAGATTTATTTAGTTTTAATGGTTGACAAGAACGCTTGGGAAATACAAAGAAGATCAATATTGCCAAGCTTTGCAATAAACTCGCATCTGAGTGATAATTTTTGAGTGATGAAATATACTTTATTCATTTATCTTATATTCATAAATCTTACCTTGGCCGGCGATGAAGCTATCGATTGTATCGATGGAAAGATTCGTTACACCGAAAATAAAAAAGTAATTACCATTACCGATCGTTACTGTTTTGACACTGTTTTAAAGACGATTACTTCCACTAAAAAATGTCCCAATCGATGCCTGGTAGATGATCTTACTCCTGTAAAAGTTAAACGCAGCGAGCTTCAAACTGAAGTTGATTCACCGATGTTCAAAATTTGCAGGAAGGCTAACGGCGTTCCCCAAGTAATCGAGTACTGGGCCAATAAGCAATGGATTTCAACTTCAAGATGTCTATTTAGTGATGGATCTTATCAAGATATTAATCGTCTAATTTCATCTCGAGTGAAATATGAAGATTAATTTTTTAATACTTCTATTTTTATCTCTTCCCGCTCATTCTGCCAATTTATGTCAGAAAGCTAGTTCTGCTAAGGAAGTTGATTTAAGAAGTGAAATGGGGCCTTTACGAAATCAAGGCGGGCTCGGCTGGTGTTATGGTTTCGTTGCTTCCGATTTGATGACCCATTATCGTTTAAAGAAAAAACAAATTTCAAAAGTCACTCCAGAGAGTATGGTCTCGGCCGTAGGAGTTTCAGCAAAATATAATCAGGATTTTTTTCGTTACTTCAGCCCTAATGACGAGCTTGTAAAAAAGCAAAAGGAGCTCGATGAAAATAACAAACAAAAACTGGCCGCTGAACGAGAAAAATCAAATCGCTTAAATCATCCCAATTTATATAAGGCTCGAGACTATATATTGTCCTTAAATCCCTTCAATAAAAATGCTGAACACGCAGAGAAAAAACCTTCACCGTCTCCATCAGTAACTGTGGTTAATGGAGCAACTCCTGCTGCTCCAAAATCAAAACCTTTTAAAGAAGGGGATTTGATTCCATGGGGACAAATAAGTATAGATTATACTTTGGGCATGCCTTTAACTTATGAAAACAGTAGAAGGTTAAAATCTGCCAAAGATTTTGCCAGTGTTTTTGGCATGTATGAAAAAACGTCCAACGAAATGAATGCAGCTGAGTATAGAAAGCGAGGAATTGATGTTGTTCCGTCATCCGGCTACATTTTCGCGGCCATTGATTCTTCAAAAAATGGATTTTGCACAGAGGGGGAGGCCCGTTCCGGAGATGTCAGTTTAGAGCAATTTAATCTAAAGCAAATGCTAGAGACTATTTACGATTCTGCTCTCAAGAGTGAAGCTGTCTCATGTTCTGCTTTATTAAATATTCATAAAATGGTTCCGGCACTCGATTTAAAAAATATTTTCAATGTGCTGACACATGCAAATCAAGTTAATGCTTATGAAATTTTAATCAATAATGCCTGTAATCGAAAATTATCCAATAGCTCTGACGGGCCAGTTGTCGAGGGCATGTCGCTCTCTTACGATGTTTCAAAAGAACCCATTATAACAGGTGCCCAAATTGAATTATTAAAACTGATGGATAAGGTATTAGATAATGGGACTCCCGTTGGTATAAATTATTATAATGATTTTCTAACTATGCCTAACGGAGAGTCTAAGAAGCCTCATGCTTCGGCCATTGTAGGAAAAAGAATTAATCCTGATACATGCGAAGACGAATATATTTTGAGAAATTCTTACGGGGCCGGATGTGCCTATTACCAGAAACCCGACAATGACTATATTGCTTGTATCTCTCAGGCAAGCAATGAAAAAAATGACAAATTAAAGAACAAGAAGAAAAGTGAATGTGAT
Source organism: Bacteriovoracales bacterium (assembly GCA_037444575.1). GTDB lineage: Bacteria > Bdellovibrionota > Bacteriovoracia > Bacteriovoracales > Bacteriovoracaceae > Bacteriovorax. Next base: position 96,771 of record JBBIME010000003.1, read on the forward strand.
CGCAAAAAGACCCCTGCTTATTTAAATCCAAAGATTAGTTGCGAAGAAGGCAGCGGATATCTATTTGTCTCTAAGAGCGAATTAGGAAAACATATTTTTGGAGTTACTTATCTCAAAGAATAGTTGAGTGTTTTTCTTTTAAAGTAAGTTTATATCAATTTCATTTCATTGCAGAAACCCCTTTCATCCTTTGTAATTAAAAAAAGAATAGGATTTTCTAATAATCCAAGGATGATTTATGAAAAAATGGTTAACTCTCGTTATGCTCGCAGGCGCTTTATCTGCATCAGCTTCTTCACTTTCAATTAACTCAATTAATGCCCTCATCAAAAAAAATAATGCTGGATGGGTAGCTCGAGAAAATTCAATTTCAAGATTAAGTGATATTGAAATCAAAAGACTCTTGGGATCGACTGATCTTCCAACTGGTAATGCTCTTTATGAAGATAGAAATAAGGCCAATGATTCATTTGATTGGCGTGATGTAAACGGCACTAATTGGCTTGGACCTGTGATGAATCAAGGTAACTGTGGCTCATGTGTGGCCTTTGCTTCTGTTGCTACTTTAGAGGCAACTTACAGAATTAATTCTGCTCTTCCTTGGCTTACTCCAACTTTTTCACCTCAACAGCTTTTTAACTGTGGAGGAGGAGCATGCTCAATGGGATGGCGACCAGGAAATGCAGCTGCTTTTTTAAAAAAGAGCGGTATCGTTGATGCTGCTTGTGTTCCTTATGAATCAGGATCAACAGGTAAAGATGTGCAGTGTAAAAGAAATTTCTGTGAAAACCAAGCAGATCGAACTTATAAAATTGCAGACTCATCTACTCCAAGTGGATGGGGTGGAAGTGCCTCTAAAGTAAAAGAGGCCCTTAAAAAAGGTCCTCTCGTTACAACGATGACAGTTTATGGTGATTTCACGGCCTACAGTTCTGGTATTTACAAATCAGTAAGTAATGAACGAGTTGGTGGACATGCCGTTTCTCTTGTTGGATTTAATGATCAAGGTAGATATTGGATTGTAAGAAATTCTTGGGGATCTGATTGGGGAGAAAATGGATTCGTTCGCGTTTCCTATGATGATAAATCTGGTATCGGCGATAGCACTTGGGCGTTCCAAACAAATCCAGAAGACAATTATATTTCTATTCAATCACCTGCTGATCATGAGTATGTGAGTGGAGAAAAAAATATAAAAGTGACTTTAGCAAAAGCTGCTCCAAGCGAAGTGGTGATCAAGGGGGAAACAGATCAAGTTAACGTCGTTGCTTGTCAGGGGGCCAACACTCAATCGTGTGAACTTTCAATCGATACTGCTAATTTAAAAGATGGCCGTTACGAAGTGTATGCCAAATCAAATTCTAAAAGATCTCAGGTTAGAGAATTTCTAGTGGTTAATCACGAACCTCAATCGAGCATTTCTTTTCAGGCGACAAGAGCTGATTTGAAAAAGCCTTTAAAAGGAAGAGTTGAATTCGACATAGATGTAAAAGCTAGTCCCGTCATACCTCAAAGAGTAATTTTCTATGTTGAAGATGAGCAGGGAAAAGTCGTTACCAAAAGAGTAACTGATGTAGTTGTAGAACAAATGCGTTTAGGATTTAGAACAAACGTGCTTGCCAATGGAAAATATACAATCTATTACACAGCGGAAACTCCATTTAATGGTCAAATTGTAACTGCTGTTTCAAATAAAGAAGTTATTACCACTCAGAACTAGTCCTACTAATAAATTAATAATAATAAAAGGGAGCTTAGGCTCCCTTTTTAATTTTGATTTTTAATGGAGGCTATCTCGACAAGTATTTCAATTAATCCAGTTTCTGTTGTGAGCGGAACTACTACAATTGGATTTTTTGTTTCATATTTAGGGGGATTGACTGTGTAAGTAGGAATGACTTTATCGAACTTGTAGCCTGTTAAATTAAGAACTGTTTTTGCCTGGCCATAGATCATATTAACAATCTCTCCAACAAAATCTTCGTTAGTCTTATTTATCTCTTTATCTTCTAAACCAATGACAACGTTTATAATTTTAATGTAAGCAGCTTTATCAAAGCCAATAATAAATTGACCTTCAAAAAAATCAGATTTCAAACGAATCTGACCCTCGATATCAAATTTCTTTGCCGTTTGCGGGTTGTATAAATAAGGACGAGAGTGTTTTATATTATTTATTTGGCAAAAGCTTCTAAGAACATATTTTGTAGCGTCTATGAACGTTTTTAGAAACTCTAAATTAATTTTAACTTCTGAATCAACTGGTCCTTTTGCAGCTTGGGACGGATAAAGAACACTCTGAATATTTTTAGCGACAAGCTCAGACTCTACAGGTGCTGGAATTAATTCTAGTTTTGGAAATTGGGTCTGAGCTAAAAGTTCATCGAAATCTGAAATATTTTCCGATATAAAAAAAATCGGAGAGTTTTTTAATTCAGTTGATGCCAGGTATTTAAAAATGATTTGTAAATTACTTATAGGAAGACCAGAGTTCATTACAATTGCATCATAATATCTGATAGAGAGTTCCGAGATGATATCAGTTCGTGAAGAAACAAAAACAGCTTTAATAGGATGGTTCTCATTATCCTTCTTAAAAAGTTCAGTGATCTCTGACTTCCAATTTTTATTTTCAGATAAGACGAGAATTTCTTTCATCCAATTATTCTATCATATTGTTGTTGATAAGCTCACCGGCAATAATGTTAATACATTGAAAATCCACATTTTTCCTTTAATAGTTGATCAAAGGCTTTATCAGTCACATATTTCTTATTAAAAAAAACATGCCCACCTTTACTGTCATCTGTAAACCAAAGATCTTTTACTGGAATCTTGCAGTCTTTGAATCCCTTTTTGCTGACTGTTGCCAGATTGTTTTTTGATTGAGCAGAGAATCCAACAGGGTAGTCATTAATTCTGTCTGCAGAGACAACAACGCCACTACCTGTATATGTAAGAGCAGGATTTATGGCATTTCCATTTGAATCTTGTTTCATCGGCCCTTCAAGCATTGCCCCACTGATCACTTCTTTTGTTTTTCCATTAAAGACAACTTCTTCTTTTGTTGGGAGAGTGACGATGACTAAATCTTTCTGAGAGTCAGAAATATATCTAATGGCCGGCATGACCAATCGAGGGAAGAATTTCATTAATTTCAAGTGGCCATGAGATTCATGTTCATCTGGAATGTCCCAAATGAGAAGACCCAGGTCTGATCTGGCAAAACCTTCAAACAAGAACTCGAACTCTCGACCAATTTCTCCTCCAGAGCGAGGAACAATTTTATTTACTCCCTCGTTCATGAATTTAAAACTTCTCATTTGCTCCTCGCCATTTTCATAGAGCGAGAAACAGACATCCCATCTTTCATGATCGCGAGTTTTGCACATCGTGCTTCGAAGAGTTTCTTCATTGGATTCAGTGAAAGGGGCCTGTACTTTAGTTTCATCGTAATCAGTGATTACTTTTGAATGTACTAATCCCGAGTACACAAGGCAGGTTATGACAATTGCACTCACTTTTTTAATTAAATTCAATGTCTCCCTCCAATTAAAGAAAGATGCTCAGGATATAAATAAATATGCTGTCTACTTATTATATGTAAAATCCTATTCGCTAAGAAAGTAGCAAAAAATGTCACAAGCAAAATGATCAGGTAATTTCTTTCTATGGATAGTATTAAAAAGTAAGCTAAAATATTAAAAGAATATATAAATTAACCGTTAAGTGATTATAAACATTTCGAGAAGAAAAAAAGACAAGGAGTCTTCATCATGAACTTGGTCGAATTATTTAAGCAAGGTGGTTTTATCATGTACCCGCTACTGGTTTTCTCAGTGGCACTATGGACCGTAGCAATTCAAAAAATCTGGTTTCTGATTAATTTTAGAAAACAGGCCAAATTCTTTTTTGATGAAGGGATGAGAATCGTTCAATCAAAACGTTTCAATGAAATGGAATGGCTTTATAAAAACTGTCCTGAAATTATTGCGAAACCACACTCAGCTATTTTTGAAGACGCTAACTCTGAAGATGAGTGGGACGCAAGAATGCAAAGACGTTTAAATGAAACATCAATGGGATTAAAAAAGAATCTTTGGATTCTAGGTACAATCGGTTCATCTGCTCCATTCGTAGGTCTGTTTGGTACAGTTTGGGGGATCATGGGATCGTTTAAAGCAATCGGTGTTGCTGGTAAGTCTGGGTTTGCCGTTGTTGCGGGAACAATTTCAGAAGCGCTTGTTGCAACTGCTGCCGGGATCTTGGTCGCCGTTTTTGCAGTTATGTTTTACAACTATCTTCAAATTAAAGTAACAGAAACCCTAAATGAATTTAAAAATGGTCTAGGGGATTTAGCAGAGTCTTTTAATTCTGCAAAAAAGTAATTTTCTTAAATACGTAGTAAGGAGTGCCTTATGGCCATGGGTGGAATGAAACACGATTCAGGAGACGATGAAAATATCGTAGCAGAGATCAACATGACTCCGCTAATTGATATCATGCTCGTTCTTTTGATTATTTTTATGGTGACGTCAACAGCTGCACTTGAATCTGGATTAGATATTGAGCTTCCAAAAACTCAAATTACCAATGAGAAAAAACAAGATGAAATCTTGATTGTGACATTGGATAAAGATGGAAAAGTAGCGATTGCAGGAAAAAAAGTTACCGATGCTGAATTACCAATGAAAATAGCAGCGGCCCTGAAAGAACTGAAAACAGAATCAGTTATTCTTGAAGGTGATACAAAAGCATTTCTTGGAAAAGCTGTTGAGTTAATGGATATCGCAAAAAGTGCGGGTGCCAAAAATTTCTCAATTGCAGCTGAAGAAGATCCAAATAAAAAGAAATAAAATAACAAGCGAAGAGAGTTATGGGTGTATTAAACAATAAACCAATTTACATCGCACCTCCGGGTGAGACTAAGATGGAGCAAGAGGCGAAACGCTTTAATAAGCGCGCGCTTATTGGAAGTATAATCATCCATCTCTTTTTCTTTCTTATCAGACTTCCGCATTTGGAACTTACTCACAAGTTGCATGATGATCCAAAATTAATTCCAATAAAAATGGAAATGGTATCTCTGCCATCTAAAAACGCCATTGTAAAAAACAAAGTGGTCTCTGCTGAATCTGAAGTTGTAAAACCAACTCCAAATCAAGAGAAAGTGAAAAATGGAACAGACCGAGTTGTAAAAAACTCAGATCGCATTGGAGATCGTCTGCAAAATAAAGTGCAAGATGTTCAAAAAGGTGATCCTCGCTCTCAAAATAAAACAGCATTTATACCTGGAACAGATTTAAGAAAACTTCCCAAAACTGATGTGGGAACTGGATCTGCTAAAGGGAAAGTTCAAGCAAAAGACGGAAACACTGGTGGGTCAGGTGACACTTATAAAGGCACTGACATGACCAATCTTACAGATTCACTTCTTAAAAAAGGCCAGGGTCTAAAGAGACTGAAAACTAATCCAAATGCCGTTGATGATGGTGGAGCTGGCGGTGGCCGCGGCGGTGGAATGGGTGATGGTGTCGGTGGTGGAAATGGAGATGGTCACTTCACAGGAACAACTACAGGAACAACAGACCTAGCAAAAGTTGCAACTAACGTTGGTAGCTTAACTGGAGCAGCGAAAGGAAAAATCGATTCTTCAAAAGGTTTTGATGGCCTTGCGGAAAAAGGATCGGTCATGGTCGCAGGTGTTCCAATTGAAAAAGTTCGCGTCTCTGTTATTGATCCAGATGCAATTAGCAGATTACTTCGTGATCATATTCCTCAATTCAGATCTTGTTATCAAAGTGAGTTGGATCGCTCTGGAAAACCAGAAGGTTTCCAAGGGGTCATCAATCTTCGCTTCTTAATAGGTAATGAAGGACATGTTCAAAAATCTTCTGTCACATCAAGTGATATCACTTCTGATAAGGTACGTGACTGTTTGAAGAACGTACTTGATGGAATTCGATTCCCAACTCCGCGTGGTGGAAGTACTGTTGAAGTTAACCAACCGATGAACTTGTATCCGAAACGAATCTAAATATAAGGGGCCGAAAGGCCCCTTTTTTATTTCAATGTAAAGAAATCTTGTTACTAAATAATTAAACTACAATCCTGCAGTCCCGATAACCGATTAATTGTAATTAATCTGTAACAAAATTGGAATCGGGGTCCTCTATGAATTCTCTTCGAATGATTCTTGTGGTTGCTTCTCTTATTGTTCTCTCATCTTGTAGTGGTGAAAAGGGAGTTGAAGGAAATAATTCATCCGCAATTTCAGCATCGCAAGTCGAGATAGCAAAACTTCAAGCAGCACTTAAAAACGAACCGGTCTATAAGATTAATGATTCAGAAACAACTCTTCTTCAGCACGAAGGGATTATTAGTGTTGCCGATAAGGCCCAACTTCAATCAATTCAATAATGAGGAAAGAAATGAAATCACTAGTAAGTTTGATTGTTCTTTTTATTTCCTTAAATAGTTTTGCCTCTGAAACTTCCAACAATAAGATGGGAATTTGGATTACTCCAAAATCTATTCCACAAAATCAACTGCTGTTAAAAAGTGGGGATGATTTTAAGTTTAAAGGGGACATTTGCGTTGTTCATTTGGGTGAAGAAGATCATCATCAAAAGTGCCAAAAGGTTTCTGATCATAAGCTCGTTTTCAAAGCTTACTTTCCTGATTCATTACACGATGTGAGCGATAAACTTGTCATTACCCAATCAAAAGATAAAAAATCTTGGAAATATTCATTAAAAACTGACAAGCTTCAAAGCTCTGATTTAAACCAGCTCACGTTGACAGTTGGAACCGATGATAAGAAAACTAATGAACTCCTCTCAATAAAAGCAAAAATTGAAAAGAGAATTCTTATTCTTAAAGATTTTGAAATTATTTATTTAAATACTAATGACAGAGTTTTAAATTTTGCAAAGATAAAAGGGAATTTGTCAGGGTATTTGCCGAATGTGACAGCAGCCTCCCCAACAGATCCTTGTGCTAGATGGAGATAAGTGTGAAGAATGTTTTTTTGCTTTCAATTATAATTTTTATTCAATCGTGTTCATGGTTTGAATCGGACTACGACAAACTTATGAATCCTATTAAGAAAATAAAACTCGCGGAAAGAAAAGCGGGCAAACCTAATCCTGTGTTTGATGGAGTGGTTGAACCTTATTTTCCAGACGAGAAAGAAAATAACAAAACCCTTGAAGGAGTGGATTCAAATCATGATGGAGTCAGAGACGATATAGAGATTTGGATTAATCGGACAGCGGAAGATCAGTATGTAAGATTGGCACTAAAAGATTATTATAAAAATATGGAATCTTTTTTTCAAGCCTTGGATCAAAATTTAACAGAAGAACAGGTACACGCAAAACTAAGTGAATGGACAGCTGTCGGTGGATGTATCTTTGTCTTGCTATTACCATATGACAAGAAATATCTTGAATCCCAAAGAGAAGACGGAGGGATTTATTATAGTAGAACTTTTGACAATGTTCTATTTCCTAATTCTACGAAAAGAAACGCGCTTATAGGTAAATGGAATAACTTTCAATTTACAGGAACTATTGGAGGCAACTCTAAAGAAGTATGTCCAAAAAGAAAATATGGAGAAAGATATCAAGAACTATTAAAAAAATATCAAAACTAATAAGCCACACCTAACGGTGAGATTAATACTCTTTCACGCTTTAATAACCCACCAGTCCTTACGACGAGGTAGCGAATGGTCCATGTCATGTCATCAAAAAGTAAGTCGTCTAAATGTCCAATTTTTCCATCCTTAGCATGAAGTGACGAATTTAAGATTTTCTTGAAACTCTGTAACATCGCAGCTCCTTTTTTTGATTGCTCCAAAAGTTAAACATAGGGCAAGGCCAAAAAAATGAATTGCAAATTGCAAACCATTTACAAAAAAATATAAAAATTTTAAAAAAACTATGGAATGGATGTTTGAATTTAAAGAGGAGTTTAACTTTAAAGAGATCTAATTTTTTAAACCAATAATCGTCTTAAACTCTTTTTCCGTCACTGGATTAATCGATAGTCTCGATCCTTTTTGTACAAGTGGCATATTAGATAATGCTTTCTCTGCTTTTAATGCTGAAAGAGTGATGACCTCATCAAATTTTTCTACAAACTCTACTTCTACCATAAACCATCTTGGATTATCTTTAGTAGCTTTTGGATCGTAATATTCGCTTTTACTATCAAATTGGGAAGGGTCTGGGTGTGATTCTTTTGAAACGCGAGCAAGACCCGCGACTCCTGGAACTTCACAACTTGAATGGTAAAAAAGAACCATGTTACCAATCTTCATTTCATCGCGCATGAAATTTCTTGCTTGATAATTTCTCACTCCATCCCAACCGGATTTTTTTTTTGCTTTTAAATTATCAATTGAGAAAACATCGGGTTCACTTTTCATTAACCAGTATTTCATTGTTTTTAGTTCCATTTACAATTAGATTTTGGGTTAAATACTTTCTCAAACTCACAATCCGTGGCCTTAAAGACTCGGTCTGAACTAACAATTCGTACATGATTATATGTACCATCCGAACTTAAATCACTTGTATTATATGGAGTCGCAAGAATATTTAAGTCGGCATTTACAACTGGCTTTCCTCTAAGTTGAAATCCGGGCAATGAATCTATATCAGTGTTTTGATAAATATTTACAAATCTTTTAGTGTTCTCATTTCTCTCTCCAATAGTATCTTTGATTTTATGAGTTGGATAAAATATTGTTTGAACAATAGGGTCTATAGAAAAAGCTAAATCAATGCTTATACCATAATCTGTAACTCGATTTTGGAAATCGATAGTCATCGCGCCACCATTGCTGTAACCCATCACCATCCATTTTGTATTAATTTTTTCCTCACGGATACTATTTAACACATCAAGGTAATATTTTGTTTCTTTCGCACAACTGGTCGCTGATGAAAATCCGACTGAATTTTTAAATCCTGAAGCTGAATGATAGTGAAGCTCAATTTTATCTTTGTTTTTGGCAAGAGTGTGATTTGAATAAATCATCATTTTGATTAAAGCAGAAAGACCATTAGCATTTCCCATTCCCAGTTCAACCCCTTCTGTTCCATCAATGTTAATAGGGGATAAGCGAACATGCGCTAAACCGGCATTGTAGTCGGCCGCTCCATCAAAGAAGAACAAAATATATTCAGGAGCATTGATCTCATTAATTTGCTCATTAGTGATTGCATCCTTCTTAACTTGGTATCCATTACATAAAGTTTGATACATATTTTCAATCCATGGAGTATCGTAGCGGCAAACCTCTGTGTAACTAAATTTGTTATCGATAGAAATTTTAGAGATCTGTCTGTTTTGATGAGCGACCTCGCAATACTTCTTTAAGATTTTTTTGTTATCTTCCAAAGCGTTTGCTACCGATAAGGTCGATAGTAATACAAGTGTAGTTATTAGTAGTTTGCTCATTTTTCGCTCCATATATCTCAAGTATATTTTTATTATTCACATTTATGATTTAATGCCGAAAATGCTTTTACAGCTTTTTTTACCATGTTAGAAACACCTTTGACTGATGACAATAAAGTGTCATCGATATCACTTGTGTATTCCTCTAGGTGTGACTGGACGTCGCCATCAAAATCACTGTTCATATTAACCACAAGTTCTTTTTTATCTTTCTTGCAATCTAATTCATAATCCTTAATGTTTACGTGTTTAATTTTTTGATTGGCGTTTGTTCTAAACCAAACTTCTCCTGCTTTTAAATTGTAAACAATTTGCCATTTCGACCATGATCCCTGTTTTACAATTTCAAGGCCCTCAAAGGATTTTTTTACTAAATCTTCTTTTGTATTAAGACTAGCGATATCAAAGATTGAACTTAAATCACTTGATGAATTTCTAAATGTACTGCCATCTTTTCTAAGTTTGTTATCGAGCATTTCCTGATAGATTGAATTTTGTAAAATTCTCTCAGTTTCTTTTTCCATTTTTGTTATTACTAATTTTTGATTCAAATATTCAATAACAGCGCATTGATTGCTTGTATCGCAAATCATGTAATGAACAGGGGCCATGATGGGAATAATATCAACTTCTTTAATCTGGTTGATAGCTTCGTCAGTAGTTGATGCTGTATCAAGTACATATTGAATGATCTGTGATTCATTTACCGGGTCATTTTCATTTTTTTGTGGGTAGATGGTTTCATCAAGCCACATGATCTCCATGTTAAGACCTTTCTCATTTACTCCGCCAAATGGGAAATCACGACTTGCTTGATTAAAAGTAATACTTCCATATTTTGAGACCCAGCTTTTTCCAGGAACTGGAGATGGAACCAGACTTCTTTTTGAAATATTTTTTTTATTAATAAAAAGATACCCATTGCCATTTGAGAAATCGAAGCTTTTTAGAACATAAGTATTTTGATCTGCAGTTTGATAAGAGATCGTTGAGCATGGAAATATTTGTGATGATGCCAATAAAAAGCTTAGTGAAAAGAATTTTATGTACTTATTCATCTCAATCATGAGCATGCCTCTTGTACGTACAAGTGTCTAAACTTTGTACATGTTAACAAAAACATAATTAGTGATAATTATGTCAGTTCTGTCTATCTTGAGGGTATAAGTACAAGAATAATGCCAACTATGAAGCTAGTTTTGTAGGGAAGAAGTTCCACCATTCTACTGGATCATCTTCGAGGAGACGAAGACATAATTCAGGAGACCAGCGTGGTTTTTTAGGAGTTTTTAAAAGCTTCATGCCTGAAGCTTTGAGAGTCTTTGAACCTTTCTTAGTATTGCAAGGCTTACAGCAGGTCACAACGTTTTCCCAACTAGTAGCACCGTTTTGAGAAACAGGGACAACGTGATCAAATGTTAACTCGTTTACTGGAAGTCTAGTCGAGCAGTACTGGCATTGGAATTGATCGCGATAAAAAACATTCATGCGAGTGAATTTTACATTTTGAGAGAGCTTATGAGTTTGAAAAAGTCTTAGAACCTTAGGGAGTTTATAGGACGTTGAGACTGTACGAATGAGCTTGTCATCATAATGGTCGACCACTTCGGCCCGATCGGTCAGGTATAGTATCATGGCCTTCTGCCAAGAAATTATTTTGACCGGAAAATAGTTGCAGTCTAAGAGCAACGTTCTCATCTGTACTAGTATAGCATAGATTTACAAAGAGAAATGCGCAGTTAGATTTTTTAATATTTTTTGCCACATAGGCTGCCCACAACTGTTCTCATCGATCATCAAGTGGTGGTATTTTTTAGGAAGTTGACTCTCGCGATTGGATATCTCGAGGGTACTCCAATATGAATTTGAAGAGGCAAATTTTGTCAATTCACTGCTATCGACAAGCTCGTCTTTGGGGTTTTGAATGACAAGTGTGGGGAGATAGAAGTCGTTTTCTTTGATCTCTTTTTGAAGTTCATGCATCTTTTTATATTCAAGAAGAGTTGTCACTTCACGAGAGCGATAATCAGGTAGATTAAAACTAGGAAGAGCGCTCTTTGGAAATAGATAAAAAAGAAGAGAGGGGATTCTTGTATATAATCTGGTATGAGACGCCGGAGCAAACAGGGACAATTTTTTTATCTGATGATGAGGATGAGTGGCCAAGAAATGCATACCCATCAACGCTCCTAGAGAGTAGCCCACAAAATAAAGAGGGCGCTCTAAAATTTGAGCATGCTCTAAAGCTTCATCGTAACCGTTGTTAAATTTTTCTTCCCATCGATCTGGATTATCTCCAAGAGAAATTCTTAAAACATCACATTTTTTAGAATTAAAGAACGAGGCCAGTTGATCCATTTTAGAAGGTTTTAAATTAAGCCCATGAGCAAGAAGCACGACCGCCTGGGTATCCTCTTTAAATTCTGTGTAAAACCATTTTGATTTTTCTTCAGTATTACTCGCCATTTAAAAAATCTTGATTTGTTTTTTTTCTAATTTTAACTGGTAATTAAATTCTTTTAACTTTGAAGCCTTCCAACTTCTATCATTCATTATTTTTGAAAGTTGAAATTCTTCGTCTGGTGTATAGAGAGTAATGGCCTCACCGGATTTTTCATGTCTTGCCGTTCGTCCGATTCTATGGACGTATGATTCGAGACTTTCTGGTGGATTAAAATTGATTACATGAGTGACGTGTGGAATATCAATTCCTCTTGAAGCTACATCTGTGGCCACTAAGATCACGGCCTTTTTAAGTTTTAGAGCATCGAGTGCTTTTTTTCTTTGATGAGTCGTCATATCTCCTTGGAGAGTTACGGCTTCATACTTATCATCTTTTAAAGCAATGCCTAATCCTTGGGCCTCTTCTTTGGTACGAGTAAATATCAGGCAAGATTTAATCTTTTTATGTTTTAGTATAAAACGAAGAAAGGGATATTTGAGTTCAGGAGAGATTGGACAAAATAACTCACTAATCGTTTCTTTTGGTGCTGTATTTTGAAGCTGGACTAATTCAGATTCAGGTAAAAAAGATTTAGCAAGTTCTTGAACCTCTGGAGCAAGGGTTGCTGAAAAAAGTAATGTCTGTTTTCGGTTAACACAAGCATTGATTGCAACTGTTAGTGCTGGCAAGAAGCCCATATCCATTAATTGATCTGCTTCGTCTAATACGAGGTAGTCAATCCCGCTTAGGTCAATTGTGTTTTTTTCGATGTGATCTTTTAATCTTCCAGGACACGCGACAATGATATGAACGCCTTTTTTTAAATCCAGCGTCTGTTCACTAAAGCTTTTTCCTCCGTAGAGACTCATACTGATGAGATTAGTGTATCTGGCCACTTTTTTTACAACGGAAAGGATTTGTTCAGAGAGCTCTTTCGTTGGAGTAATAATTAAAACTTTTGTAGGACGCTTAGGAAGTCCGACTATTTTATCTAATATGGGAAGAACATAGCTTAATGTTTTTCCACTTCCCGTTTCAGAAATACCAATGACATTTTTTCCATCCACTATGAGCGGAATACACTTAGATTGTATCTCCGTAAAATTTGAGATTTTTAAATCTTCCCCTAGGGCCTTTTGAATGGGAGTCGAAAATTGAATATTTTGCAAGTCTTCCATGTTTATCTTCGATGGTTTCTTTTTTCTAGTTTTATAACATCTTCCAGGCTTTGATTGTGGAATCGAATGCAGTAGTCACCAAGTTTTAACGTAATGTCCGCATTGATTTTTTTGTGAATCCCAAAGGCCTCAAAAGAGTATTGAGGATAACGGTCAATAATTTTTTGAAGTGGATCCTTCGTTACAAATTCCACATGCTCAAGCCCGTTTGAATAAGAATGACTTGATTTAGGACTTGGGAGTTCAATTAGATATATTTTTCTATTTTTATAAACGATTGGTTCATAAAGCTTATACGTAGAAATGAGTCTTCCATTGACCATTGATTCGATGAGGAGTTCTCCTAAATGAGCCAGCTCTTCTTTTTTTGTTTTATAGAGTTCAATGGATTCAACTCTGTAACAAATATGATCGAGTTCATATTTATCGACATTTAATTCAATATCATCAATCTTGCTGAAGAGATCTTCTAGGAAAACAATCGGGTCACCAATAACGTCACTTAAGCTTTTTTTCATTATTTATAATCCGAGTTTTTATAGAATGTGACAGTAGGATTTTTTTCCATAACAAGTTTTAAATCCCATTCAGATCGAACTGAAAAACAAAGACGTTTTTTGTGATCGTACACAACGTTTGAGCTGTTGTTTGAAATAAATTTATCCTGGTCTTTTTCATTTTCAAATTTAAGCCATCGAACACCAACGAAGGGATATCCCTCGTAATCAGCATGAACATTGTATTCGTCTTCTAAGCGGTATTTAACAACTTCAAACTGAAGTGCTCCAACGGCACCTAGAATCTTTTCACTCGTAGAGTGGCGGGTAAAGAGCTGAACTGTTCCTTCTTCTGAAAGCTGTTGCAGACCTTTTTCAAGTTGTTTTGCTTTCATTGGGTCTTTCAAGATGACTTTATTGAAAATTTCAGGAGCAAAATTTGGAATACCTGTAAATTGATATTTTGATTTCTCGGTGAATGTATCGCCGATTTGAAATTTTCCTGTGTCGTGAAGACCGATGATATCTCCAGGAAAAGCTTCTTCAGTTATTTCTCGATCCTGAGCTTGAAACATAAGAGGTGTTGCAATCTTTAATTCTTTATCAGATCTAACGTGATAAATTTTTTGATTGCGGGAAAATTTTCCTGTGCACACGCGAAGAAAAGCGATGCGATCGCGATGTTTTTTATCCATGTTGGCCTGGATTTTAAAAATAAAACCAGTGAACTCTGCAGTTGTTTCTGGATCAAGAATAACTGTTTTAGAATCTGATCCAAAAGGTGGAAGAGCTACTTCTCTTGGTTTTGGCCCTGGAGCTGCTTGCGCGATCATATCAAGCGTTTCTTTAACGCCGAAGTTATTGAGTGCTGAACCAAAAAAGACTGGCGTCTGAATGCCCGCTAAAAATTCTTCAGTACTAAATTCGCCAATTAAAGTATCAACGAGTTCTAGCTCTTCTTTAAGAGTTGCCAATAGATTAGATCCAATAAAGTTAACGACTGCCTCTGAATCTAAATTACTGGCATCTATTATAATTGGATTGAATGGATCCTTAGCATCTTTGAAACTCATGATTTGTTTTGTGCGAAGATCGTAGACTCCTTTGAAGTCTACACCTGAACCTATAGGCCAGGTCATTGGCACACATTGAATATTTAAAATTTTCTCGATGTTCTCCAGTAGGGCAAAAGGGTCCATTGCCTCGCGGTCATATTTGTTCATAAATGCCACGATTGGAGTGTCTCTCATTCGACAAACTTCCATCAATTTTATTGTCTGTGCCTCAACCCCTTTAGCTGAGTCAATCATCATGAGAACGGACTCAACAGCGGTCAGTGTTCGGTATGTATCCTCTGAGAAGTCTTTGTGTCCTGGAGTATCGAGAAGGTGCATTGCTCGATCTGCGTAAGGAAAACTCATAACAGAAGAACTGATGGAAATTCCTCTTTCTTTTTCCAGCTCCATCCAGTCAGACTTTGCGTAGTTTCCATCCTTGGCCTTGACCTTGCCAGTATCACGTATGACTTGACCAAACCATAATAGTTTTTCTGTCATGGTGGTCTTCCCGGCATCGGGGTGAGAGATGATTGCAAATGTGCAGCGCTTAGCATTTTGAGCAGTGTCGAGCATAGAGATTTTGTCCTGATTTTATTGAGGTAAATACGACAAAATCTATCAGACAAAAGGGCAAAATGCAGCAAAATTTTCCCGTCCATTTCCATAGGGTTTAGTTGGACGTGTATAATTTTAAAATAAGTGCCTATAAATCCGAAAAGTTCATCATAAATTAATGAACTAAACAGGGTGCAGCTATGAGCAAAAAACTTTTGAGTATTTTATTTTTGAGTGCTTTTTCACTCCTAAAAACAACAACTGCTAACGCAAAGTTGATTCAAATTCTTCACACAAATGATACTCATTCTTATTTAGATAGTGTTCAGCACAATGGTGGATTTGGTGGAGCGGCCCGCCTTAAAAGTCTGATTGATTACTTCAAAAACAAAGCAACAGACGAAGGTATTAAAACAGTTGTCATGGATGCTGGGGATTTCATGGAAGGGAATCTCTATTATATGGCCGACAATGGAAGAAAAGTTTTCGATGTTCACAATGAAACGGGTTATGACATTGGGACGATGGGAAATCATGATTACCTGATGGGTACGCGCGATCTCGATAAAATGTTGGGGGAAATGGATTTAAAATTTTCTCTAATTGCTGCCAATTTAAAAATGCATTCAGATTTTAGAAATATTCGTGAAAAAATTAAGCCATTCAAAGAAATTGAAATAGATGGAATTAAGATTGGAGTTTTAGGTCTTACAACGAATGAAATTTTTTATAAGTGGCGTTTTGAAGGAGGACAGATTGCAAATCCTTATAAAACAGCAAAACATTATGAAGATATTTTAAAGAAACGAAAAAATGATTTTATCATTGCCTTAACTCACATTGGTGTTCTAAACGATATTAAGCTTGCAGAAAGAACAAAATACATCGATCTCATCATCGGAGGTCACTCTCATACAGCTCTTTTTAAACCTAGCTATGGTATGAATAAATTAAATCATCCAATTCCAATCGTTCAGGCAGGGATG
The DNA here is from genome assembly GCA_037444575.1 of Bacteriovoracales bacterium. Classification (GTDB taxonomy): domain Bacteria; phylum Bdellovibrionota; class Bacteriovoracia; order Bacteriovoracales; family Bacteriovoracaceae; genus Bacteriovorax. The sequence goes on from JBBIME010000003.1 coordinate 112,959, forward strand.
CATACAGAGTACCTTGGAAAACTTCTTATTGATGTTGAAAAAGGTCGCCCGTTAAAAATCGTTAAGTATGAGTTAGTTCCTGTTAAGTATGAAGAAAGTGATTCAAAAATTAAAGCAATGGTCGAAGAAGCAAATATTGATCTAGACACTACTTATGGGAAAGAATGGTTAGATGAAAGAGTTGGATACTCTGATTTAAAACCAAATGATAAGCACGGATCACGCAAGTGGGCCTACTTCATCACAGATGCTCTTCGAGAAAAAGCGCAAGCTGATATCGCAATTCATACACCATTTATGAATGGTGAAGATTATCCAGTTGGAAATATCACTCGTCGTGCTCTTTTTAATTCAATTCCACGAGTCTTTGATTTAACGGAAAAATATGGATGGAGCATCTACACAACAAAAATCAAAGGAATTTGGTTAAAGCTTGCGTTTGAGGCCCTTACTCATTTTGGACAGCCATTGACCTTTTCAGGAATTAAAATGGACTATAAGAAAACTGAGCATGGGATAAAAATTAAAGAGCTTAAGGTAAATGGAAAAGCAATCAATCCATACAAATACTATACTGTCGCTTTTACTGAAGGAATTGTTCGTGGGGCCCAAGGAATCAGTCCATACACATTATCAATTTTAAGAGCTCCAAAAAATACTAAATTTAAAATTTGGGCGACTTTGGAAGAAACAGTCGCTAAGGCCCGAGGCCTGAGTCTTAGTACGATAAGTGAAGATAACCGTCAATTGATCATGCCAAATCTAGATGCTGAACTGGTAGAATAGCTGGTGAAGCAAAAAAAGGCCCTCAGAATGAGGGCCTTTTTATTTTAGCGCTTAAGCATTATGTGCATTTAAAATTGCATGAGTGATCTCACTAATCGACTTTCTCGAAAGCTTCACTGGATCAGTCACATTTGAGTAAAGACTTGGAAGATGCTGTAACTTCTCCATGAACACAAGCGTTTTATTTGCTTCAACTTCATCAACTTTTCTAACAGGAGTGAAGTGTGGAGCAGTTCTTAGTACATGTGGAGTTTCATTGATCAATTCCATAATAGCGAGAACGACTTCAGTGAAACGATCAAGCTCAGCTTTACTATAAGATTCTGTTGGCTCAATCATGAGTCCGTAGACTTCTGGGAATGCTACAGTTGGAGCGTGAAGACCAAAATCTAAAAATATTTTTCCAATTTTTGCAATGGCCGTAGATTTGGGAGTTCCTCCCGCTTCAATGCGAGCAAATGTGTCTTTTGTGATAGTTAAAATGAATTCGTGCATGCGAACTTCATTCTCACATCCTTCAGGAAGACTTGGGAAAGTTGGCTTTAGTTTTTCAAATAGGTAGCGAGCTGATAAAACGGCAATCGCTGACATTTCTCTTGTTCCATTGCTTCCTAGAGATTTGAGATATGTGTACGCGCGAATTTTATGAGCAAAGTTTCCAAAGTGACGGTGGAATGATCCAATTGATTTTGGAGATTTTTCGATATCAAATTTTCCATCGCTCTTTTTAACGACCTGAATGCCTGGAAGATACTCAGTTAATCGACTTGAAACAGCAACGATTCCATCTCCTGGGCCTCCACCGCCGTGTGGGATTGACCAAGTTTTATGAAGGTTATTGTGGACAGCATCGACTCCCATTTTATTTAAATCAATCCATCCCGCAATCGCGTTCATGTTCGCGCCATCCATGTAAACTAATCCACCAACTCCGTGAATAAGGTCTGCCATCTCTTTAAAGCGTGTTTCAAAGAGTCCTGATGTGTTTGGGTTTGTTACCATCATTCCGGCAATTCGATTGTTGTATTTTTCAATTGCTTCTTTCAATTGATCGAAATCAATTTGTCCGTGTTTATTTGCTTCAATTGTGACGATCCCATATTGAACACCGTCAACAGTCTTGGTCTCAAAGCCTGCCATAGATGCCGATGCAGGGTTTGTTCCGTGAGCAGATCTTGGAATTAAAAGAATATTTCTAGTGTCTGCCTGACCACTATTTCGATGATAGGCCTGGAATAGTTTTAACCCTACAAGTTCTCCTTGAGCTCCAGCAACTGGCTGAGTAGTTACTCCTGGAAGACCTGTAATTGATTTAAACATCTCTTGGATGCTGTAGAGAATCTCTAGTGATCCTTGCACATCTTCGATTGGAGCTTGAGGGTGCACATCTGTAAAGCCTTTTAAAGATGCTGCATAGTCATTGATGTACGGATTATATTTCATCGTACATGAACCTAGCGGATAAATATTATCATCTGGGCTTACGTTTAAATCAGCGAGTCTTTGGTAAAAAGTTTTAAGGTCTTCTAATTCAAGAGATGGAAGTCCAACTGGAGTTGTGCGCAGGAAGTTTTCAGGAATTTCAGGAAGGAAATCGTCGTTTTCAAGTGCCTCAAAATTATCTCTGAAAAAGTTTTCTAATTTTTCTAAGTCTTCATCAGTGTGAACATCAAAGAAAGAGAGAAGAAGAAGATTGCGATTATCTTTTAGTCTATCACTAACATCAATACCAAGTTGGATATTCGCGGCCTGTGCTTTTTTCTGAAGCTCGCTAACTTTAATAGGTAATTCTAGAGTGAACTCGTTGTAAAAAGGAGTTGATTCAAACGCAAGTTTTACGCCTTTAAATTGAGTGAGAACTTGTGCCATTTGAAGAGCAAAGTCGCGACCACTTAGTGCCGCTTCTGTCATTCCAGCTTCACCGCGCTCAAGGATTGCGGCTCCGGCCGCTGAAGCGATAAAAGATTGGTTAGAACAAATATTTGAAGTCGCTTTTTCTCTTCTTATATGTTGTTCGCGTGTTGATAAGACCATACATAAACAATCAGCTCCATTAGCGTCTTTTGCCTTTCCGATAAATCTTCCGGCCGTTGATCTGATGTCTAGTTTGTTGCTTTCATTGTAGCGAATTCCAAAAATACCAAGGCCTGGTCCTCCAAAGTTTGGAGCAAGACAAAGATGTTGTCCTTCACCAACGAGCATGTTTGCCCCTTGTTTATTTGATCCATATTCCACAGGAGGAATAAGTCCTTCTGTCGCTAAAAGCATTGGATCGATAAGAGCGATTGATTGAATTTTTAATTCTGAACATAGGTCAGTTAAAGAGTGTACGTCTTCAAGGTTTCCGAAATTGTTAACTTGAGGAAATGCGATACACGCTAGATCGGATCCAAGCTTTTGGGCCATAGATTTTGCGAGATCAATATCAGTCATCCCTGTCATTTTATCAGTAGGGATCGTGACGATTTTTAATCCAGTTTCTTTTGAAAGTGTATTTAGAACTTCAATGTCTCCTGGATAAATAGATTCACAAACTAAAGCAGTGTTAGATCCTTTTACAATTCTTGTCGCTGTTTGAATGGCCTCAAATAAAGTTGTCGAGCGATCATAGAAAGAAGCGTTGATTGCTTCAAATCCTGTAAGCATAGACATTGTTGAAGAGTAAATCCAAAGAGTATTTAAAGTTCCTTGTGATCTTTCTGGTTGATAAGGAGTATAGGCCGTTGTCAGTCCTCTTAAATCACAAACGTAAGGAACGATCTCAGGGACTTTATAATTTTTTAATCCGTCTCCGATAAAACAAGTTTTTAAATTGTTTTTATTCGCAATACCTTCAACGTGAGCAATTAAATCATTGTAAGAGAGTTCTTCACATACAACTGGTGCCTTATCAAATTTCACATTGTCTGGAATGTGAGCGTAAAGATCTTTTAGCTCTTTTAATTTCAAAGTCTGAAGCATTTCTGCCTGCTCTGATTTTGTCGACGAAATATAATACTTAGTTAATTCTCGTTTTAATTTTTTTGGATTGTAGGGAAGGTGATTGAAGTTACTTTCAGAATTAGTTTCTGCCATTGAAGACGTCCTTTTAAAATGAAATATTTGCCAGTATAATAGCGAACAATGAATGAGTTAATAAAGATAAAAATGAGTGATCGAAATGTCCAATTTTGGCCCTCTTTTCTTCAAGATGCAGTAAATAACAAAAACAAGTTTTCTCTAGAAGTTGAATCTGAACATAAGCTCGGTGATTCCTGTGATTATCTCTATTTTTCAGAGGGAAAACTTCATTATCACTCACTTCTTCTTGGGGATATGTGTTTTGATTTTGAAGAAGTTTATCAATATCACCAACGTCAAAAATATGCTTTATCCAAAGAACCTCTAGCAAAGGCATTAGGAATTAAAGGTGAAACTAAACCTTTTGTATGGGATACAACCTGCGGTACAGGAAAAGATTCTTTGCTCATAAATTATTTTGGAGCAAAACTAAAATCCTTTGAGCGCCATCCAGCAATTTACTTACTTTTAATTGATGCTAAGAGACGTTTTCCCTTAGATTTTGAAATCCTCTTCGCAGATGCCTCACGGCTTAATATTAGTGAAGAAGATAGGCCTGATGTTATTTATTACGATCCCATGTATCCGGAAAAGACAGGCTCAAAGAAATCGGCCCTCCCTCGAAAAGAGATGCGCATTTTTAAAGAAGTTGTCGGAGAAGATCTCGATTCTAAAAACTTTCTTGAATGGGCGCTTAGAACGGCCAAGGAAAGAGTGGTCGTTAAACGTTCTCTTTCGGCACTTCCGATTAAAGAAAACCCAACCGCTAGCTATGAAGGAAAGAGTACGAGATACGATATGTATAAGATTTTTTAACCGCCACTTCTTTTAGTTTTAAAATTTAGTTTGGCCAAAAATGCTTCAACTTTTTCTCTTTGATCTCCTTGAAGTTCTATCTGGCCTTTGCCCTCTTTTTTAAAAGTCCCACCGGTTCCACAATGATTTTTAAGCTTTTTAGCTAGGTCTTCAAAGTATGGAGGATTAAAAGGGAGATCATGGATGACAGTCACTAATTTTCCACCGCGCTGATTTTTTTCCAGTTTGATTTTAAGAGTAGTTTTTTCAGGAACTATGGCAACAGAAGCAGTAATTGAATCAGTGCACTCGCATGGATCTTCCCCACATTTTTTGCACAATTTTAGATGGGAGCCATCACTGGAGTAAACTAGCCTGGTTTCAGAATTTTTTGGCGGTTTATTTTGTTTCATTTTTGCGGTCTTTTGATTATTATTTTTTAGTCTAATTTATAAAAATTTTAAAAGGAATAAGGCCCTTATGGCAAATGGTAAAAGTACTGCAAACAAGAAATACGACGTCTATGGAATCGGAAACGCTCTCGTGGATATGGAATTTGAAATTGAAGCTGAGTTTTTACAAAAAGCTGGAATTGAAAAAGGTCTAATGACTTTAGTTGATGAAGCTCGTCAGATGGAAATTGTCAGTACACTTCACGGAATTCAGCATAAAAGATCATGTGGTGGTTCTGCTGCCAATACAATGATTGCCATCTCTCAATTTGGTGGAAAAAGTTTTTATTCCTGTAAAGTAGCAAGCGATGAAGTTGGTGATTTTTATTTTAAAGATCTTATGGATAACGGTGTTGAAACAAATCTTTCTTCCAGTTCACTTGAACCAGGAATTACTGGAAAGTGTATCGTTTTGATCACGCCAGATGCCGATCGCACGATGAATACATTTTTAGGTATTACGCAAACTCTATCAGCAAAAGAGCTTGTTGAAGAAAATATTAAAAACTCAAATTATGTTTATATGGAAGGGTATTTAGCTGCTAGTCCTACAGGAAAAGACGCTGCCATTAAAGCACGCAAAATTGCTGAGGCCAATAATGTAAAGACGGCCATTACTTTTTCAGACGTAAACATGGTTCATTATTGTAATGATGGATTAACAGAAATGATTGGAAATGGAGTAGATCTTCTTTTTTGTAATGAATCAGAAGCTTTTGCCTTCACGAAGACGACAACAATTTCCGAAGCTGCAGCTGCTCTAAAAAAGATAGCTAAGGCATTTGCTATTACTCTTGGACCGAAAGGAGCTTTTCTATACGATGGCAATAAAGATATTTACGTTGTCACAACTCCAGTTGAAGCTGTGGATACAAACGGTGCTGGGGATTTATTTGCTGGAGCTTTCTTATACGCCATCAATGCAGGAATTCCTTATGCTGAGGCCGCAAAGCTTGGTTGTGCGGCATCTTCGTTACTAGTTACTCAATTTGGTGCTCGCTTAAGAAAAGAGCAAGCGTTAGAAATTAAATCGAGAGTGTTATAATTTAGGAGAGTGGATTAATGAGTCGTTTATTAATTAAAAATATTTTAACGGAAAATATTGTTGATGTTGATGCTACGGTAAAAGGATGGATTAGATCTGTTCGTAACTCAAAGAAATTTTCTTTTGTTGTATTGAATGATGGATCTTCTCAGCAGTCATTACAGATTATCGTAGATGAAGTTCTTCCAAACTACGCTGAAGTCGCAGGATTATTAGCAGGATCAGCTGTTGCTATTACTGGTCGATTAGTTAAAGGTGGCGGAAAAGTTCAAAGCATTGAGATGCAAGCAAAGTCGGTAGAAGTTATCGGCAAGACTGATGAAACATATCCTCTTCAAAAGAAGGCGACTTCTTTAGAGTTTTTAAGAGAGCAAGCTCATCTTCGAATTAGAACAAATACGTTTGGGGCCATCATGCGCGTTCGCCATCACTTGGCAATGGCAACGCATGAGTTCTTCTCTAAACGCGGATTTTTCTATTTAAATTCGCCAATTATTTCTGGAGTTGATGCTGAAGGAGCAGGTGAGATGTTCACTGTTTCGACATTGTCGTCAGACATTACTAAAGCTCCAAAAACTAAAGATGGAAAATTAGATTTTTCAAAAGACTATTTTGGAAAAGAAACTTTCTTAGCAGTAACAGGCCAGCTAGAAGGCGAGTGTTATGCGATGGGGCTTGGATCAATTTATACTTTTGGTCCAACATTTAGATCTGAAAATTCAAATACAACTCGTCACCTTTCTGAGTTCTGGATGATTGAACCTGAAGTTGCTTTTGCAGATTTGGATGAAGTTGCAAGTCTTGCTACTGACTATATTAAATATCTTATCTCTTATTCACTAGAACATGCTTCAGCTGAATTAGAATTTTTATTTTCTCGCGAAGATTCAACAGCTCCAAAAGATCATATGGAAGTTTTAAAACACGTTCGCGATTCAAAATTTGTTCGTATCACTTATACTGAAGCAATGGAGATATTGTCTAAAGTAGATCCTGCCGTTCGCAAGTTTGAATACCCAACACAATGGGGATGCGAGCTTCAAACTGAGCATGAAAGATTCTTAGCAGAAGAACATTTCAAATTACCAGTCATCGTTACAGATTATCCAAAAGAGTTTAAGGCCTTCTACATGAAGCAAAACACTGATGGAAAAACTGTTCGCGCGATGGATATTCTCGTTCCAGGAATTGGTGAGATCATTGGTGGATCTCAGCGTGAAGATAATCTAGAGAAACTCACAAAGAGAATGGATGAACTTCATATGCAGAAGGAACCTCTTTGGTGGTATCTGGATCTTCGCCGTTTCGGTTCAGTTCCTCACGCAGGATTTGGACTTGGTTTTGAGCGCGCTCTTATGTACATCACAGGTGTCAATAACATCCGCGACGTCATTCCGTTTCCAAGAACACCAAAAAATTGTGATTTCTAATTCATAAAAAAATCCCCAGATGAAGGTCTGGGGATGTGTATCGAAAGTCTTTGTTTTAAAATTTTTATGATGAGATTTTTTCTAGTTATTTTGAAACAGCAGAACTAGGGATTGAAGAATTTGGTACGCTCTCAGAATTTGTTCCCCACAATTGATCATTAAATGCAGATCCTGCTAAAGGATTCCATTTGCAGGATTCTAAAATTGAATGTGCTGTGATAACAGGTGATTTTCCAGTGAATTTGTCACTTGGTGATTTCAATTGAGATCCTAGATCTTGAGAGGGCAAACCAGAAACTCCAATCCCCACCCCAATCATAGATGATCCATAAATCCCAAAACCAAATTTTTCTGAATCTTTACTTTGGTATTTACTGAAGATTTCACCAATGGCTAAGTTTATTTTTGGATCAAAGCAGCTCTCAGCTTGTGGATTTTTCGTTAAAAACTTTAAAATATCATGACATAATTCAGTGTTAAATTCTCTTGTTCTTATTTGTTTTTGTTCAATATGAATTTTATTATCTTGTCCAAAATGAGGTTCTATGGCAATACTTGTAGTTGAACCTTCATACGGGATACAGCTTCCATTTAATATTTTAAAATCTATTCTTCTTGAATTGTTTAAAACTTTAGTCGTTTCTAATTTGCCTACATTTGGATCATGTATATCCATACCTTTTGTATTATCGGCCATTACCAATTGTAATTTCTCAGCTTCTTTTTGAGCTTTTCTGTCTGTCGATTCATAGCTTAACCAGTTACCGTCTTGATCAACTTTTAGCTCATGCACGACAATACTAGTTGTTTTTTTTTTGACTATATGGTTCTTGGAATTCAATTTTTTCTTCAACTGTATAAGTATTAGTTTTTTTATCGAATTTAAAATTATTATTACCTGACACAGGTTTTACTTTTCCATCTTTACTTGGCTCAAAAGGATAATAGTAATAGCCCCAACCATGACGATTAAATGCCTCTGAGCAAGTTGAATAATCTGTTGCGAATGCTGAACTTGTTAAAACTAAAAGAGATAGAACGAATAATGGTTTTTTCATCGGTGAACCCTCCAAAGATTAAACAAATTATATAATTGATCCATCTAGATCTATAGTCGGCAATTTGCTCCATACAAAAGTCAAAATGTTGTCTCTATGACTAACGTTAAAAACACTTCACTCGCTCTAAAACTCTTTGCATTTCAATTCAGAAAAACTTAATGGGATTTATCTCGGAATGGATCTAATAAAAAACCCCTCGTGTTATGGAGGGGTTTTAAGGCATTAAAAATTCCCAAACGGTCTAGCAAACCGGAGTTTTAGGGATGTTTTATTCTAACATAATGATAACGGTTTTCAAGCCAGCCGAGAGCTTCCGGGTCAATGAAGACCTATCTTTGGAGGCAAGGATGCTTAAGGCGTTAAAAATTCTGGAGACCTTAATCCTGATCTTAAAATTACTAGCAATAATTTTAGGATTATTGAAGGATTGTTTTTAGAGTTTTAGGGAGGAGAAATCCTCCCTTTTTTTAATTACGTCGGTCTATTCCCACCGCCACTACCTCCGCCAGTGTTGCCACGATTCGGATTTTTATTGTGGTGATGACGAGGTCTGTTATTGTTTGGATTTCGATTCGGATTATTGCCTTGATTGCCTTGGCGATTATCCTGTCGATTGTCAGATCTATTATCGCGATTTCTGTTTTGGTGGTGATGATGTCGTGGACGTTGATCGTTACGTTGATCTTGTCTTGGAGCTTGTTTTTGCTCAGGTGCTTTTTCTATTTGAGCAACTTCTTCAGCTTCATTTTTCTCATCATCAAATTCTTCAAACTGATCATTCTTTCTAAAAAATTCAGCATCGCTTTCATTAAGATTTTTGTCTGCGGTTGCGATTGCTTTGAAATCCATGAATTCTTGTGCCTTCATTTGAGTTTCTTTAGGAAGGCCAATGACTGCTTGAGTTTCATTGATAATGTTTTCAAAAAATTCCGGGAATTTATAATCACTTCCAAGATCAGAGCTTGTTCCCGCGTACTGATTTACAAAATAGCGGCGTCTGATACCTGTATCGGTCAGCATTTCAAACTGCTCAACAAGGATATTTAATTTTTGAACTTTTCCTTTATCGCCATTAGCTGCTTTGATAAAAGATCCTTCACGAGGAAGTTTTTTTCTCTTATCCGTATAAACATCGTCTTCGTAGCGTATACAACATTTAATTTGTCCGCAAACACCATTGAGTTTTGACGGAATCAAAGCGAGGTTCTGATTCTTTGCCATCTTGATTGAAACGTTTCCGTAATTTTTCAAAAATGATGAACAACACGTTTGAAGTCCGCACGCCCCAACTGATCCAAGCGCAGCGGCCCTATCTCTAACAGAAATTTGTCTTAATTCAATTCGCATTTTTAGTTCGTAAACTAAATCTTTAACCAGGTCTCTGAAATCAACTCTTGCTGGAGCATTGAAATAGAAAACGGCCTTTTTACCAAATTGAGTAAATTCGACATGAGTTAAAATCATATCAAGTTGATAACGCTCGATTAAGTGAAGACAGATAACTTCGGCCTTCTTTTCTGAATCGCGGAATTCAATTTGTGCTTTTATATCTTCAGGTGCTGCCACTTTTGCAATTGAGCGCACAGGAAGCATTGATTTGTTAAATGTTATTTCATAGGGGAAAGAATTAACGTAGCCAACGGTCATCCCACGGTCACTCATGGCAACAACTTTCTGGCCGTAAGCAAATCGTCTTTTTCCAATTAAGAAAGGAAATGATTTTGCGTTTCCTGGAAAACGAACACGAATCATCGTCAGTTTTTCGCCTTCTTTAAAACGAGAATTTTCTTTGTCTTCCGCTTGCTTTTGCTCTTCTTCGTTATGGTACTCTTCTGCTTGATATTCAGAATTATCATCTGCTTCAGTATCGTTGTTTTCTATAATTTCTATTTCTAGTTCTGCTTCTAAAACAGTTTCAGTTATCACGCTAGGCTGCATATTGGATTCGCTTATTCTTAAGTGTTTGTTAAATACTAAATATTATTTCGTTTTTTAGTAAAAAAGTCACGGCCTGTGGCATAAGATTAGACAGAGATTTGTAGAGAATTTAAGAGAAAAAGGCAGAGAGATTGGCGAGTTTTGAATTATTGAAGGCACTCTTTACTTCATAATCTTTTAAATCAAATAAAAGCTTGTCCAGGTCCTTATAGGATCCCTGTGCGAGGCATTGATTAATTGCATGCTCAATAAATTTCTTTTCGAGCTCTCCACCTTGTTTTAAGACAGCGAGCAACTCTTGGGGAGTCTTAATGTCTTTAAAGTCTATCTTCGGTGAAGCAAATAAATCTGATTTTCCAGTAACTTTTAATTTGATGGCACGACTTAAAACAGTTGGAAGAATGGATGAATTGTCTGGGGCCAGAAGGATTAGGCAATAATCACTTCCTAATTCTTCAAAAACTTTGAGCAATTTATTCGAAACAATGACGGAGAGATCCTGAGCATCAAAGAGAAAAATAAACTTCTTGTTAAGTTGCAGTGGGCGATAATTAATGAATTTTAGAAAACCTTTAATCGATTGAGAGTCGACTTTGTATTCGTTCGACTTCTCATCTTTAAATACTTTTAAAATATCTGGGTGATCAGCAAGGGGAGTGAACTCCTTGATGAAATTATCTACCCATGTCTCTGGATTAATTGTTTGTTCGTCGTAATTTACAATATACAACGACGCCAGAGTTTTCTCTTGGTATTTTTTTAGAAGAATTTTTCCAATTTCATCACTCATCTTCAGCTTGAGTGTTCTCTGCTTTAGAATTTAATAACTGCTCCATCGCATTCATTATGGACTCTGTTACTTGATCGAGTGATCCTTCAGCATTAATTTTTAAAATTCTACTTGGGAAAAGTTCATGCATTAAATCGTAACCTACGACTAATTTTTTGTAGAACTCAATACCTTTGGCCTCAAAATAATCTTTTGGGGCATTTCTTATCTTTTGTCTTTTTTCAGATGTTTCAGCATCAATGCGTAAATAGAAAGTCAGGTGAGGGACTAAGTTAAGAGGGAAAATATTGTGAATTTCTAAAACTTCAGCAACCCCTAGACCTCGAGAGTGTCCTTGATAAACAAGAGAGCTATCAATGTAGCGGTCGCAAATGATTATTGTATTAGGAGTAGCGAGCTCCTTCATAATGACTTCATTTAGAAGTTGAGCGCGAGATGAAGCAAAGAGATGAGCTTCTGCAAGTGGAGTGATTTCTGTCTTTGTTTCTAAAATTGCGTGTCTTAGTTTTTCTCCAAAAGGAGTTCCACCTGGTTCACGTAAAAGAAGTACGCGAAAATTTTTTTCTTCAAGATAAGATTTTAAACGGGTAATTTGAGTTGATTTTCCGGCGCCTTCAATTCCTTCGAAACTCAAAAAGAATGATCCTGGAAAAGCTGGTGCACGAAACGAACTTAAAAGCTCGTGAGTAATCTCTTTCATAATTGTCCTGTGATAAAAGTTACTAGAACTTTACCAAAAATTCAGGCAATTGAGCAAGAATTCCCTTAGTTTGAAACTTCTTGATTAAACAGAGGTTCACTCTCAGGAGCAGGCCCTGGTTCCCCGCCATTATTGAAGTTTTCTCTTGAAATTTGGCTCCGAACTGGATCTAGCTCCATTGGAGTCGCGTTATCATAGTAATAATTAGCATCTTCTGCCGAAACTTCGTTTGTACTTTCTTGAAATTTAGTGGTTTCCATAAACGATTTTCTTGGAACCGGTCTCACTGGGTTCATTTGCCTAGTTTCAAATTTTCCCATGCGTCTTTGGTCATTAATTTGATTGTTATGGGATGGCATTGGCAGGCCATTTCCCGGAACTGTTGTATCAACAGGAGTGAGCATTTCCGCTTGTTCTCCCACTGTCGTTTTATCTGCAAATGGAGCACTCAAGTGCGATTTGATATTGATTAACGTGTAGATTATTCCAACGATTGATCCAACAAGAAGCCACTTATAAATACTGGATGAACTACCTTGTTTGGTCATTTCCTGTTGATTGACGGCCACTTTTTCTCTTTCAATTGTCTTGCCGCGTTTTACGTTTCCTAAATAGGCGAGGGAAGACATTGCATCAGTTGTTTCATTGATTGAATCAACAACTTCGCTTGGTTTTTGCAGTAATTCAGATGAAGGCATTCCCGGAAGTTGATCGCTTTCTTTTAAAGTTCTTCGTTCAAAACCATCTACTTGATAGAGTTTTATCCAAGTGTGACCAGCGTTGTAAGACACTGTGTCTGTCATTAGAATTTCTTTGTTTTCGACCATCTCAAAAAGTTCACTTTTTTCATAAGGTCCCATTTTTTGGCCCTTATGAAGGATGTAATACTCTTGCTCGTTTTCAGAGGATTCTTTTAAACTATCGGCAGAAACCAGTTGAGGTTTTCTTCTTTGAAAGTATGGGTGCTCAAAAATGTTTTTCCAGTCACTGCTATCGATATTTTTTACATAATAATTTTTTGCTTCTTCTTCATGCTCAAACACATAAGCTTTCAAATCATAAAGTGAAATGAATCCAAGAGATTCCACTTCATCCTTAATTTCAAAGATGTGTTCTCGCAATTCAACGCGAGTTTTGATTTCTTCTTCTGTGAAGATGATGTCTTTTAAATACGTTTCAAGAACAGCTAAATTATGTTGTGCCATTTGGGTACCCTTCCAGAGGGCTTATCGGCACAAATTTTTAAGAATAAATAGGAATCTGATAAGAAAAGGTCGGCACTAAGTCCGACCTTTCTCATTAAGTATTAAAGAGAAGCGTCTAAGTAGATTGTTGCCTCTGGAAATCCAGCTTTTTTAGCAAAGAAAGCTCTGTTGTCGCTTGAGTGGAAGATCTCATTTCCAACTTCAGCAGTAAGAGTAAGCTTTGACGTAAAAGCATATGCAATACCAGCATAGTGCTCAATATAGTCAGCATTTAAATGCTTTGTTGGGTCTGTTGGCTGGTCAAAACCACTAGTGTGATAGTACTTAAATTGATAATAGGTACTGATCTTATCGTTCCATTGATAATTGAAAAAGGCCAAGTTCATCTCATGTGTCCAGTACGGTGTGTTCTGTCTACCGCTATATTTTGGAGTGTTCATAACGATATCATCGTTAAACATATAAGATAGTTTATCTGTCAGTTGAAGATTGATTGTTGGAATAAACTCAAAGCCATGCTTAAAGGTTGTAGCAGTAGATTTTTTTACATCATTATAGAGATATTGAGCAAATAAAGAAGCACTATGCTTCCCATATGTCTTTGTAAGAGTCGCAAAGATACGATCATTTCCAAGTGGAAGTCCTGCAACTCCAGCATTAAAAACTCTGCGTCCAATACCAGCGTCTAATTTAACCACGTGCTCTTTTTCATTTAAAATATCTTTGCGTGTAATTGTAAAAAGTGCGCGGTAAAAAGTATTTGGGAATGCTGGACCTGTAACATCCGGCTGATCAGAGTATTTGAATTCTGCTGTCGAGAGAATTTGCCATTTTTTTGTTGGGTTATAGATTAATGTTGGGTTATGCATAACCGTAAAATCTTTTAGCTTATGATCTTCTACGTTAGCACTCTCAACATCTCTTCTAGCGAAATGGTATTCACCATGATAAGTCGCTGAAAGATGCTCTCTCATATACTTTACAACTTTTTTCATTGTTGAAAGCTCAGGATCTTTTTTTACTTCTTCTTTTTTTACTTCTACAACCGGGGCCGCTGCTGGAGCTGCTGGAGCTGTTGTCGTTGTTGCTGTTGCTGCAACTTCTTCAGTTTTTAGTGCTTTCTTCTTTCCTTTCTTTTTTGTTGTTGTTGCTGACTTAGTGTCAGAGGCAACTGGAGTAGTTGTGCTTTGAGCATAAACTTGAGCGGATAATAAAAGCGCACTCATCATAAGAATTAGAATCTTTGCGTACATTGAAATAGCTCCCTTTTTGGCCAATTGAAGGATTTATTCTGATGTGTTTTGCTCAAGAATACAACGACGTTTTAAATAGTTGGGCCTAAAAAAGACAATTGTAAGAAATAGTAAGAAGTCATCATTTATCTCTGAAGCAAAAATATTTTTTAAAGTGCTTAAGTGACAAGCTGACACTTGTCTGAGATTCTAGATAATTATGTCGCGATTTTTTTTTATTTCACTTTTGTTTGTGGCCACACTTTTACGCGGACCTGTGTCAGTTCTATTGATTATTTTAAAAAATTTTAATTCCTCACTTCGAGAAAGATTTGAGTTTGAACGAAAAAATTTTTTAGAAGATGAATGCCGTTCTTTTAAAAAGGACGGTTTGGTCGCAGATTACTGTTTTGAAGTATCTTCAGAAGGTGAACTAGAGCAAGTAAGGCCATTGATCGAAACCTTTTTAAAACAGAACAAACGAATTGAAATTCTCTTTGCTTCTCCTTCTGTTGAATCAAAATGCCTAAAGTTTGCCCGTGAGAATATTAAAAACTTAAGAGTTTTAAGGCTCCCAATTGTCACGCATTTTTTCCTTTTTCAAGCACCACGAAAATGGATGAGTTCGTCTAAACTGATTTTCTGTCGATATGATTTTTTTCCAGAGCTTCTTATTCTTAAATTTTTAGGAGTTAAATTTATTCTTCTCTCCGCTGCCAGCAAGAAACCATCTTGGTTTAAATCAGAAGTCTATAAATGTTTTGATGTCATAGTTGCAGCTAATAAAACTGAGCAGCGCTATTTTAAAGAACATTTAAAAATAAATAAAATTTTTGATTTTGATTTTAGAATTCCAAGGATTTTTGACAGAGTGACAAATGCCGAGAAAACACTTGATAGAGTTAGTGAACTAAAACCCTATTTAACTTTTTTAGAATCGAAATCACCAGAGTCTAAACTTATTTTGGGAAGTGCTTGGGTCAGTGATCTAGTGATTTTTCAAAATCCAAAGTGGAAAGAGGTCATAAGATCAGGCCAAATTCATTTACTTGTTGTTCCCCATGATCTTTCAGTCTCATCTATTGTTGAAATGAAAAATGAGCTAAAAGAAATTTTTGATGATATTCCTCTCTATGAAATTTCAAAAACTAAAATGGAATTTGATAGCAATAGGTCTGGCATAGTCGTTTTAAATATGAGTGGCGTTCTTTGTGAGCTCTATACAAAATTTAAATCCGCCTATGTAGGAGGAGGATTCGCTCGATCAATTCACTCTGTTTTAGAGCCATACTTGAGCGGGAACAGAGTCTTTTGCGGGCCTAAAATTCATCGCTCAACAGAATTTGATAATATTAGCGAATTAACTCCAGGTGAAATTCATCTTCTCAATAATCCAGAATCCTTTTATAATTTATTTATTGAAAATGCTTCTTCGATGCCTGATCAATCTGTACGAAATGATTTAAAGACAAGTGCGCTTTCAAAAATGGAGACGATTATTAAAGAGATTGAATCATGTTGAATAAAAATATTGATTACGCATTGGTTGGTCACAACTTCATTACTTTTCTTCTTTCTATCGGTTTATTAAATCGCGGAAAAAAAGTATTAGTGCTCGATGATGACCGCTTTAATTATGGTGATTTCTTCACCAATTCACTGACGTTGTTAGATGTTGAATTCTTGCGTTCGTGGGGGGAGTTAGGCGATCTTGCTCCTTTAAAAAATATTGATGACTATCTCTCACCAGAATCGGTTTACTTCTATGTCGGGAAAAAACAAATTGTTTTAGGGGATACACCATTTCGAAATTACCGTGAGCTCTGTCGCAAATTCCCACATTTATTTTTAAATGAGAAGAGTGGATCTCTTGCTTTAGAAAATGAACTACTGGACTTTAATAATAGCTATAGCGATTTTTGCAAAAAAGTAACAAAGTCCATTTTTCAAGAAAAGAAATCGCATAAAGTTTCAAAACTTTTTGAGACCGGAATCCCAAGTGATCTTCTTTTTCATTTTCATTATTTCTTCAGTCATTTTTCTAAAAAAACAGAAATGACGGAGAGTGAGCGAGGAGAATTCAATTCCCTTCTGTTTATGACCCGTGGTTTTTTTCAGAGCAGACTGGCCACAACAGGCAGTCGATCAGAGATCTTGCACCTCTTTTTTTCACTGATCTCTCCTTACTATAAACTCGATCATGAAAGGCTTATCCATGATCTTCTTGAAGTTCATAAAAATGCTGGTGGAGAGTTTAAAAAATTAAATCTTTCTGATCTGAAGTTTCAAAGAGGACTCGTTAAGAGTATTGAGTTGGAAAGTTTTGAAGGATTAATCAAACCTAAAAAAATGGCCTTTATCGGCGGATATCCGGTTGGTCTGCCAATTAAGCTTAAGACATCCAGTGCTTCTTATAATTGCCTAAGTGTGCATCTGAATTTTTCCTCTTCATTGCCTGCGCTACTAAAAGATAAAAAACTTCTTTTTTCTTCTCCTATGAAAATTGGAACGAATCGTCCTTTCTGGGAAGCAAATTTTAAAGAAAATAGCGTCGTTTTTAATGTTGTGATGGCCAAGAGTGAGGGAATCAAAATCGATTTTATCAAGGAGAGTGCAATTTCTCTTTTAAAAGACGATCTTCTTTATCTGTTCCCTGAATATGACTTCGATATTGCATCACTCGATATGAAGTTTACCTTAGACGTTTTTATTCAAGATAGAGACTATAACTCTTACAAGAGACTTGATGCAGGATTTGGAGCTACGCTAGTTGATGTTCTAGAAGATTCGGCACCTCTCATTTTCAGAAGACTTAAAAATGTTCTCTATTTTGGTCCTTATAATGAAGATGCTCTAGGTACATTTTCATCCTTAATAGAGATAAAGAAATGGAGAGAGACTCTTTGAGAGATGGTTTAAAAAACGATAACGGACAGACAGTCGTTGAGTACCTCCTCATGTTGGTGGTGATGGCGACCATCGCTTCTTCGCTTTTGATAAAGATAAAATCCAAGTACTTAGGGGACCCCACTAAGTGTGATAAGCCCGCGAATGCTAAGACCCTATTATGTAAAATCAATAGGTTAATCGAAAATCGTTCGGCAACTGAAAAAAAGTTTCAAACCTTCCCGTTTAAAAAATAGTCAGTTCTGTAAAATCTACACGCCACGTCGAATTCTAATGTGAATTATTTTGATCCTGCTAAACTCGGGGGGATATCGCAAACAGTGTTTAATGATTAAAGCCTGTGTTTAGCAAATGCATGCTTATTTCCTTAGAGGAGTATTTATGAAATTTACAGCTGAGAATAGAAGATTGACATTTATGAGCTTATTTTTAGCGACAGCACTTGCCGCTGGAATTCATGCTCCAACACTACACGCGCAAGATGAATTGCTTGATAGCGCAGATGACGCTCTTCAAATGGATGACATTAACCTTGAAGGAAAACTTTCTCCATCTGAAAGACTTCGTCAAAGAAGAGAAAAACTAGAAGAAAGAAACAAATTAATGGTTGAAAAGAAGATCGAAGATATTCGTGTAAAACAAGAGATTGCTTTAACAAATAAACTTCAAGATGCTTTTGGAAAGAGCTTGAACAATCTTAATGAAGATAAAGTTCAAGTTGCTCAAGCAGCTCCAGTTGCACCTCAACCAGTTGTTGCACCAGCACCAGTTGTTGAAACAAAGATCGTTGAAGTTGAAAGACCACTTCTTAAAGAAGAAAAAAAATCAAAAGTAATCCCATATCTTGGAGCTTCTTCAATTAAGGGCGACAAAATTGATTTCGAATCAAAACTAAACATTGGTGCCGGTCTTGAAACGCTTATTCTTTCTCAGGTAAGCGTAGGTATTGGTGTTGGATATTCAACTCTGGATATTACAGATACAGCTAACCAATTCGGTGGAATCAATTACGGGCCGACTTATAACAATAGTTTTATCGGCGGAAGAAAGATGTCTTATGACAAGCTAACAGTTGAGGCAAATGGGAAATTCTTTTTGACTGAAGAATCAAAAATAAAACCATTCGTTGGAACAGCTTTAAGCTACAACCGTTCAAATCTTAAGTATGAAGATGGCGGAAATGGTTATGCTTTTAATGGAGTTAACTACGGTAATGAAGGATTTTCTTCTACATCAATGGCCGCAGCTGCGAAGTTAGGTGCTGAAGTAGACTTTTCTGAAACTGTGGGACTAAACATTGATCTTTCTTATACAAAGACACTTAGTTCAGGGATTTCAAGTAATGCAGTTGCAAGTTCTGCTAACCCGGATCAAGTGAGACTACAGAACATTACTAAGTCGATTGAAAATTCGGACATTACTGCGATTGCTGCTGGACTTGTAGTTAAATTCTAATTCTTTCTTAACAAGAATCTAACATAACGGGCATCCATAGAGATGCCCGTTTTTTTTAGTTGCCTATTAAAATTTAAAAACAGACCAAAATCATATCATTACCTTCTTTCTAAAATGCCAGACTTCCCTTAGAATTTAATCATATTTCAATTTATCCCCTAAATTTCATGGAGAGAAGTTATGTCAATGAGAGACGTGTATATTGTCGATGGTAAGAGAACCCCGCAGGCAAAAGCTGGTTTGGATCTTAAGGATGTTCAGGCACCTTACTTAGGAGCCTATCTTGTAAAACATTTAATTGATAACACTGAAATCCCAACCAATATGGTGGATGAAGTTATTATGGGTAACACTGGAAATCCGGCAAAATATCCAAACATCGGACGAGTGATTGCTCTTGAAGCTGGTCTTCATAAAAAAACATCAGGATACACAGTTCACAGAAACTGCGCTTCGGGAATGGAAGCAGTTTCTCAAGCTTTTTTAAAAATTGCTTGTGGAAGAAGTGACGTTATTGTTGCTGGCGGTGTTGAATCAATGTCGCAAATGCCTCTTATCTACAACAAAGAGATGACTGCGCTTTTTGCAAAATTGATGAAAGCAAAGTCTATGGGCGAAAAACTTTCAGCACTAAGTTCTTTTAGACCAAATTATCTCACTCCAATCATTGCAATCGAACAAGGTCTAACAGATCCTTTCTGTGGATTAAACATGGGACAAACTGTAGAGCTTCTAGCACGAGAATTTAAAATTACTCGTGAAGAACAAGATATTTTTGCAAACACCTCTCACCAAAAAGCAGTTGCAGCTATTAAAGCGGGTAAATTTAAAGATGAAATTCTTCCTATTGCAGTTGGAGGAACTCTCAATAAACTCCTTGTTGATGACGTAGGTCCAAGAGACAATTCAACTGTTGAAGGCCTTGCTAAAATGAAGCCTTACTTTGATAAAAAATCTGGAACAGTGACAGTAGGGAACTCATGTCCAATCACTGATGGTGGATCAGCGCTATTATTTGCTTCTGAAGATGCTGTTAAAAAATACAATTTAAAACCAATCGCTAAAATGACAGATTATCACTTCCACGGCCTTGAGCCTGAACGAATGGGAATGGGGCCTCTTGTTGCAATGGATGGAGTGATGAGAAGAACTAATTTAACTCTTTCAGACTTTGATTTATTTGAACTCAATGAAGCGTTCGCAGCTCAAATCTTAGCTGTGAATATGGCGTTTAAAGATAAATCTATTGCTGCTCGCTTTGATGTTGATAAAGCGTGGGGTGAAATAGATTTCAGTAAATTAAACGTTAATGGTGGCGCAATCGCTCTAGGTCACCCAGTTGGTTCAACTGGAGCAAGACTTATCGTAACGCTTGCTCATGAGTTAAAGAAAAGAAAAGGAAAATATGGGATAGCATCACTTTGTATCGGCGGTGGTCAAGGTGGAGCAGTTATTATCGAAAACCTAGTGAGATAAATATGGCAAATACAAAAATTAGTTTAGAGTACAAAGACAATATTGCTTACGTTGGTTTTGGATACAATTCAGAGAAGTCGATGACAACTCTTGATGTTGCGACCATGACAGAACTTCTTTCTATCGTGGAAGAAATTCAAGAAAAGGCCAGTGGTCTTAAAGGTGTTATTTTCCACTCTCATAAAAAAGATTGTTTCTTAGCAGGGGCGGATATCAATCTAATCTCATCAATGACAACTGAATCAGAGGCCGCTGATAAAGCTGAACAAGGTCAGAATGTTTACAATAAAATTGAAGACCTTCCAATTCCTACAGTTGTTTGTGTGGATGGAGTTTGTTTGGGTGGCGGTCTTGAATTATCTCTTGCCTGTAAAACAATTATTGCTTCAAATTCTCCCAAAACAACGATTGGACTTCCTGAAGTTAAATTAGGACTTATTCCAGGGTTTGGTGGAACTTATCGCCTTCCAAAAAAGATTGGTCTTCCTAATGCTCTAGACATGATTTTAACAGGGAAAACTCTTCGCGCTGATAAAGCAAAAAGAATGGGACTTGTCGCAGAAGTTTATCCAAAAGAAAATCTTCTAGCGATGGCGCAAAAATTCTTTGATATGAAGGCCCCTCACCACACTTTAAAAGAATCCGTTAAAGAGCTTGCGACTGAAAACTTTGTAACAAGAAAGATTATTTTTCAAAAAGTTCGTGAAAGTGTTCTTAAGAAAACAAATGGATTTTACCAAGCACCTCTTAAAATTTTAGATGTCATGGACTCTGGAATGATGAAAGGACGTACCAGCTATTTGGCTTCAGAGGCACAGGCCTTTGGTGAACTTGCTATTTCTGAGCAGAGTAAAAATCTTCAACATATTTATTTCATGTCTGAAGCTGTGAAAAAATACACTGGTCCAAAAGGAACGAAGCCTCTTCCAGAATTAAATCGTGGAGCAGCTCTCGGAGCTGGAACGATGGGGGGCGGGATTGCCTGGCTTATGGCCGATGCAGGCATGTCTCCTATTATGAAGGACCTCACAGTTGATGCCCTTAACTTAGGATTAAAACAATCTTCTCAAAATTTTGCTGGAGCACTTAAAAGAAAAAAAATCTCTCCTGATGAATTTGAAAGAAAACAACGTTCCATTACAGCTCAGCTTGACTATAGCGGTTTTCAAAAAGTAGATCTTGTTATTGAAGCTGTTGTTGAGAATATGGATATTAAGAAAAAAGTTTTCGCTGAAACTGAAAAAAATGTTCACCGCGAATGTCTATTAACGAGTAACACTTCTTCTTTATCAGTTGAAGAGATGTCGAAAGCTCTTGAGTTTCCAGGACGCTTTGCAGGTCTTCACTTTTTTAACCCAGTTCACTTAATGCCATTAGTGGAAATCATTGTTCACAGTAAAGTGGAACCTGAAACGGTTGAAGCACTTTATAAGTGGGTTTTAAAAACTAAGAAAACTCCAGTCGTAGTTAAAGACGGACCTGGATTTTTAGTTAACAGAATCCTTATGCCATACCTTAATGAGGCCGGATATCTTCTGGAAGAAGGTGTTTCAGTTAAGGATATTGACCAAGCTGCTTTAAATTTTGGTATGCCAATGGGTCCATGCCGACTCCTTGATGAAGTTGGTATTGATGTAGCAGTTAAAGTTGCCAAAGTTATGTATGAAGGTCTAGGTGAGCGAGCTCATCCTTCAAAATTCTCAAGCAAACTTGCAGAGAAGAATTTCCTTGGAAAGAAAAACTCTAAAGGATTTTATCTTTATGATGAGAAAGGAAAAGTCACAGGTCCAAATGCTGAAGTAGAAGAGCTTCTTCCTAAAGATAAAAAGAAGATGAGTGAAACAGATCTTCAGTTGCGCTTATTTCTCCCAATGATCAATGAGGCAGCGGCCATTTTAAAAGATGGAATTGTTAATACTGCTGGTGAAATAGACCTTGGTTTAATTTTTGGAATTGGCTTCCCTCCATTTAGAGGAGGATTGCTTCGTTACGCTGATAGTGAGGGGCTAGATAAAATTTTAGCGGCACTTAATAACTTCAGCGAAACAGTAGATAAAGAGAGATATCGTCCTAGCGCTTATCTTGAAAATCTAGTTGAAAGCAAGACAACTTTTTACGAAAAAACTAGATAAGACGTGTTCATTACATATCTAAAATATTTTTTCTTTTATATTCTCTCAGCTAAAAATCGCCAACGGCTGCTAATCTTAGCGGTCGTTGGTTTATTTATTTCTTCTTTTGCTCTCATTGTCCTTCAAAGCACCATGGGAGGACTTCAAAATAAATTGATGGAGAGATCAAAGGCCGTTATAGGTCGTGCCACGATTATTTTTAAGACGAATGTTGGTGATCCTCGTCTTCTGGAATTGGAAAAAATACTTAAGGATCAAAAGCTAGATTACACACGAGAGTATGAAATTGAGCTTCTCCTTCGCTATCAAACTTACCTTACTCCTGTTATTGTTCATGGAATTGATGAGAAAGGTTTTATTCCCAAGTTTTTACTCAACGATTCGAAGTTTGAAGCCATGATCCCTATGGAACTTGCCTATAAAGTTGGAGTGGCACCTCCGGAGAGTTTACAGCTTATTTCTCCATCCCACGTCGATACACTCATGGGAGATATTCCAAGAAGCCAGACAGTAAGGATTGATCGAACATTTAGTTCTGATGTTCCAGAGATAGATTCGTTTCATCTATGGGTAAGATTGCCACTTATTCAAAATTTAATTCAGGATAGGTTGGTTAATCGCATTCGCATTTATTCAACTACTGATCTCAGTGCTCTTATAAAAAAACTTCCTCCATGGGTGCAATTTAAGTCTTGGGAGGATGAAAACAGAACGCTTGTATGGGCCCTTAATTTAGAAAGCACGGTGATGATCTTTTTATTTGCGGCCATGAGTTTATTGGTTTCTCTTTGCATTTCCTCAGGGCTATTAATATTTTTTAATAAAATAAAGACGGATCTTTCTAGTTTTTGGATTCTAGGGGCGTCTCTAGATAAGATTAATCGCTCAACAAAATATTTTTTACACTTGATGAGTTTTCTTTCAATTCTATCTGGTGTGGTAATGGGAGTCGTTTTTCTTTATTTCTTTGATCATTACGCACCGGAAATCATGCCTGATGTTTTCGTAGACAGAAAAATTCCCATTCTTATTACCGCTAAAGGCCTGATAATTTCATTTTTTGTACCTTATATAATTTCCTCTATTTTTGTTGGCTACGCGCTCTCACAGTTTAAACGCGAGCACAATCTTTTGGATCACGTCCGATCAATTAGCTAGAATACTCAACTGATTTCCTTTTTGGGAAAAATTTTCAATTTTAATTTTATTGTTTCAAGCCTCTTTTTTTCATAAAATATTATCAACTCAAATTAGGAACATTTTCTATGAAACATCAAGAATGGCAATGGAACGATTCTCTGATCACTAACCATGAGTTAGTTGATTATCAACACAAGATTCTTTTTAGCGTAATCAATGATCTTGTTCGAGCATGTGATATGTCTGAGGATGAACCAAATGGTTTATTGGTTGAAGTGGCACTTGATGCTCTTTTAAAATATGCTGGCTACCATTTTAAAGAAGAAGAAGAGGTGATGATTGCTAATAACTTCAAAGACCTGTCGCTTCATCAAGAACAACATAAAAACTTCGTAAAGGTTATGTTGGAGTATAAATCTCGCTTTGATAAAAATGAAAACATCGCTGATGAGCTTTTAACATTTATGCAGAAATGGCTCGTTGATCATATTATGACTCGCGATAAAGAAGCGATGAAGGCCTGTGTCCAATAAGTTCTCATTATTTCAATGACTTATATATTGTGTAACTACTATACGTTATATTGTTAATCTCCGCTTTGTATCTTAGAATCCTCCAATTAATTGGGAGATTCTATGAGTACAAAATTTCATCTAGTTCTTGTGTTGTCTACACTTTTAACAGCTGTGAATGCTATGGCCTCTTGGAATGAAAAAATCATTAAAACTAAGAGTGGAAGCGAGCTTCAAAAAGACGAGTTAATTAGTGAGCTTGGGTTAAAGCATATTATCGTCATTGGAGAAAAGCACTACACAAAAGAAGTTCAAGCACAGGAAGGAAAGATCATTTCCGATGTTGTTCTAGCGACTAACAAGCAAAATAAATTTTCATTATCGTGGGAATTTTTAAATGCGAGTTCACAAGCTCAGACAGAAGAACTTTTTAATAAAGTCATTAATCATGAAATTACTTCTTCTGATTTATTATTAAAGACTCAAGGAATCGCAAAATCTGAACTCTATTCGCCAATGATTGATGCTGCGGCCACTTTAGGTGGAAAACTTTTTGGAGTTAATTTATCTAGAGATGAAAAAGCTCCAGTTGTAAAAGATGGACTTGGGGCCTTGGATCCAAAGCTTCTTCCTCCTGATTTTAAAATGGGAGGAGCAAATTACTTAGAACGATTCACGGAAACAATGCAAGGGCATGCAACCCCTGATCAAATTACTAAATACTTTGCAGCTCAATGTCTTGTTGATGATGTTTCATCTTATCATTTAACAAATGACTCTGATTTTGATCTTAAATTTTTAGTAATTGGAGCATTTCATTCTATGTACAACGATGGAGTTGTTCAAAGAATCAAAGACAGAAATTCAAATTCAAATGTGGCCAATATCGAAGTCGTCGATGCTTCTGATTATAAAGAAGAAGAGCTTAGTTCTATATTTTCTGATCCAAAATATGGTGATCGCGCTGATTACATTATTTTTGTAAACGAACCTCAACCATAATTAAATAGCCAAATCAGAATTTACATTTTTATAGCGAAAGCGAAAATATCTTAAAACTAAAGTGTAGCATGTATATGAAATAAACGGCGCAACCAATACATCGACGGTGTAATGGACTTTTTGTAAGAGAACACTAAGAGCGACAATGATAGTACCCATTAAGAATAGAAACTTAAGTTTTTTAGGAGCGACCAATAATAGAAGAAACATGGTCGCGGTGTGACCAGAGAAAAAAAGATCGTTAAGTAAGACCTTTCCATTCCCAAACAATTCAACAACCGGATCCCGCAATACGATCGTTCCTTCTGGAGGAACGAGCGGCAAAAAAAACATCATAACAAGTCTTATTAAAACGATTAATACGTACGACTCGAATAAAATCATCAGCCCATATGGGGAAGACAGAAGTGTGAACACTGTAATTAGGATGGCCCCGTAAATCATCACAAAAATGAATTCGGTCAAATCAAATGCCTTAAAAGTTTCAAGGAAAGGATCTTTGAATTGTATTCCGTTTCTTAATTCTACAAAATCGGTGAACTTTGAAAATATCATTACAGTGAGGATCAACAGTAAAATGGATAGAATAAATTCAATAACAAAATATCTGTTAGTTAAGGCCGTTCTCCAATTATCTCTAATCATTTTATAATACTTGCTCATTTTTAATATCTTATGTTTTTAATTCATACTAACCAATTTTGCAAAGAAGTACGACCTCGATTTTCACTCAAACTATTTTTATTACATGATTATTATTTATGAATTAGTAATGAACTGGTGCTTTTCGGCAAACTTTCTTATTGATAGAAACTCCAAAATTCAAAAGGAGAATTCTATGACTAATTTAAGAATGTTTTTAATGTCGTTTATATTAATTGCAGTCGCTACAGGTTGTAATTCAGTTAGTGAGTCTTTACTCGTCAAGACCCTTTCAAATGTAAAATCAGGCGATCTTAAGCATTTTAAGCAAAAATTAGAGGGAAAGGCCCTAGTGGAATTTGGTAATGAGACAGGACTAAGCAGACTACAAAGCGCTGTCGCTCCTTGGGATAGCATCACTTCTAAAGAAGTAATTGTTAAAGAAGCAATGATCAATGGTCGTCACAATATATTTTATCGCGATGAAATTTTTGGTCAAACAGGGGACTCAGCTCAAGTTAAAATTGGTGAAACGATGGTTCGTTGTATAACTGGAAGAATGTGGTTTTGTTCAATAACAGAAATAAACGTTGAGTAGATTTTTTTGTAGTACTTACGATAGACGAAAAAAAGGCCCCATTTAGGGGCCTTCAATCATTATAATTTTAAATTTTTAAGTCCAGCGAAGGCATTGTTTTTTAGCTCTGGTGCAGGTGCTGGCATTTTTGGATTTGGACGATTCCCTTGAGATTGCTGTCTAGGTCCAGATGTTGGAGCAGAGTTTGATCTGTTAACGTCAGCGCCTTTTTTAGCAGTCAAAGAAATACGACCTCTTTCATAATCAACATCGAGAACTTGAACTTTTACTTCCTGACCAACTTTTAGAGCAGTCATCGCGTCTTCAACGAAGTTATCTGAAATTTGAGAAACGTGAAGGAGTCCATTTTCCTTGATTCCAATATCAACGAAGGCCCCAAATTGAGTAATGTTCGTTACAAGTCCTGGGTACCATTCACCAACTTTTAAATCACCAATTTTTGAAATATCTTTTCTGTATTCAAACGATTTGAATTCTGTTCTTGGATCTTGAGAAGGAGCTTTAAGTGATTTAACGATATCATTAAAAGTAAATTCTCCAACTTCTGTCTTGAAGTCGTGATCTTTTTCTAATTTAGCAATCAAGTCCTTATTGCTGATGAGATCTTTTAGAGAAGTAGAATTTTTCTTTGCCCAGTTAGTAAGAACTTCATAGCGTTCAGGGTGAATAAATGTTCCATCTAGAGGTTCTTCACCATTATAGATGCGAAGAAATCCTGCCGCTTGTTCAAAAATTTTCGCTGAAAATCTTGGGATTTTTAAAATATCTTTTCTATTTTTAAATCCACCATTTTGCTCGCGGAATTTTACTACGTTTCCTGCCAGAGTTGGGCCAATACCAGAAACGTAAGCCAGTAGAGGAGCAGACGCTGTATTTAAATCAACTCCAACATAGTTAACACATGATTCAACAACACCTTCAAGTGATTTTTTTAGGCGTGCTTGGTTTACATCGTGCTGGTATTGACCAACACCGATTGATTTTGGATCAATCTTTACTAGTTCAGCCAGAGGATCTTGGAAACGTCTGGCGATTGAAACAGCTCCTCTCACTGTTACATCTTTGTCTGGGAATTCTGAGGCCGCAATTTCTGAAGCAGAGTACACAGAGGCACCAGCTTCTGAAATTAATGTCGCTTGAACTTTTCCTTCTTTGACTGGTTTAACATTTTCTTGAATGAAGGTGAGTGTTTCTCGTCCGTATGTTCCACTTCCGATAGCGATATGGTGAACATTAAATTGCTCAATGATCGCATTAAGAATCGCCGCTGATTCCTTAACTTGATTTCTTGGTTCATGAGGATAAATTACACAGTCCCCTAAAAGTTTTCCGGTATTGTCGACGATAACAATTTTACATCCAGTTCTTACCCCTGGATCTACTCCAATAACAGATTTTGGACCAAGATATGGCTGAAGAAGAAGGTTTTTTAAGTTGATACCAAAAACACTGATAGCTGTTTCATCTGAAATTCTTTTTAGTTCTGATTTAATTTCCAGATCAAGACTTGGGTGGATGTAGTTTAGGTAAGCTTTTTTAGCAGCAATTTCAAGATCGGCCATACAGCCAAGATTTCCCTTGTCGAAAAATCTTTTCTTTAAAAGTCCAAGAGCTACTTCTTCAGGGAAAACTACATCAACTTTAAGAGTCTTTGAAGTCATACCTCTTCTCATTGCTAAGAAACGGTGACCTGCTTTTGGTTCTTTTAACTCGCAAGCTTTTTGAGAGAACTCAAAATAGTCTTTGTATTTCATCCAGTCTTTATCTTCTAGCTCTGCCTTTTCTCTTTTTGTCGACTTGATTAAAGCATCACTCCAGTAGTCTTTACGAAGAATTTCTTTTGTCTCTGGATCGTGGGCCATTGTTTCGATAATGATATCAAAAGCGCCTGCATAGGCTTCTTCAAACGATGTGATTTTAAATTCTGGTTTATTGAATTTATCACCGAACTCATCTTTAAGTTGTTGTTTCGTTTTATTTGTAGTGAGAATGATTTCCGCTAGTGGATCAAGACCTGCTTCTTTGGCAACCATACCTTTTGATTTCTTTTTAGCTTTATAAGGAGCATAGAGATCTTCAAGTTGATTGATAGTGTCTGCAGCTTTAATTTTTTTCTCAAGCTCTGGAGTCATTTGTTCCATTTTTTTAATGGCATCTAAAATAAATTCTCGTCTTTTTTCACGTTCAATATAGTTTTCATACGATTCATGAATTGCTCTAATTTGTACTTCATCCATGCCCCCAGTTACTTCTTTACGGTAACGGGCAACGAAAGGAACAGTTGATTGTTCAGTTATAAGAAGATTGAGAACGGCGAGAACTGACCTTGCATTTAGGTTGGTTTCCTGTGCGGCAAAGATAACAGCGCTTTGTTCTAGTGACATGAGTAAACTCTCCTTTTTCGTATGCTTTCAAGTAAAAAGTGTGAGGGAAAACGATAATCATTTTAAAAACTGTTGGCAATACGCTATCATTGTTTCAATGTGCGTTTTTAAGGGAATATTGTGATTTACGATATAATAGTTGTAGGAAATGGTCTTGCAGCACAAACTTTTCTATTTGAATTATTTAATGATGTGAAAAAAAGTCAGAATTTTTCTGTTGCACAGATTTTTTCTGAAGAAATTGCACCATCTTGCTCACTTCGCACTCTTGCCACTGTTTCCCTCTCAGGAATAGAAGAAGGTATAAGTGATCTCGGAAATGAACTCTATAGTTCCTTTTTTATGTTTGAAGAATTTGTAAACAAACACGCTCCCCAAGGTATTGAGAGGGTAGAACAAATTGTCTCTTACACAACTCCAAAAGAAAAAGGCAAGATGGAGCGTCGTTATAAAAAACTACATGTTTTAACTGACCCTCTTTTTAAAGAAGAGTTTGAGGGAGTAAGGCTAAATTCTTACATCACTAGTCCTGAAATCTATTCCTCTTGGTTTGATGAGAAAATCAATAATCACAAAATTGATCGCATTAAAAATTTTGTAAATAATGTAAATGTTAATGACGAAGGAATTGTCGAATGCACTCTTTTGAGTGGGAAAAAAATATTGGCACGAAAAATTCTTCTTTGCACAGGAGCGTATTCAAAAATTTTCTCTGATTTTTACGAAACACCAACAATTCTAAAAGAGAAAACGCACTCCGTGGCAGGAAGTTTCCTGGAGAGATCAATCGATCTAAATCGCCCTTCATTTTTTGTTGTCATTGATGGACTTAAATTAGTGTATCGAAGTGAAGAAAAATTATTAACGTTAGGAGTTTCTTCCACGCAAGGAGCATTTCTTTCGGTTGATTTTAATGAATTAAATAGTGCTCTCGATTTTTTTCACCAAAAACTTAATTTATCTCTTGGAACTCTTTCTGATTTTAAAGTCAAAACAGGGCTTCGTCACAAAGGAATCCAAAGAAGGCCGTTTTATGCTGCCCTTCACGAAGACAAACCGATTTACCTCATTAGTGGGCTTTATAAGAATGGATTTACTTTTGCCCATTTGACTGCAAGAGAAATGCTAAAAAATATTCTTTAGTCCTTAATTATTTTCTCGCATGAGCCCTGCTTGTATTTTACACCTGCGCATTCAGCAAAACAGGAATTAGAGTAGGTCTTTCCATTTTCACCACACACTGGCATCCAAAGCTGAACGCAGACGCATTTTTTTACATCTGGCATTCCTCCGTGACTTGGAATGACTTCCCGAACGGCCTTAGTTTCGGGGCGGACATTGACTTCATTATCTCCCAATTTATTTTTTGGTTGATTTGAGCAAGCGCTGAAAGTGAAAAGGAATAATATGATGAAGACTAGATTTTTCATCTTGTAATGTTTTCATAAATTTTTGGATTTTAAAAGAAATAGGGAGGGGATAATTTTGGTGGCTTGGGGCAGAATCGAACTGCCCACCTATGGGTTATGAATCCATCGCTCTAACCAACTGAGCTACCAAGCCATTAAAAAAGTTTGCTTCATCCTAGAGACGACCAGGCCTTCTGTCAAGAATATCTCAAAAAGTTTCAAGGATTTCTAGCTTTTTTGAGCAGGTTAGCTATGATTGCCTCTGGATTTAAGCCTATGAAAATTTTTAAATTTAACTCGAAGCAATTTGTAAGACACATCCATTCATTTATGGATTCAATGCAACTTATAAATCCAAATAAATCAATTTTAGTGGCAGTTTCTGGCGGCGTAGATTCCTTGGCCCTTATGTATGTTCTAAATAATATCTGCAAAGGCAATATCAGAGTTCTGCATATCAATCATGGAACTCGTCCCGAAAATGAAATTGAAGAAAAATTGGTTCTCGATCACTGCCAAAAATTAGGGCTTAAACTTGATGTAGTTAAATTTAATTTGTCCCTTTCTCAAAATAATTTTGAGGCCGTCGCGCGAAATTTACGGGCCGAAGTTTATAAACAGTACCTTCAAAAAAATTATTGGGTCTACACCGCCCATCATCTCGATGATTCTTTTGAGTGGAGTATGATCCAGTCATTTAAACAAAGCTCTCTGAAATCCACACTTGGTATTCCTGTTATCAATAGAGGGCTTGTTAGACCTTTTATGTGCGTGAGTAAAAATCAAATTATAAATTATGCACAATCACTCAATTTATCCTGGGCAAAAGATTCGAGTAATAGAGATATGCGTTTTGAGCGCAATTTTTTTAGGCTCAATTTGACTGAGACAATTCATAAACGTTACCCCCAATATCTTCGTCACTACGTGGCCCGCCAAACTGAACTTGCTTTAAAGTTAAAAAAGCATCGCAGTCTATTTATTAAAAAGAATCGAAATGAAATTCCTTCGCTTTTGGAAAAAAGAGAGACTTCGGGAGCTGTTGTTTTAAAATCCCGTGATTTTAGTTTTCATAAGGATGAAATAAAGGAGTGGATTCATTTTTTTTCCAAAGGTTATCGAGGAGAAATTGATCGAGAATTGGATAAGCTGATAGCTGCCCATAAGAAGATTAAAGAGAACGAAAAAGAGTTAAAAATGAAAGGCCCATTCTCTTTTTCAGGCTCCGTTAAAATTTATATTCTTGATAATTTCCTTTTGATTGCTAACGAGATTCACCTGGATTTCTACCGCGAATATGATGAATTGCTTCTTAATTACTTAAAACGCAATTCCAACATTGCGCAGATTACTTCCAGCGCTGTTAATTTTGAAATTAAAAAAAGAATTTTTCCCTATATATCATTTCTTAATGAAAAGGACCATGAGAAGTCCTCCAAGCTATGTCATCCACTGTTACCTAGGAGTACGCAGTGGTTAAAGGATCAAAAGATCCCGTATTGTTTTTATCCACTACTCTCAAAAAAGAATAGACAAAAGCTAAGTCACACTGCTGTCATACTTGATTCTTCTATCCTTGGTTTATAGAATAGAGGAACGTTTTAAAAACAAAAGAAAAAGACCGTATTAGATAAAATAAGAAAAGGAATTAAATGAAACCTCAACAAAAAACTCTCACTCTCTGGATCGTGGTTATTTTGCTAATGGCCTTATTGGCGAAAGTGGCCATGGTTGATAAGACCAATCATAAATTTATTAAGTACCCTGACTTCGTTAAGGCCGTTGAAGAAAAGAATGTTGAAGAAGTTGTCTTTAAAGGTAAAGACACGATCATGGGGAAATTTAAATCTGGATATGAAGGCGGATCTCGTTTCAGTTTAACTGGTAACACAGGAGACGCGACTTTCAACATCCTCCGCGAAAATGGAATTATTCCTCAATATGAAGAAGAGGAAAAACAACCATTCTTCACTTCACTTTTATTAAACTGGGGACCGATGATTCTACTCATCGTTATCTTCTATTTCTTTCTTCGCCAAATTCAAGCAGGTGGTGGAAAAGCAATGAGCTTTGGGAAGTCTCGCGCTCGCATGTTAAATCCACACGAAAAGAAAATTACTTTCAATGATGTCTCTGGTGTTCAGGAAGCTAAAGAAGAATTAGAAGAAGTTGTCGACTTCTTAAAAGATCCAAAAAAATATACTGCTTTAGGAGGAAAAATTCCTAAGGGAGTTATCCTTGTTGGGCCTCCAGGAACAGGTAAAACTCTTTTAGCAAGAGCTGTTGCAGGGGAAGCCGATGTTCCGTTCTTTTCAATTTCAGGATCTGACTTCGTTGAGATGTTCGTGGGGGTTGGGGCAAGCCGCGTTCGCGATTTATTCGAGCAAGGAAAAAAACACGCTCCATGTATCATCTTTATCGATGAGATTGATGCCGTCGGACGCCATAGAGGTCAAGGAATGGGCGGAGGTCATGATGAACGCGAGCAAACTCTTAACCAACTTCTCGTTGAGATGGATGGGTTTGAATCTAACGAAGGCGTTATCTTGATTGCAGCTACAAACCGTATTGATGTTCTCGATCCAGCACTTCTAAGACCAGGTCGCTTTGATAGAAGAGTTATGGTTGGACCTCCAGATGTTCGCGGACGTCTTGGGATTTTAAAAGTTCATACAAAGAAAACTCCGCTTGAAGATAATGTAGATCTAGAAGTTATCGCAAAAGGAACTCCAGGATTTACTGGTGCTGATCTTGCTAACCTTGTTAACGAAGCTGCACTAAATGCTGCTCGTTTAAATAAGAAAAAATTAACAAACGATGATTTTGAACAAGCTAAAGATAAAGTTCTTATGGGGCCAGAGAGAAAATCACTGGTTATTTCTGATAAAGAAAAACTTATGACTGCTTATCATGAGGCAGGACACACTTTAGTTGGTATGAATCTTCCTTATACTGATCCAATTCACAAGGTATCTATCATGCCTCGAGGTGGAGCACTTGGAGTCACTCAAACATTGCCAAATGAAGATCTTCTATCGCTTACAAATGATCGCGCGGAAAACTTCATCTCATTTTTAATGGGTGGACGTTGTGCTGAAGAGATTGTTTATGGACAAATGACTTCAGGAGCTTCTAACGATATTGAAAGAGCGACAGGTCTTGCTCGCAATATGGTTTGTAAGTGGGGTATGTCTGAAAAGATGGGACCGATCAATTACAATAAATCATCGATGTCTCTTTACACTGGTACAGGTGACAACACTGATTACTCTGAAAAGACAGCTCAAGAAATAGATGAGGAAATTAACCGCATTGTAGATAAAAACTACAGACAAGCGCTCAATATCCTAAAATCTAACCGTGATGGTCTTGATCGTCTTGCTCAGGCCTTAGTAGCGTGGGAGACAATTGACTTTCAACAGGTCAAAGATGTTATCGCTGGAATTGATATTGGGGTTCCTTTAAGGCCAGAAAAAAAGACTGACGATCAAGAAAAGAAAGAGACACCAACTACTGGAACACTTGATCCCGTTCTTGCTTAAAAATGTTAAAAAAATTTGAATCTATAAATACAATGGGGGTTATTAATATAACCCCCAATTCTTTTTCAGACCAAAAAAAATTCTTAGACTCAGACGCATTAAAAAAAGTACTAACTCTTTATAAAAATAAAAACCTTATTTTTGATTTTGGTTTTGAATCAACGGCACCAATGAATAGCGCGATATCTTTAAAAGCTGAGAGAGAGCGCTTTGATCATTTCTTTGATAGAATTTCTGACATTGATTTAAGCGGATGCTGGATTTCTTTTGATACTTATAAAGTAGAAAATTTTCAATATTTCGAAGAGAAATTTAAATCAAGGTATCAGAATCTTGGTTTTATTTTTAACGATGTCTCAGGCGTGATTGATGATGAACTTCTAGTGTTTTTAAAAAAGAAAAGAGCACAAGAGAATTTCTTTTACCTGTATTCAAGCACGCATATTCCTTCCCGTGATAAAGTTTTAGAACACATGAAATTTCTCTCTACTGAAGAGATAATCTCAACAACGATTAAGAAATTTGACGATGCCTATAAAATTTTTAAAGAGATTGGCATTGAGAAAAAAATAATCATGGATCCTTGTTTTGGTTTCTCTAAAACAATTGAGCAGAATTGGGAGCTCATTAGTCGATTTGATGAAGTTGTAAAAAGTTTAGATTTTGAAGTTCCATGGCTTATAGGAGTCTCTAAAAAATCTTTTTTAAGAAAGATGGTAGCTGATGCAATTGATCCTTTTGCAGAATCTGAAATTCTTCACAAGAAAATCATTAATGAGTTACAGGCAAAAAAACTAGGGCACTTGATTTTTAGAGTTCACGATTTTGATATTGTTAGTGAGAGACAGGAAGGATAATTTTAAATTCAGAGCCAACGTCAACCTCACTTTCGACCCAAATTTTTCCCCCATGAGCATCGACAATCTGCTTTGTAATGAAAAGGCCAAGGCCAAGTCCTTTTATCTCAGATGGATTTCTAATTTTTTCAAAGCGATCAAAAATTCTGCTTAAGTTTTCTTTCGCGATTCCAATTCCATTATCTTTTACACTTAAAAAGGCCTGGTTGTTTTCAACTGAAAGATTTAAGTAAACTTGCTTCTCATTTCCATAGCGGATTGAATTGGTCAAAAGATTAAGCAGAACTTGCTCAATTCTTATTCTATCCCAGTTCACCATAACCTGAGTTTGATTGGATAAAAAAATAGGCTCAGGGGATTTAGAACTAAGAAATTGGTCTCTAAGAGAATCGAAAGTATCATTAATAAGTTGGCACAATTCGAACTCTTGAGGCTTTAAAGTTAATTGCCCTGATCGAATTCGCGATATATCAAGAGTGTCATCCACAAGACGACTTAATCGAGTGACCTGTTTGTCGATTTGATCAACCAATGAATCTATGCGAGCTGGAGAGTAGGCATCTTCAATTCCTCTTTCAACTTTCTTTCTAAACATCTGAATGTGTAATTTAAGAGAAGTAAGAGGCGTTTTTAATTCATGGGAGGCAATGGAGAGAAATTCATCTCGGCCAGCGAGAGCATTTTCTAAGTCTTTTTTTTGAGATTCAATTTTTTCTGAAAGATATTTTTGATTATTTATATCCGTGCATGACCCAAACCACTTTACTATTTTTCCATTATTGTCTCGAACTGGAACTGCAAGTCCTAAGAACCATCGGTACTCTCCCGAAAGATAGTCCATAAGCCGGTATTCAATTTGATAAGGCAATCCCGTTTGAAGGGAATTCGACCAAGAAGAGAAGTTTCGCTCAAAATCCTCGGGATGAATCAATTTTTCACAGCGGTTCTTAATATTGTCGCATTCTTTTAGTCCCGTAAATTCATAAAAGCGGTCATTATAGAAATCGATTGAACCATCAGGATCGGATGTCCAGGTAATATGAGGGATTGAGTTCGCAAGATCTCGGAATTTTTTTTCAGCTTCTCTAACTGATTGCTCGGCCTTTTTTTTAAAAGTGATGTCTCTAAAGAAAATAGCGATACCGCCACCGACTGTTGGGTTAGCGCGAACTTCTGTCCAGATATCTAAAGGTGGGTAATATTCTTCGAATTCAGAAGTTCCTTTCGTTTCTTTGACTCTATTAAATTCAATCCAGAATTTAGAGGTTTCTTTATCCATCTTCGGAAAAAAATCCCAAAAGTATTTGCCAATATGTTGCTCAGGTGTGATTTTAGTGATTTTTTCGTAATTGTGATTAACAAGTACAACTTTCCAATCTTTATCCACAGCGCAGAAGGCATCCTGCATGTTTTCGATAATGGAGACAACCTGCTGAGAATTATTTTTCAAATTGATTAGATTTTGATTCGCTCTTTTTCTGGAGAGCTCTAGCAACAAGTAGGCACTTAAAATAGAAAAAAAGAATGCTGTAGGGTAGAGGATTAGAAATTTTGGGTCATGAACATAGGGGGAGAGTTCTATTTGTAAAAAAAGAGCTCCGATAGATATAATCATTCCCAAAATGATTTGATGAAAAAATGCTCTACTTAAAAAATTAATCATATTAATTAAATTTAGTCACAGCTTTAATTTTTATCAACTAAAGAGATCCTCTAGATTTCGTAAAGATTAAAACAAGCGACACTATTTAATCTGTTGAATTCTTCCATCCCTTCTCTTACCATTAATATATGGAATATGAATGCGGCCCTCTTCTCCTCTATAGTCAGGACAAAATCCGAATGTTGGATTTTTTATCGGACGTTTTTGAATTTGATGTCGATACCGTTTCTGACAGCGTTCATCGTGGACCACTTTTTTTAAAACTCTGTGAGGTTAATTCTGGTGAAGATAATTTCAATAACAATGGGATAGTGTTTTCTTTTAAAGTTAAAAGTGATCAAGAGCTAAAAGAAATCATGAACAAGTACAATTTTTTCCTTTATCGAAAGTCTGAATTGACTAAAGTTCCAGAAAAAATTGAACTGCTTCAAAATGAAGACAAAACCACACTTACAATATCAGATATTGACCATAGACTCTGGCGATTTGAGCTAGAGGGCCCATCTGGACATAACTAATGACAACTTTGAAAACAATTGATGCACTAACAGCTTCAAGCGTTGGGGTTTCAAGGATGCAAATCACTTTTGATGAAGAGTCTGGACTTATTACTGCCATTGGTGATTGCACTCTTCCTCGAGATAAGGTTGATTTTTATTACGGCGATGACTGCCTGTTATTTGCAGGAATGGGAGATGTCCACATTCACGCTCGAGAAGATATCTCAGGGAAAAATAATTACAAAGAAGACTTTACATCTGTAAGCGCCGCGGCCCTTAATGGTGGCGTCGTTCATTTGGGTGATATGCCTAATAACCCAATTCCGCCAATTGATGATGAGACTTATTTAAAGAAAGTAGAACTCTCTAAAAAAAGTGAAGTTCCCATTTTGATGTATGCAGGGATTGGCCCAAAAACTAGACCTTTGAGTTTTCCAGTTCCTTATAAAGCCTATATGGGCCCGTCAGTGGGGGATTTGTTCTTCAAAAATAATGAAGAGCTCGATGAGGTTTTAAGATATTATCGCAACGAATCTGTAAGCTTTCATTGTGAAGACCCCGAAGTATTGGAGGAGAGTAAGTTAAAAGCGGATCATTTTTCAAGACGGCCTATCAAGGCTGAACTCTTGGCCACTGATTATGCTCTTTTTTTGATTGAAAAATACAACCTTCAAGGAAAGCTTTGTCACTATAGTGCTGGAGATGGACTCGATAGCATTAAAAAAGCAAAGGCCAATGGTCTCAAGGTCAGTTGTGAAGTTACTCCACAACACCTCTATTTCTCTGAAGAGAGTATTAGGGCCATGTCCGAAAGTGATCAGATTCAATTTCAAATGAATCCTCCAATTAGATCGATTTCGGATTCCAAGAAGCTCTTAGCTGCTCTTTTAAATAATGAAATCGATTATCTTGCCACTGATCACGCTCCCCATTCACCGGAAGAAAAGTGCAAGGGAATGAGTGGTCTTCCAGGCCTTGATACCTATGCTTCTTTTGTGACTTGGCTACTTATCGATCAAAAAATAGCTCCAGAGACAATTGCCCGGGTCGCTTGTGAAAATCCGGGGAAATTTTTTAATCAATTCCTTCCAGCTTTGAACAATAAAACGGATCGATATAAAAAATGGGGAAGAGGGATGGGTTTTCTTGAGGTCGGGTTTTCGGCTTCATTTACAATTTTAAATTTAAAACGTCCGGTTACTATCTCCCGCAACCATTTAAAGACAAAGGCCAACTGGTCTCCATTTTTAGGGATTACCTTTCCTGGTTCTCTTGAAGGAGTCTTCCTTTCAGGGAAGCGGTTTTAAAACTTCTTAAAATAATCCTCAAATGTAAGTTTTTGTAAGTCTACATTGATGATGAAGTACCATAAATTGTTCGCCACCAAACTGGCCACTTATTGGAAGGGTGTCATATGAAATTTAGATTAATACTTTGCTCACTTTTAGCTTTAAGCACGTTCAGTGCTGAGGCCTCTTTTTTTAAGCGAAAATTCTCTCCGATTCAAAATGTTCCAAAAGTTATTTACGGTGTCGATAATCGCCTGGATATTTATGAAAGTTCAGATTCTTTAATGAAAGAACTAGCTAGATCAACGGCCGCTCAAATCACTAATGATAAATTGGTTCAGGATGGAGATCTTTTAACTTTAAAAACAAGAACTCTTTTAGACATCGGCCTATGTTCAAACGAGCGATTTGCCAACCAACCTATGGGAGCGAACTGTTCAGGCTTTTTAATTTCTCCTGATACACTTGTAACAGCTGGGCATTGTGTGACTACTGTTCATGATTGTGAAGTTAGCTCTTGGGTTTTTGATTACGCAAATACAGATGAAGAAAAATCATCTTTTACATTTAATAAAAATCAGGTTTTTCGCTGTACTGAAATCGTTGCTCGCGAGCAAAATTCTGATAATGGCAATGACTTTGCCATCGTAAAACTTGACCGCCCAGTTCCAGGCAGAACTCCGTTAAAGATTAGAACAAGCGGCAAGCCTGCTGATGATGCTGTTTTCACAGTTATTGGCCATCCAACAGGAGTACCTACAAAAATTACTTCAGCGGCCGATATGAGAGACAATACAAATCCAATCTACTTTAGAACTAACGCTGATACATATGGCGGAAATTCCGGGTCAGCAGTTGTTGATTCGAGAACGGGAATCGTTGAAGGAATTTTAGTTCGCGGGGATCAGGATTACACGAGAGATGAGAGTGGCACATGTGCAGTTTCAGTTCATCGCGATCAAGATGGTGGTCGCGGAGAAGACGTTACAAGAATTACAAATCTAGAAGCTTTTTTACATAACTAAGGCCTTTTTCCACCAACAACACACATGAAAAAAGAGGGGATGCAAGTCCCCTCTTTTTTTTATACGATTGGTGATTCTAGTTCTTTTCCAGTTAGGCCTGCGATTATATTTCTGGCGCACATCAAAGACATCTCTCTTCTTGCTTCAAAAGTGGCCGACCCGATATGCGGAAGAATGATAGCGTTTTCCAGTTTGAACAGATCATTAGATAATGGAAGGGGTTCAGGGTCAGTGACATCAAGGCCCGCTGCAAATATTGTGTTATTACTTAAAGCATTTATAAGCGCCTCTTGATCGATGATTTCTCCGCGAGCTGTATTGATTAAAACAGCATTTTGCTTCATAAGTTTAAATTCATTAACTCCTATGAGTTTTCTAGTCTCATTGGTTAAAGGCACGTGAATGGATATAAAATCACTTGTTTTTAATAGGTCGTTCATTTCAACTTTTTGAGCAGAAATAGAATTACTTTTTTCAGAGCGGGCTGTGTAGACGATTTTCATTTTAAAAGCATGTGAGCACATTTCAGCAAGCCTTAGTCCAATTCGTCCTAACCCTATAACTCCCAAAGTTTTTCCTTTCAGAGCGTGGCCTAGATGTCCTTGTGGATCCCAGTTTTTCCATCGTCCACCCTCAGCGCTTTTTGATGCCTTTTTAAAGTTTCTTGTCGCCGCAATCATAAGTCCTAGCGCTATTTCAGCAGTGGCCTCAGTGAGAACATCGGGAGTGTTTCCAATGGCAATATTTAGGCGACTAGCTGTCTTGATATCAATATTGTTGAATCCGACGGCATAATTAGAAATGACTTTTAGGTGCGAATTTTTTTCTAGGAATTGCTCATCAATTTTATCGGAGAGCATGGTAATTAAAGCATCGTAGTCCCCAGCAATCTTATTAAGCTCATCATAGCTTAAAGGCCGATCTTCTGGATTGATGTCTACTTGAAAGCCTTGGGACACTAAAAGTTCAATTCCATCTGAAAGTATCTTTCGTGTAATAAATACCTTTTTTTTCGTCATATCTTTTATCCTAAATAGTCTTTAAATAATTTCTATTGCTTACTGAAGATTACAATATGATAAACGCCCTATAAAAAAGATCATAGTCAACTTTTTTTATATTCAATTTAGCATAAATGATGCTACGTTCGGCCCCACTACTTCTACGCAGGAGATTACGTGAAAATTTTAATTCCATTACTTGCCCTTGTACAACTTAGTGCTGCTCGAGCTTCATTGATTGGAGTTATGGATTCTGGAACAGATATCTCGCATAAAGATCTAGCGCCAAAGGCATGGGTTAATGTGAATGAACGACCAGGGACAGTCGATGTAGACCAAGATGGACTTCCTGGCGATATCAACGGATGGGACTTTACTGAAAATTCACCAAAAGTTTTTAACGATAAATACAACTACCTTATCACTGAGGATGTAAAAACTTTTTATAACTACTACAGCAAGTATGAACTAGGGCAATTAAATGGTACTTCTCAAGAACTAGTGTGGCTTAAAGCTCACATTCAAGATAAAGACTTAATGGGTAAAGTTAATTTTGTTGGTGGATACATTCACGGAACTCACGTAGCAGGAATTGCAGCAAATAATAATCCAAATGCAAAAATTCTTGCATTGAAAATTATTCCAACGGTGTACACTCCTGATCAGTCATCTCTTAAGTCACCTAACACTAAGGCCTACAAGGGGCTAATTGATACTCTAATAGATACTGTAGTTTCGAATACTCCAACTAAAACAGTTGATGAGTACACAGCAGAAGTAGTCGACAGCGCCAATGGCCAACTTAATGAATTGCTTCAACTTCACGGTCTATTAGATTTTCATAAAGTAGATGTTGTTAACCAATCTTTCGGAATTGGGTACCAACAAGCTTTAGACTTTATCAAAAAAGGATTTGTTGAAGAGATCAAACGCAATCCAACTGACGTGGAGCTTAATGCACTTGTAAAGGCCTATTTTGATCAGATCTTAAATAATGGGGCAAAGGTGTTTAACGTTGCACCAAACACTCTATTTGCAATTGCTGCAGGTAATGATTCAAATAACAATGACCTTCACCCAGATTATCCATCATCAATTCAAGCTGAAAACAAAATCGTTGTTGCGGCAACTAAAGGTTACAGTGCAATTGCTGACTTCTCAAACTACGGAGCTACGACAGTTGATGTTGGTGCACCTGGTGTTGCAATCACTTCTACAGCGCCAACGAATTCATATATTCCTCTTAGTGGAACAAGCCAGGCAACTCCTTATGTTGTTAACATCATTGCTGCAATGAAGGATTTAAACCCAAGCTTGAGCGCTCGTGATTTAAAATCGATTGTTCTTGGAACTGTTGATGTTAAGGCGTGGTTAAAAGGTAAAGTTAAGACTTCAGGAATCGTAAATAGAGCACGCGCTCTAAAGGCCGCTGATCTTGCTAAAACTCTTTCTGTAGACGTAGCAATTTCAAAGGCCCGTGGAATAGTTGCGGATGTTCCTGTAACAAAATCACTTGCTCTAAAGCCAGCTGGATTACAACTTAATTTCAAACCAGTTCGCCCAAGCTTGTTAATCAATAAAATCTAAGTCTAAAAAAATTGATATCGTTTCTAGAAGGCACTCTTAGGAGTGCCTTTTTTATTTCTTGGACCCCGGTGAACGATCTGCTGGTAAGTTTTAGTCAGAAATATCTCATAGACCATGTCTTTTATTTAATAGCATATTGAAAGACTACCTAAAGGTTCAAAGGAGTCAGTGATGACAAAATTTAATTTATTATCAGTTTTATTATTTTTATCAGTTCAATCAGTAAATGCATCGACTATAGCGATTGTAGATTCAGGAAATGATTTTAAACATCAGGCACTTGTTTCTAAAGCTTGGACAAATCCAGGAGAAGTTGAAGGGGACCGCGATAACGATCGCAATGGTTATCCCGGAGATGTTCATGGGTGGAACTTTGCAGAAAACAACAATATCCTGATTGATTACTCTTACTCATACACAAACACTAAAGATGCAAAGAGATTTTTTGAAGTTCAGCTTAAATCATTTCTTGGAACACTTACTCAAGAAGATCGCGATTGGGCAAAAGAAAAATTTAAAGATGAAGCATTCGTAAAAAATCTTCAAATCTTTGGAAACTGGATGCATGGAACACACGTTACAGGTATTGCTGTAAAAAATTCTCCAGATGCTAAAGCAGTAGGAATTAAACTTATTCCAACTGAAGTAAAGGCACCTCAGAAAAAAGATGTTGAGAACATGCTTGCAGAAAAAGGCGCAATAAAAGAAACACTTCTCAAGGCAGCTTTAACGGCCCTTGCACAACAACAGACAAAAGTTTACGTAGAAATTGGTGCGTACATCAATGGGACAAAGGCTGACGTCATGAACGGATCTTTCGGGACTTCATACGCGGCCATCTCTGGTGTTATTAACCAACTCTACAAAACTTTTTTCAAAAAAGATGCGACTCCAGAAGAGTTGAAAATTTACACTGACCATTTCTTTAAAGTTAACCTTGAAGAAACTAAAAAATTCT
Organism: Bacteriovoracales bacterium; assembly: GCA_037444575.1. Classification (GTDB taxonomy): domain Bacteria; phylum Bdellovibrionota; class Bacteriovoracia; order Bacteriovoracales; family Bacteriovoracaceae; genus Bacteriovorax. The sequence continues at coordinate 155,532 of JBBIME010000003.1, forward strand.
TGTCAGCAGCTCCAAATACTCTGTTTGTATTTGCTGCAGGTAACGAAGGGTCAAACAATGATGAAGTTCCTTCTTCTCCAACTAACGTTGAAGCAGAAAATAAAATTTCAGTTGCTGCAACTTTAGGGGATAGCGCTATTGCAACTTTCTCTTGTTATGGAGAAAAAAATGTTGAAGTAGCAGCGCCTGGAGTAGGTATTCTTTCATCAATCCCAATGGATGATTACTTAGCAGTAAGTGGAACAAGCCAAGCAGCTCCATATGTTGCGAACATCGCTGGACGTATTAAAGATACAAATCCAAAATTAGGATTCAGAGAAATCAAGAAAATTATCATGGAAACAGTTGATGTAAAACCATGGTTAAAAGGAAAAGTTAAAACATCTGGTCTCGTTAATCGTGACCGCGCTGTTAGAGCTGCGGAATTAACAAAAACTATGGACGTTGTAGCTGCTATTGCTCAGTCTAAAAATGATATTCTTGCTAAAACAACTAACGAGAAATCAATGGGACCAATTTATCATCAAGTTCCAAAAGAGCTTGTATTGCCACTTCCTAGTCCAATTGCTTTTAAACTTTAATTTCAAAATACATTCTGAGAATGAGAAGGCCGAAAGAAATTTCGGCCTTTTTTTTGTTCCTTATTTAGAAAGTTCTCCTGTTATGTGCTTGGATTATTATCCGATAGATAAAAAAAGATAAAATGAGAAATGCTGAAAGCGCGACCCAAATGTTGTGAGAGAGAAGTGTCATGTTTTTGTAAATAAAATATCCGATGATTGATCCAAATGCAGCGAAAAGAAGATTGAGAGCATATTCTCGTGCATGTCCTTCGATAGATTCACTCGCTTGCCAAACAAAAATTGTTCCTACAATTAAAACAATACTCGCAATCCAGATAAAAATTATCCCAATGATCAAAGCAATCATAATACCCAAATTTCCCATAAAAGATTCTCCTCTAATAATCGCCCTCGTCATAATTAAAGATGCTCTTAATCAAGCTGGAATAAAAATATATAAAAGATATATGATAGGTGGATTTGTCTTTGGAATATATATAACAAAAATCTAAGAAACGTCGCTGTTTGACTGCTTTTTAATGAAGAGGGATAAGGATTATAAGTCCAGTTTTCATTAGGAGGATCCTCGAATGAATCTGTTTTCTTTACCTTTAGATAAAAAGAAAATTTTAAAAGAACTACCCAAGAAAAAAAATTGGAGAGAGGTTGTCTCTTCTAAAGATGAAACTTATATTGAGATTAATGCCTCTTCATTTGATTTGAGTTTTAAATGTTTAAACGAAAATTACAAAAGAAAAAATTCATCAAGAGCTTAAGATTTCAACTACTACTTGATGTTCGCGTCCATCATCGACCAATTTGAGTTTTCCATCAGGACATTCTTGATTATCCTGTTCTACTGTAATTATTCCGTTTGTTAGTGCCAGTTGGTTTTTAACTTCGATATGATAAATAGTTGAGTGATACTTGTAAGTGATCTCATATTTTTTCCAAGATGAAGGAATACATGGAGTAAATGATAAAAACTCTCCCTCTTTCTTCATCCCTAAAATATATTCTAATGCTGCTTGATAATACAAACTAGACGATCCCGTATACCAACTCCATCCGCCTCGTCCTGAATAGTTTTTTCCAAAATAGATATCAGCTGATAAGACATAGGGTTCAACTCTATACAACTGAATTCCGTGGTAAGACTTTGTACGGTTGACTGGATTTATATTAGATAAAATTTCAAACGCATTATCTATATCTTTTAGACGTGAAAAGGCCATTGCTGTCCAAATCGCTGCATGAGTGTATTGCCCTCCATTTTCTCTTATTCCTGGCGGGTAGCCTTTTATGTAGCCCGGATTCATAAGTGTATTTTTGAAAGGAGGAGTAAAGAGAAGGCATAATCTTTCTTTTTTTAGTACGAGCTTGTTGGCCACCTCACTCATGGCCATCGTCTGTCTATCGTATTTCCCAAGAGAAGTGAGAACGGACCAGGATTGAGTGAGTGAGTCGATTTTGCACTCATCATTTTTACTTGATCCTAGTGGTGAGCCATCATCGAAGAAGGCACGAAGATACCAATTGCCATCCCAAGCATTTGTTTCAATGGATTGAACAAGTTTTTTTGCATGCTCAAGGTATTGATTTTTTCGATCAAGATCATTTCGCTCTTCACATATTAGAGAGAAATCATTTAAAATTTTTGATAAGAACCATCCGACCCACACGCTTTCTCCAGATCCTTCCATTCCGACCTTATTCATCCCATCGTTCCAGTCGCCAGCACCCATTAGTGGAAGTCCATGCGTTCCAGTTTTTAATGATCTATCAATAGCGCGAACGCAATGATCATAAAGAGAAGTTTTTAATTCGCTTATTGTCGGATGGATGTAGAGGTCCTCTTGCTCATGAGTAAGGACAGGTCCATCGATAAAGGAGATGCTTTCATCAAGAATACTTTGATCGCCAGTTCGTATTATATAATGATTGACTACATAAGGAAGCCATAAAAGATCGTCAGAGAATTTTGTTCGCACACCTTTGTTTAAAGGTGGATGCCACCAATGTTGAACATCTCCTTCAGGGAATTGATGTGATGCTGTTTTTAAAATATGTTCTCTTACGATTTCAGGATGAGAGTACACAATTGACATTACATCTTGGAGCTGATCTCTAAAACCAAAGGCCCCTCCTGATTGATAAAGAGCAGATCTTGCCCAAATTCGACAGCTAAGAGTTTGATAGAGTAGCCACTTGTTCATTATAAAATTTAATTCACGCGAAGGGGTTCTTATCTGAACTGTATCAGTTGTTTTGCTCCAGAATTGATTAACTTCTTGAAGGCAATTATCAATATTATTTTTGTCTAGATAAAAATCTACCAGGGGGCCAATTTTCTTTTCGTCATCTGTTTGCCCGATGAGCATAATTATTTCAACTTCTTCGTGAGGAGGAATTTCAATAATAGATCGTAAAGCAGAGCAAGGGTCATATCCTCCACCAACTTTGTTTTTAAGATTTGTTGAATTCATTCCGAGTGGATTCTGATAACTTCCGTTTCTTCCTAAAAATTCTTTTCGATCACAGGTGTAGGATGAAACCTTTCCACTCATTGATAGGATTGCTCTTCGGTTATTAAATTCATTGTTGAAAGGGTTTTTTGCAACGAGAGTATTGGGACGAACACTTTTTTCAGTTAAAATATAATGAGAACTTTGTGCTTTGTTATTTCCTAATATCCATTCTGCAAAATAAGTTACAGATATTTTTCGTCTGAGAGAACCTTCATTTTTTAATTTTAGCTGAGCTATTTTGATGTGATCTTTCAATGAAGCAAAAAATAGTAGTTTATGAGAGATTCCATATCCATTATATTCAAACTGAGAATAACCGAGACCATGGCGGATGATATACGGCTCATTACTTCTTATCGGCCATGGAGTAGGAGACCAGTAATGATGAGTTTCCTCATCTCGAATATATATGGCTTCTCCACCTTGATCACTAACTGGATCATTGTTCCATGGTGTTAATCTATTTTCTCGGCTATTGGCCGACCAAGTGTACCCACTTCCGCTTTCAGAAATTAAAAATCCAAAATTGTCTGAATTGGCCACAACATTAATCCAAGGAGCAGGTGGGGATTGATCGGGTCCTAAGAATAGGACGTACTGGTCTCCTGAATTTGTAAAACCTCCAAGCCCATTAAAGAATTCCAAATTAGGAAGTGTTAGTGGAGTATGGGAGTATTTTCTTTTTTCTATACCGTCTTTAATTTCAATGGTTGGTTTTATAGAAAAAGTTTTACTTTTTACTCTCTGTAGCTGTTCTTTTAATGATCCTTTATTACTTTCTATAACAACTCGAGCGCATGAGTTGAATAACTGCTTGTCTATTTCAGATAATTGCGATGCTGAAAGAAGAAAAATTCCTCCATTTTTATTGATTAAATCAAAGGCACCAACAGCTTGAGTTTGTCTTATCAGCTCATCGTGAAAAGACATTCTGTAAGACGCCATCTCATTGCTAATTATGACTAAATCAATGTTTACTCTTTTAAGTCTTAAATATTCATGTGCTCGTAGAATTAGCCTGACAAGAGGAACATCTCTTTCACTGGCCACTTGTAAAAGAAGAATCGGATAATCTCCACTGATACCGTGGGCCCATAATCCATCTTGAGATTTAGTGTTTTTAATTAAAGTCTCTAAGCTCGGTCTCATAACCAGGTTTGAGTAGATAAGAGTACCTGCTAATTCTTGAAATAGATGAGCATGATCATGAGTAAGGTTGAGGTGTCGTAATTGTGCTTGAGTTTTTGTCCAAGACATTTCGTTTTCACGCTCAAAACAATGAATGTCATGATATTGGTCAATAAGTCTTAGGGCCGAATCTCTTGATTCAGCAAACGCTGTAGTAAAGCAAACTTTAACAGTTTCTCCAGGTTTAATTTTTATAAATTGGCGTAGAGAGATTATAGGATCAAGTGCAATCTCGTTTGAATTAGAAAAAGGAACATTTTCCATGATTGCCATTGGGGCCGAAAGATTTCTCCCTCTTCCAACAAAACGAGTGCGATCTGTTTCAAATTCTACTGGATAATTTTCTTCTGAGTTTGTGACTACGACATGTATTCCCCATCTTTCTTTATCGGTTGCTGATCTTTTTCTTCTGGAAAATAGGAGAGCGTTTTTGCTTTTGATAAATTCTGTCTCTAAAAATAATTTACTGAATGCTGGGTGGGCCCGATCATCTTCAGCTCTTGCTAGTACAGGTTCCATATAACTAGTTAAATCAATTTCTTTTTCTTTTGTTGATATGTTGCTGAGAGAAAGAACTTTAATTTCGGCATTATCTTCAGGCGACACAATTATTTCTGTGTGACAGTTTATGTCTTTATCTTTTCTCCAAAATTCTATTTTGTGCTCAGAAAAACTCGACTGATAGAGTTCGGAATTTTTATTTAATGGGGAATAGGTGTTTGACCAAATAGAATTATCTGCATGGTCGCGAATGTAGATGTAACTCCCATTTGCTTCTAGTGTTGCATCCTCATTCCAGCGATGAATTGATTGCCCATTACATACAGAATAACCTGCTCCTGTTGTTGAAAGCATTACAGAATATTGTCCATTACTGATTATTTGAGTTTGAGGATAGAGAGAAAGTGGAGAATTAAAATGCCTGATACTACTGTGAGATTCTTCTTTTACATTTTGATGAACTGGTCTTTCTTCGCGATAAGGAACAATCGCTGAATGTTCTGGAATTTTTTCCTGTAGTAGAAGTTCAGTCGCTTTTACTATTGGATCAGCATGAAAACGATCTTGCATAATGTTCTTATGAAGAACGTTATTTAATGCGATAATAATCATTCCCTGGTGATGAACCATAAAACTTTTTAAAATAAATTTTTTCTGACCTTTTTGAAGTCGCTCTTTAGTGTAATCAATTGATTCATAGAAGCCATATTTTCCATAGGCCTTCTCACGCTTTAATCGATTTAAATTTGTTATGGATTCTTTTGGGTTAATCATAATGGCCAGAGCACTCGAATAAGGAGAGATAACTCGGTCATAAGAGAGACCATATTTAAGCCCCATACCTGGAATACCAAATGGGCCATATTGATAGTTTTGATGAAGATCTCGAGCATTATAGGCTGATTCAGAAATTCCCCATGGCAGGCCGATTTCATTTCCGTAATTTATTTGTCTATCTACTGTTGACTGATAGGTTTGATGTAAAAGGGTGTTGGAATAATTTTTCATTATGAGCAGAGGCATTAGGTATTCAAACATTGTTGCTGACCATGAAATCAGAGCTCTGGCCCCATTACTTGTCGACATTTGTCTACCGAGATGGAACCAATGTGTTTGAGGAACATCACCTTTTGCTATGGCAAAAAAGCTTGCAACACGGGCCTCTGAGGCAAGCAGGTCGTAGAATGAATTGTCCATTCTTCCTTCGGTAACGTTATAACCAATTGGGAAAATTTTTCGATTTGTATTATACAGAATTGAAAAATCAAACGACATGGCCATGTCGTTATAACCATTAGCTATAGAATTTAATCTCTGAATATAATCTTCTGAGAAATCAATTACATTTAAAAGTTTTGATTCAATCTCAATTGCAATAATTTGAAGTTCATGAGTTTGAGTGACCTTGAGATTTTCAAAAATCTTTTCTTTGATTTGATTGAATTTATGAAGTATTTGCTTATACTCACTTGGCAAAAATCGGGCCTCGAAAATTTTGTCGTGATGAAGTTTTAAATCGTCAAGTTGCTTTTCAACATGAGGAAACATCTCAGGCAAATGAAATCGTAAGCTAGTCGAAAAATGATAAAAAATATCTTCGGTCCAAGGATAAAATGAATTAATTTGCAAATCATTGCTCTGAATGTTTTTTAAAGCAATGGAAGTCCATTCAGTTAAATGTCCAAAATATTTCTCTCCGTGAATTAAAATGAGGGTGTTTAGGACATCTTGAAACTTTTCTATCTTTCCTTTTATGTTTTTTACATACTTTGCCCATTCGGACATTGTTAAAGGATTTGCATTTTTATTTTCATAGATTAATTGCTGAATGAGGAATTCAAGTTTGTTCTTTTCTTGATTTTTAGGAAGTATAGAGGATGATAAATAACGTTTATCAATATTTTCCAACTCATTATTCATCAATATGAGCGTGTCTTGAAGTCCAATAATTAATTGATCTTCAACAACAGGGAGTGAAAGAAATTTCAAGCAGGTGTTTTTCAAAGTGATTAAATGGGCCGCCAAGTTTCCACTATCTACAGTCGAGATGTATTTAGGGTGTAACGGCTCCAGAGTTAATGTGTCATACCAGTTATAAAAATGACCATGCTTACGTTCGAGTTTTTCCATTGAATTGTGTGTATTTTCCAAACGAGAGATCATTTCAAGAGTTCCGAGATAACCAAAGTCGTAGGCCGATGCAGTTGAAAGCAAAAGAACACCCATATTAGTTGGAGATGTTCGATGAGCTACTATTGGCCTTGGGTCTTCTTGAAAATTATCGGGAACAAGCCAATTATCTTCTTTTGTTACAAAAGTTTCAAAGAATAACCATGTCCTTCTTGCGATTAAACGCAGATCCATAATTTCAGAATCATTGAAAGTATATTTCTTTGATTTAATTTTCTTGCTGATTATATGAATAATAAAAGGCGAAGAAATCCATACAAATATAAAAGGTAAAGCTGTTAGGTATACTGAAGTAATATTTGTATAAAAAAGGGCCACTAGACAAAGAAGAGACAGGGTCTCAATTGGAAAGATGATCATAAGTGATGGCAAATTTTTTAATCGTATTAGTGCTTCTGTTTCTGCTGCCGTTGTCCACTCTAAAAGATTCTTTTTAGAGAATATCATTCGATAAAGTGTGCGTAATATGGCGTCAGTATTAAGATAAGCTTGATGAGGAAGAAAAATAATTGAAAGAGTAATCTGAATAAAATGATCTCTAAACTCCCGACCGATATTTTTTAGATGTGCAATTAATGGACGCTCTTTTGGCCAAAGAAAAAATGAATAAATTGAGTTAGTGATTGCGGGCGAATAAATAAATAAAAGGGCAATTAGAGTTGAAATAGCGGCCATTTGAGGCATCAAGTACCAGTTGCCGAGCAACCATAAAAATGTAGTAGGAGAACTAAGGCTTCGTCTTAAGTTATCAAAAATTTTCCAACGAGAGAGTAAAGAAATACTTTCCTTGCCCGCTGAAAAAAGCCATGGAGCAATTTGCCAATCGCCTCGAATCCATCGATGCAATCTTCTGGCATGAGCATCGTAATGAGAAGGGTAGTCATCAAGGAATTCTACATCAGTAACTAATGCCGTTCTTGCAAGTATTCCCTCAATAAGATCATGACTTAAAACGGTATTTTCTTTAATTTTATTTTCTAAACAAGCAGTAAATGCATCGACTACATAAAGTCCCTTACCTACAAAGCTTCCTTCCCCATAAAGATCTTGATAAACATCTGACACTGCAGTTGTATAAGGATCTATTCCTGTATGACCGCTGTAAATTTTAGAGAAATATGATTTTGTTGAACTAGTTGTAGAAATACTTATTCGAGGCTGAAGAATACAATATCCTTTTTTTACTTTTGAATTATTCTCATCAAGTTGAGGAGCATTGTTAGGGTGAAGAATAATTCCGAGAAGTTTCTTTACGCTTTCTCTTGGCATCCGAGTATCTGAGTCCAGAGTGATTACGTATTTTATTTGGGAATAAAAATTTAAATCAAGATCAAGAGCATAGGGATCTTTTATATAAGGTGAAGGGATTTTTCCCCGCAAAAAGTGATTGAACTGTTCCAGTTTTCCTCGCTTTCGCTCATAACCCATCCATTTGTCTTCTGATGGATTCCACGTTCTTTGTCTATGAAAAAGAAAAAATTGAGATCTATTTGGTGCATCCTCTTTTAAGTAATTCTTGTTAAGATCAAGTATTTTTTTATTTGCTAGTTCAAGAATGCTTTTATCATCAGGCATGATTTCATGAGGAGCATCCGCAAAATCACTTAGGATTGCAAAGTAAAGGTTTGGGTCATTGTTAGACAAATAATGAATCTCAAGTGTTTCTATTAATTTATTTACAGAAGCCTTATTGTTAAAAATTGTTGGTATCACAATGAATGTTTTAGCTTCATCAGGGATATTGTGTTTAATATCAATTTTAGGGAGAATTCTTGGTGGAATAACGATGTTAATGAATAGATTTAAAAGATTTAATGCTGCATCACTTAGAGGAATAATTGCTAATATTAACATGAGATAAATTTTAAAATCTATCGAGCTATTCTTAAGATAGATTGAAATGATGAATGAATAAAAAATAAAAAGAATTAAGATTAATGAACCAATATAAAAAAAGCTTGGATGTTTTAATATTGATCGTTGAATTCTCTCTCTTATTCCTGGTTTATAGTTAAGAATTTTTTCAAGCGTGAATAATCCTTCATCAATTAAATAATAACCTACGTTCTGTATATTACTTGTTCTTTTGTTTTCTGATTTGTCATTGTGTTCTTTTTCATGTGACGCCAATTTGATAATAAGACTGGCAATGTCTAGTTCTTCTGTTTTTGTTTTTTTGCTTAACCGTTCAATGACATGTCGATATCTGTCACGTGTTGCAAAATCCATCTGGTTATAGATATCTGAGGGATCAAAACTTAATACAGTATCTACAATGCTCACACTCTCAAAAAAATCTTGCCAGTCACTTGTAGAAAGTAAGCGCATGCTTGTTACAATGTTTCCGACGGTTACTTGTGTAATAGCTTGAAGTAGGTGATCAGAGTGAATAATTTCTTCGATCGTAATATTTTTTCTTTGAAGATGTTTAGTAATTAGGTCATGAATTGGTAGGATCCCTGGTGAATGATCTCTCAATCTTTTAGAAAGTTGAGCAATACAAACGCAGTCGCTGATATTAGATTTACAAAGAAGATCACAGAGATCATTTTGTTCTTTTGGCGAAAGTGATTCTTGCGCCAAAATTATGTCTGCATAACTATCGGCTTCCTCTCTTAGCTCCTCAATATGGATAATTTGAACCATCAGGCGACGGAGGTTTTCAATTAAGGCGATTCTGAGAGTAATGGGTATGGCCCATATCTCTCCACTTTTTAATGGCGCCATGGTTTGAAATGAACTAGTAAATCGTTTTATTGTTTCTATTTCTAGATGACTATCGAGATGAGCTATTAATGTTAAGGCCATTGAATAGATACGAGGAAAGCCAGCGAGTTCACCTCCTGCAATCTTGGGTAGTTCATCATAATATTTTTTTGGTAGATCTTGTCTGATTTCTCTAATCTGATCTTCAATGATAAAAAAGTTATCGACTAACCACTCACCTGCAAATGGAATTGATTTTCCATTTTGTAAGTTAGTTGTGAGCTTTTTATAGATTTCTATTAAAGTTTTGCAGTTATCTTCAACTCTTAGGAGTAATTCACGATGGATAGTCGGAGTAGCACTTACCTCTAGATGATCAGCTAAATAGATTGCATATTGCTCTAGGCGCTCAGGACTGAATATTTCGCCTCTAATAGGTTCTTCTAAGATGTCATAATCTAAATGTTTACTCATACTCTCCCTAGGCCGTCTCCGCCGCAAAGGGGACAAGTAACATACTCAATCTTTTCTCCCAAGACTAAGCTTCCCATTTTAAAAGATTATGGGTCCTCTTGAGCTGTCTAAAATAGTGACAGGTCCCTGTAAATACTTCACAGGCAATCTATACGGATAAGTTATGGGATATTATTCACAAAAGATTATTTTTTTTGAGGTTACCATGAAGGATTTAGTTTTCATTTTTGCCATCGTAGTTACTGTTGCAATGGCATCAATGCTTAAAACAGAACGAAACTATTCTTCACCAATAGATTCAAAAGGTGAGCAAAAATACATTTCCTTTAATCATTAGACGACTAACTAAATAGCCAATAATAAGACAAATAGAAAAATACCAGGTTTGAGAAAATCAGTGAATCCATTCGGTCTAAAATTCCACCATGTCCAGGAATAAGATCTCCCATGTCCTTTATTTTAAGATCTCTTTTTATCGCTGAAATATTAAGATCTCCAAAAAAGCCAAAGATCGCAATTAATATCGATAAGAGTAGAACCTGAGGAATAGAAAAAGGTAACAGGTTTCTAAAAATAAATCCAAACATCATCGAACCTAAGACTCCACCAATAAGGCCTGCCCATGTTTTATTAGGGGAAATGTAAGGAGAAATTTTTCTTTTTCCAAAAAGTTTTCCCGAAATAAATTGAGAGACATCATTAAGTTGAGTGATGAGAATGAGAAAAAAAATCATTCCAGGAGCACCTTCTTTTAGAGTTTCAATTCCTGGAAGAGAAGCAATGTAGGCAATATGGGAGAGTGAAAAAACGGTGAGCATAAGGGCCCAATGGAGCTGACTAAAAGTTTTAATACTTTCATCATGCGAGTCTTCTATGATCGATCTAAATGGCAAGAGGATGAGCATTCCGACAGGGATGAAAACGAGAAAAGCTATGAATGATTTTGTATACGCAAAGTAATATTGAATAGGAATGGCTAGATACGAAAGTAAATAAGTTCGGTAATGAGGTTTGCTAAAGTGGAGTTTACTGGTGAGCTCTCGAAAAGATATCAAAGAAATAATACTCATCCCGACAAAGATAAATTCTCTCTTTATTCCAATCATCAGGAGAACAAGAGCGAAGATTATCCACCAGGAATTTACTCTTTGCTTTAATGACTGAAGAAAATCTCTGGGGGCTAGTTTATCCCATCCATAAAAAAGCACAGTGAAAAACAACAGGAGAGCTAATGTTGCAATAACCGAGTTCTGTGTTTCATTATTAATAGTTAAAAGCTTAAGCATAAATATTTTAACTTTCCATTTTTATTGTCGATAACTCTTAAAATCCATTATATGCGGAGTTGTCTATGTCTCAAAGAGAAGAAAAAAAATCTACTTTTACAACCTTTGACGGTGAGAAGTTAGTTTATCGTGCTTGGTCTCCAACGGCAGTAAGCACTGGTGAAAAAAAAGCTTTAATTGTCATTCATAGAGGGCATGAGCATTCAGGGCGTCTGATAGACCTCATCGATGGTGTTAATGAACCTGAATTTTGGGCCTTCGGGTATGATTCAAGAGGACATGGTGAATCTCCGGGACCAAGAGGATATGCTCCAACGTTTTCACACATTGTAAAAGACCTAGATACATTTGTTCATTTCATTTCTAAAGAACATAACATAAAAATAGAAAATATTTTTGTGATCGCCAACAGTGTTGGTGCTGTTGTCTGTAGCGCTTGGGTTCATGATTATGCTCCTCATATTCGTGGTATGGCCTTGGCAGCTCCGGCATTTGAAGTAAAATTATATGTTCCACTTGCTCTTCCTGGATGCAGACTACTCGATGCTATCAAACATCCTGCTTATATTTCTAGCTATGTTAAATCAAAATTTTTAACTCATGATTCAGAACAAGCAAAAATGTATGATGAGGATAAGCTTATCACGCCTCAGATTGCTGTGAACATTCTAGTTGGACTTTATGATACTGCAGAAAGGGTTGTTAATGATGCGGGAGCAATTCATACACCAACAATTGTTTTCTCAGCAGGAAGTGATTGGGTTGTAAGTAATAAACCACAGAAGAAATTTTTTGATAACTTAAGCTCGAAACATAAAGAGTATGTTGTCTTGGATAATTTTTATCATGGGGTTCTTTATGAAAAAGACCGAAAGATCCCATTTGATCACATACATCGTTTTATAGACAAATGCTTTAGTGCTCCTATTGAATCTGTTGATTTAGTCTCTGCTGATCGTAAAGGATATACTTTTAATGAGTATACAACCATTAAATCAGGAAATATCAGCTTATTAAATAAGATCAGCTATGCTTTTCAAGTTCTTTCAATGAAAACTTTGGGGACGCTCTCTAAAGGTATTCGCATTGGATACAAATATGGTTTTGATTCCGGAATTTCTTTGGATCACGTTTATAAAAATAAATCTCAAGGTGAGTTGATTATCGGAAAAATCATAGATTATTTTTACATCAATGCTGTTGGATGGAAGGGGATACGTGCGCGCAGAGTTCACATGAGAGAATCTCTTAATCATTGTATTGACTCTCTTATAAAAGAGGGAAGGCCAGTTCGCATTATGGATATCGGCTCAGGCCCTGGAAGATATCTTCTTGAGACAGCTAAAAAATATGAAAAGAGCGATGTGAAAGTATTACTTCGCGATTATTCAGACAGCAATATTAAAGAGGCCCAAGAGATTGCCAAAGAAATTGGAACAACGAACGCCAATTTTAAAGTTGCAGATGCTTTTGATCCTAAGACTTATCAAGATCAAGAGTTTAAACCAAATATCTTGATTGTTTCAGGTCTTTTTGAATTGTTCCCAAGCAATGAAACCGTATTAAAAGCAGTAGAAGGTGCGACGGCGATTCTCGATGATGGAGGATATGTCGTGTACACAGGACAACCCTGGCATCCTCAACTTGAGATGATTGCTCATACTCTTCCCAATAGAGAAGGAGAGAATTGGGTAATGAGAAGAAGAACTCAAATGGAAATTGATCAATTATTTGCTAAGCATGGGGCAAAAAAAATGGATATGAAAATTGATCAATGGGGAATTTTTACTGTTGCGACTGCAAAATACAACAAAGCAGGATAGGCCAATGCCAACTAATAAATATAAAGAACTGAAAGTCTATTTTGATTTAATGCTCGCCAATGGGGCCTCCAATCTTTATAGAATTGTGCAGGAAATGCAGATTTTAAATTCCTACGAAGTAAATCAAAAATTTACTGCAGAAGAATTAGCAACTAAGAATCAATTCAAACTTATCCCTACAAAAGTTTTACTCGATACATTGGTTACAATGGGGCTCTTAGAAAAAGAGGGCGAGAACTTTTCAATTTCTAAAGTAATGAGTCTTTTAAAAGGAAATTATAAAAATTTAAGTGACGAGTATTGGGCCCACCTTCCGACTCTCCTAAAGACGGGTGCTCCGTTCAAAAAAATGGATGCAGTAGAAAATAGTGAGATGGAATATCAGGTTCAGGTCAAGTCGCTTGAATGGATGATGACTCCGTGTGCGGAGTTGATGGTCACTAAGCTTAAAGAAAATGAAAAAGCTCTAAATATTCTTGATGTCGGAGCGGGATCGGGCGTTTGGAGTTTTCATTTTCTTTACGCTAATTCTAAGGCGACATGTACTTTAGCGGACTGGCCTGCTGTTTTAAAAGTGGCCAAAGATACAGCGATTAAAAAAAATATTTTAAACAGAGTGAATTTTATTGAAGGAAATTTTCATCAAACTGATTTTGGGTCAGCTCGTTTTGATTACGCGACACTTGGTAATGTGACTCATATTCAAACTCCTGATGAAAATAAGGCCATTTTTAAAAAAATTTACGATGTCCTTCTTCCAGGTGGAAAACTCATCATATTAGATGCCTATGGGAAAGTTCCGGAAGGAGCACTCGCGCGCGCGCTTTATCAGATGGGATTAACCATTCGCACGGTTCAAGGGAGAGTTTATATGCCTGCTGAGCTTGAGCCTTGGCTTTCTGAAGTGGGATTTTCGAGTTTTGAATTTCAATCTTTAGAGACCGTTCCTTACTCTATGGGAATGCTGATAGCAAAAAAATGAAAGTCGAATCACAGACTCTTCCAATTATTCTTATTCTCGTTGCTGCCTTTATTGGTGCTTGTGCCCAATATTTTTTTAAACTAGGCTCGCTCAAAATAGTGGAAATTCCCATTTATAGAAATTGGTTTTTCTTAGCGGGCCTAGTTTCATTTTTCTGGGTGCTAGTGCTTATCACTTTATCTTTTCGTTTTGGCGGTGAGATGATGATTGTTTATCCCACTTATGGAACAACTTATATCTGGGCCTTGATAATCTCCCATTACTTTGATAAATCACCAGTGAATTTTGTTCAGGTTGGTGGTGTTTTCTGTATCATCATGGGAATAGGACTTATTTCTTATCAAAAAGTTACTTAAGCCTTTTTCGGCATATTTTGCAGAGATTTTTTTGATCTATTAATGATAGTTGCAATTAACAAGACCGCGATCAATCCCAAAATAAAATTGTAGAGAAGTGTTGATGTCACTTGAAAACTTATAAGGATGGCAATTACGCTGAAGATAAAAGCTCTATCGCTTTTTCCCATGGGGCCTGCATATTCTCTTGGGCTTCCATTTAATAAGACTGCTAGTCCCGTTATTTCAGTGATCGCCGAAAAAAAGATTATGAATAATAAAAGATTTTGATTAATGAAATAAAATCTAATGAAAGCAAAATAGAGAAAACCATCAGAGACGACGTCTGTCACTTCATTTAAGATAGCACCTAGAGGAGATTTTAAATTGTGCTCTTTAGCGAGCATGCCATCAATGGCATTTAAGGCCATGCGTGCAAAGAAAAACACCGGAAGAAGATAGAACATTTCTTTACTAGACAATAGAAGATAAAGTCCCATTGCAACAGATAAAAAACAAGTACCAAGAGTTACCTGGTTGGGAGTAATTCCCTTTTTAAATGCTGTTTGAACTAGAGGTCTTAATAAGTTTTGAAACTTTGGCTTTAAATCGTAAATGGTCATTTAATTTTTCTCTTCTTTGTTATCTGATGAAAATTTCTGATTGACTGAGAAATTGCTCATAGCTCTTACTTGAGAGCCTGAATGAATATCTGTTCCAGGTCCCATTTTTGTAAAGGCCCCGATAAAAGAATAGCTTCCAATTTTTACTTTTTTTACAAATACAAAAAATTTCCCGTTTTTTACTCGAAGAAGATGGGATGACATATAAACATTGTGTCCGAATATAACGAAATCACCGACGTCAATAAGACTTCTGTCATTGACAATTGTTCCAGGTGTCCAGAATACATTTTTTCCAATTTTACTTCCCCATAATCGGAGCCAGGCACTATAGAGACCAGGTAAATAGAAAAGTAGCCGCTCAAGTTGTGGGAACACTAGATAGATTTGTTGAACTCTAAGAGAAAAAAGCCATGGTTGAAAATTCTTTTCCGTTAGACCGATAAAGCTTCCTCCTTCAGTCATAGGATAAATTCCAAGAACGATTCGTTGAATGAGTAGAGGAATTAAATAAGGGGTGAGAGAGAAATAGACAAAATAACAAATTGATTTAGTGATTACAAATTGAACAAAAAAATAGATCATGATCGAAAAGAAGATCAGTGGAAAAAAATGCTGTAAGCGTTTAAATAAAAAATTTAAGATATGATCTTTATATGTAGTCATGCCTTTTTAGTATAAATCAATTTTTGAAAATAAAAATGAGGAAATGTTGTGAACTACCCAATCAATAACAGAAAAGCAGCAAAACCTCCACGCGATAAATACTGGGGTCTCCTCACAGGCCATGCTCTTTCGTTAAGAGAGGGAAGACTAGAATATATGTATTCCTGTCTAAAACAGTATGGCGATTTCATAGAGATGTTTATTGGAAAAAAGCGAACACTCCTTGTCAATGACCCTGAAGGGCTAAAGCATGTACTCGTAGACAACAGTAAAAATTATCCAAAAAATACTCCCGGTTATCAGAAGGTTGCTGAAGTTTTAGGGCAGGGAGTTTTTACAGATGTAGGTGAGGAATGGAGAAAAGGAAGGAGAGTCATAGGACCAACCTTTAATCCGAGTAAATTTGATCATTACTTTGCCATTGTTGAAGATGAAACTAAAAAAACAATTCAAGAGATAAAATCAGAAAGCAGTGTTCACAAAAGTTTGAATATGAGTTCTCGTTCAACTGCTTACGCCCTTCATGTTATAGGAAGAAGTCTTTTTAATGAAACCTTGGAAGAGAGCTTTCATATCATAAGCAAAGGACTGTCTCATTTAATTGATCTCATTGAAAAAAAGATGACATATATTACTCCCTTTAAAACGCTCTCAAAGATAAAACGCGAGAAGGATTTTAATAAAACCTTGATTGCCTTAGACGCTGAAATTGAAAAAATTATTTTGAAGGAAAAGAAAAAAGAGAGAAACCCAAAAGAGAATATGATTCATGCTCTATTAGAATCTCCTCTAAAATTTAGTGATAAAAAAATTCTTTCTCAAGTTAAGACGATGATTTTTGCAGGTCATGAAACGACAGCCAATGTCCTAACCTGGAGTTTTTATTTTTTGGCCACAAATCCAGAGTGGCAGGAAAAAATTTATAAAGAATTTAAAGAAAAGGATTTTAAAGCTTTGAGTGAAGAAGAACTCGATGGCTTCATTTCCCTTAATCAGTTTATAAAAGAAGTTCTACGAATGAGACCTCCAGCTTGGTCATTTGGGAGAGTTGCTGTTGCAGCAGATAAGATTCATGGAGAAGAAGTAAGACCTGGAGATTTGATTTCTATTTCTCCTTATCTCATGCACCACAATCCACTTTATTGGGAGGAACCTGAAAAATTCAGTCCTTTGAGATTTAAAACTCCTCCAATTGAGGGCTCATTTATTCCTTTTGGATTGGGTCCAAGAATTTGTATGGGAGAAAAACTTGCTAACTTAGAGATTCGCGTTCTCTTATTACATGTCGTTAAGGAATTTACTTTTTCTATTTCAGATCAAACTGTTGATGTACAAATCAATGCACAAGTTTCACTTCGAACGAATAAAGATATTTATATAGATTTTAAAGAGCGTTAATTATTTAATTACCTGAGGAGACTTTATGGAAAATTTAAAACCAGAAAAATTAATTGAATCACTTGAGTGGCGTTACGCTACAAAAAAATTCGATGCGACTAAAAAAATTGATGAAAAAAAATGGGCATGCTTAGAAAAAGCTCTTGTTTTATCACCTTCATCGTATGGACTTCAGCCTTGGAAATTTATTATTGTTAAAGACCAGTCGATCAAAGAAATGCTTAAACCATTATCGTGGAATCAGTCTCAAGTGACAGATTGTTCTCATCTTGTAGTTTTTGCCATTAAAGAAAAACTGGATGAGTCTCATATTGATCACTACATTCAACAAATTGCAAAAGTGAGAGATCTGGATGTTGAAAGTATGGATGGGTATAAAAAAATGATGATGGGTGATCTGGTGACAGGTCCTCGAAGTCATCACATTTCGGAATGGGCCGCTCGTCAGACTTATATTGCTCTCGGAAATTTTATGACAGCTGCTGCCGTTTTAGGTGTTGATACTTGCGCCCTTGAAGGAATCAATCCTATTAAATACGATGAGATTTTAGGTCTTGCTGGAAGTGGGTGGAGAGTCGTTGTCGCTTGTCCTGCAGGATATAGAGACCATGATGATAAATATGCATCAACAAAAAAAGTGCGATTTGAAGCTAAAGATGTGATTGTCCACATCTAAATACGTATGAATAAGTTGATTGTTTGAGTCTATTATGTTGCGTAAGCTTTTTGTAACATTTGTCCTCATAAATCCGATATCACTTTGATGTCTTAAGATTTATGGGGATAAGTTTCTATGAAAAACCTTGTATTATTCCTTTCAACGCTTTTATTAGTGCTTTCATGCGGAAAAAAAGCGGGCACATCTCAAACTAAAATATCTATTATGGGTGGGGCAATGTTAGGTAGCGGGCCCCAGATGAATGGCGGTATTATAGTCGTCGGACATAGGTTAGATGATTCTGAAAATTTTCATATTGGATTACTTAATGCCAGCGATGAGAAAGTTATCGACTTGGTTAAAGGTCAGTGGGAATTTGCAGCGATCGGCTGGGAAGGTGGCCCTAACGGAGTTTTTACAGGTGCAAATCGCTGTGCGTATTCTGGAATTATTAATTTATATTCTAACGATACTGCAATTACATTTAATTTAGATTATGCAACTTGTGCAAACATTCCAGGCCATGGGGCCATCGTTTCTCATCCTGATTATATGGCAGCGGTTGGTGTTCTCGCTAATCAATTTAAGCCTGTCATTGTTCAATCCTGTTCAACTCTCGTGATGCCGGTAACCGGCGTTGCTAGTTGCACGGGAATAGGGCTCACAGGTTCTGTTAAAATAATTGCCGCCGGAGGAAAAAAAACTGCGGGCAGCATGTCTCCTCTGCCATCACTTGAAACATCTTGTATCCCTATCTCTTCCACTGGAATTGCCTCAACCGTGATTGGTCTTCCTGTTGGAAATATTGTTAATGGTAAAAAAGAAAATTTGATTGATACAATGGTCTTAGCATTTCAATCGGCAGATTGCTCAGGAGTTCCGATTTCATATCGCTTTAGCGATTCAATGTACGCTGGAATAAATCAACCAAATATGAAGGCCCAGGCGAACTCAGCTCCTGGACTTGTAAATACGACACTGTTCTTAGAACATAATGCTACAACAGTTAGTTCTAATCTTGGATACAGTCCCTTTGGTTATGGAAAAAATGGTGACTGGATATTAGCAACAACTCCTTTTACACAGTCTTCAACTGACTATGGAAAAATTATTGCGATTGATCCATTACTTCCGAAGGTCACTATCTCAGGAACTAGTAGTATTGCCGCTGGCGATGAGATTATGTGGTACGTGAATTCAGAAAGTACGGCAGGAATTTGCGGTGGGGGATTTGTTCCAGGCATGTTTGGATTTGCTCAAGTCACAGGCATTACCCCTGTAAGTGTAAATACAGATATCACTCTTGATCATTCTCTTCTAACATACATGCTGGATGGTGCTCCACCAACAGCTGTGCAACTTGCAGTTCCAACAGCAGCAAATCTCGCAGCGATTTCTACATGCTCAATGCAGCTAGTGAGAGTTCCTCATTATCGAAATATTATAACGAGTATTGCTTCTCCAGTCGTTAATGTTTTTGCTTTTAGTCCGACTGGAGGTTTTGGTGGACTCTTCCCATTTAAAGTAAGTAACGAAATGAATATTTCAAGCCCACTCACAATTAGTGCGAATGCTACTGGTTTAAATGTTCCAACAAGTTCTGCTTGCGTTGCAGGCAGTGGAAAAAGATGTTTGAGAATGGGAGGTGGAACTGGAACGCTAGGAGGGGGAATCATCCTCGCTTGGATTAACCGAGTTAATTTTTCAAATGCAGCAGGTTCATTAATGATTACTTCTAATGGTGGCATGGGTACTTCAGGAGGAGATGGAGGATTTATAAATACCAATATCTCTACAATATTATATTCTGCGGTAGGAGCAGTTCCTTCAATTACTGAGACAGTCTCTGGCGGAACAGGAGCACCTATGGGGATGGCCGGAGTAACTTATTTTAAATATTGTTCGAATCCCAATTTCGTAATGCTACCTACGACAAATATGCAGGGATGTAATTTCTAAATTTTTAAATTAAGACTTTTTAATTTTCTTGATCACTTCTTTTTCAAGAGAACTTAAATGTTCTTATATCTTACAGATTTCAGTCGTCTCATTCTCTTCAATCTCTCAAAGATAAAACGCTGCTCTTTGAGTGGTTGGTAATTTTTCGATGCAGTAATTAATGATTTCTAAAGATTGAGTAGCTTCAACAAATTTTTCAGGGTCCATAGGCGGATTAACAAATGCCCGTTTGAATCAAAGTGCTCTTCCATAATTTTATCAATAGGATCATGTGTATTTAAACGGACATTTTCGCGACGAAGTTCTCTGCATTTGTTGATAAGTATTCCGTATAGAAAGTTTTAATTTGCGAATTACCTTCAAAACGTGGCAGGATTTCAAAAAAAGTTGACCAGACATTTTGGACCAAATCATCTGCTTCTGATCCAATAAACCCTAGGGAGTATGCTCCTTTTAATAGGTAATCTGTATACTGTTTAATAAGCCGTTCAAGGACAGGCCAGTCTTGGTTTTTGAAGGCCACAAGAATTTCTTGTGAGGTTAATTCCGATTTCATTTTTGTCATACGATATCTTATATTGACTCGCTCTCGATGGTCTATTATCAAAAGCGAGTTCAATATTTTTATGTATTAGAACAAATGAAGCGCCCAATGTCCCAGGCCTCCAATTGCCCCAACGACAACAATTAACATCATCATTTTCTCATGTCCGCACATTCCTTTTTTTTCTTTACAGCCATTCATTGAACACATTTGTGACATACCTTTCTCCTTGTTTTGGTTAATGTCTTTCATACTTATTAGTGACTTCAAGGGATCAAATCTTACGGACGTTTTAATAAATATTAGTAATTCTCGTCTTTATGGTGACTTAGATAGCTTTTTGTGTCTTTTTGAATTGAAATGCGAAGAGTTTAGAAGCTTGGGCCAGTTGGAAATCATTAGCTCAATGAACAGGATGGACACCTTAAAAGGTAACTAGTATCTTTATATTTTCTTGGAGGAATTCAATGAATTTGAATGAAATCACCAATCAGCTTTCCCTGGTATGTGATATATATGCTAGTAAGTTTGATATTAGATGCGATGATGACTGGTTCATTTTAAAAATTCAAGAAGAACTTGGAGAGCTATCGTCTGCATATTTGAAACTCACACAAAGAGCTAGAATCGGCAATGAATCGAAAGAATCTTTAGAAAAAAATTTAAAAGATGAAATTGCTGATGTTATTGCGATGACGTTATTACTTGCAAAACATAAGGATATAGATGTTGAAAAAGCTATCAAAGATAAATGGTTTCAGTACCTATAATTTCAAAAGGAATCAACGGCCATGGAGAAATAGAATGAAAAAAACAATTGCTGGAGCAATAATTCTTTTAATAACAAATTTTGCAGTATCTTCAGAATTACCAGATTGGGCAAAATCTGTTGCAAAGAATGGAGCAATTGATCAATTGATAGAATCAATGCATGATGGTCCTTTTTACAAAATTACTAAAATTGAAGTAACTCAGATTAAACCTGAATCTGAACACGCAGTTGTGAATGTTAAAATTGACTTTGATGATTCATTTGGATGTAAAGCACGCTATTTAAATTTAGAATGCATCGTTTTTGGTGATGGCCTTGATTGTGGAATGGGCATGACTGATTGTCTGTCTCCTGGAAGTCTTAGAAAAAATAAAATTCGCATTCTAAACCTCTAATTTAAATTTTAATCTTTGATCATTATCGCAAAAAATAAATTAACAAGGGGCAGATATCAGCTGTTCTGCAAGCTCATGTCGATTTAGTGTGGACGCTTCTGGGCCTATTAATAGAAATTTTGCAAGATAGTTAGTTAGAGAGCTTTAAAAATAGATTTTGACATTGATTTTTTGTCATACTGATTAAGGCCTTAAAATCTTCGTTATATGTAGATGCAGGCTTAAATCCTTTTGTGACTTGGGCCTCATCTATCGTTTTTAAATGTAGCAAAATCTCATTCTGTTTGTCTGGTGAAAGTTGCTTGAATAAATTTGGATCCTTTTTATATTTCTCACTAATTTCATTATAAAGACGATTGGCAGAATTTCTAACGTCGCCGTCATTATCCACCAGAGGTCCCATCGATAATAATTTCAATTTTTCAGCATCATCGCTAGCGATAGAGGGGAAGGATAGGACAACATCGCTTCTAATATTCCAAGCAGGATCAGCCGCCAGTTGGAAAAATTGTTTTTTCATATTACTTAATATTATCTCAGGTGATGTCAGTGCTTTTTGAGCTTCTGGAGATTTAAGCTCATATAAAGCTTTGTAATTTTCAAATGCATTTGAGCTTAGATAGAGATTCTTTTTATCTAGCAATATATCCCCAATTTTTTGAAAACTTAAAAGCCTATCTTTTTGTTTGTCTGGTGAAAGTTGCTTGAATAAATTTGGATCCCTTTTATATTTCTCACTAATTTCATTATAAAGACGATTGGCAGAATTTCTAACATCGCCGTCATTATCCACCAGAGATCCCATCGATAATAATTTCAATTTTTCAGCATCATCGCTGGCAATAGAGGGGAATGATAGGAGAACATCTCTTCTAATATTCCAATCAGGATCTGCCGCCAGTTGGAAAAATTGTTTTTTCATATTACTTAATATTATTTCAGGTGATGTCAGTGCTTTTTGAGCTTCTGGAGATGTAAACTGATACAACGCTTTGTAATTTTCAAATGCATTTGAGCTTAGGTAAAGATCCTTTTTATCTAGCCCCATATCCCCAATTTTTTGAAAACTTAAAAGCATGTCTTTTTGTTTGTCTGGCGAGAGTTGTTTAAATAAAATAGGGTCTGTTTTGTACTCAAGTCCCATCTCCTTATAACGGCGATAGGCCGCATTCCGAACATCATTATCACTGTCCACCAGAGATCCCATTGATAATAATTTTAAATATTCGCTGTTATCGCTAGCGATAGAGGGAAAGAATAGGACAACATCTCTTCTAATATTCCAACCAGGATCAGCCGCCAGTTGGAAAAATTGTTTTTTGGCATTACTTAGTATTATCTCTGGCGATGACAATGTTTTTTTGGCTTCAGAAGATGTATGCCCATAGAAAACTTTATAATTCCCAAGCGCATCAGCACTTAGAGCTAGTTCTTTTTTATATAGAGCTGTCTCTCCAATTTTTTGAAAACTTAAAAGCATATCTTTTTGTTTGTCTGAAGAGAGTTGTTTAAAGAGGTTTGGATCTTTTACGTATTTTGCCCTCATCTCATTATAGAAGCGATTGGCGGCATTTTTGATGTCATTATCGCTATCATCTAGAAAACCTAATGTTAGAAATTTGAATTTATCATTGTCGTCATTTAATAAATTCATATAAGAGAAAAGGACTTTTTGTCTTATATTCCAAGCAGGGTGGTCGTGCATGAGGCGTAGATCGCTCTTCATTTGATCGAGATGCCTTACTCTCTCTTCTTCTGTAGTGATGTCGTTAATTACACTTGAGGTATAATTGATTGAGTAAATAGAAGAATCTTCGTTATGGTTTTTTGCAAAAACATCTGCAGCATCAGTTAATAATTTTATAAATTTTCTTTTTTTGTCTTCAGGCAAATTCTTAAATAAGGATGGGTTTTTCTGATATGTTTCAACAATCGAATTATACATTTTTAGTGCACTGCCGGCGACTTCTTGATTGCTATCCTTTAAAGGGCCATTTAGGTAATGCTCAATTAGAGTAATATCATCTTCTTCAAGTAGTCTTAGAAATTGTATGCCCCTTTTCTTTGTATCTACACTTGATGTAAAACAGCTCAAACTACCACATATTTTAGTGGTGAAATCTTCTTTGATTTTAAGAGGGGGCGGAAGAGTCTCTGTCGCTTTTACTTTATACATCGCCTCATATTTTTTAAAACAATTAATCCCATGTTCGCCGATTTCAGGATCACTCATCATTTCTTTATAAAGTATCGAAAAAACTTTTTCTCTAGTTTTTTCGGAATACCCCTGGCCCACATTTGGGTTAAATGAATACAGCTTTAACAATGCCTCTTTTCTCTGTGCTGGATCTGCTAATTGCTTTTCTAGTTCATCCCAACCTTTGTATGCCGCTTTATCAGAAAGTTTTGTCCATTCTCTTTTTTTGATCATTTCAAGTTCTTCTGGAGCATTTAAATCGATACTTGCAATGTCAGAAAATCCACTTGAAACGAATTTGTTAAAATCAATGGCCTTAAGATAATCAGGTGCACGCTTTTGTCCTTTGGCCAGAGCAAATTCTTCAATTAATCCTCTTTGCAATTCTTGATGGGGAGCAATTGCCTGGCGCAAATAATTTACTTGTTCAGCTGGTGGCATCAATAGATCCATGTCTGACATCATAAAATAGGGAACACTTTTATTTTTTTGCGCTAAAGCAAGCTTGAAATACATTCGAATAGATCTTCCATTGAAGTCAGAAAATGGATGTATACTAATTAAATCTCTCATGTAACGAATCGAAGGTTCATCTAATGAGATAGATGTTCCTTGGTAATGTTTAAAAGCATCGTCTAAAAGTTCTGTGATGATTTGAGTGTTTAATTTTTGTCTAGTTGATACATCCTTCATTAGAAGTTCTTGATTGGAATTCTCAAGAGTTTGATAAAGGCTATCTGAAATTTTTCCTTTTAATTTTTTGTAATGAAATGCATCGGGATAAAAATATTCTACTAAATATCCTTCAGATGAATGTTTTTTGATATTGACTTCAATGTAGGGATTGTCTTGGAGAGGTTTTAATTCTTTTTCAGATATAAAAAATGTTTTTCCCTCTTCATCTCCACCGGCCCGAATTCCTTCCTTGCGAAGTATGAGATCGAATGATTCTGCAGATGAATTGCCGGATATAGCTTTAAAGATTTTTGTAAAATCTTGTTTGGCCGTTTGTGTTTGCCAGCGATCACCGCTATCAGAGTGTACATTTTCTTTTTTTAAATTTATTAGAGCATGTTGATAGGATTCAAAATGTTCTGGTTCAAATTCATTCCACGGATTAGTCGGATTGACTTTTAAAGCTCTTGCAAAAGAGATCCCATCCATATAGTCACTTAGGGCAACAAGTTTTTTTAAACGTATTGCTTCAGGGTCATTTATTGCAGCATCTGATATGTCATCCACTACTGAAAAGACATCCCATTTTTGATCAGGGGTATCTCCTTTTATTCGAGCATTCGGAGAAGAATTATATCCATATCCTATTTCGGTAGTATTGGCCGAATGATTTGTAACATACCAGTCTCCGTTAATGGAACGGATAAACGGAATTTTCTCACCCAAGACTGACGCTTGAGCATTGGTGAGATTTTTTCCCGTAATTTCTTGGACAATTTTCGGGTCGTAGATGGGAGTTCCTTTTTTTATTTTTACAGTGACTGGTATGACTCCAAACTCTTCAGAGCTGGTAGGTGAGGTTGCTATATAAATTCCTGCTCCATAAACTTGTCTATTACCAGTAGGGGTATTATAAAAACTGACTTCTCCTGCATCGATATTTGTCTGATTAATCCAACGAAGCCCAACATTTCTTTTGGTCCAATGATAGAAAGTTGTCTCTTCTGGAGTTTTTGGAAGTTGTGACTCTATTTTTTTTAATTCTTCGTCAGAAATAGTAACCCCATTTCCGAGGGAGATGTCTGCAGCTTGGAGATTGCAAAATACCCCCAAAAAATAAATAATAAATGTGAAAAAGATATTATGCATTTATGCCGAAACTCCCACCTCTCTTTCGGCATAATAAACTATATTATTGAATGGTTATCGATGACCTACTGATTTAGTCAGCAAATACTAAACCTTTTAAATTATAACTAATATTGAAACGATGTTTATTATGGTCACAGCTCCACTGAACAGAACGTCATCTATTATGCTTTGGCATTAGTTCTGTGTATAGCAAAACATCATGATGTGATAAGAAAGCCCATCAAATTCATCTCCAATCGGGAAGTGGATCTGAATTTTTTTAGTTCCTCCATTACTCAAAATTGATAGGTTTAATGGCCCCATAAGATTTGATTTTGAGAAACTTGGAAGGTTTTTCGCTCCTAATTCTTCAAGAAAGGCAGGTACGTCTTTTTTCTTTACCGTTCCCAATTTAACAATAAATTGGCCAAGCGAACCGAACTTTTCGAAAGAAATATCTTCCAATAGAGATTTTTTAATAATCGGATTTTCAATATCTGCATTTATGCGGCCATTGATTGATCTTTGAAATTCTGAAGAACGAATATCACTGATTTTAACGATTTCATTTGAGTCTACTATCGACACAATGTTGGCCTCAATTTTGATTGTGTTAGGTAAATTAACTTTTTCATTGCTAACTGATTCAATGGTCCCGAAGATTTCGCATCCAACATGATGGCGTTCATATTCATTAGCAGAAACATTGAAACTCATTGCCAAGGCCAATGTCGTTAGAAGTAAACGTCTCATAATATCAATCCTTGTTTACACACATGAGTGTTTATGTCGGTTTTTTTAATGAATATAATTTATCAGACAGCTAAAAATTATCTAGCTTATTGCTGGTTATGAGTAATTTTTACATGTAAATGACATCAGTGTTTACGATCCCCGTTTTCTCACAAAACAGTGAAAGATTAAAAATCATTTAAATAATTTTTTAAACCACGCTGAACAGTCGAGACTTGGGCCGGCGATATTGGCAAATGCCTGGGAGATAGTTGTTCGTTTACCCGAGTTGCGAGGCAGTCCGCCGTTAAGGGTCTTAGAAAACTTTTTGTCTATAGAGCCTTTTTGCAAATATTGTTGGTTCAATTTTTCTGCAAGTTCTAGTGCTTCGCCTTTTTCTTTAAATGAGTCAAAGGTAAATCCAAAATAATTCCAATCCCAGTATGGGTAGTATTTTATTTCAGACTGTGCGCTTTGTGCGACCTTAACTAGATTAGGGCGATAGTCTTTTCCGTGCATTATTATTTTTCCTTGGGCCAACTTACTATCTGGAGTTGCATACCACGAAGTTAAAAGTAAAACGCTATCATCTTTTGCGATTGGTTTTAATGAGTCTAATAAATTAGCAGTCTGGTTCTTTTTTAAAAAGACAAGATCATGCGCGGGTATGTCATACCACACATCACTGTAGTCAAATACTGAAAGGGGGACATTCTTTTTCTTTAATTCAGAAACTAATTTTTCAATCGTGCTAGAGTGAGATAGATCAATTTGAAGGGAGGCAATTTTTCCTTCTTTGGCCATTTTTGATAGCCTTGCAAATTGCGTATCATCATAGAGATAGTTTGCTGACTCAAAAGCATGATTTGGATAATTCTTATCAGGAGGTTCGTGTAGTAATCTAAATCCTTCTTCATTAAAATGTTTTTTCCAGATTTCCCAACTATCTTGGTTGGAAATTAATTCTCGGTAATCATCAGGTGTCTCCTTGGTAAGTCTTGCGACCACTTCCTCTTGAGTTGCCTTTAATCTTAACCAAAGATAATCTTCACGATTTTTTGCGAGATATAATAATGCTGTATTAAATCTATTGTAGTGATTAACTCCATAGCTATAATCCATGAAGACAAGATGGCTTGCATTTTCAGTTTGAGCGGCACCAATAAAGCCACGCTCAGTTCCGACTGTAAGATAGGCCCCTGCTGGTGCAAGTTTGAGAATTTGTCCAGCTTCACCAGGGTTTAGTTCAGTAGGGTTTATATAGTCTCTAAAATTGTCTTGAAAATGAGGTGCTTTGATATCTAAATCGGATAGGAAGTGGGTGTTTCCAACTACGCGAGTATGAATTTTAGTATAATCGATGGGTTCAAAATATTCGGCATTTTGCTTTATAAATTCTGAAGACGTTGGAAGCTGATTTTTAAAAATATTTCCTAGAAATTGCTTAAATTCAGGATTGAGATCCGAGACAAGTTGAGCATTAACTAGGTATGGGGTGTTTTTAAAAGTGTCTTCAGATTTTTTTAGAAGTATGGGGGCAATGTTTTCATTTTTGACTTTATCAAAGTGATTAAGAATTTTATCTACCCCATAATAATCTTCTGATCTAGTTGTTGCCGCGCTATTGGTGAGAGGAGTAATTATCTCGCTATATAATTCATTCACTAAACCACGAGTCTTAAGTTCTTTTTTTTGAATGTCAAAAAATTCAAGTCGTTTTTTTGTTTTCTCGATGGGAGGTAAGGTTGAAATATCCTTTTCAAAATCATCAAATTTTTGGGACAAATTTTTCAATTCCTCCCAAGTGTTTAGTCCACCTGAGTTTGTAGCTGAATTATAAAGATTCTGCCCCTCAAATAATTTATTAACACTAGACCATAACCATTGATCTTGCACATTTCTAGCTAAGGAGTCCTTATTGCTTTTTTTAATCCAAATTCCATATGACTTTTCTTCAGCGCAAACCCCTGCTGCAATATAAAATAATAAAATGAAGAATAGAAAAAATTTCATAGTAAGTTTACTTTTTTAAGGCACATGTCTTCATCGCTGCAATTTCAGTGTCGTCGACAATTCCAGCACGTTTTAAAGCGGCAATCATAATTTTTTCTTGTGATTCTGAATCTGTGGTGAACTTAGCATAGGCGGCGGGATCTTTAGAGTAAGCGTTTCTGAGTTCCTCAACACCTTCATTAAACACTTTCATTAGACCTATGCGTGCTTTAGGATCCCACGAATTAAAGGCGTCGACATTCAAACTTAAAAATAACTGTCGTGACTTATCTCCCAAGTCGGATGGATCTCCAGGACGTTTTTTTAATGTTGTTGCAGCAGTATTTAAAAAGAACTCAAAATTATTTGGATCGCTAAAAAATTTGGGATTGTTTTTTTGAATATCACTGGCAAGTGAATCTAAAATATTTGCTCCCGCTTCTGATTTAAGTAGGGAATCATCACCAGGATCAAGTGTTTTTGAGCTTAGTGCCGCTTTCACTTTAGCGCCAATCCATTTATCGACGGCTTCGTCACGTGCTGATTGGCTAACGTTTGCTTTCTTCATCAACTTTGAAATTGCCGGAAGATCTTTGGCCATTTTTTTACCTAGAGAATTATAAAGTGTTTTACCTAGACTCCAGCCACTTGGCCCTAAAGTCGGAGCAAAGGCCAAATTGAATTTTACATTAGTTCTTTTTTCGTCAATGGCACTGGCCTCTCGAACGCCAGAAGTTACTTCCGCCACAGTGGAATTATATTGGCGAAAGCTGTCTCCTAAATAAGTCGATCCAATCGCTAAGCCTGTGAGTCCGGAAGCTTCAGCTCCAGTAAGAGCGCGTCCAATATGAAAGACTCCTACAGTTGCTCTTGAAGCTCCTTTGGTTATCGCCCCTCCGGCAAATGAACCAACAAATACGATGGCATTGTTTTGCACGTCTTTACTCTGCAGACGATTGTACATAGTCGTCGCGGCCGCACACATACTTTTATTTTCTTTTAAAACTTCTTCAACTTGTTTTTTCATTCCCATATAAAATAGCAGATCGTTGCTATCTTGTGTTCCAGGTACTAGATCTTTTAGCCAAAGACCTAAGGCTTCACCTTTGGTACGATTAAATTCTAATTTTCCTTTACTTAAACTTTCTTTCACCGAGGCCTTAGTTCTTTCTGCATTTTTAGTTAATTTATCAAAGGCATCGGCCAATTGTTTTTCTGTCCAAACAGGTACGTCGCCATTTTCATATTTCGATGGTTTTTCTATAACTGCAAAGAGGGGAGACTCTTCAAAAACTATTTGGCGATATTTTGCCTGGTGTTCTTCTTTTCTTTTTTTTGCTGCATCCATGAGCGCATTTGAAACCCAACGAAAGTGCAAATCAGAAGAATCCTTAATTCCTTTATCTGCTAGCATTTTCTTGTAATCTTTTTCTACTTTTTCCTTTTCATATTTTAAAACTTCTTTTGCATGAGTTATTTCTGCTGGCAACAAATCAGTTCGCCCAACAGGATTATTAGTTCCTGCTTCAAAATCCTGCAGGTGAATATTAATTCTTTTTTCATCAGCGAGAGAAAGAATGTTTCCAGCATTTTCTAGTGTTGTATCTGAAGCTTCTTGTGACAGCGCAAGTTCCATTCGAATTTTTCTTGTTTGCACTTTTAAGTTGTTTAAAATTTCCAATCGTCGTTTTTCGCAATTAACTTCCGCGCAAGCGCCGACTCGTTTAAAACATGCGCTTGAGCATTGAGCATAGTCTTTGCTCTTATCAAGATTATTAATTACTTTTTCTGCAACAAGAGAAGCAATATTTAAATATTCAGCTCCCTCATTGAGAGAATTTAGTCTGGTAAAGCCTGCTTCCTCTGCAACTTGAACTTTTTTGTGGCATTTAGCTTCCCACGCTTTCCAGCTGTTTTGGTGTATGTTCTCTTCGTACTTACTTTTTTCCACGATTATTACGTCTTTGCAGGCCTCATAAGGCGATTCAATTTGGCCTTGCGGGCGAGTAGAATTATCTTCAGTGGCATACACTGATTCATAACTCATCAAGGTTAAAATCAGTAGAACTAGAATTATATTTTTTGATTTATTCATAATGTAACCTATCGGTTATAGAGAAATAATCCTTAACCTATGATTGTTTAGTCAAATCCCTCTTATCGTGAACAGTTTTATAGAGCTACACCTTAAGTTTTGAGAGATATTAGTCGATACTATACGAGTGTACTATTTTAGATCAGGAGTATTGTAATGAATTTTTTCAAATACCTCATTTTATGCAGTTTGCTCAGCTTTACGACCTATGGAATGGATATGACCAAAGCAAAAAGGATTCCAGCTAACACATTGGTACTTTCAGATAGCGATTTAAAGTCAATTTCAGAAAATTTAGTTAAAGATTTTTTTAAAACACGTGATGAAGCTCTTGTTAGAGAAAATGGAGATGAAGCTTATCGACCTACTTATAAAACAGGTGCTGTTGAAGCAAAAAAAAGAGTAGTAGTGACAAGATCTGCTGCGACTCAAATTTGTGATCTTAGTGTTAGTTTTGCTGATGATTGGAATGTGACGATTAAGACGCTTAGATGTAGTGAGTAGTAGCGATAGAAATAAAATAGGTTTGCTAGGTAAGCAATTATTTTCACAATTCCTGGTGCCTATGCGAGCAAAGGGATTGATTATCTCAGATATTTAGCCCCAGATCCGGGAAGTATTAAGTGGAATCGACAGGTCACGGCCATATATAAAAATGGCACAAGTCTTGAAGATATTCACCAAACCTCACGGATGATCTCGAAATGATGGATACCGTTAATCTATTTAAGAGAACAAATAATTGAACTAATTTTTAAATAAATCTTCAATTCTAAATTTTTTGAGAGTGTTGTCTTTATATCTTACGATTACTTCGCCTATATCATCGCGATAATAATATGCAGTCGCTCCACTACCGTAAACTAATGGCTTTAATACTACCGGGTGAAGTAATATTTTCTTTGCCTTTAAAATGTCTAAATCAACTTTGTCTTTCTTCGTTTCAAGTCCCAGTGCAATTCTTCGCTCTAAATCTCTTATTTGATATCCCCACGCATAGGACTTGGCTTCATAGACAGGGAACGTCCAATCACCGTAACCCATTTGGTGTAATGCTTGAACTTCTGCCTCTGTGGCAATAGTTTCGTTTAGTGCCAAGTTAGAAATATTTTTTTTAGAATTATTTTTAGCGATAGCTACCATTTCTTTAGGTGTAAGACCAAAATGAAAATCGGTTTGAGCTTTTTTTATTTCTTCGAGAAAATTAGGATCTTTCCAATTTGAATTTTCCAGACCTAATTCATGAAATACAAAATGATTGTACTCGTGAATAAAAGAGCTCCAAGTTGTTTTGGGCATAATCGCAAGTGTTTTTGAGGAATGTTCATAAAAGCCATTAGCAAAACTATGTGGCATTTCTGCAATAAGTTCTGAAGGCCAAATTCTTAAATTACCACCTCTTTTTTCTAATTCTTCTAAGTAAAAAGGAAGCATGGGATGATTGAGTGCGATTTGAGAAAAAGTAATTTTTTTATCTTTTAATATTGATTGAGTAATTTTGAGACCGTTATTGATAGACATCTCTTGAATGTTTATTCCGATATCTTGAAGCTCTTGAATAGCAATGAGGGTTGCTTCTTTTCTTGCCTCTGATGATTTCCCCGTAATATTATTCTCTCTCATCCATGATCCTAAATTTTCATATCCAGATGATGGATGACGCATAAATTGAGGAATTAATGTAGGAACTTGTATTCTGGGCGTAAGTAAGCGCTTAAATTTTTCAGAACAGCTGGTTTCTGCGGAGGCATTTAAAGAGAGTAATAAGACTAATAGAATAGAATAATTCATATAATCGCGTATCGGAATTATTTAACATAAATTAAATACAAGAATCAGTCCGGCTGGCTTTGGCCGGATCTTATAAAAATCAAATCAGTGTTTACTATCCTTATTCTCTCACAAAACACATACAACAAGCCTTGAATCTTTTAAGTAATGGTCCCTGATGACTTTTGATCACTTAGACTTTGCTATTCGATCCAAGGTAGGCAAAATTACTGAAAATCAATAAAGCTGAATCCTGTTATCAAAGACGAATAATCCCTTTACTTTCAGCAGACATGAACCATTAAGATTCGAGTCTTAATTCCGATGAGAACGTATGAAACATCGTAAAGTACTTTGTATTTTCCTGTTAATAATATTCTGCTTTTTGTCGACTCATCTATTCGGGATGGATACATGTTCAAACTTATTCCAAAAGCTTGAAAAAAAAGAAGCATCCTTTAAAGCTTCATATGTTTTGATGACTAAAAATGAAGGAGAGCAATTTCGAGATAAAAATTATCCACAAAAATTAATCGAGCTTATCACGCGAACAAATAACATGATTAAAGGATCATTAAAGATTCCGCAAAATATTGAGTTGGTTATTTACCCCAAATTAGACACGACAGAAATTAAGTATCAGCCTTTTGTTAATAGAATTTACTTTGCGGAGCAGTTGTCTACCAGCGCAAATGGTAAGTATTTTTTTCATAATCCATCTTACAACAAAGCTTCACTTTATCATGAATATGGTCACCATATTTTTACCCATAATCTAAAATCGTCTGTACATGATTTTGACCGTATAGAGACGTCATATTTAAATGCTGAAAAAATTGATTCTGACTTAGAAAAAGTGCGAGAGGAATTAGGGCAGATTATAAATGATATAGGCCAAATTCTTCCTGCCAAAATTACTGAATCGTCTGAATATTATTTAAAAAAAAGACAGTGGGAGCACGCAGTTAACTCCCGGGATGGGTATAATCTTGAATCTCTTTATACCGTTGAAGATTTTCATAATCACATTTTAAAAGTAATACCGGAGGATCAAAAACCTCAGCTTAGTAAACTCATTGGGAGATTCAAAGAATTAAATAGCAATTACTCTGAAAATTACGTGAAACTTGTAGAAACACTGGAAGATGAAATTATGGCCAAGCAACAACGTTACTATAAAAATCTTTTACCATATAACGAACTTTTTGCCGACACCGTTTCAGTTCTTATGACTGAAAATCCAAATTCAATATCAAAAGTTTTTAACTTGCCTATAAAGTTACAAAACCAAGGTGGATTAAAAGAGCATCTTTATACAACTGTAAAATTTAGACAATTCGATGAGGTCCGTAAGATTAACTTTAATAATGAAAAATACAATTTAACTCAGCATGATTATTTATATCTCACTCGACAATTTCTGTGGGACGAGTACTTGTCGAAACCCACAATTTTGAAAAATAAAAAAAGGCGAAGTTTTAGCGGGACTTTATCGAGCAATCTTGAAAGTCGCGGATACACCAATAGCACGGAGTTTAGATAACAAGATGGTTGCAACTCTTAATGAGAAATTAATTAAAGAGATTAAGCAAGAATTAGCAAATCTCTAGATATAAAAAAGCCAACAGCTGTTTTGCCATCAAGGTTACTTGCTAAACACTTATTTTGGCGATCAAGGCCCGTACTCCCCATCACAATTAAACATTTTTTAGATTTTGCCGAAAGGCCTTTGTCCGCATAATGTCCGCATAAATGGAGTTAGTATGCCAAAAAATTTAACATTCTTAGTGATTATTTCAGTCATTACTTTATTGTCGCGAGAGATACATGCTAAAAACTTTTGTGATTTTAATGGAGAATCACAGGTCGTAGGTGCGACTCTTGGGCCTTATATATGTAGTGAAAAAGGTATCTGGTTGGATAAAAAAGACGCTTGTATGTATAATGGGAAACCCTATGCCAAAGGTGCAACGATTGCTGCATACGTGTGTAAACCGGGAAAGGTTCATGGTAGCTGGGTGGATGGAAATGCATACTCAGTTCAAGTCCCTGTTGGGGTAAATAACTCTCAATTAGAGAAAGATAAAAGCAAATTGGACATCGATAGTAAAACGGTTAGTCCTACTTCAACCGCAACTCAGAAATAACTGAGTTTTGATGAATCCAGCGATTCGCTGACCAAAGAATAAAATAACGGCCCAATGAAAAATTTGGGCCTTGTTGCTTTTTTGGGTATGAAAGCGAAGACTTTCGATAAATCCGTCAGTTATCTTCCATTAGATTTAAATTCTGAAGAAAATTCAAATTTAATTTGTTATTCTCCTTGAATGGAAAATCAAACATTAATCCGAGAACTGAACGTAAATGATTATTCTGACTTCAAGAGTTTATTTGAAGATCTGGATGAGTGTCACCATCTGGCATTGCCTCATTTGTTCACAAAAGCAGAGTCAACATTTAGGTCGAGAGAGCAATTTCTTTCATTCCTTAATATGGAGGATTCAAAGTTTTTTGCAGCAGAGACAGATGGGCATATTGTTGGAATACTTCAATTGGCAAAAAAAGAAATTAAAGGTTCTTCGACCATTCAAATTCCTTGAACTATTTTGCTGATTGATAATTTAATCATCAAAAAAGAATTTAGGCGTATCGGGTTAGGAAAACTGTTGGTCGCACAAGCACTTGAATGGGCAAAAGCAAATTCAATTTCAAATATAGAGCTTTCAGTCTGGGAGTTTAATGAATCTGCTATTCATTTTTATGAAGAGCTTGGATTTAAGACAATGACTCGAAGAATGACTTTTAAGCTCTGAACAAAAGAACAAAATCTGATTATTTAGACGAAGAATCCATAACTACCGAGGAGAAATTCTCGGTTTTTGTTTTAAAGCCGAGATAGTCTGATAAAGAAGCTAATCAAAATCATTAGCATTTAATCTGCCAGCAGAACGTCTGCGAAAACAAAACCGCCTCTTTCCACTTTTTCACCGACGGTAATAGGGATTCGCTTACTAAAATTTGGACTCGAAAAAACAAAGGTATGAAACTCACCATTTTCGCCACATGGATCAATGTTAGCGGGCATATCTTTTATTGTTTGAGCATTAAAAAAACGCCCCGCAAATGAAGAAGACAATTTAGTAGGATCAATACAAGTAAGAACAGCCTCTATTCCAGATGCAAACATTTCTTGCGCGAGAACATTTGTTGACCTACCCCATAACGGAAAAACTGGTTCAATACCAGAATTAGCAAGAAGTCTTACTCGATAATTTCGAATGTCCTCCAAATATAAATCACCAAATCCCATGGCCGTCACGTCAGAAGCTATGGCCTTCTCAATTAGTTCCTGCATCTTGGTTTCATAGATTTCATTGGAGCAATTTGCTGGTATCCGTACAATTTCAAGTGGAAGACCAAGAGCATCTGCTTGTAGTTGTAAGAGAATTTCACGGGTAGAATGCATTGCTACTCGCTCATAGTCTGCGGTTACCGTCGTGAAAAGTCCTGCAACTTCATAGTTTGAATTCTTTTTGAGTTCGAGCAGTGCATATGCGCTATCTTTGCCAGTGCTCCATGACATCCAAAGTTTTTTCATAAAACTTAGACTATTCTAAATTAATGAACTTCGCAATAAGATCTAGGGATCGAATCAAGCGACGCTTAAGTAACTATATTTAAAAATTCACCCAGCTAATCGATCTGTACTGATAGTTTGAGGCAAGGCGATTTGATCTCGGGGGCGCATTCCAGTCAAAAAGACAATTCCAAATGTTTATTACAAATGTTTAGTAAGCCAAACCTTAGACAAAACACTTCCTATCAATGGAAATTTCAAAACTATTAAGTGCCAAAAAAATTAGACCGATAAATCCTGTAACGTTTACCATAAGGGGTACTGTTTATGAGTTTATCCAAAATTATAATTCTACTACTTTGTCTAACAACAAGGGCATGGGCCGATAGTAAATATTATAATGATTTTGATAAACAAATTTCTGAGCAGTCCAAAAGATATGATTTTAAGATTACACATGTACCACCGATTGATTTCTCAGCTCATTACGATCACAAAAAAGCAGTTGAGTATGGCGACTTATTAGGAAATGACTGGCATCAAGTTATGAATGCGAGAATTGATAGTCATAATGAATACCAAAATATTGCAAATATTATTGCGTCATTAAGACAAAAAAATCTACTTACCGAATCTGAATATAAAAAACTTATTATTAAATTGGATAAAACGCAGTTAGATATTCAAACGAAACTAGTAAAAGAAAACGAAAAATTTATTGAATACAACTAGAGGATAAAAAAAGTATATTCCACAACAGAATTTGCTGATTATTTAAATAAGTTAAAGCTTGCTCCTAATTGTAAG
Organism: Bacteriovoracales bacterium; assembly: GCA_037444575.1. Taxonomy (GTDB): domain Bacteria; phylum Bdellovibrionota; class Bacteriovoracia; order Bacteriovoracales; family Bacteriovoracaceae; genus Bacteriovorax. The sequence continues at coordinate 192,099 of JBBIME010000003.1, forward strand.
CTTGAAGTTGCTACGACTGGAACGCCTAATACATTATTTTTAAAAGTTACAGAAGAGAGAGACGGAAAACAATATACTGAAGAGGCTAAGTTACGTTTCGAGAGTAATAGTTTTCCATTCACTTATTATGATTTTACCAATAATAGGATTGAAACACATTTTACTCGCTTGGATTTCAAAAACAATACTGATCAGGTGGATTTAAAAGTATATCATGATAGTGATGGAGGAGTTCAATTTTTCAGTTTTCAAAATATTGAAAAAAAAGATTACTTAATAAAAAGTTTAAAATTATTTGAAAGAGTCAGCAGTCCATTTATAAATTGTTCTGCTGGCGAGACGGCTGTGCCGGCTCCCAAATTACCTGTGAATGATGGTAATCGTGCTTCGAAAAAAGTGGAACATGACATGACGACGGAACCTGCCAACACCAGAGCTACTTCGAAATAACTAGAAATATTCACAAAGACATAATTTCAAGAGAAAGGATTTTTATCCAGTAAAAGGCTCCAGAAAATGGAGCCTTTTTTATTCATCCAAACTAGCTAACACCACTAATTACTTAGCTTGGTTTGATCGATATGGATTTGGACCTGGACAAACACCATGCCGATTACATGAACGAGCAGATGGAACGTTTGAAATTGAACAAAAAATCAGTAGAAGCAAGATAAAAATTGGTGATTTATTCATAAGGACTCCTTTATTTGTGGTGATTATTTTTTATCAAAACAGAATTAGTTAATAAAATGATTTGATTTCATGAATATTGATGAATATTATAGAACAATGAAACTGGATCAACTTCAATATTTTCTTGAAACGGCGAAAACTCAACACATCGGGAAGGCCGCTAGAATTCTTCATGTAAGCCCAAGTGCTATCAGCCACAGCATCTCCTCTCTCGAAGAAGAGCTTGGCCTACCACTATTTGATAAAGTCGGAAAATCAATTTGTCTAAATGCTCATGGACGAAGCTTTGCTCAAAAAATTACCCCAATTATTGATTCGCTCTACCGGGTCAAAGATCAGATTCAGGCCGAAGAAGTTGAACTGGACGGAAGTTTAAGACTAGCTGCCACTCATGGATTGGCAGATTCGTTTGTGACACCTGCACTTGTGAAGTTGGCCAAGCTTAATCCGAAACTTGTCTTAGAATTTTACAGTCAACGTTCTGTGCAAGTTGTTGAAGGAGTCATAAAAGGAGATCTTGATTTTGGAGTCTGTTTTGCGCCAATTCCATCTCCTTTATTAACAACTCACATTCTTAGAAAGGAAAGACTGGTTATTGCTGTAAAACGAAATCATCCACTCTGCAAGATTCATGGTAAGAGCTTACTAAAAGCGCTCTCTGATTTTCCACAAGCATCCCCAAAAGCATTTCATGGGATTGAAATCTGTGAAAATCATCCGGCACTGCAAGCTTTAGGTATACAAATGAATCCATCATTGATGTACGATTCTTATGACGTTGGTGTTGCTGCCATTTCCAGTGGTAACTACTGGAGCCTGATTCCAGAAATTTTTCTCAAGAACACATCTCTAGTAGAACTGAATATCCCAGGTCTTGATATTACAACTACAATCTGTGCGATCACTCCTAAAAGTCGCCCTTTGCCTCGAGCAGTTCATCAATGGCTGACTTCTTTAATAGATGTAAAATAATTTGACACTTTTTTGATGATCTATCAGTTCAGATTAGGCCAATGCAATCACAAACATGTAGTATCAGGATTTAAAATTAATTTTGTTCTTTTTAGAATATCTGATCATCGAAATAAAGGATTCATGAAAAGCAGGGCAGAGTCCCTGCTTTTTGCTTTTTAAGGCAAAGAAGGTTTTAGTGTTTTGTGAGAGGGCAAGAATCGTAAACATAAATGTGATTCTCATGTAAAGATTACAGGCGCTATGGTGAGTTTTTTTAGATCTGCTAAAGTTGATTTCATTAAGAAAACGGCACACTATCTATCAGGAGATGAAAATGAAAAAAGCAATTTTAAGTGTATTATTAATGGCATTAACAGGCGTTGCGATGGCAGAGACAGATTTAACACTATATTCACTTGTTTTTCACAAGGCAGATTCTCGATGTAAAATTGAGGTTGTTACAGAATACAACCCGATACACATAAAAGATGAACTTACAATGAGAGCTAATTACATTCAGTTTATCGTGGATGGTAATATTGTATGGGAAAACGACAGATATAATTACATATTCCATAAAAAAGTTGACGACATTAAAACTGATATTGTCTCTGGTGGTAATACTTTAGGCAACAGTAAGTTTAATAGAGAAGATATTAAAAAATTAGCTTCTGACTATCGTTGTGAAGATAAGTAACAAAACGCTGAAAAGATAGATTTAATAACAAAGAAAAAACAAGGGCCTCATTTAAAAGTGAGGCCCTTGGCGTTTTCACTTCTCAGTAACAGTACTTCTTTTTGTCGAATTGCTATTTGTCGGTGCTTCACTCTCTTTAACGGCACCTCGTGATAGATCTGTCACTTTAGCATCGTGATCACTCATTGGCGCCATTACCTTGGGAGCACCTTTAGCGATGACTTTGACACCATCTTTTAAGCTGCCAGTTATACTTTTCTTCACAATACTCACAAGCTTATCGTAATGATTGAATTCTTCACTGACCTTTGCTTCTTGTCTTTTTTGTTTGATATATTTTAGGACCGATTTTTTTTCTGCCAGACTTAATTTTTCAACTTTAAATGCAAAATCACTATAGTATTTTTCTACATCTTTAGAAGGAGAATTTTTTTCAGGAGTTTTGTAAGTTCGATAAGGGGTAAGCTCACCTTCGGCCCAGTCCTTGTTGAAATGGTCTTTTAATGCTCCTGCATTGGCGGCCACATGAAAAGTCATTATTCCAATAATTGCTAAGGTTTTAAGTTGCTTCATGTTCTGTCTCCTTATGCAACAACTTGTCGGTTCTGATGCTTAAAAACTAAAGCCGGACAAAGGTGTTTGGTCAAAAGGGCCGATAACTAAACACTTTTGAAATACTACGGGCCCATTCAAGCAAACTTGGGGATGCAGTAAGACAAAAAAAGGAGGAAAGACCATTAAAGCTATTACAGAATTACATCATAACATTTCATAAAAATATGGTAAGAGAGGCCATCGAATTCGTCTCCTACTGGAAAGTGAATTTGAATTTTTCGATCTCTTGAATTGGTAAGGTTAGATAAATGTAATGGCCCTATAAGATTTGACTTCTGTAAATCTGGTACGTCTTTCGCTCCTAATTCTTCAAGCAGTAGACTCACATAGAATTTTGGCAGATTGGTCAATGTAATATCAAATTGCGATGGATTATAGAGTCCAACTTTTTCAATGCTGATGTTTTTTAGCATGACGTTCTTAAGGTCAACGTAGTTAAATTCTTTTTTACTCTCATCCCAATTGTTTGTAGATGCTTTAATGTCTTTGATCTTTAAGATTTCCGTTGATCCTCTAATCGAGACAGTGCTTATCTCCAGCTTAATTCTACGTGGTAGTAACACTTGCTCATTGGATACAGATTCAACAGTGCCCCTGATATCGCAACTCAAAGTATTGCGTTCATATTCGTTTGCCATCGCAGAAAAGCTACTTATCAAGCTTAAAATTAGTATCAATAATGATTTCATAAATAGTTCTAATCCTGTTCATCGAATTGCCTTACATATATCTTGTACAGTTCATTTGACTGCGGTCATCCAATGTACCAGTAAATGTTCTGGGTCCGTTATCAATTACACTTTTTGGGAAGGCGATAATCACTAGATCGGATGCGCGATCAACAATATAAGCAATATCGCGGTCATACTCAATCTCGGCTTTATCCGCAGCGACTCCTGAAGCTTCCGCGAAATAAAAACCTTTAATAGCAATGTCTAGGTTTACATGATTATTCGAATTGGCCGTACAATGGTAATAAAAATTAACTCCTTTATCACCAACCGGATTTCCAACTTCTCCACCTTTCACAGAAGCAAAAGATGGAGTCGAAATTGCGGCACTTAATAAACCAGAAACAAGACAGCTTATTAATGTTCTCTTCATTTGAGCATTCCTTAGTTATTCTTTTACTTAATCAAACTCATTAGTAACAAAGTTTATGTCTTGAATCGATTTTGCAAAGCTGAGTTACTTCTTTATTGAGGTTGGCCTGGATTTTTTGATTTTCAATTTCGGCCAATTTAACTTTTTCTGCAATCTCTTTAGCATCATTGATATTTATAAAATAGTTTAGACCCCCAACAGGAATCGCCACTACAGACGTAGCCGTTGTAAAACCAAAAATTACATGAAGCATGTTTTCTAGATCACTAAATGCTACTCCTTTGCTTTCAAGCCTGCGAGCGATTGGACCACTTGCCAATGCAAGCACTGTTAGTCCTGCAGCTCCAAGGGCAAGAGTTATTTTTGCGTTCTTTTGTTTATTGGCCTTAATTATTTCTTCGGACAATTGTTTTCTTAAAGAAGCTAGTGCAACTTCATTTTTTGCGAGATCCGTTTTAATTTTCATAATTGAGTCTAGTCGATCGTATGAATCCTCAGTCAATAAATTTTCCGTTCTATTTTGTGCAGCAAAAGACGTAGAAACCATTAGTACCGTACAAATACAAGCAATTAGCTTTTTCATAAATTCTCCCATGAGTGTTGTGTTTGAGAGAGTGTAATCTATGGCAGAAAATAATCATTAAAATTAAGGAACCCGGGTAATCTTTACAGGAATTCTCCATAAGTGTTTACTTAATCTTCTTAGTAACTAAACACCTTTGGCCTTTTTCGGGTTAAGTTATTCAGCGTAAAGACGATAATCTTTGGGTGATACTAAGTTTTAGGAGATAGGTGATGAAGAGATCAATTAAAGTACTACCAATAGTTTTGTCAGCATTATTAGCCTCTTGCTCGTCTTATAATACACAAGGCAAGTTTATAGGCCAAAGAGAAACTGCAAGTAAGTTTGAAGGTGGCGAGGTTGGGAATCCTCTTGGACGTGAGCAATTATCAGCTTTTGGTGGAATATCTCCAATCGCTACAAATATTGTTGGGCTTGAATGCAAAACAGCGCTTAGGGATCAAGATAATGTGTTTGATTTATCATTTCGTCACGAGCCTCTGGCAGGAATTGTCGAAGCTAATAGTATAGAAGGAACGGTTGCAAAGAAATTAACGATTATCACTGATGTTGAAAAAGATGAAACTCTTATCATCTCTCAGAACGTAGGCGACAATTCAGGTTATGCTCAAGCAATTCGTTTTAAAACTAGAGATATCTTTGAATCATCTAAACCGTTTAAGGCACAGTATTCTAGCGGAGCTAAAAATGATTTGGCCGCAAATAGAGTTAAGGCAAAGCCTGTTCTTTGCAATGTTGCGAATGGATTTTTAAAATAATTGCTTTTTAAAGATCTCGGTCAAGGCGAAAGAGGGAAGTGGTCAGACAATAAACACTGTCGTGATCATCTCCTTCTTGAATATGAGCGGCAATATCACGTCTGGCTTCTTTTAAAGCATTCTTCACATAATCTATTTCAGATTTTTTCATTCTAAGAACAACGGACGCGATATCTCTGGTGGATCTGTCATGTTCAGTAAATGAGTCAGTCAATTTTTTAAGTATTTGGGTTTGAAAGTGTTTTGCAGCTTCAGAAGGTGCAGTAGAAAGCACCACCAAATAATCATTAGACGGGCGCAATTTTCCATCGACCCTTTCCAATATTTCTAGCCGAATTAAACGATCAAGACCGGCCTCTGCTTCTTCTTCCGTTATCTGCAGTTTAGCAGCGATCCAATAAGCATTTGCGCGAAATTCTTTGACGAGAGTCAACTCCATAATCGCCAGGTGATACCAGTCTTTGATAACTTGAAAAATATCAACTGAAACTGAGTTATATCTGGTCTCGTAACGACAAAGTTTCGCCTTTGCAATTTTCTGCTCAGTTTTACTGCGAGCGCAGTTAGCTTGAACTAACGTTTTAAAAAATTCTTTTTCATCATCATTGAGTTTTAGCTTTGTAGAAATCATTTCTGCTTGAGCAGCTGAAAGTCCAGCTTTCTTGTTGAGCATTAGTGAAAGACTTGCAGGAGAAATATCTAAATCGCGGGCAAAAGCGCGGATTGAATAATCAGAGTTTCTTTTAAGCCGAGAGCTATATTCATTTTGAATAATTTCAGAAAAATGCGAAGGAGTTTGTTCCATTGATAAATGCTATTATCAACATTTTTATATTACAAGTGATTATTTGGATCGCTTAATTGGTGTGTTTAGTTAACTCCTTCGTATAGTGAACAGTTTTATAGATTTATATCTTAAGATATTAAGAAATTTTCTCATAAAAAAGGCCAGCATATGCTGGCCTTTTTTATCCTGATTTTTCAAGTGCAAATCAAATCACGATCCACACATTACACATGACTCTGGATTTTCTAGAGAACAAACCATTGCTGCTTTTTCTTCTTCAGCTGATTTTCTAACAGGTTCATTTTTTACAGTGAACTGAACAGCATTTACAGCTGCTCTTGTTCTTAAATAATACATTCCTGTTTTAAGACCTGCTTTCCAAGCATAGAAGTGCATTGATGATAGTTTTCCAAAGTTTGGATCTTCCATAAATACGTTAAGCGATTGACCTTGGTCGATATAAGGGCCACGACCTTGAGACATATCGATAACAGCTTTCTGCTTAATTTCCCAAACAGTTTTATAAAGCGCTTTTACTTCATCAGGAATAGAAGAAATGTTTTGAATTGAACCATTGCACGCAATGATTTCATTTCTCATTTTATCATTCCATAGTCCCATCGCGATTAGATCGTTAACAAGAAATCTGTTAACTACAGCGAACTCTCCAGAGAGAACACGTCTAACATAAATGTTTGAAGTGATTGGTTCAAAACACTCGTTGTTTCCTAAAATTTGAGAAGTAGAAGCTGTAGGCATTGGAGCCACTAGAAGAGAGTTTCTAACACCATACATTTTTACGTCAGCTCTTAGAGCTTCCCAATCCCAGTTTCCTGAGTTTGGTTTTACGTTCCACATATCAAATTGGAACACGCCTTCAGAAATTGGAGATCCTGCATAAGTTGAATAAGGGCCATCTTTAATAGCTGCATCTTTAGAAGCTGTCACAGCTGCAAAGTAAATTGTCTCGAAGATGTCATTGTTCAATTTTAGAGCTTCCTTAGATTCAAATGGAAGTCTCATTTCAAAGAACGTATCAGCTAGCCCTTGAACACCTAGACCGATTGGACGGTGGCGCATATTAGAGTTTTTAGCTTCTTGAACTGGATAATAATTGATGTCGATAATGCGGTTTAGGTTAACCGTCATTTGATAAACTACATCATACAATTTTTTATGGTCGTATTTTGGTTTACCGTTTTCGATTTCAACAAATCTGTTAAGAGCTACAGATGCCAGGTTACAAACAGCAACTTCATCAGGAGCTGTGTATTCAAGAATTTCTGTACAAAGGTTTGATGACTTAATTGTTCCAAGGTTTTTATGGTTAGATTTCTCATTAGCTGCATCTTTGTAGAGCATATAAGGAGAACCTGTTTCAATTTGAGATTCAAGCACAGCAAACCATATATCTTGAGCGCGAACAGTTTTCTTTGCTAGACCTTTTTCTTCGTATGATTTGTAAAGTTCTTCAAATTTTTTGCCGAAGCAATCAGATAAGCCCGGAGCTTCATGTGGACAGAAAAGTGACCACATTCCATCTTCTTCAACTCGCTTCATGAATAGATCTGGGATCCAAAGAGCGTAGAAAAGATCGCGAGCTCTTTGCTCTTCTTTTCCTGTGTTCTTTTTCATCTCTAGGAAGTCAAAGATATCAGCATGCCATGGCTCTAGATAAACGGCGAAAGCACCTTTTCTCTTTCCGCCACCTTGGTCAACATATCTAGCTGTATCGTTAAATACTTTTAGCATTGGAACGATCCCGTTAGATGTTCCGTTAGTTCCCTTTATGAATGAACCTTTCGCTCTGATGTTGTGGATAGATAAACCGATTCCACCAGCAGATTGAGAAATAAGGGCCGTTTGTTTTAATGTCTCATAAATCCCTTCAATCGAGTCATCCTTCATTGTTAGAAGGAAACAAGAAGAAAGTTGCGCCTTATTTGTTCCAGAGTTAAATAGAGTAGGTGAAGCGTGAGTGAAATATTTTTCGCTCATTAAATCATAAGTTTTAATGGCCGCTTCAATGTTATTTAGATGGATCCCTAGAGAAACTCTCATCAACATTTGTCCTGGGCGCTCAACGATCTTGTTATTCATCTTTAGCAGGTAAGATTTTTCAAGTGTCTTAAATCCAAAGTAGTCGTAGTTGAAATCGCGTTTATCAACAAGAGCTTTATCTAGTTGATGAGCGTTTTCCATAACAACGTCATACAATTCTTTTGCAACTAATGGTGAATGCTCACCAGTAATTGGATTATTGTAGTTGTACATTGCTTTAATGTTTTCAGAAAAACATCCGCGTGTTTCTTTGTGAAGATTAGATACTGCAATTCTTCCTGCAAGAGTTGAATACTGAGGATGTTGAGTAGATAAATAAGCAGCTGTTTCAGCAGCTAATTGATCAAGTTCTTTTGTAGAAATCCCATCATAGATTCCTTCGATAACTTTTTTAGCGATCTTCATCGGATCAATAAATGATCTATCAAGATCAAAACATAGTTGCTCAATTCTTTCTGTGATTTTGTCGAATTTAATCGGCTCTCTCTCGCCACTTCGTGTGATGACGTACATATTAAAACTCCGCGTCTAGTGTGAATGTGTGTGATTGTTTCTCGCCTAAAACCCCTGGTCTTTGATATTCAGAAACTCTTTTTTCAAAAAAGTTTGTTTTTCCTTCAAGAGAAATAAGTTCCATCCATTCAAATGGGTTTTTAGTTTTATAGTGAGCATCAGCTCCTAATTGTTGTAACCAGTGATCTGCTACGAATTCAATATACTGAGACATTGATTCAGAGTTCATACCAATAAGAGCGACTGGAATTGCATCAAGGATGAATTCTTTTTCAATTGCTACAGCTTCAGTGATGATTTGAGTGATTGTAGCGGTATCAAGTTTTTCATCTTCATTTAAAAGAGAGTGCATCAACACAGCAAACTGACAGTGAAGTCCTTCATCTCTTGAGATGAATTCATTTGAAGTGCAGAGTCCTGACATAAGGCCTCTTTTCTTTAACCAGTAGATGGCACAGAAAGATCCTGAGAAGAAAATCCCTTCAATTGCACAAAAGGCAATAAGTCTATGGGCAAATGATTTTTTCGATGAGATCCACTCCATTGCCCATCTTGCTTTCTTAGCAACACAAGCAAGGTTTTCAGTTGCGTTGAAAAGCTTATTTTTCTCTTTTTGATCTTTGATATAAGTATCAATTAAAAGAGAATAAGTTTCGCTGTGGATGTTTTCCATTGCGATTTGAAATCCGTAGAAACATCTCGCTTCTGGAATTTGAATTTCTTTATAAAAACGACGAGCAAGGTTTTCGTTAACGATCCCATCACTTGCAGCAAAGAAAGCAAGAACGTTAGAAATGAAATGTCTTTCGTCGTTATTTAGTTTGGTTTCCCAGTCATTTAGATCTGGAACTAGATCGATTTCTTCAGCTGTCCAAAAAACCGCCATGTGCTTTTTGTACATCTCCCATACTTGGTGATACTTGATTGGGAAAAGAACGAATCGGTTGTCGTTCTCACGTAAAATTTCCGATTGAGCAGAATCCTTTGCTGTCGCCATATGTGCCTCCGTAAATGTCATGAACTGTTGTGTGTGTGTTAGTTCAATAGGATTATTCTATTAGTGCCAAACTCTAAAAAAACAAACCTATAATCAAAAGATAACAAGATCATTGAATTTTAAAAATAAAAAATTCCGGCCCGAATTCTTAAACCTTGTTAATTTTGAAATAAACTCTGTGCGAAAAAACAGAGTGAAATCTTTTCAAATTAAATAGTTAAGTACTAATCCTATGGTCCTATGAATCTAATAATTGCGATCTAATTTAAACTTACATCGCTTTATTTGAGGCCAGATACAATAAATATTATCGATAAAAATGGCTTTGCACCACAATATATAGTGTGGGTCAAACCATTGACGGTCGCATATTTTGTATAGCTTCCTAAAAATTAGTCACTAATTATGAATCTGAATCGCTTTCTTTTCCAAAATGTTGAGGTCCAAAAATTCTCTAGAGATAAGTTTAAAAATTTAGCGCTAATAGAATTTTTGTTAAGCAAAATCTTGTGAATACAACTTTCAAAAAAGTACTCTTTCCCAAATTTTTTATGAATGAAAGGATTAAATAGTATCGAAAAAAAATTTAACCTCAACATTTTGGAAGTGAGCAATAGTTATGAATCTGAATCGCTTTCTTTTCTTCTTCTGCCTAACTGATACGGAACACTCGTTACAATTACGCGCTCAATTTTTTGAAGTTCATCGTAGAGACCGCGAGCATTTTTAGAGTGAAGAAGAGGACCGAAATTTCCGGCCACAACAAGCTCTCCTGTAATGATATGGATAACTCCTTCAGGCATTTCTTCTCTGATTTTCCCAAGAAACTCAGTAATGGGCTCAAGAAGTAAACGATAAGGGGAGTAAAGAAAGACAAGCTCACTTTCACCGATTAACTCATTCCATTTAATTTGAACGGCCTCAGCGCGAGTGTTATCGAAGTTTACGTGCAAGGCAACCCATGGGTGTCCTAGTGTTTTAGCAAAACGAACCATTCGAAGCGTTCCAGTGTTAACATCGTCAATGAGAATGATTGTTTTCATTTGAGGATAAGCTGCCACTTCTGCTTTTTGCCAAGGAAGTGATAGGAACTTACCAACGCGCTTATAGTGCCCATGAATGCGGAAAAATACCCAGACCATTGAAGGAATTAAAAAGACAGTAACCCATGCTCCAGAAGAGAACTTTGTAATCGCAAAGATTGTCATTACAAGTCCTGAAGCCATTGCTCCAACGAAGTTAATTAATTGTTTCCATCGAAGTCCTTTAAAGTGGTGAGCTTCTTCTTGAGAGCTTGGATCGTGTTGAAAGTCTGACGTCGATAATTTAGTTCTAATTTTCTGCCAGCGAACAACCATCCCCAATTGAGAAAGGGTAAAACTCATAAATACACCGATAGCATAAAGTGGGATAAGGGCAGAGGTATGAGCGTTGAAAATAAAAATAAGAAAAGCGGCACATCCACTTAAGAAAACAATTCCCCAGCTGAAAACAAGACGTCCACTTTTATAAGTTAATTGACGTGGTAAAAATCCATCGCCTGCGTGAAGAGCACATAGTCGTGGGAAGTCTGCATAACTTGTATTTGCGGCCATGACGAGAATGACTGTTGTTCCTGCCATAAGAAGATTATACATTAATCCCTTGCCATAAATAGCACGTCCAATTTGCGAGATAACTGTCTCACTATCAGATGGGAGCGCATGAATGTGAACAGACAGATAGGTGATTCCTAAAAAGAGAAATCCCAAAATGAGTCCCATGTAGGCCATTGTGCTTGAAGCATTTTTACTTCGCGGCTCTTTAAAGGCAGTGATCCCATTAGAAATGGCCTCGACACCTGTTAGAGCAGTACATCCACTACTGAAGGCCCTTAGAATTAAAAAGAGACCCAAAGGTTCTAATGTTGTTTTAACCATCTCTACGCCTTCAACAGGCATAAGTGTTCCGTTCATCGATTTCCAAAGACCGACAGCGACAGTAAAGGCACTGACAATAACGAAAAAATAAGTTGGAAATGAGAATGCGGTCCCTGATTCTTTTACCCCGCGAAGATTCATTAGCATCATAAAGCCAATAATACCCATACACAAAGCAACCTGGTGAGGAAGAAGACTAGGGAATACGGAAACAATTTGATCTGTACCACTTGAGATACTAACCGCAACTGTAAGAATGTAATCCATTAAGAGAGCGGCCCCTGCGGTTTGAGCAGCAGCTTCACCTAAATTATCTTTGGCAACAATGTAGGCTCCCCCTCCATCAGGGTAAGCAAAAATTGTTTGTCGGTATGATAAAGTTAAAATGGCCAAAAGAAGAACAATGACACCTGCAATTGGGAGAGAGAGATGAAAGGCCGCTGTTCCAGCGATTGCTAAAATAAGAAGGATCTCTTGAGTCGCGTAGGCCACTGATGAGAGAGCGTCGGAAGCAAATACCGCCAATCCAACAGCTTTGCCAATTGCTTGATGATGGGCCTCTTCACTTGGGATGGGTTTACCAAAAAATATTCGAGCTAGAGCGCGCTTAACTTGTGTATCCAAACGATTGTCCTAGTATAAAAAAATAATTAGTTTCCCTTTATACTTATGTTCGCATGCAGTGTCATCTTCTCGATTAAAATTTATAATTCAAAATTTACAAAATCTAAAACTTAATTAAAATTAGTAATTTTTCAGTAATAATTTTGATAGAATGAGAGAGTTTAAAAACGGAGATTATTGTAATGTTCCTTTCCAAGATAAAGCAGTTCTTCATTGGCGACCCGTTGACGATAGATAAGATTGAGGAAGAACAAATTCCAAAATGGAAGGCGCTTGCCGTTTTATCTAGTGATGCTCTTTCATCAGTTGCTTATGCTACCGAAGAAGTTCTCATTGCTTTATTAATGTTCTCGCAAGCAGCGATGGCATGGTCGATGCCAATGGCAATAGGTGTTGCGCTCCTTCTTCTTATTATTACTCTTTCTTATCAGCAAACAATTTCAGCTTACCCCCATGGTGGTGGAGCCTATACTGTCGCTAAAGAAAATTTAGGTGAGATCGCAGGTCTGGTTGCAGGGGCCGCTTTACTCATTGACTATACTCTTACTGTGTCGGTTTCTGTTTCAGCAGGTGTCGAAAACATTGGATCTGCTTTTCCTTTAATTGCTCATCACAAAGTTATTATCGGCGTTCTCATTGTCATCATTATGATGGCACTTAATCTTCGAGGAATAAGAGAGTCTTCTAATATTTTTGCCTATCCAACATACTTCTTCATTTTTAGTGTTGTAGTACTATTAGTTGTTGGTTTTTATCGTATTGCTATTGGTGATTTACCTCAGCAAGCTCCTATTTTAAATGAATCTTATCCAATGGTACCGATCTTTTTATTATTGCGTGCTTTTGCGTCGGGGTGTTCGGCCCTCACCGGAATAGAGGCCATCTCAAACGGTGTTCCAATATTCAAAAAACCAAGTCAAACGAACGCTAAAATCACAATGATTTGGATGTCTGCCATCTTGGGAGTATTCTTTTTAGGAATTACTCTGATGGCGCATATTTATGGAATTGTTCCTGGACACGGTGAAACCGTAATGTCTTTATTAGCGCGAGCAGTTTTTGGAACGAATGCTCTTTATTACGGGGCCCAAGTTGCTGTCGCCCTTATTCTTTTACTTGCTGCGAACACAAGCTATGCTGACTTCCCAAGACTTTCTTCACTTTTAGCGAAAGATCGTTTTCTTCCGCGCCAGCTATCAAGTATCGGAGATAGGTTAGTCTTTTCTAACGGTATTATGGGGCTTACTGTTTCAGCTGCTATCTTAATTATTATCTTTAAAGGATCAACTCACTTACTTATTCCTCTTTATGCTGTTGGCGTATTCTTATCATTTACTCTTTCTCAGTTGGGAATGATTATTCATCATCAGAAAATTAGAGAAAAGCACTGGCAAAGAGGACTTGTTATCAATGCTCTGGGTGCAGTGACAACATTTGTAGTTCTTATCGTTATTACAATCACTAAGTTCACTCATGGTGCCTGGATTATTGTTCTTTTAATTCCTACGTTGGTCTTTTTCTTCAGACAGATCAAGCGACACTACTTATCAGTAGGCCATCAGTTGGCGCGCGATACGTACCACCAGGAATTAAATATTACTGATGTAAAAAAATATACAGCAGTTGTTCCTATTTCTGGAATTCATCCAGGAGTAGTTATGGCCGTTCAATACGCTCTTACAATTTCAGATGATGTGCGTGTTTGTTATGTAAATGTTGACAAAGATGCTACAGAAAAAATGCTCAAAGTCTGGGAGAAGTGGTCGCAAGGTCTGCCACTGAAAGTTCTACAATCGCCTTATCGTTCCGTTCTTGGACCTCTTCTTGATTATATAGACGAAGTTCACTCTGAGTCCGGCAAAGAGATGATTTCTGTTGTCGTTCCTGAGTTTATTACAAGACGCTGGTATCACCAATTCCTTCACAACCAAATGACTTTTGTTTTAAGAGCGGCACTTGGTCTTAAATCAGGGAAAGTTGTAACCTCGATAAGGTACCATTTGTAATAAGTATTAATATTTTCTTGATAAAAATCAGCAAAGTCCGATAATTATTTAACGTTGAACAATGTTTTTAATTATAGGGACTTACGGATGCATAAAAAATCATTACGCTATAAAATGTTGGTACTTCTCAGCAGCTCAATGTTAGTTCTGGGATTCGTTACAATTGCTGCTCTTTTTGACGTTAAATCACTCGCCGAAAATAGCCTCACCGATCTAGAAACCGACTTGGTAGCAGTTAAAGAAGTAGGACAAATTAAAGCTCTCTTCGGAACTCAAGTTCAAGAATGGAAAAATACAATTATAAGAGGGTCCAATGCTGAAGCAAATTCCAAACATTCGTTGGCATTTGATAAAGCAGGCAGCGATATTGTAACGACTGCAAAATCGCTTCGAGTCCATCTACAGCCAAAAGATATAGTGCTGTTGGAGGAATTTCTTAAAAATCAAAATGACCTCAATGAAAAATACGTCGCATCGAGAGCGAAGTATTTAGGTGTTAATAAATTCCAACCAGCAGAAGCTGATGCTTCGGTAAAGGGCCTGGATCGCAAAGTTTTAGACAGCCTAAAATTATTAGATACTAGGATTTCCCAGGACGCATCAAGAGATACCCACGATTCTGTTTTAAATATGAAGAAAAAATTTCTTGTTCTTCTTGTTCTCGTCGGAGTGGTTGTTGTTTTTGCTTTGATTCTTGGGAATTTTCTAGTTTCAAAAGTCACTGAGTCGTTAACCCGTGTTGCTCAAAGTATTTTAGGAAGTGTTTCAGAAGTTAAGGCCGCTTCTTTGCAAATTGCGACTACTGCTGATGAACTTTCTCAAGCGTCAACTGAGCAAGCAGCTTCTCTGCAAGAGACTTCTGCTTCAGTTGAAGAGATCAGTTCAATGATCACCGCCAACAGTGAAAATGCCAAACAGTCCTCTGTTGTATCTGAACAAAGTTTAGCTACGGCGGAGCGAGGAAAAGAAGTCGTCAATCACATGATACAAGCAATTGGAGATATTAATATTAGTAATGACAGTATTAAGAATCAAATCGATGAAACCAATAGAGAAATTGAAAAAATCACAAACATCATAAATGAAATTGGGACTAAAACAAAAGTTATTAACGATATTGTATTTCAAACCAAGCTTCTTTCTTTTAACGCTTCGGTTGAAGCTGCCCGCGCAGGAGAGCAAGGGAAAGGCTTTTCCGTTGTTGCTGAAGAGATTGGAAATCTTGCTTCAATGAGTGGGGCAGCTGCTTTAGAAATTACCAATATGCTTGATGGAAGTATCAAGACAGTTGAAACAATTGTCAGGGATTCAAAAGAGAAAATAGGTAAGCTTTTACTCGTTAGTAAAGAAAAAGTAGAAACTGGAACTCGTGTTGCTCATGAGTGTGAAGAAGTTTTAACTGAAATCGTATCAAGTGTGGCAAGTGTTTCAAAAATGGCCACTGAAATATCTACGGCCAGTCAGGAACAAGCTCAAGGTGTTTATGAAATAACAAAGGCCGTAGGCCAGCTCGATCAAGTCACTCAGCAAAATGCCTCAACTTCAGCAGATTCGGCCAATGCCGCGAGCGCACTTTCTGGACAAGCAGATCAACTAAATTTGGTTGCTATAGAATTAGCAAAAACAATTAGTGGTGGAGAATCCGTTGTTGCAAATGCCTCTAAAAAAATTCAGCCTTTAAGACAAACTCATTCGGCCACAACAAAAGAACCAATCAAAAATGTTCCTGTAAAAAAGGAAACTACAAAATTGAAAGCACCGTTATCAGAGAAAAAAATAGAAACTTCCAAGCCAGTTGGAACGACTCCTTCTCACGATGACTCTCGATTTATGGATGTTTGAAACTAGCGAAGAAAATCTTCAAGCACAAGAGAAGCTTCACTTTTTTCGTCTCTGTATTTTACAATAACAGCGCATTGAAGAGTTAATCCAAGCTCGCGTGCCCATGGATTGTCGGCCTTTACAGGTCGATTGCCAGGGACAACAATTGCGTTTTCAGGGATGGGTTCACCCTTATTTAAAATGCGATTATTGACTAAATCGTAAACCGGGATGCCTTTAGAAAGAATCACACCAGGAGCAATGACAGCTCTTCTTTTAATTTGAATTCCTTCAACGATAATGGCCCCAGCACCAATAAATGCTTCATCTTCAATAATAACTGGAGCAGCTCCAATTGGTTCTAATACTCCACCGATTTGTACAGCTGTAGAGAGGTGAACTTTCTTTCCGACTTGAGCACATGATCCAATTAAAACGTGCGAATCAACCATCGTGCCTTCATCAACAAAAGCGCCGACATTGATGTAACTTGGTGGCATGATGATCACGCCTTTAGCGATATAA
Source organism: Bacteriovoracales bacterium (assembly GCA_037444575.1). Lineage (GTDB taxonomy): Bacteria > Bdellovibrionota > Bacteriovoracia > Bacteriovoracales > Bacteriovoracaceae > Bacteriovorax. Next base: position 208,756 of record JBBIME010000003.1, read on the forward strand.
GATCCACGTCGAACACTTGTTCCGCCAGGGACGATTCTGATTCCACGATCAACATCGAAAGTTTGTGGCATGAGATTATGTTTATCAACAAATCCATTTTCTTCTTTTAAGACACCTGCTTTAAATGCTTCAAGAATTTGTGCTTTAACCTCAGTGTTGGCAACCCAATGGCCATCAACAAAATTAGCGGAACGAACACGTCCTGCTTCTAAATCATTTAGAGTTTTCTCCCAAAGATTTATGTGAGTCATACGTTCTCCTTATACCAATTTTGCACGTTCTTATTAGCTTCAAGAACTGGCGTATTATCAACGAGGTCTAAATGATTAAGTGGCGCTCGAAGTACGTTTGTTTTAATCAAACCTATCGCATGCATCAAGTTTTTTACTGGCACAGGATTAGCAGCAATAAAAAGAGTGTCGCAAGACTTTTTCCAAAGATCGGCCTCTGCTTTACTTAATTTGTTTTCTAGAGTTTTTACTACATAAGCGCGAGTTTCAACTGGCCAAGCGTTCGATGCAACAGATACAAGTCCTTTACAGCCAAACGGTGTAAAATCTGGAACCATTCCGTCATCCCCACTATAAATTCGAGCTTTCGGATTGGCTTCAGCGTATTTTTTAAAATCTTCGACAGATCCTGAAGCTTCTTTGATGGCCCAGAAGTTTTTGTGATCTTTTAAATTTTTAACGGCATTAAAATTCATTTTAACACCTGTTCTACTTGGAACATTATAAAGCATGCAAGGACGAGTTGAGACATCCATGATTGCTTTAAACCATTCAGTTTGGCCATGCTCTCCAGGCTTTGCGTACAGTGGAGTTACGACTAAGTAAGCATCTAGTCCGTTTAGAGAGTTTAAGTAGCGAACATACTCAAGAGTTTCTTTTTGATTATATCCACCAACACCTGTCATTACTGGAACTTTTAAATTTAAACTAAGACCAAATTCTAGAATTTTTTTACATTCATCTTTATTTAAGTTTAGAGCTTCACCAGTTGAACCTAAGATAACTACGCCATTGTTAGCAGCATCTTGAACGCGTAAAATTTTTTCAAATGAAGCGTAATCTACAGTTGAATCTGCATTCATTGGTGTGACAATTGCGGTCCAAAGTGGGGTAGAGTTGATGTCTTTCATGGTGCCTGTCCTTATTTAAGTTTGGTGAATTCACCTTGGACTACATCTTGGAACAGATGAAGTCCTGGGGCCAGTGAATTATCTTTAATTATTTTGTGGGCCGCAAAGAGAGCTCCTTCGGCGAAAATTTTTCGATCGAGGGCCTCATGCTTTAATGTGATTTTTTCATTATCTGTCTTTAATACCAGTTCGTGGATTCCTATCACATCTCCTATTCTTTCTGAAGTAATATCCATCTCGTGATCGGCCCATGATTTCCAAGAAAGTGCCGTCCCTGATGGGGCATCTAATTTCTTAGTATGATGAATTTCATTGAGCGTAAATTTATAATCAGAAAATAAATTCCTGGCCTGACTCATAATAAGAATCATTTGCTGAACGAGGTTCATTCCAAGACTAAAATTTGTGGCATAGATCCATTTTAGGTTTTTCTTTTTTAGTTCATCGTTAAAACCATCCGGCCATTTCATGCCCGTGCTTCCAGTGACAACAGGAATTTTTGATTCGATTAAAAGTGGAACGTAGCTTTTAAAAACGTCGCCTGACAAAAAAGAGATAACGACGTCATGGGCCTTTAATTTTTCTAGAGTCGGAGTATTTGTAGAGTCAAAAACGGTATGAGGAATTTCCTTTTCTACTAAAAGCTCTAAGACTTTTCCGCCCGTTTTTCCTTTTCCAAGTAGTGCTATCTTCAAATTATTTCCCTATGAAAGTTTTATGAAGTCGATTGATAACTTCAGCTCCAAGATCCTCAGATATTAAAAAACAGAAATTGTGCTTACTTGCTCCGAGGCAAATCATGCGCACATTGATATCAGGAATTGTCTCAAAAATACTTTTTCCGAGTCCTGGAGTGTGATTGATATTGTTTCCAATGAGAGAGACTAGTGCGAGATTTTCTTCCACTTGAACATCAGCAAATTTTTCAAGATCAGTAATTAATTCGCGATTAAGGAGTGTGGAGTCATCTAACGTTAGTGCCACACTGATTTCACTGGTAGTGATGGCATCAATACTAACTTTGTGATCGTTGAAAACTTTAAAAATCTGGTAAAGAAAACCATGAGAATAAAGCATTTCAGGAGTTGAAAGTGTGACTAGAATTTGTTTTTTTCTTAAGGCCATCGCTCGAACAAGAGGATTGTTATCGACGTCTTTTTTGACCCAAGTTCCGCCAAGTTCAGGATTAAAACTTGATCCTACAAACACCGGAATATGAGCGCGAATGGCAGGTAGGAGAGTTGCTGGGTGAAGAATTTTTGCTCCAAAAGTAGCTAACTCCGAAGCTTCCTTAAAAGAAATTTCTGAAATGGCACGGGCCTCACTGCATAGACGAGGGTCTGTTGTGGCAATTCCTGCGACATCTGTCCAGATTTCTAAGATATCAGCTTCAATTCCTTCGGCCAAAATAGCTGCAGAGTAATCACTTCCGCCTCGGCCTAAAGTTGTTGTCATGCCTTCTTTGGTTTTTCCAATAAAACCTTGAGTTACAAACATAACATCTGAGTGCTTAATGACTGAAAAATGTTTTTGGCAAGCGGCCTTTATCTCTGCCGTCAGAGGTCTGGCCTTCCCAAATTGATTATCTGTGATTAAAACGTCGCGCACATCAAACCATTTCGCAACGGTCGTTATTTTTTTTGATCGAAGAACAATATTCATCGCCTCAGTAAAAAGAAGCGATGAGAGGCGCTCACCTATACTTTGAATGGAGTCCAGTGCCTTGAGTGAGCAATCCTTCAGAAGGTGAATCCCCCGTGACATGGATTCGAGTTCTTCAAAAAGCTGGTTTAAACCATCAATTTTGTCTGGTGACATCTCTAAATCGCGAGCTATTTTTAAGTGTCGAACTTTGATTTTGGTAAGAATGAGACTGGCGTTTTCCCAAGTGTTTTTTTCTGCGGTGTTGGCCAGATCAATTAAGTCATTAGTTGTTCCAGATGTTGCAGAAACGACGACTAATTTTGCGTTTTGGGCCAGCGCAACTTCAGCACTTCTTTTCATGCATTCAGCGTCTCCCATGCTCGTCCCGCCGAATTTTGAAACAATAACTTTTTCTTTCATATGAAAATCCTAATTGAAACATTCATTTTACAAAACATTCTAAAAGAGAAAAAATAGCGTGGAAACAAATTTTCTATAATTTTTAATACGATTGAGGACGATTTTTATGATGAAGTTAGGGATTGTTGGATGGAGAGGAATGGTAGGTCAGGTTTTGATGGAAAGAATGCAAAATTCTTCTGACTTCAAGCATTTTGAAACAACTTTTTTTTCGACATCTCAAAAAGGTGAACAAAATCCAATCAAAGTACCTAACGCTAATCCAGTGTTGCAAGATGCTTTTGATCTCGAAAGTCTTAAAAAAATGGATATAATCCTCACTTGTCAGGGTGGAGATTACACAAAAAAAGTTCACTCAGAGCTCAGAGCTTCTGGTTTTAAAGGATACTGGATTGATGCTGCTTCAACTCTTCGAATGGAAAAAGACGCTGTCATCATTCTCGATCCGATAAATAAAGGTGTCATTCAATCAGCACTAAAAAATAATCAGAAAGATTTTGTCGGTGGAAATTGTACCGTTTCTCTTATGATGCTTGCTTTAGGCGGACTTTTTGAAGCAGGCCAGATCGAATGGATTACATCCATGACTTATCAGGCAGCTTCAGGTGCGGGCGCTCGCCATATGAATGAACTTTTAAAACAAATGAAATTTGTAACCGATATTGTGATGAAAGATGGTGACAATTTAAGTGATCAAATTTTACAAGTTGAAAAAAATGTAAAAAATCTTTTAAGTGATCCAAAATTTCCAAAAGAAAATTTTGGTTACCCATTGGCCTTTAACCTTCTTCCTTGGATTGATACAGAACTTGAAAACGGACAAAGCAGGGAAGAATGGAAAGGATCTGCTGAGGCCAATAAAATTCTTCAATCAAAAATCAATATTCCTATTGATGGAACATGTGTCCGTGTAGGTTCCATGAGATGTCACTCTCAAGGGCTTACGATTAAACTAAAAAAAGATATTCCGCTTGATGAAATTGAATCAATGATCAAAGAGCACAATGAATGGGCAAAATTTGTTCCTAATAAAAAAGAAGATTCTATGAAGTTTTTAACTCCTGAATTTGCCAGCGGAAACCTTCAAATTCCAGTGGGAAGAATTCGCAAAATGAATTTAGGGCCAGAGTATCTAAATGCTTTTACAGTTGGCGATCAACTTCTTTGGGGGGCTGCTGAACCTCTGAGAAGAATGCTGCATATCTTGCTGGAAAAGTAGTTTACCTGATCAAAGTACTTTATTTCCTCCTATAGAGAGAAAAGTCATTTTTTTCTACAATAGAGTTGTCACCGTAAAAGTACGATCGATAGCTTTTTTGAGGAATATATAATGCGCAATAAATCCTGGTTTCTTCCACTGCTTGCTGGCTGCTCAGTGTTTGTAACAAGTTGCTCATCGCTTAAAGATAGATCCCCTGCCTCTGAGCGGGATATGATACTGGCCCAACTTTTCAAAAAAGTTAATCATGCTGAAGCCTTGATTGGAACAAACTCAGCCTCTTGTCACAAAACTTTTGAAAGTCTCTATCTCGAACTTTTTAATATTGCGGGAACATCAGCGTACTTTGATACAAACGATATTAATGCAATTGATGAAGACATCCAAAAATCTTTTGAAACAAGAATTGCTCTAAAAAATTCTTTTAAAAAATTTTCATTAACAAGTTCTACTGATCAAGCATGTTTAACAAGTGCTCAAGAAGTTTTTAAAGCACTTAGATATGTCGAAGATTACTTAGTTGAACTTCGAATGGATAAGGCAAATTCATCTTCGAATGAATACGTCAGCATGACTGGAGATTTTCCTTACCTGTTAATCAATCCAAAATACGCAAACGATTTTAAATCTTATGAAGATTTGAAATCGGGGGATGTCATACTCTCCAGAGGAAATGCTTATTCATCTGCTGCTATTGCAAGGATTTCTCAAAACAATTACCAATTCTCTCATCTAAGTTTTGTCTACCGCGATCAGGCAACCAGAGAACTATTTACAACTGAAGCTCGTATTGAAATAGGGAGTGCTGTTACCCCTATTGCTGATCATCTCAATGAAAAAAATATGAGATCGGTAGTTTTTAGATACAAGAATGGAGATATCGCTCACAAGGCAAGCAAGTTGATGTTTGATCTTGTTAAAAAGCATCAAGATACAGGCAAGAATATTGAATATGACTTTGCGATGAATTACAAAGATGATTCAAAATTGTACTGCGCTGAAATTATCTCTCGAGGTTTTAAGTTGGCCTTATCTGATAATAGTTATCTTCCTAAATTTAAATCGAAGTTTTCTTCAAAAGGGCTTATTCCTTTTTTAAACACGATTGGAGTTCCAGCGACGAATGAAAACATTAATACTTTGGATATAATCGCTCCAGGCGATATACAATTTGATCCAAACTTTGATCTAGTGGCCGAATGGAGAAATCCTAAAAAACTTGAGGAGTCCCGATTTAAAGACTTTATCCTCACGAAAATGTTTGAGCGAATGGATAAAAATGGCTATCAAGTTGATCCAAGTTTAAAAATGGATGCAGAAGCTAGGGTTTTATGGCTTCTTCGAAGAACTCCAATTGTTAAAAAGTTTCTCGATAAAAAAGTTGCTATTAATATGTCACCGGCCCAAATGGAATTGTTTATGGCCCTGGATAAAATTGGCGAGACATTCTATAAAAATCTCGAAACACATTCAATTCATTATGATCATCCAATGACTCCGAAAGAGATTTACGCATCTATTGATGAATTTATTAATAAAGATTTTGAATTATATAAAAGATACAAAAAAGGTGAGAACGTGACCAAACCAATATTTCACTTATTGTTTCATCCTTAGTAGAATTGGTTATGGATAATTTCAAGGTAATAGAATCAGTTCTTAAAGATTTAAAAGCCGGTCATCTGGTGATAGTGACCGATAGTCATGACCGCGAAGATGAGGCCGATCTTTTAATGGCCGCTGAGTTTATTACTAATTCTAAAATTAATTTTTTTCTCAATCAAGCTCGCGGCTTGATCACCAATCCAATTAGTTCTGCGATTGCTCAAAAATTAAATTTACCTTTAATGATTCCTGAAAATGCTGGATCAATGCAGACTGCTTTCACTGTAAGCATTGATGCTATTGTTGGAACCCATTCAGGCATTTCATCTAAAGATAGATGCCTCACCATTAAAAAATTAAGTGATAGAAATGCCAAAGCTTCTGATTTTGAGCGTCCTGGACATGTTTTTCCACTGATAGCTCATGATGGGGGAGTCTTGGTTCGAGAAGGCCACACAGAAGCTGCTATTGATTTAATGAATCTAGCAAATCTTCATCCCGTAGCTGTTCTTTGTGAAACATTAGATGAAAATGGCGAGACTTTAAAAGGCAAAGCTCTTTTAGAGTTTGCTAATGCACATAAAATCAAAATTATCTCAATTGATGAAATAAAAAAATATAGATTAGCGCTTAAAACTGTTTAAATAAGCATGAATGGACGGCAAGTCTTTTTCTAAAAATGGCAATGCGGGCATTATTTTGGTTGTTCTTTTTGGTTTATATCCTTGCGGATAAGACTGTCTCAAAACTCTTTCAGTAACTAATTCTAACGATGATCCAGCGATATCTGGGCCCACGCTGCCGGCAAGTCTTGGGTCTTGGTTGTGACAAGCAATACAATTGGCCACAAAAACAGATTTTCCGCGTTTTTCAATATCTGTTAGCGGTTTAGATTGTTCTTTTGTACAGGCAGAGAAAAATAAAACTGGGAGCAAAATAATTGCTCCCAGAAAAAAACTTTTAGAAAATTCTTTAGAAATCATTTAGTAAGGGCCTCAATTCCAAAATATAGAATAACTGTAAGAAGAAGACCCATGTGAGTTACACCTTTAATAGATGTAATTTTAATTGTGTCTGTTTTTCCTTTAAGAGCATTGAATTCAAGAGCTCCAAGAATAAGTGCTACAAAGATAAACACTTTCCAACCATTATAGTCGGGATTAACTTGAGATGGTAGGTGAGAAGCAGCTCCCATCAAAAATAGCAATGGAATAGAAAAAAGTGTGTTGTGTCTTGAAGCCAGACCAGCTTTAGCACCTGCACCAGCAGCTAGAGGATCTGCGGACCCGCCAGCAGCAACTTGCTTAGCTGAAGCAATAACGATTTTTTGATTTGGCCAGATAACAAGCCATACGTTTAAAAACATTACTGTTCCAAAAAGTGCTCCAGTTCCGATGTATACCCACCAAGAAGATTTTAAAAGATCGGCCATTCCACCAGCAATGTGAGCTTTTAATCCGATAATGATCACACCTGAAATGAATGTCCAAAGGGCACCATATCTAAACCATGCAAGCGCTCTTGGAACTAATGTTCTAACAGCAACTCCACGAGAAGATTTAATTTTTTCATCAGCGTCTAATTCTTTAAACCATTCGCCTTGAACAAAGTTAAAGTAATAAAGCATTCCAATCCAAACTACGCCGGCAAAATAATGTACCCAGCGGAAAAACATTTCTGAACCTTGCATTGAAAAAAGTGCGAAATTCATTTCTGACCCCCATGATTGATATTAATAATAAAAAACTTATAACTAGAATAACAAAGAAATATTAAAAGTATCTATTTTATTATACTTTTGTTATTTAATTGGCATAATTCCAATATATCAACATAGCTGAGGTTTAAAAATGCCATTTTCTGACTTTGATTTGCTATCAAAAAACCTTGCCGAACGCTTATTGGATCTTAGAATGCGACGAGGCCTTACACAAGCTGATCTGGCCCGGGCTGCAGATGTTCCGCGTTCAACAATCGCCAATCTGGAATCTGGCACTGGCAATCCATCGCTTATTAATTTAGCCAAAATTGCCAATGCTTTAAACACATCAATTGAAATGTTGCTAACGTCACCAGTGGCCCGCTGTAAAAAAATTCCCGCTGATCAGATTAGGTCAATCAGCCGATCTGCCGGCGAAGTGACGATTGTTAAATTGCTACCTGATCCCATACCTGGGATGGAAATTGACAAAATTGAGCTAAATCTTGGGGCAAAAATGCGTGGTATTCCGCATGCATCTGGAACTAGAGAATATCTGCATTGCTTGCAAGGAGAAATGAATATCATTGTTGCTGGAGAAACTTATCAAATCTCTAAAGGTGACGTGTTGGCGTTTCCAGGAGAAATGCATCATTCATATGAGAATATCGGTAAGGGAAAGGCCATTGGGTTAAGTGTTGTAGCGATAGCACCGGTTGGAATCTAGGATCTCGTGATATTTTTAGGTTACAGTAGTCCTCTACCCGATAATTGACATTATCGGGTAGACAGGAATTGGGAAATTATCTCCCCCTTAAGGCCAATAAGTATTTACGGTAAAATGTTTTTTATGAATAATTCAGTTAAAAAATATGCGTGGGACGAACGATTTTCTATTGATCAGGGTCCAATCGATCTGCAACATAAGAAACTTTTTGCGATCCTTACTAAAGTTGAAAATTATTGTCAGGAACAAGGCGATCCATCAATTATCCTAAAGGCCATTGATGATCTTTTAGTCTACACAGAATATCATTTTGAGCTTGAAGAAAATTTAATGCTCTCTCAAAACTATAATAAATACCCAGAACATAAACTACTTCACGAACAATTTAAACAAACTGTATTACTTTTTCGCGAAGAGTTTGAATTAATCGGGGCCAATGAAATAGCTCTTTCATTATGTTCAAAATTAAGAGAATGGCTGATTACACACATTCTTTTTGCTGACCAGGATTACGCTCATTCTCTAGTCGTAAGAAAAGGTTTCTAATTTTAAAGAGATTTAACGTGTTTCCCAATGGCATAAGCTAGCTTATCTTCGAGCTCAGCATGATCAAATGGCTTGATAATATGATCTTTAACATCGTATTTTAACAGGGTCATAATATCATCAATACTATTTCGGCCAGTAATCACAACAACAAGTGCATCCATCAATCTTTTTCTTGATGTTTTTGAACGTACAAATTGGATCACATCGATGCATGTTCCATCATCCAAATTCCAATCTAGCAACAGGATATCAAAATCCTGCTTATTGATTAAATTTTTGGCCTCAGCAACGCTTGCACATAATTGGAATTTATCATGCTTAAATTCGCGCATATGTTCACTCATTATCGATAACATTTCAGGGCTGTTATCAAGGATTAAAACGTTATAATGCTCAGGTATGATAGTTGTCACACTTTTTTCAGTTAATTGCTTAATTGAAGAAATGATTTCGAGAGAATTAAACGGGCGAGTTATGATTAAATCTACATTGAGCGAAAGATCTATTGTATCAGCAATCAGTATGATTGGAGTTTCTCCATATCGTTCACTGTTTTTTAGAGTATCAACCAATTCATTGATTGGGTATTGATCATATTTACGTTCAAAAATAAAACATTCGATTTCTTGATTTGATATCAATGCTGTAAATTGATCCATATTTTGTGCAATAAAGACTTCAAGATTTGAAGTTAAATATGAGATCAATTCTTTCGCTTCAATTTCTGAATTAAGAAGCATCACTGTTTTTAATTTTTTTATTGTCATAGTATCTCTTCCCTATTTCTTTTCTTCGTCTTTTTTTTGCAACGTCTTTAATAGGTGAAAAATGTCTATAAATAATTATTAATAAAATAAAAAGAGTTCATTTAGATTGATCAATGTGAAAAGAAAAATTAATACATTGGTCCTATGAAAAATGCATAAGATCTGATGAAATCGATTACCCTTTTTTGCCTCTTTTGTTTAATGATTGTCGTAGTACAATTTAATTAAGATGAGTCTTCCAGCAAAAAAATTAACATCCAGTGAACTTAAACTTCTTCAAGAAGAAAGAAATAATTTTAATGCCGAACTTTTGTACGAGTTTTATCACAACTTTGAGTCCCCCCACACTCGAAAATCTTATCGCATAGACATCTCTCAATTTTTTGAATTTTTAAGAGACAACTTCTCTACTATTTCAAATTATCACGATATCAAGAGAGTTCATTTAGTTGCTTTTAAAAATTGGCTGTCAGATTCTGGTCTTGCTCCAAAAAGTGTTAATCGCAAAATGGCCGCTAATTCTAGTTTTTTTGATTTTTTGGTTGAGAAAAATATTCTGCAATTTAACCCAACAACTTCTATAAAACGACCTCGTCAAGAAGTTGTGACTCCTACAAATGATGTCAGTGATGAACAAATTAGACACCTGCTTGAATTAGTAGATGCCCAAAAAGGCCCAGGACTTCTTCATCGCGCGGTTATCTATACCCTTTTCACAACTGGAATTCGTAAAGCTGAGCTGATTAATTTACGCTTAAAAAATTTCTACATGAAAGATGGATTTTACATAATTGAAATTCGTGCCAAAGGTGGAAAACATCTTACAAAAGTTATTCATCCAAAATGCGCTGAAGTCATAAATGATTATCTTGATTATTTAAAGACAGAATCTAATGAGAATTTACATCCAGAAGATTGGATCTTTAGACCCTCTAAAAACCCACTTGATCCTAGTCATATTATTAAACCACTCAATCCAAAATCAGTGGATTATATTATAAAAACCTGGTGTGCTAAGGCCGGGATTGATCAAAGAATTTCACCTCACTCTGCAAGAGCAAGTTATATTGGTTCTGCTTTGGAGAGTGGAATGGATTTATATAAAATTTCTCGCGATGTGGGGCACGCTTCAGTTAAAACCACTGAGGAATATAATAAGCGCCGTCAAAAGCTTCAAGATAGCCCTGTCTTTGGATTGGGGTTTTTGAAGAAGACAAAGGAGTAATTGCCCAAATTTTGTGGCACTCATTAGATCTCCCCTCCTAGAGTTACAGTTTTATTCTGATTATTCCGACAAGACTGGTACAATATTGGAATAATGATGAAACTAAACTTACTCCTCATTTCAGCTCTTCTTTTTAACACTGCTTTAGGAGCGGATAAAAATCCTGCTAAGGCCAAAGAACAATATGGTGCTGTTACCACTCAGGAAGATGGTACTCTTCAAAAATTGCTTTCAGTTCCGGGCGTTGATGAAAAATATAAAGAATGCCAAAAGAATCATCCGACTGATCTAGATAAAATTCCTGAATGCATCTGGAGCAACATTACCCCAGATCAACAAAAACAAGTCAAAGATCTCTATGCTCAAGAAGATAAGAAAAATGCAACTGCGGCCCCAGTTGACGCCAATGCTGCTGCTGTTGATGCTACCGTAGGTAAAAAAACATTTAAAGCGGATCTAACAGATCGCAAGCTTGACGTGGGAATTGATTATAAAAGTGATCCTACTGTGAAAGCCCTTTCAGACTTTTTTGGGAAAAAATTGGATGAAGCTTTAAATGGAAATCCAAAAGATGCCAAAGATAAATCAGTATCAAGCGTAGATCACAAAAAATTTATCGATCTTTACACCAACGAACTTGGTAAATCAGTGGTGAATGCTTTTACTTCTTATTGTATGGAAACAAAATCGACATGTGTATCTGGCAGTTCTCAATGTTTGATCGACAGTGATCCTAATGAGAGAAAGAAAGATATTAAATCGAATTTGGATTATCTAAGACAACACTCTACATTTTCTGATAGCGAAGGAGAGGTTTGGAAAAAATGTATCGCCGATGTTTCCAAAGTCTGCTACGAAACTGACTCCAAAGAAACAGACCCAACTAAAGCCTACTCTCGAGACAGAGCTTGCGTGATTATGGACTTCGTTAAATCTGCTAGAAAAAGCTTACAGGCGGCCAATGATCAAAAAACTTTTTACGATGGATTAAAAGCACAAGGTATAGCGAATGTTGCTTTTAACGTGAAGGCCATAGATAATAATGACAAAAAACTTACTGCCGATCAGCTTACTCAAATTACATCAGAAGATATTGGAAAAGATTTTAAAAATAAAGATAATAAAACTGAAAATATTGCAAAAGTCACTACTGACATTCAAAAAGAAGCGGATGAATGTACAAAAGACAACGCCAAAATTAATGACCAAGAAAAATGTAAAAAATTTCTTGATACTAACGCTAATAAAAACTCCGATGCTGTGGCCGAATTTGGTTTAAGACAATTTGCCAAAGGTGATGATCTAAGCGAAAAATTAAAGAATGATGATAGCGTTAAGGCCTACCTAAAAGAAGAAGGTTATTCAGATTCCGAAATTCAACAGATGACCAGCAAAGACAAAATCCAAGGCGTAAGAGACCAAATTGCAAAACGATATGAAAACGAAAAAAATGCAATTATTAAGGCAATGGCCGATAAGGTTTCGAGAAAGACTGCTTCAACAGATGGCAAAATTGAAGAGAAAGATGCAAATAATAAAATGTCTTTAATAAAAGAAGACTTAAAGAATAGAAATGAGGATTTAAAAAACCTTATTCACTTTAACAATATTGTTTCATCTTATTTAACAATCGAAGACCAAAACAAAAAATCTTCTCGAAACACAGCTTCTCTTTTTGCTGAAGTTCAAAGTTACAACGGTGCTGATGCTGAGAAATTAAAAGATAATTTAAAAAATAATAAAGATTTAAAACAAGATCAGACCAGTTCAAACTTAGATGTTAATACAATTAACAAAAGCTTAATTCAGGGATATATTGACGATCCAAACGCCAACGCCAAAGGAAACAACGCCCCTACTCAGAATCCATAATAATTTGATTTATTATCGTGAAGTAAAACTCTGCTCGTAATTAGAAAATTTATTTCTATCGAGTGAGCTACAAAGTTGTTGGCTTGAATAGTACTCATCCATCCCCAAAACTTGCCCATTTGTATAATCGATTTGAGTTCTCACTTTAAATTTTTCAGCATTACTAATTTTGTAAGTGAGATCAGGTTGCTGGACGAAATAATTTAAAACGAATCCATCTAATTGCTCTCTAATAAACGAGATCTGAATTTTGAAATTTTGTTGAGTCGTCGTATTAGAAACTGGTTGGTTCGTTAAAATTGAAGGACACAATTGAGCAAGGTAACCACTTGTATCTGTCTCAACCTTTCCAAAAAATTGGTTTGAAGTATTGGTTGGAAAATATGAAAGACCATTATTTTGGTCATAATTCATAGTCGTTGTGACCTGATAGCTAGTCACATTATTTCCACAATCTGTTTTTTTGGCCAAAAAGATGAAGCGACTTCCCAGAAAGTTAGCTCCTCTAAAATTTTTTGATTTTGACTGGTAGGCATAACAGATTCGAGTTGCTATATTTCTCTCATCAACAGATAAAGGTCTCTCTTCAGCAAGAATGGCGCTGACATTAAAGCTACTTGTGTTACCTAGTTTGCTATTGCCGCCACCACAGCTAGATAAGATAATGGATGTTGAAAGTGTAATAAATGTTTTAAAGCTTGCAGGCCTTCTCATATTAACTTCTATCGGATAAGGGAAAAAAAATTTGACTGAATTTAAGGGAAAATTAGGAAATTATAAAATCGTAAAGACTGAAGATAATACTGAAACGATTTACTCTGAATATTTCGATGAAGCTTGTCACAACTTATCAGGCGCGTACGAAGAAACTCTCCACAACTACATAGAAGGATGCCAAATCCCCAAGCTATTTAGTCAGAATTTAGATTTTACTGTTCTCGATGTAGGATTTGGAGTGGGTGTTGGATTAAAAGCACTTATTGATCAACTCAAACTAAGTCCAAATTTTAAATCCAAACTCTCCTATTACTCCATTGAACTCGATGAATCTCTTCTTTTATGGTCACTGAAAAATACTCTTCCCTATTTAAGTCTTTCAAAAACTGAAATTGAAGGCCTTATTTTCTATGAAGGAAGTTATGAATCCGTTGCGATCAAGATCTTTCTCGGCGATGGCAGAATAACATTGCCACTGGCCCACAGATTAAATTTAATTCTGCCTCTTGATGCCATTTTTCAAGATGCATTTTCTCCAAAAAAAAATCCTACTCTTTGGAGTGTTGAATGGTTTAGCTTTCTAAGGAGCATTTCTCGCGAAAGCATACTTTTATCCACTTATAGCTCCTCTATCAGCATTAGAAAGTCTTTAATCGCTGCCGGATGGACCATTGAAAACGGCCGTGGATTTGCCTTAAAAAGAACCATGACAAAGGCAAGCTTAACTGGTGTCACCTCTCCAGAACTCCTGGACCAAATGAAACGTTCTCCCTCTCTTGAAATACGCGACAAATGAATTAAGATATTCATGTGTCCTTAATAAATTCTCACGAGGAATAAAATGGCCCAAGTCATATTGATCGAAGATAATAAAACATTAAATGATCTCATCTCTATTAATCTTACGACTTATCTTGGACTTGACGTCATTCAAAGAAAAGATGCTCAAGATGCTTTAAGCCTCTTAAGTATCCTTCCTAATATTGATTTAATTATTACTACAAAGAAAGTTGCAGATGAACCTACTTCTGAAATTTTAAGCCATCATATCAATTCTAACAAACTCGACACTGGACTTATTATTTTAGGATCAGATCAAGCACAAAAAAATGATTTTACGGTTAGTATTCCCGACCCCAAAAACTGGGAACAAGTCATCCATGCCTCTGCGAAAATTTTAGGTATTAATGAAGATGTACTAGCTAAAAAAGCAGTGCCTGATTATATTCCAGTTCCGGTGAGATACTTTTTAAATCTTGATAGCAGCAATTGCGATGTATTCATTCGAATTAAAAAATCTCCAACTGAATATCAGTTCGTTAAGAGAATTCATAATGGCGATAGTTTTTCAAAAGATTCTATTAAGCATTATCTGGATCAAGGTCTCGAAAATTTTCATATCGCTAAAGAGAACTACAAAAACTTTACTATTTTTCTTTCCAATCGACTGGTTGAAAAAATGGATTCACCTAATCTTGAAATCACTCAAAGAATTCAACTTATGGGAGAATCCTATGATGTTGCAATTGGAGAAATCAGCAAGTTTGGTTTTAACAGCGAAACAATACAATTAACAGAATCGATCATTGCAAATATGATTAAGACATTCGAAAAGTCTCCAGAGATGTCTAATCTTCTACATAAAGTTGTTAACTCTCATACAGGACTTCTCTATCAGCGCTGTCACATGACTTCTGTTGTTGCCAGCGAAATTATTAAAAATTTAAAATTCAATGATCGACTAGCATTTGAGAAAATAGCCTACGCATCTTTCTTTCACGATATCATGCTTGCAGATAAGGAAGAGCTAACAAAAATAAATTCTTTTGATGATCTTGAAAAAGCACATTTAAATGAAAATGATTGGGACTTAGTTTTAAATCATGCAATGGATGCATCTATTCTCATACGAAAACATCCAGAGGCCCCATTAGGCGTGGATGAAATCATTAAGCATCATCATGGATCTCTAAACGGAAAAGGTTTTTCGAGCGCCATCGAGAAACTTCCCAATCTTTCAAAAATATTTATTATCGCTCACAATTTTGTATTCGAACTTCTTCGTTTTAAAGAATATGGAGGAAAAGCAAAACCGATTACCGATGAACTCTACAAGCGATATCCTCACCCAGATGTGGTTGTCATCATCAAAGCTCTAGAGAAAACTCTCAAAAAGAAAAAATAAATTTCATTGAAATAATTCCTCTTACAACTTCATATTGAATCTTTAGTGATGCAATACTTGTAAAACATTCAAGATTGATTACCATAGTATTACTGACTTTTATTTCAAGAGGAAATTAAATGGCCCAAGTGATACTTATTGAAAATGACCAAACTTTAAACGAACTTCTATCAGTCAACCTTACAACCTACCTAGATATCGATTTAATTAAAAGAGCTAATGCTCAAGAAACTTTAAACCTATTAACAATACTTCCAAATGTTGAATTGATTATCACGAATTCAAAAGTTGGAGATGAACCAACTTTAGAAATTTTAGAACACTATATTGCATCTAATAAATTAGAAACAGCTTTAATTGTTATAGGTCCAGATCATAAAGCAAAAAATGACTACAGTGTTTATATTCCCAATTCAAAGGACTGGGAAAAAGTAGTCCGCAGCTCGGCCAAAATTTTAGGTGCAGATGAAGATGTAATTGATAAAAAAACTGCTCCCGATTACGTTGCTGTGCCCGTAAGATATTTTTTAAATATAGACAACACCAATTGCGATGTTTTTATTCGCATAAAAAAATCATCATCTGAATATCAATACGTAAAAAGAATTCACAAAGGAGATTCTTTCTCAAAAGATTCAATAAAACGATACATAGAGCAAGGTCTTGAAAATTTCCATGTCTCCAAAGAAGATCATAAAAACTTTGCAATTTATCTTTCCAATCGTTTGGTTGAAAAAATTGATTCTCCCAATATGGACGTTTCACAGAAAGTTGCAATCATGGGAGAGTCTTTTGAAATTGCAGTTGAAGAAATTAGCAAACTTGGATTTAACAGCGAAAATATTCAGCTAATGGAATCCATTATCCTAAGCATGCTTAAGAATGTTGAAAAATCTCCAGAGATGTCAAATCTTCTTCATAAAGTAATAAATTCTGATACGGGATTAATTTTCCAGCAAACTCATATGATATCTATCGTTGCCTGCGAAATGCTTCGAAATTTAGGATATGATGACCCAAAGATTTTTGAGCAAATAGCCTATGCTGCATTTTTTCATGATATTACACTGGCAGAACGAGAAAATCTTTCAAAGATAAATTGCTACCAAGAGTTAGAAGGTGCCAGTTTTAACGAAAGAGATTGGGATAAGGTTTTTAATCACGCTTTCGAATCTGCTGAGCTTGTACGCAAACATTCAGAGGCCCCTGTTGGCGTTGATGAAATTATCAGATGCCACCATGGAACAACTAACGGAAAGGGCTTTTCTAACGACATTGAAAGACTCCCAGATCTTGTCAAAGTCTTCATTATCGCTCACCATTTTGTTTTAGAACTCGTTCTCTTTAAGGAAAATGGCGGCGATCCAAAACCAGTACTTGATGAGCTCTATAGACGTTATCCTGGTGCTGGTGTAATGAATATAATTAAGGCACTGGAAAAAACTCTTAAGAAGAAAAAGTAACTTAATGAAAAATAAAATTACAGATCTTTTAGGAATCGAATACCCCATCATTCAAGGTGGGATGGTTTGGGTTTCTGGCGGCAAATTAGCTGCCGCGGTCTCACGCGCTGGAGGTTTAGGCCTTATTGGGGCAGGATCCATGAAACCAGAGCTTCTTAAAGAGCATATTAGTAAGGCCCAGTCGTTAACGACTAGGCCAATTGGAGTTAATGTTCCGCTTTTGTATGAAAAAGCAAAAGAGCAAATTGATACATCCCTCTTATTGGGAATAAAAATATTTTTTACATCTGCCGGAAGTCCAAAAAAATTTACAAATTACCTAAAAGATCAGGGAGCAATTGTTGTCCATGTGACAAGCTCTCCAGAGTTAGCAATTAAATGTGAAGAGGCCGGAGTTGACGCCGTTGTCGCCGAAGGATTTGAGGCCGGTGGACATAATGGTCGAGACGAAATAACGACAATGGCACTCATTCCTCAAGTCAGAGATGCTATTAAAATTCCTCTTATTGCTGCCGGAGGAATTGGTGATGGAAGAGGAATTCTTGCTGCATTTTCTTTAGGAGCTGATGGCGTGCAAATGGGAACGCGGTTTCTCATGACCCAGGAATCAAGTGCTCATCAAAATTTTAAAGATATTCTGCTACAGGCAACGCCATCCTCTACAAAAACTCTTATGAAAGCAACCGTCCCTGTTCGTTTGTTTGAAAATCAATTTGCCAAAGAAATTATGCAGATTGAAGAATCATTTCACGGTGAAGATTTAAAGCAAAAATTAAACGAACACTTAGGAAAATTCAGAGCAAAATATGGAATGCTGGATGGAGATCTTTCTAATGGTGAATTAGAAATTGGAGAGATTGTTAGTTTGATAAAAAACGTTCCAAGTGTTGAGGAAGTTTTTAAAGAGCTTATATCCGATTATCAAATGGCCTTAAAAAAACTTCCTTCCAAAATATAAAATCCGGCAATTTTTTTAACCTAAAAACATTTTAATATAAAGACCAAAGATTCCAGCACACCAATCTGGTGCAAAAGCACTAAGAAAAGTGTGTTGGAACTTAAAGAGACTTAATTACATGCCCTGTTTACCGCGTCCCTAATATGCAATTCATAGAATTCACCATTTTTGCCACTAAATGCAAAATCAAATGAATCAAGTTGTAATTGGTTATTTACATAATAGAAATTTATACTTCTGTTATGATTAACTGATGGATCTAAGTCGAATACTGAAATACCGAATAAATCAAATACAAACAATCCTAACTTTTCCCAACGTGCATCCATTTGAAATTCATGAGAGCTTGATAACTTGATTTTTGCATAATCAACTGGTCTAAAGACTCCATCGCCCATATCAAAAAAATCTGTCCCAGAATCAGATTGAGTGAAAAGGCTAACTTTCCTTTGCCCATGTACCTTGCAAATCCATCTAGAGCTACCCTTATCTAAAACGGTTGTAGAAATATCATGTAAAACAGAGCACGACACGGCCTGTTTGCTCTCTCCGGTAGCAACGTTTTCCATTTCCATCGTTATACAAATATTTTTACTCCCGGCATACGCCGTCATGGAAATGAAGCTTAAAATAAAGACTAAAATTTTCATAAATTCTCCCTTCTTACAAATTCCTTATTAAAGAGGCATCAAATTTATAGCAACAAAGTATTGAGATAACCAGAAATCTACCAAAATATCCTTCGCATTAGTGCAAAAATATTTGCATAAAACTCTAACCATGGTTCAAAAGATTTACATACCACTAACAATTTCTGGTAATATAATTATCATGAGAATCGATAATAAACTAATTGGACAAGTTATCAAAAACATCCGTGCTTCTAAGTCGCAAGGCTACATAACTTTAAAATTAAAGCACTCATCAAATATCATTTCCAAGTGGGAGTCTGGTCAAGTCAGGATAACATGGAAAGATTTTGTTACGTTATGTGATATCTGTAAAATAAATATCCATAAAGCTTTTGAAAATTATTTTCATTACTATGGTGATATCTTAAATCAGCGTGATTTGTTAGCATTCATAATTGGCAAACAAAACACATTAAAACTTGCTGAACAAACTTCAATTTCATACAACAAGCTCTTAAGGTTGCAAAAAGGACAAACTCCTTTATATGTAGTTGATTTTTTCCTGCTATTAACAAAAAACGAGGTCGGGCAATTAATCGGATTCCTTGAGCAACTTATTGAGTTACCCAACTTACATGCTTTTAAAGAATATTATGAGGAAAAACAAAAAATTATTAATTTTTCATACAAGTATCCTGATATGGCGGCTATCTATGGAAGTTTAAACATTAATCAAACAAAAAATAAAACTTCAATTAAACAAGTTGGGATCGAATGTGGAATTGATTTTAAAAGCGCAAGCGAGCTTATAGAAAAAATGCTCGAACTTGGAATATTATCCCAATCTAAAGAAAAAATTTCTACTCAAAGTTTAAACATGGCAGATGACAGAGGTAACAGAGATGGAGTTAAAAATGTTAGAGCACATTGGCTAAAAAAAGCGATTGCTGCTATTGAAAACCAGGAAATGCTCCAACCGAAAGATAGAGACTCATTCGGGTCTATTGTTTTCCCGACGACATATAAGACAAGAGAAAAAATTATTTCTTTGTATTTAAAATTTTTTGATGACATGAAACAAGCAGTCATTGAAGACGTAGATGCCCCAGAACTCTTGCAGGTGTTGTCGTTTCAACTATTTAATCCTAAAAACTCGTTAATAAAAAAATAGTTGATATTATCACCCCAAATTCCATTCGTTAGCCTTAAATCACACTTCTCTACAAACCCTTTTCTAAAATCGCAATTCTCTCAGCTAGCGGTGGATGGCTTGAAAAAAGTCTCATTACACCATCTTTTGAAGAAATTTGCATTGATCTAAAGTTAGGATCGACATCTTCTTTTGCGCCCTCTAATTGAGGATACGCACGCGATAGCGCATGTAAGGCCGCAATCATTTTAGCTCTTCCAGCTAAATCTGCTCCTCCATGGTCAGCTCGGTATTCTCGCGAGCGGGAGAACCATGCAACAATTGGAGCTGCTAAAATACCAAAGATGATGTCTAATACAAAAACGAGCATCATCTGAATAAATGGACTTGGTCTTTCATCGCGATCGTCATTTCTCATTGCTTGAGTAATGGCAAAAGCAACAACTCGAGAAAAGAACATCACAAACGCGTTCACTACACCTTGGATAAGTGCCATTGTTACCATATCGCCATTAGCAATGTGGGCCACTTCATGGCCTAATACACCTTCGATTTCATCATCACTCATGGTTGCAAGTAAACCCGAAGACACAGCAACAAGTGAATTATTACGAGAAGGCCCTGTTGCAAAAGCGTTCAGTACGTCACTTTGATAAATTCCAACTTCAGGCATTTCGCTAAGTCCTGCCCGTCTAGCGAGGCGATGAACGGTTTCAACTAAATTTCTGTGAGGTCCTTCAAGTGTCACAAGTTGAACACCCATCATCCACTTGGCCATCATTTTTGAAAGCATCAGAGATATGAGTGAACCCACCATCCCCCAAATAAAGCAGAAAGCTAGAAGTGGCCCATACTGAAGACCCGCAGTTGTCATATAATGACCAATCCCGAGTGCACTCGTCAGGATTGATATCGTTGCAACAACCAGAATATTTACGGCTAAAAAAAGCATAATTCGTTTCATATATTATTAAACTCCATTAGAAATTTTAAAAGCTAATCAATATTTTGAGGTCAAAGTCTATTCTGTCAAGGTTTGGTAAGTTTTAAGTTAAACTTTGCGCTCTCAATTTCCGATAGCCAATGACAATGATTAAACAGCATTTAAATACAAAAGAATTTCTTTGGCTCGCAGTTATTTTCTGGTCGGCCAGCTTCACAGCAATGGAAGCTCCTTTTAGTTTTGTTTTCAAAACAAAGATCCAACATTGGCAACTGGTTATAGATGCAATTATTTCGGTAGTCTTTATTTTGGATCTAATCTATCACTTGAGAGAAGTTCGAAAAAATAAAGAACGGCAAGATGTAAACGTAAGCACTCCTCAGAAAAAGTGGATCTCTTCGCTTATGTTTATCGTGGATATTTTCGCTTGTATCCCCTTTGATCTTTTGGCCTACTTTCTAGGTCATCAAGATCTCTTCACTGCATTTCGTTTCCTTAGGATGATAAGAATTATCAAAGTGTATTATTTAGTTGAAAATATCACCATCGTTCCAAAAATTTTTAAAATCCAGTCAATCGTGATTGGATGTTTAATGGTAGTTAATTGGATTGCTTGTGGATGGATTTATATTTATCCAATGACACCGGATACAGATATTACAAGTTACTACATTAAGTCTTTTTACTGGGCAGTTACAACATTAACTACAATTGGTTATGGAGATATCACTCCTGATAATAACGTAGGTCGTATTTTTACCTGCTTTATTATGATCATTGGTGTTGGTATGTACGGTATTGTTATTGGGAATATTTCTCGCATGCTCGCAAGTGCTGATCGATACAAAGAGCAATCAAGAGAAAAGATTAATGATCTGCTCATGTTTATGAAGCACTATAGAATTCCAGATAAGCTTCAGCATGCAGCAATTAATCACTACAGCCACCTCTACTCAAAACGCTTAAGCGATAATGATGAGAAAATCATAGCCGATCTTCCGCATGCTCTCCAACAAGAGATGCAGATTTATATGAAGATCAAATTAATCAGCAGCATCCCGGTTTTTAATGGGTGTTCTCATGAATGTTTAAAAAATGTTTCTACTCATCTAGAGCAGATCTATTCTTCACCTGGAGATATGATCATAAAAATTGGAGACATTGGGGACGAAATGTTTATTCTTTCTCACGGAAATGTTGACGTTATTTTACCAAGTGGTGAAAGAGTGGCAACTCTTCACGACGGACAAATTTTTGGTGAAGTAGCACTGTTAAAAGAGACCACTCGAACTGCAGATATACAATCTCAAACTTATTGCGATCTTTATAAGCTTACTAAAAAAAGTTTTAATGAAATCGTAAAAAGCTACCCTATTCTTCTTTCAAATATTGAAGCAACAACTCAAAGAAGAAGCAGTGACAGAAGGCGGTCTAGTTAAAAACCGGCCTTCTTTTTTGCTTCAGCAATCATAGCATCTCTTGTTGCCTTATCGGCCCAGCGAGCTTGTGCTTCTTTAGAAAGTTTTCTAATTGGATCAAAGTAGAAGAATACTTCACCTGGTTTTACGTTTGGAGCTGTCCAAACAGAAATACCATTTTCGCGATCATAATATTCATATGAGGCCACGTGGCGCTTACCGCCTCCACCTGGAGCATCACAGACAAATGTTGGAGTATTAAACCCAGCAGTTGTTCCGCGAACAGCCTTCTCTAGGGCCTCTCCAAAAGCAATTGTTGTTCTAAAATGTTCACAACCAGGAACCATGTCATGCATATACACATAGTAAGGTTGAATATTCATAAAACTTAGTTGCTTGATGAGTAAAACCATATCGTTAATTGTGTCGTTAACACCTTCTTGTAATACGGCCTGGTTTCTTACGATGATTCCTTCAGCAAATAATCTATCCATTGCTCTTTTTGAGTACATCGTAATTTCTTTTGGAGAAGAAAAGTGCGTATGAATCACAACTGATTTTCCCATCTCACGCGCTTTTTTATGAACAGCATTTAAGGCATTAAACCATTCATCGTCTGATAAAATTTTCTGAGGATAAATCGCTATCCCCTTTGTCGCAAAACGAAGTCGTCTTATATGAGGAATATTGAGAAGATTTTCCCCAATGAAAGTGATTTGTTTTGCTGTCAACATGAAGGCATCTCCACCAGAGATAACAACATCCTCTATGGCATCATGAGATCTTATATAATCGAAGGCCGCGTCCATTCGAGCTGGATTAACACCATAAGTTTCTTTCTCTACAGCTTCAGTTGATCCACCAATCAAACGCGAACGTGTACAGTACGAACAGTACACAGGACAGATTGTTGTTGGAAGAAAGAGCACCTTATCATGATAGCGATGAGTGATCGTTGGAACTGGAGAGTCTACATCCTCATGAAGCGAATCCGCTTCATAGTTTGGATGGTTCTCTAGAAATTGAGATCCAATCGGTAAAAATTGTTTTCTAAGCGGACAATGAACAGGATCTTTCCAATTCATAAGCGCAAATATATAGGGAGTGATTCTGATGTTCATTGGAGTTTTATGCTGACCTGCTAATAGATCATTATAAAATTCATCAGTACAAAGCTCACCTAAAACAGTTTTTACTTGTTCAACTTTCTTAATTGAATGCTTCATCTGCCACATATGATCAGAGAACTCGGAACGAGTGACATCTTTCCAAGCTGGAATTGATTTCCAGAATTCATCATCTCTAAAGTTTCTATGAGCATAATCATCAAGAGTAAGTTTGAGTTTATTTGAGTCCATAAACTTGTTTCCTTCGTTACGATTTATTGAAAGTATTTCTAGTTTAATTATGCCTTTTTCTTAAAAACTTTAAAGAGGAAGGGCGACATAAGTAAAAAGATCAGGAAGATAACAAAATAATGGAAATAGGCCTTGATATCAAAATCAACAAATTGGGCCAGGTAGTGGCTTGCGCCAACTATACCACCCACCCAAAGAGTGGCCCCTGCAACGTCAAAAAGAGTAAAGCGAAGCGCGTTCATTTTGCTGGCGCCAGCTACAAATGGTGCAAATGTGCGTACGAAGGCCACAAATTTACAAAATAAAATAGTTTTTCCACCATGTTTTTTATAGAAAAGCTCGGCCATTTCCATGTGCCTTTCTTCTAAATAAAACCTGTGGATATTTCTTCGCACTTTCTCAGAATATTTGCGTCCCAGAAAATAACTAAAATGATCTCCAAGTATTGCAGCAAGAACAAGCGAAGGGATAAGTACTCGCAAATCGATATGTCCTTTGGCAGATATCAACCCTAAAGTCACTAAAAGGGAGTCTCCAGGGAGAAAAAAACCAAAGAGTCCTGTCTCCGCAAAAATAATGGCAGAAAGCCCCCAGTATCCAAAGAACTGGAAGAAGGCCATGGGATCAGTTGTTATTTGTAGCAAGGGGTCTAAGATTTCCATAATATGTTCGAAAAAGTGTACCAAAATAATCAGTGCCGACATAGTAAAAAATACAGATAGATAAGCTATTGCGATATTAGATTAGTCCACTGTATGCTAGGATAACCGCGTAATTTAATCGGAATAAGACAACTCATTATGAAAAAGCTTTTGCTTCTTTTATTATTTATTTTTAGTTTTGCTGCAACTAATTCTCATGCTGCAAAACTTGAAGACTATTTAGATAGAAAAGAAGTTCAAAAAAGAATTCGCGACAGTATCGCCAATCAAGACATCAGCTTTGACCAAAGTTTAGGAAACATCGATCTCGTCAACGGAATTAATCTCTCAAGCAAGTATCGCTATAATGTAGAGTCTTCTTACATCAATAAATTCTACTCACGCATAGACAAGTGGGATATAAATGCAGGAGTCAATGTCGGCGAAGTTTTAAAAGACTTAGTGGATATCCCCTTTGGTTTTTCAATCAATCGAGCAACAAGTTTTTTCTTTGTGAGACAATTCCCGGATAAAAAAGTGGCCATGAAAGCACTTCCCTACGGTCCACTTAATCTGCCATTAAATGCGAAACTGGCACTTAAAAATTTAAGTCCTGGCGACTTTGTTAGTATGCCTGCCAATTTGACTGTTGCCTGCAGCATAGGGGCCTCGATGGTAACAACCTCACCTGTCGTTGTTGGTGCTAGTGCGGGAGCGGCCTTAGTGTTAAGTGGAGAATTTACCATTCAGGTATTTAAAATTGATCAAACACACATTCGCTTAAAGCTTATTACCCAAAGAGGTCGTAGTGCTGGGGGAAGTATTGCGGCCGGGGCCAATTTTCAATTCTTCGGCATAGGAATACTCAATCATGAAATCGATCGCCTTTTTGAGCGCGATTTACTTCAGCTTGGTTATGGGTATAGTCCAGGATCCCAATTCATCATCGATTATATTTTTGATTTAAGTAAACCCGAGGCCCAAGAGGCCTATGATAGAATTTTAAGTTCAACTTTTAAATTTAAAGATCTAATTGTTGCAGACATGCTTGATGGAAGAGACTTAAAAGATAAACTTATCTCTTCTTATGAGAAGGCCGATGAACTCTTTATTGCCGATGGGAAATTAGATCCAAAAGATCGTCGTGTTCAAAGAGTCTTTAAAGGATTCAGCAATTATCAAGGGCACTCACGTCACCTGAAATTATCTCTGCTTTTAACGAGCTACACTAAAGATCGCACATATTCAGAGAGCAAAGTTACCTTTGTCGATAAAAATGAAAATAACTTAGAGTTCTTTTACCCAAGCTATTCTAAATTTATCGAAAGCCATCTTGATAAATGGTTCTTCGATTTAAAAGATCAGAGCTTTCAAACTAATTTTGGATTAATTCCAAGATTTAACTCTGAAGACGCTAAAACAAAAAATCCAGACCTAGGACTGACTTTTGAAAGAAAAGATAGCAGCTTTACAGAATACGAGCAAAAAACAGTAGAACGATTCATGTTTTCTGAGGTTCCACAAGTACTCCTGAAAAATATTGATTTAACAGGATGGAAAGATAGAACGAAAAAGAAATATGATTCAAGAGTCTTTTTTCAATTAGTCTTAAAGTCACAAGGATTTGAGTATTTAAAAGACATTAGTCCTCTTGAAATGAAGGAAAAAATTCTTCTTTACGTTGATAGTAAGAGACAAGAAAACATCATAGATGATTTTGAAAGTCATCCTCCCCTGGAGAAGCTAAGAGATTTTCTTATGCTTAATCGCTTTATCAAAAAGTCAAAGCTCATTGATTTAGCAGAAAAACTTGCGGTCATTTTAAAAAATGAAAATCACAGTTCAGAAGATATGCTTAAAAAACTTGTTGCCCTTAATGAGGGAGGAGTCTTTGATAAAATTGGAGTTGGTTTTTTAATTTCACTTCTTCCCCAAGATAAACTTCAGGATTTGATCTATTTTAAACTTGATATGATGGCCAAAGATCTAAAGCCTGTAGCTGCAGAAGTTGGAACCCTAAACTATCGAGCACTCTATAAAGAACTTACAGAAGTTCAAAGTCGTCTATCAAATCGTTCATATGATTTGCGAATTTCAGACCAGGATCGCAATATGGGCGATCTGGATATCAACAACCTTTAAACTTAAGAATGTCTTTTTCTAATGATTTTAAAAACATGATATACATCAAGTTTATCTAAAGATCCTTAATAAATCTCCGATAAGTATTTAAAATAACTATAATGTTTTTATTTAATATATTATGGAGAGTACTATGAGTCAGTGGAGCTTAAATAGAAAAATTTGGTCTGTTCTTGCCATTGTGATCGTGGCCTACGTTGGAAGTGTGTACCTGGCCTTGTCGAGTATGAGTGACATCCGAGATGAGCTCAACGAAATTACTACAAAAAATTTAAAGCGCAGTGAGCTCACTGGAAATCTTCAGGATGATCAAAGAGTATTAACCATCGTAACATTCGAAATGATTCTTGAAGCAAGCAAGGATAAAAAAGCGGCGGCGGATAAACGCTATGATGAGGTAATGGCCTCAATGAAGAAAGACTTAGGAGAATATAATTCACTTGCTTCAGAAAAAGGAAAAGAGCTAATCGCTGCTTTCACTAAAGCGTTTGAATCATGGAATGAGGCTGCACAAAAGGCCCACGAATTAGCAAAGGCCGATAAAACCTCTGAAGCCTATGCCTTAATGGTTGGAGCAAGTGAATATCGCGAAGAGATGAAAAAAGAAATTCAAGCGATGACGGATTTGACGGATAAGCAATTGCAAGAAAAATCAACAAACGCAAACTCTCATGCGGCAAGCTCAATAAGACTGACTTTGATGATTTCTATTGTCTCGATTCTTGTCTCTCTTGTTATAGCTTTCATCTCTCTTCGAGCTGTTACAAACGCGGTAAACCAAGTTGTAAAAAATCTTTTTGATAGCTCAGTTCAAGTTAGCAGTGCCGCTGTTCAAATTGCTTCGGCCGCTGAACAACTATCTCAAGCTTCAACTGAACAAGCTGCCTCTTTAGAAGAGACTGCCGCTTCTATTGAAGAGCTTAATTCAATGGTTGCAAAAAACTCAGACAATGCTAACTCAACAGCTTCGACTTCAGGAGTTTCTCAAGACAAGGCGACTGAAGGGAAAATGGTTGTCGAAAAAATGCTCCATTCTATGGATGAGATCAATAAGAGCAACACGATGATTATGGATCAAGTTAATTACAGCAATAATAGAATCGCTGAGATTGTTAAAGTGATCGAAGAAATTGGAAGTAAAACAAAAGTCATTAACGATATCGTTTTTCAAACAAAACTACTCTCTTTCAACGCTTCTGTTGAAGCTGCAAGAGCTGGTGAACAAGGAAAAGGTTTCGCTGTCGTTGCAGAAGAGGTTGGTAATCTTGCAGCGATGAGTGGAAATGCAGCTACAGAAATCAGCTCTCTTCTTGATGAGAGTATCAGAAAAGTTAACGAAATTGTGACAGAGACAAAAACAAAAGTAGAAAAGCTTATTGTTGATGGAAAAAATACAGTTGAAGAAGGAAGTGCGGTTGCCAATCAATGTGCTGAAGTACTTGAACAAATTGTAAAAAACGTCTCAAATGTATCACACATGGCCGATGAAATCGCAGTAGCGAGTAAAGAGCAATCCAATGGCGTTCAAGAGATCACAAAGGCCATGGGACAACTCGATCAGGCCACTCAGCAAAACGCGGCCACAAGTCAGGAGTGTGCTCATGCAGCTGAAAAATTATCAGAGCAAGCGGAATCACTCAAGCATTCAGTCTCTAATCTAGTAGTGACTGTAAATGGAAAAGACGCAAATTCCAAAGCCGCATAATCTAGGTGTCAAAACTCAAAAAAACATATAAGATTTCCCTATAATTTAAGGATGTCTTATATGTTTTTATATTTAGCTCGAATTATTCTAACAGCTCTTTGGGTTGGCCTCTCCTGCACGATAGGAATCATTATTTCAATTATTCGCCCGTTTGATCCCAGAAATGTCAAAGCGACTTCCAATTTAATCAAGTGGGGCCGTCATCTCTTAGGAATTAATATTGAAATAAGAAATAAAGAAATCCTGGATACAGCTAGACCATGTGTTTTTATTAGCAACCATCAACACAACATGGATATTTTTCCAGGAACATTTTCTATTCCAAATAACACTGTCACAATTGGAAAGAGATCTATTATCCTCATCCCCTTTTTTGGACAATTTTTCTGGCTGTCAGGAAATCTTTTGATCAACAGAAAAAATAAGAAAAGTGCCTTTGGGACAATGGATGTTGCTGCCAATGCAATAATTGAAAAAAAGATTTCTGTCTGGATTATGCCGGAAGGAACTCGCTCAAAAGGTCGTGGAGTTTTGCCTTTTAAAAAAGGCCCATTTTTTACAGCGATAAAGGCACAAGTTCCAATTGTTCCAATTGCCATTAGCACATATACAAAACATATCGATCTAAAAAAATGGAAGGCCGGAACAATTCTGATTGAAGTTCTTCCTCCAATTCCAACTGCTGGATTAAAAAATGAGGACGCGGGAATTCTCAAAGATCAATCTCATCAAATCATTTCTACTGTTGTTAAAAAACTAGATCAAGAGATAGAAAGATCATGAGCAAGCGTCGATCTACTCAAGGAAAGAGATGCCTTCGTTGTCGGATTAATAAAATCCTCTGTTTCTGTGATCAGATTCTTGAGCATGATACAAAAACGCGTATCTCAATCGTAATGCATCATCGAGAAAAACATTTAACTTCGAATACGGCGAAGCTCGCTGAACTGACCTTAACCAACGCTCGAATTTATCAAAGAGGTTTGCCAGAGACTCCTTTCTCTCTTGATGAACTAAAAATCACTCCTGATACTCTTCCACTCTATTTGTTTCCAGATGAAGACGCTGCTCTGTTAGATGAAGAGTTTTTAAAAAATCATCCTGGTCCCTATCACTTAATTGTTCCTGATGGTACTTGGAATCAGGCAAAGAAAGTTAGAAGACGAGAGCCAGGCCTTTCAGAAATCATGTGTGTAAAATTAAATGATACTGTTAAGGGAGAATATAAACTCAGACGAGGCGTCAGAGATGATGGTGTTTGTACGTTTGAAGCAATTGCTTATGCTTTAGAAGTTTTAGAAAATAAGACTGTTTCAGAAGATCTTTTGAGACAATTTCGAATCATGAACAATCGGGTAGCAAAAAGCAGGTCAGCTTTTGAGAACTAACCTGCTAGTCATTTTTTAATTTGAAGATTCAACAACCGAACAATTTGATCGATACATAAAATTATCAATAGAAAATACTTTTGAAGCGTTCTCTACTTTTAAATCAAGAAGTAGATTCATTGATTTGATATATGTCTCATTTGTATTAAGGATAAGTTGGTCAATAGAATTAGAAGCGACAGTTCCAGCGTTGAAATGCACGCGATTTCCATTCACTTTTATTTCTTCAAAAATTTGAGCTGAAGCTGGGGTGTCTGCTTTTTGAGTTTGAATAGAAATGACTCCTTCAACACTATCATTTTCATCAATCGTCACTAACCCTCTAGCTTCAAATTTATGAATGCCAGCGGCCTCTGATGACTTACATTGAAATGCCACGACAGAAGCATTACATACAAGTGGGAAAGCTAAAAGCATAAGAACAAACAATTTTTTCATAAATTCCTCTTATAGACCTGGTTGCTTAGTTTCTATTGGAGTAACTCCATTAGTTGGATCTTCTTTATAAGGTGATTCAGTTGTGATTGCTTTTAAATCGGGTCCGTTGCCTCGACTGTGATAACGGCGAGACTTTCTCGAGTGCTTAGTAGGTTTGTAATGAGATGACTTATGTGATCTCTTTTTCTTTTTTGTTTTTGCCTGGGCACTCTCGACTGATAGAACGCACGAAAGAACTAAACAAAATATTGCAATGTATCTAAACATTATTTATCCCTACTGAAATATTCAGGAATTTTGGCTTAGTTTTTACTTATGTGGCAAGAGGTTTCTTAGATAGGCTTTTATGTGCATCGCTGTAAAATCACTTTTTCGAAGACTTAAGGCCTTATAGATAAGGATTAAGCTAATCGTAAAACGAAGTATAGAAGAGGCAAAGAAGACTTGATAAAAAGAATACTTCGCATCAAGCAAGACTGATCCAGCGATTGCACCAAGCACTCCAAAAAAATTGGCCAAGGACATGTGAATTCCAAGAAGCACGCGACTTCCCTCTTTCATTTTATGATGCATAAAATTTTGAATCATGAGCACTTGATTAAGTTCAAAACCTCCCCAAAAAATACCTGCAAGGATTTCGGTCAAAATAAGAATGTAATAGGATCTAGTCATAATCCAGATAATGGGAACGATGGAAACATAGAGCATGCTTAATTGCACTCCATAAAAAGCAGAGTAAGATTTTCCCGCTCTTCCCCAATGATTAAAGTAGAGAGCGCGACCAAAGTAAGGAATGCTCGATAGAATCACATAATGGGTCATGGAAAGTTTTAAATCATTAACCATGTAGGGAACAAAAAATGGAGCACTCAAATAGGCCCCCAGTCTAAATATGGAAGTCCAAATAATAAAAGTCCAAATATAATTTTTTAATTCAACAGGAAGAATGTGACTAATTTGATCTTGCTCGTGTTCAAGGGATCTTCTGATAGAGCGCTCTTTAATCTTAGTAGAAAATTCTCCGCGAATAATGAGCATTTGAAGAGAGCATGATAGCACTCTGGCCACGGCTCCAATGATAAAAACATAAACAAGTTTAAACCAATTAGTGTATTGCCCTAGAAGGGCCATTGTAACGTAGAAAATAAGAATCAAATACCAGGTGTAGCTACTTCTTCCTGCCATGTATTTTCTAAAGTTTCTTTTAGGAATAATTTTAGAGGCCCAATCAATCCATAGAGGAGATGAACTAAGCCCCCCCATAAAATGAATGCACGTATACAACAAAAGGGCATCAAAACTGTAATGAAAAAGAGCCGTGTATAAGATTCCTAGAACTCCAACAATTTGAAAAAGCATCGTCCAGACGATACTGGCAGCAAGATGTTTTTCGCTTACAAATTTAGGGACTATGACTTGAGCGATGGCCCCTAAAAAAAGAGGAAGGGTCGTAAGAATTGCAAGTTCAAAAGAAGTGACATTCTGTTTTACAGCATAATAAAAAAGGAAGCTCTCGGTTGAAGCAACCATGAGTGCATAGAGACCACCTTCAAAATGACTTAGCTTTACAGTTTGTTTAAAGTTCACGAGACTATATTAGAATGAAAAAACTTTTATACCTAGCATTTAATAAACCATACGGAATCTTAAGTCAGTTTACTTCCGATAATATGGAAGAAACTTTATCTAATTTTAATTTACCTCCAGATGTTTATGCTTGCGGAAGATTGGATAAAGACAGTGAGGGACTTCTTTTATTAACAAATGATGGCGCTCTCATTGATCGCTTGCTAAATCCTAAGCACGACAAAGTAAAAACCTATTGGGTTCAAGTAGAAAATATTCCCACAAGTGAAGCTCTTAAAAACCTAGAAAAGGGTGTGATGATCAGCGATTATAAAACTAAGCCTTGTAAGGCGCGCATCCTCGATCCACAACCAGAAATTCCTGAGCGCAATCCTCCTGTGAGATTTAGAAAAAGTATTCCCACATGCTGGATTGAAATTGAATTAACCGAAGGAAAAAATCGTCAAGTAAGACGAATGACAGCTGCAGTTGGCTTTCCTACTTTGCGGTTAATAAGAATGAAGATTGGAAAACTCTCGCTTGATAATTTAGCTGTCGGATCTTTTAGAGAAATATCGAAAAACGATATTCTGTAAAATTACAATACAATGGCAGGGCAGCTATCAGCAAACAGTGATGAGCTTCCCATTTTTGTCATCCCTTCTATATCCGTGCGAGTCACCTTACGGTTTATTGGAATACTTAATGTTAAAATGAATTTTAATTTACCTGAACTCATTGTTGGAGTCATTGAACCGATATTATCAAGATGGAGAATATTTGGAGCATTTGTAATAGATGATTTTTCAAAATGATAATTGCCGCTTAATTTCAATTCAAAAATAGACTGATTGATATTACCTACTCCAGGCAATTCTCTATAAATGGCTTCATAACTATTGCTCTCTGAATAAAGTGCCAAATCAAGACTACCAATAAAGACATCACTACCATCATTTTCTAAACTTATTGGTAAAAAATTAAGCATTCGATGAGTAATGGGAAGCTGTTGGCAACTTCCCATTTTTATATGAGTGGTTAAAGTGTATGGATCAAAGCTTGTTATATTTCCAGTATCGATATTGCTAGAGCGAGTATTCATGTCTTTTCCACATCCAAAAACAAAAAAATTCAAAATGAATAAAATGAAAATGTTTAAAGACATTCTTTGGCCCGGTAATATAAGTATTAAGTCAATATTGTTTAGTTCAAAAACTGGAATGTCAAAGTAAAAGTAAAAGACATCAGTCAGTGAAATTTTATCACTGACATCAAAGAACAGGTTTATTTAAAGGGTCGTTTCGTCCCTACTGCGCACACCCTTATCAACCGCTTAGCGAATTCCAATTGGCATGCCTTATTTGCATACAATTACACAATCAAACTTGATTATTTAAAATTCGATAAGGGAGCTTCAGGATGAAGCAAATTCAAAAAAGGCCATGGATGGCCTCTATTATATTTTTTTACAGGACGTAAAATGGAAAATATGGACGCTACTAATATAGGTAATCTTGGTGATCTAATAAAATATCATCGTCAAAAAAAAGATTTTTCAATAATCGAACTCTCTAAAAAAACCAAAATCCGAGTGCAGCAATTGATTAGCCTGGAGGAAAACAAACTAAGCGAACTTCCCAATCGTGTGTACCTGGTAGGTTTTTTAAAAACCTTATGTGATGAACTTGAAATAAATTTAGATTTAGCGCTAAAATTTCTTAATGAGAACACTATCAGAGAAAGCAGTATAGAGTTTTTGCAATTGGGAAAAGAAATCAAACCGATTCATTTTAAATTCATTAAGAAATCTTCTGATAATAAAATTTTAATAGCAGCAATACTCCTTTGCAGTTTAACAATTGTTGCTTCCATTGGATTGTCAAAAAACAAAGACAAGATTTCAAAGTATGTGAAAGAAAGACAGCACTCAAACGTCCCAATTGTTGGAGAAAAACAATTAGAGCAAGTAGATGTCGTAACATTTAAGGCAGCAGCTGTTTCAAGAAATATTAATCTTTCAAAGGAAACAATTGTTCCGGGGCAGCTTATAGCTTCGAGTGAAATGATGATGTCAAAAGAACTGGCCCCCGTTCCAAAAGCACAAACAGAATCAAAAAAAATAGCACCGCTTATGCAGCAATTGACCATTACTGCAAAAAATGGAACAGCATTCCTGGCCTATAGAGTGGATCAAAATCGTCTTGTTAAATTTTACTTACAAAAAGGTAAAACTCTGGAGTTAAAAGGTGAACAAATCCGTGTAGACGCTGGCAATCCAGATGCACTGGAATTTACCAAAAATGGTGAGCCGCTAGCGATAGAAAAAAGCGCTCATATCCATTTAGTTCTCCCGGAAGAAGATAGCACCGCTAAGTTGTGAAGAGATAAATAAAAGGATCTTTTAATCTTTAATCACCATTTTTTCAATGCGGTCACGAACCAATTGGATATGTCCTTTCAAAGAGTAAACATACTCTGAAAAATTTTGCGGCATCTTCATCTTATTGACTCGTTCTTCAATAAGGTTCACTTGATGCAAATAATTTTCCTGTTCTGCCTTTGTTGCATCCGCTTTCATTTCTGTTTCAAGAAATTTTAACTCTCCATAACGCTGATAAATTTTCGTTCGCAATCGCCAATGGTACATTTTGGGAATTGTACGAACAAGGGGAAGCACAAAGGCCAAGAGAGGAATAACTAAAAAAAGAAAACGATCAAACCACGCGGCCAACCAATATGGAAGATAGCGCTGCCAGAATGATCCACCAGTTTTGTAGAACTGAACTGCATCTTTGCTTAAAGAAAAAGTATCATCTTTTCCAGAGGGAAATTCACCGTGCTTTTCCAAAATACCAGGAGGGCCATGGACCTCAGTGGCGGCCTTCAAAAGAAGATAAGCAAGTGCAGGATGTAAATCATCACGAACCAATAGTGTTGTCGTTGATGAGACCAGATTAATATCTTTACTCGGAACATTGGATTCCAAATCGAGCGCTCCACGAGGAAGAATCAAGTGCCGGAAGGCCGCATCTCTTCTAGAAATTGCTTCTGCTTGTGAGACGTCCATTAGTTTTAAATCTTTCTGAATTGCAAGATCATGGATAATTGGACTATCGGCAGGCAACATGAAAATCGCTGCATCGATTGTCCCCTTCTTAAGTGCCATAGCAGATTCAGTAGAATTCATGTTAATTAATTGCGCCTCTGAGGGATCGAGTCCGGACATTGTGAGTAATCGCTCGGCAAGAACCTGAGTCCCATGCCCTAGCTTTCCAACCGCAATTTTTTCTCCAATTAATTGTGAAAAATACGTGAACTCATTTTTTGAACGATAAAAAACCCAAATTGGTTCATAGTAAAGACTTCCAAGAGATTCAACATTCGGTTGTTTAGTTTCAGAACCTAATCCATCCTGAACAAATGCGGCCGAAACTCCAGAATTATCGTCTTCGAGTCTTCGAAGGTTTTCAAATGGACCAGGCGATGTCTTCACTTCAAGAGTTACTCCATCAGCTCTAAGGATTCTTTGGTATTGTTTAACGAATGCTTGAATATCACCCTGATCATCTCCAATAGAAATTGTTAAATGATTCGGTGGAGCTGGATCTATATGGCGAAAAGCAAAAATAATGGAAACAATAATTAGGATGGCAAATGGTAATACAACCGTATAAGCATTTCTAGCAAGACGATCTTGCCATTTTTTTTTATCCATTAGTAACTATCCTCTACTTTAAATTTACTTCAGTGTATTATTTCTAACAAATGAAGTATAGGTGCAATTAAAGCATTTTTGTTAAAAATGAAAATGCTTCGTTCACTCATGAAATTTTGGAAAAGATGCATGAGCTCCATTGCAAAATGGTTTGTTCTTGGATTTACCGCATCTACATAGGGTTACTCGATTACGAATTTCATAGGCCTCTCCATCAGAACTAACAATTGGAATTCCTCCCCGTATCCACAATGGACCACTACATTTTTTGTGGGGATCTTGTATCGCTCCAATAGATTGAGGAAGAGTTGGCTCTATGGATTTTCCGGTTGCATTATCAATGGCGATCAATCTTCCTGATGGGCAACATCCTACTTGTCGAATAAAATTAGAGCGAACATCAGGATCAGTTGTATTTTTGACTTGGTTCCACACTTTTCCGTTTGGATCACAAAAACGTGCGCTTGCACAGAGATGCTTGGCATCCGCCAGTTGCATCTCAGGCCCTTGTATTAATTTTGCTTGAGCTATAATCGGATCGTGGACAGCTGTCTCTGTACCATCAAATTCAATCTTAGCGTGAGTGCCATCACAAAAAGGTTTTTTATTCGAACCTCCACAGCGACAAAGTGAATAAGTACTGGTTGTAGGAATGACATCTCCTTCAACCCAACTTGTGGACTCACCATCTTCGTTAGTTTTTATTGTCTGATGTGAAAGCGGCACTGAACCACTAACGACATAGGGTCCATTTTTTAAGATTGTAATTTTTTTGTTATCTTCCATGTCGGCCACCTTTCAATATTATTGAGATGGCCTACGATATTTAAAATTTGAGATTATTAACAATATATAATTCGTTACTTGTAGATAGAAAAAAGCTTGAATTAGATTTTTTTTCGGTCTTTGTACTCTTTAGTTTTTAGCATAGTTTCACCAAGCCCATATTTTTCAAGGACGCCGAGTTTTTTCATTAACTCTGATGAGGTAGCGCTTGATTCATTTCTTATGAGATTGGCATAAGTAGAAATTTTTTCTTTTAATTCATCTTTTCGTTCATAGAGAGCTTCAAATCTAAATTCAGAAAGACCTAACTTCATCCAATCTGGAATAAGCTTAGCTGCTGATTGCGAAGTGGCATTAAACATAGTGTTTCTGCATTCCTGATCAGCTTTAATTTGATGAAAATTTCCAAACTGATCTTTTAGTTCTACGCGATGATGCTCGCAAGGCTTTCCACAATCGCGAAAGCTTGATCCTTTACTTAAAAAAGCTGCAAACACACAGTGTTCCATATGAAATGAAGGCATATATTGATGGACTGTCACTTCAATGTTTCCAGAGTTCATCTTCTTTAAAAGGTCATTTAATTGATTGGTATTTAAATCATAGGAAGCGCAAACAGATTTTAAATTTTTAGAAAGAAAATAGTGGGCCGTTAAAGTATTGGTAACGTTAAGGCTAAAGTCCCCTCGAAGCTCAAAAGAACTATCTTTAAAGTACTGAACAGCTCCTAAGTTTCGACAAAGAATAACATCTGGATTGGCACGTTCAATAATTTTGAAATTATAATATTCATTTGGCTTTAGAATTCTCGTAGTGGCGATACCAACTTTAATTCCTGCTTCTTTTAAAAGATTTACTGAAGGTGCGTAGTCTTTCCCGTATTCATAATCGAGATAAACAATACCTAAGATATCTTTTACATCATTGGCAAAAGTCAAAAAATCTTTAACCTGATCAAACTCCCTTAGAAGTATGTTGAAACGTTTTGGAGAAATGAGTTCAGATCGCTTCTGGTTCAATAATTGTGAAACACTATTAAGTTGAGGTATATCTCTTTCTACCCTGGCCTTCATCAATTCTTCAGTAAATATTCTTCTAAGGTTTTTAAGTTCCTTTTGATGAATATAAAAACCAGATCCCTCTAGCTCTATCTCTTTTAAAATAAAACAAGTAGAACCGAGCGCCCCAAGCTCTGCTTTTAAATCAACTAGGGAAGTTGGTTGATTTAATGCTTTTTCAAGCAAGCTTTCACTTTTCACAGTAATCTGATGAGCTCCATCAGAAACAATAAGATGAAGAGGTTCCCCTATATTTCCGGAAGCTTTAATAGTGAGTGGAATTCTCTTTTTTAAATTCTTATCTGTAAAAGATTGTGAAAGAGACTTTTCGACAGCAGCATCATGGTTAAAATAAACTTTAAATCCTGCTTTGATTTTTTTTAAATCAAAATCCCGAGCAAAGAAAAGTTCACTATCATTACCTTGAATTTTTACATCATAAAGCATTCCACCAATTTCAATTTGTTTCCCATTGAGTGAACTTGCTAAAAGAATCCCATCGCCTTTTTTTAATTTCGAGTATTTTGATTTAATTTTTATTGATTTGGGTAAGACTTGCACAACTGTACCAATCTCTACTCCCCTATGTGCTCCAAAAGTCCCATCGACCAGGTTTTGATGGTCAACACCATGAAGCCATCCTGGAAAAAAACCGCGAGAGTAAGTAAGTCCCATTTCTCTTTTAGCATCTTCTATTTTTAATTCATTGAAAGGCTTTCCACTTAACTCTGAATCAATTGCGTTTCTATAATTTCTAGCTGCTGAGGCCACATACTCCGGAGTTTTAAGTCGGCCTTCAACTTTAAAACTGTCTATTTTTAAAGTTAACAGCTCAGGAATCTGGGCAATTCCACATAGATCTTTTGGAGATACTAGATACTTTTTATCGCCAAGTTCTCTTTTCTTTCCATCAACAATAAGGTCGTATTCAAAGCGACAACTTTGAGCACATTGTCCTCTATTGGCCGATCGCCCACCGATACTTTCAGAAGTAAAACACTGACCTGAATAAGCGACACAAAGAGCGCCATGAACAAAAACTTCAAGCTCGCGATCTGTCTTTTCCTTGATCAACTTCATTTCAGGAATACTTACTTCTCTTCCTAAAACAAATCGCTTAATGGCCAAATCATCTAAAAGCGACATGGCCTCGTGATTGGTAACAGTCATTTGAGTTGAACCATGAATGACTTGTTTGGGAGACATTAAACGAATAAGGCGAGCAAGACCAACGTCTTGGACGATAATGGCATCAGGAGCAAGAGGAAGAATCTGAGTAAGTAAATCGACAACTTCAGAAAGCTCCTCTTCGAAGATAACAACGTTAAAAGCGAGATTCACTTTCACGCCATAAAGGTGACAGGTTTCAATCATCTCTTTAAGCTGAGAAATGGAGAAATCGGCAGTTCGCCCTCGTGCATTGAATTCGGGAACACCAACATAAATAGCGTCTGCTCCGTTATGAATAGCGGCCAGGCACATATTTATATCTCCAACAGGAAGGAGAAGTTCACTTTTTTGATTCTTTGTCATAAGCTTTATTATAATTTATATCTCTAGGAGAAGTTAATGAAAAAATATGTCACACGTCTAGTATCATTATTATTTATTACCCTACTGCTTAGCTCGTGCGGGATGCAAAGTATTCCAACGGCCGCAAACCAAGTGGAAGCTAGCTGGGCCGAAGTTCAAAACCAATACAAAAGAAGATCTGACCTTATTCCAAACTTAGTTGAAGTCGTCAAAGGCTATGCTAAACACGAAGAAGAAACACTGACTAAAGTTGTTGAGGCAAGAGCAAATGCCACAAAAGTAAATGTCAATATTGATCAATTAAACGCAGAAACGATGAAGAAATTCCAACAGGCCCAAGGTCAGCTGACTTCAGCTCTTTCTCGCCTAATGGTTACCGTTGAAAAATATCCTGATCTTAAGGCCAATGAAAATTTCCGCGACCTTCAATCTCAACTTGAAGGAACTGAAAATAGAATTACTGTTGCTCGCAAT
Organism: Bacteriovoracales bacterium; assembly: GCA_037444575.1. Classification (GTDB taxonomy): domain Bacteria; phylum Bdellovibrionota; class Bacteriovoracia; order Bacteriovoracales; family Bacteriovoracaceae; genus Bacteriovorax. Next base: position 247,894 of record JBBIME010000003.1, read on the forward strand.
CGCTATATTGAAGCAATAAAAGAGTTCAATAACCTCGTAACAGTTCCTCCGACTTCTTGGTACAACTCTTTGGTTCTTCACTTAACTAAGAAACCACAATTTGAAGTAGAGAATTTACAAGAAGTTCAAAACGCTCCAAAGGTTAAATTCTAATAGTGAAACTTTTAATTTCGCTTTTAATATTCGCGGCACTGTCTCTAGTAAATGTTTTTGCTCTAGACGTACCTACACTTACTGGTCCCGTTGTCGATCAGGCGCGCTTTTTAAGCGAAGGGGCCAACGCTGCTATTTCGACTGCGCTACAGAATCTTAATGAACAAACAGGCGTTCAGTTTCAAGTTTTAATCATCAACAAGCTAAAAGATGAGTCACTTGAAGGCTACTCGATCAAAGTTGTCGATGAATGGAAAATTGGAAAAAAGGGAGACGATCGAGCTGCTTTATTTCTCATTGTTTCTGATGAACACAAAATGCGCATCGAAGTAGGAAGAGGTCTTGAAGGATCCATTACAGATTTAAAATCTCGCAGAATTTTAGATGAAGTAAAGGCCCTATTTAAAAAAGGCGACAATGATAATGGTGTGGCACTTGGTCTCTCGCTTATGGCACGCACTGCTGGGGTCGACTTAAAATTTGACAACAATGTAGTAAGACCAAGACACGCTAGAAATGTAAGTTCAGGATTAATTATCATTGTTCTTTTTGCTCTAATCCTTTTTCTTCAATACGTCTTTCCAACCAGTGGCCGAGGCGGACCATTCGGTGGTGGCTTTGGAGGTTTTGGAGGCGGCGGCGGATTCGGTGGAGGATCCTCTGGTGGTGGTTGGTCTGGCGGCGGAGGTGGATTCTCCGGCGGTGGTGCTTCAGGTGATTGGTAGTTTTAATTTAAAAAGTGAGAAACACATGATGATCGTTAGTAAAAAAGACAGAATGCTCATTAAAGATTTAATTACTGAAGCTGAGAAAAAAACTAAAAGTGAACTTGTCCCAATGATTGTTCATCATAGTGATATTTATCCAGCGGCCCATTTTCGTGCGGCCATTATTGTTTCATTTATTTTTTCTCTAATCCTTTATTTTTCTCCTCTAACTATTATTAATCCCATTTATTTTTTATGGATTCAACTTCCAGGTTTGTATGTGGGATATTTTTTAGGGCATATTCCGTTTTTTAAAAGACTATTGACCACTAAAGATGAAATGGATCGTGAGGTTGCTCAAAAGGCCTACGAAGCATTTTTTCACCATAATCTTCATGCCACAAAAGAACATAACGGAGTTCTTATTCTCATTTCTGTAATGGAAAAAAGGATCAAGATTGTAACAGACATAGGAATTAATAAAAAAGTCGATCAAAAAGTATGGGATGAAATTGTTTTAGAATTTGCCGGAAAAATAAAACACGATCATTTTATTGATGGCCTAAGAGGTGCAATACAGGCCGCTTCCAATGTTTTGGAAAATTATTTTCCCGCTGACATTAAGGCCGAGAATGAATTAAAGAATGATTTGATTGTAGAGGACTAGATAATGAAACTGTTAATCCTTATAACTTTATCATTTCTATCGCTCTATTCAGCGTATGCGAATTCTCTTCCACAAACAAAAGAGGACTTCTGTACCCGTTTCAACGATCGCCCAGAAGATAGGGAAACAATCCAAGACTTCTCCACTGACTCTGTTAACCTTATGGGGTTTAAAAATCATGGCGGTCTATTTAATGGAGGCACTTGCTGGTGGCATTCCCGCTTTCAACGAAATGCTTTTTATCTTTCTATCTTTAATCCCTTCGCAGTCAAACCAAATACATTAGAGACTAAAAAAATCATTCATCAGTTACGTCTTGGAACAGAGGTCGTTATTGTCCCAGGCTTCGTCAACTTTGAAGAGTTCACTAGCGAAAACAAGGAACTCATTCAAAAAGAATTAAATGACTGGCAACTCTACGATGGAATAATTAATGGTGGCTGGATTGACGGTCTTTCTGGCAATACAAAAGTAAAACCAACTCTTCTAAAAAAAATGATGAATGATGTTTACAATTATGTCGCGATCAAGAAAAAAGTTGCTTATGAAAAATTACAAATAAAAGGAATAATGAGTCATGCTTGGCTTATCGTTGGCATAAAAAAAATGCCGAGCGGATATGACGTCGGCTATATTGATAGCAACAAGCCTAATATGACAAATCTCTACTCTTACAAAGATGGTGACTCTAGTTTTTACTTAAAGAGCTATGGAAACTTTGTTCCTTATTTAGAGTTTAAACGTGAAGAAGAAAGGCTCTATAATGCAGGAAAAGTTTTTTGCGGATTAAATTCTGTTAGTCTTATCATTTCAAGAGATCAGACGAGAAAAGATTATCAAGAAGATTTAAAGGAAGCTAAAAAAATTAACCCAGATTTTTAGACCTGGTTTCATGTAGTATTAAAGTTAAATATGGATAAATCAGATACAAAATCGCAAAAATACTTTGCAGTTTCTCATGCTATTTTGGAGATCATTGAAAATGATGGCCTTAATGACCTGACTCATTCTCGGGTTGCTCGCCAATCAAATGTTTCTAGGGCATGGATCTATGAATACATGGGAAAAGAAAAGGCCAATTTGATAGAAATTGCATCAGAAACATTCAGTAACTATTTTACTAATTCCAGCATTGCTACAGAAATAAACACTTTCGAAGATCTAAAAAATCATCTCATAGAAAGCCAGGAAATTGCTTTTAAAAAAATTTTAGATGACTCAATCATTATTAGATTATATTTTCGCTACAGAGGAACACCTACCGCAATCGGAACATCTATTAAAAAATATGAATCGCATTGGCTCGATAATATGTCTGCAAATATTATGAGTTGTATGAATTGCGATCAAAAAAAAGCAAAGACTTTGGCACTCACCCTTCTCACCCTTCGATTAGGTTTCTACCATCGAGTCGCAACATCAGAAAATCCGGCCCAAGAACATGCCCTATCTAAAGAAGCACTTGAGATGACATATCTGCAAACTTTCACCTAGATAAACCTCAAGCATATTCAAATCCAATAAATGAAATATAAAAAATATTCTATTCTTTTAAAGATTTTAATCATCTAATTCCTTCGCACTAAAAACCAAACGCGGAGAATAGATATGCTAACAAGATTTTTTATTTTTATCTTCACACTCCTATTTTCCTGCTCAACAATATGCTCAGACTTTCTTTCATGGGATCAAATTGAACAAAGATTTAGCAAAGTATCAAACAACTTAAAGGCACTAAATCATGTTCGATGTTTTTTTGAAAATCACCAGCATGATAAATTTCAATTGAAAGCTCCTGAGTTAGCTGAGTTTTTTAACCGGTGCTATGCTAATCCAATGATCGATTTGAATAACACCAGAATTTTTGCCATCATCGATTACACTGTCCCTAGTAATCAAAAAAGAATGTTTTTAATTGATAGAGTTACTGGTGCGATTTCAAGCATGGCCGTGGCCCATGGACGATACAAGGCAGGTTTTTTTAATCAAACAATGGATGTGAATAAAAACACAATAAAAGAAATTAAATATTTTAGTAATACGATTAACTCAATGGCCTCTAGTTCTGGTTTTTTTATAGCTGGACAAGATTTTATGGCCTCTGACTTTGGACGAAGCCTTGTGATTCACGGTCTCGAAACAGGAATTAATGATAATGCTTGCGTGCGGGACGTAGTCATTCATTCACATTTTCTCGTAGGAAAATCCAAGGCCCACGTGCTCTCTAGCGGTTGTCCGATGGTCAGTCCATCTAATATCGATAATGTAATTGATCTTCTCAAAGGGAAAACTGATGACGATTTAAAATTAAAATCAGGAGGATCACTGGTCTTTATCTACGGACCTCGAGAGGCCGCTTGGAGTGAAGATAGTTGTCCGGGAAATTTTAAAATTTTCTAACCAACTCGCTCTAATACACGATACTTAAACTGATCAAATTTTTGCGATTCTACTTCTTTCCACTCACTTTCATTGAGTGTTGGGAAGTAAGCATCCGCAGGCCCTTTGTAATCCATTTCCGATAAATAAATTCTTTGTACATAAGGCAGATAAATTTTAAAGATCTCTTCCCCACCAATGACTACCAACTCGCTCTCATCACTGTCGTCATAATCAAGAGCAATATCAAACGCCATCATGGGATCGTGAATAACATCCACTCCTTCTACCTTAAAATTTTGATCGCGAGTAAGAACAATGCTCTTTCTATTGGGAAGAGGTTTTCCGATAGATTCAAAAGTTTTTCTTCCCATCACCATCGCTTTGCCAGTAGTGATTTTCTTAAAATTTTTTAAATCCTCTGAGACATGCCAAAGAAGTTTATTGTTGTATCCAATTTCTCTCTTTGGCCCTATCGCCACAATAAGGGAGACAATCATATCGCGACCGGTGCTTTGATATGTGGATGCGGATCATAGCCAACAAGTTCAAAGTCTGAAAATTTAAAATCAAAAATATCCTTAACTTCTGGGTTGATCTTCATAGTTGGAAGAGCTCTACAGTCGCGAGATAGCTGAAGCTTCGCTTGTTCAAGATGATTTGTATAAAGATGAGCGTCACCCATCGTGTGAACAAAGTCCCCATACTTAAGATTACAAACCTGGGCCATCATCATTGTTAAAAGGGCATATGAAGAAATGTTAAACGGTACACCTAAAAAAATGTCCGCTGATCTTTGATAAAGCTGACAAGAGAGCTTTCCGTTAGCTACATAAAATTGAAAGAACGCATGACATGGCGGAAGCGCCATCTTGTCGATCTCAGCAACGTTCCACGCTGAAACAATCAATCGTCTTGAATCAGGATTTTTTTTGATTTGATTTACAACTGAAGTGATTTGATCAATGGTTTCACCATTAGCTCCATGCCAACTTCTCCATTGAGATCCATACACAGGACCTAGATTTCCTTCTTCGTCGGCCCATTCATCCCAAATAGAAACACCGTTATCCTTTAGATATTTGATATTGGTTTCGCCTTGAAGAAACCATAGAAGCTCATGAATGATCGATTTTAAGTGTAATTTTTTTGTCGTAACAAGAGGAAAACCTTCTTCCAGATTATAGCGGGCCTGATATCCAAAAACTGACAAAGTTCCTGTACCGGTACGGTCTTCTTTTTTAGTTCCATGTTCTAGAACGTGTCTCATTAAATCGTGGTACTGTTTCATCTTCCCTCCATGAACGCTTAACTTAATTCTATCTTTTGCTCTTTCGAATTGTCAGTTTTAACTTTACAAAAATTTTCGCCCCACCCAGAATTAAGAGTATTAAATATGAAGCGGTAAGGAATCTAGGAAGTTTGTATGTCAAAAGTAATCACTGGACTTGAACGATTAATCACAGAAAAATCTCTTCAAGACTCTATCAAAGGAAATATCGGATATCTTTGTCATAGCGCTTCGATCGACTCAAATTTCAACACTGGCGTCGTTCTTCTTCAAAAATTATTTGGAAAACGTCTCATAAAATTATTTGGCCCTCAACACGGTTTTGTTACCGATGTTCAAGACAATATGGTTGAGACCACTCATTACGTGCATCCTTATTTTAAAATTCCTGTTTACTCACTTTACTCGGAAACAAGGACGCCAACAGATGAAATGCTTGAAGGAATCGACACGATGATTGTCGATCTTCAGGATGTCGGAACTCGCGTTTATACCTATATTTCTACGCTTTCGCTGCTTATGGAAAAATGCGTAGGAAAAAATATTAAAATCGTTGTTCTCGATCGCCCAAATCCAGTTGGTGGCGTGATGATCGAAGGATGTATTTTAAAGCCCGATTACAAATCTTTTGTTGGACGCTACCCTATTCCACAACGCCACTCTCTTACGATGGGAGAAGTGGGAATGTACGGCAAGAAAATTCTAAACACTGATTGCGATCTAGAAGTTATCACAATGAAGAATTGGAAACGCGAAATGTATTGGCGTGATACAGAACTTCCTTGGGTACTTCCCTCTCCAAATCTTCCAACTCCAGAGGGAGCTATTACATTTGCAGGAACTGTGCTGTTTGAAGGGACAAATGTCTCTGAAGGAAGAGGGACAACAAGAGCTTTAGAAATTGCTGGATTTCCAGGCATTGAATCTTTCTCATTCTGTGATCGCGTAATGAAGTGTTTTCATGAAGAAGGATTAACGGAAGGATATAATCTTCGCCCGATTATTTTTCTTCCTACTTTTCAAAAGCATCAAGGAAAAAATTGCGGAGGTGTTCATATCCACCCTACAATCAATAATAAATTTGAATCATGGACTATTTCTCAAATGCTTTGTCGTGAGTTCAAACGCGAGTTAGGTGATGCTTTTGAATTTCACAATAAACCTTATGAATACGAATTTCATAAACTGGCCATCGATCTTATCAATGGAACAGATGAAGTCCGCCACTGGGTCAATAACCTTGGATCCCTAGCAGATCTAAGAAAGATCGAAACCCAAGGTTATGATAAATTTAAAAATGAAAGAGAAAATATTCTGATCTATAGATAGAAGATCTAAGCAGCGATCTTTCCTCCAGTAAGGTAATCCATGTACTCTGGAAGGCGATGCTCAAGAATGTCCCAAATAATACTTTCGTCCAGGCCATCAACTTTGGCAGCCTTGATAATAGACCTTACTCGAAAGTCTAGTTGATCATAATCTATGTTCAGACGATGATTCAGTTCGCTTTCAAAGATGATCTCATCAATGACTTCAGAATATTGCTTAATTAAAGTTTGCTTGAAATCCTCTTTATTCATAAAACTCCTTTAGTACACTAAGAGAGAATTGAGACTTTTAAATTATAATTGGGCGTAGAGGAATTATTAATTAATTCAAGTATTCTTAAAATTTTAAGAGGTTAAAAATCGAAGCTTAACCTGACTAAATGCCTTTACTTCACGTTCTGGGATGTTACTGTTATTATTATACTTTATTTTGATATCAAATCTTATCTAATTAGATTTAATAGGAGTGCTAAATGAAATTAAAAAGTACATCACACAAATTATTGGCATATTTAGCGTTTTCAGCAATGCTTTCTTCACAAAGTTTTGCCGATGTAAAAGTTGGGGCCGTTCTACCTACTTCTGGATCAACAGCTACTTTTGGGCAAGAGAATGTTAATGGAATTAAGCTAGCTCTAGAGAAAACAATTAAAAAAAGTTCTAAGCAAAAATTAACTCTCGTTATTGAAGATGATAAGTCTGAAGCGATTGAAGCAACCAATGCAATCAGAAAACTTCTTAACGTTGACAAGGTTAGCGTAGTTATTGGAGAAGTAACTTCATCAAACACACTTGCAATGGCACCAATTGCTCAAGAAAATAAAATCCCTCTTTTTTCTCCTGCAGCGACAAATGTAAAAGTTACTCAAGTAGGAAATTTTATTTCTCGCGCTTGCTTCACTGATGATTTTCAAGGTGTAGTAATGGCGAAATTTGCAATCAATGATCTAAAAAAGAAAAATGGATTAATAATTATCGATAACTCCAGTGACTACTCAAAAGGATTGGGAGCAGCTTTTAAAGCTGAGTTCTTAAAAAGTGGCGGGAAACTAGTCTCTAATGAAGAGCTTACTTATGTACAAAAAGATATGGATTTCCAATCTCTATTAAGAAAAGTTAAAAGAGCAAACCCTGAAGTTATCTTTCTACCTGGTTACTATCAAGAAGTTGGTCTAATCATTAAACAAGCTCGCGCTCTTGGAATCAACGCTCCTTTCTTAGGTGGTGACGGATGGGATTCACCGAAGCTTTTTGAAATCGGAGGAGCAGCTATAAAAGGAAACTATATCTCTTCTCACTTTGCTCCAGATGATAAAGATCCTAAGGTTCAAGCATTTGTTAGAGATTACGAGCGCGCTTACAAAGCAAAACCAGGGGCCATGGCCGCTTTGGGATATGATGCAATTGGAATTGTTGCAGACGCTATCAACCGAGCAAAATCAACAAAAGCAGCTGACATCAATGCAGCTATTTTGGCGACAAAAAATTTCCAGGGAGTAACAGGACTAATCACAATTGATGAAAATAGAAACTCAAGAAAAGCAGCTGTCGTTCTAGAAACAACTGGCAATGCATTTATTTTTAAAAACAAAGTTAATCCTTAGGATCTAAATCATGAGTCAACAGACGATTTATTATCTCTGGGATTGTCTTCAATACTTAATTAACGGAATTACCCAAGGTTCACTTTATGCACTAGTGGCCTTGGGTTACACCATGGTTTATGGGATCATTCGTTTAGTAAATTTTGCTCACGGTGAATTTTTAATGATCGGAGCAATGTGTGGCTATTACGCACTTCACTTAAATCTTCCTATGCCGGTAGCAATCTTAATTGCAATGCTTTCTTCAGGATTAATAGCTGTAATTGTCGAACGAATCGTCTACCGTCCGATTCGAGGAGCAGGAAGAATTCCAGCACTCATTACGGCCATTGGAGCATCTCTCTTTTTTCAATACGCTGGTCAATTAGTTTTTGGAGCTGAACCAAAGACGATTCCCCCTTTTATGACTGAAAAAATTTATAACTTGGGTGAAATCAACGTATCAAATATTCAGCTTTGCATTTTATTAATCACTATGTCGGTGTTGTTGTTTTTATGGTGGCTTACTCATTTTACAAAAATCGGTAAGGCCATGCGTGCGACAAGTTTTAATTTAAATGCCGCTGAACTTATGGGGATTAATACAAATAAAATTATCTCCTTTACTTTTTTTCTTGGTGCTTCGCTTGCTGGCCTTGCTGGTATGCTAATGAGTTATACAATGTCAGTTGATCCTCTAATGGGAACAAATCTTGGAACAAAGGCGTTTGTCTCAGCTGTTGTTGGTGGCATTGGTGTGATTCCTGGAGCTGCTCTGGGTGGATTTATTTTAGGGATTGCTGAAAATTTAGTGGCAGGTCTTTATAAATCTAGCTATCGCGATGCTGTTTCGTTTTTAATTTTAATTATTATTTTGCTTGTAAAGCCATCCGGTCTTTTAGGAAAAAATATCAAGGAGAAAGTTTAGTGGATTATTATCTACAAATTCTTTTAATCGTTGGAATTTTTATCATTCTCACTTTGGGATTAAACCTTATTAATGGTTTTTGCGGACAATTTTCTTTGGGCCATGCTGGCTTCTGGGGAGTTGGTGCCTACGCTAGTGCTGTTTACAGTGTTTATTTTGCTCTCCCAATTTCAACTCCTCTTAACATGATCATTGCCATTGCTGTTGGATTTATATCTGCTGCACTTTGTGGACTCATCATCGGGGTTCCTTGTCTGCGCCTTCGAGGAGACTATCTTGCGATTGCAACACTAGGCTTTGGTGAAATTATAAGAATAGCCATCATGAACACTGAAGCTGTAGGTGGACCTCGTGGATTCACAGATATCCCAAGATGGGCCAATATCTATTGGGTTTATGCTATAGCAATAATTGTTATTCTTTTTATGCTTAATCTAAAAGGATCAACTCACGGACGAGCGATCATTTCAATTCGCGAAGATGAAATTGCCGCTGAAAATATGGGTGTTAACCTTTTTCATTATAAGCTTTTCTCTTTTACTGTTGGCGCTGGAATTGCTGGAATTGCAGGAGCGCTATTTGCTCACACTCAGCAATACTTAAATCCTAATAACTTTAACTTTATGTGGAGTGTGATTATTTTAGTTATGGTCATCTTAGGAGGCCTTGGGTCTGTGACTGGATCAGTAGTTGGAGCAGTCATCCTTACCCTCATTCCTGAAATTATGCGGGGAATGGGAGGTCGTGTTTCTGACTGGAGAATGACAATTTACGCTCTTCTTCTTATTGTTTTAATGCTCTCACGTCCATCAGGGATTTTTGGCTCACAGGAACTGAAAATATTTAAGAAAAAGGGAGTTGTTTAATATGACTTCACTCCCTCTACTAAAACTAAATAATGTTACAATGAAATTTGGAGGCCTAACTGCTGTCAGTGATGTTTCACTTGATGTGGGTCCACGCGATTTAGTTGCTGTTATTGGCCCTAATGGCGCAGGAAAAACCACTCTATTTAACACAATCACAGGAATATATACTCCAACGACTGGTTCTGTTTTCTTTAATCAAAAAAATTTAAAAGGAACGAACTCCAGCGACATTACGAAACTTGGGATCGCCAGAACTTTTCAAAATATTCGTCTTTTTAAAAATCTTACCGTGCTAGATAACATTCGCTTAGCTAAGCACACGCGTATTAAATATGGTTTCTGGTCGGGAATTTTAAAAACAAAAGCATACAAAGCAGAAGAAAAAAAGATTGAAGCAGAATGTATGGAGCTTTTAAAACTTTTTAAACTCGATGATAAATCTGATTTCTTGGCAAAAAATTTATCTTATGGCGCCCAAAGAAAATTAGAAATGGCACGTGCTCTTGCGACTGAACCAAAACTTCTTTTATTGGATGAACCAGCAGCGGGAATGAATCCAACAGAGACAAAAGAGTTAACTGAACTGATACACTTTATCCGTGATCACTTTAATATCGCCGTTATTTTAATTGAACACGACATGAAACTCGTTATGGAAATCGCTGAGAAGATTTTTGTTTTGGATTATGGAAATTTAATTGCCAATGGATCCCCTACTGAAATTCAAAATAACAAAAAAGTTATTGAGGCGTACTTAGGTGCTGACATTGAAGGTGTAGTATGAGCTCTTCAAAAATTTTAGAAATTAAAAACGTTAATACTTACTACGGTGTTATTCACGCCATCAAATCGATAAACCTGGAACTTTTTAAAGGTGAAATCGTAACTCTTTTGGGTTCTAATGGTGCTGGAAAAACAACTACACTCCATACAATATCGGGTCTACTGCAAGCAAGCTCGGGAGAGATTCTTTTTGAAGGGACTCCCATTCACAGATTGCCTGCTCATAAGATAACGGCCTTGGGCCTTGCCCAATCTCCAGAAGGTCGACAAGTTTTTGCCAACATGACAATTCTAGAAAATTTAGAGATGGGAGCATATCTTAGATCTGACAAAGACGAAATCAATGCCGATCTTGAATTTGTTTACTCCCTTTTTCCAAAACTAAAAGAGAGAAAGAATCAACTTGCTCAAACTCTATCTGGTGGTGAGCAACAGATGCTTGCCATCGCTCGCGCCTATATGAGTAAACCAAACTTGCTCTTACTAGACGAGCCATCTTTAGGGATTGCACCAATATTAGTCAGCTCAATTTTTAAAGCGATTAAAGAAATCAACCAACGTGGGATGACTATTCTTTTAGTTGAACAAAATGCCTACATTGCTCTTAGCATTTCAAATCGTGCTTACGTTCTCACTAACGGTGAAATTTCTCTGCAAGGAAACGCTCACGATCTTCTAAACAATGACGAAATAAAAAAAGCCTACCTAGGCCATTAAGATTTAAAGAGCAGACAATGAACAATAAGAATAAAAAAATTGCTGTTATTCTCTGTGGATCTGGATACAAAGACGGAAGTGAGATTAGAGAAAGTGTTTTAACATTACTTGCTCTTTCTGAAGAAGGTGCGAGTGTACAATGTTTTGCTCCAGATGATTTGCAGTTTGATGTTGTTAATTGTCTCACGGGAGACACTATAAAAGGTGAAACTCGAAATATGTTGGTCGAATCGGCCCGTATTGCCAGAGCAAATGTTCTTCCAATCCAGAAGCTTAATGCCTCTGAGTTTGATGGCATTATCTTGCCGGGAGGATTTGGAGCGGCAAAAAACTTGTGCGACTTTGCTTTTAAAGGAAGTGAAGGATCTGTTCGCCCTGATCTGATGTCAGTGCTAAAAGATTTCCACACTCACAAAAAACCAATCGGTGCCATTTGTATCGCGCCTGCCATTATCGCTCTCGCTTTTAAAGGAGAAGGACTCTCTTTAACTCTTGGAGAAGAAAGTGATGCGGCCGAAATCATTAAACTTGGTCACAACCATATCGTATGCCCAGCATCTGAATGCGTGATTGATCGCCCTCATAAAATTGTATGTACGCCTGCTTATATGTACGATAATGCCTCTCTGGCAGATATTTTTAAGGGTATTAAATCTTTAACAAGAGAAATTCTCGCATTTTAGACAGAAAACACAAGGGATAGATCATGGATCAATTACTTTCAAGAACAGATTTTTTCTCTCGTGAAGTTCTTTTTGTTTTAGGTGGCATCTATCTTCTTATTACGATTCTCACAATAATTTTTTACAGTGTGAAGATTACAAAAGGTGAATCAAAACTGATTAATGAACTTATTGAACGCACTCGTTCCTGGTGGGTCATTCTTCTATTGTTTACATTTGTCATTTTTATAAATAGAGAAATTGCAACAGTTGGAATTGCTCTTCTTTCTCTCATCGCTTTTAGAGAATTGAGTTCAAACCTTAATTTAAGGGCCTCTGATCGCCGAACGCTTTTATGGTGTTATGTTGCTATTCCTTTTCAATTCATGGCCGCTTACACTCAATATTTTGATTTCTTCGTGCTCTTTATTCCTGTGATCATGTATATCTTTTTAACTTTTAGAACAGTCGCTAAAGGTGAAATTGAAAACATTACAAGATCCTTGGGGGCCATTCACTGGACAATAATGCTCACTGTTTTTAGCTTCTCTCACCTTGCCTACATTCTTTCTTTACCGCCACGGGAGGGATTCACCGCTGGTAACGGGGGAATGATTCTTTTTATTGTGCTTATAACTGAACTCAATGATATTTTTCAATTTACGTCTGGAAAGTTATTTGGAAAAAATAAAATTATACCAACAGTTAGTCCCAATAAAACAGTTGAAGGCTTCTTAGGTGGTATGGTTCTTACGACTCTAACAGCTTATGGACTAAGATTTTTACTCCCAATAAACGCTGATAAAACCATTATCCTCACAATACTTTTATGTATTGTTGGTTTTGGAGGTGACATCACTCTTTCCGCTGTTAAGCGTGAGCATAAAATAAAAGACATGGGCACAAGCATTCCAGGTCACGGTGGAATGATGGATCGCCTTGATAGTTTAGCATTTACTTCTGTCAGCTTTTTTTATCTTATCCGTTACTGGTGCTACAAATGAATGACAACTTAAAGCTTATTCAAAAACCTGTTCATTTTTTAATCTATCGAATTTTTCTTAAAAATTTCCTGCGCATTATTTTTGGAGTTTCCTACAAAAATGCTGCTAAATTTGATGGACTGGAACAATTTATCATCGTTGCCAATCACAATAGCCACCTAGATACAGTTTCAGTTCTTGCTGCTCTTCCTTCATCAATGCTTACCAAAGTTCACCCTGTAGCGGCCGGTGATTATTTTGGAAAAAATAAGTTTACGCAATTTTCCACGGAATTTTTTGTAAATACACTCCTCATTTCTCGCAACAAAGAAAAAGAAAAAAACAATGCTCTCCTTGATATGAATCAACTCTTACAAGAAGGCCAATCTCTTTTAATTTTTCCGGAAGGTTCTCGCGGAGAGGCCGAAGTTCTTCAAGATTTCAAGCATGGTGTCTCTATTTTATTAAAGAAAAATCCTACAATTCCTTTTATACCTATTTTTTTGAAAGGTATGGGAAAAGCTCTTCCCAAGGGAGATCCTTTCCTTATTCCCACTGAATGTCAGGTGCGAATTGGGGACCCAGTATGGATAGAAGATATACAAAATAAAGAAATTCCAGAAATCACAGAGATCATAAAGCAGCATATTTTAAATCTGCAGAACTAAGAGGTTGCGATGTCTCAAACTATTCCTATTATTATTAATTTATTGGCAGCAGTTATTGGGGCCATAGGACAATATTGCTACAAGATAGGCGCGCAAAAATTAAAGGTTGTCCCTATTCATCAAAACTGGCAAGTCATAATCGGTGCAATTCTTTTCACTGTGGTTATGGTTATGATTCTTTGGGCCTTTAAATTAGGTGGAAAATTATCAACGACCTTTCCAGCTTATGCGACAACGTTTGTCTGGGGAACCATTATAGGTGTTTTTTTAGACAATGAATCTTTTAATTGGATTCAAGGAATAGGAATTGTATTTGTCGTTTTAGGTATCTCTTTAGTGGCCGTTTTTAGTCGATCTATTTAATTGCGAGTGGTTATGAAAAAATCTTTTACACTTCTACTAATATCCTTGCTGAGCAATTTATTGCTAGGATGTAATTTCTTTCATAAGACAAAAAAAATTGAAATTGCTCTAGGATCCGTGATCAAAAAAAGCCGAGACCAGAGCGGACATGAACATATTTTTGTACTCGATCAATCAATTCCCGCCCTTGGTGAAGCATGGAGAGATGAAAGTGGAATGATCTGGGGAGACATTCTCAAAAATACTGATCAATCAATTCGCTACCTCAATCACGAAGAGGCTACTGTTGCTTGTAAAAAAATTGGTGCCATATTACCAACAGAGAGCGACTTCACACGGCTTCGAATATACATGGGCGCGCAATCGGATCTTTATGAAGGTTATACTCCCCAAGTTTTGCCGAATCTTTATAGGAAACAAGGAGAAAAGATTCTTAGCAATTTTTTCTGGGCATCGACTACAGATTGGCTTCACTACCATCTCGCCTATATCTTCGGAGGTAAACTCGGAGGATTTGGAATCGTAAATCGACTCTTTGCTGACGACTTCGCAAGCGCTAGATGTGTCGTACTAAAAAACTAGAAGACTAGTATGTTTTCGGTAAGAAAAATCCCCAGTACCAAGTGTAAATCCCGATCCAATAAAGTAAAATAATTAAGCTGAGCGAGCGATTAATTTTCTTCTCATTAAATTTTTTCATAAGAAAAAACTTAAGAACAAGAACAACGATTGGCGAAATAGCGATTCTCTCGATTCTGGCAATTGGTGTCCATAAGAGTAAATCTGAAAGTGAGATACCTTGCTTGAAGGCCTCTAAAATGTAAAAGCGATAAGGTATTCCTGAATTAGGTCCTAGGATAAGCCCCTTAGCACCCTCTGCCTTAAGGTGTCCTGAAGCAACCTCTAACATCTTTGGATAAAATCCGGGAAGTGATTGCCATAATTGAATGATTTTTGATTGAGCTGATGGAAAAAATGAAAAAAGACCAAAAAGAATTACGGCCGCCAGCATCGCACCTACAATTGTAGCGACAGTACTTATTAAAGCTGATTTCCACCCTCG
Source organism: Bacteriovoracales bacterium (assembly GCA_037444575.1). Taxonomy (GTDB): domain Bacteria; phylum Bdellovibrionota; class Bacteriovoracia; order Bacteriovoracales; family Bacteriovoracaceae; genus Bacteriovorax. Next base: position 263,038 of record JBBIME010000003.1, read on the forward strand.
TAGAGCAAAAAGAGAAAGGGCGATATCTGGAATGATAAAAAACCAAGTTCCTTCAGAAAGTCCCCAAATAAATCCAACCAACAAAGCTGCGATCATTGCCTATCCTTTTTGAAAATTAAATCTTCTTATATAATACTCTAATGATTTATTGCATTTTAGCCAAGATTTCAGCAACATTTCTGGGATCTTTTCTTTACGTCTCAAAGTTAATTGATGCTCCTCTTGTCAATTCATTCTTTATTGGCGTTCTACCAATTTGGCTTGAAGTACTCACTTCTTTTCTGACGAAAGTTGAACCTTCTAGAGAAACACGTTTAAATTTTAAAATTCTTGATAATGTTGTGGATGGAATTACCTTTATTATAACTCCAGCAATTTGGTATTCGCTTGTCCAAGGTCTGGATGTCGCAATTATCATTTTTATTCTTGCAGGTCTTTGGCGATTAATTAAATTTGTTAAAAATGGCCTCACTGAAAATTGTTTTATTGGTCTTCCCGTTACATTCACAGGCTACGTTTGGCCTTTGTTAATTCTAATGAGCAAAATTCCCTATCACAATTTATTATTAATCATCTTGGCCTGGGCCATGAATAGCAAACACATAAGAATCAAAGCAACTAATTATGAAATCACTTAAATTTAAAGAAATTATTCAGCTGGCCTCGCAATTTTTAACTCAGCTTTATAGCATGGAGAAACGACCTTATTGGAGTCGTGAAAAAATTCAGAGCTATCAACTGAATCATCTAAAACTGCAATTACAAATCGCTCGCAATTATGTTTCTATGTATAAAGGAAAAAATCTTCCCGATCCCAGTGAAATTCAAAGTCTTGCTGATTGGAGAAAAATTCCAATCTTAACCAAGGATGAACTTCTCTCATTTGACCCCAAAGACCGTATCAATTCTCAATATGATCTTGATGATCTCATCGTATCAAAAAGTAGCGGAAGCACAGGAAAAGCTTTAGATGTTTATTATGATTTGGGTAGTTTCAATCTTTTTATTTTGGCAGGCCTTAGACTTTACAAAATGGCATTTAACTACAGGCCTTGGCACCGACAAACTTATATTTACACCAGTCCTTATCCCTTAAATTCTTTACTGGGAGCTTACCCTCTCGAATTTATTTCCACTCTCAATCCAATTGAAGATACCATCGAAAAACTAAGAAGAAATCCTCCCGATCTACTTGTCTGCTATCCCAGTCACCTTCGATCTATCGCCGATAAGATGACTCCGAATGATTTTAAAATCATCAGGCCAAAGGTTATAAATGTGAATTCGGAAATGAGCACGCCTTCTGAGAGAGAATATTTAGGGAAATTATTTGGAAGCTTTGTCTTTGATGATTACTCTAGCGAAGAACTGACTCGTATCGCTTCTCAATGCCGTCATCACTCTTATCATCTTTTTGACGATATAAACTATATAGAAATTGTAGATGATTCTGGAAATACGGTTCCTGATGGGGTGATTGGAAATATAGTTGGAACTAATTTGCATAATAAAGGAATGCCATTACTTCGTTACATGCAAGGTGACCGAGGTTCAATGAGTTCAAGAAAATGTGAATGCGGAAGAAATTTTCGAATTTTAGAAACACTTGAAGGAAGAAAAAATGATGCCTTCCCACTCGCCAATGGTGAAACACTAAGCTCTGGCTATCTTCTTGATTTAACCTATGGTGTATTTTTAAATTACCCTGGATGTGTAAGTGCTTTTTGCCTGATTCAAGAGACCCTCAATGATTGGATTTTAGAAATGGTTGCAGGAGAAAAATGGGTAGAAGGCCTGGAAAAAACTATCGCAAGTGAACTCAAGCAAGACTTAAAAAGAGATCAAATTAAAATTAAAACTCGTCTGGTTAGTGACGTCACCAAAACAAAAAGCGGCAAGGCCAACCCGATCATTTCTAAAGTAAAAAGATAGTGAGCTGATCTAATTCTGAAATTTTTACACCCCCTTATAATAGAGGAACAATATAGTGGTACTCTGATGCTATCTAAAACCACAGGATAAAGCATGTACTTAGGATATAGCGGTGAATATGAATTTCATTCGCTGGAATTAAAAAAAACGAATCCAGAAGAGATCACCTCGATCATTGAGGCCTGTAAACATGTTGAATCCCGAGTCTGGGAAGCCAGTGAAAAATTTGAGGACTATCTAAAAAAGCAATCGGCCCTTTTTTATGTAAAACATAAAAATGATATCGTGGCGTTCGCCCTGTTTGATGTCTCCGTTAAGGAAAAATCTCTTATTGTTGCGGCCAATGAATGCATGATTTTGCCAGAACACCATGGAAAGGGATTGCCCAATATTTTTGCCTCTATCATGGTCTCTCATATCCGTTTTGATCGACGCCACAGAGAAGAGAAACGATATTATGATAAAGTTATATTCTTGTCTCTGACAGTCAATTTTAAACTGATGTCTGCCTTTAAACGCTATAGCTTCCTCACCCTTTCAAATTCTTTTTCTCCTTGCAGTGAGATCAGTGAGATTGCTCACGACTATTTAAAAAAAGAAAATATTTCGCCCTTAGAAAATGGAGACCCATTTTTTGCGAAAGGGGCCTTCCCTAAATCTCTCAGAGAAGCTCCGCATATGAGCATTCCTTCTTTTGTCCCTCAGAGTTTTGACTTAAAACGAGGTGATGGTTTTCTCTATGTATGCAAAATCAACAATTTTCTTCTCCTTGCTTTATGCGCTTGGTTTATTCAATACAAATCTAATTTTAAGTTTCACTCTGAGGTAAAAAAGCGTTTTGTTTTTAAAAGAAGAAAAGAGGCCACAAGTGTTATTTACAGTGACAAACTAGATTTCTAGGGCCAAACAAAGGCTACTTGCATCGCACAAGTTTGACTGATTCATGTTTTCAACTACCACTAAATCCACTATTATGTAGCGTAAATTACTTAAGGGGATCTCGCATGACATCGACTCTGTCTTTTGATGAAGCTGTAAATTTATTAAGAAAAACTGTTACCAATTCAGAAGTCAAAAATCAAAAACACCTTGATCTTGGTTTATGTAGTATCGAAGAGCGTCCACGCTTACAACTTGCTTTGATGGTTGTTAACCTTGAAGTTGAAAAAGGCACACTTACTAAAGATCAATTAATAACGAAACTCGGTCTGTAATAAAGGAAAATATTCATGTCACAAGCACTTAACGACGCCGTTCACTGGGCAGATTTAACAGCAGATAAACTTATCCGCCAGGAAGATAAAGAAACTTACACTCTTGCGAGTGGGATCACTCCATCAGGAGTTGTTCACTTCGGGAACTTTCGCGAAGTAATGACAACTGAACTAGTTGCTCGTGGACTTAAAAAACGCGGAAAGAAAGTTCGTTTTATATTTTCATGGGATGATTACGATACATTTAGAAAAGTACCGGCCAATCTTCCAAAACAAGAAGAACTTGCTAAATATTTATTCCAACCGATCGTAGATACTCCAGATCCATTTGGAGAACACGAATCATACGCTTCTCACCATGAGAAAAGTTTTGAGGCCCAACTAAAAAAAATGGGGATTGAACTAGAGCCAATCTATCAATCAAAAAAATATCGCGCTGGTGCCTACAAAGAACAAATTAAGAAAACACTTAAAAATAAAGACACCATTGCGGCCATTTTAAATAAATGGAGATCAACTCCATTAGATGAAAACTGGTGGCCAGTTTCAGTTTACTGTTCAAGATGCAACCGCGATAAAACAACTGTTACAAGCTATGACGGTGATTCAACAATCAACTACGTTTGTGAATTCGATGAGTGCGCTCATCATGGAAGTGAAGATCTAAACACAACAACAAGAGCAAAACTTCCCTGGAGAATGGACTGGCCGATGCGTTGGGCATTTGAAAAAGTCGACTTCGAACCCGGTGGAAAAGATCACTCTTCTCAGGGAGGATCATTCACAACAGCTAAAGATATTGTAGCTCAAGTCTACGATTGGAAACCACCTATGTACCTACAATACGACTTCGTGTCGATTAAAGGAATGGGCGGAAAAATGAGTTCGTCTAAGGGGAACCTGGTGACTGTAAATGACGTATTGGATGTCTATGAACCGGAAATGGTTCGCTGGATCTTCGCTTCTTATAAAACTAATATCGACTTTGGTCTCTCATTCGATCTAGACGTTATTAAAAACTACGAAGACTTCGATCGCATGGAAAGAATGGCCTACGGATTAGAAGCAGGTAATGAGAAAAAAGTCGCCATGGCAAAAAGAGTTTATGAACTCTCTCAAATTGGCGAGCATCCAGCAGAAATGCCATTTCAGCCTGCCTTCCGCCACCTTTGTAACGTTCTTCAAATTAACGATCTCGATGTAAAACGCGCTCGTGGATTTTATAACAGTGAAATTAAAAATGACCGCGATGAAAGACGTTTTCAAGAACGCGCTCAAAGAGCTGCTTACTGGATTGAAAACTCTGCTCCAGATGAGTTTAAATTCTCTTTAAATAAAGAACCCGTTAAGTTTGAAATGACTGAAAAGCAAGTATTGTTCTTAAACAATCTTCGCGAGTATTTGAGTTCTAACTGGAATAGTATTGCTGATGATAAGACTCTTCATGAAAAAATGTATGAAATGATAAACGCTCTTGAACTTGAGCCAATACCAGTCTTTACAATGCTCTATAAGAAGCTGATTAATCTAGAAAAAGGGCCAAAATTAGCAGGCTTTATCAGAACAATAGGCCTTGAGAGAGTTTTAAAACTGCTAGTGTCATAATGCTTCTTTTTATGACATCAAAATTCTCCAAAATGTAAAAATTCTTACAAAGGGCCTTAAAAAGGCCCTTTTTTTTAATAACCGACAACTCTCGTTTGCAGAGTTCAAAAATCTTCGATAAACCAAAATTAACCAATCTAAATTTCATGGAGAAAATAGGATTATGAAGACATTAATTGCTCTGTGTATTTTGCTATTAAGTTCTGTTGTAAACGCTGAAATCTGTACAGTCGTTATTCGCGATCAGTATGGCTATGAGTACGATACTTTTACTCGTAGTTCATATTCAACTGATGCTGCATGCGACGCTGCCAGATGGGATTGTAATCGTGAACTTTCTGAAGAACAATCAGAGGGACGCTATTACGATGCAATCTGCTCTGTAAAAAATATATCTCCAAGCTATCCACCATCGTATCCATATCCAAGTTATCCACCAAGCTATCCACCATCATACCCATATCCAAGTTATCCACCTTCATATCCATCTCCTAGTTATCCTCCAAGATACCCACGTGAACCAAGTTATCCGCGTGAACCAAGTTACCCACGTGAACCAAGTTACCCGCGTGAACCAAGTTACCCGCGTGAACCAAGTTACCCTCGTCAACCAGGTGGCTATCCATATCCAGGTCCAGGACCTCGCCAACCAGGAAGAGAACCACCTAGAGATGCGCCAGGATCAGGGCCAAGATACCCAGGACCACGTTAATTAAAAAGAAACTCTACACACTATTAGGAGAACGAGAATGAAATCATTACTAGCACTTTTAATCTTGGGTTTTTCTGCTTTTGCTTCTGCTGAAGTATGCACATCTGTTATTAGAGACAGATCTGGGTATGAATGGGAAACGTTTACTCGTTCATCTTATTCTCAGTCAGCGGCCTGCGATCAAGCTCTTTATGACTGTCGTGATGCTCTAGCATACGCTCAATCATATGGACGCTATTACGATGCTCAATGTGAGATCAAATGGAATAATCCATACCCAACTCCAACTCCTAATCCATATCCAAATCCATACCCAACACCAAATCCATCTGGGTATATCTGCCAAACTGATCTTGTAGATTACTATGGCAATACAGTGAGAAGTTTCACTGCTCCAGGCGCGGATCCAGCAACGGCCTGTATGACTTCAGATAATTTCTGCAAAGTTGAACTAGCTAGAAACAACACTTACGGAACTCGTTGTGAAAATAGAGGATTAATTGGAAACAGAAATGATCCAAGACCTCCTTCAAGAAATAGAGTTGAGCAATGTACAGTAAATCGTCTAGACCCTGCTGGAATGTTTGTTCAAGCTTATACTGAACAAGCTTCAGGGCCAATAAACTCTGATGTAAAAGGTGAAGCTTGTAGACTTGCTTTGCAAGATTGCTCTCGCGATATAAGAGGACGTCAGACTTGTAATATTGTTCGGTAGAAAAAATAGTAAAAGCGGTCTTCGGGCCGCTTTTTTTTGCCTTAGTATTCTCTTAGTTTTGTCTTAACCCCATATATGAGATAACCAATTGAAGATGTTCGATAGCAGAATCTAATTCTTTTGATTCATTTTTATAGAGAGTGGATGAAAGATAAGTTTTAAGTTCAGAAAGCAAATGAGATGCCTCTTCTAAATGCTCTGTGGCCTCTTTAGAAATCGTTTCAACTGATGGACGAATATCTACGGCAGAAAGCAGTCCTGTTAGATCTTCACCATTTTTAAAGCGACTCATTAAATCTGGACGTGTTGATAGAAGTTCAAACACAACAGCATTTACAATTCCATTTTTCAAGTCCAATTCCTGATCTTTAAAAGACTCACCTGAGTAATCTAAAGTATCGTCGATAAGCTGGAATGCTAATCCCAAATGATTTCCAAAATCTCGACAAAGTGTCTGAATTTCAATCGGCATATGAGTAAACATAGCAGGAGCAAGCGTACAATAGCTCATAACAGAAGATGTTTTATTTTTTGCAACTTCTCGAATAGCTTCTCGTGTATAGTCGCGACTAGATATTAAATCTAACTGCAACCACTCCCCAACAGAAAGATCTTTAATAACTAAAGACATTTCATTAACAAGTGAAAGCTCTCCTGTAGAACATAGGTCGACAATCACTAAAGAAAGAAGATAGTCACCCGCAAGTACAGCTTTTTTATTTGATGCAAGAATATTTATAGAAGGGGCCCCTCTTCTTAGGGTCGCATTATCGATGACATCATCGTGAGACAGTGAAGCGGCATGAACTAATTCAGTGGCCCGAGCAAAAGGCGTCATTTTATCTAAATCGGCCTTAAATAGATTGGCCATTAGAAAAGTCAGAAGTGGGCGAAGACGCTTTCCCCCTCTAAGAACGCTGCGTGATAAAACATCATCAATAGCAGCATTGGCATTAACTGAGCGAATTTTTAGATCTAAATTTTTAGACCGCGCTAGCACGTGACTTGGTAATGAATCTAAAAAATCTTTAATCATTAAATGCCTTAGGAGTTTCTATTGAAGATTTGCAAAGAAAGTTAACAAATACAATCATTTTTGTAAATCCAATTCTTGCTAGGGACACTCGCTTTAAGGTAAAAAGAGATCTCAAATTTAGCAGATTTCAATGCCCAAACGCACAGGTAGTCACAATGAACAATGAACTTAGTGAACGAAAAAAAGAATCCTACAAAATATTTGATGATATTGCGGGAACCTACGATTTTTTAAACCATACACTATCAATGGGAATTGATATTTATTGGAGAAAAAAATTTTTAAAATACATTCCGCAAAAAGATTCTATTAATGCCCTAGATCTTGCAACTGGTACTGGTGATGTGCCGTTAACTCTTATAAGTGACACAAGAATTAAAAAAATCACTGGACTGGATCTCTCCAAAGGTATGGTCGATATCGGTATCGAAAAAGTTAAGAAAAAAGGACTAGATAAAAAGATTTTCTTAATGCTTGGGGATGCTGTCCATATCCCAGCAGCTGATAACACATTTGACATCACAACAATTTCTTTTGGAATTAGAAATTTTTCTGACCCACAAAAATCACTGCATGATATTTATCGTGTTCTAAAAAAAGATGGCCGGGTCATGATCATGGAGTTTGCAATTCCTGCCAATCCATTGATTCGTGCTATTTATTTCTTTTACTTTCGCCACTTTCTCCCAAGAATTGGGAATCTCGTGTCTAAACACAAAGATGCTTACACCTATCTAAATAAAACAGTAGAGGATTTTCCCTATGGTGATAAATTTTTAGATCTTATGAAAAATGCTGGCTTTAAAAACTTAAGAAAAGAATCTCTTACTTTTGGAATAGCTATGCTCTATATCGGAGATAAAATCGAATAAGTTCATGATGAAGCTCAATCAATTTTTTGAAATAGAACTTCCCAAAATCAATCTCTCCCTAAGAGCGAACGATTCAGAATGTCTTTTTTTTGAATTTGATAGAATTAATTTAGAAGAACTTTTAAACCACACAATCTCTGAGAAAATTTTCTACTTCAAATCTAAGTATAACGATTTTACTTTTTTAGGTTTTGGGCATTCAAACACAATCAAGGCCAGTGAACTTAAAGGATTCATTTCTAACAACCCAACATTTTTTTTAACAGCGATATTTTCCTTTGAAGAAGATCCAAAGAATGCAGAATTTATTCTTCCGGAATGGATTTTCATCACGAGAGAAAATAAAACAGAACTCCATATCTTAAAAAGTTCTGAAGACAACAACTTCTCTACTCCCAGTTTATTTTTTAATTTAAATTTTGATTTATTTCACTACGATCCCCAGATTACGCACTGGACATCTTACGAAGAACATCCTGAGCATGATCAGTGGATTAAAATAATCGAAGAATGCAATCGCTTATTTGATCAACAAACACTAGATAAGATTGTGATGTCGAGAACAAAAGTCTTTAACTACGACGATGCTATTGACCCCATTGCCTTCTTTAAAGCTGTTTTAGAAAAGAATGATACGACAAATAGTTATCAGATTTTTGCACAAACAACTTTTGGAAAAGCATTTATTTCAATAACTCCAGAAAGATTTTTTACCATTGAAAAGAATAGATTTCATTCAATAGCGCTGGCCGGAAGTGTCCCACGTGGAAAAACACCAGAAGAGGATTTAGAGTTTGAACAGATTTTAAATACATCTGACAAATTATTTCGCGAGCACAGTCTTGTCACAGAAGAAATTGTTAAAATACTCTCAACTCTTACAAATGACATCCATGTATCCTCTCCTGAAATAATGAAATTGCCCTACATTCAACATAAAGCTGTCACAATTACTGCTAACTTAAAAAGCAATAATGATCCACTTGAGTTAGTAAGCCTTTTACATCCAACTCCAGCGGTAGGTGGCCTGCCTACAAAAACGGCATTGCCGAAAATATTGGAGCTGGAGCCATACCATCGAAATAACTATGCTGCTCCTATTGGAGTTATCAGTGCACATTATTCCGAACTAGCAGTTGGAATTAGATCAGCTCTTATTGAAAGGGAAAAACTGACTGTATTCGGAGGAGCTGGAATTGTTAAAGGCTCAATCCCCGAAGAGGAATGGATTGAAACTGGAACAAAAATGAATCCTTTTTTAAAGGTTGTTAACCATGAATAAATTATTAGATGAAAATATAAATCGCGTTTGGTCAACGCTTATCATAGATGAGTTTTTAAAAAACAAAATAACCCATTTCTATCTTTCTCCGGGAATGAGAAACGCTCCCCTTATCGCAGCTCTAACTCATTTTCAAAAATTTAATTCTGATATAAAAATTTTCACATGTATCGATGAGAGAGCTGGTAGCTATCGTGCCTTGGGGTACTCAAAATCTACAGGAAAACCTTGTGTTCTACTTTGCACATCTGGAACGGCCATGGCCAACTATATGCCAGCGGTTATCGAAGCAAAAAAATCAAATCTTCCACTGATTATTGTATCGGCCGATCGCCCGAGTGAACTTACATTCTGTGATGATAACCAAACCATGGATCAAACAAATCTTTATGGAGATTATGTCCAGGGAGAAATGGGTTTAGGTGCTCCGACAATTGAAATTAGTCCTTTAGCTCTTACATCTTCTCTTTCAAATTTGATTCACAAATCTCTTTATCCTCAAAAGGGGCCAGTGCATTTTAACTGTGCTTTTAGAGAGCCATTAGAAGCTGTAAAAAGACCAATTCCTGAAGAGTACTTAAGTCTTGCAAGGGATCAAGTCAATCGATCAGGCCCCTGCACTCGCTACATGAATTCAAGTACCATTCCTTCTAAAAATGATTTAGCAGAGGTGGCCACAATCCTGAAAAACTCAAGATCGGGAATATTGGTTATTGGTAGTTTAAATCCTTATGACCAAACTAACGACGTCGTAAACTTCATCAAAAAATTAAAATGGCCTGTATATTTTGATATTTCCAGTTCACTTAAATATGAATTTAACTTAACAGACAATGCTCTTCCAACGTTTGATCACCCAGAGGTTCAAGAAGCATTGATTAATAATCCTCCAGAAACAGTTTTTCATATCGGAGGAAGGCTTACTTCAAAACACTATTATTCTTTTTTAAAGCAGGTTCCTTCAATTAACTTAATTACTCTTAGCAGAAACATTGAAAAAGAAGATCCAAGCCATCACACCAAAATTAGAATCAATGCTGATATCAATTCAACGCTCCATGCTTTAGGCAGTGAAATAAAAGATAATGAGTGCAAAGAAATTAAATTTGAACTTAACTTTGAATCTTTTACGAAACAGAAGATCAAATTAATCGATGAAGGACCTCTTGCATACCCTCTCATTAGTAAGACGATTGTCGACAATATTAAAAACGAGTCTATCCTTTACATCGGAAATAGCACTGTTGTTAGATCGTTTGATGCTTATTTCTCTTTTGAAAATAGAAAGAAAATTACAGTAGCAACCAACAGAGGTGTTAGTGGAATTGAAGGATTCATCGCCTCAACTAACGGCTTTATAGACGGGTCTCAAAAAGAAGTCTATCTTGTCATTGGAGATGTGGCCTTCATTCATGATCTAAACTCACTCTATTTTTTGAAAGATCAAAAGATTCCTTTAAAAATCATTTTAATTAACAATGACGGAGGAGGGATTTTTACTCTTCTTCCAATTCACAAAGAACAAAACGTGCTCGACTATATTACAAGTCCACATGGTCAAACCTTTAAAAAAGCAGCAGACCTCATTGGAATTGATTACCTTGAAGTTAAGGATAAAAAAGATCTAGCAATTAAATTTAATGAGCTTCAAGAAATGAATCGTCATTGTTTAATGGAAATTTTAGTAGATAATAAAACGAATAAAGAAGTTTACGATCAACTAAAAACTATAAAATTATAAAACTATAAGAAGAAACTAATATGCCTTCAAAGATTTCAAGATGGATTATTGCCATTCGTCCAAAAACTCTTTTTGCTTCTATTGCACCTGTTATTTTAGGCTTAACAATTGCGTACATCCATCAAAACCATCTCAACGTTTTAGTGGCCATTCTCACTATGTTATGTGCGATCTTTATGCAAATCGCGACAAACATCGCTAATGATTACCTTGATTCATTAAAAGGAATTGATACTGAAAATAGACTAGGACCTCTAAGAGTTACACACGCAGGACTAATCTCAGCGACGAGCATGAGAAACGCATTAATCTTTGTTTTGGCACTATCTTTTTTAATGGGAATTTATCTCATGTGGATAGGTGGACCAGTCATTGTTTTAATTGGTCTTCTTTCACTTTATTTTGCTTATGGATACACAGGCGGACCATTTCCACTTTCCTATAATGGATTGGGAGAAGTCGCGGCCTTTATATTTTTTGGAATTATTGCGGTCTCAGGAACAACTTATTTACAAACTCACCAATTCACCAGTCTTTCTTTAATTTTGGGAATGGGACCTGGATTTATCTCTGCGACTGTCCTTGCGATTAATAATTTAAGAGATATCGAAAGTGACTCTGCTACAAACAAAAGAACGATCGCCGTTCGCTTTGGAGAACATTTTCAGAGAAAATTATGTGTTTCTCTAATCGCCTTATCATCACTGCTATTAATTGTCGTAACATTTACATTTCATTATCCATGGATGTTACCAGCTTGCATTTTACCTCTTTTATTTATGAAAAACTGGTTTCGTATCGCCAAAGGTCCAATTGATAAAACTCTCAATCAGGCCCTGGCAAAAACAGCAGTCTATCTTCTACTTTATTGTGTTTTGGCCTCAGTAGGACTCCTTATTTCTACTGGTAAAATAGCATGAAGGTAACCTTAAAGTTTTACTTTTCTGAGTTTTCCTACACTGCTCCAATAATTGTTAATCGATTTCAGATTTCAAAAAATCGACTGCTTAAAATTGATATCTTTAATCACGAGGAATTAATCAGCACGCTCAATTTAAGTGCTCTTCCTCATTTCCATAACTATAACGTAGACGAGTGGAAATATACTCTTGATACTTTTTATACTGATAGAGAATTAGATTTTTTTAATATTGATTTGAGCAAACCGTTTTTTAATACAACCACATCTGGAACTAACTATTCCGGTGAGCTTCTCTTTATAATTGAAAGCATTCTCTTTGCTGTCATTGAAAGAAAATACCCACAAGCTCTCTCCTCTATTGATAAAATAACTATAAAGGTAAATGCTCTCTACTCTCCGGACCTGGAGTTGGAGGATCTTCCAGAATATATAAAAATTAAGATCAGACCTACAAAAGAAAACCTCGATGATACAATTGCAGTTATAAAGAATCTCAAAGGGAAAAAAACTGATATTCTTTTTAGACTTGATGGCAATCGCAGTTTTGAATTTTCTGAATTAGTTAATTTTCTAAATCAAATAAAACGTGAATTCGGCCCGCTCGAACAAATTATAGAATACATCGAAGAGCCTTTTAAAAACTATAGTGATTCATATTCACTATCTAATTATTCCACCATTCCAGTTGCTCTGGATGAATCGCTTCTTTTATTTATTGATCAACTCTCAAAAATTCCAAAGGACTCTTACGTAATCGTCAAACCAAGTCTTTTAGGAATAAGTAAAAGTTTTGAAATTTTAAATTTGTTTAAAGATAAAGCTGTCATCTCTTCAAGCTATGAAACAAAAGACTCGATTAGACCCATGATGTATTTGGCGGCATTGAATCCATATACATTTCATGGACTCGATACTCTTAAATTCCTACCAAAAGACTTAAGTATAAAAATTGTCAATTTCTGCCTCCCTTTTTGATACTTTTAAAGTTAACATTTATAATAAGTTATACTTATCAATATTTAGGAGACTTTATGAAAACAATTTTAAAAGCATCAATTCTAGCATCTATGTTTATTTTAGCATCTTGTTCTCACCACTCTTGTCACTCTTGCAAAGGTTCACAATGTGAAATGCAAGGAAAGGAACAATGTCCAATGTCCAAAGAACAATGCCCAATGAAAAAAGATCAAAAGTCTGAAACTGCAGCACCTGCTCAAGCACCAGCAAAAAAATAATCGGCAAAATTGCTTCTCTTCTCCCAAATCCAAATCTGGCCTAGAATAGGGTTTGGGAGAATATAATGAAAAAGTTCGTCAAATCATTGTTGTTTATTCTTACATCTTCAATTGTTCTGGTGTCATGTTCACACCAACAACCAGCAGAGCGAAGTGTTGCGTCTCAAACTTGTCGGGATTCTATAAAGACAGAGTATCACTCTTATTTTGATTCATTCGAAAAGTGTATAGAAAAAGAATCTAATAAATGATACAAAACCCCCATCTTAGACAATTTTGGGGGATTCATGAGAAAGCTTTTTTTCACTCTTTGCTTCTTATTGCCTAGCTTTGCATTCTCGTTTGATACACAAGTTAAAGGCTTTATCGCTCTCGATGCTCTCAATTTCAAAAAAATTCAAAGACAAACTGATTCCATGGATATTGGTATCGGCGTACTTGATCTAAAAGTATTTGCTGAGCAAGATAATATGCTTGCTGCTATAAAACTCAATATCGATGGTGATCTAACAAAAAGAAATACCTTATTTGAAGAGGCCTATGCGACTTACCGTGGGTTTAAAAATTGGAAACTAACTCTTGGTAAGGGAGTTGTTAAATTTCAAAATCTTCATTGGGGTGTTGTTGCCAATTCATATCAAGATGGTGGAACTATTTTAGAGACTGAAAATAGTGTTAGAAAACTTGCCAATAAAGCTCTCTTTGCTTTTAGCTACGGAAATAAAGATATTGGGTACATGAATACCTTTACCATCTGGGGAGATTCTCAGGAAATTCAATTCGATGAAAAAGGCAACCCTAAATTCACATCTTCTAATGGAACTGGAACAAAATTCATAACGGCCTATCAAACTAAAGATGTTCCTGCTTTCACTACACAGAAGCAGTTGGGACTCGCTAACAAAATTGAAATTTATAAAGGAAATGGATGGTCTTTTAATAATGGCCTCATGTATTTTAAAAATAAACTTCAAGACATACCTAGTTACGCTGTAGATTTTGGAGCTACTCTCGATAGTCTTACATGGGAATTTTGGTTAGACGCTATTTATGGTTTTACAAGCAAGGCCCCATTTGAGTCCTATACCACTTACAGAAAAAATGAATACTTTGTGCAAACAGGTCTTCAGTATCACTTCAATGAACTTTGGAGTATTTTAACAAACATGGAATATCTTCACGTCAAAGATCAGGCCCATACATATAAGACTTTTACTCAAGATGGTGTAAATTATTCGGCCGATTCAACAATTGATAAAAGTGGACAGACAGTTGTTTCAACAAACTACAAATTTGAACTTGGTGGCCAATATAAGCTTTCAAGAAGTTCATTTGTTACTTCTGGCGTTCTTTATGAAAGAAAGATTGCCGCTAGAAATGGGGTTAGTGACCTGACTTTTATCAAAGGCGTCTTCAATCCTAATACAGAGGCCTTTCAACTTCTTACCAGCGTTTCTTTCTGGTTTTAACCTAAGTAATATTTACATACAATCCAGGACCTAATTCTTAGGTCCTGGTAATTTTTTCATTCGTCTTTTCAGACTCTTTTGCCATTGATAGTTATCTGTTCGAATAATAAATTAGCTCTCTTGTGGGGAATTTTCATGTCACTAGCTACGGTGTCGCTGCTACTATCAACTATTGTATTTGCCAGTTTTAATGTTGAGGCAAAATCAATCGATGTTTCTAAAAACGACCTCATTTATGGCGCAGATAACAGACATGAAGTTGATGATTATTTTGATCGAGAGTTTATTGATAAAGCAAAATCTGTAGCAATGAGAGTTCCTACTAACAGGCTTTATAATGATCCTGAAGACCAAAGAATTATTAATTTTCCGAGAGTAAGACTAAATCAACTTATACCACAGCTATGCAAGGAAGAGAGATTTATTGAT
The DNA here is from genome assembly GCA_037444575.1 of Bacteriovoracales bacterium. GTDB lineage: Bacteria > Bdellovibrionota > Bacteriovoracia > Bacteriovoracales > Bacteriovoracaceae > Bacteriovorax. The sequence continues at coordinate 278,202 of JBBIME010000003.1, forward strand.
CAATTAAGCGTTGGTAACTGCAGTGGTTTTTTAGTTGCTCCCAATAAACTTGTTACAGCGGGCCATTGTATAATGAATCAAAGTGACTGCGATTCAAACAGATGGGTTTTTGATTTTAAAGAAGGAACAACTTCTTTTAAAAGAAACAATGTGTATAGCTGTAAAAGAATTATCAAGCAAAAGTATATCTATACAAATAGAGAAGTAAGCGATTATGCAATTATCGAATTAGATAGAAACGTTGAAGGGCGAACTCCTTTAGCTTACAGAAAAGGTGGTATGGTTCCCAAAGAAGCTCCCCTATTAGTTATCGGACATCCACTCGGTCTTCCAATGAAAATAACTGACGGTGGAAAAGTAGCAAGCATGAATGATGTGGAACAAGAGCACAAGATTCGATCGTGGTTTTTAAGAAGAAATTACTTCACTGCTAATCTAGATACATATGGTGGAAATTCAGGCTCCCCCGTATTTAATCAAAAAAGCGGACAAGTCGAAGGAATTCTCATTCAAGGGGCTGATGATTTTACATACAATAGTGATAATGAATGTTTTGAATCAAAACACTTCAGTGACTCTCACCTGAATTCATACGAAAAAGTCATGCGAATCAACAAAGTTGAGGGTCTGGACTAACTACTTATTAAGTAAGCGTGCGGCCTCTTTGGCAAAATAGGTAAGAATCATATCACTACCTGCGCGCTTAAAACTCCAAAGCATTTCGATCATCACTTTTTCACCATCGATCCAGCCTTTTTCAGCAGCGGCCTTCACCATAGCGTACTCTCCACTGACGTTATAGGCTGCTAGCGGAAGAGTTGTATTGTCGCGAATAGTTTTAATAACGTCGAGATATGGGAGTCCTGGTTTTATCATTAAGATATCCGCCCCTTCAGACTCATCAAGGTAAGCTTCTCGAAGAGCTTCACGAACATTGGCGTAATCCATTTGATAAGTTTTCTTATCTCCTTTTTTAGGAGCAGAATTTAGAGCATCTCTAAATGGTCCATAAAAAGCGGAAGCATATTTAGCAGCATAAGACATGATTGCAGTATTGGTATAACTTTCTTCATCAAGAGCATCTCTGATAAAACCAACACGTCCATCCATCATATCAGATGGGCCTAAAATATCTGATCCTGATTTTGCTTGAACAATCGACATCTTCGCAAGAACTTCTAAAGTTGCGTCGTTTAAAATTTCGCCAGTCTTAGGATCAACTAAACCATCGTGCCCATCACTTGAGTACGGATCAAGAGCAACATCAGTCATGACTAGAAGTTCAGGAAGAGCATTTTTTACTTCTTTAATTGCTCTTTGATAAAGACCGTTTGGATTATAAGCTTCACTCGCTTTGCTATCTTTTAATTTATCATCAATGGCCGGAAACAAAGACACACAAGGAACACCCAGTTCGTAAAGCTCCTTACACTCTTTAACCAAGAGATCAATTGAGAGTCTTGAGATTCCTGGCATCGAATGAATGGGTTGATTGACGTTAGTTCCTTCAATAACAAAAAGAGGTGCAATCAAATCATGACTTGTAAGATTTGTTTCTCTGATAAGATTTCTAATGGCCTGGTTTTTTCTGTTTCTTCTTGGACGAGAAATATTAAGCATAAAATATCCTGTTTATTTATTCATTTGTAATTTGGCCTTAAAGGCCATGGCATAAAAATTAATTTGTTTTATCATTGCAGTTAATCCATTGGCCCGACTCATAGAAAGATGTTCGCGAAGCCCGATGTCTTCTAAAAATATCGGCTTAGTCATAAGGATTTCATCTGGAGTTGAATTAGAATAAACATAGACCAACAGAGCAATAATTCCTTTAACAATCGAAGCATCACTATCGGCCTCAAAATGGATCTTATCTCCATCAAGACGCGCTCCCAACCAGACTTGGGACTGACAGCCTTTTATAATATTTGCCTCATTTCTATACATCTCATTCATTGGGGCCATTTTCTTTCCAAGTTCAATGAGGTGCTTATAGCGACCTTCCCATTCATTAAAGCGATGGAAGTCTTCTATAATTCTTTCAATTCTTGTTTCTATTTTTTCAGCAACCATTTGCTTCCCAATAATTTAAGACAATAATACTTGAGTATCGGCGTTTATTATAACACTAAAAATAGACAAAAATAAGTCTAAATAAAGTTATCTGTGCTAAAATATCACTATGAATCAAGCAGCTAATACTATCTCAAAAGGTCGCATACTAGTCTATCGCGTTTACGATATCGGGGAAGAAGTTGACCTGGAAAAAGCAGAAAAAATTTTGGCAGAAGCAACAACTTCAAGATCAAAATTTAGGCTAAAAAAAATCAACAGACAGGCCGTCATCGTCTCCAATGACCCCTTAAGTATTATGCTTGGTCAATATGCTTACATTGATCAGGGCAAAGATTTTGTCTGTGAAATAAGTGCAAAACTTTGGGAATTCGGAACTCTTTCAATTACTTTTGAATATGTTATCCCCGAAGGAACGAGTATAGACGAATTGAGAATTCTCTCAGGATCTATTCAAGAATACGAAGACCTTGAAGATTATGCCAGAAACAAGGCCATAGAACTCTCTAACCAGATTCAAGGTGCCATTGGGAAAATTAACGCAATAAAAGAAGCGGAAGTCTACGAAGATTATATCCTCTACTTTATAGAAAAATTCTCTCGCGATTTAGAGGATGCCTCTCTAATTCTAAATCAGGAAGACATCGCTGCCCTTATCGTAAATGAAGAAAAAAACACTCTCTCTCCTCAAATTTATGAACGCGTCTATGAAACCAAACTTCAATATTATAAAAATGATCTCGCAGTTATTGACTGGAATTCGGCATTCATTATTGAACCAAGCGGATCAATGGACATTCCCGACGTTATTGAATTTGCCCTCAACCAGCTTTTAGAGATGCGCTATTATGATGATCTTCTCGATAAAAAATTACGTGAAATCTATTCTGCAATTGAGTTAAAAGAAATGAGCGTTTTTTCAACTCGCTATACTGATGTCGCATTAGAAGCAGGTCAGCGCTATATTGAGATTGCAGAAATCGTGGAGTCTGTTGAGAACTCACTAAAGGTAATCGGAGACCTTTATCATTCGGTCGTGTTCAGAATGGCCTCAAGAAAGTTTAGATTTTCAGACTGGCAAACAAGTATCGACAATAAGCTGGATAATTTGGCAGAAATTTGCAAACTCCTTCTTGATCACATCAATCACAGAAGAAGTCATATGCTCGAAATTATCGTAGTCGCCCTAATTAGCGTAGAGCTTATTCCGTTGTTCGAGCACATCCAAAAACTTTTTAAATAATTTTTTGATTAAAGGACTGGAGTAATTCTAACAGTCATCCCTTTCACTGAAATTTTTGACTCTTCACCAAGTTTTGCAACGATTTCTTTCTTTGCAAAAGCTTTGGCCCCTGAAGATTTATAAAACTTCATCTCAATTGAGACTTCGTTGCTATTTTTTCCAGGACGAGGATTGACTTCAATAAGGACGTTTTTATTGTCTACTTTTTTCTCAAGCTCGGCCGTTTGATAAAATGGCATTGCAAGATCCGACTTCACAGTCTTATGTTTAGACTTAAACTGCATATTGAGATTAATGATTTGGGGATCTGTCTCAACGGATTTAACTGGTTCTTTCGAAACTGTACGTGAAGCAACAGGTGCAATTGAAGCAAAAGAATTTAATGTCGCTGCTAACGAGATAACCAGAAAGGAAAACTTTATGTTTGCCATTTTTCACCCTCATAGTAAAAAAAATAATCTAGTAACTAAAGTATAAAGCCAATGAAAACGTGATGGCAAACCAATATTTAAAAATTTTTAAAATTTTTTTGAACTAATACTTTCTGGAAGAGAAAACTTTTCGCGATTAATTGCATTCGAAAAATCTATTTTAAAAGCGCGAAGTGCGATTCCAGATCCAAAAAATTTTTCCGTTGATCCATAAAGAACATCACCAACAATAGGCATCCCATGGCGGAAAAGTTCAAAGCGTAGCTGGTGAGATCTGCCAGTCACCGGCCGAAGTTCCCAATGAAAATATCCCGAATCATCGATCGATTCAAGACGGGCAATTGTTACACTATCCTTCCCATGTGGTGACTCGTAAGCGCGCTTTTTTCCGCGAAGAAGTCGACATTTCCATTCAAAAGTTTCTCCTTTTCTATACTCAGGATTACTTTTAGTAATTGCACAGTAGATTTTCTCAACCTTCTTATTCTCAAACCAGGAATTGCCCGCCCTTTGAGCGTCAGGCGTTTTGGCAAACATGATGAGCCCCTGCACTTCAAAATCCAGACGGTGAACTGGATAAAGAGTAATGCCTAGGTCTTTTTCAAGAATAAGACCTAAAACAGGGCGAGTTTCATCCGTCCCCATTCGACTTGGGACACTCAAAACGTTAGGGGCCTTATCGACAATGATAAAATGAGGGTTATCAAAGACAGTTTCGTAGACCATTTTTATTTTCCGCTCTTGCCGTAATTTGGAAGAACTCTGGCACTTGGATCACTGACATTACAGTTTTCCCAAGAGGAATTCGGCATCCAATAATCCACAATTAGTTCTGCACGATTGGGATAAAACCCTTCAAAAATCTCTCTGTATAAAAGAGACTCTTTGGTAAAAGGCGCTTTGTACGGATATTTTTTATGGGCTTTTTTTACATCTTCTTCACTGTACTTTGCTTCAGCAAACGCTTTAAGCTCATCGACCATACTGTGGCCTACGGCATCTGAAAAGGCCGCTTTTTCTCGCCATAAAATATGATCAGGAAGAATGTTGTCGTTTTTAAAGGCCTCTCGTAAAAGAAATTTCCCCATCCCTGTTGTGTTCATTTTTAACGAGGGGTCTATCGCCATTACAAATTTTACGAACTCTCCATCGCTAAATGGAACTCTGGCCTCTAGAGAATTGGCCGATATCGATCGATCAGCTCGAAGGACGTCATAAAGATAGAGTTCACGGATTCTTTTTTGGGCCTCTTTTTGAAACTCTGAGGCATTAGGAGCAAAGTCTGTGTACTTATAACCAAAAAGTTCATCGCTTACTTCACCAGTAAGAAGAACTTTTATATTTGTATTTTTTCGTATGTACTTACAGACTAAATACATTCCAATGGATGCTCGAATAGTCGTGATATCCCAAGTCTCCAGATGCCAAATCACATCTTTTAAGGCCGATAGGACTTCATCACGAGTCATCGTTACATTGGTGTGATTTGCACCAATAAAAGTCGCGACATCCTGAGCGTATTTTGAATCAATGGCATCATCAGGCATTCCAACTGAAAATGTGCGAATAGGTTTTTTAGGATTTAATCTTTGAGCGATGGCACAGACTAGACTTGAATCAAGCCCGCCACTTAAAAGAAAGCCAATTTCTGCGTCAGACTGCAAACGCTTTTCAACCGCATTTACTAACTTTGAATTGATTCCTTTTAAAATATCTGGCGTGCCCAATTGATGAAATTCTTTAACTTCTCCCAAATCACAATAAGAATGAAAGTTTTCGCCGTCATAGTATTGACCAGGAGGAAAAGGTTTTATCTCATCACAAAAGTCTAAAAGAGCTTTTACTTCTGAAGCAAAGGCCATTTGACCCGCTTTTGTTACCCCATAAAAAAGAGGACGAATTCCCATTGGATCGCGAGCGGCCATTAGTTTTTGTTTTTCATCATCCCAAATGACTAGTGCATACTCAGCGTCGAGACTTTCAACCATTTTTTTTAGTCCCCATTGTTCATACAAAGGAAGGAGGACCTCACAATCAGAGTGAGAAATAAATGTGTGACTGATGCATTGGTTTTTTAGTGCTGGATAATTATAAATTTCTCCATTACAGACGAGAAGATTGCCTTTCTTAGACATAAATGGCTGGCGTCCATGATCAGATAAATCCATTATAGAAAGACGATGAAAACCAATAAGTCCTTTTGGAAAAGCTACAAGTTGATGATCATCGGGTCCTCGATGAGTGAGCTTTTTAAAATCTTCCTTGAAATCGTTTTGCTTAGTTGAATCAAAATCACCAGCGATTACCACGAAACCGCACATAGATACTCCCTCATCCATAAAGGTATATTGGCCCAAAGAAAAATAGGCCGACTCTAAAAGTGTAGCACAAAATTAAACTGAGTGGACGATGAGGAATTTAAATTCCTGACAAAATAACTCGGAGAATTATTTAGCTTCAATCTCGCCTGAAGCATTAACTATAATTTCCCCTTTGAAATCTCTTGGAGAGCTGTTTTTTATAAAGCATTTGTATTTTTTTTGCTCAATGATGGTTTTGCAATTGATATCTGCTTTGTAAATCCCGTAGATACTAAAAATCTGGTTTAGATGTGTTTCAGCGGCATTTGAATCTTTTAGATTAATTTCTTCATTCCGTATTATTGGATTGAGATCAACACTGAATTTTTTAAAATCATTATGGTAATTAATTTCTTTTACTTTTAAATCAGCAGTAACTGCAATTAATTGAGAAGGAACATCCATCATATGTCCGTGACTTATTTTAAATAGACTTGATTTCTTATTAAAAAAATTAATTGTTTCAAGTGACACTCGGGTCTTCTCTGAAAGTTTGAATTTTTCAATGTAGAAGCTCGTCGCTGTTTTTTTGATTTGATTTAAGTTCTTGTCTTGTCCCAATATTATGGAACTATAAAAAAAAGTAAAAACAAAAAAATAACTAAGGCGCAACACGCACCCCCTCGGCTTTCATTTTTTTAATGAGATCAGGACGAAGCTGACTAGTGGGATTTCCATTTTCATCAACGGTCAAAACATTTTTTGGAGTATAAAATCCGTGAGCGGCGTATTTAGAAATAATATATTGTGGGAATGTTCCATCTTCAATTTTATCCTCAATATTGGCAGCATATTCAGCAGAACTTAGCACTTGTTTACCAAATATAATGCTCTTGGTTTTTTGGCCACATACTAGTTCAGGACTAGCTTCGGCCAAATCTTTAAATACATTTGCTGTTACTCGATAAGCTCTCATTTCATCAACGGCATTGTCTTGCTCAATTTCTTCAAAAATGGCGGCCTCTTTTTTCATCTCATCAGCATTTTGTGAATCAGAAACAGGAAGGTCATTTAATAGACTTTTTAATCTGATTTGATTTAAAGAATTACACCCATGCTGTAATTCGTGTCCCATCATCATAAGAGCTTCAAAAGGTTCAACCTGTGAATTAAAATATAATCTTTTAATATATTTTCCAGGATTCTTATCATCTGGCTCTGCTGAAAAGGCCATTTGGGCCCCATGTTGTTTAAAATCCTCAGATAATTCCACAACTTCTTCTCTTGAAATAAGAGGACCTTTTGCTTTTTCGTAGCACTCGGATACTTTTTTTCCAGTTTTTGTTAGAGATAAGGCGTGTTTTAAATCAGCAATGTATTGAACATTATTTTCTGGTAGAGTTCTTACTTTTTCATCTGACCATTTATTTTTTATGTTATCGAGGGCCTTTTGCAAAGGAGTGGAGGCCAAAGAGGCCTTATCAGATTGATTGAGATAGCTTAACCTATTACTTAATCTCTCTAAGTCAAAATTTAGAATATCATCTTTTTGCCAATCAGCTAGGTTTTCAAGCTGAGCATTTTCCAATCGACCTAATGTTTTTAAAATTGAGTTGGTTAAAGCAACTACCGATTTTTCTCCAAGGTAATTGCCTTGCAATTTACACATGGCCTTTGCTAGTTCTTGAGGTCTAGTTACTTCGTTAAGCTTTCTTGTATTGGGACACAAATTATAAATTGGAGATGCGGCATGGGATAAGTTCCAACAACTCAGTGATAGGAAACAAATGAGAAGTGTTTTAGTGGGCATAATGTATTTTATCGGATTTTAACAAATTAAACTTAAACCTTTTAGTCGGGTATTATAATAGCAAATACTTAGCTGCTGGATGCTCTTATTTTACGAATGGGCCCAAAGCCCACTTTTTCCGCCATCCCCCCGAACTGTTCTGAGCATGGATTTAGACAACACAGAGGGGCCTTAAAAAAAATCCCTATAATATTTACTCATTACATTCCTGTAATTAGTAATTCGCTGAATTAGGTCTTAATCTGTGACAAACATTGAAAGAGGCCTAATTATGAAACTTAGAAATAAAACCCTTACTTTCTTAACTGGATTATCTCTTCTTTCAAACATTGCCCTCGGGAGTGTCACTCCCCTAAAAGACATCAATTATAACTTTGATAAAACCAAAGTGGACGCAAGTACAGATACATTCCACTTCTTAAGATCATTTGTAGATTACTTTTATGATCTTATGGCCCAAAATCCGAACTCACTTCACATTATTAAAAAGGCCGGCACAATCGGTGGATGGTGTGTAGGAGATGCTCACGCTGAAAATTTCGGAATACTCCTAGAAGAAAATGCTCAGGCAGTATTCACTATGAACGACATGGATGATTCAGGTCCTTGTCCTGTTGCCTATGATCTATTCAGATTACTCGTAAGCTCTCGCTTGTATATGCCAAATATTAACACTCAGAAAATTATCAATTCTTATCTCGATGGACTTAATGGAAAAAGTGCTTCTTTTCCTGACTCCATAAAATCGATGACAAAAGATGCCCAAAATTCTGGTTTTGAGATAGTAGCAAAAGATCTTCAAGGAAGAGCATTTAAGAGAAAAAATTCAATGAGTGAAGTTGACTCTATTGTTAAGGCTCAGATTTCAACACTTTTAGAATCACAATATAAAAATGAAAACTTGAAGGTATTAGATATAGTTTCCAAATTAAAAGTGGGCGGAGGATCTGGAGGGCTTCAAAGATATGAAGTACTCATCACTAATACAAAAAACCAACTCATTCACTTGGAACTTAAAGAGCTGGTGAATCCTTCAATTGCGGCAGTAGCGACTTCGGCCATCCCCGATCAAGCTTCAAGAATGAAAAGATCCCTTTTAATCGATCAAGGCAGTGGCTTTTCTCATTACTACAATGTGTTTAGCATTCAAGGAAAGACGATGCTTCTTCGTCCAAAATTTGCTGGAAACATTGGAGTCGATCTTGGATCAATGGGAGAAAAAGGCAATAAAGAGATTATAAACTTTGAAGCGTATATTTTAGGACGCATTCACGCTAACACAATCAATGTTTCAAATTATAATAATGCCCTTAATGACATGAGTGCAGACAAATGGGAAGAAGACATCCAAGCAATGACAGATGTTTTCAACAAAAGATTTAGTGATCTAAAACAGGGCAATTAAAGATATTATTTTATAATTTTTTTAATCTTTAAATTTCCACCAGCAGACTTAGAAGAAATCATGACTTGATATTCTTCACTCTCACCTAGCTCATTAAACAAACTACCCGTGGCACTTTTGTGAGAGACTCTGATTTTACATTGAATAGGTAAATTAATTTCGGCGTCTCCTGTAGCAGAGGCCAAATTAATATCTGCTCTAGTTGGGCATCTATTAAAAGTTAGTCTCATATTACCCGTAGCAGTCTTTCCCTCGATATTCTTCAAAGATTCTCCACTGATTTCAACAACACCAGTAGCAGTTTTAAAGTCGATTTTACCGTCAACATCATTCATCTTGATAGTACCCGAACCTGAAGTTACGTCATAATCAAAAGACTTTGCTGGAACTTCAACTTTTAAAATGGCCACACAATTGGCCTTATCAAAAAAGCTGTTCTCATGTTCAACTTTGGCCATCATTGTATCCAACTTAGATGAAAGATTGAATTTGCATTCCTTGTCAAATTGAACTTTTTCAATCGATACGATAATTTTTTTTGAATTTTTATTTGAGCTGATTATAATTTCACCTTTGGGATTGGTGATTTCAATTTTTTTTATCCCTTCAGCTTGAAACTCTTTTGTTTCACTTGCAAATGAATTGAAACTTAAAGACAAAAGAAAAACTAAAAAATAGTAATTCATAAGGTTTACTCCCAAAAGTATAAAAGCTAATCTAAACTTAATTAAGTTTAATAGATTGTTCAAGAAAAGCCAAAATGAAATATAAAAACCAGCTCTTATTTATAATTTGTTCTCTAATTTGGGGAACGACCTGGTTAGTAATCAAATTTCAAGTAGACAGCACCAGTGCCATAGTTGGCGTATTCTACCGCTTTATTCTTGCCGCAATCTTGATGTTCATTTTCAATCATTTTGTCACACAAAAATCTTTACGTTATCCATTAAAAAACCATTTGTTTTTTTTACTTCAGGGAGTATTCAATTTTTCCCTTAATTACATACTCACCTATATTGCTGAAACAAAAATAAGTTCAGGATTAGTGGCCTTAACTTTTACCGCCCTCGTCTATTTTAATATGCTAGGACTTCGTTTTTGGTTTAAACAGGCCATTTCTATAAATGTACTCTGGGGAGGACTAAGTGGAGCTTTTGGTGTCGCTCTTTTATTTTGGAAAGAAATCATAAACTTTAACTCTGAATCAGGACTAATGTTCGGAGTAATCATCGGGATAGTAGCAACTTTTTTTGCCTCTTGTGGAAATATGTTTGCTTTCAAAAATCATCAATTAAAAATCCCTGTCGTTATCTTTAATGCCTATGGAATGCTTTATGGTGCTCTTTCAAGTTTAGTGATTGGATTGATCACTCACGAAAACTTCTCTCTTCCTACCCACTTAAGTTTCCTCGTTTCACTTTTTTATTTATCGGTATTTGGAACTGTCATCGCGTTTTGGGCCTATCAGACTTTAATTGGAACAATTGGTGCAGATCGCGCCGCCTACACTGGAATCATTGCCCCCATGATTGCCGTCTTAGTTTCTTCAGTATTTGAAAATATCAAATTCACGCCCTACGTGGTCGGTGGAATATTTTTTTGTTTATTAGGCAATTATATTTCTCTAGGAAAAAGAGCTTATTTGAAAAAAATCATCTAATCCTTTAAACTAGTCCAATGAAAGAAATCAAACCAGGCCAGAGCCTCGAACTTTTAAAAGAGCTGCACATCTTAACCCGCGAAGGGCAGATGAATCAGGATAGTCGCAGAAAACTCAAACAAGTCTACCATTTATGTCAGTTTATTGAACCACTCATCAATGACGTTGGTGCTGATGCAACGTTGGTAGATCATGGAGCAGGAAAATCCTATTTGGGTTTTATTCTTTATGATCTCTTTTTAAAGAACATGGAAGGTGCCAATCATATTTTTGGGATCGAAACCCGTGACGACCTCGTAAAAAAATCACAGGAACTAGCGAACAGACTTCATTTTAATCGCATGAGTTTTATCAATCTTTCAGTCGATGCCTCTATCACTTCAGAGCTTCTTCCTAAATCTATTGATATTGTCACTGCCCTTCACGCCTGCAATACAGCTACAGATGATGCCATTAATTTTGCTCTTAAAAAAAAGGCACGTCATATTGTGCTTGTTCCTTGCTGCCAAGCTGAGATTGCCAGTGTGCTTCGAAAAAATAAAGGTCGCGATCTAGGGCGAACTGTCCTTTCTGAAATTTGGCGCCATCCAATCCATACCAGAGAATTTGGAAGTCATTTAACCAACGTTCTTCGCTGTCTCCAATTAGAATCCCATGGCTATCAAGTGACAGTTACTGAATTAGTTGGATGGGAGCATTCGATGAAAAACGAGTTGATTATCGCAAGCTTTAAAGATCAACCAAAAAGAAAGTCCAGTGAAAGATTACATAAGTTACTTATTGAACTTGGGCTGGAAGAATTGAGCGAGCGCTTTTATACTGGCGAATAAAATTATTTTAAAATTTTATTAAATAGTTCATCTACGGTTGAATCTGCAGAAACACTATAACCTTCAAAGGTTTCTGAAGAATTTTTACTTGCTTTTACAATCGCTATCTTATTTTCAGGACAAATACCAAGACATGACGTGGTGATCACTCGCACTTTTTTCCCAAGTTCTTCTTTAGATTTTGCCTTTAATTCACTTTTTATTCTTTCAGCAGACTCACCATCACAGCAACGATTGCAAACCATGACAAGGCCATCACTCCAACCAATTTCTGCTTGTTCGATGTCTGACTTGGAATTGCTCATATTGATCTCCCGTAATTTTTGAATTCACTAATATTGTAGTATACTTATTATATGATTCAAAAAAAATTTAAGGAAGGGATTGAAGAATTAAGTAAAGCAGGGCTCAACCTCTTTGCAACTATTAATGTAAGTGATTTACCCTTAGATATTTTAGAGTCATTTAAGCTACAACAAATCCCCTATCACAATGATCAAACTCTTGTTCTTCTCGCCCACGGTGGAAAGACTCTCTGGAAAAACCTCTCTCATCCTTTAGATAAAAATCAAAATCCGATTGATCAATTTAGTTTGGATAAAATGCAATGGTTTGCAAAAAATATTCTGGAAAACAATATTCAAGTTCTTTTTCCTCACAATGAGTGGACAATTCCTTTGCAAAAATTAGGAAGGGCAACCAATCTTTCCAGAGAATCTCTTTTAAAAATTGATATCTGTGAAGATTACGGTTTATGGTTTGCCTTTAGAGGTGCTTTTCTAACTGACGTTAAAATCCATTCAAAGGATAGAAATAATTTTCTGTCCCCATGTGATAATTGTGAATTAAAACCTTGTCTTAAGGCCTCTCAATTCATAGAGGCCCGAGTGAGTTGTCCTTATAAAAAGGAACATCGTTATGAATTTGATCAAATTCAATATCATTTGAGTGTGTCTTCTTACTTATCATCGATGGAATAATAGCTTTCAACAAGAGTTAGACAAACATCCTCGTCCTTGCTTTTATCAACAAATTCGGCAACGACAGCTTTTGTAGCTTGTTGAAGCTTGAGTTTAAATTCTTCAATAAGTTCTACTTGAATACCAAAACTGTAGGTCGTTAAATTAAAATGCTGGGAAGATGGATTCTCTGTGTAACGTGAAGAAGCTGCTTGTTGAAGTTCATTAAGAGTATTAAAATGAGTTAACTTTCTTAATTCGTCTCGTTCTTTATCTGGAACAAAAGAAGTAGACATCTGAAACATTGAATAATCTAAAAATAGAACCTGATTCAATGATCCTAAGGTAAGGAAACCAATCTCCTCTAGTCTTTTTAATTTCAACACAAAAGTTTTTTTGGAAATTTGTAAGATGTTCTTAACATTTTTATAGGAACAATCAAATGTCCCATATAATGCAATTGATCTTCTATTATTTATAAAAAGTGCCGCCGCAAAAAGACAATCGTCAGGGGGAATTTGAAATGTCTCAAAGTTGTGTACAAAATTTTTCCTTTTATGGGCACGAATTTTTTCGATGTCATCAATAACTATTTGTTCTTCATCCTTGCTTAAATGCAGTCCGCGACAAAATTTATCAGTGAGGGTATCAGATAGAGGGAGTTTATTTCGAAGTATCTTTGATAGAAGTGAGGCATCTATACTCAAATCTCTCGCATAGGCCCGTAATGAATATTTTGAATTATTTTTTTTTCTCTTCAATAACTCATTATTAAGATACGTTATTAATAAAAATGAATTTTCTCGATTACTTAATTTATTCATTTAATTGAATACCACATTGTCCAGTCAAATAACCTTAAAATATTTCTGTCACCAATGACAACTTATCACATGAACGAAAAAAAACATATTCAATAAATGTGGAGAGGGTCGGCCTAAATATTTCATCGATTTCAACCTGACTAGTCGTTATCATTGGATAAAGATTGTAAACCATGAATGAGTTTTTCAATTCGCTCTAAAGCAATATCAATACCTTTTAGTTCGCTAACAATATCTAAATCACTCATCTTTCGTTCGCCAACGTAAGCTTTCATCAACTTTCTAATTTTCAACTTGGCTATCATTAATGGGTTATTAACTTCATGAGCTACGACATCTAAAATTTCTTCGGTAGAATAACAGCGAACACAAAAATATTGCTCTCTCTCTGCCTTTATAGAATCTAAAACTTCACTCATCGTTTCCTAACTAGACCCGCACTTAATAAATATAAATGGAAAAATATTTTATAGTTACGAGATGACTTTTGAAAACTTATTCAAATTAGAAATTAAAAAACTGTGGATTAAAAAGCTCTTCCACAAGCAATCTGGCAATAATTAATATTTTATATACAAACCAAAAAAAGACACACAGAATTTCAAAAATAAAATGATCTATATCATGTTTTTAAAAAATAAATGGATTTTAATTATGAAAATATTATCTCAAATAAGCCTAAGAACCCGCTTACTTTTAATCACTGCTGCGTCAATTGCTTTTTGTTCTACAATTGCAATTTTGAGCTTCTTATATTTCAATCAACAAGAACTCTATACAGGAGTTATTGAAAAATCTCGCGCTATCCATTTAAGACTTGAAGCTGCTTCTACTTTCGTGGCAACTCAACAAGGCCTTGGGCCCGTTATTGATAGAATGAAATCAAGATACAAATCCGTTGAACAGATGACCAAAGAGGATAAAGAAGTTGTTTTAAAACAGGTTCCAATTGTTGCTGCTATGAAAATCGGTGCAATGAATGCTGACAAAGATAATTATGAATTCAGAATTTTTTCAGACGAACCTCGAAATGAAGGAAACCAGGCAACTAAAGAAGAGTTAGTCATATTTAAAAAATTTGAAGGTGATCCTTCATTGAAAGAACACACTATCAATAATGGAGAATCAATAACTGTGTATCGACCTGTACGACTGAATAAAGATACAGGTTGTTTAACTTGCCATGGGGCCCCTGCAGAAAGCCCGTGGAATAATGGAAAAGACATACTTGGTTATCAGATGGAAAACTGGAAAGACGGAAAACTTCACGGAGTATTTGCGATCAGAACGGATTTGAATGCATTATCTAAAATGAATTCCAGTAAAAACACAATTTCTCCAGAAGCTATTTTGATATTCAGTATTATTACCGGGGCAATAATTTCTATTTTTGTTGCATCTATAATGATAAAAAAACCAATTGCAAATTTAAATCAAATAGCAAGTGAACTAAGTGATTCTGGCAGTCATGTAAGCTCCGTAGCAACACAGATTGCTTCAACAACTGAAGATCTATCTCACGCAACGACAGAACAAGCGGCTTCACTTCAAGAAACATCAGCATCGATCGAAGAAATTAATTCAATGATTCAAAACAACACTGAGAATGCTAAAAAAGCTGCCCTTATTTCAGGAAATAGTGTGTCTTCGGCAGAAAGAGGTAAAGAAGTCATTAACCAGATGATAAAAACAATAAACGACATCAACGCCAGCAACAATGGAATCGCTGAACAAATTAACAAAACCAACGAGGAAATTGCAAACATTGTACTCATTATTAATGATATTGGGGCCAAGACAAAAGTTATCAACGATATCGTTTTTCAAACAAAGCTACTTTCTTTTAATGCTTCAGTAGAAGCAGCAAGAGCTGGTGAGCAAGGAAAAGGATTCGCAGTCGTTGCTGAAGAAGTTGGAAATTTAGCGGCCATGAGCGGAACTGCTGCTTTAGAAATCACAAACATGCTGGATGGAAGTATTAAAACTGTTGAAGAGATTGTTAAAAACTCAAAAGACAAAATTGAAAAGCTGGTACAAGAAGGAAAAGAAAAAGTTACGACAGGAACTCGTGTCGCAGAAGAATGCGAAGGAGTTTTTAGCGAAATTTTAACAAATATCTCTGATGTATCAAAAATGGTATCCGAGATTTCTGGCGCAAGCCAGGAGCAAGGGCAAGGTGTTAGTGAAATCAACAGAGCTATCGCTCAACTTGATCAAGTGACTCACCAAAATACATCCAATGCAACTCAAAGTGCTAGTGCGGTAGCAATTCTTTCAACACAAGCAACACAAATGAACACCATTGTTCAGAAGTTAGTCAGTATAATTGAAGGAAAAAATGAAAACCAAAATTCATAGAGGCCCGAGTGAGTTGTCCTTATAAAAAGGAGCATCGTTATGAATTTGATCAAATTCAATATCATTTGAATCTGCTTGAATAGGATAAAACATCATCATCGAAGGGGTTGGCCTAAAAAGTTCATACGTATATATGCAAAATATACCTACTAACTGAGACAGAGTTAGAGCTATCAAAAGCAAGATAAGAATACCTGGACTCGAACGTACTCTAGAAGCACTCTCCATCTCTAGAATTTCAATTTTATTTTTCACATATGTTTTCTGAAGACCAATTCTCGAAAGACTATCGTTAAGAGAAGCATAAATCTTATATTCAAGCTCATGATTAGCATTCATTTTATCTATCTCATACTGAAATGGGACTAGACCATTTTTTTGAGTTTCAAAATTTTTCAAATAATCTTGATGTGTTTTAAGCTCTAACCCCAACTCATTATTCTCCTCTTGCAATTGTCTAATTTGCGAAGTCTCATTAAATTTACTTAGAGACGTATCTCTTACCGAAGAATTATGAATCTTATCTTCTATTTTTTTCTTGAGTTCAGAAATCCTCTCTTCGTTATTAGTAATGAGAATTTGAGTATCATTAATATTTTTTCTCAATTCACTAATATATTTAGTACTTTCATCTTTTTCAGCGGTAACGGAGAAGACTTGATTCTTCTGCATTTTCCGAACTGTAGAATTTTCAATCATATTTAATCTTGATCTTACGCCCTCGAGTTCAACCCTAAAGTAATTCTCAGCGCGATTTAAATCAGCAAGCTCTCTTTCAGTTAGGGTTTTCTGTGCTTCTTTCAATGTTTCATTAACGAGCATAACTGTTAATTCTTTATTGTTAGTTTTGACCTCAACAACTAAAACATCGGCCTTGGATGAATTAAAAGTAATCAACGTTGAAATTTTATTGGCAACATCATGAATATAATCAGGGTCTTTTTCTGTTTTTTTAAAGTCATTGAAAAAATTAATGAGTGCTGAATTGTGTGTCTGATTTCTAATTTCTAAAAGACGCAAACCAACAGCAATGTAAAACTCGTGAATATCAAGAAGAGCTTCAGCGCGCACGACCAGATCTTCGCCTTTTAATTCTGGAGTAATGCTTTCGGCCTCAACTCCTGCAACATGGCCAATGATAGACTGCAGTTGACTATTGCGAACATCTTTAATAATAAGCTTACCAGTTCCAGGGTAACTCGGAAAATACTTATGCTTAACTAAAGCACTTAAAGTAAAAACGAGTGATAGTAGTAGGAGGTATTTCCATCTTGCTGTAAAAATTTTCAATACCTGGTGCAAACTTATTTCATCACTAGTATTCATTTTTCCCTCTCGTTTTTGTCTATTGTATTTTTTTAAAATTTATAAGGAGTCACTTTATGCGAAGATCGGCCGCCACTGTATTACTTTATTGCCTAATTGTTAGTCAAAGCAAAGCTTCACAAAATGATCTTCAAAAAAATTCAAAATATAATTTGAGCTCTTCTTCCGAATTCATATTTGAATCCTATCCAAACCAAGAACTTATTCCTATACGTTTATTAGGAGCTATTAAAAACGCCGGTCTTTATCACATCCCTGCAGATATGAAGCTTTCAACCCTATTAGCATTGGCAGGTGGTACAACAACAGATGCTGACCTTGAAAACATTGTTGTTGGTAACGATCAACAGAGAGCGCCTACAAGCAACAACAACGATGAAAAAAAGAGTTTAACAATTAATCTTGAGGAAAGCTTAAAGAATGGAGCGGCAACTGATTATACTTTAGTTCCTAACGACATCGTTTTAGTTAAAAATAAATCTCCAATGATTAGCAATGATTCGTTTCGTGCGATTTCAATTGTGTCAGTTGTTTTAACTTCAGTATTAACAGGATTACTCATCAGAGATAGAGCAAGCAGATGAGAAAGAATTTAACAGTTGAATCATTAATTGATCTTTGTTGTATTACTCTGTTAGCTTTAATATTTATTTCAAAGATTTCATTAAAATGGATGAAAATAATTCCTTACTCCATTCCGCCAATCCTTTTTCAATACGGACTTCATCCCTATGTTAATTTTGCATTACAATTTTTACTGAGTTTAGTTTTAATCTTTATTTGGGCCAAGAATAAAAATAGCAAACCTCTCTCATCCATATATAAAATCTATATATATTCTTTAATGACTCTTCTTTCCATCCAGACTCTTTTGCAAATAACACTCGTCAACGTGGATAAATCTGTATTAGTTCAAATTGCCGGTCTTGGAATGGCCATCAATTTGATTTTGGTTTACGGGATTATTATTCCCAGTCTTTTTGATTTGAAAAAATTTATTACCTGGATGTGTCGGATAGGAGTTTTTCTAGTAATAATAAGTTTTCTTTCTTTACCTCTTTTCTTTGGGGATATGATTAAAGGTGGAAGATTTGTTGGCGTCTTCAAGCATATTCCTCACATGGTTTCAGCTTCAACGGCCTCTTTTATCTTTTTTTTTCCTAACATCTTTAGTGATAAAAAGTGGAGTTTAAAAAACAATACTCCTCTTAAGGTCATAGCTCTTTCTATCCTGGGTTTAAGCGTCCTCATAACATCAACCAAGGCAGCTTTTGGAACAATTGTGATTACAACCATCGTTGGAATTTTTCTCTTTGGATCTAAGAAAAGATCAGTTCGATTATTTAAATTTTCAGTCCTCTCTTCTTTTCTAATCGCTCTATTATTAGTTGGAGCTCCAGCGGGCCAATTTATGTATGAAGTCACGACAGGTAAAACAAGTTTCGGACTTAGAAAAGCACAAGACGGTGTTCAGACGAGAATGGAAGAAGTTGAAAGAGGATGGTCCATGTTTGAAAAAAGTCCTTACTTTGGATTAGGTCTTCTTTATAAGTTTTTAAATAACAAAGAAGATGGAATTGAAGTTGAAGGTTATAATTCTTTTAAAGACCCTCACAATCTTTTTGTGTCTGCTGGAGTTATTGGAGGCTACCCATTATTTGCTTATGCCATCATTGGCTACATCATGATGATTTTTGCGGTATTTAAAGGACTCTCACAAGATGACCCAAATCGCCAAATCATAGGACTTTTCTTATTGTCTCATTTACCAGTATTTGTTATCTATCACGCCCACTTCTCTTTAGGAGGAATGGCCGATCGAATCTATTGGCTCGTCTTCGGATATTTGGGACAACAATGGGTGAAGAAACCAGAAGTAATACTTTAAATCTATTCAAAAAGAATTATTAGTTTTAAAAATGCAATTGAGTCTTATATGGAGGTCAATATGAATGCGAAAAAAATGTCTTCCCTTATAAAGAAAAACATCACTAAAATCGACGTCGCTATACTATTTCTTGCTCTGCTAGTGATTGCAGTGGGAATTAGCCCGCAACTTTAAGTTGCGGGTCCCAATACTATTCCATAATAATTGTCTTGATTCCTACAGCACCGAGAATAATAACTCTATTAACTTTTACATGGAATTGTGAAACAACATTTTTATCTTTAAATAGCTTCCAGCCATTTTTTCCACGGGCAAGATCTAGATAAATCGATCGTCTCTCCCCTGTTGCTCCATTATAAAGAGTATCAACTTCAATTTTTCCACCACTCTTTGGATCGAAGTTATCACTTTTAAGATTGAGGGCATTATAGCCATTTCTTTCTTCTAAAATGACTCCGTCTTCTGTTTTGAGATTTTCTGGGTCTAGAATTTCACGGTTTGTTTTTTCGCCATCAACATAAGTATCTTTGTAAAAACTAATTAGTGATTGAGTTGTATCATCAACATCTACGACAAAATTGTATATTTCATCGTTATCGTCGTTATCTGTAACCGTAAGCAGTTGCTCAGATGCATGGATATTTTGAATCGATGCAAACAAACTAAACAATAATAGCAAAATCCATTTTTTCATAAAAACTCCTAAAGTATCACCAGTTTAACATTCTCAATTCTAGAATTGCAGTAAAATTGTCACCATTTTTCTAATTTAAGACAAAAAACATCGAATTATTTAAGTCCACATCTTCATTGGGAAAATATATTTTTTTATTCCCTTTAGGTTTTTTATCTTCGTATTAAGACAAATGTAGCGAGCTCTACATTGGAGAATAATATGCGAATGGAAAAAATCATTACTCACATCATGATCGTCGCAAGCGTTGTTTCAAGTTTAGCGTATGCCGAAGATAACCAATGGCCTATTCCAGATTGGGAAGTCGCCAAAAGCGGTTCCAATATGAATAGTAAGCAGTGTCAGGAGTTTAAAATATTTTCAACACTCTCAGACCAATTTTTAACAGACGGTCTGATTGTTATAAAAGATGGTAAAATTCAATATGAATATTATGATTCAAAATATGGAATTAACAAAGTTCACCCGCTATGGTCTATCACAAAGACGATTACTGGGGTTTTACTCGGAATAGCCGTTAGAGATGGAAGAATTAATCTCGATCAAGCAGTTGAAGAATTTTATCCGAATGCTAGTAGAGATAATAATTTTAAAAAAATTCTCATTAAAAATTTGCTTTATCTGGATACGGGGTTCATTTGGGACGAAGGAAAATTGGATGTTCTAGAAAATCCTCTCGTAAAAATGCTTTATGGAAGTGGACATTCAGACATGGTCAATTTTGCTCTCTCTCGAAAAATCATTACAAACGGACCAGGTTACAAATGGAATTATTCAACCGCTGTTCCGACAATAACAATGGGAGTTCTTAAAAAAGTTTATTCAAACGATGAGTATGTTGAAAGTCCCTGGAGAAATTTATTTAACCCACTTGGAATGAAAGACGTCATATTCGAGAGGGATCTTAAGGGGACTTTTATTGGTGGTGCAAGCGCCTTTGCAACACCAAGAGACTTGGCAAAAATTGGATATCTTTTTTTAAATAATGGAGTATGGAATGGAGAAGTTATTCTCCCTCCTGAATGGATTAAGACAATGCTCACTCCTTCTCCTGGCTATTTATCACCAGGAACTGTCATAACTAATATAAAAGATGATGGTGTTTTTGGTGGATCAATCTGGCTTAATCGCGCTGTAAAAAAAGGACTCGGCAAGCCTTATCCAAATTCTCCTGATGATATGTATCTGGCAATCGGCTTCATGGGGCAATTTCTAATTATGTTACCATCTCAGAATATGATCATCGTTAGAACAGGACATGATCGAGAATTTCACAACAAACTGGATGCTTTCGTCAGTAGATCACTTTCATGTTTTTATGATCCCAAATACAAAGTTGGTAAGGTCCTTCCAAAAGAATCAATTAAATTGAGCCTGGAAGAAATAGTTAGAAACATAAAAAATGTTTTCCAAGCAAACATGTTGCAAGGATCAATTGCTAAAACGGTATGTTCATGTCATTTGGCTTCGGGAATTGATATTTCCAGCTGTCTTGAAAAAAATCATATCACATTCTCAAAGTTATTTACGAAAATAACTGTCGATAAAAGTTTTGAATATAACGGTAAGATTTCTGTTTTAGTTCGACTCTCACGACTGGCCAAAATTTTTGCACAACACTCGACAAAGATGGCCAAGGCCTATTACGACCCTGACCATCCAGAGTATGGATGCACACTAAAATAACTCATCACTCTTTATTAAATTTTTTAATACAATTCGATAAACCTTAATCTCTGAGTCGTACTTCACATAATAATTTTTTGGATAATAACCAGGGATAGCATATTTTTCAGGTCTTGGCAGTTCTGCATTTACAGATCCATGTGCAAGAAGAAATTCTCTTGTGATCATAGGTTCAGAAAAAATTAATTTTGCATTGTAGTACCCATAGATAAATGTTGATGTGAATCTTTGCCCATGCAACTCAGGTGAGCGAGAATCTACCCAGTGCCATCCCATCATTGGAACCCCTACAGGTGTTGGCACGTAGTAAGGAGCAATAGAATCACTTTCTGGCTGTTTTAAGCATAGGGCATTATCTTCGTCCATGCATTTAATGGTCTTTCTTTCGGTTTCAGTTATGCCGTAAAAATGAAAGTCAAAATGAGGAATACCATAAATTGCTTCTGGCTCATGCCCTTTAGGATTCCAGTTTATTATAATCTCTTTATAGGGTGGCAGATGAATACCATGAGGAAGTTTTAGGGTAATTGATGAATCAATTATTGGAAGACCTTCAAGCGCATTTTTAGTTAATGCTACACCAAGAGAGCGAACGCAATGTTTTGAATCATAGACAACATATGAATAGGCCACTCCCTTTCCTAAAGAAACATTTTTTCCTTTAATTATTCTTTCATGGGCCATTAAAGAAAAAGAAGTGAGCAATAAAGCCAAAGAAATGAGTGATGATTTCATAAAGACCTCCTCGAATGAAATGAAAACAATCAAACATTTCACACAAGGAGATTTACAAAAAATATAAAATAAGAATTGGATCTATTTAAGAATATTATTTTTTCATGGCCGATGCAGGTTCTTCGGCCTTTTTAGGAAATGCGTCTACTTTACTCTTTTCCCCTGCATAATTGTAATACAGATCACAAGCAACGAACATTTTTTTAACTTCATCAGCTGTGCCATACGAAGGAGTTGTCACATTTTTGCTCTTTTTTCCATTTAATATATTTTCACTTTCAAATTCAGGGAAATTCTTAGCATCACGTTCTGAAAGAGTGTAAGATTCATCCATATTTGACAAGATATCAGAACACTTTTTTAGATCAGCAAAGTGACGAGTTACTTTATCGCAAGAGTCTGCTGTATATGCTTTCCCCTTTCCATTTTCTATCGTTACTAATCCATTTTCTAAAAAGTAAGCTTTATAAACATCACCTGAATTTATGATCGTTTGCTTTAATCCAACAACTTTGTCATTTTCATCTCTGGCAATCTCAACAGAGGCATTAAAATTTTTACCTTCTTCTACAGGCGTATAAACTGCACGATTGCCCTTTTTGCCTAAATTCCAGCGAGCTGAATCAGCAACAACTTTTCCATTTTTATAAATCGTTAGTCCTAGATAATCGACTATAACTTTTGAGTCATTCTCCGCTGCAATTAGTTTTAAGCTTGAAATCAATAGTATGAAAGTAAGTAGAATTTTCATCGAATCCCCTTTTTGAATTATAACACACCTTTCTTATCGGATAACTTATTCAATAACTTTAATCCGAATGGAACTCATAGAAATTATGTATTTTTCATAGGTATTCAACATCCATAAAGTTGCCTGATTTTAAGTGGGAGGTTGTATGGGATCAAGTTTAAAAGATAAAGTGGCCATCATTACAGGGGCCGCTTCAGGTATTGGAGCTGCTTCGGCCTTAGCTTTTGCTCGCGAAGGAGCTTCAGTAGTCGTTGCAGACGTACAAATTCCTCGAGGTGAAGAGCTGGTCGCTCGCATTCAAGGCTTAGATGGAAAGGCCATTTTTATCAAATGTGATGTCTCCAATGAAAGTGATGTGAGAAATATGGTTGCAAAATGTGTGGAAAAATTTGGAAGACTTGATTGCGCTTTTAACAACGCTGGCATCGAAGGAGAAACAGCAGAGACTCTTGTAAGCACCAACGAAAATTGGGATAAAGTGATGAACATAAATCTTAAAGGCGTATGGCAGTGTATGAAATACGAAATTCCTGAAATGCTAAAGCATGGCAAAGGAAGTATCGTCAATTGCTCTTCTATTGCTGGTGTTGTTGGTTTTGTCGGGATGGGCGCTTATACAGCAAGCAAACACGGAATCATAGGTCTGACTCAAGTCGCAGCTCTCGAGTATGCAAGCAAAAATACTCGAATCAATGCTATTTGTCCTGGGGTCATTGATACGCCGATGGTTGAAAGAGTCACACAAAATGATCCAAAAGCAACCTCTGAGCTTTTAAAAGGAGAACCAATCGGAAGAATGGGAAGACCTGAAGAGATAGCACAAGCAGCTTTATGGCTTTGTAGTGATGCTTCTTCATTTGTAACAGGACACCCATTAATCGCCGATGGCGGATGGGTTGCGCAATAAAGATATTAAAAAAAAATAATAAAGGAGTGATTATGAAATTTCTAACAAGTCTTATTCTTTTTTTAGTAGTAGCTCAATCGGCATACTCTATGCCTTGTGATACAGGATACCGTTGTGTATCTAAAAGTGGAAAATTTAAAGTTGAACTTCAGCGATGCCGCTATAGAAATCATATTAATCTTTTGTCGATGAGCATTAACAATACCGATATCTCTTCAGCGACTCTAAATGAAGGATGGGATGGAGAATCAACTCTTGCTTTTGAAATCAATCTCCCAACAATGACTCCCGGGGCCGTTAAAATACTAACTGCTGAACTTCCAGGAAAAAATAAAGGTGTAATGAAAATAAAATATGCGGCATCTGAACCAGGCCCTTTAAGCACCCTTTTTTCAGAGAAAATGTTCTGTAAAATTCAAGACTAAATTGACAAGGGCACCCCCCTTCAGATAGTTATTCTGAATGAAAAATTTTACACTCCTTTGTCTATCGATTGTTAGTTTTAATCTTAATGCGGCCAATATTCAAATCATTGGCCCGTGTTCAGAAACTCCACTTGTTAATAATACCAGTGCTGTTTTAAATCAGGAATCCATTGGATCGTTTACGATTCGTTTTTTATCACAAAACAAAATTCCGTATGCTGGATCAGATGCAGGAATAAGTTCGATCTTCAACACTCCAATTGGCGATGAAGCTATCGAAATTATCTCAGACACAAAAATGCGTGCCTATGGGTGGTGTTTTAATTTGAATGGAGTCAATCCAGAGAAAATGCCTGATGAAATCTATTTTACGTCAAACAGTGACCAATTGATTTGGTATTACGCTTTTTCAACTTACGATTCAGGTAACTGGATTGACTACTGTGTGCCTGCGCACACAGTAAAGTCAAAACAGTTTTGTAAGTAAATTATTTATTCACTAAGGCCGGCAAGATACCTCGCTTAGATCACCCCAAAGATCAGTCAAATTATTCGCAGAAAAACTTTTTGTATAATAAACTGCAGAGGGAACACCTTCACCTTGTACAATTTGTTCTTCTGCCACAAATTTTGTTGCTTCTGAAATATCTCCTCCTACAAAAAGAAGAGTTTTACCTACTTTAGAAGTTTCATCTTTTCCATTTTTTACGAGAACAGAAATTTCTGAAGCTCGTGATAGACTTTTGTTTGCTGAATCAAGTGCTACAAGATTGATCTTTACGTTATAGGGAAAAGGTATTTGATCAATATTCGTTCGGCAATTCCATTCGGCATTATTATTTTGAGAAAAATGAAGTGTATCTCCAGGTAAATCTACAAAGCTAATTTGTCCATATTGCTGGTATGAATTTTTAATTCTCAATTCATCAGATTGATCCATCACTAAATTATAAAGTGACCAAACGTGATTGCGTTGAGCATCCACAACGTAGATTTGTAACCAGATATGGGATTTATGAAAACCACTGTTAAATTTAAAATCGATAGCAGGAAGTTGAAAATTATTATTAGCATCAAGAGGTGCAGAAACTATTTGTTTCCCACATTCATGACTATTGAACATACCGTACCAGATGCAAATCAGTTTAATCTCAACAGTTGCCTCTTGAAGATTATTGGATGAATAATTATGAATCTGTCCCTTCAATGAGGGCAGGCTGTACGTTCCTGCAAAGGCTTGAGATACAAAAAACACGCTTGTCAGTATTATTAAAAGTTGCAGTCTAATAAATGTCATAACAGCTCCTTGTTATTAAATAAAATATTGTTAAATCAACGCTATTATGGAGCTTTTCGATTGCATACAAAATTGGCCGACAGAATTAGGGCATTGTTGTCGGAGGTGCTATTTTTTTGAGCAATACTTCACAAGTTCATTCATAGATCTTATTTTTACTGTGGAGACTCTTTGCTTTAACAATCAAAAAAATAAAAGGCCTTCTTCCGAAGGCCTTTATCTTTAAATATGGTTTTTCTAAATACTAGTCAAAAAAGTTGGATTATTATTTATTATCTAGCAAAATTTCTATTGATAGATCCAGAAGCATCTACACTAAATTGACAAGAAGTTGCCGAACAACGAATATCTCGTCCTTCACCGCTAGTATTTTTTAAAAGTTTACTAATTGCTTTTGCAGACTCTCCGGAAATAGTAACGTTGGAGTAATCCCCCATCCCGCCAGCTACAACTGTTCCATCAGCACTTTTATTATTGATTGCAATGTTAGTAACTGAAGCTGTACCAGCAGAATCAAAAGTTAAACGACATACAGTATATATTTTTCCTTCAAAATTCACTGAACATGTAATCTGTTGTCCAAGCACAAAATCCTTAGGGGCCGGAGATCTTCTTCTTGAAGGCATTCCTTTAGATGCTGAAGCAAGCGTCATCGCTGTTTTAATGTTTTGAGCGGCCGGTCCATATATCTCCACATTAGCTAAACCTTTTCCCACCACTACAGACACATTTCCAGATGCCGCATAAGTTGAAACTGAAGTTAATGCCAAAAGTGCAAGAATAACATTTTTCATAAAAGCTCCCAAACTGAGGTTTAAATCGTATTTTGGGATCATATATATCATGATCTAAGATTTTTTTATTGATTAGTGTAATTTTTTCAGGAAATGATTATTCTTTTAGATCACCGGCCTAATTTTCCCACAATCTGCCTTGATGAATTTTCCTTTGTAATTTATTTGTGAGGCTTGACCTCTTGGATCCTTCATATTCACAAGACCTGTCATAGTTGTCGGAGAATTCATTATCCAGCTGGCGTCTCCAGAAGACCCATCTTCGCACTTAAAGTTAGTTACTATTTTAGAAGAAGTTTGTGTGATGATTTTAGTAACACATTTTTGAGATTGCTTTCCGATGGACTCTGGTTTTTCGATTACTTCTTTGGAATAACAAACCTGGCTTTCACCATTTTTTCCAATTCCGACGCTTGCTTTCTCCCCCATCATATCCATCATTTTTTTTCTTTGGGCCTCAGGCATTTTGGCAAAGGCCTTCTGCATTTCTGCTGCAGGATTAAATTCTTTTCCATTGTGAGTAATTTTCATATCCAGGCCCCAAAGACCGGGCTTCATATTGAGGGCGGAATGAGCGAGTGGACTAGCAAGAACGAGGGCAAAAAATAGTGCTTTCATTTTTACTCCTTGAATAAAGATCCAGGCAATCATCAAAATATTTATCAAGTAATTGCATTGTTTACAATGCTTCATAGCTTATATAGGCTACTAGCTATGCGAATCATTATTCTTTTTTTATGTTTTTGTTCACAGTCTTATGCAGCAAGTGGAATTGATAATTTTTTAAGACAAAAAATAGAGTTTTTTCAAATAAAGCCCATAGTTCAATCTGCTAAGAATCCCAACTCATCACAAGTTGAATTAGGTAAACGCCTTTTTATGGAAACCGACCTTTCGGGAAACAGAAATATAAGTTGCTTAACTTGTCACGATCCAATGAAAGGAACTAGCGATCATCTTCCTCTTTCGCAAACTCAAGATGGAAATGGAGTCTTAAAAAGAAATTCACCTGGATTATTTAATATCGGCAATCACTCAACCATGTTTTGGGATGGAAGAGTTCAATACGATAATTTAAATAAAATTTTCACGACACCTGAACTAAATCTTCCACCAGAAATCTCCAAGGTAATGACGAGCGCTCTAGCTGCTCAAGCACTTTTTCCAATTGTCTCAAATGCCGAGATGAGAGGAAATGTTGGTGAGAATGAAATTGCAAACGCTAATTCAAACATTGAAGCATGGGCAAAAGTTGTCACTCGTCTTAAAAACCAAAGAAGTGACTCTCCACGCTTTAAGACCTATAACCAACTTTTTAAAGAAGCATACCCTGAAACTGATTTAGAAAAAATTAATATTGGTCATATTGCCGAGGCCATAGCAAGCTTTGAAAAAGAACAGTTTCAAAGTACCGGCTCACCATTCAATAGATATCTTAGTGGTGACAATAATGCTTTAACTGAAAAACAAAAAAGAGGTTTTGCTATTTTTGTTGATCGTGGAATGTGTATTGCTTGTCATCAAGGAAGTGAGCTTGGAAATAGTTCATTTTTTACTTCCGTGGGAGTTCCTTCTTGGGGTGCTGAACCTGTAGGCCAGGATATTGGACGTGGTGAAATAAAAAATGAATCATTTAAAAAATATTTTTTCAAAACTCCAAGCTTATTAAATGTAGGACTAACTGCGCCCTATATGCATAATGGAGCATTTCAAACAATTAAAGAAGTCATTAATCATTATAGCAATATTCGTTCTTCTCTTTTTAATTATGAAATACCTCTTGATCGAAAAAATTCGATGCCCGTACCCATCAGTCTAGAAAAAAAACCTGAAATTCTTAATGAGATTTTTAACTCTATTCAAGCTCCATTTCTAAAACGTGGGCTTAATTTTTCAGAAGAAGAAAAGAGTGATTTAGAGGCCTTCCTGGCCGAAGGATTAACTGATCCCAGCTGGAATCCAAGTTCACATTTTTAATTATTGAAAGTGAACAACCATGAAGATAGATTTACGTTTATAAAGATCACCTATGTAATATACACCAAATCCTTCATCTGATTCGTAAAGAGGCACAAGCCCTGTACCAATGTCAGCTGTTTCGTAGACGCGATCATATACTTTTTCTTTTATAGTCATAGCTGCAACTCCGGCAACTGCAGAACTTAGATAAGACACGGCCTTCGCCGATGTTTTATCAATTCCTCTGTCTCTCATCTCTTTATAAACAGCATTGCTGACTGTAACTCCGAGAGCTGTTGCGACGACACTATGACAGGCAAAATCTGAGAGATCTTTATGATTAAGTTCTCCATTAATTAGTTTTTGGTGGGCGGTGGTACATACAGTTGTTCCATCACCTTCACGATCATAAACTAAATTATCTATTCGAACAGCATCATAAGGAGTCATACCAGCAAATCCGACCATCGGACTTCCATGTGAAAACATGATATTTTTATTAATCGTATCAGTGGAAGTAACAGTAGAGTCGCCTTTATCAGCAACAACTACTTGCATGCTCTCAATTGTATGATCAGCTGGGATGGCCAGATTTAATCCCTGCTTTTCATTTAAAAAATTCATTATTTCATCATCAGAGGCAAAAGAAATTTGAGTCATTAGCCCTAATAAAATGATCGGAAGTATTTTTTTCATTAAGTCTCCGCGAGTATCCCGCTTTATGCTGGATCACAGTTATTGCTTGTTTCCTAATCATGACAGATCAAATATTTTATTGTGAAAACTGTAGTGATATTTACAGGGTGTTATTTTTTAGACAGTAAAGCTGCGCGAGTCGAGATTGAATCGAGTTAGGATAAAACATAAACAAAATGCATAAGAGAGATATAAAAAACAACACTCATTAAGGGGCATAGGAGTTGCAACCTAGTTACACAAGTAGGGAGGATTTATGCGTATCATGACCCTTTTCATTCTGACATTTTTATTTGTAACAGAAACATATGCAGTTCCTGTTCCTTGGAAAAACTGCGGAACTGTGGACAATATTGTCTCCGTTTCAAAGCTGGACTCGAATGTCTGGCCCCCCCAAAATACTGGGCCAACTGGACCTGTTTTTGTCACAGCGAGAGTCAATCCGGTTTTGGGTAAGGTTTTAAATCTTCGCGTTGTGCTTTTCCCGCTAAACTGGGTATTCGAACTCTTCAACATAGATGTTAATATTCGGGTGAAGAACGGATTCGTTACTTTGCCGGATTCCTGGCGGACAAGTGGCTCGCCTCGTTTTTTTTTGGATCTTAAGGATTTAAGAGGGCTGCCCTTTCTTGGGCCAACAGACGGGTATCTCGACCAGCTTCCAATCCCATTGGGGCCGTTTTCGAATTTGGTGACTTTGCCCTATGGCGGGGACCCCAGTACAAGGCCATTCATTATGCAAATTAAGGCGAACATTGCTGAAGCGATCCCGCAAATGGAAGGGCGGTTTTGGATGACTTTCAACGGAGTTTCTGGATTTCCTGCTTCACCGAGTGTGGGCGCGTATATGGCCCATCTAAGCATTACCGGGCCCAATGGAAAAGGTGTGTTCTGTATGGAGCTCACAGAGCCGACCAAATTTGACACGACAGCGGTGGCCGTCGTCGAGCGCGTGCCCTTGGCCCATTTCAAAACTATATCACCTAACAAGGCAAACACCGATCTGATCTGGAGCTACGGTGATAATGATGAAAAGAAGGCAAGCGATGCGATGGATCCCCGAGTTGAGATACGTTCTTGTTCTCATGGAGAGGATTCTATTTTCGAAGAGGTGGACCTTCTCCCCGAGTATAATTCAAAAACGGCAGTATGGAGCTTGGGGCTTTCAAAGGAAGAATTATCTTCTGGGTGTAATGAGGTTCGTATTAGAAGCGCACTAACTGGTCAGGTGGATGGTCCTTTTAGGATCGAATGACTAGGGATTAATTGGTGCGCGGAACTGGACTTGAACCAGCATGCCTCGCGGCGCTACCACCTCAAGGTAGTGTGTCTGCCATTTCACCACCCGCGCAAACAGGAATGATATCGAGTTTTGAAATAATACGAGTCGAAAAATTTCTTGGCAAGAAAAATCTATTTTCTTCTGGATGGAAGAAACATTTCTATTTCTTCGAGATAGAATTTTATGCGGTCTTTGGCCTCTTTGATGGCCTCGATTCGATCGTTAATGAGCTTAACTAGCTTATCATCAGGGGTGAGCACCTCACCTCTTTGATTGCGATTCATAAAGGCCTCTAAGCTATCAAAGGCATCACCATCAAGAGCTTCTTGCTCTTCAAGAATTTCAGCTTCAAAACGTTCATCTAAGTATGATGGAATATCCTCTTCTCTTACGTGCGAGTATTCATGGAGCAAATCATAGAGCGGATCGCGTGCGTGATTTACGTCCTCTAAATTAACTTTGTAATTTTTTGAGGATGGAAACATCACCAGGTTGTGATTCATTGTCTCATCATGAGAATTTGCTTTCATACTAGGCCCTTTTAAAAATAGGTTTTCTTAAATTCAGTATTCAAATCCAACTATTGAAATGCATGATGGATGCCCAATTTATAAGACCAAAACTCAACCGCTTACAGAGGCATGTGTATAAAAGTTGAGAAAATCAACAAATTACTGTCTAAATTTTGGGCAGTAATTGCCTTAGGATAAAAGTCATTAAATAGAGGGAGGTATAATGGATCTAGGAGTTCTTTATGGAAAATGCAAGGATCCCCTGCATGAGATGTATTCATTATCAAGTGACCTTTGATCCAACTGCACCTAGAGGCTGCAAGCTCTATCAATTTAAATCGGCCACGATGCCTTCAGTGCTTGTAAAGCAGTCCACTGGACACGACTGCACATCATTTGAAGAGAAAGTCAAAAAATCGGGAGATGATGACGGTGGAAAAAAAGATTTTAATGATCCGAAATATTGGGGATAGTCTTTTTAAGTTCAAAATAAGTAGGCCCCGACTTTTCAATCATCGCTCCTCCTAAACAAACTTCTCCATCATAAAAAACAATCGACTGACGAGGAGTAATGGCCCGTTGAGGAACATCAAACTCCACATAAATTTTCCCATCTTCAATTTTAGATACCGTACACGCCTGATCTTTTTGACGATAGCGAACCTTGGCCGTGCATTTAAAAGGAAGAGATCGATTAAGAACTCCTGTTGTAAATTCTAAATCCGTAGCAACTAAACTATCTGAATACATCGCTGGGTGAAACTCTCCCCGTTCGACAATAACAACATTTCTAGCGATATCTTTTCCAACGACAAACCAAGGCTCGCCTTGTCCACCAAGCCCCAGTCCCTTTCTTTGCCCAAGTGTGTAGTAAGTGGCACCCGTGTGACGTCCAACGACCTCACCATCTAGAGTTTCAAAATTGCCTTCTGTAAAAGTCACATAATTTGAGAGGAAGTTTTTAAAATTTCTCTCGCCGATAAAGCAAATCCCAGTGGAATCTTTTTTATTTTTTGTAGCAAGATCATACTTCGCTGCAATTTTTCTAACTTCAGTTTTAGGGAGATTTCCTATCGGGAACATGACATGTTCAAGAACTTCACTCTTAATGGTATAAAGAAAGTAAGACTGATCTTTTAGGGGATCTGCTCCTTTAATGAGAGCATGTTTTCCATCGACTATTTTATTTTGGCAGTAGTGACCAGTCGCTAAGAAGTCAGCTCCTAGCTCACGGGCCTTTTCATAAAAAACTTTAAACTTGATTTCACGATTACAAAGAACATCTGGATTAGGAGTAAAACCCATTTTATATTCTTCAACAAAATGTGAGAAAACCTGGTCTCTGTATTCTTTGATAAAATCAACTGAGTAGTAAGGAATATCTAATTTCTCGCACACGGCGGCCACGTCAGCAAATTCTTTGGATGCCTGACAAACGCCATGTTCATCAAACTCTTCCCAATTTTTCATGAAGAGTCCTACGACGTTATAGCCTTCTTCTTTTAAGAGGGCCGCACAGACAGACGAATCCACTCCGCCGGACATTCCGACGATAACCATGGTTTCTGATTTGGGTTTAGAGTTGACCTCTACTTTTTTCATAGAGGTCTTATAACAAAATTTTGGCTATTTGACTATGTCATAGTTCCAAGCGAGCATCGCCCCTGTAATATATCTAAAGGCATTGATGTAAGTGTTCATATTCAGAGTCTCAACAAAGTCATTTGGGGTATGAAAACGAGGGTTAAAATCACTCTCCCAGTTCTGACTAAAACAAATCGCTGGAATACCCGCTTCCCAGAAACTGATGTGCGAGCTTGAATTCATTCCATTTGCCTCTGGTTTAAACTCAATAAGATTATTATAGAGTCGCTTTCCATTATTAGTCATAAGTGTCACGAGTTTTAAATCTTCTTCACTTCCTTTTTCAGCTGGGCTTCGAAGATAAACTTTCATGTTGTTTAACTTCTTTTCTTTATCGTCGCGTTTAGAATCATTTCCTAGCATTACTAGATTTACGAAGCCCACAATTTTTTGGTTGCCCATATTGGCCTTAAGTTTTTCGACATAATCTTTAGAGCCTAAAAAACCTAGCTCTTCAAAATCAAAAAACACGATACGTACTGTTTTAGGCAAATCCAATTTGTCTAAAATTTCTATCATTGATAAAAGAGCTGCCACTCCTGTTCCGTTATTATCGGCCCCAGGCATAGAACTTTTAGAATCGACAAGCAAAGTTTTAGGATCATTTAATAATGTATCGTAATTGGCTCCGAGGATGATCACCTCATCGGGTTTCGTAGTTCCTTTTTTCTCCCAGACCAAATTGTACCCTTTAACATCTTTAACAGAATCCAGAGTTTTCATCATTGAGAGAGTGAATCCTTTCCAGCGATCGTAATTCGGATCAGTTTTAGAAATTTTAGCAACAACTTCTTTTTTAAAGTCTTCGGCGTAAAATTCTCCGGCCTTTGCAATATTTGGAGTAAATTCTATTCTTTCAAAGCTAGATCCATTCGATTTGAATGATTTTAATTTGGACTCAATATACTTCATTGCCTTTTCATGTCCTGGGGTTCCTACAAAACGAGAAGGACGTCCACTTGCCACAAAATCTCTTAAATTTTTCTCAAGTGCATCGCGAGTAATTTTATCTGCAACAGAAGTGATATTGTAGTTAGTCTTTATTTTTTTATCATAGCTAGAAATCTCAAAAGCATATGAATTGCCAAGAAATGAGCTGACTGAAAAAAAGATGGCAAGGTTAAAAATGTAATTTTTCATCATTGGGTTTAATTGTTTCTTCTTCATCTGAATCCTTTTTATAAATAGGAAGAGTGTTAAATTCTCCATTAGCAAACACTCCTGCAACTTCTACAACTGCACTTCCTAAAACTTTTCCTTTATCTTCTTTTCTACTGTAGAAAGTAAAATGTTCTCCAGCGACAATTAGCCCTGGGCGTTCTGTCTCAAAATCAACGACACAGGTTTGGTTGTTTTTAAAATAAAGCCTGCATGGAATTTTTTCTCCCTTAGCAGACATCTTTACATAAACTGACATTGGAAGAGTTATGTCGAGATTAGCAGCTGGAGTAAAATTAGTTAAAAGTACCTGCGAATGTTTTAAAAGGTTAGGGTCATCAATAAAGACATGGCCTTTATAGGCCATAATTGAAACGACCTCCTTGAGAGGATCAATTTGAGTCTCTTGCTTGGAAGGAAGGTTATTTTTCCCAATATAAAAGCGATGAATTCCCGTATGCTCACAAATAGTATTTCCAGTGCGATAATCAAAGATGCTACCTGTTTTACGCAAATCCTTAGGAGAGCGCTCTTCAACTAAATTTATCATTCGTGGATCGTGCATGATTTGATCCACAATTCCTTTGGGACGCTTAATATATTCAACTTTGATTAGCTCTCCAATTTTTTCTACTTCCTTTTTTCTAATCTCTGAAAGTGGAAGCATGAGATTTGCCAAATGTCTTTGATCAAGCCTGGAAAGCAGATAAGACTGATCATGCTCGATATCATTAGGAACCATGAGTTCAAAAAATCCAGTCTTTTGATTTTTTAAAACTTTTGCGTAATGGCCAGTGGCCACTAAATTAGTATTAAACTTAGAAGCTTTCTCAAGAAGCACTTCCATTAAAACGTAATTCAAAAAAACGAGGGGAGAAAAAGTTTGTCCACTCAAGATTCTTCCCACTAATGGGTCCAGAACAATGTCTGCAAAAAGCTCAGAAGCATTAACTGCATAAAAAGGGATATCGAGATAAGTGCAGATGGTTTTAACTTTGTTTAAATCATTTACAACGACATCTACAAAGGGACCCATCTCTTCATCATCTTCAAAAAACTTAAGGCCAATACCAATGCATCGATAACCTTGCTTCTTTAAAAGATAGGCCGCAACTGTAGACTCCAGGCCTCCAGTCATTGCTACCAAAACAGTTTGATTACTTACTTTCTCAATCATAAAACTATTATATCTCAAAATTTATTTTGCAGAGTTTTTTAAGAGGTGGAAAATAGGGATACTGACACAGAATACTCCAGTATTAACAACCTTAAGATCTCAGGGCCAAAACCGATAAAGACATAATGGCAAAAGTTAATTTTGAGGATTCATTCAAAATATATTTATTTACTGGAAAGCTTGAAGAGAATAACTTTTCAAAGCTCAGTGAGTTTTTATCATTTCTTAAATTTAACAAGATCAATTTGCCATATAAATTCTCATATGTTTCCAGGAATGCTGAGGGATTAATCCCGGAATTAAGCTTAAACGAAAACATCTTAATGGATTTTTCTCCAGATTCTCTAACGGCTTCAAAAGAAGTTCAATTTCAAGAATTTTTAAATGAGGATCATAATGCTCATTTAAAAGAGCTCTACCAAAAAATAGTTTTTCATCATGAAGTCCCCGACAACGCTGATGCGCAGATGAAAAAAGTTAGTTCACTCATTAAATCGTTAATCTTCGAAGGACAATTTATCTTTTTAGAAGAACCAGAAATTGACCTTGATCCTGAATCTACAAAACTTTTTATCTCCGCACTCAAAGATCTGATGATTAGAAATAAGCAAAACGTATTCATCTTTTCTCATAAGCTCGATTTATGGATCTCCCACGTCGATATTCATGTTAAACGTGAACAGGATTTTAGTTTCTCCACTGAGGAAATCAGTAAAGATATACTTTGGAAAAAAGAAAGAGAGATATTTTACAATACACAAAAAACCTCAGCGGCCAAGAAAGAAGACCTTCTTTTTCACATTTCGAAATCTAAAAAGAATGCTGGTAAGAAGTCTGCAGCATAATAATATTTGACAATATTCCTTGGATTTCGAGATAATAGTCATAACACTATGACAAAATCTAATTTACCTCTTAATTTTATCGATGTTTTCTCTGGCGCCGGGGGACTTTCCTGTGGACTGGAATTGGCGGGAATGCGCTGTCTTCTAGGTATCGACATGGATAAAAACGCCATCGAAACTTTTAAGGCCAATCACCATTACGCGAACACTTATTGCGGTTCCGTAACAGATCTCACTGAAAAAAAATTAAAAGAACTTATAAATAACCAAACAGTTCATGCAGTCGTTGGGGGCCCTCCTTGCCAAGGTTTTTCAACCGTGGGACTTGGAAATCCAAACGATTCAAGAAACTCTCTTTTTAAAGAGTTTGTTCGTTTAGTAAAAATAACTAATCCGTATTATGTCATCATTGAAAACGTGACAGGTCTTCTAGCTAAGAAGAATGAAAAGACTCTATCGAGCATCTTTAAGCTCTTTCATAAAATGGGCTACACTTTAGATGTTCAGGTCATGTCGGCAGAAAATTATGGAGTTCCAGAACGAAGAAGACGCACTATTATTCTTGGTTCTAGAATTAACGAGACAATAGCATTCCCAAAAGCTAATCCAAAAATAATGACTGTTGGAGATGCCCTTAAAAACCTTAAGGCCCCAAATGGCAAAGTTTTTAATCACGATATAGAACTAGCGTCGATTAAGAAAAAAATCGAACTAGAGCGAATCAAGTGCATCCCTGAAGGATGTGGTGTTCGTTACGAAAAAGATGAACAAGCGTATTTTAAGAAAAAAAATCTGAAGCTAGGAATTGATTGGAAAAATCTTCGTGAAAACAGATTCAGACAAACAAAGTACCAGCGTCTTGATCGATCTAAACCTAGTCCTACAATCATGACTCATAGACATAATTATTTTCACCCTACTGAAGACCGCTACCTCACTCAACGTGAAGCTGCTGCTCTTCAAAGTTTTCCAAATGATTTTAAATTCACAGGGCCCCTTTCAGCTCAGTGGAGACAAATCGGGAACGCAGTTCCACCGAAATTAGGACTGGCATTAGGAAAGGCAATTCTAGCGATGCATGCTGAAAAGGCCAGCAAGGTTTCGAAAAAATCAAAATCAAATTCAGAAGAAATTGTCACAACAATTAGAAAGCGCGCTTTTTTATATAACTAGTGCACAGACTGTGCGTGATGAAGTTTGTAAAAATAATTTCCTTCAGAAATTAATTGAGAAAGAGGTCCTTCTTCTACTAATTCACCTTGATTGAAAACGAAAACTCGATCGCATTGTTTCAAAGTATCCAAGCGATGAGCAATAATTAGACAAGTTCGATTCGTCATCATCGACATAACTGCCTGATGAATAATCTCTTCATAATATGGGTCAATATTAGCAGTGGCCTCATCTAATATGAGAATTGAAGGATTCTTTAAAAGAATACGAGTCAAACTTACCAGTTGGCGTTGTCCAACGCTTAAATTGGATCCTCCTTCCAGTAATTCCATATCGAGATTAAATCCTTCCTTGGAAAGAGCGACTACAAGCCCTGTGGATCTTGCTGCATCTATAAGCTCTTGATCAGTCTGATCTACATTGCACGATAAATTTTCACGAAGAGATCCTTTAAAAATAATCGCATCTTGGGAAACAAAACCTATCTGATCGCGAAGTGCATGGCGATCTAAGTTTCTAATGGGAATATCATCAATCTTGATTTCACCTTTTTGAAATTCATAAAGTCTAGACAATAGAGATACTGTTGAGCTTTTTCCACACCCAGTTTTTCCGACTAAACCAATTTTTTCACCAGCTTTTATATGAAAATTTAGATTTTTTAAAATCCAATCTCCTTCTATGTACTGCAAGTATACATCTTCGAATTTTATGTCACCAGAAATGTGTTTCAAAACCATGCGACCATTATTTAGAAGTACTTTATCTTCGTCATCTTCATTTAAAAAACTCATCACTCGCTCTGTACTGGTAAAAGCCTGTTGAACAACGTGAATTTCTCTTGATAGAAGCATCATTGGATTAAAGAAGCGCTCGTAGTATCTTACAAATGATACAAAAAGACCGACACTAAAGATGCCTTTTATAACCCCAAGTCCTCCGTACCAGACGAGTCCAATCAATGGAATAGTGGCGCAAAAGGATACAAGTGGCATACTCCAAGCAAAGAGAAGATTTCCTTTTAGTTGAGCATATAGATAGTCATCAACCGATTGAGAAAATTTATCCATAGACCATTTTTCAAGTCCAAAACTTCTGATCACATCCATTCCGTTGAGATATTCAGAAAGTTTAGCGTTAATGGCCGAAGAAAATTTAGAAACTCTGCGGTTGGAGTTGCGAAGAAAATCCTTAGTTTTAATCATGAGAAGTAATGAAGGCAAAATCGCAACAGTCATGATAAGACCAAGTTTTAAATTAGAAACGATCATTGCAACTATCGCTAATATAGTCATCATGGTTGCTGAAAGTAAATTTCCTAAACTATTAGTAAAAAATTCTTCAATGCCTTCTACGTCGTGAGTGATTCTTGTCACTATTCGCCCTTGAGGTTGGCGATCGTAATATTGCACTGGCAAATTTTGGAGCTTAGAAAAAAGATGTCTTCGGACAGAAAAAATAACTTTTGAAGCAGATTCCGCTAAAATTTTTCTTCCAGTCCAAATACAATAAATACTTCCTATCTCAAGACCAACAATACTCAAGGCGTAGGTTATAGATTTATCCATATTCCTTGCAATCAATCCTTTCTCGAGCAAATCCCCCATGAGCTTTGAAGAATAAATGGCCAGAAAGGAGCTCGCAAAAATTAAAGAAAGAGCAAAACTAATTTGTAATCGAAAAGCTTTAGCATAACCAAGAAGAATACGCAGAGATTTCCAATCTCCCAACCCCTTTGTGTGAATTCTAGATTCATCCTGATCATCGGCCATAAGATAGGCATTCTTAGTCTGAATAGAATTAAGACCAGCTGGTCTGTGATCTTTTATAATTTTTTTAAACTTGAACTTGGTCATTGCAGACCTTCCATGTTTGATTTTAATTCAAAGGTATGGTTGCAGTATTTAAGAGTAGATTTTCTATGAGCTACCCAGACCAAAGTGACATCTTTTAAATGGTTATCTAAATTTTTTAAAATTTTTTCTTCTGTAATCGTATCAACAGCTGAAAGGCAATCATCCAGGAATAAAATTTTTGGCTTAGTCGCCAGAGAGCGCGCTAAAGTAAGACGCTGCTTTTGTCCCCCTGAGAGATTTATTCCCCACTCTCCTAATTGAGTATCAAGCATATCTGGGAAATTTTGGACATCCTCTTTAAGGCCTGCGAGATCTAAGTAATTCCAAATTTCTTCGTCGCTCAGAGAACGATTCATGGCCACATTAATTCGAATAGAGTCAGCAAATAAAAAAGGCTTTTGAGAGACATAACTTATGTGCGATCTAAGATCTTCATGAGAATAAGATGAAAATGGTTTTCCATAAAGTTCAACAATTCCAGAATTCACATCACGGTTAAGTCCGGTAAGGATTGAAAGCAATGTACTTTTTCCAGCACCGATAGGGCCAGTGATTCCAAGTCTCTCACCTTTTTTCAGTTTAAAGTTCAAATGAGAAAACAGTGGTGCGCTATCTTGATAAGA
Organism: Bacteriovoracales bacterium; assembly: GCA_037444575.1. Taxonomy (GTDB): domain Bacteria; phylum Bdellovibrionota; class Bacteriovoracia; order Bacteriovoracales; family Bacteriovoracaceae; genus Bacteriovorax. The sequence continues at coordinate 317,523 of JBBIME010000003.1, forward strand.
AAAACTTAGGTTTTTAACAGTGATAACATCTTCAGTGTCTGATTCGACAATCGGTCCACCCTTTATCAACAAACTTTGATCTTTATCATGGAGATAAATTTCAGAAAGACGCTCAAGAGCAGTAAAGCCTTTCTTCCACTCTGAAACAATAAACCCTAATGACAAGAGCGGATCGTGAAGAAGAAAAATTAATCCTTGCATGGAAATAAATTCTCCAACCGTCATACGCCCTTTAAATGTAAATATGATTCCCAATCCAAACAAAACAACGTAAGAAATAATGGAGGCAACACCCATCACTGGAATATAAAGTAGGTTAAGATTAACTCCTTTTAACTTTTGAACGCGATGATTTTCAGCGACTCCCATTAATCGTCTCTCCCAAAAAGGACCAGTTTGGGTAAGACGTTGAAGCTTAATTGTAGAAACGGCCTGTGAAGAAAGGTCATTAAAATGGGATAGAACATCTTGGATCATTCGGTACTGTTCAACTTCTTTAGCTGAAAGTTTTCTGACAAAAATAGGAACAAAAAGAAGAACGACAAAAGATAGCAGTGCCATTCCCAGGTGGATCATAGACATTGCAATGAAAGTAAATATTCCTAAAAAGAAAACATCCGTAATGCCCACAAGAGTGAAACCAAAAACAAATCGAGCACTATTGGTGTCAGAGGCCTGGGCATTCATCAAAACACCCTTAGTGAATTTTCTATCTAAATCAGATTTTTTAAAAAAGCGGACATGATCCCAAATATCCCTGCGAAGCATTCCGCATGAATAGTGAGTTTGTCGTCCAAGAGTAATCCTCCACATAAAGCGGAAAACGTTAATGACTATTCTTGAAATAGCTAATACCAAAAAAAGAATTAAGAATGTTTGATAATCATTTTTACCAGTTAAAATTTTAGGAATAGGTTTTCTCGTCATGAAATCAACGATCCAACCAATATTTTTTGGCGCTAAAACCTGCATGAGGTTTGTCATCAAAACAGAAAAAGCTCCCCAAGAATAGATAGTCCATCTATCCATAAGGTAAGTCTTCCAAATGTATTTTGCATGACTCTGAAACTTCATGTTTCCTATAATTCCCTTCGTAGAAATTGGCCAAATTTTAGATATGCAAAAAGGCTAACTGATTTCTTTTGTGATCCATTCTTCGAATTCGCGAAGATAATCGTCAATCATTGGCAATTCTGCACTCACGCGCGCAATGGCGTTTTTGAAAGCGTCTTTAGTATAAGAAATATTCTCTAAAGAGGCCATTAGATGTTCAATCATTTCTGGATGAAGTGAATCAGAAAAAATCTGCGCTTTAGAAACCCAGGCCTTCTGCACGTCTAAGTGGACGTCTATGCTTCCCCAAGTAAAACGCTCAGACATATGATGTGTAAAATTCGGAGCTTCACCAAAGCGCCAACTCCAGTCACTCATTTTTTTAAAATGCTCGTTAAGTCTTGGGATGGACGATAGAAATTGGTGATCCAATATTTCAACTTCACATTCACTTTGATAGTGATCAAAAAATTCCTTAATAATTCTTGAGCATAATTTCTCATGAGTTATTTCAGGCTTTAATTCTGCGAGATTGGCCACTCTAGCTCGAACAGAAGTGATGCCTTTTGATTCTAACTTCTTTTGATTTGGATTTAAGTATTGAGACAGCTTACTCATGTCAGCATTAATAAGCAAAGTTCCATGATGAAAAGAGCGATCTTTCGTTTCTTTAAACGCGCTTCCAGAAATTTTTTTATCACCATCCTCAGTGCTTACCAATATATCATTTCTACCTGAAGGCGTTGAAGTTAATCCAAATGAATTGATGGCGTTAGTGATAATCTTATTGTTAACGGCCTTATCAAAACCAAGCTTACTAGATAAAAAAGTAAAGTTGGTATTTCCTAAATCATGAAAGACTGCCCCTCCACCACTTTGTCGTCTCGCCAATTTGATTCCATCAGCTTCCATTTTTTCAGTATTACATTCCGACCAAGGGTTTTGAAATCGCCCAATAACAACTGTATTGTCATTTCTCCAAAGAAATAGAATTTTAGTTTCTTCCAACTCTTCGGGAGAGAGCATATCTCTAAAAATCCAATCCTCAGTTGCAATATTAAACCAGGGATCAAACGTATCAGAAATAAGTACTCTAAGTTTTGTTTTCATTCCTTTAATCCTTCATCGATAAATTCATCTTCATTATCTTGAGTGGCATCAGGTGAAACGGCCTGTTTCTCCCAAGCAAAATGCGAGTTTAATTGTTCAGCATATTCTTCTTCCCCAATATACCCACCTTGTTTCATTTTAAGAAGGATAGATTCAATCATTCTATTGGCAAAATTCGTAAGAATTTTTGTTTTAAACGATTTAGAATATTTAGTCGGAGACGGTAAAAGCATAGCTAAAAAGGCGGCCTCTCTGGCAGTAACCTGAGAAGGCTTTTTGTTAAAGTAATATCGAGACGCTTCATCAATGCCATAGAGACCTTTCCCATACTCAATAATATTTAAATAGGTCTCTAAAATTTTTTTCTTATCCGCATGCTTTTCAATCATTAAAGTCATGACTAGCTCAGTGATCTTTCTACCAAAGGTTTTGTCCTTGCTTAAAAAGAGATTTTTTACAAGTTGCTGAGTAATTGTTGAGGCTCCACGCATTTTCTTTTTTCTAACAAAAGAGTCATTAATGGCATCGCGAAGTTGTTCAAGATCATATCCGGGGTGTAGAAAAAATTTTCCATCCTCGCTTGAAATAATCGCACCCTGAATTTTTTTTGAAATTTGAGATAATGGAATCCAATGAGGAGGTGGTGTTTTTACTCGAGTATACTCCGCATGATCATCCAAAACCTTGATTGCATAATAGCTCTCCTGAGTCTTAGAGATAGAATAGATGGAAACAATTGTAGAAAATGAGAACTTTAAGACAATGAGGGCCAATACAGTCCAAAAGATGATTAAGAATTTAAATTTAATCCTGCTAAAGCGATCAGCGAATGTAAGGGCCATGGTCCCCATAAATTAAAAACCATTATAATTATTTGCTATTTTTGCCGTTTTCAATATCAAAAGGGAGATGAATTGTGCTCGGTCTTGATAAAAATTACAGGGTAACAGCTCAACTTTTCAAGTTGTGATAAATTGGGTCCATTATTCAATAAATAAGGAGTCAGTATGAAGAGATTAATAATTTTGGCGATTGCAACTGTTATCTCTACTCAGAACAGTTATGCAATAGATTCTGCTACAAATGGTCTTGCCTACACTTTGGCACAAACTATTTATACAGCAGCACTTGGAATGGCCACAACAGAAGCAACAGGTCTTTCAACCTCAGGTAAAGCTCTAAAAGAAGAGGCCCTAAGAATTCAAAGTGAAGCTCAAAACTACTATCAAAATCGTTATGCAAGCATTTATTTAGAAAGCAAAATGCAATTAGCAAGAGATTTAAATCCAAAACTTTCTGATGATGAGTCTGTAGATCTTCTAGTTGAAGCTTCTAAAATTATTCTTTCAAAGTAGATTTTCAAATAAAAAAGGCCGGTTTAAAACCGGCCTTTCTCTGTTTCAATTTTTAAATTTAATTATAAAGTCACCCCAAAAACTTCTGGTAGAAATTTCTGTTCAAGGTTCTGTGAACTTGTTCCAATTTTATCAGCAATCTTAGCAAGAACATCAGCTTTTGTTTTTGAGTCTTGGGCCGCTGCCTGGATTTCTTGAACACTTACGCCTGTAAGAGTTTTTAGATCAGAAAGAAGTGCTAATTGATCATCAGAAGTAAGTTCCCCATTCCCACGAGAGAGCATTTTCTCAATCTTAGAACCAAGAGTTACCATTGACATCGATGTCTCAATGCTTACGCTGTAAGCAAATGATACTCTCGCGGCCTTTTCGTAAAACTTCATTTTTTCTTCTTCTTTAGCTAGTAAGCTTACGTCTGTTGATCCTGCTTCATCTTCATACAAGTAACCTGAGTTTCTTCCCTGGTAGTAACCTGTAGCTGCTTGGTAATCAACAACTTCATAGTTATTACCATAAGTGTCTCCATTAACTCGGCCTGAGAGAATATCACTTCTTTCAATTGATCTAAACTCACTCGCTACAGCACGGTTATTTGAATAGTAGTCATAATAAACGATTGTGCGCACATAATTTAAACTAACGGCCTTATACTCGCTGTATTTAGCATCCCAGATAACAAACCATTGATCCTGACCTGGGTGTTGAGACCTTAGTGTTTGATTAGCATAAAGCTGAACTGCAGTTGAATAAGTTCCATCAACATTGTTTAAGGCCGCAACAAATTCAGAAGCTAAGATATTTGGAGAAGTGTGGGCCCCATATGTTGAAGTAGATGTATTAGTACCAGAAGTACCGCCTCCACCAGAAGTTCCACCGCCACCGCCGCCTCCGCCGCCGCCGCAGCTAGCGAGAACAAGAAGTGATAGAAGCATTGATAATTTGAGTAATGTCGTTAATTGTTTTTTCATCCCTTCCCCCCATAGTTGATCCACATAGTGATCTCTATTTCTTGGTGTAACATTCGAAAAAAACAACGTCGACAGATTTAGTTTGTCAGTAAGTCTTTGGTAGATTGATGAGAGATTTTCGGTAGCACTTTGGCACTAACAGGTAAAACTGGTGATAAATTGAGTCTGAATTTGAGAGTGCCCCACTCTCAAAAGAGTGAGGCATAAGTGTTATTATTAATTTCCTAATGATTCCTGAATAATTTTTCTTAGCTTCACATCGAGAATCTCTCTTTCGCTTACAAGATTTCTATCAAGAAGATCACGAACCTTATCAAGACTCTCTTTTGAAGTAAGTGCATTGATTAAAAGAGCTCTTCCAACATCATCGAGAGTAAGGTTTCGAATAACTTGCTTTGTATAAAGATCAAGTTTTTCGCGATACTCTTTTCTAATCGATAGAGATTTCTCATTAAAAATTCCAATATTAGAAGTAATAGTATCTAAGATCGCAAACTCTTTTGGCATCATTTCTTTGAGTGTATTTTCTAAATTAGCAAGTGTATCTTTAGAGGCCTCAACCTTCTGATCCATGTCTTGTCGTGTAAGCATTTCTTCTTTTAAAGGAACACCATACCCAGAGCTAGAGAGTCCCTTAAAATCTTGTTTTAAAGCTGCTCCACTATCTGCCATTAATTTTTTAATTTTTTCATCTTTTGTATTCATGAAAATTTCAGCAGCTTTTTTTCTAAATTCGGATGTTTTGGTTCTTAATATCTGCTGCTCCATTACCGAATATGAAGAGGCAACAACTAGTCTTTTCTTCATCAATGATACTTCAGTATGAAGATCCATTGATGTTTCCTCTTTTTCAGAAAATTTGTTAAAACTAGAAAGTCGACCAGCTGATGAGCTCTCAGAGACAAATTTTTGAATCATCTTTTTGTCCTCTTTAGCATCGCGAGGATTATATCCGTAGGCTTCCTTATAGGCCAAGATCAATTGTTCTGTGCGAGCTTTATATGTTTCGATTTCTCCACTTTTAACAGAAAGAAACGACAACTTATCCAGATCTTCTAGAACTCCTTTGGGAGTAACAGAAGATAGTTTTTGTATATCCTGTCTATCGAGAGAACTCTTTAACAGATCAAAAGATTCTACCGCACAGTTATTCGTAAAGAACTTATACGCCCCACGATAGTTCCAGTGCTCTTCTAAAACTTTATTAATAAAATCTTCTTTTTCTTTAGCACTTAAATTTAATGGATAAGCTACGACATCACGAAGTTCATCACGGTTATATTCATCAAGAACATCTCCAAAATTCAAAATAAAGAGCATTGAAGGATATCCACCAAAAAGTCCTTTTAAATAATTAAGTGTCGCATCTTCTACGTTTGCTCTGTAACTCACAACTAAATGAAAAAGTTTATCGTCTAAACATTTTGGACCATATGGAGTAGCGGGAATTACTCTATTTGTGATTGGGTCAAAGCGCTCAGGTGCACACATGACAATTCTAAACATAGAATGTCCAAAACCTGATGATAACTCTTTTCCTGGAGCTGCTAAAAGATAATCAACTCTATATACTCTAGAGAGATCAAGTTTCATTGGATAAAAACCTGCATTGGTCGACATCATAACAGTGTTATTCATTGAACAATTGCGATTTGGGAATGGATCAACTTCTAAAGTTCGTTTGTAATAATCAAACATAGCAGGTCTTCTACATGCAAATTCTGGATCCATCGTGAAATATTCCATGTTCACGGCATAGGCTTCAGCAATATTTACTAGCTCATAAGGATCCGCCGATCTCATGGCCTCAACGTTTTTTGATTTTGTTCTCAACAGACCTTTTTTGAAATCAGCACGTCTAATAAACTCTGTTGTATTAGAAATATTTTTATTTTTAAAATCGTATGCATGAGTAAGCTCGTGAACAATCGTAGCAATGGCCTGATCATAAAGAGATTTGTGCTGGCAAGTTATTCTTCCGGAAGCAGATCGACCTTTTGCCAGCTCATTTAAAACGGGAATATTTAAAACGAGGGCATTTGTAAATTTATCGTATTCGCCATAAACAAACGGTCTTTGCTTATGAACAACTAAATTTTCATCAAGAGTAATGACTTCTTTTTTTGGAGTACAAACATCACTTGGAATAAACTGATGCTCTGAAAGCTTTTCAATCTTCAATATAATATTTGAGGGCAGTCCTGCCTTAACTTTTGAAGGCAAGAGTGAAGAGACTTCATTTAGAGCATTTTCTAAAGCAGCTATTTTTCCAGAATCAAGTTTCGTTTTAATTGTAATGGCTAGATCGTGGGCCCAAAGAGATTGCGTCTGTAATAAACAGAAAACTGCAAAGATAAAAGCCTTATTGGTCTTCATAAACCACTCCATTAAGAATATAGATTCTTTGATTTACATGCATTAAAAATGCCAGCGAAACGCGCTTTAATTTAGGATAGATAGGTGTGGTAAAGGTGTCTAAAGTTTAGACACCTACGAATCTTTTGACATAAAATTTTGATTAAATTACACCATTCATAAAATCAACAAAGAACGATTCGTACGCCCATTTTAGGATTGGTACTTCGCGCGCTCCAACCCAATTTGATATTCCATCGTTAAATGATTGCCAAATAAAAGGCATAACGACCTTTACTTTAGAATATTTTCCAACCATTTGACGGTAATAAGGTACTTGTGCCAAGACATCATTCTTACCCGTTTTGCTATTTGCTACTGCATATCCAGCTTGTGGAACTGATATCATAAATCGTGGTTTATTATCCTTTAGAGTCATTGCATTCAATCTGGAGTCTAGATGGTTATAATACCAATCAACTGAATATCCACCACAAGATAAAGATGGATCATAGCAGTCAAAACCGAACCAATCGAAACTTGGAAACAATGGATGATCATCACGCAATTCCCCCACCGTTAAAATAACACCAATAGGAATATCAGGGAATTTAGATTTTAAAAATCGGCCCATAGTTTCTTGAGCGTTATAAATTTCAGCAACAGTTAATTTTTTGTTAAAACCATTGGCATAGGGCTCATCTTGTCCATAAAAAGCAGCAATTGATGAAATATGTTGTCTTAAAATAGGCTCTACAGTTTCAAAGTTTTTAATATAATCACTTCGTAAATGAAAGTTTTGATCAAAAAATAACCAGTCAAAAGTAACTATTGCTTTAATCCCAAGTCTTTCACACTCAATTAATTTTTGTTCTAAATTATTAAATGATTTTATAAAAATTAAATTACTAACGGCAGACAGTTCAGGAATATAATCTTGAGTACCAACTCCATCCGTTGCACTGGCATAATAGCCAAAATATTTTTGACCATCATCTGGGGTAATTGTAACTTCAGGTAAACGAATTGCTGTGACATAACCATGAGTTCCTTCAAATTTCCAACCAGCTAAGTTGATATCATCACCAGGAACAATATCGATATGACTATTATTTGTTAGATTAACATAACGATTTAATGGAACAAGGTTTGATGCTTTTGAAGAGGCCATATAACCTAAAATCCCCTCTGAAATATGCCCCTCGCATAAGGCATCAGAACTTAAAAAGTGACTAAGAACAGTTGATCGAACACGACAGCGATATAGTGGTCTTGTGTCTGCTGATTTAGTGGCAGATAGGCCGAATCGTGCTTCCTCTGGAAAATATCCGTGTGTCGGACCTTCTGTAGAACTTGTAGAAAAAAGATAGTCGCTCCCAGAAAAACTGCGATAAATAAGGACTCCAACAAAACTATCAGCTGTTAAACCTAAAGATGCTGATGCTGGATTTTTACTTTTACCTGGATAGTTAGTCGATGTTGTGGAAGAAGGCATCTTTCCAGCGATACAACCAAATAAATTACTAATTGTTAGTAGTGCTATAAAAATATTAATTTTTAATCTCAGACAGGTCCCCCAGAAAATGTGATTACTTTATTGCAAGGGGCGCGCCAGATCAGAACTCATAAAGCAAATAATTGATGCTAAAATTTATGAGTGTTTTCACTATATTAAAAGAAGGAATAGACTAGAGTCACTTTCATTTGATAAAAAAAACTAAGAACGATTAAAAACTAGACATCATGAATGTCTAAAAAATAGACACCTTACTTACGCTTCTTCAATTCCCGACTTTATCTTAAAGCGCTCTAGTATTTCATGAAGTGAATTGAAAACTTCTGCACTTCTATTTTTTTCAACGATATCTAGTGGGTAATTTCCTCTTAAAAGAAAAGTCGTAGGTCCTTCGATTTCTAAAATATCAGATGGCTTATCTCCAACCATAAACGATTTGGATAAATTAATATTGTATCTTGATTGGGCCTCAACCATCATTCCTGGACGAGGCTTTCGGCGTTCACTATTGTACTCAGTACAATAAAACCAATCATCCACTCGCAAATTTCTGCTCTTTAAAAATTCATTCATTTTGGTGTGAAGAATTAAAACATCTTCCTCTTGATACATTCCTTGAGCAACGCCGGATTGATTAGTGAGAACAATGACTAAAAAATTATTTTTATTGGCGTAGGAAATCAAGTCAAAAACACCATCAACCCATTCGATATCTTCATAGCGATAGATATACGTTTTATCGATATTTATAATGCCATCGCGGTCTAAAAAAAGGGCCTTATTCATTCTCTTACCTTTATTGAGCAATTAATTTTGTAAGCAGCAGTCGTAAATTTATTCATTGGCTTTACTCTCACCTGTAAAATCATTTTTCCTAAAACAATTTCAACAGAACTTGCCAGATCTTTTATCGGAAGAAGTGTGCATTCTTTATTATTTTTTGAAAACAAATCATCAAACTTTTTTATCGTTATGTCTTTGAGATCATAATCCTGGTGAAAACAATTCACTTGAATAATCTCCTCATGCCCGAATCCACAAAGAGCATAAAGTGAATCAAAGAAGAGCTCAGAGTTTATTTCTTTTAATCTTAAAAGAAGATCGGATAACTTTAAGGCCACACGATGGTAATTTTCGTGGACAATTGAGCGCATCTGCGGACTAAGCTCTCCTGGAAGTTCTGTATAATGACTGGTCCAATCTGAATTGAAAGTGCCTTTGAATTCGCAATCAATCATTGAATAGAGCTTATGCCCCATCATAAGAAATGACTCATCTACCTCACTGTTTAATTCGTTTTGCATTGAAACAACGTCTTTACCGAATACCTGGAAATATTTAGTTAGAAAACTTTTTACGCCAGCACTTTTTGTATTCACGAAACTGTGATCTTTAGAGAGTTTTAAACTGATCGCCAATTTTTTAATCGCACCCAAAGAATCTCGATACGATCCAACTATATCGGTTTCATTCCATGTTTTAGAATCGTTAGTGGCCACCATTTTCCCGATAACATTCCACCCAGTAAAATCAAAAGAAGAAAGATTGACGTCCTCCCAAATTTTATCAACTGTACGAGAGGCAAGACTCGGAAGTTTTGTGAGAAGTCTAGGTTCATGGATGCGCATCATTTCTTCATAAGAACCAAGTCTAGCTTTAAAGTCTAGTGGAAGAGAAAGAAGGAATTGATCCTCAATTTTAGATTTTCTAGCAAGGCCTTGAGCAACTAAAAATTCAAAAAGGTTCCCTTTGAACTCATTTAAAATGGCCTCTTTTTGTATTTGATTATTATAGTCAACTTTCTTCATTTCTTCTTAGCGCCATATATTAGCAATCGCTTTTTAGATAATAATACTTTTCAAATGGTTCTTCTCTCACTAGACTATCTTAAACTAGAAAAAGGTTAGCACTTAAATAGTAGCAAGGCCGCTCAAGGAAGAAAATGAATTCATTTCCTTCAATACTTGAAAGTATCGGTGATCTGAATAAAACACAGATCGACGGACTCCTCACTTTATCTTCCAAATTTAAACATCGTGACAGTGAATCAACATTATTTACTTATAAAAAACCGATTATCGCGACGTCATTTTTAGAAAACTCCACCCGCACTAAACACTCGTTTGCTATAGCTGTCCAAAAGTTGGGTGCGATGTATATCGATTTTAATGCTGAAACCTCTAGCCTTAAAAAAGGCGAAAGCTTAGAAGAAACTTTTCTAACGTTGTATAACCAAGGTGTGAATCTTTGTATCTTCCGCTCAAGTGTCTCTCACCAATTAAGTCAATTTAGAGAATCACCTCCTATCAAAATCATCAATGGCGGAGATGGAGTAAATGAGCATCCTACTCAGGCCTTGCTTGATCTTTTTACACTATTAGAACTCGATGAAAATCTTGAAGGGAAAACTCTCGCTATCTTTGGTGATAATATTCATTCACGTGTTGGCCACTCACTTATAAAACTTCTTCCAAAATACGGAATGAAAGTTATTCTTTGTGGACCAAAAATATTTCTTCCTGAAAAAAATGCCCTCCCATCAGGCATTGAATGGTCAGATAATCGAGATGAAACATTAAAAAAATGCGATTTCCTATATCTCCTTCGTATCCAAAAAGAGCGCCATGATCCTAATCAAATTCAAGGCGATGATGACTATCCTAAAAACTACGGAATTTCTCTAGATCATCTTAAAAGGATGGATAAACTTATTCCTGTCCTCCACCCGGGACCTGCCAATATTGGAGTTGAGCTGGATCACTCCCTGATAAAATCCTCTCTGTATAAAGGATATTTACAAGTTCAAAATTCCATTCCAATGAGAATGGCAATTATTCAATCAATGCTCTTAAACAACGATAAAAATATTGGAATCATTCATGGAGAAAAATTTTAATCTCTCTCTTCGAAAATCTATCGCCTATCTTCACTTTGAAGATGGAACAAAATTTAAAGGATACGTTAATCGCGAATTATCTGATTCAGAATTACAAAAAGGAATATGGGGTGAAGCTGCTTTTACCACAGGAATGAGTGGTTATGAAGAAACCATTACTGATCCATCCTTTTTAGGACAACACATAATTTTTACGAATGCCCATATTGGAAATTACGAAAGAAATCCAAAATACAATGTGGCCCAAGCAAAAAAATCATTTGCCACATGTGTGATCGCTAGAAACTTCTCCTATAATGAATGCCTAAATAAATTAGATGCTCCACTTTTTTCTGGTGTTGATACCAGAAGACTTGTTCGTTACCTAACAGCTAAAAAATCAACAAGTCATAAATCCGTTCTGACTTTCAGAGAGGCTTCTCCAAGTGACTTTGAATTTAAAGCAGCTCGATTAATTACAGACGATCTTCATCTTGTAAGCCAAAAAGACAAAATCATTCATACAGAAGGATCAAATCCAATTGTCCTTATTAACTATGGTGTAAAGCAGGCGATTATTGATCAATTACTGGAACTAGGTTTTCCCTTAGTTTCTCTTCCTTATAATTCTACTGTGAGCGAAATATTAAGTTTAAATCCAAGGCTTATCTTTCTATCAAACGGACCTGGAGATCCTAGAAATTATCGGTCTGAAATTAATGTTGTCAGAGAACTGCTTCAGGGAAAAATTCCTGTTCGCGCCATTTGTTTAGGACACCAATTAATTGCAGAAGCTCTTGAGATTGATGTTATCAAACTTCCATTCGGTCAGCGCGGTGGAAATCACCCCGTTATTGATCATACAACTAATAAAATAATAATTACTTCCCAAAATCATGGTTACGCAATTGAAACAAATTCTTTTAACAAAAAGAAGGACAATAATTTACTAAAACGTAGTCTTTTTATTCAGCACACTTCCCTTTTTGATGACTCAATCGAAGGAATTGCAACAACCGATCATTTTTTAAAATCAGTTCAATTTCACCCTGAGGCCAATCCTGGCCCTCATGATGCTCATGAATTTTTTGTTGAAGTTAAAGAATACTTAGAAGGAAAAATCTCTATACCTGTCGATACAAAAAAACTTTTTCCTTTTAATAAACTAATTACTCGCTTAAAAAAAGAAACTCCTTATAAACGCATTCTCTTAATTGGTTCAGGACCTATTAAGATTGGCCAGGCCAGTGAATTTGATTACTCGGGAACACAAGCTTTAAAAGCACTAAAAGAAGAAGGAATTGAAGTTGTTCTTCTCAATTCAAATCCTGCAACGATCATGACTGATCCTGACATGTGCTCTCGAACATATATTGAACCTATCACTAAAGAGACAATTAAAAAAATTATTGAAAAAGAAAAAGTCGATGCTGTTTTATCTACGATGGGTGGTCAGACGGCACTCAATCTATGTGTGGAGCTAGAAGAAGAAAATTTCTTAGCTAAAAACAATGTTGCACTTTTAGGGGCTAACGTCGACACCATAAAAAAGACTGAAGACCGCGCTTTGTTTGCTCTTGAGTTAGATAAACTGGGTTATCAAACAGGAAAACGTTTCACTGCAAAAAGCGAAGAAGAAGCTATCATTATGGCACAAGACATAGTGAAATTTCCGCTCATAATAAGACGAGATTTTGCTCTTGGTGGAAAAGGGGCCGCACTTGTCTACAACACTTCTGAGTTAAAAGAAGTCTTCACTTCAGATATAAAATTCCCTGTAACGATGGAGAAATCTCTCGTTGGTCAAAAAGAAATTGAACTTGAGGTTATGGTTGATTGTGCTCGTAATGGAGTCATTATCTGCTCAATTGAAAACGTAGATCCTTGTGGAATTCATACAGGAGATTCAATAACAGTTGCTCCTGCAATGACCATTAGTGATCAATGCATGCAACAGCTACGAACCATGTCTCTCAACATTGCCAAACACATGGGGGTTGTCGCTGGTGGGGCCAATGTTCAATTTGCTATCAATCCAGATAACGAAGACGACATCACAGTTATTGAAATGAACCCAAGAGTTTCTAGATCAAGTGCTCTTGCCTCAAAAGCTACTGGATATCCAATCGCTAAAATTTCAGCTCTATTAGCAATAGGCTATACACTTCCAGAAATTTTAAATGATATCACAAAAGCTTCCCCTGTAGCATTTGAACCAACTCTTGATTATGTCGCTTTAAAAATTCCAATTTTCCCTTTTAATAAATTTCCAAGCTCTTCAAAAACGTTAGGCCCTCAAATGCGCTCAGTTGGTGAGGTCTTGGCGCTTGGTGGAAGTTTTAATGAAACATTTTTAAAAGCTCTGCGAGCTCTCGAAATGGGATTAGAAATTCCGGGACTTACTCAATTAAAAACGACTCCCCTTGATATGGATTTAAGTTATCTTAAAAAGCGTTTAAAGACGGCCAACGAACTCTCACTTCTCACTGTCTTAGAAGCGCTTCGCGCCGGAATGAGTGTTGATGAAATTTATCATCACTCTAAAATTACCAAATGGTTTATTGAACAAATGGGATTGATTGTTGAAGCAGAAAACAATCTAAAAAAAGAAAAAAATATTTTCTCTCATCCTGAAAAAATTCTAGACGTTAAAAAACTTGGACTATCGGATAAACACATTGCTCTTTTAACAAATAAATCACAAAAAGAAATATTGGAATTTAGATTCCAACATAATTTTTTCCCAGTGTATAAAGCAGTTGATACATGCTCGGGAGAATTTACTGCAGAAACTCCTTATTTCTATTCAACTTACGCCGAAGAAAATGAGGCCCAGTCACTTTCTCTAAAAGGAAAGTCAGTTGCGATTTTAGGTTCAGGACCTAATCGAATTGGACAAGGGATCGAGTTTGATTACTCCTGTGTAAAATCGTGTGAGCGATTAAAAGAAAAAAATATTCTCTCTATCTTGATTAACTCTAACCCAGAAACGGTCTCAACTGATTACGATAGTTCAAATAGACTTTATCTCGCCCCACTATTTTCAGAAGATCTTTTTGACATTCTAATCAATGAAAAGCCTTTTGGAGTAATTGCTTCTTTTTCTGGGCAAACAGGTATTCAGTTAAGAGAACACTTAGAAAGAAGTTTTAGATCCGATTTCTTCAAAATTAATTTCTTAGGACCAACCTGGAAAGTTCTTGAGACAACTGAAGATCGAAAACAGTTTTATGAACTAACAAAAGAAACTAAACTTTCTCACACAAATTCTAAAGAAATCAGCGGAAAGAAAAATCTTGTTAATGCCATGATTGATATCGGTCTTCCAGTCATTATTAGACCATCATTTGTTATTGGTGGTGAGTCCATGTATATCTTTCATTCCCATGAAGATCTAAATGAGCTTCCCAAGGCAATGAAAGATCAGCTACAAGATGGATCTGCTATTTTTCAAGTGGAAACCTATTTAGAAAACGCCATCGAGTACGATGTGGACTTAGTCCGTGACCAGTTTGGAAATTTTTGTTTCACTGTTTGTGAGCATATTGAATTCGCCGGTGTTCACTCTGGGGACTCTGGGATGATCACGCCACCTGTAGTTTTAACTCAAAAGAACTACGAGGAACTAAAAAACATTTCGTTCCAATTGGCAAACAAACTTGAAATAATAGGTCCAATCAATTTTCAATATGCTATTAAGGATGGAAAAATTTATTGTATTGAGGCCAATCCCCGTGGATCAAGAACGCTCCCTTTTTTAAGCAAGGCCTATAATATATCTCTTCCAAAGATTGCAACAGATGCCATGCTCGGAGATCGCATTACTGACCTAGAGCAACCGGTATCTGAATTTTTCAGTGTGAAACAATCCACTTTCCCATTTGATCGTTTTATCCAAGACAATATTCTTCTTGGACCTAAAATGCGATCCACTGGTGAGACAATGGGAATTGACCGGGATAAAGAAAAGGCCATTTTAAAATCGTATCAAGGAAATTATCCAAATCTTGGTTCAAAAGGAAAAATTCTTATCAGTCTCGCGGATCACACAAAAGAAATTATTCTTCCCTATATTAAGCAACTCTATAAAATAGGATTCACTTTTGTTGCAACAACTGGAACTTGTGAATACATAAAAAAACAAGGCATCCCATGTGAGCAAGTTAAAAAGATTGAAGAAGGAGGACTTACTATTTTAGAGATTCTAAAAGACGAGTCGATGAGAATGGTCTTTAATACACCTAATAATCAAGGCCAATCTCAAAACGATGGAGAGCATATTAGAAACTCAGCGATTCAATATGCAATCCCATGCTTCACAAGACCTGAAAATATTAAAGCAGTCGCTCTTGCTCTGATTGGAACTCATGACACAGTGATTGCTCCATTGGCACTTCAAGAAATGGGGAACCTTTTATGAGTTTACATCAGACCATTGTAGCTCTTGATCAGATGAGTTTAGATGAGATTGATCTTTTTCTTTCTCGCCCTGAAAACACAGTTCCCACCGTCAAAATAGGGCTTGAATTATTTGTTAAATACGGACCTGATTTAGTTCACAAAATTCATCGTGATTATAAGAGAAAAATATTTTTAGACCTAAAACTTCACGATATCCCCATTACTGTTGAGAGGGCAATTCATTCTCTTAAAAATCTCCCTATCGATTTTTTAACAATTCATATCAGTGGCGGAGAAGAGATGCTTAAAGCAGCTGTTGCAGAAGCAAGAAGAAGCATTCCAAAATGCAAAATTTTAGGAGTAAGTTTTCTTACATCATTAGAAGAAAAAGATCTAACGATGCTCTTTGGTATCACAAACACAAAGGAAGCGTTTTTAAGATTGTTCAAAGTTGCAGAAGGTTCAGGCATAGATGGAGTCATCTGTTCACCTCATGAAATTTCTTTAGTGAAAGACAATTTCCCCAAACTTATTGCGATTACGCCGGGAATTCGCTTTAGCGATGAAATAAAACTCTCCCAAACTCAAGACCAAAAAAGAGTCGCAACTCCAAAAGAGGCCATTTCTCAAGGGGCAGATTTCGTGGTTATTGGGAGATCACTTACTAAGGCACAAGATTTAAGTGCGCGATTAAGAGAATTGGAAAGATAGCAAAACGAGGGCCTTGAAAAATTCAAGGCCCCCAAAATATTTAAAGATTATTATCTAAATTAGATAGAATGTCTTCTGTAGACAATTCATCATTTGTTGCTCTAACAGTTTTAACGATATCACTTAAAATTGGAGATAATTCACCATTTAAGTTGAAGTCTTGAATATCGGCCTTAACTTTATCAGCAATTTCTTTTTTTACATTCGCATTAGAAGTAGCAACGCTTGAAGCCCCTCCTCCAATACTTGCCAAAAGTCCCAATGTTTCTGCCGCTCTTAAGCCGAAATATACAATTGTCCCCGCAGAAGGGTTTACAGCATAACTAACTACAGCACCAGCACCTGTTGAAGTTGCTGCATCAGCTCCTGTTATCATTTCTGAAGCGTTAACGATTGTGCTTAATGAAATTGTGGCCAATACAGAAAGTGTAATTAATTTTTTCATGATGTCTCCTAAAGTTCTTAGTGCCATTTTACGGGGCAACCAATGTTTGTGTTATGGAAGACAAAATAGCATATCTCAAAAAATTATCTATAGATGCTGTACTATTTACACTATCCCTTAATATGTATTGGCGAATTGAACAACCTGTGGATTCTCAGGGATTGCTTAAGTATCCCAATAAGCATCTTCAAGACTTTCTTCGCGCGCAGGAAGACCTTTAATCAATCTCGGTGAATTTTGCTTGAGAACTTCAAAGCTTGCACGGTTGCAGTATTTGCTCACCTGATGGATCGATGAATAAGTCAAAAAGCGAGCAACATGTTTAGGTGAACTAGGTGTAACTTGGCGATGATAAGAATTTGAAGCTATATCATGCAGAAGTCCCGAGAGGGCAGCATCCCCAGCTCCGTTAGTATTTTTTATAATACCAGGTCCACCCATATAAGGGTTAATATGGGTATAAACCTTAATTGGATCCTGACAATCCTTTTTCAACATCGCACGAGAGTATTCAAATTTATTGTATTCCGGAATTGATTTTGAATGAATCAAATCTTTAGTCTCACGCTTATATTGATCGTCAACATGTGAAGCAATATACAATCCTTTCGGGCCAACCGTTAAAAGAACCATGTCGCACAGATCGAGAACTTTATCGCAAGCAAGAAGAGGATCCTTCTCGTCTATAAGAGCAAAAGCTTCTTCTTCATTCATTGCACAGATTGAAACATAATCTGATATAAATTTTTTGAAAAATTCCTTGCGAGAACTTATCAATGAGCTAGTGCCAAGAGAAAGAACGACGGGCACATGATGCTTTTTTGCGTACTCACAAGCCTTTAAATTAGCTTGATACATGGATGAACTTTCATCGCGAAGTGAATAGGCCGAAACCAAAAGAACAGAGGCCCCCTTAATTAACTCTTCCGGCACAAAATCAGGAGACAGATCATTCATAATCCCTTTGCCAATAGCAAATGATCTTTCTCGATCTGGAGTGAGAAGGCAGAGAGCTCTTCCCATTGGGCCATCGACAGGCTTTAAATACGAGAAATCAACAAATGAATTAGTTGTACAAATATACTTAAAGGCATAGTCGCCAACAGAGATATTTTTTGAAATGGCACCTAAGGCGACCGACCGCGAATCAGAAAGAACGCTGTAATTGTGAAGAGTGTTTCCAATCGCCCCACCGGCATACTCTCCAATGATAGAATTCTCTTTTTTTAATTCACGATAAATTTCTTCAACTATTGAATCAGCGAGAACTGCTGACTCACCTTTGGTGATTTTAAATTTTTCAAGGAAGGAAAAATCCACATTAGCTTCAATATCGACGATCAACTGGTCAATCCCTACTAGATATATGCTTCCCCTATCTGAAAAATCAGGAGCAAAAGAAATACGTCCGGACTCACTGACAGGGAAGTAATGCTTAGTTTTTCTTTTGCCTGGAAATTTCAAAGAATGCCCCTTATAATTTATCTAATGTTAAAATTATTGAATGCTCTTATTCTAGGCTGTATTTTTTTATTCGTCACTCCCATATTGGCGTTTGCCGACAGTAGTGGTGAACTCCTCTCAGGAACCCATATCGCTAGGGTAATTGTCCCAAAGGCCATTGTTTACTCCGATGAAAACATGAATAGCCCATTAGGATACATCTCCAATGACAAACTAATTACTGTAGGAAACCCTAGAAAAAAGAACCCGGATCTTGTGCCTCTGGTTGTTTATGGAAGACTGGCCTTTATTGAGTCCAAAAATATTCATTTTGAAAATGAATCCGTTGAAAAGCTGAGCTCAAAGCATGGCGCTCCCAGAGAGCATAATATAGATATCATCCTGACCAAACCAGAAGAAAAACTTTCCGAAAACAACTCTGCTTATTTCTCCCTTCACCAATTTAGTGGTGGAAATGATACAAAAAATCTTTTCTCTAATATTGATGGGACAAATAAGCAAAATTATTTAGGTTACGGGATCTCGCTTATCCATCGCCAGACCACAGGGAAATTGTTTTGGGGGCTCGGTTATGAATATAACTCAATCTCAAGTAGCAATATTGACTTTAACATCTTTATGCTAAAACCAATTATTGGCTATACTCCAATAAGAACACCACTTTTTTTAGTTGATCTCTTTTTTACTTTAGATTTTTCCCTCAGCGCCCAGCTGACCATTAAAAATAATCTCGATACTGAACCGCCAGGTTTTATCTGGGGACCAGAACTCGGAGCAAGAATGGTTTTCTTTCCTGCCAACAAATACCACTTATGTGGAGGCATTGGTTATAGGAATTACAAAGTGCTTCGACTTGAGTCAGTGTTTAATTCCAACGAGGTTTTAATAAGTGGTATTCGCAATATATCTGGAGCTGAAGTCTCTTTAAGCTTTGCTATCGAGATCTAACTTCTATTCCTGGAGTAAGACTTTATCGGAGTCGTCTGAATTAATTTTGCTATCTTTGGCCTTTTGCAGATAATATTTAATTTTTTCATCCGGATTACTAAAATTACCTTCAAATTGAGGCCCTTTTGCCTGCTCTTCTTTTTTTATTTCTCCCTCTAATTCTTCCTTCATTTTCCTTTTTAATTTTTCCTCAGCACTCTCTAACAGATATTCAGTCCCAGTCGAAAAATTTGAACCAAATCGTTTGTAAGCATACTCATAAAAAGGCTTCAGGTATTTTAAATTAGATTTACCACGTTCTAAAAATAAGATGATCACTCGGACGAATTCTTTATTGGATAGATCATGAGACCAAGCAGTATATAAATATGTCATCCCTTGTTGATCGACTCGCCCTCCGTAAGAAATACTTTTATAGCGTGCATAAATGGGAATGGCCGAATCAGTTGTACTATTTTTATAAATACTCTCTTTCAATACTCGATTTCTAAAATTTTCTGCGGCCAAATTATCAATTCTTGTCCTAATAATCATAGGGTAAACAATCCCATTCTCAATTATAAAAAATTTCTCAACTCTATATTTTGGGTCATCGCTTGGAAGCTCAATAAGTCCATGTTTTGTAACAGGGTCGAAGGCAATTTTTTTAATATCCTTTGGGAAAAGATGGGTACGGTTATAAAGGATATAAAGATTGTATACTAAATCTGAATAGGAAACTTCATGAAGAGATAGGAATGATTCATAGAAACTTTTCCCTGCATTGGAAGGAAGCGAAAGCTTTTTTGAAAAAAGATCTTTCCAAATCTCCTCATCCGTTTTTCTTCCGATATGATTTTTAAATATAGGAAGCAAAAATATCTTCTGATCCCCTGAACTGGTTTCCAATTTATAATTTTTCTCTAACATGAAAGAAAAGAGCTCATTGTTTTTTCCGTCAAGGAAATTGGCCCCCAAGCGAACACCGGTACTTTCAATTTTAATAATTGGAATCATCGAAAACAAAGGATGATTAAACGGCATTGGAAATTCAAAATTCGAAAAATGGAATGTGGAATACAAGGCCCTATCGTTATTTAAATTTTCAATGCTGGAATAATTAAAACTTCCCCCATCATAAAAAACAGAGGAACTGGGGCTCATTTTTAAAAAACGAGTCGAAACACCTTCTGTCAATGTGAGGGTATAGATGTGATAAGGCGCAATCGCTACGAAGACTAGAGTCACCGCGATCAATAAAAGCGCAACAGTCAGGTATACCATTTTTTTTACCATGAAGCTTTATCGGGCAAAAGTGGCCGTAAGTTAATGTAAATTGAATCAGACTAAGTAAATATTCGCCTCAACTATTTTGAGAATTGGCCGATAAGTATAATGAATAAATAGGATGAACCTAAATCCAAAGGTGAAATTGTATGAAAAAAAATATCCTTTTAATGCTCGTTACCTTAGCTATACTCTCGGCATGTGATTCTCCTAGAAGTCAGCGTGCTCTAATGGGTGGAAATTCATCTTCGGGTCTCACCAATGGAAATATTGTACCGGTCAACCTGAATAACGGGACAACACCTACAACTCCCACAACACCAGGAACAAATACAGGGACACCTGGATCGTCTGTAACAATTCCTGCCGATGCAACTCAATGTAAATTTTCAACAGATGGTGTAACGGGATATGAAACAACAAGTTCACACCTTGGGGACTATACACTTTGTCACAGTTCTACAGACACTAACGTATTTTATTTTCAATTAAAAACTCCACCGACAGGAAGCAATGGCGATGTGAGTGTGTGTTTTATTCCAACAACAAGCAGTGGAGCAAATTCAATTTATGTTGGGAATCCAATGTGTGGATACTTCAAGGATCCAAAAGCAGTTAGTAAAATCACTTTCATTAAATACCCTCAATACTCAAATGCCACAATCAACGGTGTGCTTTTCTTTAAAGACTTAAGCTGGTACTACCCTGTTTATAACCAATACTTAATGACTTTAGATGCGTACAAAATTTGTATGAACATGCTCGCTTATGGCAACACGGCCTACTGTCAATCGTTCAAGCAAGTTGGACAGTACGTTTTCAAACAATTTTAAATTTAATTTTTTAACGGTCCGGTGATTCGAGCACCGGACCTAAATTCCTGAAACAAATTCATGTCATTTGTAGGAAATGCTAAGACTGGAAAGACATTTACTTCATCACTGGTTTCAGTATCCTTTCTCTTCAGACAAGAAATAATATAAAAGAAATTCTGATTGTCCTTAATAAAAGATTTTATATATACGAAAAAAACATCCCCTTCATTGTCTTTACTTTCAAAAACTTCATCCGGGGAATCAAGACAATCTTGATAGCAAAACTCATATTGAGAAAAATCTTCAAATGAAATATCGGAGTCTTGTCTTTTTACAAGAAGATCAGCTAGAAGCTTTGATTTTTTACTCTCTAATAGCTGCATGAAATTAAAGTCATCCTCACTTAGACCTTGGTCTTCTAAAAACTGCTCACTAGCTCTGGCATTTTCTTTTCCAGCAAGTCTGAACTCCAAAAGAAACTCTCTACTTCGAGTGAGAGTTTTGAAAAATATAAATGAAGCCTGCTTATTATAGACGGTACAGACAACAACCACGCTATAGTCTTGATAATGACGGATATAAGAATAGAAAGATTCATTGAGTTCATTTTTAACTTCCCAGACTTCACTCGGTGAACTTAAAACTTCTTCTACTAAATCCTTATCATCTGTTCTTTGATTAATTAATTCGTCTTCAATTCCCAGTCTTTGTCTGGTCTTTTTTTCTAGTCTTTCAAAATAATCAATCAAAGGCCGATAAAAATCTTCAATGCAAGTCTCTGAGCAAAAGCCCTTATTTGAACTCTCCTCGATAAAAAGGAGTTTATCGAGAGAATCGACAACGCTCTTGCATTCAGTACAAAAATAAAGTGGGCAATTAAACTTATTCACTAGATATTAAGATTTAAACCTGCAAAAAGAGAATTTGAATAGGCCCCGTGTAAGTCAAATAATTTGGCCGAGCTTAAATCCTGATCAGATTTCGGTTTATTAGTTCTAAAACGTGCCCCAAGCTCAACACTTACAGCAGGAACGATTGTAAGATTTAATTTAGGTGAAAGAGTTGAAAAACTTATACTGTTTTTCAAATGATTTGCTCTAGAAGTGTCAGATGATTGAGAAACTTTAAAATTCTCCACTTCAACTTCAAATTGAATATCATTTGAAACCATCCATCCTCCGCTAATTGCGATACGGTGAATATTTCCAATACTCATATCAGTGTCTTTTTTAGGAGTTCCAGTCAATGTTATGTCGTATCCAATTCCCAGACCAAATGTGCCGAAACGCTTTGTTGTTTCTGCTCCAAAAATTTTATCTGTTCTAGAACTGGCCAGTTCTGATGAGCCTTTTAACTTTGCTCCACCAAAAATATCAAATTTTGCTTCTTCACTTGGCGCTCCAAAGCGAAGCCAATTAAATCCAATGATTGCTTTGGGATTTCCACTCTGCGATCCTGCTTTTTTTTGCGCCTGCCAGTAAGTCAGGTCAGCATAGATATTAAAAGGTGTTTGCACGTGAGTGTTAAAGTTAATAACTCCAATTTTTTCTGAATTTATTTCAGTCGACTCATAGTTAGTCGTTAGAGAATAATCAGACTTCCATATTAATGATGATCTTGATTCTGCTTTTGGAGCTTGCATTTTAGAAGTGGCCTTTGCGGCCGCTGGTTCAGCGACAGGTTCACTATAATCAACTAATGCGTGGGCGTTTACCGATATTGTTAGAAGAAATACGGGAAGCGAGTTCTTTAAAATGGTCTTCATAATTTTCACCAATCCTTGATGGCAAAGTTTTAAACTTTGAAGATACTTCTTGTATCCAATAATAGGATAACCTTAAACTTTCAAAATTGCATCCTTGCAAAATTAACCGACCACTCTGGTTTGGAATTGTTTTTTTATGCTAACTAATTGTTTTTTAGTTATAGCAAAGCAGTGGAAAGAGTTACCCTCTCCTATTTATATATAATCTTCTATTAACATTTAAAGAGCAGATCTAAAATTACTTGGAGGACGTCTTGGAAATTCAGTATCGCCCAGAGGAATCAATGAAAGCACTTATTCACTTAGGAACTCAAGGGCACTTTCCTCTTTTTCATTCATCATGGTTAAAAGATCCTGAGATGAAAGAAAAAAAATTTCAAAAGATTACAGGACTAGAACGAGCAAGAGCGAAAAAACTTTTTCAAAGTGTTTCTAAGCATCGCCTACTTGATCGCAAAATCACTGTTCTTCTTTCAATGAGTGATGATGATAGAAAACTTTTTATGAAAGCTTTCTTAAAGCTTGTCGAAGGAAAAATCCTCGATCAAAAACCAGAGATCCATTAATTGAAAAAATTGGCATTCTCCCTATTAACTCTAATCTATGCAACACAAGGTTATTGTGAATACAGAGTTTACCAATATTACGTCCGCTCTAAACTTCAAAATATCACAAAAGTTGATGCCGAACTTGTAACGTCAACTCTCAACCCAGTAAGTTATATCGCTTACCACGGTGGAAATGAGTCTATTGAAGTTAACCTTCTTCGCTCATGGCAATGTATGGGTGACACCTCTAAAGCTCCTGTGTGCACAATCAGCGAAGGAAAAGAATTAAGTGAAGGCCCATTTGTATCCCAAGGAGTTAGACCATGAAAGTAAACGACTCCAATTCATCATACTTGGATTATTCAAGAGAACTTGATGAGAAAATGAAAAAGCAGAATGCGGCAAAAGAATCTGAAATAGAACACGTTAAAGATATCTATAACAAAAGAATTGAAGCAGCAAAAACAGTCGGTGAAGGACAATATGCTGAGACCCTTAATAAAAACAGTGACAAAATTCTTGAAGCAAATAAACATTACGAAGAAAAATTAAATAGCTATAAAAAAAATCTAGATGAAACTCAAAAAAACATCTCTAAAGAAGAAATCGCTTTAAAGAGTGATCATCAAGAGAAAATGAAGGGTGCTAAAGAGCAATACCTAAACAGCATTCATGATGAATATCAAAACGCCAGCGAAAAACAAGAAACTATCAGCGATCAGGTTCAAAATTCAGTTCAAATTTATGCAGATAAGGCCCGAAACGAAAGAAGTCGAATTGAGAGCAAATCAAAAACTGAATTGAATGCTCTTGCCAGCGACTACAATCAAAAAGGGATAAACGAAGAAAGAAATTTTAGATCGCAACTTGAGGCAGACGTAAAGGCCCATGAAGCTGAAGTGCGACTTCAAAAAGGTGAACTTAAAAAAATTATTGATAAAGAGAGCGATCAAAATAAACGAATTGAAGAAGAAAAAATTAAATCTCAAAAAGCAGAACTAACTTTTTTAGACAATCATCAAAAAGACATGCTCACTCAAAAACAAACTGATTTTCAAGTTCGTTATGAGAACATGGTTAAAGAACATGAAGCAACTTTAGCTGAACTTAAATCTCACCTTGAAAGCGATGTAAAAAAAATGCTCGAACAGAACTCAACTCAGAAAAAAATAATATCAAGTAAATCCGAAGATCAATTCTATAGAATCGAGACACTTAATCCAACTGTTACTGAAACTGAAAAAGAGTTACATGTAAGCCTGAAAGTACCGGAATTTGAAAGAGAAAATGTTCACCTATCTGTTCATGGCCGTGACGTGAAAATGACTCTCTCAAGAAAATATGCCGACACCCTTGAATCAGCAGACGGATCAACTAATAGATCGACTCGAAATGAACTTTTCAGCAAAGAGTTTAGCTCTAAAGAAATTTTAAATCCAAAACTCATTTCTCAAAAATATGAGAATGGTCTTCTCTCTTTTAAAATCCAAAAAGCTTAATGCTTTAAATTGCTCACCTTATCTTTAAGCGCATCTGGAGAGAATTTGCTCACTAGCTTAGGTAATTCAGAGACAAGTTCAGAAGAAACCTTGCTTGTATCAAGTCCAAATTTCGTCGCTAAACTTTGGAGTTGTGCTGTCCCAAGTACTTTCTGAATTTCCTCAGAAGTAATTGGAAGTTTCGCTCCAGGGGATAACCAGGATTTAATTTTATCACCGAAACCGGCCATATTGAATTTCTCAACCAGGCCATTCAACCCTCCACTATCGGTGATGAGTTGCGAGATCATTTTCATTGTCTGTCCTTGCTGACCTTCAATATGAAGCTTGTCTTTAATTGTATCCATAATGCTCATATATACCTTCCTTTTGATTGCACTATTACGTGCCTCAAAAAATATCACAATCGCATCTTATTCAAACGATCCATTGAAATATTAATTTATCCTGTGTCCCCTATAATTTTTTACATCGCTGATTAACTTTATTTGACTGATTTGCTCTAAAAGTATGCTTTCACGAAAATTACAAGGCCCGTATTGCGACTGTTGAGGCCGTGTTGTATTCCTAAAAGTGGAATAGGTTTCTCTTTAATTGAAGAGCTCTTGTATTCAATAATATATGAAAAACCAATTTTTAAAATTTTTGAAAAATCATAAGCATCTCATTGCTTACTCTTTCATATTAATTCTGGGTCTTTGTTTTGATAGAAGAACAATCTCCCAAGATTATTATAATATTTCTAAGTTTAATTTTTCAAAACCTTCACTCACTGATTTAGGCGAACCTCTGACCTTGTGGGCGACAACTTATTATCTTCCAGAATTTGTAGATGGAACCGGTGAATTTGCACTGAGAGATTATAATGGAAATGAATTAGGTCCCAAAATTACTCTTGAAGAATGGTGTAAGGGCGCTCTCGAAGGGTCGGTTAGAATTGTTTTTAAAGATACTGATCCACTAACATATAATATCGATGGAAATTCTGAATTATTTCCAAATGATTGCAGCCAATTTTCTACTTTGAATATTGGGAATGCAAAATTTAGAAAAGCAAATGGAACTTTCGGAGACGGAGTCGGCAAATACAAATTAATTCCTTACCGAACAATTGCAACTGATCCATCAATTATTCCAACTGGAACAGTTCTCTATATTCCTGAAGCACAAGGGGCCAAGATTTTATTAAAAAATGGTGAGACACTTATACATGATGGATATTTTTTTGCTGGTGATGTAGGTGGAGCAATAAAATCAAATCATATTGATGTTTTTCTTGGAACAAATAAAGACTCTTCATTTTTCCCATGGATTGGACATACAGATGCTGTAACTTTCCAAGCGTATATCGTAAAAGATCAGACGATCATAAATGAGTTAACAAATATGCATCTTGATCCCACAAATAATCTAAAGAGATAGCTTTTAATCTTCCAAAACTTCTTTATTGACCGATTTGCTTTCAATTTGATGGTAGTGCACTTTCTCAACCTGCACAATATCACGAATCTCTTCAATCATAACTCGCATTTTCTTTGGATGAAGATAAACATAGAAATCCAGGTGGCGAAGATTTTTTTCCTTGTCGAGAATCTCTTCGTGAAGTTCATCAATACGATCAGCAGTGTTGAAGACAATTTCTTTTACAAAGTTTTTAATATCACCGTTTGAAAGTATCTCAATATGAAAATAGCGATGATTTTTAGTAGACTCAAAGCCTTGATAGATAGGTCCCAAAAGTCTTAAAACTGAAAGAATTGTGAGAGTAAAAATTGTAGCAACAAGCGGGTATCCATAACCAATAGTCATCCCAATTGCGGCCACAACCCAAATTGTCGCTGCAGTTGTTAGACCTACAATATTTCCTCTCTCATGCATAATTGCACCAGCACCAAGGAAACCTATCCCCGAAACAATCTGTGCTGGAATTCTGGCAGCATCATAATCAACTCCACCCTGACCATGCCCAAGCATGGATATGGCGGTGTACAACGTCGCCCCTAGACAAATAAGAACATTGGTTTTAATCCCGGCATTCTTCATTTTCTGCTCGCGATCATAACCAACTAAACTTCCCAGAACTAAGCCTGTGACAATCTTTATTCCCATTCCTAGATATGCGTCTACTTGTCCAATGTGTTCAATAAATACCGTATCTGTTGCGACCATATTCCCTATTTTCCTTTTTAACGAACTTATAGCTTTTAGAGCTCCCTGGCTTTTGCTATAATAAATTGAGAGCTTTTAATCTATTATAGGATCAAATTCCTAACTATGAAAAGACCACATCTCGTTCATTTTTTGGCCATAGTGACTGATGACTCAATCAATATTAAGGCATCCATCACAATGAAGGAGAATTTGATCGCTCAAAATCTCGATCTCGATCTCCCAACACCTAAATTTCCGATTCAGGCCTTAAGGTTGCTCAATACCTATCAATTCACGATGAAAATTGTAGGTGTAACCAAAGATCAGAAAGAAATTTATAAAAAATCATTTGAGTCAGACTCATTTGGGAACTTTAACTTCAAGATTCCTCTCACTGAAGAAAGAGGTGAAATTGAAATTCTTCATCTTTTTGAAGTAAGAAAACGCCCAGGTCTTGAACTTCATCTGGGGACTTATATACCCCTTCGCATTTTATCTCCAAAGAATCTGATTATCTGCGATTTTGATAAAACGTTAGTTGATACAAAATACTCAACTACTAAAGAGGTCTATCGTTCTCTCACGAGACCAATTGATGTCAATCCAACTGTAACGAGTAGTGTAAATCTCCTTCATCGTTACATCAGAATGGGCCATCATCCTTTTATTCTCTCGGCCTCTCCCCATTTTTACGAAGATTCTATCAGGGACTGGCTTTATAAAAACAATATTTTCTCCGCTGGAATTTTTTTAAAAGATTACCGCCACTTTTTTTCATTTCTTGAAGGTGAACTCACAACTAAAGATTTAAAGTTTCAAGGCCTCTATAAGCTCAATCACCTCTTAGATATTCTACTTATGACAGGTATTCCGGACGAGCTGGTTTTAATGGGTGATAATTTTGAATCTGATCCGGCCATCTACCTGACTCTGGCCAAAATATTACGAGAAGATATCGATCCATGGGTCATTTGGAATAGCATTAAGCAAACAGATCTTTTTCAATTAAGAAAGAAGCAGAACTCTCAATTTTTAAATAAAATTTATCAGCTAGACAATCTTCTTACTCGCAAAAGAAAAGAAAAAAATGCAAAGAAGCCATCCATTAAAATTTATATTCGAAAAAGATTTAAGGAAGACAAGCTCACTCCTCCTGAAGTCTTTGAAAAACAAAAAAAACTTCTCGATTTAATCGAAATGTACGATGGACTTTATCAAGACGAATTTGAAAAGTTAAAACAAGCTCAAGAAAAAAGTGTGAATGGGGCCGATAACACAATATAGCCCAAAGAAAGATAGAGCCCGTTGCGGTGAAATTTAAAGGCCTCTTCTTTTGTTTTAAACATTCCTTTCGTCAGTGGAAGTTCGGCAAAATCAAATTTAATAATCTCTAAATAAACTCTAAAAACTGCGACTAAAAGCATTCCGATATTTACCCATTGATTGCTAGGAAGGCCATTTACGCTTAAAATATCAAACATACTCCACCTCAAAGGAATGAAAGTGCTATGGATCTCCTAACTTTAATCGGCGATATTGATGAAAATTTTTATCAATTAGGTCTAATGGATCGCGAAGGGGCAAAAGACGTCCATAGAGACGTGAAAATGATGCTTTCAACGCCTTGGAAACCTGTAAATAAACTTATTGAAGAAGTCGCTAAAGTGACTTTGAAAAACTCTCTTTTAAAAAAGACCGACTATTATAATCACTTAAAAAGCTATAGCGAAGGTCTATCTATTCCTTTAGAAGAAGCGGCCTATGTCATGCTCGTTCCAGAGATGGTGAGCTGTATGAGCAAGTGGGCCCCAGGATTTATGAGAGGAAATCTGGGCTGCTCTAGTTTTTTCATGAGAAATGAAAAAAGTGAAATTGTTCATGGGCGCATTTTAGATTTTCCTCTACAAGGCTCCTATGATTTAAAAGAGCGTGCCATCTTATATGATCTACAAGGAATGCCTAAAACATTAGGCTTTGGCTCAAAAGGAATTCCCTATCCTTCAATCACTCTTATGACTGAAGATGGGATGACTCTTGCTCTTCATCAAAAGTTTACAAACGTTTTTAATAAAAATGGACTCTCAATTTTCGAATTGATTTTTGATCTCATCAAAAACGCTGGCGATAAAAAATCTGTAATTGAGTATTTAAAAGCGCATGAAAGTATCACTACATGGTGCCTCTATATGTCGTTTCAAAATGGCGATGTCATTGGGGCCGATGTAATGGGAAGTGAACTTTTTGTAAACGAGTACACCATTCCAGATGATGGCATCCTCTATTTTTGCAACCATCTTGAAAATAAAAAAATTAACCAGGAAGATATGCTTCCGACAGGCTTTCATCAATACAATTTAATGCGCGAAGAGATCGCGACTAAAAAAATAAATCATTTTCTTTCTAAAAAAGAAAAGTCCGATCTTGAACTTATCAAGATGATGACAACTCCATTAGATCAAAAAATGAAACATCCTGGCCATTATGAGCATTATAAAATGGACAATATTACGCCATCAAGTCTTACCGTAATGAGTTTGAATCCTACTGCTCAAAATGCTTATTACGTAACTGGTGAAGCTCCAAAACTTTTCCGAGACAATCTCTTACTGATTAGTGATTGCTTTAGTAATCCTGTTCAAAAAGAAATAAAAGGCAAAAAAAATCAAAAAGTAACTTCAGAAGATTATTATCAGGGACTGCGATCGTTAATGAAGGCCCAAAAAGGCTTTGATCAATTTGATTCAATTTCCGTTTACCACCATTTGCAATTTGCAATTGATCATCTGGAAAATCATCCTGAAAAAGGAGTGGCCGAATTTTATTTCTTAGTCGCTCAGTATATTTATGAAACTCATCCAAAAGTTTTGATGGGACTTCTTCATAGCTTTAAGAAAATGGAAGGGCATCTTCCTCAGACTCTCAATGATCACTGTTTGCTTTTCATCGGTCGCCTAGAGAGAATTTTAAATGTTCCAGAGACCATGGAAGAAGAGAAAATTATTCATCCAAAACTTCGATCGATTTATAGTTTTGAGACGAAAATTCCAAAAGCTATTTTTCATCTGACAACTAAAGGGATGATTGTCCCTCGCATTGATATTATTGATATTATTTACGCTTACACAAACTAAAAAATAGCAAAGTCTTTTGAGACTTTGCTATTTTGTTTATTTTCGAGATGTAGCTTGAAGCATTCTGACTGTTTCACTTAATTCTTCGAAATGAATTTTTAATTTCTCGATGTCCTGGTTTTTCATAGATAGGATGTCGCTCTTTAATTTATCCATTTCCTGATAAATTTCTTTAACTTCTTTAGATTCTTTTGCCGGTGCTTTTTGTTCACCTAGTTTTGCAGTTTCTTTTTTGGAAAGGTCATCTTTAATAGTTTTTACTACGTCATCGAGAGCTTTAATTTTTTTAGCATTCTCGTCTAACTTACTCTCCATCGAACGAAGAGTTGTCACAAGATCAACAACATAATTTTCGACGTATTCAATTCTTTCCCGTTTATTTTGACCGTTATCAGTTGGCTCAAATGTTTTAATTTTAGATTCAGCATAGGTCAAAGCAGATACACTCATCGCAATGATTAAAGTAGCTAATTTAATTTTAAGCATATTAATCCCCTGTCGCTTAGCCTTTTATTGTCTTTTTCTCAACATCAACAAGATATCTCTTAGTTGCTTCCGGAAGTTGAAACCACATTTTATAAGCAAAGAATAATCCCAACAGTGTGAATGGAACTAAAAACATTGGCCAATAGCTCCAGCTTTGTGTCGTTAGTTTTCCAAGAGCAAACGATTGAATCGCTGATCCTAAGTAAGAGAACGCGTCCGCAACACCTGTTGCTGTAGCAGCTGCTTTTCGGCCACCAAAATCAGCAGTAGCAGTTCCTGACATAATCGAGTGAACGCCAATAACTGACATCATCATTGAGACAGCACAAACTCCAACGACTAGTGGAGAACTTGAAAGAAACATCACCATGATTACAGTTGCTACAAACATTGATGTTTGCATAACTCCGGCAGCGGGTGCTCGTCTTGAATGGAAGAGATGATCGCTCATCCAACCTGCCAAAAATCCACCTGCAATCCCAGTTACACAGCCCCAGAACCCCCAGTTAGTTGTGATATGCTCAACACCCATTCCTGTTTCTTTAGCAAAGATTTTATACCACTGAAGAATTCCATTTTTTAGAACTCCAGAAGTTAATTCAACAACACCAATCATTAAAATAATTTTGTGACTGAAAATTCTCTTCATTAACGAAAGATAGCCTTCTCTGTGTTTATGAGATTCTCCATGAGAGGCATCATGAGTTTCAAAGCTAGCAAACCCTGCTTCATCGGGAGTGTCTTTTAAAGCAATAATATCAATTAGTGCCCAAACGAGCATTAAGAAGGCAGGAATAAAAAAGATTAACCATAGCGCTGGAACTGTTCTTCCCTCTAAAACAAACAGCCTATTTAGATAATTATGTAACACTGAAGGTGCAGCATTAACTTTTACAGCATTCGCAATCGCCTCTCCCCAGTCAAAGGCAAAGTAAACACCGATAGAAATAAGTGATCCAAAAATAGCACCGAATGTTCCGCGCTCTCTAACATGAAACCAAAAGGACTTAACTTTAATTGTTGAAACAGCTCCAAAACTTTGAAAGAGCATGTTAAGAGCGTACAGAATTGTAAAAGAAGTAACTAATCCCATACGAAGAGTGCCGTTTAAATACATGTACAGGACTAATCCCATAATGGCGTTCATGATACTTGAACCAACAGCACCAATTAAAATTCCTTTCTTACCACCAAATCGATCGACAAAAGGTCCAACCAAAAATAGTGAAACAGCATAAACAGTGAATCCAACACCACCGATAAATCCAAAATCGTCTTTAGAGAGAACATCTCCCAAAGCGTTCTTAGCAACGTTTAGGTTGTAGCGTCCCATATACATGAAGGAATATGTCATCCCCAATGGAAACCAATTGATAAATCTTCTAATCATGAATTTTTTAGTATGCTTTAACGGGTTGGACATAAAATACATAACAATGATGTATAACAAGGCCAGACTAACTAAAAGTAGTTGCATTAATAACCCCTATAAGTAAAAGAATAGAATTACTGAACTAAGTAGCACAAAGCTTTCGATTTTGTCAGTTAGTATTTTATGAAGAGATAATAGATAGGATGGATCAAGATGCTGATATTACGAGAAATTTTAGGCGGCCTTCAGCTCAACAGCTCTTTTGCTAAATGTAAAAACAAATTGGGTATTAGGATGGGCTTCATTGTAATAGAAATCGCCGCCATGTTCTTTAATAATTCCCTTCGAGATACTCAGACCAAGTCCTGTCCCCTTGCCAACTTCTTTCGTTGTAAAAAAAGGATTCATGATTTTTTGTTGCAACTCCTTAGGAATTCCAGATCCACTATCTGTCACACTCACTGAGATGAAGTCTTCAAGGTCTAAAATTTCAACCTTAATCCATTTTTCTGGAAGTGAAGAGATAGCATCAACAGAGTTGTTAACGAGATTAACCAAAACCTGAGAAATCTGAACTTCGCGCCCATAAACAACATCAAGATTAGTGGGCATAGAAATTGACAGATGTATCGACTGTGATTTTATTTTCATCTCTGTTAAAAGTTTAATTTCCTCAATCATCGTCACAATAGAGAATTCGCTCATGGGATCATTATGTCCGTCTCGAGAAATAAGTTTAAGTCCATTGATAATTTTTACGATCCTCTCACTCATGAGATTGATTTTATCCAATGGGCCCGAAATTTCTTTATTCTCTTGATCTCTCATCTGTTTTCTAATTTTTAAAACTTGTCCATTGATAACAGTGAGAGGATTATTAATCTCATGGGCAATCCCTGAGGCCAATTCCCCTACCGCGGCCAATCTGCTTGCTGTCACGTTTTTTAAAATTTGATTTTCTAACTCATGGGTGCGTTCTTCGACTGTCCTTTCAAGATTTTCGGCCTGAGTCTTAAGCTCGTTGTTTCTTTTTCTAACCAAAGAAGCAGTAAAATTTAAAGCATTGGCAACAAGACGCAGTTCAAAAGATAGATCTGAATAAACTTTAGGGTCATATTTTTCATTTCTTAATTGCTTAATGTGATCAAGAAGTTCATTGAGCGGATGAGTGACTAGCTTAGTGAAAAAATAATGAGTGGCCAAACTAAAGAGAACCACAATCAAACAGGAAACAAGGAATACTTTGTTTAAAACACCTTGAAATTTAGTAATGATATCTTCCGTACTAAAAACAATAGTAACTGTTCCTAGCAATTTCCCATCTTTTTTAACTTCATTAACAAGCATTTTGGTATTGGGACGTTTTAGATATTCTTTAAACTCCAAACTTTTGTCGGAATAATTTGAATCTCTAAACAGAATTTTCCCGGATGAGTCAGAGACACTCAACGCCTTTAAGTAAGCATATCCGCTGTTGTGAAGTAGAGCTTTTGAGACTTCGGTTATCTCCTCGCTATCGGAATACAAAAGAGGTGTGCTAAAAGAATGCTGAATAATGGCCTGATGCTCTTTAAGCTCGTTCTCTAAAAAATCTTGGTTTATATGAACGATGTAATAGTGAAGATAAAGAAAAATAGAAACTGAACTCGCAATGGTCATAGCAAGGATTATCAAGGTCAATTTTTTTGCGAGACTAATTTTATTTAAAAAGATTTTCACATTGGCATTTCGACTCTTCTTAAGGAAAACTTAAATCCGCACCTACTGATGGCAAATTAAATGCGGATAACTCAATAAATTTACAACAATTAATTGTCAAAATGATTCAAGTATTAAAGAATTTAAGTCACGTTTTATAAACTTAATAATATAAAGAGGCCCATCACTATGAAAATGAAGACTATTTTTTGGACTTTGGTGCTGTCGTTTTTAGCAACAACTACCTCGCACGCTAAGAGCTTCGTTTACTGCTCAGAGGGATCTCCAAGTTCGTTTAATGCCCAACTTGTAACTGATGGAACATCAACTAACGCTACAGCTGGAACGATTTACAATACGATTGTGGCCTTCGATATCGGTACGACAAAAATTATTCCGGCACTTGCTACATCTTGGGAAATTTCAAAAGATAAACTGGTCTACACATTCAACCTAAGAAAAGGTGTTAAATTTCACACGACAAAATATTTTACTCCTACTCGCGATTTCAATGCCACAGATGTTGTTTTCTCCATTGATCGTCAACGTCTAAGAAATCATCCGTTTCATGATGTCAGCGGAGGCAAATATGAATACTTTGATGGTATGGAAATGGGAAAAACCATTAAGGAAGTTAAAGTTCTTGATCCATACAAAATTCAAATTACTCTTGCTCAACCAGACGCAACTTTTTTAGCCAATATGGCCATGAGCTTTATGAGTATTATTTCAGAAGAGTATGGATCTAAACTAGCAAGTGCCAACAAAAAATCAGATATCGACAATTTCCCTGTCGGAACTGGTCCATTTGTTTTTCAATCATACGCAAAAGATAGTGTGATCAAATACGCTGCTCACCCACAATACTGGGGAACTCGTGGCAATATCGATAAACTTATTTTTGCTATTACTCCAGACGCAAACGTTCGCTACCAAAAATTAAAAACAGGTGAATGCCAGTTTGTTAATGAACCCAGTCCATCTGATATCCCAGAGATGAAAAAGAATTCAAATCTTAAAGTTATGCAGGATGCAGGGTTAAATGTGGGTTATCTTTCAATGAACGTAACAAAGAAACCTTTCGACAATCTCCTCGTAAGACAAGCAATAAATCACGCCCTTAACAAAAAGGCCTATATCAATGCTATCTATCTTGGAAATGCTACTGTTGCTAAAAACCCTCTGCCTCCGACAATCTGGTCATATAACGACGCTGTAAAAGATTATGAATACAACCCTGAATTAGCAAAATCACTTCTTGCTAAGGCCGGCTTCCCAAAAGGATTCGAAGCAGAAATGTGGACTCTTCCAGTCTCTCGCCCATACAATCCAAACGGAAAAAAAATGGGTGAACTAATGCAGGCCGATTTGGCAAAAGTAGGAATCAAATTAAAGCTACTCACTTTTGACTGGCCAACATACTTAAAGAAAGCAAGCCAGGGTGAACATCAAATGCTGCAAATGGGATGGACTGGTGACAATGGGGATCCAGATAATTTCTTAAACACACTTCTTGGCTGCAGCGCTATTGCCTCTGGAAGTAACTACTCAAAGTGGTGTGATAAAAAATTTAATGCTGCTGTTTTAGAAGCTAAGACAACAACTGACATAAAAAAAAGAACTGCTCTTTATAAAGAGGCCCAAAAAATCTTTAAAGAACAGGCCCCATGGGTAACAATCGCTCACTCAACAGTATTTAAAGCGATGGCAAAAAATATTAAAGGTTATAAAATCGATCCACTTGGACACGACTATTTTACTTACGTGAGCGTTGAATAATTAAATGAAGTTTTTTTTAAAGAAATTTTTAGATCTCATCCCTACTCTTTTTGGAATAAGTCTCATCTGCTTTGTCATGATTAGACTTATTCCAGGTGATCCAGTTTTAAACTTGGTTGGTGAGCGTGGAGTAGATCCTGCCAGATACGCTGAAATGAAACATGCACTAGGATTAGATCGATCTATTCCATTGCAATTTTGGTATTTCATCAAAAACGCCGTCAGTGGCAATCTTGGAACATCAATTGTTTCAAACAATTCTGTTTGGGCAGAATTTATTGAACGCTTTCCTGCAACATTTGAATTGGGAACATTTGCCTTATTTTTTGCGACAATCATTGGTATTCCGCTTGGAATTTATGCGGCCATAAAGAGAAATAGTTTTTTTGATTATTTTCTGATGAGTTCATCCCTTGTGGGTTATTCAATGCCAATTTTTTGGTGGGGACTTATTCTTATCCTTGTCTTCTCTGTTAAACTTGGACTCACACCAGTTTCAGGAAGAATTGAATTAACATTTGATATTCCAGTTTTCACCGGACTTTATTTAATTGATACACTTCAATCTAGTGTTGTTAAGTCCGAAGGATTTGCTCCTTTTTGGAGTGCTCTCAAACATTTAATTCTTCCTTCAATTGCTCTAGGAACAATTCCACTTGCAGTTATTGCCAGAATGACGAGATCTTCGATGCTCGAAGTTTTAGGAGAAGATTATATAAGAACAGCAAAAGCAAAAGGGATGAGTAAAACTAGAGTCGTATACATTCACGCTTTAAGAAATGCCCTTGTTCCGATTGTCACAACTCTTGCACTTTTGTTTGGATCAATTATTACTGGTGCCATATTAACAGAGACCATTTTTAGTTGGCCTGGAATTGGGAAATGGATTGTTCAAAGTATCACTTCAAGAGACTACCCCGTCATTCAAGGGGGAGTTCTTATCATTTCTTTTGTTATCGTCATGACCAATATAATTGTGGATGTGATTTATTATTTCCTTAACCCTAAAATGCGAAATTAAAGATCCAAGAATACAAAGACTACAAAAATGAAAATATTTTTTAATGAACTATACTTTGAACTAAAAAAAAATCGCGGTGCCATGATTGGAATTGTGATCATTTTTCTAAGCGTCATTATTGCTTTATCCGCCCCACTTATAGCTCCTCATAATCCTACTGAAGTTTTTGCTGATGCTCTAAGACTTCCTCCATCTTTCATTGAAGGCGGGAATGCCAAATTTTTCTTTGGGACAGATGATATTGGTCGCGATCTCTTAAGTCGTCTAATCTATGGATCAAGAATTTCATTGGCCGTTGGTTTTAGTGTTGTTGTTATTGCTCTAATCACAGGAACATTTCTTGGAGTCGTTGCTGGCTTTTATGGGGGAATAATTGATCGAGTAATAATGAGATTTACAGATCTCATTATGTCTTTACCAAGTATTCTTTTTGCTATCGTTATCGTGGCCGTTTTAGGCCCAGGTATAATGAACGCCATATTTGCTGTTGCAGTTGTTTCTGTTCCCAATTTTATTCGTATCATTCGCGCTCAAGTGATGGCTGAAAAAAATCGTCAGTATGTCTCTGCCGCAAAACTTTTTGGAGCGAGCAATTTTCGAATTATGTTTGTTGAAATTCTTCCAAACTGTATGGCACCCCTGATCGTTCAAGCGAGTCTTGGATTCTCTGATGGAATTCTAAATGTTGCGGCCTTGGGATTTTTAGGTCTTGGTGCTCAAGCGCCTATGTCTGAATGGGGAACAATGCTCTCTGACGCCAGAAGTTTCATTGAATCGAGCCCATGGATGGTAACTCTGCCAGGAGTATGCATTCTCGTGACTGTTTTATCTTTTAACCTTTTGGGTGACGGACTTCGAGATGCTCTTGATCCTCGTCTTAAAAAACAAAATTAAAATATGAGTGATACACTTTTAAACGTAGAAAAATTAAATATCTTTTTTAAATCAGATAAAAATCCTGAACCCATTCATGCTGTTCGCGATCTTTCTTTTTCGCTTAAGCAAGGAGAGATGCTTGGAGTTGTTGGTGAATCAGGTTCTGGAAAAAGTATTACCAATCTCGCTCTAATGGGGATTCTTGGTGATAGCGCCATTATCAAAGCAGATAAGTGCACATTTAACAATAGAGATCTTTTAACAATAAAAGAAAGTGAATGGCAGAAAGTCAGAGGTGGAGAAATCTCCATGATTTTCCAAGACCCGATGACAGCTCTCAATCCTTTTTTGACTATCGAATTTCAATTAGTAGAGACAATTCTGGCCCACATTAATTGCTCAAAAAAAGAAGCTCATGAAAGAGCAATCGATCTACTTGCTCAAGTCGGTATTACTTCAC
This sequence comes from Bacteriovoracales bacterium, assembly GCA_037444575.1. GTDB lineage: Bacteria > Bdellovibrionota > Bacteriovoracia > Bacteriovoracales > Bacteriovoracaceae > Bacteriovorax. Next base: position 355,591 of record JBBIME010000003.1, read on the forward strand.
CAAAAGATAGACTAAAGGCCTATCCTTTTGAGCTCTCTGGGGGGATGGCCCAACGAGTGATGATCGCGATGGCGATCTCAACTGGTCCTAAACTTCTCATTGCAGACGAACCAACAACAGCTCTTGATGTGACTATTCAAAAACAAATTTTAACTTTAATTAAATCTCTTCAAGAAAAAAATAATATGTCTGTTATTTTGGTTACGCATGATCTTGGAGTGGTCAGTGAATTCAGTGAAAGAATTCAAGTCATGTACGCCGGCGAAATTGTTGAAAGTGGAAATACAAGTGATCTCATCTCTCATCACTCTCACCCATATACGTATGGACTACTTTCTTCACGTCCTGGCGCAATTGAAAGAATTCCCAAAAGCATGCTTCCTTCAATACCAGGAATTGTTCCCGCTTTTCATGAGCGTCCAATCGGTTGCCAATTTAACCCTCGATGCCCAAATGTTCAAAGTGATTGCAAGACAGGCGCAATAGCTTTTAGCAACGGTCTTCGCTGCCTTCATCCTGTAACGGATAAAAAACTATGAATGAAATATTAAAAGTTTCAAACCTTGATAAGGTTTATGACATAAAGAAAATGTTTAAACCAACCTTAAAGCTTAAGGCCCTCTCTGATGTTAACTTCCATGTCGGAAAAAAAGAGACGCTTGGAATTGTTGGTGAATCAGGTTGCGGAAAAAGTACTCTAGCTAAAGTTTTAACAAAACTTGAAGCTAAAACGAGTGGGAATATTTCCCTTTTAGGAAAAGATTTTGATGCATTCAATGCGAGTGAATTTCACTCGGCCATTCAAATGGTTTTTCAAGATCCTTACCAATCACTTAATCCAAGAAAAAAAGCATTCGACATCATTGCCGATCCACTAGTGATCAACACTCAAAAATCTGAAGCGGATAGAAAAGAACTCGTCTTTTCTATGATGAAAAAAGTTGGTTTACGTGAAGAGTTCGCTAAACGCTACCCTCATCATTTTAGTGGAGGACAGCGCCAGCGTTTAGGGATTGCTAGATCTCTTATGCTTCATCCCCAAATTCTTATTCTTGATGAGCCAGTATCTGCATTGGATGTTTCCATTCAAGCACAAGTTTTAAATTTACTTCTTGAACTTCAACAAGAACTCTCTCTGGCCTATTTATTTATCTCTCATGATTTATCGGTTATCCAACATATGTCCGATAGAATCATGGTCATGTACTTAGGAAGAGTTGTAGAATATGGAACACGTGATCAGATTTTTAATAATCCCCTTCACCCTTATACAAAAATTTTATTAGAGAGTGCTCCATCTACCAATCGAGAAAAACTAGAAGAGTCCATAACTGTTAAAGGAGAACTCCCTTCAGCTCTTAATCTACCAAAAGGCTGTGCTTTTGAACCAAGATGTCCATATGCGAGTGAATCATGCAAGCACAGTGTTCCGGCATTGGAAATTAAACAAGGTCGAGAAGTGGCCTGTTTTGAGGCGCACGCATGAGTTTGCAAACTCCATTAAAAGTCTTCGTCACACGAGGGCCAATGAATGAGTCAGAGCATCTCGTTGATGCTGTTGTCATGAATTCAGATAAAAAAATTCTCACAAGCTTTGGTGATATTTATTCACCGATATATCCGCGATCAGCGATTAAAATGCTTCAAGCACTTCTTGTGATTGAATCAGGTGCTTATGAGGCCCAAAAACTCGATGCCAGGCATCTGGCCCTTGCCTCTTCATCACACTATGCTGACCCAGTTCACACTGAACTTGTGCACGAGTGGCTAGCTCAATACAATTTAAACGAAGATAATCTTCGTTGCGGAGTTCAATCTCCCTCTCGTGACTCAGTCAGAGACTCACTTCTATTGGCAAATTTAAAACCCAATCGCGGGCATAATAATTGTTCGGGAAAACATAGCGGACTAATCTCCGTCTGTGTTCATAAAGGTTATGATATAAAAAATTACGATGATTACAATCATCCACTTCAAAAAGACATGATTAAAACTTTAAGTGAAGTTTATGAATACGACATAGGCCATGCTCCTTATGGAATTGATGGCTGTGGTATACCGACAATTGCCACTCCTGTTTTCAATCTGGCCTTAGGCCACGTGAATTTATTCAAACAAACAAACGGAAAACTGATTTTAGATGCAGTTGCAAAATACCCAGATCTGATCTCGGGCCAGAATAATTTTCCGACAGAAATTACCAGAGCAACAAATGGAAGAGTCTTTGCTAAAGTTGGAGCTGAAGGCATCTACTGCGCTCTTTCTCCAGAGGATAATATCTATATTGCACTCAAAGCGCGCGATGGCGGCTCCCGCGCGTCTCAATTTGCGACAGCTGCACTTTTAAAACAATTCGGCTGCATTCGCGAAAGCGAAGAGCTTCTTCTGCAAAAATTTCTTCACCCCAAAATCAAAAACTGGGAAGGACTCACCGTCGGAGAAATCAAACTTTAATGAAAATTTCTAAGTAGTAGTTCTTATCCATTTTTATATACTATTAAATTTATTTTAATTAACTGAACCTCTATATTAAAAATTAAATTAGAACAATCTTTTAAAATTTCCATAATCGGCTAATATTGAATCACTATGTCTTATTACGCTATTGATTTTGGAACATCTAATTCCCTTCTCAACTATATCGATGAGAATGGAAAAATAACGGGTATACCTCTAGAGAAAAATGATGCAAAAGTTTTGCGTTCAATTTTTTTTACTCCGGCCCAAAACTCCTGGTATTTTGGAAAAGAAGCTATTGAAGAATATATTTCCAATGATGGAGATGGGCGTTTTTTTAGATCAGTAAAAAAATTTCTACCTGAACAAAATTACTCCGGTACTATTGTTCACAATAAAAAACTGGGGATTTCTGAAATCATTGCAACATTTTTAGCTGAAATGAGAAGAAGAGCTAATTCTTATACAGGAAGAAATGTTGAAAAAGTAATAATGGGGCGCCCTGCTCTATACTCTCTTGATCCAAAAGAAGACCAACTAGCAGAAGATAGAATGAGAGAAGCTTGTTTATTGGCAGGTTTTAAAAATATTATTTTTTGTCCAGAACCAGTTGCTGCGGGACTTGATTATAACAGCAACAGCGATAAGGAAAAAATTATTTTAATTGCTGACTTTGGTGGTGGTACAAGTGATTTCACATTAATGAAGTCACATCAAGGCAAATACTCCCAAAAAGATATCTTAGGATTAAGTGGTGTTTTTAAAGCTGGTGATGCGCTTGATGGTGATATGATGAAACATTTTATTGCTAAACATCTTGGTTCCCAATTTGAATACCAAATTCCTGGCAGTCAAAATATTTTAACTTTCCCGAGACAATTATTAACAAAAATTTGTTCCCCTGCTCACATCACCCATCTAAAAGAAAAAGATACATGGGAACATCTTCATCACATTCAAAAATTCTCTTTAACTCCTTTAGATAAAATAAGAATGGATCAACTCTTCACGGTTGTAGAGTGCCAGTTAGGATTTCCACTCTTTGAAGAAATTGAAAAAACAAAGATCGCATTAAGTGTTCACAGTGAATTCAATTACAATTTTAAATACCCCGGAGTTGAAATTGAAGAGCTGATCAATAAAAATACATATGAAGAAGCAATCTCATCGACTGTCGAAATAATTCGAAACTCCATGATGGAGGTCTTCTCACAATCAGGACTTTCGCCAAAAGATGTCACCCAAGTATGCCTCACTGGAGGAACATCACAGCTTCCAATGATAAAAAATCTACTGTGCGATCTTTTTGGTAAGCAAAAAATAACTGAATATAATATCTATCAGTCTGTTGTTAATGGCCTGGCCCAGTACGCATTAAAACAACACTAATCCTCATTAAAAATAGTTTATTTTTTCCTGTAATTAAAAAATGGACTAGCAATATTTGATGATTGGATCATAATTGAAGATAAGTGAATTTATGAAAATATTCTTTATAGGTGAAAGATGAATCAATTTGTTTTTGAAGTAGAAAATCTGGGACAATTTAATCGCGTAATCGAATGTCTTAAATCTTTAGATGAAGAGCTCCAGGTAAAAGAACAAAAAGAAATCAATCCTTTTGAATCTAATATGCTCGTTAAGGTTCAAGTTGATGCCAATTATGAAACTGTTTTAAAAACTCTAACTGAGGTCAAAAACTCTAGACTTCCTTTGGAGACCATTCGCCCAATTCAATAGTGCTCAAAATTCAAAGGCCTAGAAGCGTGAATAATAATCATTCCAGTATTTTTCAGCTTCGTCTTGGGCGCGTTTTTTATCGCCGCCAAGAATTTCTATAAGTCTGCGCTCAAGCGTTTTAAAAGTATATACTGGGATAAGCTCGCGCTTTTTATAAGCGTTGAATGTTTTCAGCCTCAACTCGCTTGAGATAAAGTTGAAAGTTGGAAGTACGAAGAGTTCCATTTCAGAGAAGTAGTAATTTACACCAGGAAGCTTTTTAATCGGCAATGCTGAATTAAAAAAGGTCGCTTCCCCACGAACATCGCGAATAAAAATTTCTGAATTAAGATTCATTTCTCGTGTCAGATCACTATAAACGATTTGATCAACCTGAGCGTTGTCCCCAAACATATAAACATTCAAAGGCTCACCGTCAGAAAGTTTTGCAATCTCGGCATCTAAAATGCCTTTGATTGTCTTGTGCTTGAATTCATAAGTTGGCGCTTTAGTTTTTAGTGTCTTTAAAACAGAATGCCCTTCTGGAAAATGATATTTTGAGATCCACTCTTGTGCGTTGAACGTTATAGAATAAGCTGCAGAGACATAATAAAATTTTATTTCCTCGTTTTGCACGCGAGCTTTCGCTTTAATCTCTAAAAACAAATCCCTCATTTCAAAATACGGAACCTTTCTTAAAAAGTGATAGGCCTGGGCAGCAGGTTTTCCCATGGAGTTTGCTTTTTTTAAAGTGTCATCGATATCAGAAATGACTATGGTTTTTGAAAAGACCTGTAAGGAATATAAGAACAAAAGAGCGATAAAAAATAGGCTAAATAAACGGCGATTAAAAGTCTTTATATTCTTAAACATAATCACACTCCAAAGCGAATTCATCTTTATTTTTTTAGCTCTAACTTCTATGATAATCGCCTATATCATACTTGTAAAATCAAAGGAAAGCTAACTATGGGACTCATGTACCTTTTTCCAGTAAGCGAAGACGAAGTTGATCGCACAGAAGTCATTTCAAGCGCTAATGAAGAGGGGAAAACCATTGTGCTTAAAACTTATGGTCTCCCTATGATTTTCTGGGGTTACTTAGCAGCGACCTTAATTGTTCTTGGTAGTATGTGGCTAGCTTCAAGGGCCATTATCCAAAAACTTCTCGCTTATGAGGATGCTGGCCTTAATGCTCTAGGATTTTTAGTACAATACACTCTTATACTGACACCGATTACTCTCCTTGGATTCTTTTTCTATGAAAAACAAATCCGGAAATCAAAGAATAATTTAAAGCTGGTTTTTAAAATTTTCTTTATCCCAATTTTTTCAAAAAAAATTACCTTAGATAATGTTGATGCCTTTACTGTCGATCACTTTTTAGATTCGCCAAACATGGCCAAGATTCAAAGTAAAACAGAGCTTAAGGGATTTGAGAATAAAGGCTATTTTGAATTAAATGCTATCAGCAATGGAAAAAGTATATTGATTGATCGTCATTCAAGAAAAGCAGATCTTCTAAAGATAAAAGATCTGCTCAGTCGTTATTAACTTATTGAAAAAAAGTTACTAAGTCATTCATCACTTGATCTCGATTAACATCTCGATCCATCAAGACTTCATGCTTAGAGTTTGGAAGAAAAGTGCTCTTGCAGTTAGCAGCTTCATGACAAAACTTGGCCATTTCTTTTGGCTCTGAATAAGATTCATTTCCAGCAATATAAACGTGCATTGGAACGCTGACTTCATGATAGTGGCATCGAAGCTTGTTCGTTGCTTTCATCACTTCTAAAATCCAGCGATTTGAAACTCCACCAAGCTGAGTTTTAGGGAACATATTAAACAAATCCATAGTCATTTTAAAGCGCGCTGGACTTGTTGTGAATAAATTGTCTTCAAATTTTAAATTGCCGTTAAAACCCTTTTGGCCAGAAGCAAATTTATTTCCTCGTTTGGCAAGAACTTGAGCAGAAACGATTGCACGTGCCACCCCATAAGGATAAGGCTTCGTTTGAATTTTTAGCATTGGTGAAGTCATAATCACATGATTAAAGAATTCTGGATGTTTTAAGAGAAAGGCCGTAGCAATTCCTGCTCCCATAGAGTGAGCGAGTAAAAATCTCTTCTCTGGACACATTCTTGCCATTTGCGTTTTATCTATAAATGTTTCGAGATCTGAAACATAATTCTTAAACTCATCAACGTGCCCCATATCCGACGGTGCCGCCATCCTATCAGATTGACCTTGCCCACGAGGATCCATCATTAAAAAATTTAAGCGTTTTCCTGTTTCCGTTTGAAGTAGATCGTAAATAACTTCGGCATATTTTTCGATAGGTTCAGTTCTTCCAGGAATAATGAGTAAACATTTATCGGCCTGTGAATTTAAAAGTCTACGATAATGGATGCGAACGTTGTTTGCGCCTACGAAATATCCTTCGTCCATTTGATGAATGAGTGGAAGAACTTTTTCATTGTATTCTGTCTGGTAATTGGTTTCACTAAGAGCAAATAAATTGGCCGAAAAAAGAATCAAACTGCAAATAATCAATTGTTTCATCTCAACCTCCAAGTATTTATCTTAACCTCTAAATTTTTTGAAATCCTTATCTGACTTAGGAATATCTTTCGTTTTTTCCTTTAAGTGCTTCTCTTCTTTTTCTAAAGCTAATCGTTCATCACGTAGCTTTTGTTTTTCTGCAGAAAGTGGTCGGGTGTAATCATTTTTTTCGTAGTCAACTTTGTCAGTATCAAAAAACTTAGGACGTTTTCCGCCTTGTAGCTTTTTTGGAGCTGCACTTTTATCTTTTTCCCAGTGTTTTTTCCACTCATCACTTTTTTGTTTTTGAGCGCGGTCGAATTCATCACGCTCTGCCAATTTCTCTGATCGCAGTTTTTCTATATCTGTTTCTTTTCGAACTAAGGTACGCGCCTGTTTCTTTTTCGAGAAGTTAGATGTCTTGCTTTTGCGCTTCTCTTCATCAGAGGCCTTATCATGCTTAGTTGTATCGATTGTAATATCACCACCAGTTACACAAGTCTGGCAAGCAAGTCGCTCTTTAGTAATGTGAAAAACATTTCCTAAAAGTTTAAGTTCATTAAATGGAGAAGGAGTTAGATAATCCTCACCTGCAACAATTTTGATAACACAATCACCACAAGAGCCTTTGCCCCCGCAACTTGATTTAATGTAAACATCTTGTTCGCGTAAACATTCTAGAAGATTTTTACCCTCTTCTACTTCTATCATTTTATCCGAAGGCTTAAGAACCACTTTGAAATGTGGTCTATTTTTATTTTGTTCGCTCATATTTTTTGCCTAAATATTTTTTTTGACCTGATCTTCAACTGTGGTCAAAATTTTTGATTTTAAAGCTCGTAAGATTAACGAGAGATCTAGATCCGCTTCACAATATGTATCGTGAAAACTCAGAGTAAGAGTAAATCCTGATCCAGCTGCTTTTATTTTTTTACTAGAGTCATCACAAGTGACATCCGCTTTTACTTGAAACTTCTTTATATAGTCAGGAGTAATAACAGATTTTCCTTTTTCATAGGCTTCTGCTGCATTTTTTGCTTTCGAATAATCTATTTTTTGGCCCATGGTTTCCTCTTAATTTTTTCCAGTGGATCCAAACCCACCACTACCACGAACAGTTTCTGAAAGCTCATCTGTAGTTATTACATAACGGGCCTGAGTAACAGGGGCCAACACTAATTGGGCCACTCTATCGCCATGATTAATGATTTCTTCCTTAGTTCCTAAATTCCCTAAGATTATTTTTACTTCCCCACGATAATCGCTATCAATTGTTCCTGGAGAATTTAAAACCATAAGTCCTGTTTTAAAAGAAAGACCTGAACGAGGACGAACCTGAATTTCGTAACCGTGAGGAATTTCCATTGAAAGACCAGTGGGAACGAGAACTCGCTCCCCTGGTTTTAATAGTAATTTTTCTCCAGTGCCTAAACTCGCGCGAACGTCCGCTCCAGCAGCACCGGTTGTTTCATAGCTTGGAAGTGGGAAGCTCTCGTCGTAATGAGAGAGCTTTTTTACTTTTACATCTATCACTTATTTTCCTTCTTTCTTTTTAACAGATTGAACGGCCTTAGCTGATAATTTGATTCTTCCCATTTTATCAATTTCTAAAACCTTAACCTTAATTGTGTCACCTTCAGAAATATAATCAGAAACGTTTTGTACGCGGTCATCAGAAAGTTCTGAGACGTGAACTAGACCAGAAACACCAGCACCGATTTCAACGAATGCGCCGTACTCTTTAATCGAGTCTACGCGAGCATCATAAACAGATCCAATTTCTGGTCCATTGATTTGCATATTGATTGTGCTGATTGCAGTTTTTAGAACTTCTGTATCAGATCCTAAAACTTTTACCATCCCTTCTTCAGTGATTTCGATAGTCACTTTGAATTCTTCTTGAAGTTTCTTGATATTTTTTCCACCAGGACCGATAAGAGCTCCAATTTTATCTGTAGGAATCATTACAGTCATAATAGTTGGAACACCTGGTTTGAATCCTTCTCTTGGAGCTCCAATAGTTTTCGCCATTTCTCCTAAGATATGCATTCTTCCTTTGTAAGCTTGTCCAATAGCATCTTCGATAATCGCTGGTGTTAATCCTGTGATCTTGATGTCCATTTGAATCGCAGTCACACCGTCTTTTGTTCCAGCAACTTTAAAGTCTAAATCTCCCAGGTGATCTTCATCTCCTAAGATATCTGTTAGTACTTTATAGTTAGCTCCATCAGTGATTAATCCCATCGCGATACCAGCTACTGGATTTACAATTGGAACACCGGCATCCATAAGGGCCATAGATCCCGAACAAACTGAACCCATTGAAGAAGATCCGTTTGATTCTAAAACTTCACACACAACTCTTGTTGTATAAGAGAATTTTTCTTGAGGAGGCATTACTGCTTTAAGAGCACGTTCAGCCAAGTTTCCATGTCCTAATTCTCTTCTTCCAGCTCCACGAGATCCTTTTGCTTCTCCAACTGAGAATCCAGGGAAGTTGTAGTGAAGATAAAATTTGTCATAAGTTAAACCAGAGATGCGGTCATGCATTTGATCTCCAGTTGATCCACCAACTGTAACAGTCGCCATAACTTGTGTTTCACCACGAGTAAATAAAGATGATCCGTGTGGAGCTGCTAGCAATCCAACTTCAGTTTCAATTGGTCTAACTTGATCTAATTTTCTTCCAGCAATTCTTTTTCCTTCTTTAAGGATGTCAGCTCTCATCATATCGTAAAGAAGTCCATCAACAGCTTTGTAAGCTTCTTTAGAAGCTCCTTTATCGTCTTTTAATCCGAATGCTGCTGGATCAGCTTTAATGGCCTCTGCGACTGCTTTATTAAGTGCTCTCACAGCGTCCTGACGTTGCATTTTATCGTTGATAGCAAGAGCTGCTCTAGCTGCTCCCGAAAAGTCTGCAAGAACTTTAGCGTTCAGTGTAGTATTGGCCTCTGCTGAAACGTATTCACGTTTTTTCTTTCCAACTTCTTTTTGCATTTTAGCGACAACATCACAGTATTCTTTGATGTTGGCGTGACCGAAATTAATTGCTTCTAGAACTTCTTTTTCAGGAACGATATGAGCTTCACCTTCAACCATTAGGATGGCGTCTTTAGAAGCAGCAACGGCAATTTCTAAATCTGATTTTGTCCAGTCAGCGTGATCTGGGTTTAGAACTAATTTCCCATCGATGCGACCAACTTTACAAAGTCCAATTGGAGCAGCAAACGGAATGTCTGAGATAGCGATTGCAGCTGAAGCACCAAGGCCAGCAAGAACTTCCGCATCCCCTTTTTCATTGTATGAAAGAACATTACAAGTAACGACTGTATCGAACATATAGTCGCCAGGAAACATTGGACGAAGAGGACGGTCAATCAATCTACATGCTAAAATTTCAGCAGTCGAAGGACGATTCTCTCTCTTCATAAAGCCGCCTAAAAATTTTCCAGCTCCATAAAATTTTTCTTGGTACTCAACTAAAAGCGGGAAGAAATCCTGACCATCTTTTAGTTCGCGAGCAGAGCAAACTGCAACAAGAACCTGTGTTCCATTACAGCTTACAAGAACAGCTCCGTCAGCTTGTTTAGCTAGGCGGCCTGTTTCAATGGTAACTTCTTTTCCACCGAAATTTAATTTGTACTCTTTTTTGTTGTTTAATCCCATAGATATATCTCCATCTAAAATTGTGATGGAAAGGCCTTTATTTTTTAGTTGGATTTAAAAGATAATTCAAGAAAGTGGTCTTCGAACTAATTGAGGATCACATCCTTCAAATATCCTCCAAATTCCACACCTAAAAAAAAGGACTTTCCGCTAAGTATTTAGTTTAACCGTTAAAAACAAAAAGGGAACCCGAAGGTTCCCTTTTTAGTTCATTTTTTACTTTCTTAGTCCAAGCTTCTTAATTAGCGCTTGGTATTTTTTCTCATCAGTTCTTGAAAGGTAAGAAAGAAGTCTCTTTCTTTGACCGATAAGTTTTAAAAGACCTCTGTTTCCAGAGTAATCATGCTTGTGTGCTGCAAAGTGTGGAGCAAGGTTGTTGATACGAGCTGTAACAAGAGCAACTTGAACTGCTGTACATCCACTGTCTTTTTCTGATGAACCGAATTCTTTTCCGAATTCAGCTACGATTTTTTTTGATTCTGCTAAAGTAATCATAAATTCTCCTCGCCAATGTCCAAGTCAAGATCACCTGATCAAAACCTAAATAAAGGTGTTTAATAATAGTTTTAGTGTTTTAGCGGATAAATTCAGACATGTAAACCTTTAAATTGTTTATCAGTCTCTCTTCTATTTGGCGGATTCTCTCTCTGGAGACCCCATATTGGTCCGCAATACTTTGAAGCGATGCAGGAACCTCAGAAAGTAACCTTTTTTGGAAGATTTCGCGATCGCGCTCCTTCAAATCATCCAAAAAGGTCTTTAAATGATCCTTCAAAATCTCCACGCCTTGCAAATCCCCGAGGCGATCATCGATAGGAATTTCATCCTGATTGGTGAGCACATCGCCCAAACTAGGCCCATCGTCTTCAAGTCTGGCCTCGATGGAGAGCTCCCCGCCGCCACTGCCAAGCCTTTTATCCATAATGCTCACAGACTTCTCTGAAACACCAAGATTTTGGCCTATCAATTTATTGTCAGGATTGATACCCATTCCAATCAAACGCTCTTTTTCCTTTAAAAGATTAAAGAAGAGTTTTTTCTGTTCGTTAGTTGTTCCAATTTTCACTAGGCGAAAATTATCGAGAATAAATTTTAAAATGTAAGAGCGAATCCACCAACTAGCGTAATAAGAAAGTTTCGCTCCCTTAGTGTTGTCGTATTTTGAAACGGCCTTCATTAGACCGATATTTCCTTCTTGGATAAGATCCATGACATTTTGCCAAGACGATCGATACTCAAGCGCAATTTTGACAACAAGGCGAAGATTAGCGAGAACTAATTTTTTAGCTACTTCAATATCACCTGTCTCCTGAAGTTCATGAACCAAGGCTTCTTCTTCTTCATTTGTTAAAAGTTTGTAGCGACTGATCTCTTTTACATATTGAGAAAGAGGATCATGAGCTGTAGGCGCAGAAATTGTTGAAGTTGAAACAGGATGGTTTAGTATTTTATCGACTACTTCCAAGCTATGGGCCTTATCCGAGATAATGGCAGGCAAAACGATTTCGCTTTTTTTATGATCCCTTGAATTTGATGTCGTTTTCTTTGGCATGAAGGGATATTAGCTTATTTTGTAAAATTTGTCATTTCACAGGAGCATTTTCTAAGTTCTTTTCCCGAGTGTTTTGGACGGTTTTTTGATGATTAATATACTTTAAGGCAAACACTCCATAGTTTAGTTCTATGTTAATTGGCTCAAAACCATTTTTGTCCATTTTAAAATACCTATCTGGAATGGACTCAATTTCCTCTGTGAGTTCTCTAGCAATTAACCCTTCAAGATCTCCTTTCCAGGGAGGAATTATAAATTTCTCTCTAGCAGCAGTGACATCTTTTGAAATCTGAGTTTTAAAACGTTTTAAAAGTCTATCCTTCTCTGTTGTATTTCGAGGATCCAGATTTTTTAATGTTTCGCGATAATAATGCAGGAAGCTTCGCTGTACATTGACATTAAAACTTACTCGAACTTTCCCTAATCGTTCTGAGACCCTGTCAAACTCTCCGAGATTTATATCAAAAGCAACTTTGAGCACTCCCTCGTATGGACGGAAATATAATGGGCGATCAATTAATTCCAAAGTAAGCGGTTCTTCAAAATAGAGATCACGATTAAGCATCTCTGTTTGAGCCTTTGCCCACTTTGACCAAACATAATCGACGCTTGATCGAAGAACATCTGTTCCTTGGGTAAATTTCTCTGCTCTAAGGAGGAAATCTGGAACTCCTGTGATCAAAGCAATAAATTGTGAGTTGATAAAATTTTCTTCATCTAAACTTTGAGACTTAATCATTTTAGCGATACGTTCATCGTTTTCAGCTGGATTATAATCCATGGTTCGAAAATCTTCACAGTATAATCTTTTTAAATCTTCACTTAAATTAGTTCCACCGATTGAATAATAAACTTTGTTATAAAAATTATCTCTAAATGTTTTTCTACAAATCAGGTTGTCGCACCAAACCTGTACTGTATTTTTATCTTCCTTTAAAAAAACAGCATTATCTCTTTCTCTCCAATCAATCACTCGATTGTCCATCTGGCGAAAAAAGAATGCCATCAGAGCGGGATTTTTTAAAATAGGAGTCATGAGTCCAGCATTAGTTGGATCCCCACTCCATGAACAAATGGATTGAAATAATTTTACGGTGTATTTAAATTCCTGCTCAAGAGCTACTTTGGGAGGGAGATAGCTATCCATGTTGTCTGGGAAAAATGGATTCCCTGTGATGCTTGGAGTTTTAAAAGTATTTTCTCTATCAAATTTTATTAATAAATTACTTCGCAATTCTTTTTTACTGATCACTGATAAATTAGCAGAACAATAATTTCCTACTAATCCATCAACTAGATTGGTGTATTCATCCTTCGTAAATTCGAGGGCCTTAGCGTACTGAGGAAGCGCTCTGGCAGTTAAGTCCAATCCGATATACTGAATTTCGGATAGGATTGATCTCATCATCTGTACTTTTTCCCATTCAGACGCATACCGAATAGTTCGCGGTTGTTTACAATAGTTAAGAGTGTTTTTACCTTCTTCATAAAAACCTCGATAGAGAGAAAGTTCGCGTTTAAAAGATTTACTTGCACTCTGAACAGATTGATAACGAGAAAAAACATAATTAAGTGGATCAGTTTCATTCTCAGAATAGCTCTCAGAGAAATTCCCCAAGATTAAACTCTCAATAGGGGCCAGGGCCCATGAAGAATGAGATGTCATCACTAATACTAAAAGAAAAAGTGCTCTATAAAACATATTCAAGTTATCGGGAGTTTATCCGAAAAATTAAATATGAAACGTCGATCAGTCCTTTTATTCCTGAGTGTAACACTCTTCTTTTTCCTACAAGGGAAAAATGCGATGGCCAATGAGTCGGAACAATTTTCTACTGCCGCACTTAAAGAGATCTGGGTTGGCGGTGAAGAATATGATGAGGCCGCTTCCCTTGAAGCAGAGATGCAAAAAGACATCAATGAAAGAGGAAGTGATATTGACAGCCTTCTTCGCGCGAAATTCAAAATCATCAACGGCGATTTTAAAATGGCAAAATTTTATCTCAATCGTATTGACGATAAAAATAGCCGCCTTTTTGCAGTTAAAAAACGCTACCAAGCAACGATTGCTTTCATTGAAGGAAAATTCAATGAGTCACTTGATTATCTAAAGGACAAAAAGTTTTCCAATCCCCCATTCTATCCACAGATTTGTCTTCTTAAGATGATTAATCACATGGCCACCAATGATACACTTGCACTAAGAATTGAAAGTAAATCATGTACGTATTACACGGGAAAAACTTCAAAAAATGATCAATATTGGCTTGATTCTATGGTGAAGTTAAAACTGCAAGACAACAAAGGTCTTAAACAAAATCTTAGAGCGGATGCAGATCTCTCTGAAGATGAAATGGCAAAGTTGTGGCTTAAGACGGGTTTATATCTTAACAAAGAACAAGATATTCTAAAATTTTTATCTTATCTTCCTGAGAGTTCATATCAATCAAAAAGATTAAGAGAAATTATTGCGTTTATGTATTTGCGATCAAAAACGGTGGAAGGCAGACAAAAGGCAATGGCCTTTGTCGATGACATTGATACCGCCAATGCAGAAAATATAAAAGGAAACATCAATCTTCAAAACAAAGAATACGAGCTAGCTTTTGGGCATTTCAAACTCGCTCTTCAAAAAAAGCAGGATTCAATGAACTCCCTGGAGCGCGCCATACCGCTAGCATGGATATTGGGTCAGTGGAAAGATGGACTTGAGATGATTGATAACAATCCCAATAAAGCACTAGATCCGAAAAATAAATCGGCCTTAAGAATTGCTTTTCTCATACGTGACAAACAATTTGAAGAAGCAGCAAAAGAGCTTACCATTTTAAAAAACAAATTTGGACAAGAGCCTCCATTGGAAATTAATATCATGGACAGTTACGTCTCACTGATCATGGGAGAAAAAGAGCAGAAGTTCGATAAGCGAAAAATTGAGGAAAGCGCAGAGAAAGCTTGTCGCTTTTTTGATGGGATGAGCTGCTGGATTGCTCTTCAATTTTCAGAATGGGAAAACATAGGCAAAACTATCAAGCGCGATGAGCTTGTTTTCAGTGATAAAGAAATGACCTTGGATTCACTTAAAGAGAAAAAAGTGATTACACCTTTAAAAGAAACAATCTCCGTCGATCAAAAAGATATTGAAGAGCTAGATAGTCAGAGTATCCAGCTCATGAAAGTTGTTCCGAAGTAATTAGAAATCAGAAATGTATTTTAATTCCAGCCCATCGGATTTTCTATCCATGCTGCTTCTTCCACCGTTACCGGATACGTTCTGATGTAGGTTCTCAACAGATAAACCAAGCCCAATCCACTTATTGTCTGCAATATTATATTTAGGAAGAACTTCGAAGGCGATTCCACCTCCCGGCTCGGTAACAAAATTATTGATACGTTTTCTAAAAATAAATACTCCTCCTAAACTAGCATCAAGAGACCATTTACGAGATCTCCAAAACTCAGCATTTGCTCCTGCCGAAATTCGAGTCGTGACAATTTTTTTCAATTCAAACGAGCTAAAAAATCCACCCGTATTAATGACTTGATCTAAGTAATGATCCTGGTGAAGACCAATATTGGCATAGAGATTCACATTTTTACTAAGAGCATACAGAGTACCAAAACGTAAGCTAAATAATTTTTTAGATGTTTGATTGATCCCCATCTTACCGCCGAAGTCGAGGATACTGTAATCGACTCCAACTGTTGGAGAGAAACGATTATTTGTCGACATTTGCCAATCTAGCCCAAAACGAACAGAGGATTTTGAATCAATCCCCATGTGATTCATGCCATTTGAATTGCCATTGGAATTAATACTCTGATGTAATCCCCACACTGATAAGACAATTCTATCGCGGATAAATTTTTCATTGATATTAAATGGAGGTTCCTGAAAAAGAGCTTCGCCTCCAACCACAATATCCTTAGCGATATCTTTGTTAAGATCTTCTTTGAGAGCAAGTAATTCAGGTTTTTTTTCAGCATCACCTTCTAATACGAATCCTTTTTTGGCGTCGAGAATTAATCCTTTTGGAGCAACATATTGTCCGGTATCGGCATCGATCTCACCTGTCTTCTTAGCAACATAGACACCACTTTTTTCATCGAGCTTAGCATCCTTATCAGGAGCAACGTAAAGTCCTGTGGCAAGATCAATAAACCCACCTGACTTCGGTGCGAAGTCACCCGTTTTTGCGTTATACAGACCTTCAGCAGGTGCTTTTTGTTCCGCTACTTTTAAAGTTGGTTTAAGGCCAGCAGTCTCTTCAGCACTTTTAAGATTAAGATTTTCAGCACTCTTTTCTTTGAAATCTTGATTTCTATAAAGTGCTTCAAGTTGCACAGGAGAAATTTTTACTGGAAGAGAAGCCTTCTTTAGTGAATCAGAGGAGAAAGAGTTTTGTCCGGGAGGAACAAGAACGGTAGATTTACTATTTAAAATCTTGTTGAGTTCACTGACTTCATCAAGTTTTTTGGCAGGGACTTCTTTTATCTCAGGAGTTTTTGTGACCTCGTCGCGAACAACAACTTTTGATGGAGCGTCTTCCAGTCTCTGGTAAGTTTTTTCATCGACTTTCGCCATTGCAACTTCACCTTTATAAGTGAGGAGAGAAGTCATTTTATTTTCAGGATTGTAAATTGTTTGAAAATCTGTTCCTCTTACACCAAGAGCTGCTGTTCTTGTTTTAATAAAAAATTTATTCCCATGTGGATTGGCATCTTTTTCAACTTCAGTTCTAATTCGACCTTTTAGAAGTGAAATGATTCCTACTGAATCTTTTTTCATCTCGCTGATAACAATTTTACTTTCAGGCCCCACATTGAGTTCTGAATTATCAATAAACTTGATTTTTAGAAAACTTTTAGGTCCCGTAACAATAGATGTATCTTCGATGAATTTATCACCGAGAGCAACAGCACGGGCAAGATGGGCACCAGGAGAAAGCTGAGTTGCCTCTCCTCTAATTTTTACAACTTCAGCAATGGGATTGCCTTGAGTTGCTGCAAAAAGAATTGATGGAATCAAAGTAAGAAGTAAAAAATTAATAAGTCTCATGACATCCTTTCATGATAAACGAGTTGACATTTTTTATTAAATTCTACTCTTTTTATGAAAGGACAGTCTAGGATTATTTATTTTGCTTAAATTCCTTTCCGTCAAAACTTAGAGTGATGTCTTGCTCTTCTTGACGGGAAGTTATATTCACCGGTCTCTTCCAGATTGCATAGAGATTTCTAAGAGTATCTGAAGCATAACCGAAATCCAGATCGACTCCACGGTGAATGTGTCGAAGAAGTAACTCTCCACGATTTTGATAATTACCACTTTCTACTTCAATGACTGGTGAACCGAAGTTCGATAGTTGAGTAAGAAGTTTATTTTTTATATCCATAAAATCGCGAGTTTCGATTTCATTTCTACCGGTACGAGGATTGTATTTATAAGTAAAAAGTTGCTGGCGTTCACAGAATTCAGGAGTGAAGAATTCATCGATAAAACTTACATCGTTATGAGTTTTTCTTACGTCAAAAATTTTGCTCCGACCAAGACCTAAATTTTTATTCCAATTTAGCTTAGCGTGCATATCCTCGCATTCATTGTATTCTTTTCCAAAGCGGCCAGTATTCCATCGGTACTCAATATCGCGATAGAGTTCAACACCAATTTTATAAGGATTAATGTTTTGCTTACTCATGGCCATTACACCCGCATGATGGTCAGCATAATCTATAATCTCAGAGGCCTTAAGCGCACGATTCGTCATGATATGAGAGTGCCAGTAACTTGCCCATCCTTCATTCATGATTTTCGTTAACCGTTGAGGGAGAAAATAGTAAGCTTCATCACGAAGAATACCTAAAATATCTGATTCCCACTCTTCTAATGGTGCATTCTCCAAAAGGTAGAACATTACGTCTCGAGGAGCATTTATTTTTTTCTCGCGTAAATCGCTAGCAGACTCTTTAACTTCTGTTTGCTTTCCACTTTTTTCTTTAGCTCGCATGAAAGATTTTAAAGCTGTAGATCTTTCATCTTCCGCGCTTGCAATTTCGGCTCTGGCAGCGATAAGTCGTTCTTCTCTTTGGCGTTTTAATTCCTGAGTTTCAAACAACATTCCTACATCAATTAAATTTTCAATCGATAGAACCCTATCGATAAACTCTTCAACTTTGTTTTGACCAAAGCGTTCCATGTATCGTCTGATTTTTGTTCCATGATTGGCCATCACTGCCATCATGTTTCTGTCTGTATTGGCAAACCAGGCGTTGTTTTTAAAAAAATCAGCATGACCATAAACGTGGGCCATAACAATTTTTTGATCGACAATATGATTGGCATTTAAAAGATAGGCGTAACAAGGGTTAGTATTAATAACCATCTCATAAATTTTTTGAAGCCCGTAAGCATAGCCTTTTGAGAGTTGGTCATAGTCCATACCAAATCTCCAGTGTGGATAGCGACTTGGAAATCCACCTTGAGCGGCAAGAATATTGATCGTATCGTAATCGCAAACTTCGAATCGAACTGGATGAAAATCCAAACCAAATTCCAGAGCGTATGCATGAATTTCGTCTCTGATCCTTAAAAGCTCGCCTTCAAGAGGTCTGGTTCTGTTGCCCATGGATTACTTTCCTTTTCCTAAAAAATCTTTGATTGAATCTAAGATTGCATCTTTATTTTTAATCTTAGAGAGAATCACTTTTTCATCATCTTCGCCATAACGACTGACGAGGTCTTTATGAAATTGTCCCGACCCGTAACGACTCTCAACCTGGCCGTAACAGAAAACATTTGAGGCTGGTAGGATGTCGGTATCAAGAATTTCTAAACATAACTTGGTATCATCTGCTGACCAGTTATCACCATCAGAGAAATGAAATGGATAGATATTCCATTCATTTGGGTCATAATCAGTTTGAATAATTTCTCGACAAAGTTTAAGAGCACTTGAAATAAGAGTCCCACCACTTTCACGCGTTTTAAAGAATGTTTCTTCATCAACTTCTTTTGCGGTAGCATCGTGAATGATGTAGCGAACTTCAATATCTTTGTATTGGCTTTTTAGCCACAGATTAATCCAAAAACTTTCAGTGCGAACAATTTCTTTTTGCTCATCACCCATTGATCCAGAAACGTCCATCATATAAATAACAACTGCTGAATTTTCAAATTCTACTTTGGCGTCACTGGCGCGGTATCGAAAATCTCTCTTAATTGGAATAATTTTAGGATCAATAAAATCGTAAGTCCCTGTCGCCATTTGACGTTTCATCGCTTCACGATAAGTACGTTTAAAATGTTTTAGAGAATTTGGACCAGTCATACCAATTGAGGTGTACTTATTTGTCACCGATGGCATGGCCTTTTTTCCTTTAGGCTCAATACGAGGAAGAGCAAGCTCTTCACCTAAAATACTGGCAAGCTCTTCTAAGCTTAGATCAACTTCTAGCTCTTTATTCCCGGCCTGGTTTCCAACTTCTCCACCTTGACCTGGACCTTCGCCCTCTTGACCATCTACCGGATCGCCGGATTCCCCTTGACCTTGTCCCATTCCACCTTGATTGCGATCTCCAAATTTAAATCTTGGAGTATCAATCGATGGCATTGGTATTTTAAAGGTGCCATCTCCTTTAGGAGATGGCATCTCACCTTTTGAAACATATTTGCGAAGATTATCACGAATGCGACCCTTAACGATTTTTCTAAAACGTGCGTGGTCTCTTTTTATTGGATGATCCATCTCGTTTATTCCGCCTTATGATTTAGCTGAGTCACCTTTAGCAAAAATTGAGGCCACAAAATTAAGTGCATCTGTTGCACAAATTTCACAGTAACCATGATTTTTGATTAAACGAGACTTAACAACATCAATCTTCTCTTGAGTTTCTTTATCCACAACTTTTGAAATAATAGTTGTAAGTTTAATTTGATCTTTTTGATCTTCAAAAAGTTTAAGTTCAAGAGCTCTATGGAGACGCTCATTCATCTTATAATCAAAAACTTTTCCTTCAATCGCAAGAGCTCCGATGTAGTTCATGATTTCTCTTCTGAAATCATCTTTTCTTGATTCAGGAATATCGATTTTTTCTTCGATACTTCTCATAAATCTCTCATCTGCATCTTCTAACTTGTTAGAGTATTTATTTCTGATTTTCTCTTTTTGAGTGTATGCCTTAACGTTGTCGATATAGTTAGCACAAAGAGTTTGAATAGCTGACTCATCAACTGAGATCGCTTTTTGCACGTCATTTTTTACGATATCTTCATACTCTTGGCGACCAATTGCCAGCATCTCTCTATAATGATCAAGCTGTTCAGGCGAATTGATTAATCCGTGGTGTTTTAAACCTGATTCAAGTTCATTAAACACCATGAATGGATTTAAACATCCAACATGCCCGTGCTTAACAAGAGAGTTTGAAAGTTTATCTTGAATATAACGAGGAGAAATACCTTCAAGTCCTTCTCTGATTGCTTCTTTTCTAAGCTCTTTAACGTTATCTTCATTATAACCAGGAAGAGTTTTTCCGTTATAAAGCTTTAATTTTTGAAGCTTCGTTAAATCAGATTTTTTTGGCTCTTCTAAGCGTGTAAGAATTGACCACGTCGCGGCCATCTCGATTGTGTGAGGTGCAATGTGGACATGAGGAATTTTTTCAGCGTTAAAATCTTTTTGATAGATCTTCACCTCCTGATCAAGGCGAGTGATGTATGGAACATCGATTTTTACAGTTCTATCACGAAGAGCTTCCATAAATTCATTCGATTGAAGTTTTCTAAATTCAGGCTCATTTGTATGACCTAAAATAACTTCATCAATATCAGTTTGAGCAAACTTTTTAGGTTTAATTGACTGCTCTTGAGATGCACCTAAAAGGTCATACAAGAAAGCAACGTCTAGTTTTAACATCTCGATAAATTCAACAATACCGCGGTTTGCGATATTAAATTCTCCGTCGAAGTTAAATGCACGTGGATCTGAATCCGATCCATATTGAGCAATTTTTCTATAATTAATGTCCCCAGTTAATTCTGTTGAATCCTGGTTCTTCTCATCTTTTGGTTGGAATGTACCAATACCGATACGGTCTTTTTCAGAAAGAAGAAGTCTCTTCACTCTGATATGACCTAAAACTTTTTTCCAATCACCATTATATTTTTTCAAGTATCCATCAAGGATATAACGATCAGCTGGACAGACTTCACCTTTAATATTTATCTTGTAGCCGTCTTTTCTTCCCTTGTTAACTTCATCAAGGAATTGCTTTCTAACTTCAACTGGAAGAAGTTTTAGAGGCTCTTCATGCATTGGCGATGGGAAAATCTTTTGTCCACCAAGTATTTCTGATTCATGCTCATCAAACCATTCAAATGTATAAAGCGCTCCCGCATCTGTTCTTGAATAGTGCTCAAGACCTTTCTTTATCATTCTTGAAATTGAAGATTTTGCTGAACCGACTGGACCGTGAAGAAGCAGAACGCGTTTTTCTGTTCCATATCCAGCAGCCGCAGATTTAAAGAAGTTTACTAATTTCATTAAGTGAACATCAATACCAAAAACTGCATCTTTTCCGTTTTGAATTGGATCATCAAAAAAGTGATAACGTGTTACTTCTTTTTTATATTCCGTATAATTAGTCATTCCGTAGGTCATGATCATGTCATGAACGCGCTGGAATGCGTTTCTCGTAATGCGAGGATTTTCTGTTACTAAATCCAAGTATTGTTGGAAAGTTCCAGTCCAGTGAAGATGAGAAAAATCTGAAATTTTATAGTTCTCATCCATAAATTTATTGATATCTAACTTCGACATTGATCCCCCTAAAGGTTAATGAAAGGTCTATTTTTCATTCTTAATTATTACATAGAAAAAAGAAATCTCCTAAAATTAAAAAACCTGACTAAAAAACTTTGTCTTTAAAGTCTTAGTTGACAAAAATTGAGTAGGCCTTGAGAATGTTGTTATCGAACATGTCCTTTTAATCTTTACATAAATCTTTAGGGCGAATTATGGGACTAATTGCCTCAGGCAATACAGACATTGGAAGAAAAAGAAAAACCAATCAGGATTCTTTTCATATAGGTCTTGAAAAAAAAATTTTCATTGTCGCAGATGGAATGGGTGGCCATAACGGTGGTGATATCGCTTCGCAGATGGCAGTAAAGGTATTTCCAGAATTTCTTGCAAAAAATATTGAATTGGAGCCCGTTTCTCTTTTGACGGAATCTATCAAAGAATCAAATCGTTCGATAAAAGATTTTGGCGAAACTCATCCTGAACTAGTTGGCATGGGAACTACAATTGTATCATTTTATTTTCGAGGCCATAACGTCTATATCGGAAATGTCGGAGACTCTAGGGCCTATCTTATCAATAATAAAAAAATATATCAGCTCTCACGCGATCATTCACTCGTTCAAGAAAAGCTTAATTATGGAGTTTACAACCGTGAACAGGCCGCTCTTGATCCCCAAAAAAATGTATTGGTGCGCACAGTAGGCTTTGAAGATGAGGTTGATGTTGACGTCTTTACTTACAAAGTAAACAAGAACGATATTTTCCTCTGCTGCTCGGACGGGCTACATGGAAAAGTTAGCGACGAAGACATTCTTTATCTGGTTAATAAGTATATTCCAGATCCAGCAATCGCCACCCAAAAAGAAGCAGATCAAGTTGTAAAATCGCTTATTGCTCAGGCAAATGATAATGGTGGTCAAGATAACATCACGGCAATTCTTATCATTGCTCAATAAACTATTGCCATGACTCCCCTTAAAAACTACAATTTAGCATAGGTTATTTTCCTATTTTTCCATTGTACTTTTTAGTTAATAAAATGGAGTATCCATTGGATCGCTATTACACATTGATGATCATTCCAGAAAAAAATAAAGAAGTCAGATCAATCAAGATCCCTCGCCTACTTTTTAAAAGCTTGGTTTTCTTATTTGTAACTTTCGTTATTCTTTTGGGAATTCTTACATACGATTACTGGAATGTTTTAAGTCAAGTTTATGAGAACAAGCATCTGCTTGTTGAGAATAGACAATTAAAAGAACAAGTTCAGCTTTTTCAAATGAAACTAAATTCTATCACTGAAGACCTTGAACGCATAAACGTGTTTGAAAGAAAACTTCGTGCAATCACTGGACTTGAAGCGATCAAAGCTACAACTGTAGATGCTGGGAGTTTAAAAGAATCGATGGTATCTGGAAAAATCAGCAGTATTGGTATTGCTGAACCTGATCGCGATTATTCTCCAGGATCAATGATCAAAGTGTTTAAAAGCGAACCTAAAAAAGCTGTCGAAAAATTAGCTCAATTCGAAGAAGACAATAAATATCAAGAAACAAAAAAACTGTATGAAGAAAAAATCGCAAATTCATTTGGTCTGAATAATAACTATGGTTATGCCAAAGAATGGTCATTTCTGACTCGCCAAAGTTTATCAATGGCCTCACTCTATGCTGAATTTGATTATAAGTATGAAGTCGTCGTTGGATTTTTAAAGGAAGTTGAAGTTCATGTTCACGATCTTGATCAGCACCTTCTTGATAAAGAATCATTTCTTCACTCGACTCCTACGCTTATGCCGGCCAATGGACATCTTACTTCTAACTATGGTCCGCGAATGAGCCCTTATGCTGGAAGAATTAAGATGCACGAAGGTCTAGATATCGGAGCTCCTATTGGAACTGCGATTGTTGCTCCCGCTGATGGTGTTATCACTTTTTCCGGTCCAAAACCAGGATTTGGAAATTTTGTTCAAATCGACCACGGCTATGGAGTTGAAACAATCTTTGGTCATGCTTCAAGTTTATCAGTAAAAAAAGGCCAGAAGGTCAACCGAGGTGATAGAATTGCGACTGTTGGTAACACTGGTTACTCCACAGGCCCCCATGTTCATTACGAGGTTCGTGTCAACGGCACCCCCGTCGACCCACTTTATTATGTTTTAAATTAATGCAGAAAAAAATATTTTTTAAAAGAACTTAGGAGCTATTAGGCATGAACCCTTTACAGTTTATTTTTGGTACAAAGTACGATCGCGATCTGAAAAAATTAAAACCAATTGTTGAAAAAATCAATGCTCTAGAACCAAAGATGCAGGCGATGTCTGACGATGAATTAAAAGCTCAGACACCAAAGCTTAAAAATCTTATCGCAAATGGAACATCAACAGTTGACCTTCTTCCTGAAGCATTTGCGACTATCCGAGAAGCATCTAAACGCGTAATGGGAATGAGACACTTTGATGTACAGTTAATGGGGGGGATTGCTCTTTACAACGGTTCTATCTCTGAGATGAAAACAGGTGAAGGGAAAACGTTGACAGCAACTCTTCCACTTTATCTTATCGCTCTTGAAGGAAAAGGAGCCCATGTTGTTACTGTTAACGACTACCTGGCAAAACGTGACGCTACAGAAATGGGAGTGCTCTATAATTGGTTAGGCTTAAGTGTTGGCTGTATTCTCTCGCAAATTTCTGATGAAGAAAGACAAGTTGCTTACCGCGCGGACATTACTTACGGAACAAACAACGAATTTGCTTTTGACTATCTTCGAGACAATATGAAGTTTTCTCTTGATGAATATGTTCAACGCGATCACCACTTCTGTATTGTGGATGAGGTTGACTCTATTTTGATTGATGAAGCAAGAACTCCACTATTAATTTCTGGTCCATCTGAAGGTGACCCGTCACTTTACTATGTGGCCAATGATATTATCCCTAAACTAAGTAAAGATGTTCATTACACGATTGATGAAAAGGCCCGCACAGCAATGTTTACTGATGATGGGATCATTAAAGTTCAAGAAATCCTAAAAATTGAAAACCTTTTCAATATTGAACACTCAAACCTTCTTCACCATTTAAACCAAGCTCTAAAGGCCCATGCCCTTTTTAAAATTGACGTCGACTATGTTAATCGTGACGGACAAATTATCATCGTTGATGAGTTCACAGGACGTTTAAAAGAAGGATCGCGCTGGTCTGATGGTCTTCACCAGTCAGTTGAGGCTAAAGAAGGCGTTCAAATTAAATCAGAAAACCAAACGCTTGCTTCCATCACTTTCCAAAATTATTTCAAGCTCTACAAAAAACTTGCAGGTATGACAGGGACAGCTGACACTGAAGCTGAGGAATTTCAAAAAATTTATAATTTAGATGTTGTCGTTATCCCAACAAATCTTCCAATGAAAAGAATTGATGAGGCAGATATCATCTATAAGAATAAGGCCGCTAAATATAAGGCTGTTGCTGACCTGATCAAAACTCTTCATGCTAAAGGACAACCCGTTCTTGTTGGTACAATTGCCATTGAAACTTCTGAGCTCATTTCTACTTACCTTAAAAAAGAAGGAATTCCTCACGAAGTACTAAATGCTAAACAACATGAGCGTGAAGCTGAAATTATTAAAAATGCTGGTCAACCAGGAGCTGTCACAATTGCTACAAACATGGCAGGTCGCGGGACAGATATTAAACTTACTCCTGAAACAAAGGAAGCCGGTGGACTTTATATCCTAGGAACTGAACGCCATGAATCTCGTCGTATCGACAATCAGCTTCGCGGACGCTCTGGTCGTCAAGGGGATCCAGGGAACTCAAAATTTTTCTTATCGCTAGAAGATGACCTTATGAGAATTTTTGGTTCAGATAAAATTTCTGGACTCATGAATACTCTTGGGATGAAGGAAGATGAGCCAATCGAACATAAAATGATTTCAAATGCTATTGCTAAAGCTCAGAAGAAAGTTGAGGCCCATAACTTCGATATCAGAAAACATTTACTTGAATATGACAACGTCATGAACGAGCAAAGACGAATCATTTATAAAATCCGTCGCGATATTCTAAATGACCAAGACAATGCTGGATTTGTTAATGAGATGATTGAAGACATTGGAATTGAACTTCTAAATGCCTACCGTCCAGAGAAAAAAGTTCCTGTTGATTCGTGGGACTGGGAAGCTATGAGACATGGATTTAAAGGTACATTTAACACTGATTATGAAGTCAATGTTGATGAATGTATCAAATCTTACGACGGTGAATTGGAGTATTACTTTGGAGAAGTTGCTAAAAAACTTATTGAAAAGAAATTCTCCCAATATGATCCTGAGCAAGTAAAGTATGCTCTTCGCGAGATTCTTCTCTCTGGTTTTGATCAGCACTGGAAAGATCACCTTCTTCAAATGGATCATATTAAAGAAGGTATCAATCTTCGCGCCTACGCTCAAAAAGATCCTCTGACAGAATATAAAAAAGAATCATTTGCTCTTTTTGAAACAATGAAAGGTCAAGTAAAGAGATCAATCGTTACTAATCTATTTACTGTAAGACTTTACACTAAGGAAGAGATTGAAGAGCTACAAAAACGTCACCAGGAAGAATTAGAAGCTCAACTTGATGCCCACAGAAAATTAATTGAAGAAGAAACTCGCAAAGAAGAGGCCCAGGCAATTAAACGAGGAAACCCTAGAGTTGGGAGAAATGATGCCTGTCCTTGTGGATCTGGAAAAAAATATAAACAATGTCATGGAGTAGACGCTTAAAATGAGTCAAGGCCACAACAATGACGATGATGAGCGCAAGGATCTAACTCGCATAGAGAATCTCTCTGAGTTCTTGCACGAAGAAGATCCTGATCTCGAATCGAAATTTGGAAGCTTTAATACAGATGCCAATGAATCAACTAGTACCGATCTTACAAGCGGTATCAGTATCGATGAATTAGACGCGCCTCCTGCTCTACCTGATATTCCCGAAGAATTGCCAAGCGAAGAAATCTCAAGTGGTTTTGAAAGCTCTTTCTCTGACGAAGTTTCAGAGACACCTTTTGAGTTATCTACAGAAGAAAATGAATTTAATCTTCCATCTGATGACGAATTTCAAGTGTCAGACGAAATGGCCATTGATTCTCCCGAAGAAGAATTTCAATTAGATTCCTCAGAAGAGATTTCTATTTTTGAAACTCCAGAAGAAGAAGTTTCAGAAACAATTTTTGAAGAAGAATTACCTGAAACACAACCTTTGGAAGAACCTGTTTACCATCAAAAAGAAACTCCTCAGTTTGTCGAAAGATTTGAAGAAGTTAAAACTTTTGCTCAAAATTTTTCTTATGGACAAATTCAAGGTGGCGGAAATCCCCCATTCAGTATCGTCGTCAGAAATTTAAAATATCAGGAAGAGAAAGAAGATATAATAAATCTTTTGACTGAGTTTGGTTTGGTTAATGAAAAAAACCTGGAAGAAACACAAAAAGCATTAGAATTTGGGGCACTCCTTATTCCTCAAATCAGTGAATATAGTGCAATTATTATTGCTCATAAATTGCGCCGCTTTGACTGTGATATGGAAATGGGCCTCTCTGATGAAGTCCACCCTTCAAAATCAAATGACCAAAACCCAAGAGGACTCATCAAAAAAGAAAGTCTTCGCCAAAATAAAGTTGAAAGCTATACGAAGAGCCAAGAAGATACCCCTGTCCATGAAATCATTGTCTCTACAACATCAACGCTTGAAGGCTATATCATCAAAAAATATCTTGGCGTACAGACTAGCTTTGCCATTGTAGATGAAGATGAACTTGAGCGCTTAAAGTACGTTCAAGAAAATATTAGATCAAACCAACCGATTCAAAATTACGAAACAGAAGAAAATATTACTAGTGAGCGCGCTTTTAAAAACTTCCAAAGTTCATTTGAGCATCTTTTTGTCGATCTAGCGGATCAATTAAAAACAAAGGCCATGAAAGAGAAGGCCAATGCTTTACTTGGATTAAATTATCAATTAACAGCGCTTCCGCTACAGAAAACATCAAAAGACAAAAACTGTTATCAACTCACATGCAGTGCAACCTTAGCAGTCGTTAAACCTGAATAAGAACTATGAAACACTACAAAGCAGTCGTAATCGGTGGAGGAATTGTTGGTGCGGGAATCTTCCGCGACCTAGCTCTTCACGGAGTAGAAACTCTCCTAATTGAGAAAAAAGATTTTTCCTCTCAGACGAGTGAGAGAAGTTCAAAAATGCTTCATGGAGGAATCCGTTATCTTGAGAATATGGATTTTGCTCTTGTATTTGAAGCACTTCATGAAAAAAATCTATGGTTAAAACTTACACCGCATTTAACGGCAGAGGCTCCATTTTATCTTCCTGTATTCAAGGATTCAAAACGTCCTCTTTGGATGATTCGGATAGGAATCTATCTATACGATCTTTTATCGAGTTTTAAAAATTCTCCTCATCAGCTTAAAAATAAAAAAGAAACTCTAGAAGATATCGCCAATTTAAAAGAGCATGAATTAAAAGGTGCAGGCGTTTATTACGATGCAATTATGGATGATGCAAAAATTACTCTCGAAGTAATTTTTGATGGTCTCAAAGAAAAATGTGCGAGTGCTTTAAATTACACCGAAGTTTTAAATGTTAGAAAGCATGATGGTAAAAATATCATTTCTTGTAAAAATACCTTAACAAATGAATCCTTCGAAGTCTCAGCTGATCAAGTTGTCTTTGCTCTTGGTCCTTTTACAGACCGATTTTTAAGAACAATTCCAATGTATCATTGGCAAAATGTTCTTCTGCCTTCAAAAGGCACTCACCTCTGGATTTCATCAAAGGATCTTCCGTTAAAACATCCAATTGTCATGACTCCAAAAAGCGAAAAAGGAAAAAATGAAGATCGCGTGATTTTTGTTATTCCTCATGAGGGACAAGTTCTGGTGGGAACAACTGAGGTTGCTTATCATGGAGACTATTTCGATGTAAAACCAAGTGAGCCTGAAATTACTTATCTTCTAAATTCTCTCAATGATTATTTTCCAACTCTAAATCTAAATCACTCTCATATTCTTGCTAGTTTTGCAGGAATTAGACCATTGGTAAAAGAAGGAAATGGTGGAGATTTAGGAAAGACTTCTCGCGAGCATAAAATTTTCCAACCAATGAGCGATACCTATGTTATTGCTGGTGGAAAATACACAACATTCAGAGTAATGGGCCAGGATATAACTCGCGACATTTGTCACAAGTACCATTTTGCCTACAACAATGAGCATTCAATCAGACCTCTTCGCCAAAGATCTGTTGTTAATCCATTTAAATGGATTGTTCCAAGAAGAGAAGAATTGATTCAAATTTGTGAAACTGAAATGCCAAAAACGTTTGAAGATTTACTTCACCGAAGACTATCAATTGCCAGTCGAAAAATGTGGGATCTTCGTGCCAATGGAGTAGATTTTAATCAATACTTTTTGGGCCATCTTCTTGTTCTTAAAAAGTATTTGAAGATCACTGAAGAAGACATTCGCAATTTTTAAATAAAAAAACCGGTTTGAGCTTCACATATTATGAAACTCAAACCAGCTTATACATCACTTTTTCTTTCTTGGATGAGGAGTTCCGTTTTCAGCATAAAATTTTAAATCTTCAGCAGTTTTTTTCATGATGCTAGACATTTGCATTTTCATCATTGGTTTCATCATCATTCCAATAAGTCCCTTAAATTCAATTTCGGCATTCATAAAAAAGAGGGTTTGTTCTCCTTCTGGTACAAGTCTCCAGCGGTTTACTCCATGTTTTACAAAAAAAGGAAAACCTTCACTCACTTCATAAGAAAGCGTGTAATTATCCGGACTAAATTCTAAAATTTTTTCGTGAATGCGCCCCATTCCTTTTATATCGCATGTTCGAGAGTCGCAGACTTTCTCCGTAATATTTTTTCCGTTTCCTTCAGAGTGACGTAAAAGACTTGCCCATATATGAGCATTTCCAAATTGATTTCCAACAATTTCCCAAACACTGTCTACAGATTTATTGATTACAACAACATTATCTATTTTCATAATCTAGCTCCAGGCATAATCAGAAAAAGCTGGATCGAGAGGTGTATCAAATAAATAGTTTGTGTAGTTACTGATTGTCTTCACAGCAATGGCCAAAACGATTTCTAAAATCTGCTCTTCTTTAAATCCTGCAGAAAGAAAAGTTTTTACCTCTGTTTCATTTGGACGACCTCTAGAGATCATCAAGTGACGAGTGAATTGAGCGAGAGCTGAAAGTTTAGAGTCCTCGATGATGCCGCCATCGCGAAGGGCCGCAAGTGCCTGAGAAGGAACACGGGTCATCTTTTCTCCAACAAGGGAATGAGCAGCTACACAGTATGGGCAATTGTTTTCTCTACTAATCGTTAAAAAAACTACTTCTTGTTCTGCAGGAGTAAAACCGGATTTTTCTCTAAAAAGATTGTACCCCTGATAATAGATGGAAAGGGCCCCCGGAGAATTGGCCATATTCCCATACATGTTTGGCACAAATCCCATTGAGCTTTTTGACTTGAGTAAAATCTCCTTGGCACTTGTCTCCGCATTTGTCTCCGTTTTTGCTGTTAACTGAACTACTGGTTTTTTTCTCATCTTGCTCTCCTTGCCTCTTTGGCGTTTATTTGTACCGATCGTTCCAAACTAGGCAAAAAAATTTAGCCTAGTAGATTTTTAGCGTGATTAACTAAAGCTTGTGATGTGCTGATATCCAATTGAGTGCGTGTGAGTACACGTAAGCCAGACATGAGTCCCATTAGAACTCGCGCAGTATTTTTTGCATTTAAATCTTTTGAAATAGAACCATCGGCCTGACCTTTTTTGATCATCTTCAGAAAAAAACTTTCGACATGAGCAAAACCTCGGGCAACAAGTTCACCCACCTCTGGATCATGAGGAGCAAGCTCGAGAGCGGTATTTACCATAAAACATCCATTATAATCTGGATTATCTTTAGCATCTCTTAGAGTAGTTTCAAAAATATGAATAATGGAAGCTTTGGGAGAATGCTTTGATTCAGTCTGAGCAAACCAATATAAAAGAAATTTTTCATAACGTTCTAGTGCCATCTTAAACACTGTGTGCTTATTTTCAAAAGTGGCGTAGAAACTTCCTCGCTGGATTCCCATGCAGTCTAAAAGGTCCTGCATTGATGTGGGCTCATAGCCGTTTTTCCAAAAGGCTTTCATGGCCTTTTCGAGGGCTTCATCTGGATTAAAATTTTTTTCCCATGGCATAGTGAACTGATTATATCATGTCTGGAATGATCGGTCAAGACAATCTAAAATCGATAAGAAAGCCCAAATTGAACACGTGGACCTGCAAGCGTTCTTGTAACAGTTGCATTCGTAAAGCTATAGGATTCAGATGATCGGTAATAATCGGCCAATGCCCTTGCTCCAAATCCGTTTGATAGAATGTACTTTGCTCCAACTCCAGCAGCAATAAATTGCGTTGTTCCCTTTGTCGTAATAGAAGTCGTCTGAGTATCAGTTAGGTTTGCACTTCCTGCTCCTCCATTTACAGTTGCATAGCCAATTACCTTTCCAATAGAGTCTGTCGGATTGTAAAAGTGATAATTAGCTCCTCCACCAAACTCAAACCAATCAGTTTCGACTTTTATATCTTGTCCACTTTTAGATGATCTTTCATGGATAAAGCCCATAAGTGAAACATCTTTAAAAAATGTAGATGAATTTAAAAAGTAGCGCTCAATTCCAGCTGAAAAATCAACATTGGAAGAATTCGCAGTTGTAGAACTTGCAGGAGTTGGGGCCGGATTATTAACAGTTCCAGAAAGTTGGTTTACAGAAAATATTCCCCACACTTCCCAATTTTTTGAAGAGGTAGTACTCGTCGGAACTTCTTCTTCCATTGTTACTTCTTTTGTTTCTTTAACGTTTTTTTTTTCTGCTTTGACAGGTTTTTCGGCCTCATCTCCCCCTAGGCCTTCCAATTCTTTTTTATCAGCTTCATTTAAAGTGGAAGGAGTTTCAGATGCTGAAGGAGTGGCTTCTTTCATATCCATTTTTTCAGTGCCACCGGGAATCGGTTCTTCTTTTAAACTTTTACTGGGATCATCAGTGATTTTAACAGGCGTTGCTATTTTTAAGTTCAGAACTTTACCGTCAGTGATTTCTGCAGCATCAACAACTCTATACAAAGACCAGATTGATCTCGAAGGTGAAACCTTTTCAACTACACCGCGAGCAATTACTCCTGAAGTAATAAAGAATTTTGCATGATTTCCAACAACAAGACCATCTTCAGATCCACGATTGATGAGAACTGTTTTTTTACTATTAGAAACTTTTAAAAATCTAAGCGTAAGCTTTTCATCAACTTCAAGAGCATGTGTAATGTTGAGAATCATGAAAGATGCAATTATTAATAAAGATTTCATCATAAAAAATCATCCCTAAAAGTAAAAACCAAGTCCTACAAGATATTTTATGTCGTTCACTGAAATTTTTCCATTAATATTGTCGGCCAACGTATCAATCACCGTTAGACTTTTTCTATCGTACATTACTCCGGCATTGAAACTTGCCCCTACATTGACCGTATCTTCAGTCAGATCACCACTTCTAAAGCGATATTTAGTCATAAGTTGAAATGCAGGCATCGCCAATGTTTGATAAGAATACTGTTTTGATAATGTTGTATTAGAAACAGTCATAGAACCAGCTTTAATCCCAAATCCGCCTAAAATAATAAAGGAATTCAAAGTAAGGGGGTTGTTATTAAAATAGTAATTTAAATAAAGACCGTACGAGCCTTCTTGCCCTCTCGCGTTTTGGCCTCCGATATCGTAATCAGCAACTCCTTTTTCAAGTAGAAATTGCAATGACCACTGTTTTAAATCTTTTGAAGTTCTCGATAAGTGAAGATCATACCCTAAACCTAATGTGTATCCTAAGTTTCTATAGTTTTGATCGATGCCTGAGGTATGATCCAATACAGATCCGGAGTAATGAAAAAGAATTTCATTTCCATCAAGCTCATTTAAAGCGAGCTCTCTTCGTCTTGCTTCATGCTCAAGACCATTATGAATAAAGTAACGCCTTAAAGTTTCATCATCCATGTCTTCCGACCAATGGACTCCATCGCGTTTAACTTTTGCGATCGCCTTCGGGTTTATTTTTTCTTCTGATTTCTTTTTTTCTTTGACGGAATCGTAGACAGAAGTCACTGTGATTTGATCATTTATGTCCACAGTGCCGGGAACTTTCTTCTGATTTACATACAATCCATTTTGCAGAGGATATTTTTGCGAATTGATTTTTTGAACATATCCCATTGAGATTGAATCAAGTAATTTTTTATCTTCAGCATTTTTAATATCAGCAAGCTGAACTTGGCGATTGCCAATAAAATACTTCTCAGTTGTTTCATCGTTGTACTGATCACTAAATTGTTGACCTGGTTTTTTTCTTAATTTCTCGTAGGTTTGAACGAGCTGGTCGGCCTCAGGAACTTTTTTTGTTTCATAGAGTTCCCCGCTTGCTTCGTAGGAATCAAGATCTTGGATCAAGCGATCGGGAACATTATTTTTATTTTTTCCAATATATTCATCAGCACTTCCATATTCTTCTTCAGGGACAACCACATGGCGCTGTTTTTGAGTCATAGTTCTTCCGACTTTGACTTGATTAGAAGTTAAGACCAAAAGGTGATTTCCATTTTTAATCAGATTAGGAATATAAACAGTACTTAAAAGCCAAAAGGATTTTTTTGGAAAACTTTTTACTAATTTTCCTTCTGCCACCAAAAAAATCTTTGGGAATTTAAAGTCGCCGGATTGAACAAAAAATTTAGCATAAGAGCCCTCTGTATAATTCTCCAAAAGCCCTCTATCAATGGCCGCGCTATTTCCAGAACTACTAATATCGAGTACGGAGACTTCATCCAAACCAATGGCATAAGTCCGACTACAAAAGAGGGTCATGCAAAGAAATGCGGTCAATCTACATAAAATCTTCATAATACTTCTAGTTTATCAGCTAAAACGCTATGCATACATGAGGGAAATCCTTGCTTCAGGGAGAATTTTTTTCTATAACTAGAGGTAATTTATTCCACTCCAAAACGACCTGAGGGCCCCAATGAAAAAGAAGATTAAGAAAATCTATAAATATGAATGCACAATAACTGGCGAAGTTTTTAAAACAACTGAAGAGGCCAAGCATCCAAACGAGCTAATGACTGTCTCTGCTTACTATCAAATGAATCCAGAAAAAGATGATCGTCCAACAGACATAAAACTCAAAGCAAAAGTTAAAGAAGAACAAGAAGCTGCTTTAAAAGCATTAACTGAGTAAATTCATCTCCTAAAAATTCGAAGGATTTATACTAGATATGAAAGAAACTAAACAAGTTGTCATTATTGGATCTGGACCTGCCGGATATACAGCGGCCATATACGCTTCAAGAGCTGGTCTAAAACCTATTATCCTTGAAGGCCATGAGCCAGGCGGACAGCTCACAACAACTACTGATGTTGAAAATTTTCCGGGATTTCCTGAAGGGATTTTAGGACCTGACCTAATGACTAACATGCGAACTCAAGCATTGCGTTTTGGAACTGAAATAGTCTCTACAAAAGTAACAGACGTTGATCTTAGTAGACGACCATTCCATGTAAAGTGCGAAAATGGACAAGAGTTTTTAGCAGAAACTTTAATTATCTCAACTGGTGCTTCAGCAAAATACCTGGGACTTCCTAACGAAATGGAACTCATTGGTAAAGGTGTCTCTGCGTGCGCTACTTGCGATGGATTTTTCTATCGCAATAAAATCGTTCATGTTGTTGGTGGAGGTGACACTGCTTTAGAAGAAGCAAACTTCCTTACTCGTTTTGCTGAAAAGGTCTATCTAGTCCACAGAAAAGACACTTTTAGAGCAAGCAAAGCAATGCAAACAAGAACTTTTAGCAACCCTAAAATTGAAGTTCTTTGGAATACGGAAATTAAAGAAATTCTTTTTGATAATACCGGAGTTACTGGACTTAAAGTTCATAACAATAAGACCAACGAAATTACCGACAGAAAGACTGACGGCTTTTTTCTTGGGATTGGTCATCAGCCAAACACTAAATTCCTCAAAGGCCAGGTCGCTCTCGATGAGCACGGTTATATTAATACTTTGGCAGGTCACCCTGACACCTCAGTAGAAGGTGTATTTGCTTGTGGTGACGTTCAAGACCCATACTATCGCCAGGCCATTTCAGCGGCGGGATCAGGCTGCCAGGCGGCCATCAGAGCAGAACGTTTCTTAGAGTCCCTACACGACTAATTTCTGAAAAATTATTACTTTAAGTTTGAAGGCCTTAACTGTTTACAGGTATCTGTAACAGATAAAGGCCATCAGATACCAAATCATAGACCCTATTTTAGTTTTTCTTTTTGCGGGTGCTTGACAGTCATTTTTAAATTTTGAAACAATAGCTTCATGGGAAGAATGGATTTTTCCCTACAAACAGTGCCTGATCACAAGATAACCAAGGAAGGTTTATGAAAGCACTCACACGAGTTCCGATCTTTAGCTACAACACCATCGCAACTACGCTTCTTATCCCTACAAAATCCCTGGAAATTAAATTTAGAAAAAACTATCTCAACGCTGAAACGCTGTTTGAACTAGAGTCGATTCTTGCCTGGGCCGCAACTCATACAGAAGTGCAAAGCTTATTCATTACAAGCTTTGGAGAAGAGTTTATTCAAGGTTTTGATCCTAATGACCTGAGAGAACTCTCAGAAGAAAAATTAAAAAAACAATTTCAAAAAGTAAGCACAATTGCCCAATCTTTTTTATGTCTTCCTCAGACAATCGTGGTCGATATGAAAAAAGGAACTCGTGGAGTTGGTCTAGAGCTATCTCTAGCCGCTGACATTAGAATCGCTAAAAGCGATGCAGTTTTTTGTTTTGATCATCTATCGCAGGGATTAACTCCAGCGTGTGGAATTTTCTCTTTTCTTCGCTCCTACTTAAATCAAAACGTTCTTCGCTCTCTCCTTCTTTCAGGAGTTC
This sequence comes from Bacteriovoracales bacterium, assembly GCA_037444575.1. GTDB lineage: Bacteria > Bdellovibrionota > Bacteriovoracia > Bacteriovoracales > Bacteriovoracaceae > Bacteriovorax. The sequence continues at coordinate 391,391 of JBBIME010000003.1, forward strand.
CATTTAACAAAGATAGCTTCCTTGCTCTTGGTGGATGGTGTGAATTTGATAAGGATGCCTGCGCAATTTTAACATCGATTTTTAAACAGGCACCAGTTGCTCGCATTCAGGCCAAGCTTGGACTATATGGAATTCATCAAGCAGTTGATGACGAAGAGATAAATACAGAGAAAAAACTTTTCAATGCAGTTGTGAACTCAAAAGATTATACAAAAGAAGATAATTTTATGAGTCCTTCTGAATACAAAGAAAAGGTAGCAGAAGCTCACAACTAAAAAATTGATATCTTGGCCCCTTTAGATAAGGGGCCAAGAATCCTTTTGGTCTATTATTTCGTAGTACAATACCCATAAACATTTGTATCTTGGCGATCGTAAAGATCCATTACACTCATTGAGTAAGTTATAACGTCGCCATTTTTTCTAATATACATGCTATATCTCTGCCACTCTTCATTGATCATCACTAAAAGTTGTGTTGACATATTATCAACTTCTAAAATGTTATAAAGGATGTCCCATCCAGCTGTTGTAGTCCAATATTCTTCTAATAAAGCAAATTCTTTAGTTTCGGTCGACCCGATTTTGTTAGATTTAAAAATTTTGAGCCCATTTTCAATCAATTCCTTAGTGCCAGCTATTTGGCCGATACATTTTAGTCCAGGAGTTCCTATTTCTTTGAGATCAATTGCATCTTTTGATTCAGTAAACGCCTGTTGAAAAATCTCATATGGTGTAGCTAGAGGCATTTGTTTTTTCAGTTCATCAATTCTATTTCCTGCAAAAACTTGAGATGTAAAAGTCAGAAAAATCGTTAAAAACATCATCTTGTTCATATAAATCCCCCATGTAGTTAGTCTTCTGCAAGAGACTTATAGCCAAATATCATCATTTAAAATAGTTAATTAATATTGCATTAACAGTAAGTTTTACTTAATATGCAAACGAGGGAAATTTTATGGAACCTAATCTCTACCATTTAAAGTATTTTATTGATGCTGCGAACTTGGGGGGAATTGCTCCAGCAGCTAAAAAAAATCTAGTCAGCTCTTCTGCCATAAGCCAAGCAATCAAAAAATTAGAGGAATCACTCAACTGTCAGCTCTTAGAACATAACAAAAACCAATTTAAACTCACACAAGAAGGACGAATTGCTGCTGAATCAATAGATGACATCATTAATTCCATTACAGGTTTAAAAGCTAAAATCGCCAACTTAAAATCAGATTTTTCTGGAACGCTAGCTATTGCAACGTTAAGAAGTCTGGCCCTTGTGCTCTTTCCGAATGCCATCAGTTCTATCAATAAAAATTTTCCTAAACTCAAGGCCGATCTTATGATTGGTCATACTAAAACTATTTTAGATCAAGTGTTAAATGATGAAATTGAAATTGGCATAGTTGTCGATAACAACGCTATTCATGGTGTAAAAAAACATATTTTGCATGAAGGATATTTTCAATTTGTTGTAGGATTTTCCCATAAAGCAAATCTAAAAAACCTGGGAATATTAGTCACAAAAGAAAAACCAGGAAATCTTGAAGTAAAAAAACTCTATCAATCTCACTTTAAAACACCTGCACCTATTTCTATGATCGTGGAAAGTTGGGAAGTCATTGCTCGCTTTGCAAGTGCTGGACTAGGTATCGGATTTATTCCAGATTTTGTTGCAAGTTCTGTCTCTCACTTGGAACTAGTTGAAGTTTACCCGGAACTTTCTCGAAAAATCCGCTATAAGATTGTCGCCATTAGTAAGGGGCCTCTCTCTTCTAATTCACAGGTTCTTATTAATGAACTTGAAAGAAGCGTACAGCAAATATTAAAATAAAGAGAGCATTCGTGCAAAAAAAGGCCCGGAGTATAACTCTGGGCCTTACATATTGAGTATCTGATTAGCAGTTAAAAACCAAGTAATACCTTTTTAGATGCATCATTTACACGGTCATAAAGTTGGTTACTATTTAATTCAACTTTCATATTTTTTTCCAGGCGTAAGGTGATTCCACCAACATCATTTCCTTTGATATCAATTAAATTTTTATATTCCTTTCCGCTTGCATTCATCATTTCTGACACAACTCCATTTCTTGCAATAACAAAAATGCGTCCTTCTTCTGATCTTACAAAACCACGTCCACCGATTGATACAAGTTCCTTAGCATTGTCTGTAACTGTTATATAACTTAACTGACATCCATTCTTGAGGTGATTAATAATCGCAATCGCCTTATTGTCGAGCATCGCAACAGTATTTTTTACTTCTTGATAACTTCCAGATTCAGTCACACCGCTAAAATTGACTTCTTTACATATTCCTTTATCATGTTTTCGTTCTATGCTTGTGTCTAATCCAACTGCACATTTATTGGCAGCTTCTTTAAGTTGCTCGATACATGGATTTTTTGCGAAAACATTTGAGCTAATTAAAGTAATGGCCGCGACTAATACTAGTTTATTCATACGATTTCTCCTTATGTAAGATCCGATTTATAATATTGTTCTCAAGGGTTTTATAGTCCGTAAATTCCTTTGAAAGCTCTCTGAGCAGCAGCTGTGTCGCCGTTTCCAACAGTTCCTAAAATATCAATCAATTCATTTGTTGCTTGCTTGATATCATTGCAAACTCTAAATGCTGAAATAACTAAATTTAAATTGGAAATTGTATCACTAATGCTATTTTCAGCGTTCATTATACTTTGAAAAGAGTTGTTAAGAATTTCAAATGATTGATTTGTTCGATGGCTTCCATCAACAATTAAGCGAAGAACTTGTTGAGCATTAGCAGTGTCACCATTTCCGACCCTATTCAGGACGCTTATAAACACCTTAGATAATCTTATTAAGTCCTCTTCATTTGATGATAATGAGCCAATTAAGTATAAATTAGAAATTGAGTCATCAATACTATTTTCTGCATTCAATCCACTCATATAAATATCACTAACTGTCTTAAAATTAGAGTGTTTATTTATCGCTATATCTGAAATAAGTCTAAAGGCCTGTTGAGCATGGGCAGTATCACCGTTTCCAACTCTATTTAATATCTTTACAAACGTATAAGCAGACTCTTTTAAAGATGTTTGCTCGTTAACAACTGAAAGAACTAGATTCAAGTCAGAAATTGTCTCGTCGTTACTATTTTCTGCATCTTTTATTATTTTATAGGCATTCGCTCTATTGAACGCTTCATCACAGGAAATATTAGTATCTGATCTTCCATCACACCCCATTGATGCTAACGGAATTGATAAAGCAAGAAACGCCGTCATAAAAATAATCTTTTTCATAAATTCTCCATTAGCTGTTATTGATAAATACCTATTTCAAATCTAGTTTCAACTTATAATTGGCTCGCTTTTATTTCAGAAGAAAGAGCTTCAGTTATCGGGTTGGCCTGCGCTGCAATCATATCTGTGATAATCGGACCAACTATTTTATTATAATTATTCCCTTTATAAATTTTTGATTTAACCTGAACATTTAAGGATCCCGTAGAATCTTCTCGTACACAGATAAGGGCTTCATAATTATCAACATTATTTGTAACCATTTCGTCTGAACCTGAAAAATCCATTTTTAAAAGGTATCCAATTTCTGATTTTGAACTACATTCATCTGAGTTCGTTACATCAAGGGAACTATGAATAAATACAGATTTTGTGAATAATAGAACCGTTTTCTTCGCTACAAATTGAATTTGTGAGTGATCAACGATCTTATTAGAAATTGCAGCACCTGCAGGTTTATATCTTTTTAGAAGGCCTTCAGGATTTTTTAGAACATTATCTATTTTTTCCAGACCATTATTAGTCTGTACAAATAAAGAGACAACGGGAAGGCCAATTATCTCAGCACTCCATGTAACTGTAGATAGGGAGAGAAACAATAACGTAAATATTAACGTTCCTATTTTCATGATTGTTTTCCTAAGAATAACTCAATTTGTTTATTATCTTTGGAGCATTTTCTTAAAACTTTAGAAACAAAAGTTTGGCAATTATTGCCTAAACTAAAGTGCCCAAGAGGTTTTCCAAGATCGAGTTCAGCATTAACACAATCCTCATCCGCGTAGGTTATTTCTTTACATGATTCTGCTATTTGATCTGAGTGATCTACGATAAACACATGAGTTGAATAGGGGGCCTCGAATTTATCCCCAATCTGTTCATTAGCAGTTTCTCCACTACCCATACCCGCAATCTTTGTATCTGTTTTTAACCAGTGGTGAGTGACCAATCCTTTAATGATTTGGGCCTTACGATAACACTCTTCGACTTTTGAATAACTAGTATTCGAAAAAATAAGAATCAGTAATGTAACAAAGTATTTCATTGAGAAATCCCGCTCTTTAATATTAATTTGTCTATTATGACGACAAAGCGGGATAGTTTGTGGCTTTCATCCAATATTTACATACTGTTATTTTTTAGACAGTCTAACCTGTTGAAAGGTCTAGAAACTTAAAAGCAATCTTAGTTCGTGGGCAGCGAGAACGCGCTTTACCTTTTGGAAGTCATCAGTAATTCCCATTAAGAATCCACCACCTCCGGCCCCACACAATTTTAATGAATAATCATTAGAAGACAGTCCCACGGCCCACAGATCGCGATAGAGCTTTGGAATCATCGGCGAAAAATGTTCATACTGGAAGGCAGATAGAAGCTTAAAATTTTTCAAGAGCAAATCAATGTTCACATTTAAAAAATCATCAATGCAATGATTGGTTATTGGCTTAAGTACATCTTCAACTAAATTATAATAACTCTCATTTCTAGTTTTCTCTAAAAATAAATTTACCAGTGGTTCAGTTTTTCGAGAGCGCTTAGTATTTAGAAGAAATATCCCTCCCTTTCCTTTTGGAAATTTTGGAATAGAAACAAGGCCTAAATCATTTTTCCCTTTAATCAAAATGGGAGAATTCAGATAGCTAATCAGTGGATCAACTCCAGAGCTTGAGCCATGAAAATGAGATTCCATTTGAGAAAAGATATTTTTTAAGCGATTAATATCAGACTTATCATGATTTTCTTGTTCATAGCGATCATAAATCGCTGCAACTAAGGCCCCTGAACTTCCTACTCCGTAACCTTGAGGAATAGTCGATTCAAAGAATAGACCTTGAGAAATATCAAATTCAAAACTTGTTAAATCAAATTGGAAATTTAGCTGATTAGAATCTACTAATTGCTTCAGATAAAGAGAGAAGGCCTTAAGCTCAGGATCAACAGTCGTTGTATTGTCTCTTCTAAAAGTCAGTTTTCCTTCAAAGAGTGAATACGGAATGAGAAGGGCCATTGAATTTTGAATGACACTGTATTCACCAAAAAGAATAATTTTTGAATAAAATGTTTTTTCGTTATTGTTTTGTGCCATTGATATATTCACTGCCTTTTACAGGACCTATTCCAACTTCATCATGAATCCACTTTTTTCCAACAAGTCTATTAGCAAGAGTCGTTTCAATCCAACTGCGAATCTTCTCTGCATGGGCCTTAGGATAAAGAAGGTGAATATTAGGGCCAGCATCTATGGTAAAGCAAGCAGGAATATTCTCTTTTTCTCTAAACGATCTAATCTCTTCAATAAGAGACAAACTTTCTGGACGTAGCAGGATATAAGAAGGTCTTGATGTCATCATGAGAGCGTGAAGGGTAAGTGCTTCCTCTTCAACTATCTCGATAAAATCAGATAGGTTCCCTGATTTAAGAGCAGATATTAAACGCGACATATTTTGTTTAGCGACTTCAAAGCGGACATCTTTAAATGGATGATTCTCCATCAGAGAATGACCAGCTCTGGAAGAAACTGATTTTTCACCGGCATCGACAATCAATATAGAATCACAATAATCACTAAAGATCGGATGAAAATCCGAAAACTCCGAAGCGAAATTATTTGAGCTATCAGGTATTGCAGCGGTCTCGCCCCATGAGGCCATATGAGGATAGACAGATCTTGAAGCCGACCCTGAGGCCAGACGAGAGAGCTCAGAAGCAAGTTTGAAAAAATTCTCACTATCTCTTTTGTTTCTGGAAAAAAATTCATCAATTGATAAAAGTGCCAAGCAAAGAGCACTCATTGATGACGCCGAAGAAGCTATTCCTGAAGAATGAGGAAACGTATTTGTCGATTCAATCTTTAAATGATGATTTGAAAGCCATGGAAATCGATCTTTTTGAGTCGATAAAAATTTGGATATTTTGTCTTCAAATTTTGTATTTGATTTTCCTTCAAATAAAAATTCAATTGATCCTTGCTCTCTTTCAAAAACTTCAACAGATAACGTTGTCGTTGAATGTTTAAGAGTAAAACTTATGGATGGGTTCTTGGGAAGCTGAACTCCAAACTTACCCCAGTATTTAACAAGAGCGATGTTTGAAGGAGACGTCCATTCCACTTTATAAATTGATTTTGTGTTCATAAATTAATGAATAAGGTGGTTAGAATATCCCATTTTAACAGAGTCTTTAGAGATATTTTCTAGTGGAGCTGAGATAAGGTCTTCAAAGCGATAAACAACATCCAATCCCTTTTCTTTAAAATATTTTTTTACTTCTGTGATATCAAGTTCTGTGGCAACCATGACAAAATCGCCTCCCCATGCTCCTAGAGACTTGATTGCCCCTGGAAAATCAGAAAACAATTTATCTTTCACTGGAGTCATGCCAAGGGCCTCTCCTACAATTTGCTCATGCTCACCCATCACTGATTGAAATTTTTCTAACGTCTCTGCATTTAAAAATTCCTGAGTCAGCTCTGTCATTTTTGAGATAAGAGATGAAGAAAATGGGCGCTTCTTAGAATAATCTTTAATGGCCTCACGAGAGTTCATCTTTTGACCTTGATAAACAAAGAAAATGTTATCCTTGAAACCAGGGTTAAAATAAATCGGAGACCAGTTTGGTCCGCTTGTGATTTTTTTATAAGCTATCGGCCCTTCAGATTGAGCACAGGCGATATCATAGCCAGATCCACCTTGAGTTTTAAAAAGAAGTTCAAAAGGAGAAACATATGCCCATTGAGCGATATTATAAATAAGCGAAGAGCTACTTCCTAGTCCCCAATCAAGAGGAAATCCAAGGCGTGTTTCAACTTTTATTTCAACATCATCACGAAGGAAATGAGGATTTTGCTTTCTTACTTGTTGAAGAATCTTTTGAAGAAAGAGAGCTTCTTCTGAAGGATTTTCATCAAGACATTTAAAATGCCAAAATTCAAATTTACTATCAAACCAGCAATTGCCGTGGACATCGAAAGATTTCCAACTTAGAGATGGTGAAAAAGAAGGTGAATATTTAACAGAAAGTGACTGACCAACTTTAGTTGGAAGAGCAAGGGCAAGGGCCCCATCAAGAACAAAATACTCGCCTGTTAAAAGCAATTTACCATGGCCAAAGAAGTATTGGTTTTTTTCAAGAGATGATTTTTTTAAGTCGTCGTTAATCTGATCCAAATTAATCTCGTTCATTATTCGTATTTCCTAAAATGAGCAATAAATTCTCTGACTGATTTGTAGGTTATGATTTCATTTTCAAAATGTTTTTTTACAGCTTCACGTTCAAGATCGGATGCTTCGAGGTGATTTAAAATATTCATCAAGTGCATCTTCATATGCCCTTTTTGAATTCCACTTGTGACTAGCGATCTTACTGCTGCAAAGTTTTGTGCAAGTCCAATGCTGGCGACAACTTTCATGAGCTCAGTTGCATTTGGACGTCCAAGCATATCAAGAGATAATCTCGACAACGGATGAAGTGAGGTCAATCCTCCGACAGTTCCAATATTCATTGGAATTTCTAATGTCATCTTAAATTTTCCATTATCAAGGCTTACATCTGATAATCCTCGATACTGTCCATCTCTGGCAGCATAAGCATGTCCACAGGCTTCAACTGCTCTATAGTCATTTCCAGTAGCAACAACAACGGCATCAATTCCGTTAAAAATACCTTTATTATGAGTTACCGCTCGAGTGACATCAATTTTTGAAATTGTAATTGCTCGCTTAAATTTATCGGCAAATTCAGATGCGCTCATCTCTAAACTTGGATCATTAAGATCATCGATATCGCATTCAACAAAACTTCGAACTAAGCAATTCGGTGTATAATTTGAAAGAATTGCCATTATGATTTGAGCATCTTTTTCATCATCACTAAAACCAGGCGCCATTTTAATTTTTTCTTTAAATGTTCTGGCAATTAATTCAAGAATAGAATTGATAAAATTAGCTCCCATGGCATCTTTAGTCTCAAACTCAGCAGAAAGCTGATAATAGCCAGGTTCATCCGCAGTTTTATCAATAAGATTAAGAGAGATTATCCCTCCGCCTCTTTTTTCCATATTTTCAGTGAGAGGTTTTGCCTCAAGAATTAATTCTTCTTTTATCGTTTCAAAAAAACCAGAAAGCTTTGAAGTTTCTCCCTTCCAGATAAAATGAACCTGTCCTGATTTTGTGGTCGTTAGGACTTCAGCGTGAAACCCTCCACGAGTCAGCCAGAAATTCGCTGAGCGAGCAGAAGCTGCCACAACAGAACTTTCTTCAATAACCATCGGAACACAAAGAAGCTCACCATTTAAAAGAAGATTGGGAACTACGCCAAAAGGAAAAGGAAAATTGGTCAGGGTATTTTCACTGAATTCATCAAGTGTTTTTTGAACTTCCTCATCATCATGCCAAAACTTCTTAAATTGAGAGCGAGCGGCATCTGAATCAGAAAAATAATTCTCAACGACAAGATCAATTTTTTCAAACTTTGAAAGTTTAGAAAAACCATTCATTGGTTTTTTCATAAAACCTGCTCCTTAACTTTTAAATCCAAAAAAGCTTTCGCCACTTTTAGTCCTGCGATTTCACCTCTGATAAAATTTTTAAGATCATCATAGTTTTCAGCATGAACTAGAAAATTCTTGGCCTGTCCAATCACTGACGGATAATTTAATTTCTGATGAAGATAAAAACCATCGAGAATGTTTTCAATTCCCCCAGAGATTATTATTTGCTTTTCTTTATATTGAACGTTTTCATTTAATAGTGAATTTAAAAAACCGACCATCTCTGGGGCCGTATGACCAACATGACTTAAGGCCTTCATCCAGCTAGATGATTGTTCACTTCTTATTTGTTCTAGTTTAGAAAAATTTGTTCCACCAAAGCTTGCAAGCTCAATTCCAGCAATCGGTAAATCTAAGAGGGCCTTAAGGCTTCTAGGCCCCATTCCCTGTCCTACTTCCTTAACTATGATTTTAGTTTTAAGAACATTGCAAAGCTTCGTTAATGATTCAAGAGGAGAAATATTTAGACGATCTCCTTCAGGCTGAAACCATTCTTGAAGAGGATTGATATGAACGATCAATCCGTCAGCATCAAGTTCACCCATCATATCACTCATTTTTTGATGATCGTTTTTTAAAAGCATTGTCTCAACCTGAGCAATTCCCAGATTGGCATACAGTGGAAGATCAGATCCTATAATTGGACGAAGATTGAAATCGTTAAAATATTCTTTCTTTAAATTATTATCGAGTAGAACTCGACAAGAACCTAAGCCCATTCCAAGTCCGAACTCGTGACAAGCGCGAGCGAGATTTTGATTAATATGGCGGGCCTTCCCCACTCCTCCGGTCATACTTGAAACCCAAAGAGGCGCGCGCATTTTTTTTCCTAAAAATGGGAGTTCTAAATCAGATTCATCACTTGGGTGAGCAGAAAAAAGCGGTTCATAATTAAAGCGCTCATCAACAAGAGCGCCACTTGTCTGTGCCCTATTGGCCAGATCAATATGATCCTTTTTTCTAGTCTCTTGAGATGTATTTTGCATAGAGTCCCTAATTATCACGAACACACAAGGCCGTCATGCCTTTTTAACTATCTAACCAGTTGTTATTATTCAGAAAGGATCAAGATAAACTCTCTTTTGAAATCAGTTATGCTCCCAAGGAGCTCATTAGGAGTACCAAGCTTTAATTCTTCTGTGGGACAATTTAAATCTAGGGCCACAAAAACCTTCTTATTTCCACTCCATACTTCCTGCATTTCCTCAAGCACTCGCTTTAAGCGATAAGGTGTATCCATTAAAATACTTGTATGTTTGGCAGACATTAATTTTTTAATAACAGAAGATCTCTCAGCATTATCCAAGGGAAGAAATCCTTCAAACCAAAATTTTTTATGGGATAGTCCTGAAAGAGCCAACGCTAAAACGACAGAGTTGCAAAAAGGTGTTGAAGTTACTTTGATGTGATTCTGGTGACACATTCTTACAAGTTCAATTCCTGGATCATAAAAAGCAGGAAGGCCCCCATCGCTCATAAGATATACGTTTTTACCTGACTTAAGACTTGCCAGTAATTCTTTTGAAACAGTATCAGCAGTGTGTTCGTTATAGAGAACGAAACTCTCAACAGCTGATCTTGGAAGTTTAAATTGAAGCCATCTTCGTCTTCCAGGCTTTAAATCTTCAATCACAAAAACAGATGTCTCTGGATCGTTTAAAGCAGCACTCTCTAAAATAGAAAAGGCCACAGGTTCAAGCACCCCTTCTTCTGAAAGCGGGGTGGGTATTAATGTAAGACTTCCTTTTGTTTTCATAGAGAGAAAAGATAGCAGAGGAATTTATGCTAGACATGCTAATTGTAGAGTTTACATGGTACAAACTAATTTATTGTCATTTTTTAAAGAAGTGCTAAAAACACATAAAAATTACTAACTCCTGCGAGGAATTTACTATGAAAAAAATGATTTTTAGAACTGTGATATTAGGTCTTTCATTGATCGCTTCAACCGTTGGTTTTGCAGAAGGGCTTCAAACTGAAAAAGCTCAAATTAGACTTTTTGGAGATTATAGATCAGCAAGCACATATATCAATCAACATGACGATGGCACATTCTCTTTAGAATTAAATGCTAGTTATCGTGGATTCTCTGGAAAAATTGAACGAGACTTATACAGTTTTGATATCGATAATTCTAAATTAGAAGTTCAAGGAAAAGACTTATTTTTTGTTGAAGACTCAGGGAATAAGATCAAAATTGCTAGTACTAAATGGTGGTACAGTCCTAAATGGCAAATCGATAGAAGTCGTGTAAAATTAACGAGCAATGTTAACATCATCTCTAGCAATACAATCGAAGCAAATCCAGAACTAATTATTTTACCAGAAAATCTACAAAAATAGTAAATAAGAAAGGTCCGGCCTATAAACTAGGCCGGATTTATGTTTAATTAAATTTTAAAAGACTGAACCGCTTTTGTAATTTCAACATTCTTAGCTTCACCGCTAATCACTTCAACATTGAGTTTCTTGATATTTTTGAAATATTTTTTTAGAGAAACTTGAACTTCACTTCCAGCAATTTCCTTTGCACAACTAATTTTTGCTTTTGCTTCGATATCGCTATGAACGCCCTCTTCTTTTTTCTTTGGGTCTTTGATTTTTGCTTGCTCTTCTTTTGTCTCTTTCTGATCGATGACTTGAGCAAAACTAGCTTCAGTAATTTTGCATCCAAATTTTTGATCAGGTGTAATTAAGGTTAAAAGTTTTTTTTCCCAAAGATCTTTAGCATCATTAAAGGTCTTTTTATCTTTATCAGTTTTAGGAAGATACTCAAATCCAATGAAAGACTCAGACGGTCCATCAAGTTCAAGCTCTATTGTATTTTTCTCAACCCCCATTCCAAGCTTAATAGCTCCATGCTCATGCGCATGAAGGGCATGTTCACCAGCATTAACGTTTGCCATAAATAGGAGTCCAACAATAAAAAAAGATGCTTTCATATAATCTCCAAGTTTTTGAGTCGTAAGTGATAAAAATTAAATCATATAATGCAGAATTCAAGCAATTACTTTATAATTAAATAACTATGAATTTAACTGACTCTGCTCGCTTTTTTATTGTTTACCCAATGGATCTCGAAGATCTAGGTCTTATTGAACTCAATGAGGCATTTATACTTCATTTTCCCGAAAATTCTTTCTCTGTGATTGCGCAAATTCCAGGCGGAATTGAGATAGAATGTCCTTTTTTAATTGGAGTGAGCTTAAATCGAATTCTGCGCACTCCTACTCGAATTCTTTTAAGGCTTGCTGAATTTAAGTGTCGCGATTTCCCAAAACTCTATCAAAAAATTTCTAAGTTTAACTGGTCTCATTGGATGATTGGCCAGACACCTGAAGTTGTCTCAGCTTCAAAAGACTCAAGACTTTTTGATTCAAGAAAAATAGAAAAGGCCATCGCAGATGGGGTCAATCAGTACTACCGACATCGCCCCGTTAAAAAACGTTACTTAGACCATCTTGAAAATGCAAAAAAAGAAAATCTTCCGGCCATTTATTTCCGTGTAGAAAACGATGTCTGTACGTTAAGCATCGATACAACGGGAGAGCGTCTGCATTTGCGTGGAGAAAAAACGCTCACAGGACTTGCGCCCATAAGAGAAAACTTAGCAGCATTACTACTTACCGAACTAAAAAAACATCTCTCAATTGAATCAATCACTCTCATTGATCCAATGTGTGGCTCTGGGACATTTTTAATTGAAGCAAAAAATGAATTCAGTATAACAGAGGCACGCGATTTCTCTTTTTTACATATGCCAATTGTTATTGATCATTTAAGTCAATTGCCAAAACTAGAAGAGAAAAAAAGTTCTTTCTATAATGAGTTTATTGGTTTTGAGATAAATCCAGGAGTCGTCGCTCAGGCTTCAAAAAATGCGCCACTGATAAATTTTCAAAAAGAGGATCTTTTTTCAAACACCTCTCACTCCTATAAAAACCCTGTTGTCATAATCAATCCACCTTATGGAATAAGAGTGGGCGAAAATATTAATTTGGAATATTTTTTAAATGTTATTACTTCTATAAAAAAGAAATTCTCCCCTCATCTTTTAGGTATTATTGTTCCCAGTATTTATAAACTGAAAGCTTGTGATCAATTTAAAATTGAAAGTGCCCGCCCTTTTAAAAATGGTGGAATTGAAGTTGTCTTTTACGTATTGGGATTTAAGTAGACCTGAGTTTTTACAGTCACGCCGCTGATATAAGGAATAAGAACGATTTCATCCTTTTGTGTTTTGACTACTGATTCACCCAATGAAGTTTTCATCCATGATGGCGTCACTACTTTTTCTTTTCCTTCAGGAGTAATCATCTTTAGAGTGCGACCTGTTATTTCAGTAGTTCCTTCAGATTTAATGATCAAAGCAAGTTGAAGATCGCGTTCAACATCGACAACTTCTCCAATATAATTATTATCCTGTCTTTGAGTTCTTTTATTTTTCAATTTCGTAAAAAGAACATCTGATTTATTGATATTGTAGAACCCTCTAATGAGAGGGCGAAGATGATTTTTCTTAATAGAAAGATCACTCTCCTGAATTTTTCCTGATAAAAGATTCACAATATTTTTTAAATAATTTTTAAAATTATCATCAAAACGGAGATCAATTCGGGCATGATTAATTCCCATCTCAGATAATTCATTGAAGACATCTAAAAGATAGAGATCTTTCACATTGAACATGAATGTTCCATGACGATTTTCTATTATTGGAAATCCAGAATGAGGACTCTCCTCACTCGTTCCATTGGCCTCGATAAAGGAATTTTGAACTTGTTCTTTTTCCAAAGGAGAAAGAAGCATGCGCGCGCTATAAAATAGAAGAATGCGCCCAAAGGTTAAAATCTCGATAGGAGTTTTTATTTCTTTAGCATAAGCTTTGAGCATATCTTTTGAAAGTTCATTGGATAAAACCAATCTCTCACATTGCTCTCCCAGGTAATCAGACCATTTTTTGAGGCCTTCCAAGTTGTGATTGCCGTTTTCTAAAATAAGCTGAATCTTAAGCCATGGGTACTTTGTTTTTATATATTGAACAGCACCTGGGTCTTGAACTCGAACTGCTTTAAAATCATGCAATGGCAATCGATCAAAAATCTCAACTGTCTTTAAAAATTTTTCTTCTTGATTTAAAACGTCCCATTCCAAAATCGCGGGAACATTATTTTTAGATGCCTTGTTTATCAAGTTTAGCATTTCATCTAGAGATGACTTGCTATAACGAGAAAGTTCACTGCACCCTAAAATGATCTCATAGGAAAGTGATTCGTCCTTGTGACTTAAGAACTCATTAAATTCATGAACTGATTCTATATAAGTGACAAGTTTCACGAGTTCACTGCCTTTCTTATAATATTAAATTTTTCAGCCCCTTGTACGTAAGGGATTTTAACAACACTGCCTGGTTTTGATTTTAAAACATCGGCTCCTGAAATTGACTTTAAAAAATTCACATGGAGTTTAGAAGTTGCCCCTTTAAAAGGCATTACTTCAAGCGTTTCTCCTGGGCAAAAAGCACTTTTTACATCAACTAATAAATGTTGTCCGACAACTGACTCTAAAACAATTCCAGAAACGACAAATTCATTATCGTCATGCTCGCGTTGATTGTAGATTGAGTCTTCGCCAGCATAATCATCTAAACTACCTGTAGTGTAATCGCGATGAGATACTTTGTTTAATTCCTCTTCCCACAACAGCATATCATTTGATAAAAAATGCCCGTGCGTTTTATAAAAGCGCAAAGCATCTGAATAAACCTTAGATATCGTTCCAGCGTAGTGATGACTTTTATTTCTTCCTTCAATTTTTAAGGAATCAATTCCTGCTTCAATAAATTCAGGAAGCATCCGGATTCCTTCCAAATCTTTTGAACTCATGAAATACGCTTTTTTATTTTCAACGCTCGCATTATTAAAATCGATCGAATATTCAAAACGACACGAATGCGCACAACCGCCGCGATTTGAGTCGCGCCCTTGAGTGTAATTAGAAATCACACAGTTTCCAGAAAATGCCATACACATTGATCCATGTACAAACATTTCAATTTCTAGACCCGTTGCCTTTTTGATCTTTGCGGCCTCTTTAATCGTCACTTCGCGGCCGAGCACAATTCTTTGTGCACCCATTTTTTGCCAAAGTTTTGCCGATTCGACATTAAGACAGCTGGCCTGTGTTGATAAATGGACGACTAATTTAGAATGTTTTTTTACTGTCGCGATTACTCCTAGATCTGAAACAATAACGGCATCCACTTTAAGCTCTTCCAAAAGGTGAAGGAACTCTGGAAGCTCTTCTAAATCCTTGTCATGCAAAAAGCTGTTGAGAACCACATAGACAAGAGTTCCCAGGGAATGAGCAAATTCAACTCCCTCGGCCAATTCTTCATAGGTAAAATTATCTGATGCCTGTCTCAAACCAAATTTTTGTCCGCCAAGATAAACGGCATTGGCCCCATAAAGCACAGAGACTTTAAGCTTCTCTAAGCTTCCGGCCGGAGACAATAATTCAGGTATCCAGTGACTCATCGTTAATTTCCTTTTTAGTTCTTTTAGATACCAAAGTTTTTGATACAATCAAAGTATGATCAAAAAGTTTTTCATCTTTCTTTTCATTTTAATCGTTCTTGCCGGTGGCTATGCCTATTGGGCCTTTTCGGCCAAAAGGATGTTTATAACACCTTATCCGTATGGTTTTAATGCCAATGCTATAAATGCCTTGGGCCCGGAGCTTAAACTTGCCGAAAACGCCAATATTCTCATCGTTGGCGATCGGATGGCAGAGGCCTTGAACAATTATACAACTGAATTATCCAACGAATTTGCTAAAAGTTTTAAAACTCCCCCAAAAATTTATAATTGGGCAAAACCTCATGAGGGACTTCATCGGACTCTTTTTAAACTAAAATCCTTGAAAAAACTCCCGCCAATAATTATTTACCACGGGGCCAGCTCAGAACTTTATGAAAAAACTTTTGCGGTAGCTGACAAAAATGCCATTGTGAAAAACTTCTCCCTTTATGATGACGAGAAAATCATATCTCTCATCATCACATTTCCAGTGCTTTCTAAAATCTTTTATCAGAAAACTCAGTTTTTTGAATTAGGCCCAATCAAAGAATATCACAATCGTCTTCCAGGAATGGATAAGATGAATGAAAAAGAAATTGCTTTTAAATTGTTTGATTACGAACTAAGAGAGCTTATTGATTTGATCAAAGATAAAAAAAGTAACCTGATATTAATTACCACGCCTCTCAATCTGGAAGTTCAACCAAAAGAGATTTGTTCAAGTTCAACAAGCAATACAATTATTGAAGTTCAGCAAGAGATTGAAGGACTGATCAAACAAGGTAATTATAAAAAAGCCTATCCGATGGCAGTTGAACTCGCTAATGAAACTTATAGTAATGCCCAATCCTTTTATCTTTTAGGTAAGGCCAGTCTCGGGCTCGGCGATCTAAGGACTGCCAGAGAAGCTTTTCAAAAAGCATCAGTCTTTGACTGCTCCAATTGGAGAGGAAATGCCGTCTACAATGCTATTTTGAAAACTCAAGCAAAAAAAAGACAGCTTCCTCTTATCGATTTTGACCAATATATGGCCTCTTCTCTTTCAAAAGAAGGCCTCTTTACTGATGAGATTTTCCCTCAAAACATTTTTTATCAAACTATGATTGGGGAACTTAAGGAAACATTGAAAAAACTTTTAAGCGTTAATTTTTAAGGAAGTGATATGGCACAAACTATTAGTTTAAAAAAAGATGAAATTCTCTTTTTGGCCGATGATTCAAAAAACGATCTTTATATTATCAATAAAGGTGAAGTTATGGTCTTTGTTCAAAAAGGGAGTCAGGTGACTCCTTTGGCCTATCTCGGAGCTGGTGAATATATTGGAGAGCTCTCTTTCTTTGATGATCAAAATCGAAGTGCGAGTATCATTTGCACAAAGGACTCAGAATTTACAAAAATTGAGGCATCTGAATTGGAAGAACATCTTCCTCCATGGTTAAAAATGATTGGCAAACAAATCACTAGGAAAATTCGAAGTGGTGATGAATTGATCAGGGCAAAAGGAATCCGTAAAAAAAATGTAGAATCCATTAAACCACTGGAGATTAGAGACCAGACACGCTTTTTCAAGCTAGTTGACCTCTATAAGAATAAAAAAACTTAATCCCTCGGTGAATTTCTGACACTAAAAAGATGGCACATAAATAGCAGATGTAAGAAGTAAGCAAAGATAAGATTTCTTTGCACTTTTACAGGGAGGTTTTATGAGTTCATTATTTGGCGTAGCTCTTTGTTTGATCACAGTTTTTTCTTTAGTTAGTTGCGCGAGCACCGCTCGAACAGTGGCCCAGGAAAACGAAGTTAAACGAGCTCCGGATTTCCGCAATAATAAAGAAGTTAATCGGCAGTATGTGAGAAATAAATACTAAGAAAAGGCTCCCGAAGGAGCCTTTTTATTTTGACTTAGATCAGGCCTAATTCTTTAACAGCATCTCTCTCAGAACGAAGTTCATTCAAAGTAAGATTAAACTTTTCAGTTCCAAAATCGTTGTGCTTAATTCCTTCAATAACTTTTAATTTCCCGTTCTCAGTTCTGCATGGGAAAGAGAAAATAAGTCCTTTATCGACTCCATACTCTCCATTAGAAGCCAAACACATTGAATAAGTCTCACCTGCTTTCGTGTCGTGAGTAAGGTGATAGATTCCATCAACAACTGCGTTTGCAGCTGAAGCTGCAGAAGATAATCCACGAGCTTTTAAAATGGCCGCTCCACGCTTTTGAACTGTTTCTATGAAGGCACCTTTTAACCATTCAGTATCAGTAATTACTTCATGAGCAGGCTTGCCATTAATTTTAGCATTGTAAAAATCAGGGTACTGAGTTGATGAGTGGTTACCCCAAATAGTCACATTAGAAAGAGCTGTTACGTCAACATTTGCTTTTTGAGCAAGTTGAGTGCGTGCTCTGTTTTCATCAAGAGCTGTCATTGCATAGAATCTGTCTGATGGAATTCCTTTAGCAGCATTCATACAGATAAGAGCATTTGTATTACATGGGTTCCCAACGACAAAAATACGAACATCTTTAGCGGCATTAGCAGCGATAGCTTCACCTTGTTTAGTGAAAATTCCACCGTTAATTTTTAAAAGATCAGATCTCTCCATTCCTTCTTTTCTTGGAACAGATCCAACTAAAACGGCCCAATTAACATCTTTAAATCCAACTGAGAGATCACTTGTGCAAGTTACTTTTTTAAGAAGTGGGAAAGCACAATCGTCTAGTTCCATCGCAACACCTTTAAGTGCGCCTAGAGCAGCTTCAAGCTCGATTAACTGAAGCTCGACTTCTGTTTCAGGTCCAAACATTTGCCCAGAAGCAATTCTAAACAATAAAGCATAACCAATTTGACCAGCGGCCCCAGTAACTGCAACTTTCACGCGATTTTTTGCGCTCATAAATTCTCCAGTAGAAGGTGAAAAAATAATAAAAGCTTTTAAAACTAGAACATTTTAACGAAAACTTGATCGTAGGTAAATAAACATAAATCACATTTTTATTGAGATAATTTTAGTTGTGCGAATTGACTTAGAATGGATAAGGTCAATAATAGCAGCATAAGATTTTTATTAGGATTTTGAAATTTATGAGCGAACAACAATCTTCAGGTTCTCAGAGACCACAAAATAGCGGCGGAAATAACAATCGTCGTCATCACCACAATCAAAGACGCCGTCCTCAAGGCGGTCAGGGTGGAGGTCAAGCTCAAGGCCAGGGACAAGGACAACGCCCACCACAGGCGCAGCAAGGACAAGGTCAGCGTCCTCAAGGACAAGGCGGAGGTCAACAACACCGCAGACGCCACGGCAGACCTCATCACAATCGTCCAAGACCTCAAGGTGGGAATGCGCAACATCCTCCAGGCATTAATATCGAACGAATCTATGAAAAATATTTAAATCTTCTCGATCAACACTTGATTGCCAGAAGAAAATATCATGATTTATTTTTTAGAGCAGACCCAGCTCAAAAAAATAAACTTGAAAGAAATTTCTATAATTCACTCCATGAACTTCGCGAGTTTGAAAATAGATTAGATCCTGCTGCTCGTGAGCTTTTTGAGAAGAGAAATAATGGTTTAAAAACAGATAATATCTACACAACTGTTCATGATATTCCAGTGACTGGAGAAAATCCTCCGGTTGAATCGGAGATTGAAGATCCACACTTTCTTCAATCGCAACAACAAGCTAATTATGCTGATGATCGAGAAGAAAGTGTGGGAACGTTAGACGATTATTTAAAATATAAAAATTTAGTTTAGAAATTAAACAACTTCAGCGTTTTCAATTTCTCTAGCTGCTTTTTTAGCTGGAGTTGATTTATTGAAGTAGTTAGTAAGAGTTTCTTCGTGATCTTTCAAAATTGCAGTTTTTAATTCATCTGGATTGATGTCTAAAACTTCAGAAATTTTCTTCATCATCTTTAAAGGAACATTACAAAGACCACGTTCTACGTTAGAAATAAACTGACCGTTTTTGTATCCTAATAGGAGTGATAGATCAGATTGCGAATAATTTTTTGGGTGTCCAATTCGTTTAGTTCTAACTAAAGTAGCAATATTTTTAAATGATCTCATGTAATTCTCCTTTATAAATTGCTTTGATTTGTATGTGGTGATTCTCATTCGTTAGATGATGAATCTTTAGAATACCTTAACATTAGTTTCAGAAAACTTAAACAAATATTTAATGAAAATAAAAAAATATATAAATAAAAGGAGACTAAAGTGATTTTGACAAGCTGGAATGTAAACGGACTACGCTCGGTGTCAACAAAGGGTTTTGAGCAATGGTTCAGAGACTATCTACCCGATGTCATTGCACTCCAAGAGATAAAGTCAACTGAAGCAGACGTCAAAAATTTGCTTGAAGCATGGGGAGATTTGTATGAGTCACATCTATTTCCTGCCGAAAAAAAAGGCTATTCTGGCACTGCGTTACTGGTAAAAAATTCCTCTTTAAAGCGACCTTTGTCAATTAATCGAGGCCTGGGAATCAAAGAATTTGATGCAGAAGGAAGGCTTATTTGGGCCGAATTCGACAATCTTATTTTTATGAATGGTTACTTTCCCAATGGCCAGCGAGATCACTCTCGCGTGGGTTACAAGCTAGATTTCTCTAAAAAAGTTGTGGATCTTGCCCACTCTCTTCATAAGCAAACAAATAAAGAAATCATTATCGCTGGAGATATTAATACAGCTCATACTGAAATCGATCTCGCCAATCCAAAAAGTAACTGCAAGACAACTGGATTTCTTCCAATAGAGAGGTCCTTTTTGGATGAAATGATCAAAGGAGGATTCGTAGATATCTTCAGACACTTTCATCCTGGAATTCCAGAACAGTACACCTGGTGGACTTATAGAGGAGATTGCAGAGAAAGAAACATTGGGTGGAGGCTCGATTATTTTTTTTCTACTCCAAAACTAATTGATCGTGTTGTAAACGTGGAGCATCTTACAGAAGTTAAAGGAAGTGACCACTGCCCAATTATTCTGGAAATCAAAGATTAAAATTGTGAGCTGACTTGATAAAAGAGAGTTGCTTTCCTATCTTGATCTACTCGGACATCAAGAACGAGAGTAACGTTATTTTTTAACGTTCTTGCATCTCTTAGAGAAGCATAACTTTTCCCATCATCACCTTTAATATATTGCATGGACACTGTTTCATGAGCATCGACTGCAATATCTCTGGCAACCACATAACTTTCCGTGTTCGTTGCATGGTTTTTTCGGTAGACAGTGCGCAGGTATTCAACGTTGTTATCTGTGACTGATACTGTAACTAAATCAGCATTAGTTCCCGTTTGAAGATTACCTTGCACTTTAGGAGCTGAATCAAACACACGCACAGAATAAGGAATCCTGATATTGTGTTCAGTTTTTCCCGACATTTTCGTATCAACATCCACAAGCAAAAGGTCATTACCGTCAGCATTCTTTAAGGCCATACGGGCCTGGTTGCCCCGAAGTGAAGTATCTGAGGATCCCTGAATTTTAACACCCCCAAAAATTTCATGATCTACCTTTGCGTCTACAAAGTGAATATTTCGCGGAATGGGTGTGTGATTGAAATTCTCATATTTAGTACCAAAATTTACATCATAACTACCTTGTACAGTTGGAACTGTAGCTGCTGGAGCTGGAGAGACAGCTGGGGCTTCTTTGGTAGCATTATTTTTTAAATTCGTATCATCTGCAAGAAATGACTCTACTTTAAATGAACCGGATTCTTGTTTCAAATCAGGTAAGTTATATGGATTTAATTCCTTCTCAGTTGGAGTGTATTTAAAATATCGAAATCGCCCACCCTTTTTAGTAAAAATGGCCTGAACGATGATATCTTTTTGATCTCCATCTCCACGGTAATAATAGACGACCTCTTCAACATCTGGATTGAGAAATTGAACATCAGTGACTGCTTCATATTTTAAAGCATCAGCAGCAATTAACTTAAATTGTCCGTCGAATTTTGTTGGTTTTAAATCAGGAGTCAAATCCATATATCTCTTGCACACGATTTCGCCATTTTCATTTCGCATGGCCTCTGTGTAATAGAGAAATTTAAGTCTATTGATATTAACTGGAAGTTCGTCGCTGATACTTAGCTTTGGATCTTGTGCAATTTTTTGGGCAACTTTATTAACTTGTTCCGTCAGTAAAAGATACTTTGGGCAATGCGAACAAGTTTTATCATTGTTGATTTCCTCTTCTCGAAGATAGCGATAACCCAAATCAGCAACAGGAACTTTTGGTTTAATCTTCTGAATCGATTCGCGCATTTGAAGAATCTTCGGATCAATGTCAAAAGCATTGAGCTTAAGAGAGATAGAGGTCATAATAAATAAATAAATAACAGTCTTCATTGATATTGTTTTCGGCAATTCATTAAGAAAAGATGACCAAACAAACTAAAACTAAAAAATAAGGTAATAAAAATGGCAAAATTTTCCCTTATCCCCTTTGATAAATCGACAGCTCCAAGCATCAGCATCAATGTTGAACTCAACCAAAATGATGAGTCTTTATTTTTAAGTTACAGTATCAAAGAAGGAGTCCCTCTGATTGATTTGGGAAGCCAGACTCCAAATAAGGAGCGCATCCTAAAGTTATGGGAGAAGACTTGTTTTGAATTTTTTTTAAAAAACGAAAAAGATGAATACGTTGAATTTAATTTTTCTCCCTCTTTTGAATGGAACTGTTTTTATTTCAAACAAAAAGGTGATGCTCTAAAAGAATGGGAGATGATGAATAGACCTGAGACTCAAGTTCTTTTATCACTCGATCATTATTTTATTGTCGTTGAATTAAGAAAAGAATTATTCCCAAAAGGTTTTTTCGATAAAAAAGCGAAACTACATGCGGGAATAACAAGTGTGATAAAAGATAAAAAAGGCGGATTAAGTTATTGGGCCTTGGCACACGCTGATACCAGACCCAACTTCCATGACTTCAGATCTTTTTTAGGATCCGTTTAAATATAAGTTTTAATCGCGATTGTGTATTCTTTCTCAGTGACTTTACTAACAAGTCCAGTAACCAACAATTCTTGAAAACAAGAGCTGGTTAATTTTTTTCCCATATCGTCCATAACGACGCTATAAATTTTGTCACTTGTTTTGAAATCTAATGAGATTACCTTTCCTTCTTTTGAACGCTCTTTAGGTCTGATCGTTCCAGAAAGCTGCACTAGCTTATCTTTGTAAAGGTAATAGCTGTCGCGGTTAAAACCTGAGCCCTCAGATTTGCTTTTTTTGCCAGAAGATTTGCCTTCGCCATCTTCATCGTCAAATGCAAAATCATCCCCATCATCGCCCTCTGCGTCGAGATCGAGTTCTTCTTCTAGATCATCAAAATCGTCTTTGAATCCGCCCATAACCAGGTATACCCCTCATATAAAAAACAACAGTATTTTGTTACGATACTATTTTAGACTAATTTTTTAGGAATAATCACTAGAAAATCAACACATTGGTGAAATTTTTAAGGTTTCTAAGATTACGGCCCAATGGTATACTAATATCAAGAACATGAATGGAGGCTTTCGTGCTTAAAATTAAAAACATAACTCGATTTTCTTTAGTTGCGATAATTGCCTTGATGGCCGTGGCAGCTCCGATGAAGCTTATGGCACAAGATGATGAGCCAAATGACTCAGAAACAATCCTTCCACCAACTTCTAGTTCAAGTGGAACACCTCCTACAATTATTGATGAGGGAGACTCCGGATCTGTTTCAGACGTTAGCGAATATGATGGATAATTAAACATATTCGATGGCCAAAATAATTTGGCCATCGATTTTTATATTACGCTTTCTTGAAAGTTCCTTTCTTATCTTTACACTCTTTTTCAGATGTTTTTAACCATCCCTTCCCTTTACAAGAATTTTGTCCAGCACATGCGTTCTTTTCGCTATGGCAAGCTGACGTTCCCCTGCAAGAATTCACTCCATAACATTGTCCTTCAACGACCTTTGCTTCTTTAACTGGAGCAGCAGTTTTTGCAGCTTCACCAGCTGTCGCAGTAAGTGCCAATCCTGAAAGTGCTGCTGCTAGCAATAAATTTTTTGAGTCCATAAAAATCTCCTCATTAACAAAATTTCATTTGAATAAAATACTAACATTTATTCTGGACAATCTGGACACAAAACGCAAATATTCTAAATATTATATTTTTGTAATAAGTGAATTTTTTCGAGGCTACAGATGGAAAATGGAATTGTAGAGGCGGAAATTTTAAAAGAACTCCCCCACTTTGAGATGTTCTTTGACCGCATCGGATTTAAGCGCATTGATGGATCAGTTTTTGGTCTTTTAGTGCTCGCCCAAAAACCACTAACCTCCGAAGAAATAGAAGAAGCCCTTAATCTCTCTCAAAGTGCTGTATCGCTTTCATTAAAAACACTCACTCATTTTGGTGCCATTGAAACAAGAGATCAAAGAGACAACTCTAAGGCAAAAGTTCACACCGCAAAAGAAGACTCGCTCAATATTGTTGCCTCAGTTTTTAGAAAACGAGAAGAAGAATACATCGTCGATTTTAAGAACATGGCCCAAAGGGTGATGGAAAAATCTAGCGGCGAACACAATCTTGCCCGCAAAAGACGGATGCAATCAATTATCAGCACGTGCGAAATCGCTGAAGCTGTCATGAATTTTGTCATCACCATTGCTCACAATAAATCTCAAATGAGATCTAAAGAAGCAGAGGCTCAGTACGCAGCTCACTACGATGCTATCGCTAAGCGCTTACCAAAGGCCCTCGATCTTATTGCAACGACGGCCGGACCACTGACAGATATCACTCTAAGCTTAAAAGAAAATATTACTGAACGTTTTAAAAATAACTTTAAAGGACTTCGATAGAATGAAAGCTGACAACCAAAGAATCGTCATAACTGGTATTGGACTAACAAGTCCAATGGGAAATAATTTAAGTGAATTTCGCGATGGCCTTTTAAATAATGGATCGGGAATTACTCATACAGAAATTCGCCATATGGGAGTTGTCGCCGCAGGTTTATGCAAATTTGACGAAACAAAATACCAGACTAAAAAAATGAGAAAGCGCGGAACAAGAGCTGGTGCTATTTCCATCTATTGCGCAAATGAAGCTCTCGCTGACAGTGGAATCAACTTTGATTCTGTTGATAAAAATCGCGTTGGTGTTTATTTGGGAATCACTGAGCACGGTAACGTTGAAACTGAAAATGAAATTCACGATCTCTACAATGTTCACAATAAGGATGTGGCCTTTTGGTCTCATCACCATAACCCTAGAACAGTAGCGAACAATCCAGCGGGAGAAGTAACTCTCAATCTAGAAATCACCGGGCCTCACTACACTATTGGTGCCGCGTGCGCTGCTGGAAATTTGGGAATCATTCAAGGTGTGCAACAGCTTTTATTAGATGAAGTTGATGTTGCTTTTGCAGGAGGAATTTCTGAATCAACAGAAACATTTGGAATCTTTGCTGCTTTTAAAGCACAAGGAGCTTTAGGTCATCATGAAAACCCAGCAATGGCGACAAGACCTTTAGATATCAATCGAAATGGAATTGTTGTCTCTGAAGGCGGTGCTGTTTATGTGCTTGAAAGACTTTCAGACGCTAAATCTAGAAACGCAAAAATTTATGGAGAGATTATTGGGTATCACTCTAACAGTGATGCTAGTGATTTTGTTCTTCCAAATACAGAGCGCCAGATTGAATGCATGAAAATGGCAGTAAAAAAAGCAGGCATCACTCCTGATGAAGTAGATATTGTAAACATGCATGCAACAGGAACTCCTCAAGGCGATATTCAAGAATGCGAAGCTGTAAAAGCTGTTTTTGGTGAATGCAAAAATACTTATATAAACGCGACAAAAGGATTTATTGGTCACGCGATGGGAGCAGCTGGAGCATTAGAACTTGCTGGAAATATTCCAAGCTTTACTGATGGCTACATTCACCCATGTAAAAAAATAGAAAATCTTGATCCTCAGTGTGCAATGGCAAATTTGGTAAACGGGGAAAAAGTCGCTCACGACGTAAAAATTATTTTAAACAACTCATTTGGTATGCTTGGAATTAATTCCATTTTACTAATACAAAAATATTAGACCAAATATATAACTAAGTTTTTTTAAGGAGACTCTCATGGTTAGTAACGAAGAAGTAAGAACAAAAGTTTTAGAAATCATTGCAGATATTGCTCTTGATGACGATGTAACGACAATTAAAGATGATGTTGCTCTAAGAGATCAACTAGATCTTGATTCTATGGATTTTTTAGATATCGTTATGGAATTAAAAAAACGCCATAAAATTGAAGTTCCACAAGAAGATTACACAAGACTAGCTTCAATGAAATCTTGTGTTGAATATCTTGCTCCAAAATTTAATGCCTAATTAAATGGCCCAAAAAGTTGATTGCGTAATTATTGGGGCCGGAATGAGCGGGCTTGCCGCTGGGATCCGGCTTTCAATGTTCAATAAGAAAATTGTCATTTTAGAAAAACACACTATCACAGGTGGACTCAATTCCTATTACTCTAGAGGGAAAAGAAAATTTGATGTGGGCCTGCATGCACTCACAAATTTTGTCTCTCCTGAAGACAGAGGCAGACCTTTTAATAAACTAATGAAACAGCTTAGAATTCCGTACTCGGAATTCAAGCTGTCACAACAAAACTATTCATTAATCCAGTTCCCAGACAAAAAATTAAAATTTACAAATGAAATAGAGTTTCTGATTGAAGATATCAACCGCCAATTTCCAGAGGAAATTGACGGTTTCCTTGGGCTTCTTAAATACATTCGTGATTTTAACGAAGTCAATTTAACCAACGAAACAGTGATGGCAAAATCTGTTGTTCGCAATTTCATCAAAGATGAATCTCTCATTGAAATGATCTTCTGCCCCCTTCTTATCTATGGAAGTGCTTGGGAAAACGACATGGATTTTTCACAATTTGTCGTAATGTTTAAAAGCATTTTCCTTGAAGGATTTTCTCGCCCAGAAGGTGGAGTGAGAACGATTATTGATCTATTACTAAAAAAACTAAGCGCCAATGGCGGCGAAGTGAGATTTAAATCAGAAGTCACTCGAATCATCTCTCAAAACGGAAAGATTAGTGCAGTTGAAGTCAATGGATCAGAAATCATTGAATGCGACTCAATCCTCTCTTCTATGGGACTTCCTGAGACGATGAACGTACTGGATGAAAAGGCCGACAATCTCCCTCGCGTTGGAAATCTCTCTTTTACAGAAAGTATATTAATAGCAGATAAGAAACCACGAGATCTTGGTATTGATGCCACTATTATTTTCTATAACAATAGACCTGAATACCTCTATCAAAAACCGCAAACTCTCATTGACCGAGAAAGTGCTGTTGTGTGCTTTCCAAATAATTTCCTGTATGACGATTACGATGAAGGAGTTTTTCGAGTTACCAATATCGCAAACTTTGATTTGTGGAATGAAGAACTCTTAAAATCAAAAGACAATTACAAAGAAAAAAAGAATGAAGTTTTTAATCAGAGTTTATCTATTTTAAAAAAATGTGGATTAAACTCGAATTTTGAAATTTTATTTAAAGATATTTTTACACCGACAACCATCAAGCGCTATACAGGCCATTTGGGCGGAACAGTCTATGGCTCTATTGATAAATCCAGAAATGGAACAACTCCCATTAATGGTCTTTATGTTTGTGGAACGGATCAAGGGTTCTTAGGAATTGTCGGATCGATGCTTTCGGGAATTTCAATGGCCAATCTTCATATCCTCCAGGAGGGATCATGAAATTTAATAATGTAGTGATTGAATCATGGGCCTATGACATCTCAGACGATTTAATGGCTTCTGATAAAATTGAACAACGCTTATCTCCCCTTTATCAGAAGCTAAAACTTCCTGAGGGAAGACTGGAGTTGATGACAGGAATTAAGGCAAGAAGAGTCTGGCCATTAGGAACAAAACCCAGCGATCTTTCAACAAATGCGGCCAATAAATTATTTTTGAAGTCTAAAGTTAGTATTGAAGATGTTGATCTTCTTATTCACGCTTCAGTCTGTAGAGACTTTTTAGAACCAGCGACAGCATCAGTGGTTCACGCAAACTTAGGGCTTTCAAGAAAGGCGATGATCTTTGATCTCTCAAACGCTTGCCTTGGTGTCATCAACGCTTTAGTTGTTGCTGGATCAATGATTGAACAAGGGACTATTAAATCTGCCTTGATTGTAAGTGGAGAAAATGGTGGACCACTTTTAGAGAGCACCATTAACGAGCTTCTAACAAATCCAAATATCGATCGAAAAAATATAAAAAAATATATCGCCAATTTAACAATTGGATCTGCTGCAACAGCATTTCTGATTACTCATAGAGATTTAAGTCCCAATTCCCCTTCTATTTTAGGTGGAGCAGTTGAAACGGACTCAAGTGCTAATCATCTCTGCCGAGGAGATGGCAATACCCACTCTTTGGTTATGGAAACAGATTCAGAAGAGCTATTAAAATATGGAGTGAGTCTAGCGAAATCAACCTGGCAAAAATTATTGCAAGAGCTTTCCTGGACAAATAATACGCCTGATTTGGTTCTTACTCATCAAGTAGGAACTGCTCATGAAAAATTATCTCTAGAATCTTTAGAGTTAACTCATAAAAAAACTTATAAGACTTATCCCTTTTTAGGAAATACAGGCTCAAGTGCTCTTCCTGTCACTTTGATGATGGCAGAAGAAGAAGGCCATATTAAAAAAGGCGATTCAATTGCTCTTCTTGGAATTGGTTCAGGATTAAGCTCAATCATGTTAGGAGTAAAGTGGTGATAACAATTCCCGAAGAATTAAAAAGCGAATACCCATTTAAGTCACACTTTCTTCCCATTGGAAAAAATAATCTTCATTATGTAGACGAAGGACAAGGCGAAGTGATTCTCATGCTTCATGGAAATCCAACTTGGTCTTTTTTCTATAGAAATCTTACAAAATATTTTTCTAAAAACTTTAGAGTTATCGTTCCAGATCACATGGGGTGTGGCCTTTCAAGTAAGCCTCAGGATTATGAATATCTTTTAAAAACTCATATTGATAATCTCTGCTTATTGGTCGAAAAATTAAATTTATCAAATATCACTCTTATCGTTCATGATTGGGGTGGCGCCATCGGAATGGGGCTAGCGACACGATACCCTCACCTCATCAAAAAAATGGTCGTGATGAATACGGCAGCTTTTAGATCAATTGAAATTCCGGCGCGAATTAATATTTTAAGAAACCCGGTTGGCGAATGGTTTATTAGACAGTTTAATGGATTTGCTGGCCCTGCTACATTTATGGCCACAAAAAAAGGATTAACTCCTCTAGTAAAAAAAGGATTTGTTCTTCCCTATCAAGATTTTGAATCACGAATAGCAACCGCCAAATTTGTTCAAGATATCCCGATGAGTGAATCTCATCCGACTTATGAAACATTAAAAGATATTGAAGAAAAATTGAAAACGATTAAGGCACCAGTACTTCTTCTTTGGGGCGAAAAAGATTTTTGCTTTACAATGAATTTTCAAAAAAGATGGCTCGAATTTTTTCCAAATGCTAAAGCGATTACTTATCCAAAAGCTGGCCATTACTTAATCGAAGATGAAAAAAATGCTGTCATTGGTGAGATTGAAAATTTTTTAAAGGATTAATTTTGTGAATATCGCGTCCAGGCTTACTCAAAATGCTAAAACATTTCCCGACAAGAAGGCCGTGGTTTTTCCTCATTTTAATAAACGCACTCACAAATACGATTACAACTCACTTACCTTCAAAGAACTTGAAATTCTCTCTAATAAATTTGCCATTGGTCTATCTGCGCTTGGTTTAAAAAAAGGAGATCGAACTCTTCTTTTTTTACGTCCAAGCCTGGATTTTCCGGCCATGACATTTGCTCTTTTTAAATTAGGAGTCATTCCTGTTTTTATCGATCCAGGAATGGGAAAAAATAATCTTCTAAAATGTATAAAAGAATCTAATCCTGTTGCCCTTATCAGCGAATCTGAAATTCATTTCATCAAATATTTCTATCGGGATACTTTTAAGACTCTCAAAATCAACGTGACAGCAGGAAGTTTTACCTGGGGAAAAATGAAGAGCTTAAAAGCTCTAAAAAATCAGAAGATTCAAAGTTTCACTGCTTCAACAATTGATCCATCAGATACTGCCGCGATCCTCTTTACATCAGGAGGAACAGGAACACCTAAAGGTGTTGTTTACACTCATCAAATTTTTGATCATCAAACAACTCTCTTGCAGGAAATTTTTAATCTTTCAATTAATGATATCGACATGCCGGGTTTTCCTCTCTTTTCTCTTTTTACAATTGCAATGGGTTTAACTAGCAGTATTCCAGATATGGACCCATCTAAACCAGGAAATTGCAATCCAGAAAAGTTAGTTCAAAATATAAAGGATCAAAAACCGACATTTGTTGCTGGCTCTCCGGCCATTTGGGAGAGAGTTGCTGACTATTGTACGAAAAACGATATCACTCTTCCAAGTATAAAATATGTTGTTATGTTTGGAGCTCCTGTTTCAACGAAGCTTCATTTAAAATTTAAACCTCTTCTTCCCAATGGAACAACTTATACTCCCTATGGCGCAACGGAGGCCCTTCCAATAGCTAATATTTCAGGTGATTTTATTTTAAAAAATACGGCCCACCTTTCAGAAGAAGGCCATGGGACGTGTGTGGGATTACCTGCTCCTGGTGTAGACATTAAAATTATTAAATCAACAAATGATGTCGTGTCTAAGTTAACTCCAGAAATAATGCTTCCCAAAAATACTGTTGGGGAAATTATTGTCAAAGGGATAGCGGTCACCAAAGAATATATGGATCTCCCTGATAAAACTCGCGAAGCAAAGATTGATGATGAGAATGGAACTTTTTGGCATCGAATGGGTGATGTTGGTTATATCGACAACAAAGGCTATCTCTGGTTTTGTGGAAGAAAATCTCATCAAGTTGAAACAGAAAAGGGTGTGCTTTACCCTATCCCATGTGAAGCAATTTTCAATCGTCATCCAGCAGTTAAACGATCTGCTCTTGTTGGATTAGGAATTCCTGGTAAACAAATCCCCGCCATTGTAATAGAGAGAAAAGACGGTCACTATCTTTCTGGAAAAAGTCGATCTATTTTTGAAAGTGAGCTTTTGGCCCTAGCAAAAAAATATCCTCATACAAAAGATATTCAAAAAATTTATATCAGTCGCGTTTTTCCTGTAGATGTCCGCCACAATATCAAAATTGATCGATTAAAATTAAAAGAAGAAATTGAAAGACATGAACAAAACTAAAGTATTGATAACTGGAGCAGGTGGATTTCTTGGCAGTTATATTGCCAAAAAATTATCTCTTAATTCAAACTATGAAATCTATAGTTTCTCTCGTTCTCATTACCCAAAGTTAAAAGAATTGGGTGTAATTGAACGCACTGGTGATTTAAAAAATTATTTCGATATTAAAAAAGCACTCGTAGGAATGGATGCTGTCATTCACACTGCCTCAATGGTTGGTATGTGGGGGCGCTATGAAGATTTCTTTCAAACTAATGTTGAAGGAACTGAAAATATTTTAAAAGCGATGAAGGAACTAGGAATTAAGAAATTAGTTTACACCAGTACACCAAGCGTTGCTTTTGGAAATCAGAGTCTTTGTGGAGTTGATGAATCAACTCCCTATCCAGAAAACTATCTCTCTTACTATGCCAAGACCAAATCAATTGCTGAAAAAATGGTTTTAAATGCTAATAGCAGCGAACTATCAACTGTTGCTTTAAGGCCGCATCTCATCTTTGGCCCAGGAGATTTAAACCTCGTTCCACGGGTTATTGAGGCCCAGAAAAAAGGTCGTCTCAAAATTGTGGGCGATGGTGAAAACCTTGTCGATGTCACTTACGTAGAAAACGCCGCTGATGCTCATATCATGGCCTTGGAAAAACTAACTCCTAATCATCCTATCGCCGGCAAGGCGTATTTTTTAGGGCAAGGCCCTATAAAACTCTGGGATTTTACCAATAAGATTTTAATTCGATCCGGCCTTCCGCCAGTGACTAAAAAAATGCCATTGAAAAAAGCATATACCATCGGATATTTCATTGAGTTAGTGCTTAAAACGTTAAGAATCTACAATGTCCATCCACCGATGACTCGTTTTGTATCTCTTCAATTGGGAACTTCTCATTATTTTAGTCATAAAAATCTAGAGCACGATTTAGGATTTAAACCGGCCATATCCATTGAAGAAGGAATTGAGAAGCTGTTTTCTTAATTATTGATCAATAACAACAGATGCTGGAGATCTCAAGTTCTCTTGGCGCATGAAGTGATCAACAACTCCAAGACCTTTAAATTCTCCTTCATGAAACGTCGTTGTGAAATCTCGTCCATCGGCAGTTTGTGCATCGAAATTCCCGTAAAAGAAAACATTCTGTGTACCGAAGAGATTTTGGTAATCTGTTTTCGTGTACGAGGTATTTACAATATTAGTTGAAAAGTTTTTCAAAGTCCAAAGAGGAATCTCTACCCAATCTTCTCTATCTTTATAAGTAACTTGTGAAAGACAACTTTTTAAGAAAGCTCTTTTTTTAGATGGTGAGAAAAAATATCTCTTTGATTTTGACTCACATGAATTAATAACAACGGCAGTTACTTTATCATGGGAAAGATCTTTAAAGTAATTGATGTAATCATTTTGCAAAGAGCGACGGCAGTTATCAAAAAGATTTCTAAAATTAAAAAATTTGTTTCTGGGAAACTCATTGCAAAGAGTATTTAGGTGATCAAAGACGCCTCCCACACTCTGAGAATTTAAATATCGTATCCCCTCTAAATTAACCTCATATTTACCAGTGATTAAAAATGGAGCTGTTAAGCTTTCTCTTTTAACCATTTCAATGGCAAGCGGATCTACGTTTGAATAATGAGATAAAAGATAGACTGCGCGATCGAGGTATTTTTTCCCGCTCATTCCCGTACTTTTTTTGGTATTAAATTCAGCGTTAAATGTAAGCGACAATTTTTGTTCATTGTCTTTAATGTTTAGGTCTTCGTGATTTTCCAAAAGATTTTTTTCGCTATCATATTCTATGGTAACTCGTTTTGTATCGCTGGCCAGTTTAGCAGCACTTGCTTCGGTATTAGTAATGGCGTAGATAACACTAGCAAACAATCGTGACATAAAGTCTTCTGTGTATTTAACTTTCTCAAAGTAATGTCTGAAAAAGTTTTTAACTCTCCCGTTTGTTGTCACTTCTATTTGTTGAGTTTTTGAACTTTTAGCTCCGCCAAGAAGAAGAAAGTTATATTTGTGATTCACTGTTTGGGCGATTTTCTTTTCCTCAGAAATTACATAAGGAGCAAGAATATTTAAATCCCCTTCACGATTTTTAAGAAGTTGACTGATCTCCATTGCAACGGGATTGCCTGGAACCATTTCACGAAGATCATTCTGTCTAATATTGAGATAAATTTTATAACTTGAAGAGAGCTCGTAACTAAATTCATATGAAAATAAAGTAATGCGCAAGATTTTTAAAAAATCTGCTTGTACCCCGACGGAGAGTCCAGTCATTGCAGATTTTGATTTCTCATAAGAGAAATGAATCTCATCTCCTCCTCCTGTAGTGCTTGGAGTAGATACAACTTCAACTTTAGCTAGCTTTGTAAACTTCGCAAGCACTCCGCCCATTGCATTGATACCAGTATATAGAGGGGCAGAGACAATTCCTCCCATCTTCATAGAGAGGGAGTCTTCTTTGAAAATCAATTCGTTTGAACTTAAATTTGCAATGTTATTAAATTGCATGGCCGCAAACGGTAGGAATAATTTTTCAAAATGAGTTGTAAGCCCTTCTTCGTAAGTTGCAGCAAAGTGAACCCATGTAAAAGATCTTTTAAAGACAATTCCAGCAAATGCGGCCAGATTTTGTTGGCTTATATCAATAATCTTTTGGTCTTTTAGATTTGAGAGAACTCTAGAAGCATCGATGTAGATAGAAAATGTATCTGTTACAATCCAGCGTTTAGCATCAAATAAATCGGGAGCTAGAGATCGATCAGCACTGATAGAAAAATCAACAAATGGTCTTCTGTAAGTAAGCCCAATACTATTTAGGCCTCCAGTTACAGTAGTCGTGCGGTTAGAAAGAACTCTTTGGGCCTCTCTCTTTCCGATATGTTCGTACTCTTGGTTCATTTCATCCAAGATCTGCTGATATAAATTATTTCCGGAATTTGTTGAATTAATTAGCCCTTGCGGATCAGTTAGACTTAGATAATTGAACGCAGATTGAGAAGATTGTGCACGAACGTTTGCGACATTGAAAAACGCTAGAATAACAATCAAACCGAAATGTAAAAGATTGTGCTTCATAATGATCTTTGCCTCTAGCCGCCATTCTATAAAGACTCATCGGTTTCCCCTAATGAAAACTTGACCATTTTGGTATTCATTACTTAGCTTTTGAATCACAGGAAAAAGTGCCACAAATATTTCTCAATGCCCTTTAACCTGCTAGAATATTTAAATATGAAAGGAAACAAACTTATTCTTCTGGTCGCTTCGATCTTGTTACTCACTATTAGTAGTGGACTTCTTTTTTATAAGAACCTCTTTCTTCTGGAAGGACCGATTGGCGCTGGTGGAAAAGTAGATTTTGAAGAACTTCGCTACACAGATCTTGAGACCAACTCAACAGTTCTCATGATGAGAAAAAATCTAAGTGCAGACTCAACTGCGATTGATAAAGAAATAAATCGCATTAAAGAATTAATGAACATCGTTACAGATGTAAATAAAAGCACTACTGAACTTTCTACATCGCTTAAAAAACTTCAAGAGTATTTTGATAAAAAAATAAAAGGACTGCATACTTTTCAAGAATCGCTGAAAGATTTGAAGCTAGCGGTTGATTCGCTCAATCCTGGCTACAATGAATTAATTAAGAACAACATAAAATTTAGTGTTGATAAAAAAGATTTTTATCGCGAATGTGTTGTCGATGGACTTTTTTATGTTGCTTCATCATCTAAAGAAGGAGAATTGCGCCTTCAAGAAGATAAAAAAATTTTAGGGCAGATTTTAGGTTTTGCGACGACTCCTAACCCTATCGTTTTAAAATTTTCAAACAATATCGACACGATTTTAAAACGTACAAAAGACATTGATAAGATTATTGAAAATCTTAAGGGCGACTCTTCTATAAAACATGAAATGAATGTCGTCGCGAGATATTATAAAGAAGCTCAAGATTCAAAAGCTCACGAGGGTGAAATTTTTCTTACCATGGTCTTTGGGGCCATTGTTCTTTATTTAATCTGTATTATATTTATTGTGAAGAAGCTGTCTTAGCTCTGCTTCGAATAAGCAGCGACTACACTTTCATCAAAGTAGTTAGCACTCATACCGGAGTCAACAAGCACACCTGTTGCATTAATCCCACTTGAAGCTGAACTTAAAAGAAAGACAACTGAATTGGCCACTTCCTGAGTTTCTAAAGCTTTCTTTCTCATTGTTAATTGTTCAGCAAAAAGATAATTTTCAATGTAGCCTGGAATGCCTGCTGATGCTGACGTTTTTAAAGGTCCAGCGCAAACAGCGTTGAATCTAACTTGTGTATCTTTTGAAAATGACTTCGCAAGAAAAGCTACTGCTGAGTCTAATGAAGCTTTAATTGGCCCCATGTAACCATAATTAGTCGCACGAGTATTTGAAATAGAAATAGTCACCACTGAAGCGTTAGGATCTAAACACTCTTTGATAGCATTTGAAATAGAAACTAAAGAGAATGCTGAAATAGTGGTCGCTTGCAAGTAGTCTTTTAATTTTGTTTCATGAAAGGGCTTCATCCCTTCTGAGTAGTTGGCAAATGCAATTGAATGAAGAAATCCATTTAAAACAACATTTTCTTTTTTTAAAGTGGCACCAAAAGACTTAATGGCCTCTTCACTTTCAACATCAAGAATATAAATATTTTTATTCGGAAAAAGTTTTGCAACTCTTTCTTTAATCTCTTCACTTTGAACAGTAAAAATAAGATTGGCGCCATTTTCTTCCAGTGTTTTTGCAGAAAAATAAGCGACTGATTTTTTATTAGCTACACCAGTTATTAAAAATGTTTTATTCTCTAAATTTAAAAAGCTCATATTATTCACTCGCGACTTATATGCTTGCTACGCTAAACTCAATTACTAAAATCGTTTTACCAGCTACTTTTGTCACTCCCTTCATGAAGTGAGCGTTAGCAAGAGAATCCGTTAGCTCAACTTCCATTTCTAAGGTGTCACCAGGTTTGGCCATATTTTTAAATTTGGCATTTTGAACTCTTGTCACAACTCCTAATCCGCCACCATTTTCCATTTGGGCCATAAGTGCTGCTCCTGATTGAAAAAGAGCTTCTTGTAAAAGAACTCCTGGCATAATGGGATTTCCTGGAAAGTGACCTTTAAAAAAATCTTCTTTACCAGTGAGAGTTAGAGTTGTCTTAATCGACTTATCAGTCTTCTCAACAATTTTATCCACGAATAAAAAAGGAGGTCGTTGCGGAATAAGATCAGTGATTGCTGGAAACATTAAAGTCCTCCAGCGATTTCTAAACTTGCTCCGGTGATATAACTAGCTTCTTTGCTCGCCAAAAATAAAACGGCAGCAGCAACTTCTTCAACTCTCCCAAACCTCTTCATCGGTACATCTTTCATGTATTCTTTTCTTTGCTCTTCTGGAAGATCAGCAAGAAGTTCAGTATCGATAAAACCAGGACACACGTTATTAACAGTGATTCCGCGCTTAGCGACTTCTTTTGATAGCGTTTTAGAAATAGCAATTTGTCCGGCCTTAGAAGCAGCATAATTAGCTTGCCCAGGAAGACCAAGTGCTCCTCCAATAGAAGACATATTAACAATGCGCCCGTAGCGATTTGACATAAATTTTAAAACAGCATGCTTACTCATCAGAAATGTTCCAGTGAGATTAGTATCGATGACATCATTCCATTCTTTAAGAGTCATCATGGCAGTAACCTGATCTTTTCTGATTCCAGAATTATTAACGAGCACTTCAATTTTTGGATGAGCTGTTTCTAGTTCTTTAAAAAACTCAATGATGGCCGATTCATCTCGCACATCACATTTTTTAACGATGAGTTTATCTGAATTAATTTCTTCCTTAAACTTCATTGCGGCAGCATCGTTGCCGGCATAAGTAGCGATTACAGTGGCCCCATTTTTTAAGAAGGCCTCGGAAATCCCTCTTCCAATTCCACGTGTACCACCAGTCACAATTACTGTCTGATTTTCAAAACTCATAGTTGTCCTCTCTATGTAAATCAGCGTAATTTTATAAGGAATTGGATCTTTTGAGAAGTATTTTCTATGCGTAAGTGTTAGTATAACGGCTTACAAACGGCCTTTCCTGCTCTAATGGCCTCTATACAACTCTGGGTATTGATTAGATCTCCATTTGTATCTTTTCCACTATAGCAAGCATTCGAAAGCTTTTTCAGCGTAGACATTCTCCCAACACCATCAACAGTAATCGTTGAAGGAGTATTTGAATGAGTATTTCTAAATGGAAGGTACATTACGTACTTAACTCCAGTGACTGAACATGACCAATATTGTTCCTGACAATTTGATTGTCCATCCTCGCTGACTTCGCATTCATTGTTAGGCTTGATTGAAAGTTTTTTAACAACTTTATTTACGAGGTACCCACTCATCTGATTAGAGATCGAATAATTTGAATCTGCTCCAGTTGGAATTTCAAGACCTGCCAATCCTGCAAATTCATGATGAATAAGAACATACTGATCAGACTCACTCATTGATTGAAACTTATTAAAGTCACAAGTAATTTGATCATCATTTTGTTTTCTATCGAAACGACATACTTTAGCAGTGCCGTTAATATTAACTGGATATCCTCTATCTCCAGAGCTCACACATGTAATTTTGGCGCGCTCTATTTGATCAAGCATTCCGTAAGTGTACTGACCAACAGAAGTAGAACTTGAAAGCTTTAGACCATTTGGTCCACCTTTATTAATCCAATCTTTTAAATCCTCTCGAATAATTTTGATTCGTGCTTCACAAAGATCGCCTCCTCCGCTTGAACCTGCGCCCATCTTTCCTTTAGCAAACGATGAAGTTGCAATAAAGGCCGAAAGAAGAACTGCAATGACTGGCAATACTTTCATAAAATCTCCTCATATATTTAGATAGAGTAACTTATTTGACTTTACCAATGGCCCAATAAGTATTTTTTCCATACCTCTGTCTAAAATTTAGACACTCAACCTTTTGAATATTTTCGACACCTTGGACTTCAACTTATTGGCAAATTGCTGTAGCTGTAACAGTAATTTTTGCTGAATAATTATCAGCTCCACGGAAAGCACTAACTGCTTCACAAAAATAGCCTTCTTTGCCATTTCTTTGTACAGGTCCAAAGCTTGTAGGATAGGCTTTGTTAGTCAAAACTCTAGATTCTTCATTCCAGGATGCTTGATCATCTGCTGTAAATGAGCATCCACCTCCAAGCACTTTCATTCCAGTTGGACAGGTTGCTGTACACTTCGACTTATTAGGCATTGAAGCTTCACAAGTATATAATTCTGATGCATGAGAGTTTAACGAGAACATTATGCACACGATAATTCCAATTCTTTTCATATTTTTATCCTTTTTTTAAATTATTTTTCTATCTTGCCGGAGTCCATCCATCATTAAAACTTTTGCAATCTCTCTTATCTGCAAACTGAGTGCTCGATCCAATTTTAGAAAAATCGATAGAGCGATTAGCAGTTAAAAAAGAGACAGTGTAAATAGTTTGCCACTTTCTAGTTGAATCAAAAGGTCCCCAAATCCCGACACACTCTGGAGCAGATCGCTTGTAATTAATTTTCACATCTGCTCTAGGAATCATTCGAACGACGGCCCCTTTCGTAGTTTCCTCGGTGTAATATTTCTTCATACTATCCATACACAGATTGTAATCATCCCAATTTTCTCTACACATTTTCTCGAAATATTCTTTTGATGTTTGTCCACAGACCTCTTGAATTCCTTCCGCCAAAGATTGCTTATCTAAATCACCAATGATCGCAAACGTATCGGCTGCATTCGCTCGGACACCGATACTTCCATCACCATTTACAGCTACACGACTTTCAATATCATTAAGGCCATAAAGAAGATCAATTATCGGACTTGGATCAAATCCCGACACACTTGTTTTGATGGAGATAGTCTCCATGTTATTTTTTTGGAGAGAAATTTTTCCAAGAGAATCTCCACTTTTACAAGCAACTGCCACTTTAATATTCCATTCTTGATTTAAATTAACAGGTGGTCTTTGATCAGATGATCCAAACCATCCAGCAAAAGCGTTAGTAAAAGATGTTCCACAGATAGCTAATAATAAAATTTTCTTTTTCATACCAAGACTCCTCGTGTTATTTAATGTTTCCAATAGCGATCAATCCCTTAAGTGTCGTAGCTTTTAGCAAAAGTTCTTGAGCAGTATCTTTATCTTCAGAACTTGCATCATCTGATAACAATGTCTCGCGAGCTGCGCGAATGACCAAATCAGCACTGCGAATTTGTTCGTCAATGCTAGACGAACACTCAGAATGATCCTGGACGCAGACTATTGCTTGATCTAATTTTTCTTGTTTAATTCTGGCCAATCCTTTTTCATAAGAATCACCAGTGATTCTTGATGCAAATGAAACTGATGACATCGATAATAGGCTTAAAATTACAATCAAATTTTTCATACCAAGACTCCTCGTTAGTGTGTTGTTTTCTCTCTCAGACTTTTAGCAGATAATATTTTGACGCAACAGGTTTTATTTCTAAAAAATCATGCTATAATGTTATTAATTACTAACTTTTTTACTTGGCAGATGGTAGTCAAATGAATATTTTCGAACACTTAGACTATAGAATCTATATCCGCAATCGCCTAGATGAGCGCCGGGGAATGAGATCAGAGCTCGCTGAACACCTTGGCTGTCAAAGCGGCTACGTCTCTCAGGTCCTTCAAAATCTCTCAGACTTCTCTCTTGAACAAGGAATAAAAATCTCTCAATTCTTCTCTTTTTCTGAAGAAGAATCTCATTTTTTTATGCTTCTTCTTCAATACGCAAAAGCTTCAACACAAGAATTAAAAAAATATTTTGAATATCAAATCAAACAAATTCAAAAGCAACGACTGGAGATAAAAAATAGAATTAAAATTAACACTGATTTAAATGCAGAAGATTATCATCAATACTATAGTTCTTGGGAGTATGCGGCAGTACACATATTGACTTCAATTCCTCAGTATCAAACGAGAGAACAAATTTGTAAAAAATTACATTTGAATCAAGCAAGAGTTCATGAGGTTTTAAATTTCTTAGTCAACAAAGGTCTCGTTGATGAAAAAAATAATAAGTTTATAATTGGAAAAAAACGAATTCATCTCACTAAAGACTCTCCTTATATTTTGTCTCATCATCAAAATTGGCGTCTTCACTCTACAAGAACTCTTTCTGATAAAAATCCTAACAATATAAACTACTCTGGAGTTTTCTCATTGTCAGAAACAGACATTGAAAAAATAAAAGAAATTTTATTAAAGGCCATTGAGCAAAATGAAAAGACCATATCAGCTTCAGGAGAAGAGGAAATGATCTATATTGGAATTGATATGAATATTTTTAGCTAATAGAGTAAAATGAATTGGTAAGCCCTAGGCCTCACCCACTTTAAATTTACGTCCTTTAATTTTTCCACAGCTAAGTTTTGAAATCGCTTGATCCATTTTCTCTGAAAGAATGGCAACGTAGCTTTGATTATCTAAAATAGTTATATTTCCCACTTCGCTTCCAAGAAGTCCTGCCTCATTGACAAGTGCTCCTAAAATATCACCGGGGCGAATCTTGTCTTTTTTTCCACCATTGATATACATCGTTTTCATTGGAGCTGATACTTCATAACGAGTACTCGAAGAGAGTTCATCTAATGCTAGATATTCATTCTTTGTCTCTAGATAGTTTTCAATTTCTTCACATTTTTCTTTTTCTGATGCCACAAAAAATGAAAACGCTAGTCCAACTTTCCCCGCTCTTGCCGTACGACCTATGCGATGAGTGTAGACTTCTGCATCTGTGGGCAAATCAAAATTAATTACAGCTTCAAGATCTTTAATATCTAACCCTCGAGCGGCGACATCTGTTGCTACCAGCACCCGAGCACTATGATTAGAAAATTTTGTAAGCACAACTGTGCGCTCATTTTGTTCAAGGTCACCGTGAAACGGCAAAGATGGGATTCCCTCTTTTGCCAAATACTTTGCAACGTCAGCACAAATTTGTTTAGTTTTGCAAAATATCACAGTCGACTCTGGTTGGTAGTGTCCCAAAACTCTTCCTAGCGCTTGTATCTTTTGACGATGATCTCCCACTTCAATAAAGACCTGACGAATAATATTTTTTTCATGTTTAGTATCGACAGCGAGATGTTTTGGATTTTTTTGGAAATCTTTACTTAACTCCAAAATCTCAGGAGGAAAAGTCGCAGAAAAAAGTAATGTTTGTTTTTCTACTGGAGTATAAGACATTATGGCCTCCATCTCTTCTTGAAAGCCCATATCCAACATGCGGTCTGCTTCATCTAAAACTAAAAAATCAATCGTATCTAAAATGATCCGACCCTTTTTTAAAAATTTCAAAAGCCTTCCAGGAGTTCCCACAAGAATATGCCCACCATGCTCTATCGAACTTATTTGTTGAGACTCCGATACGCCTCCGGTGATCACTAAAATTTTACAATTGGGAATATTGCGAGCAAGTCTTCTGAGTTCTTCTGCGACTTGAACGGCAAGTTCGCGAGTCGGGCAAATGACTAACGACTGTAATTTTTTTTCAGTTGGATTTAGTTTATTGAGCATCCCCAAACCAAAGGCGGCGGTTTTGCCACTGCCTGTTTTTGCTTGTGCGATTAAATCATGGCCTTCCAAAATAAGAGGCAACGCAAGTTCCTGAATAGGAGTCATTGAGGCAAAACCTAATGAATCAAGGTTTTCTAAAATTTTAGGATTAAGAGAAAGGTTTTTGAATGAATTTGTCATAGCTCACTGTCTATCACTAATTCCTTCAGGTTGATAGCTTAATTAGTTGCAGGTATTTTCTAGTCCAGGTGAAACCAAAGACATAGAGTTTTTAATCTTGTTCCAACTTTCGCTGGCCTTAAATCGACATAAACTTTTTTCGAGGTCTGCAATTTCAAATTTTTCTAAACCAAACTTACCTATCTCCTCAGCAACTAATTCAACAGTTTTGGGATCGTCTTTATTAAAGCTATCCTTTAGTGCTGAAACAAACATTTTTCTTTCATCAGATGTTAACGTTTCTGCAGTTTTCATGAAAAAATCTACTTTATCTTTTCCTGAATAAGAAGAAGCTATGTCTAAAATTTTTTGGTCTCCATTATTTTGCGTATTATAATTGCGAAGAAGATCTAAAGATAAAACTTCTATATTTTCAACATTGAGTCCTGAACACTCTCTAACGACAATCCAGTTAACGTTTTTTGAAAGTCCAATGTTGATTTTTAGAGCAACTTTAATCAGCTCTAAATTCCGTGCAATCATCGTTTTAATAACTGAATCAGCTACACCACACCCGGATCGATTAAAACAATCGAAAAAGGCCGCTAAATTATTATTTGCTACAGTTATAATTTCTTTAGCGTTATCTTTTGTTAGGACTTGAGATGAGGACTTGCTAAGATCAAATATCAAATCATTAAACTGAGATTGAACATTTTTCTCATTTATAGTTCTATGAATACTTTTTAGATTCTCTTCTGACAAAACGATGTTGCTGATTTGTACACGATCTGAATTACTTTTCTTATCAACATTTATCTGATTAAGGGTGATGGTGGAAAAAGTTATTCCTGCTGTGGCAACAATCCCGAATACAATAAAGACTTTTCTCATAACACAATCCTCTATAGTTAAAGGCACAGCCTACCAAGCACAGAAAAAGGAGTCCATTCTGTAAATGCTAGATTGTGTTACAAGACTCTTACAAGGCGACTTAGGTAATTATCCACTTCGTGTGCTTGAATGACTCCGTAATTTGCGGCCCCAAGCCAACCAGACATAATAATTCCCACTGATCCAGCATGAAAAAGTCCTTGAACTTCTTTATGCATATTCATTGAAACTTCTAGTCCTTCAAACTTAGTTCCAAAGCTTGCTCCTTTTTCATGGAGCGTGTAGCGCTCAAATGTTAGCGGAGTGGCCGCATCGATATAATCAATCTTGGCCCTAACTCCTGGAATGATTTTTTCAAGACCGTCTATCGCACGCTCAATTACATATTGTTTGTGTTTTTCATATTCTTCTTCGCTTAGATTTATCCAATCTTCATAACGGGCATTGGAAGAAGACACGACGGCATATCTAGGTGGTAAGTGCGGACGCATTTCTGGGTAATATACAGAAAACGTCTGACTTCCAACTTTAGGAGACAAAATAAGATCAGTCGAAAAACTAGCATCGTCACTGGTAAAGACGAGATCACCCACAAACGGAATGGTCTCCCCTTCTTTAATTCCCATATAGACCTGACAAGAAGACGTATTCAAACGAACAGCATTTGTTTTTTTTATGAACTCAGGTGAGAAATGTTCATCTCCAACCATCTTATGAACTGTCGACTTTAAATTGGAATTAGAAACGACTGCACTAGATTTAATAGTGTGCCCTTTAACGATCACTCCGCTTACTCGATTATTATCAATAACAATTTTATCAACTCTTGCCTGAAGTTGAATATCAACTCCATTTTTTAAAAGTTCATCTCTCATCATACCAATCATGGTGTCTGTGCCACCTTGAAAGATATAAACGCCTTTACTCATGAAATTGGAAAAGACAATTCCATAAGAGATTGCAGGATCTTCAAGATTAGATCCATTGGCATAGACAATCGGCTCAAGTAAAAAACGTGTGATATCATTTCGACCTGGGAAAAATTTCTCAAACAACTCTCCGTTAGTCATTTTGGAGTTGTCGTAAAAATTCATTTTGGCAAGTTCATCAAAGAAAGCTTGAACCGTATCTAGAGGCACACCAAACTTTTCATTTAAAACTTTTATGAAGTGCACTTTTGTAAAATCAGTCTCAACATTAAATTGAGGATTGATATAGCGAACAGATTTTAACTGGTGAATGCGATCAGCGATTTCTTTGCTCCAATACTTTCTGCAGGTCTTAATCATTCCCACTGGAAATCCATGCAAAGAAACATCGAAAATATGTTGTCCGTTCTGGCGTTTAAACCACGTTGCAAATCCACCGAGTTTATTGTGAGACTCAAGAAGTAAAACAGATCGTCCATCTCGCGCCATTTTATTGGCCAAGGTCATGCCCGCAAGGCCTGCGCCCACTACAATGACATCGTAAGATTTTTCAATTTTGTCTTTTGAAGAGTAAAGCATACTAATTATTTTTTAGGAGCTATCTTATAAATAGCAGAACCCAATTCTTTATTATCTGGTGAGCTAACTGCGATACAGTGGAAAACAATTTCTCCATGATCATTCATATCAATTTCGCCAGCAAATCCCGGGTAATTTGGATTGTATAAAATTTTTCCCATTCCAACGTCCGTTTCTATTTCGTCGCCCTCTCCGATGATTCTCTTTACGCCACTATCATCGGCCAAGTAAAGACCGCGTTTACCTTCCATGTCTTTTGCTCGAAAAAGAACAAGTCCTTGGTCATTAACTTTTGGCGAAAAAATTTCTATTTCAGAAATGCCATTGGCCCCTTCAAGAGCAAGAGTCTTCAGTGTGTTGTCTTTGGCCAGAATGATTGATTTTTTTGAATCGAGTTGAACGGCCATAAAGGCCACTAGTCCATTAGTGGAAAGAGAAACGGAATTTCCAAATCCTAAAAATGGAGAATGAGAATCGCTATCTTTATCGCGAGCAATCGTCGCAACTTTTAAGCCTGGCACTTTTGGATCAGTTGAAGGAGAGATGACCAAAATAGAATCAGGATTACTTTCATCCCATTGTCCTCTTTCTCCCATACGCGATTTAAAGGCCATTGCATCACTTTCATTTACGGAAGGTCTAAAAAGATAAGAAGATTTAATTCCTAAACTCTCCACCCCTTCAGAAATAATTTTATTAAGTTTAGATCCTGTGAATTCATA
This sequence comes from Bacteriovoracales bacterium, assembly GCA_037444575.1. Classification (GTDB taxonomy): domain Bacteria; phylum Bdellovibrionota; class Bacteriovoracia; order Bacteriovoracales; family Bacteriovoracaceae; genus Bacteriovorax. Next base: position 436,054 of record JBBIME010000003.1, read on the forward strand.
ATACATTCTGTCGTTATTATCATCTGTCGCACGAAAGATTATGTGACCGTTATTTTGAACTTGAGGATAAGTGTAAAAGATAATGGGTAAATTATCCGGAGCGAGCACCTGATCTACTTTTAGCGTTTTCGTATCTAATAAAAAAAGTCCGTCTGTTACGCCTTCATCATAAAGATTAAATGCAATCTTTCCATGTTCGTTGATAGTTGATGGTTCCGTGAGAAAACGTTCATCTGGAGCAACGTAAACGATTTTTCCATTAGCATCTTCTGCTGTTTTCACCCATAGCGCTTGATTGTTTGCTCCTTCTACGGCCATAATTTTAAAAGCAACATCTCCACGATTATTGATAATTGGACTAGAGTTATTTAAAAAAGTCATAGGTGGAAGATTGTATCCGTCTTTAATATTGGCCCGTGCCAATATCTCAGGTGCCTTGTAATCTGGAAGAGCAGCAAAAGATAAATTAGAGACGACGAGAGTTGTGAGAAGAAATAAAATATATTTCATTGTTCAAATCCTTTTTCTTTTTTAATAAGAGACATCGCGATTTTTACACCGTCGACAGCTGCGGAGGTTATTCCTCCTGCATGGCCTGCGCCTTCTCCACATGGAAATAATCCTTTGTGGCTCATCGATTCCATTGTCTCTTTATCACGCAATATTGTTACTGGAGCACTTGTTCTGGTTTCGGGAGCAATAAGTAACGCCTTATCAGAAACAAAGCCTTTTAAATTTTCATCAAATTTTAACAGAGCATTCTCCAAATGTTTAGTCACAAATGAAGGCATTATCTCTCTAATAGAAGTTTTTACAATTCCAGAAGGCGTGGATGTTTTTATTGAAGCGGCACTTTCAGAAATTTTATTTTCCATAAATTCTTTCAATGTTTGAGCAGGAAGCTCTCTTCCAGAGGCATTCTGCTTGGAAGCTTCATAGGCTTTTCTTTCAATTTTGTGTTGGAAATGAAGACCGGCCAGGACATCTGCGCTCTCATAATCAACTCCTGCCTTAACGCTTACAACAAGGGCCGCATTTGACCAGCGAGAATTGCGAGCGTAATTGCTCATTCCATTAACAACGATTCCATCAGCTTCAGTTCCTGAAGAAAGAACATATCCGCCGGGACACATACAAAAACTATATGTTCCTCTCTTGCTTTGTTCATCCTCGTAACTTAACCGATAGCGAGCAGCTCCTAGTTCAAGACCCGCAAACTTCCCATATTGAAGATGATCAATATAATCTCTTGGGTGTTCAATTCTTACACCGACAGCGAAATCTTTTTGTTTCATCTCCACACCAATTTCGTGGAGGTGACTGTAGACATCCTTAGCTGAATGGCCCGTAGCTAAAACGACGTATTTAGAAAAAAGTTTTTCGCCGTTGTTTAGTTCAACCCCAGCTATTTTTCCATTCTCACAAAGTAAGCGATCCACTCGGGTATTGTAACGAACTTCAGTTCCCTTTGATCTTAGGTAATCTGTCATCTGATTGATGAGGCCTCTAATTTTATTTGAACCTAAATGTGGGTTAGAAATATACGCTGTTTCTTTAGGCGCGCCAAAATCCACGAAGCGATTCATGACATATTGAACGTAAGGAGATTTAATTCGCGTAATTAATTTTCCATCGGAAAATAGGCCTGCTCCACCTTCTCCATAGCAAACATTATTCTCTGGATCAAATACTCCATAGCGCCAAAATTTTGCAATATGAATCATGCGCGCGTGAGCTCGATCTCCTCTTTCGATAACAATTGAAGGCACTCCAAAATCTGCCAGTCGTAATGCACAGAAGAGTCCAGCGGGCCCTGCTCCAATGATAATCGGAGCTTCACTAAAGGCCCCAACATCCTTGTAAATTTCCCTGGCCGCTTCAAACTGCTCTCCGGGATAGAGGATCTCTACGTTATATGTATAGCGAGGTGTTTTTCCGCGATTAGCACCGCGAGCATCGAGGGCCTGATTTATAATGCGATAGTCGTTTATTGTTGGAAAATTTTTTTCCAAGTATTGATCGACATCTTCGTTGTAATCGAGAGTAAATTGAATTTTTTTTGTCATGAGTTTTAAGTTTAACCAAATTATGCCAAAATTCATAGCAGTAGTAAGCAAGTTTCCAAAATAAGGCTTAAATATGAATGAGCAACTCAATGTATCGATGATTGTTATTGGTGATGAGATTTTATACGGAAGAACAACCGATTTAAATGGCAGTTTCCTCTCAAAATACCTATTCCAAAAAGGATTAAACTTTAAATCTATGCGCTTTATTCACGATGATGAAGGTGAAATGAATAAGGCCCTCGCTGATTGCCTCGATGAAAGTGATATTGTTATTACATCCGGGGGAATTGGTCCAACTCTCGATGATAAAACAAAAAATACCTTGGCCAATTATTTTGGAAAAAAAATAATTGAGCGCCAAGATGTTGCAAAGATTGTTACTCAAAATTATGCTCAGTTTGGTCGAACATGGACCCCTGAACTCAACCATTATCATTTTTTTCCAGAAGATTTTATCGCAACTAATAATCCAAAAGGGCTTGCTCCTGGAATTGTTTATTATGAACAAAAAAGAAAAAAATTAATTTTGTCTGGTCCTGGTGTTCCCAGAGAATTTACCGACATTGTTGATGTGGAATTTTTTCCAATCATTAAAAAATTTTTTAGTGAAAGGATTTCGGAATTTCATCAAACTGTTATTCGCACAGAAGGCGTTCCCGAAGAGAAAATATTTTTTCAACTCTGTCCTACTCTCTGGAGCGATTTAGAACGCTTTGGAAAAGTAAGCTCTCTTCCCCATACAATCGGGATAGACATAGTCATTAGCTATAATGGAAATAAAGATGATCATGAAAAAAAACAAGCAGAGATTAAAAACTTAATAGAGCAAACAGAACTTAAGGATCATGTCTGGCAATATGGCAATAAAGCATTTAATGAACTAGTTCTAGAAACGGCCCTGGATAAAAAAGTTACTTTCTCTTTTGCAGAATCCTGCACGGGAGGACTTGTTGCCTCAAAAATAACGGATCTATCTGGATCATCAAACGTCTTCATGGGTGGAGTCGTTAGTTATTCAAATGAATCAAAAGTTGAAATCCTTGGCGTCAATCCTAAGACGATTGAAAAAGTTGGGGCCGTGAGTATTGAAGTCGCAACAGAAATGGCCAAGTGTGCACTTCTAAAATTCAAAACCGATTATGCTATCTCTCTATCTGGAATTGCAGGCCCCACTGGTGGAAGCAAAGAAAAACCAGAGGGAACTGTAGTGATTGGATATGCCAGTAAGTCTTCTAGTGGCGCTATACGCTTTCAATTCCCTGGAGACAGAATAAGAAGAAAAGAGCGATTTGCAGAGATGGCCTTACTCACTCTATTGAAATTGATGAATGGGAAATTAGTGATCGAGTAACTTTTTATTTTTTACTTCGGCAATGGCCTTTGTTTTTAAACTTTCTAAATCGTTGTCATTCATACTGGCCAGTTCACGTTTTGCTTTAGAGACATCTTCAGCACTAAATCGTCCACTAGCGGCCATTTTATCGAGCATATTCTCTACTTGTTTTTTCTCCAGACGAATGGCCCCCATCATCTGCTCCATATTCTTATACTCAGTATCCATTTGATCTTCAGCTTTTAAAGTTTCAAAGTTACTTACAAAAAATATTGATAATAATAAAAACAAACTTAGTTTCATCACAATGCCCTCACAAATTGCTTATGAACTATTTAAAATTATCGGGCCAATCTCAAAAATACTTAAGTAAAACGATCGGGCTTAAGTTTATAAACGTCTTCTCAATAACTTCCAGAACGCTTCTGTGGAACGGACTTTTTGTTTATTTTTATTTAACGCCTCAATTATTGGGCAATTGATAGCTAAATACAGATTTCAGAAAATGGGCCAAGACAGTGAAAGAGCAGGAAGCTCAACTATTCTTACTAGACTGTTTCTGCCGAGGACTAAAATAAAATCAATAAGAAACAAAGGATTGCCGACAAGGAAAGTGTCTCAAAAAATAATCATGGAAACGAAGTGGGACAAAGAAAGGAAGCACGTGTTTACTGAAAAAAAATTGAAATCAATTTTTTTCAAAATTGTATCAAATGTAATTTTGATAAGTGCACTTTTATTTTTAGCTTCATGTATTCAATCCCCTTCTAGTACACGCAGAAGTCTTCTTAGCTCAAACAACACTACAACCAACACGCCCACAAAGCTTCCAACCTTCGTAGATGGAAACAACTTCATTCAAAATGGTGGGGTCATTTATTCAACAGTCGTAAACTTTGATTTAAGTTTTGCTGATACTCTCCAACTGCGCGGTAAAGATGTCGACAGTTATATTAGAAACACAGGGACTCAAAATATAACTTGTGTTACAGGTCGCTTTACAGCGAGCACTGTTAATCAAATTAATATTACCGCAGCAATTCCTCACTCGGTTTACAACTTCACAACTCAAACTCTTGAGTACTACTACAGTCTTGCACCAAGTGATGAGATCACCAATAAAAACTTCTGTCAAAAATCAGGATTAATAAATTCACTCTATGCTCTTTATCCAACACTCACACCTGCATACAAAATGGGGGCCCTTTGTCCCAATGGAATATGTGTAAGCAGCGTCTATACTAGTATGCCTCTAGAAATTTATTCTCAAAGTGGAACCGCAATCACACAGATTGCAACTAGACAATTAACTTATACCATTACAAATCAACCAAATATTTCAACCCCTGTCGGAAAAACGTGTGTCTCGAATGCAGAATGTGCTGGTCAAGGCTATGATTGTTGTAGTCTCGGTCAATGCGTGAAAGATTTAGCACTAAAACCTGGTGTTGATAAAGCTTCAACAAACTACGTTCAGGCCTTACAGGATATTTTAAATAACCCTAGTCATATTTATCTTTATCCTCAATATTACTATCTCTGTTCAAACTCTGTTACTGTTCCAACGACACCTACAACGCCTACAAATCCTACCAATGTAGCAAATACAAGATTAAAAAATCTAACCGACCTTTATAACTGTACAACTAAGATTGAAGGGGAAATGGGGATTTGTACAAAGACCATCCCTAATGCTCTCGCTGGAGTTATCTATAGCTCAGGAGTTGATGATAGAAGTTTTTCAGGGACGTACACGAACCTTTCAAGTTCAAGTTATGCACCAACAGCGAAACAAGATCTAATGGCCATTCAAGAAATTTCATATGGGGAAGTGCCATTATTTAACTATGACCAAATTGCATCAGACTCGCTTACACGCCCTGATCCTTATATTGTTTCAAATTATTTAACAATTAATGGTCACCACAATGACGATAATTCGACTGGAGCAACTGTAACGCTAACAAGTCTTCCAGCAAATGCTGTCTCTCAAGATTTAGTAATCAAATATAAAATTGATGCTAGCTGTGTTCAAATCAATACAACTCTTGCAAAATGTGAAAAATATTACATTCAAGGACAACAAAAAAGTGGAGATACAATCGCACTAAATAGAAGAGGACGTGTCACTGACCACTACCCTGCTTCAAATAGTTTTAGACTTCCAACATACGCAAGTACAAATAAAACAATTGTTGTGGAAGTTGATGGTATAACTCAAAAACTTGGTATCGACTGGCAATTAAATGCTGTTAATCCAGCAAGCATTGAATTCTTTCCAAGTAGCACTGGTGGGCTAAGAGTTTTTGATACTCAAAAAGTAAAGATCACATACTTTGTCGATCTAACTGCAAGCCACGTAATGGATTCAAAACTAGCTGCTCTTCAGGCCATTAAAACAACTTGCCATTGTGCTGATTTAAACTGTGCGCTCGCTCCAGTAAAAAACACGGCTGGAACAATTACGGACTACTCGTGTGTCTATCCTGACCCTGCTCCAGTAGTTCCACCAATTTCTCAAATAGTCTATTTAAGTGCTAAAACTGTCCCTGTTCGTTATTTCGATGAGACAGGCGTCTCGGTCGCTTCTGTTGTTGGTAGTACGCCTCCTCAGGAAGGTACAGCTTTTTCTTACCGAAAAGACAATTTGCTAAATCCAAGTAACGTTCCAGATATCACTAATCCTTCAAACGCTGATACATACGTTGGTTTCAATGAAATCTATGGCTCACTTTCTTACGCAAGCAACTCTGCAAAACCTGCAAAAGAAGTTCCTGTCACCAAAGGAAAAATTTACGATATTTTCGTCGATAACGGAACTTACTCTAACTGCATTCAATGCGGAAATGATTACTATTCTCAATTGAATAAATTGTTTCCACTAACTCAATTTGGTGGTGGACTAATTCCACTTCAATCTCGAACAGATCGTACTCAGGCCAATGGCGTTAGAGCTGATGACATGAGTTTTGGTCGAGCTTGCTTTGTGCCTGCGACAATGATTCCGTGGTCACATTCAATTTCATCAGATCCACAAACACAAAGAAAAGATCGCATGCGCGCTCAACATTTCCTCTATGCTAATGGTTATCAACACGATTGGTATGGATTCGATTACGGTTCTGTTATTGGATCATTCGATGGGGTGAAATGGTTTGCGATTGGATCAAACAGAAGAATCAAAGCAGACAGCAATAAACTTTTTATAGCTGTTAACGGACCATTTGGTGATCTTGCTCTTGATAGCACATACACAGTCACAATCAACGATGGCTCTTTAAATCCAATTGGATCAAATATGGTGACAACTGATTTTGATTCAGATGGGGCCCGATGCCAGAAGTTCCATCAGTGTACTACAGACAATGATTGTGCGACTACTTTAGGATGGGACTATGCTTGCGCGAACGTAAATGATGTCACTACATCTTGGCCTCGCTTTGATGATAATGGAAAAGAAATTCCAGATGCGATGAGAGATGATAATAGATTAGTGAGTATACTTGGTATGTCTTCATCAGGAAAACGTTGTGTCTATCGCGGACGAGGTTCAGCGTGTTCACAAAATTATTCTGCTACTGCAATCACAGCAGCTCAAAATTCAAATTCTACTTTCAACCTAACAATGGATCCTACATCACTTGCGTGTAGTTCAAATAATTACTGTCAGACAATTACAACAGGAAATACATTAAACGCCAATTTCAACAATCGCATAGCTCGCTTTGGAAAAGTTAGAACTGATGCAGCCTCTGACAGCTTTGGTCTTGGTGCAAAAATTACCGGACGACCAATGGAATTCAATGCTGTTGAAACTATGAGATCTGAGACAATAAAGAGTTTCAATAGCAACAAAATTGTTGGACTTTGTATTCCAGGTAAATCTCCTGAAGTCGATACATTTAATGCCCAAAACTCAACTGCTCCATCGCCAGATTATATGGGAGATAAAATAGTTGGAATTGGAATGACTTACAGAAAAAATGCAACTCCAGTAACAGGAGTTCCAACATATCTTGCTACTTGCGCGGTCATGGATAATACAAAAAATTATTACTATGCTAAGAGTGACCCTACATTATCTATCTCTGGTAACCCAAGTCTAATTAACGACTCAGCAACTCAATCTATTTCAACAAATGCGCTTAATGCTTTCTCTTCTATCTTCAATTCAAAGGGAGTCAATTTCCCATTATATTCTAACAATTCAACTGTTATTAATTCACTTACTTTTACAGAAAATAGATGTCTGCGAGCTCCAGGGGCAAGTTGTTTTTCGGATACCGACTGTGCTCCATCAAAAGCAATCGCTGACAAAATAAAAATGCTCTCAACTAATGATGCTAATGTGACTCTTATTTTAAACCCATCTGAAGTTAAATTCTGGCAGGAAGAACTTGTTTGTTCACAAGCAACATCAAAAAGTGATCCAACGTACAGTGCAAGTAATAATCGTTGCTGCCGAGAAGTTGGAAAAACAATCTCTCTTCCAAGCGCTGATATAACAAATCAACTTAAAATGGATAAGGCACCGGGAGTTGACATCCCAATAGCAGATAAATATCGCTACAGCCGCGTGGCCACTGTTTATAAGGACATAAAAGATACGGCCAATTATCCTGTCCTTCAAACCGCAGTTACAGGTCAATGTGCCGGTGCCGGATGTTTCGACAGTGCAAAACTTAATAATCAATTTAAAACCTTCTCTGCTTTTGCAGAAAGAACAAGTTGTTCTGGAGATTGGATTCGAAATTTCAATACAGGAAACCACATTTGGGATAAGGCCAAACTTCAATCCTTCAACCCGCTTATGTTTAGATGTATGAACTGGCTCCCTGGAGATAATGGAGGAACGAGTTGGTCGTGTGCGGGCCTTCCTCAAAATGATCCGCTCTGTGCGATGATTCAAACATCGCCTTATTCAAAAAAAGCAAAAGACGTAATGAATATTTTAGCAAAACTAGAATTAGCAGGTATTCCTCAAATCGCTATTGAATCAGAGCTCTATTCCAATCAAACAACAGATGGACCTTTTTCTTGTCGATCCAACCCAGGAAGCCAAAACGATCAAACATATCCTGGAGGAAATCCTGGAAACGGCAAATATATGGTTCCAACTCAATTATATATGACGGCCAATGCCTCTACTGCCGAGTTTATCGATAATCTAATCGCCGCTCCAAATAACAAACTTTATTCAGCTGCTGAGGTTGGACATTTCCAAAATATAAGACAAATTTTTAAATCCGATGAAGTTGTCAGCTGCTATCCAGCAGGTACATTGATGACAGTTGGTGCAGATCCAAATTTATGTTGTACAGGATTTATCAATTCTAAAACCAATATGTGTCAGCTTCAAGATTTTGTTGATATCAGTGTTTATACAAACCGATATGTATCATCAGAAGCAAAAAAGGTAAGCTCAACACTCATAGATCAAAACGGATATATAAAAGATCCGTCGTACGTTGCTCAACTTGCCTGTCAGCAAAAAATGTGTGCTTCAGGCAGTATTGCTTATGGAATTCTAATATCTAAATTACCTATACCTGGCCAGGAAACTACAGGTCAGAAATTATTCCGCTTCATGGAAGGAAATACAAAAGCTGACGATGCAAACGGACTACTATCTATTTATAATAATGGCCTTAAACTTAACACTCATGCTTACTGTTATCCACAAGGTTCAAGTGCAGGCCAAGGCGACTTGACTATCATTACTTGCCCATAAAAATATTTGTCTTTCTTTTTTTTATTTGATCTAATCTTTTCATGGCAAAAGTTATTCTTAGTAATATTGTAAAAAGTTACAAATCTCAAACCGTTGTAAAAAGTATCAATCTTGAGATTGAATCAGGAGAATTTGTCGTTTTATTAGGGCCATCAGGCTGTGGAAAATCAACCACCCTTCGAATGATTGCAGGACTAGAAGAGATCACATCTGGCACAATGAGTATTGGAGGACGAACAGTTAATGACCTCTCTCCCAAAGAACGTAATATCTCCATGGTTTTTCAAAATTACGCACTCTACCCTCACATGAACGTTTTTGATAACATCTCTTTTTCTCTTAAAATTGCAGGTGTCTCTAAAACCGAAATTGAAAATCGTGTAAAAGAAGTTTCTTCAATTTTAGGACTTGATCAATTGCTTCTTAGAAAACCAGGCCAGCTCTCAGGAGGACAACGCCAAAGAGTTGCAATGGGGCGAGCGATAATTAGAAGACCTGACGTTTTTCTTTTTGATGAACCACTCTCCAACCTTGACGCAAAACTTCGCATACAAATGCGATCTGAAATAAAAAAGCTTCATCAAAAATTAAAAGCAACCACAGTTTATGTTACTCATGATCAAGTTGAAGCGATGACCCTTGCCGATCGAATTGTAATTATGAAAGATGGAGCTATTGAGCAAATAGGACGCCCTATGGATATATACAATAATCCAAAAAGCCTATTTGTGGCCTCTTTCATTGGAAATCCTCCAATGAATCTTTTAAAAAACCATCCTCGCTACCCGGGAATTACTATTGGTATCAGACCAGAACATTTAACGCTTACTGTGTCTGAAGGCGCTGTCGCGTTTAGTGGGACTGTTGAACTTGTCGAACCATTAGGTGGTGAGACGCTAGTTCATATCAAATCAGAAGAAGAGAATTTGGTTGTACGACTAAATGGAGACTCAAGCTTTCCCACTTCTAGTCAAATAACTTTTTATGCAAAACCAGAAAGCATCCATACATTTGAGGTTTAGATAATGCTAAAAAAAATTACACTTGCACTGTTATTAAATGTTTGTTTCATTTTTACAGCTCAAGCTGCTACTGAAATACAGTGGTGGCACTCAATGGAAGGAGAACTTGGAAAAACGCTTGATGGATTAGTCGCAAAATACAATAGCTCTCAATCAAACTATAAAGTCATCGCTACTTATCGAGGAAATTATACTGAGAGTTTAAATGCAGCTATCGCTGCTTTTAGAGCAAAAAAACAACCTCATATTGTTCAAGTTTTTGAAGTGGGAACTCAAACCATGATGAATTCAGGAACTATCTATCCTGTGCAAGATTTGCTAACTGATAACAAGGTGTCGGTTAACTGGAATGATTTCTTAGCTCCAGTCCTTTCATATTATCGCGACTCTAAAGGTAAACTTCTTTCAATGCCTTTTAACTCATCAACTCCTATCATGTACTATAATCTGGATATGTTCCAGAAGGCCGGAATAAAAAATCCACCAACGACTTGGCAAGAGCTAAGAGAGACATCAAAGAAATTGATTAGAAGTGGCGCTAAATGCGGAACCGTTATTGGTTGGCAGCAATGGATTTTGCTTGAGAATTTTTCTGCAATTCACGATCTGCCATTTGCAACACTCGAAAATGGATTCACTGGGATCAATCCAAAACTGACCTACAATAACCCGGCAATCATAAACAACATAAAAATGCTTCGTGAAATGATGAGTGACAACAGCTTTCGCTATGAAGGGCGTCGCACAGATCCTTCTAAAAAAGTTTTCTTAGCAGGTCTTTGTGGAATCTATATGGATTCTTCATCATCAATTGGCGCACTCAAAAAAGTTGCGAAGTTTAAATGGGCAGCAGCTCCTCTTCCATACAATGAAGGATTAAAGAAACCTCTAAACAGCATTATTGGTGGAGCTACATTATGGGTGTTTAAAGGACATAAGCCTCTTGAGTATAAAGGTGTGGCCGATTTCGTTTCATTTTTAGCAAAAAGTGAAAAACAAATTTGGTGGCATAAAGAAACTGGTTATTTGCCAATAACCATGACTGCCTATGAACAATTAAAAAAAGAAGGCTACTTTAAAAAAGAGCCTTATCAAGAAGTAGCGATTAAGCAATTAACAAGGGGAACTCCAACTGTTAATTCTCGCGGATTAAGACTAGGAAATTTTACTCAAATTCGCGATGTCATGGATGAAGAGTTAGAAAAAATTTGGGCCGGAAAATCTACTCCTGAAGAAGGAATCAAATCTTCAGTGGAAAGAGGAAATCGTCTGCTAGAGCAGTACGCAAAAACAACGAGACCATAATTCATGTTAAAGCGGGCCCATTATAAAAGATCCATTCTTCCTTATTTGTTGGTAATGCCTCAAATTTTTGTGACGATTGTTTTCTTTTTCTGGCCTGCTGCCAAGGCGCTTATTGGAGCATTTTTACTAACGGACCCTTTCGGACAAAAATCTACGTTTGTTTGGTTTGAAAATTTCAAAGTCTTATTTTCGACTCCTGAATATTACACGTCTTTGAAAATCACTCTTTTTTTTAGTGCAATGACTGCTCTACTTTCAATTTCAGCGGGCCTCTTACTAGCTGTCCTTGCCAATCGATTAATCAAATTTAAGTCATTAGTGCAGACCGTTTTGATTTGGCCTTATGCCGTTGCTCCAGCAATGGCCGGTATGTTGTGGCTTTTTCTTTTTCATCCAAGTTACGGGATGATCGGATTTTTTCTCAATGAAGTCATGAAGCTTGGATGGAATCCTGTTTTAAATAATAACCATGCTCTATTATTGGTCATTATTGCTTCTGCTTGGAAGCAAGTTAGTTATAATTTTATTTTCTTTCTCTCTGGCCTTCAATCAATTCCTAAATCTGTTATTGAAGCAGCTGCCATTGATGGCGCAGGACCGAGTACTCGCTTTTGGAAAATTGTTTTTCCTCTTCTTTCTCCTACCGTCTTTTTTTTAGTCGTCATGAACTTAGTTTATGCGTTATTTGATACGTTTGGTGTAATTCACACAACAACTCAAGGTGGACCTGGAGGTGCTACAAATATCCTGGTCTATAAAGTATACGCTGATGGGTTTGTTGGACTTGATCTAGGATCTTCTGCTGCTCAATCAGTCATCCTCATGATCATCACTATTATTTTTACAGTCATTCAATTTAAATACGTTGAAAAAAAGGTGCAATACACATGATTGAAAAAACACCTTGGCTCAATCGATTTACCATTGTTGGACTCATACTTGGAATCATCATTCTTTGTTTTCCAGTTTATTATATGTTTGTGACTTCTACTCTATCGATTGAGGAAGTCAGTCGCATTCCACCACCTCTTATTCCTGGAAGCCATTTTTTAGAAAATTTTAAGTCCGCTTGGACTCTCGGCGCCTTAGGGCCAAAAATGTTTAACTCTCTCATTATGGCAGTGGGAATAACTCTAGGTAAAATTTCTATTTCCATTTTGTCTGCTTTTGCAATTGCTTACTTTGACTTCCCTCTTAGAAAAACTTTCTTCTGGATGATCTTTGTCACATTAATACTGCCAGTAGAAGTACGCATTCTTCCTACTTACGAAGTTGCTGCTAACGTTCTTACTCCCATTCAATATTTGCTTTCTTTGATGAATATTCAAGTTGTTCTTGATTGGTCGATGCTAAACTCTTACACAGGACTTATCTTGCCTCTCATTGCTTCAGCAACGGCCACATTTTTATTTCGCCAATTTTTTCTCACAATACCAGAAGAACTTTGTGAGGCTTCTAAAATTGATGGTCTCACTCCGATGGGATTTTTTTGGAAAATTCTATTGCCACTATCAAAAACAAATATCGCGGCCCTTACAGTTATTCTTTTTGTCTACGGTTGGAATCAATATTTATGGCCCATCCTAATTACAACTAAGCCTGAAATGCACACTGCTTTAATTGGAGTTCAATCTCTAATTCCTAAAGCTGATGATATCCCTAGATGGAATGTGGCCATGGCCGGAGCACTGATCGTTATGCTTCCTCCAGTTTTAGTTGTTCTTTTTATGCAGAAATGGTTTGTAAAAGGATTAATTGAAAATGAAAAATAAACCACTCATCATCGCCCATCGCGGATACTCTGGAAAATTTCTTGAAAATACGATGCTCGCTTTTTTAGAAGCGATTAAAGCAAATTGTCAGATGATTGAGTTTGATGTTCATTTAACAAACGATCTTGAATTAGTTATCACTCATGACTACCTCTTAGGAAGAACAGTTAAGGCAAAAGGAGCTGTCGATGATTACACGCTTTCTGATTTGCAAAAGCTTGGTTGCTCCTCTTTAAAAGAAGTTTTAACAGCAGTAAATAAACGAGTCCTTCTCAATATCGAATTAAAGCATGAAACTCTAAAGACCCCACTTCACACTGAAATAATGGCCATTAAAGTTTTATCTCTTATAAATGAAATGAATTATCGCGACTATGTCGTGATCTCTAGTTTTGATGAATCTATCTTGAGATCCTTATTTGCAATTGATTCAAAAATTCGCTTAGGTGTTCTCGATCACTATCCACAAAAAGGACTTAAGCTAAAACTAGCTAGTGAGATAAAGGCCTATTCCTATCATCCCAATTTCAAAAAACTAGACCAAAGCTCCGCTCTAAAATTGCATGCAAACAAACTTCTTATTTATCCCTATACTGCAAATAAAAGTTTAGAGTTTAAAAAACTACTCGAGCTAAACGTAGATGGAATAATCACCAATCAGGTGGAAGACCTGAGAAGCTTTCTCAATAGTCTTTGATCCCTCGAATCCCTCTAAATCGCCACATTTTATGGTCAATTCCCTTTTGCTATGCCCGAGATAATCACTTAGTTTTTTGACTCCTAACTAGCTGATATAACAACTCAATTACTTAATCTCAACAAACCTTGCCCGTCTGGAGGGTAAAAAGAGCATGATTAAATCAATCAGGCATTAAAATAGGGATAAGTATCACAGTTTTTTTAGGAACTTGCCGAAGAGACTAAAGAATTATCCTAACTTAATGGAATGATCTTATGAAAAAAATCGACACGTTATTTAAAGCGCTCAAAGTTCTGATGGTTAATTTAATCATCTGCTCGCTGATGCAAAATCCTTTTATATCCAATGCAATGGCAGCAGGTACTAGCACAAATGCAAATGCGAGTACTAGAAGTGGTGGTTTTAATACTAATGATATTTTTCAAATGGCCAACGGTGCCCTCAATATTTATGGAGGTTATCTCGGCCAAAAGCAGATGATGATTCAAAGTCAAATTGCTTCTGCTAATAACCAAAGATTAATGGCGCAACTTGGCCCATCAGGAAAAGGTGGAGGTCCATCAAAATATTTCCCTGAATGTTCACTGCCTGCCTCTATGACACAAATGCCGGAAAACGTTTGTGAGAGATCAGCGATGCCTGATCCAAACCATGTCGCTGCAATGATTACTTATGAATCAATTGCTAAGGGGTGGATGAATTACTACGATCAAATGAGCAACTCTGCTTCGAATGTGGTTAATCCAAATACTGGCCTAGCTTGTCTTAAAGATAAACAAGCGAAGCTCGATGCTCAATTAACTGAGATGATGAATAACCTTCAACGTCTACAGGATCAAATGAATCGTGATAAACAAGTATTCCGCGATAATAACAAACAGTTACTAAGTGATATGGATACTGCTAATGCTGAACTTTTTGGTGCTGGCGCTGGCGGAAATAATTTAAATGCTAAGACTCAAGATATGTCAAAACTCTTTTCACAAAGCTGTCAGACTATTATTGGAAGAGATGGTCTAAAAGCAATAAAAGATAAAGGTCTTAATAATGTTGTACAAGATTTAAGTGCACCAACTAAAGCAGCTTCTGATTTTAATTTAAATAAAGCTGCCATTGAAAATGATGTTAGAAATGAAGCAAATAAAATTGCAGCAACAATTACAACTGGCGGAGTGGAAGACTTTTTAAAAAATGGATACATTCCTCAAAGTGCGGATGGGGCCAGATTTGGGGCAATCGGAAATCAAATTCAAATCCAGGCAAAAGAATTTGCAACAGCAAAAGCGCGTATTGATAAAACGCTAGGGGAAGTTGGTTACACAGCTCCTGCTCTTGATTCAAAATTTTCTGCCGATTCTGCTGACTTCATGGCCGGAGCTAATGATTTCTTTAGAAAAAAATATATCAATGACTGTGTGACTAAAGCAGATAGCGGTGTAGCTATTCCAATCACTGACGTTTTAGGCTCAATTGAAAATAGAAGACTAGGAAATGAAATCTCAGTTGCCATTCCAAATTTTCGAGCAGCTCTTAAGAAAATCATAGAATCAGATGCAATGTTTTCAGATAAGATGGCCCAAATTCAAGCTCTTGAAGCAAATTATCCAGGGATGACTGTTACTTATAAAGATGCTTCTCAAAATACAGTCTCTGAGAGTCCATATGCTCTATTTACAAAAACAATCGCGGCATGCGATCAGCGTTTTGCTCAAAATGATCAATTCGCTAACAACGGATCAAGTGCGAACGTTTCTTATCAGAAAAAAGTTGAACGCGCGAAAGCTGCTCTTCAAGAGTTAAAAACTCTAAATGATGGTTACGCTTCAAAAGTTTCTGGAGCAATCCTTTCACAAGTTTTAAGTTGTGGAGGTTCAGCACCTAAAGCTGGATCTTGTTCAGAAGGAAGCTTCAAAACAGATTCTCCAAATTTCTGTATTTCCGGAGCAAGCCAATGTGCTAACGAAATGCAAGGCTGTTACGCTGAAGCAAACAATCAAGTCCAAATTAGAAAAACTAAAATGGATACCCTTTCAAAAACTTTCAATGCAAATGTTGCTCAAATGATTGCAAGATCTAACGCTCTTTATGATCAACAAAAAACAGCTGTAATGAATATGACAAAATTACTTCAGACAAAATTCCCTGAAGCAAATTTTGCAATTCCAAAAGATATGTTTGTCACAACTCCTGAATTATCAAAAGATAAATATGGTGTTGACATGGCAGCAAATGGAGACCTCACTGCTCTTCTTGATGGCCCAGGGTCTATGACAACTAAAATAGATCTTTTGAAACAAACATTTAAAGAACAACAAAAAGCAATTAAAGATGTCACTGGACCATACATTGCTGATCAAGAAAGTGCGATGAAAGATCAGAGAGCTCGTTGGAAAAGCTTGAATGACAGATGTATTGGAATGGTTGATGGTGAATCACAAGCGATTGCAAAACAAAATTCTGAAGGACTAAAAGCTCAATCAGAACTAGACGGAAAAGTATCAAGCTTCTGTAGTAAATATTATGGTATTGCCCAAGCTGACAACCCAGTTGGAGCTTGTGACGAAGCTAAAGGTCTAACAGATAATATTGATCAAATTGCCACTCGTTTAACTGGTCAGTCGAAAGGATTGGCCAGACAAATAGCTTCAACTTGTAATGGATTTAATAATGAAGCGAGTTCGACAAGTCAGGACTGTACCTATATCTCAGACCCTAAAGATAAAGAGATTTGTCAAAGACAGGCAATTGCTCAGTTAAGTAAGGCTCAAGGATCTAGTTCAAGCGCAAAAAAAATTCGCTTAGGAAATCTATGCGCTAACGAGAATACATCTGAATCTGATTTAATTGCAAGAATTGCAAAAAATTTATCTAAAGCAGATCAAGATAATCTTAAAGGTGTTAATAACTGGAACGATTTTGTAAGAAAATCAGCGGACCAAGAAATAAACGACAATGGCTTCATACTTGGAGTTAACGATTTAATAAAAGATGAAAGCGGTAGTAATATTTGTAAAAAATTATCGGCCATCAATCAAGCAGAGCCGCTAGATGACAAGACCTATGCTGATAAAAAAGCAGAACTTAAAAAGAATGAAACTGCTAACCAAGAAACTCTCGCTAAACTTGAAGCGCAAAAGAAAAATGCTGCTTTGAAAACGAATCTCGATTCTCTTTTAGCTGATCTTGGTTCAGTTTCATCTCCAGCTGGATCTTCAGTTAAAGAAATCCAGTTAAACAAAGTAAGCAAACTTGGAGAACAAATTTCTGGTACTCAATGTGATGCTAACAGCAACAACATGCTTGGAAAAAATCTCTTTAACTTCGACTTAAATTCTCATGACCAGCAAATTTTAGGAAGTTCAGGATTAACTAAATAAAAATGAAAAGTGTAACTTCAATATTTAATCTTTCAGCGATAGCACTAGTTACACTAGTGCTATCGTCGTGTGTACCAAATGTTGCAACATCTCCTCGTTCTAGGGCTTCATCTGGATTAGGATCTGCAAACGTTGGTCTTTATCAAGGTGCCATCTTAGCGGACAACCCTATTCTCCTTACTCACAATGCTAACATTGACGATACATACGATCTCAATCGACTTCTAACTGTAGCATCGATCACTAATGATTCTTTTCTTCGAGGAAACACTTCTTGTTTTGGACTTCAATATTGCTTTGAAGTTCGTGCTAACAAAGACTCTCCTTCAGCTCTTCAAACTGCCGATGGAAAATGGGGATACAGAGTAGCAACTCCTGAATTTTTACAAACAAATACTTTTTATCACTTAAATAGAGTGACGAGTATGTTCTATACGAACCTTTCAAAAAGTTTTACTCGCGCATACAGCGGAAATTTTCCAATTTATAAAACTTCCCTTCCCTTAACACTCTCTCCATTTGCAAATATGTTCAATGTATCTAACAATCCATTGATTGCTTATGCTGATTGCGATGCTCCTAACAATTCATTTTTTGACCGCGCCAATCAGACATTATGTTTTGGTTATATCGCTGGTAAAAAAACGGTTAAATGGGCACAAGACAGTACTGTTGTCTACCATGAAGCAGGACACTTCTTTCAAAAATTTCAGCTCAATATTAGAAACCCACTTGTCGGTCCCCATGCAGACATGGGAAATATTTTTTACGATGAGGCCGGATCTCTTGGTGAGGGGTTATCAGATTATTACAGCTATTATGTCAACGGACGATCTCACTTTGCTGAATGGGCAGCGGGAAGATTTCTTCAAGCTTCTCGTCCAATGAGTGAAAGTGATCCTATTCATACCGCTGGTCTTTCAACTGATCCTGATCAACGTTTGAGTTATCCACAATACGTTGGTTACGATCCAAATTTTCCAACTCTACCAACAGAAGATATCCACCTATCAGGGATGGTTGTCTCTCACTACCTTGTTGCTCTAACTGTTGATCTTCAAACTAAATGTGCAATGACTCAAAGGGATGCTAGTGACCTGGTCATGCATTTAATTACAGAAACTCTCGCAGAACATGGTGACTTAAGCTCTAACGGAGTTCAATCAGTCACAACTCAAAACCGTATCAATCTCTCTCCTACTTATGCTCGTGATTGGGTACAAAAAGTTAATCCTGTTACCTATCGCTCTTTCATGCAAACATTTGCAAAAAATTTGATGAACAACTTAGGAAGCCCACTTCTAAACAGATGCAATGGTGGCGTTTATTCTAACGATCAAATTGAAGCCCTAATGGATCAATATGGACTTTTACTTTTTAGAACGTATAACGAAAACAGAAACCTTTCAACACCGGGAATTGTAAGTAACACTCCTGTTAATTCTATCAACAGAAAAAAATCTGTGCTCATTACAAAAAATCTTTTAATTCTTGATCCTACAACTAACGCAAGTTCTGCGTTCGTTATTGATAATCAGGCCCAGATTCAGGCCGGTATTACCGCTCTTCAATCTGCAGGGCTAATGACAACTCCACTATCTTCTCAAACTCCAAGTGATCTTGGTTTTAACAACAACAACGGAAAAGTAAGCCCTGGTGAAGTTGTGGCGATCGCACTCAACCTTTATAACAACTCAAACTCAACAATGGGTGGAGTTCAAATCTTAGCGAGTGACTGGAACCATGCTGATGTCACAGGCAAGCCTTGCCAATTCCCAACGACAATATCCAATGATCAGTGGCCTCTTCTTACTGAAGGTGGAGTTCCATGTAATACTGTAAGTGCTGCTCTTCCAACTGATTTTGCGCCAGTATGTTTTGTACAATCAACAAATGCAACGTCAACTCAATGGATTTCTCAAAAAGATTTTATGACAAAAATGGCCCTTGATCCTTCTCTTTGTTTAGATCCAACAAATGGTGGCAAAGATTGTTTCATGAGAGCAGTTAAAGGTGCTGATCAGGCTCACTACTCAAAACTAAATTCTAAATCGACTTGGGCAAAAACAATGGCCGATCCAACAACCGGCAAAGCTCCTTCTCTAAATTGGGGAAATGTTCTTTTATTTGAAGTTTCAAAACATATTCCTCCAGGAACCGTTGTCGATTGCCGATTAAGAGTCCGCTTTACTAATTGTGATGATTGCTATCACGATGCAAACAAAAGCAATTACGACTTTACAGACACAGATTATAACGGACCTCGTCCGTATAAAATAATTCACTTACAGATACCAATTATTGATTAGGTAAAGAATCACAACGATGAAAAGAACTTGGCTTTTTATTTTTTCAACAATGCTTGCAGTAGTGATTGCTTTTTACAGCAAGAAAAATCCGCATGCCTACGCTTATAAAACTCCAACTTGGAAAACTTTTGAAAAAGTATCAAGCAAAAAAATTAGCGGATATCAAACAACAGAAAAAGAACTTGAAGAGGCCCGCGTCTCAAGGCCCAAAAGATCAATCGCCCAAGAAAAATCTAAAACAGAACGTGTAACCCTTGATTTAAGAAGTGAGCTTCCTAAGGATCGTCCTTATCAATTGCGCGAGGGAAGAATTGTAATTGGTGATATAGGAAGTAAAGATTTTCAAGATGGAGAGGCCGATCTTGAAATGGTAAATAAAATCAATCCTGACTGGAAAGAAGTATTGGGAAATGATCTTCTTCGCTTCCAACAAGAAGACACAAAAGTTTTAATCAAAGAAGAATTTCCAATGATAAAAATTCAAAATGGAAAGGGACAATACTTAGAACAAGTCATTGTGACTTACCTATTTAAGAATGGAAATTTTTCTAGCTATCACGCTTTAGTGGACTCAGAGACAGGTTTTGTGACAGAGACTTGGGATAAAACAGTTCATGAAAAAGTTAGAGCAGCAGGGGCAGGTTTAACCCTGCCCGATTATAATAACAGCGGAATTATAGCAAGGTAAACGGAGCTGAAACACCTAGGACAAATTCTTTTGGCTTAGCGTTTGGAGTAAGAGCACCACCAGTACTGGTTTCATCATATGTCGACATACGGTATTGAAGGTTAATGCTAAGAAATGGGATACCTGTAAAGCCAAGTCCTAGCTCTGTACCATTTCCTTTGATCCAGCTACTGTTAGATGTTGTTGTTAACTTATCTGAGAAATAATAACCAAACCATGCGCGAACAAAAACAGGTAAGTTGTATCCAACAAAAACACCGAATTGATTGCGTGTTTTATCACTATCGGCTGCACCAGTAGTCTTATATGTGAAACTAGAATGAGTATAATCAAAGCCACCCATTAGACCTAAATATTGGCCTCCTAAACGAGCACCATATTGAGCACCATTGTATTTAATAGAAGCGGATTGATAATCAGCATTCCCGTAGATGTTATAACCTAAATGCGGCTCGATTAATAAACTAGCGTTTGCTGTAACTGCAGTAAGCGCCGCGATTGCTAGGGCACTTAGAGCGATAAGAGCGTGCTTAATTCGTTTCATAAATTCCTCCTTGATTTTACTAGAACATAAATAAATTATGGCAGGCTTTATAGAAAAATCCATGGAAAATAATCAGGAAAAAGAACTCAATCTCCGACCAAAAAGATCCGATAAGTAAATTAGGCAAATGCACCCGAGGTATTTCTGATTAGGCCTTTTAATATCTACATTACACTTCTATTACTACTCGCCCTTTTTGGGTTTAAAGAATCCTATAAATTTAAAGGCGAGCGTGCTATTGCCAGCGACTGCTCAGAAATAGTCAAAGCAATTATAAAAAAGGAAGCTTCTAAGGGCCCCTCTTCCAATGAGACCGAGGAACTGAAGTTCTATCATTTTAAAAATGATATTTGGAATAACATTGTTAGTGCCAAAGAATTTGAACAATTTGATGCCAATGAATACTTCAGGCTTCTGGAAATCTACAAAGATTCAAACACAAAACCAAAAGATTTACGATTAATCAATCCTGTTAAAATTGAGCAAAAGCTTGCTCTCATAGAGGCCATTGAACTTAGATTTTCCCATATGAACAAGCTTCCTTCCACTCAAGATGAAATTGAAAACTTAAATGTATTCAAATTAAGAAAGCTTCAATATTTAATGAAAAATTTTGATCTTTCCAATAAAATAACTCGCGAAAATTTAGACGAATTCTCAAGCGATTTTTTTCTTATTTTAAAAGGGCCACCAGTATCACTTTTAGATCTATTTACCAAAGATAAGACAGCGCTTATGAATAAAAGAATGCAACGAGTGCTTGAAGAAGATCTGTTGGTAAGAGGCCTAAAAGGTTCCCTTCTTCGTATTCCAGAAAAAGAAGATTACACAAGAATAGAAAACGCTCGTTATTACATTAAAAAAGTAATGAAGTTTAAACTCTGGCGTTATCTAGTTCTTCCCTACGATCTCCCATGGATTGATCAAGTAAAAGTCTCTGATGATCTTTTAGAAAAAATATTGATGGATGGTCTTAATGCTCACGAGAGTGAATTAATTCGTGAACTAAAAAACCAAAATGCCATTGATCACTACTATCGATTTAGAAAAGTCTATCGCCCAGTGGCCTTTGGTGTAGGATTCTATTACTTCTATGACAAATATAAAAAAGACAAAGAAAAAAGTGAAGAAGATGCAAAGAAGAAACTACTGGATGATTTTAAAAAACTTTCAGATTCTATCAATGGCGATAGTACGGCCTTAAAGTCGGAACAAGAACTTAAAGATGCTCAATTTGAGCGTGTTTTAAAATCATTCAAAGACCGCTATCATGAAAATCCTACCAAGGAAGAATATCAAGAATTACATCAAAAGATTTATGGCAACTAATTAGCGCAATTGATTTACATACTGATCGCAAGCTTCGGGACTTCCACCATCTTCTAAACAGAGTAGTCTAATTTCCCGAGAGAGATTACTTTTTTCGATGACAATTTTTTCTTCAAGATCTTTTACAGAGGCAGTCAGTTTCTCTACTTCTTCTCTCGTTAGATGAATTGAGCGATTTTCCAAATAGGTAATGATAGTGGCAATAGCGGATAGAGCGTATCCTCCACTTAAAATGAGTTTGTTAGGAGCAATTGCTTTAGATTGATAAATAATTGTCCCGATTAGCCCAATAGCGGCCACAACAGCTGAACCATTGCGAATAGTAATCTTAGGTGCATTTGCTGTTTTTTCTCTCTTAAGTGCGGAATCAAGATCAGCTCTAAACTTAGTTAATTCTAGAAGGGCCTGATTAATTTCAATTGTGATTTCATTAATTTTTTGAATGCGCTCTTGGCGATCATTAGCTAAGAGTTCGTCTAGATTTCTATCAGCAGCATGCGAGTCTTGAAGGAAGACATTCGACAAAATAACTATAGCTAAAAGTATTCGCTTAAGCATACGCAAGCTCCAAATTGACCTTTATAGGAGAATAACATAACCAAAATTTATGAGGGGGAAACTTGTAAAAATTTCACGATCTCTCTTTTGATCTCCATATAAAAATGACTAGTTAGGATATCTATCAACTAAATTCAATTTGCATCGTTAGGTTGATCATAGACAAGCCTTTATGAAATGTGCTAAAACTAGCACACGAGCTTGTGGGGATAACCATGAGGGAAATTAACTGGAACTCAAAAGCTCGAGATTTTGTTAGATCACTTGATGAAAACACGAGACGAGAAATTGGAACTCTCCTGATGCTAATTCAATCTGGTATAAAACTCACTGAACCACAATCAAAGCCTATGAAGGCCATTCATAAAAGTGCATTTGAACTAAGAATAAAAGACAAAAAGGGAATATATAGAGTTATTTATGTGTTAAACATCGGAAATAAAATTCTGATTCCACATGCTTTTACAAAAACGAGTCAAAAAACGCCGCAAAAAGAAATAAAGTTATCAATTAAAAGGCTACAGGAATTGATTAATGAAAATAAGTAAAGAAGCAAAAAAATTAGCAGAAGATCTTGGACTCAGTGAAGTTGATGCTTATATCATGGAACTTAAGGCAAAGCTTTACACGAAAAGTGCAAATCTTATTAAATCATCTAATCTTACTCATGATCAGATAGCAAAAAAAATTGGAACTTCTCGTAGTCGAATTAATAGAATTGCAAATTTTAGTGAAAACAATGTTTCAATTGAATTATTAATAAAACTTATTTCTGTACTTGAGGGGAAACCGGCACTCAAGATTGCAGCATAGCTTTTAAAATGCTAATGAAACGCCTCGTACTCTTTTAAGCACTCAGGATTTGCAAGCGCCTCAATATTAGTCACAGGCCTTCCATGGATAATTCTAGAAACAGCAAGCTCCACTTTTTTCCCAGAACGGGTATATGGAATATCACTAACGACATAAATTTCACGAGGAACGTGTCTTGGAGTTGTATTTTTTTTGATTTGATCTTTTATAAGTTTTTTTCGATCATTCGTGAGTTCTTCACCCTCTTTTAATTTTACAAACAGCACGACGTCGACATCGCCATTATTGTTTTTTCCGACACAAAGAGAGTCTACGATAAAAGAAAGGGTTTCTGTTTGACGATAAATTTCAGCAGTTCCAATGCGAACTCCACCTGGATTTAAAGTAGCGTCTGATCTACCATAAACAACTACTCCACCATGCTCTGTGATTTTGACAAAGTCTCCATGGGTCCATACACCAGAATTTTGATCAAAGTAGGCAGCATTTATTTTTTCATTATCTTTATCATCTAAGAAACAAATCGGACGATTCGGAAAAGTTTGTCTGCAAACTAATTCACCTTCATGATTGATAATGGCCTTTCCATCTTCATTGAGTGCAGCCACGTCTAATCCAAGTCCAAGGCATTGGATTTCACCTCTGTAAACGGGGAGAGACGGATTCCCTAGCATAAAGCAGCCAATGATATCTGTTCCTCCTGATATGCTTGCTAGAAGTACGTCTTTTTTAATTTTGTTATAAACATAATCGTACTGCTCTGGAAGAAGAGGTGATCCAGTCGAAAGAATAGTTTCCAATGTTTTAAAATCGGTCTGAAATTGTGCATTGGTATCTTCAAGGGCCTTTAAAAATTTTGGAGAAGTTCCAAAAATATTTATCCCCTCTCTATCAATCATTTTAAAATAATGCTCAGGCGAAGGATGAGCAGGTGAACCTTCATATAAAACAACTTCACTTCCAAAATAAAGAGAGCTCACTAGCCAGTTCCACATCATCCAGCCACAAGTGGTGAAAAAGAAAATCTTTTTATCTTCTGTAAGGTCTGTATGAAGACCTAATTCTTTTACATGGCAAAGAAGTGCTCCCCCCTGAGAGTGGACAATGCACTTTGGTTTTCCGGTAGTACCAGAAGAGTACATGATATAAAGCGGGTGAGAAAAAGGAAGTTTCTTAAAATTTAATGGAGCTTTTTTAGTTAAAAGGTCACTAAAACTCACGGCATTTTTAAAACCAGATAAATCTATTCCCTTCCCCATAAAATCCACAAGTATGATTTTTTCTAAATGAGGCAAGCGTTCTTCAATTTGTCTTAAGCGATCATGGAGATCAAAATATTTTCCATTGTACTCATAGCCAACAACGGCCACCAACACCTTTGGTTTTGATTGTGAAAAACGATCGAGCACACCTTCAATTCCAAAATCACAACTTGTTGAAGTGAAAACTCCACCAAGAGACGATGTGGCCAGCATGGAAATGACTGTCTCTGGAATATTAGGCATGTAAGCGGCCAGCACTTCACCAGAATTTATGTGAGGTTTTAAAAAGTCAGCTAGACTGGCCACTGACTCGCGAAGCTCTTTATAAGTAATTTTTTTTGTGAGTCCTGATTCGTGTTGAAAATTAAGAGCGATTTTTTCATCTCTTCCGGATTTAAGTAAATTTTCGGAAAAATTTAAACGAACATTTTTATACCAAGAATAGTTTTTAAAACCTTCTTCACCTAAAACGGGATTTAGATCGCCTTCGAAATCAATTTTGTAAAACGCTATCAATTCATTCCAAAACTTCGCTTTATTTTTGACAGAGAAATCATGAAAACTTTTATAGTCGCCAGAGACATTCAAATATTTTTGAAACTTCTTCATTTCTGAATTTTCGATTCTCTCTGGATTTGGCGACCACAAAAGTTCACTCATATTTATGACCTATTCTTTTAAAGCTTTCTTTAACTCTTCTGCTGAACTTGCCTCAATTTTAGAATGCAGAGAATTTCCATGAGCATCCATTGTTACGACCACAGGAAATTCAGTTACGGATAATTCCCAGATAGCTTCTGGAGATCCTAAATCTTCCCAGTAAACAGCATCTACTGAATCAATTTTTTCAGCCAGCACTTGAGCAGCTCCACCAATAGCATGGAAATAAACGCATCCGTATTCTTTACATCCAGCAAGAGTCTTAGGGCCCATTCCGCCTTTTCCAATAACTCCGACAATTCCGAATTCTTTCATTACGTCTGCTTGGTAAGGCTCTTCGCGAATAGATGTAGTAGGTCCAGCTGCCATAACTTGGTGAATGCCTGTTTTTTTATCTTTTAAAACGACTGGTCCGCAGTGATAAATAATTTGGTTTGTTAGATCCACTGGTGGTTTTACACCATCGTGAAGTCTTTTATGAACGGCATCTCTTCCTGTAAAAAGTTTTCCAGTGATTAAAACCATATCACCAACTTTTAGGTCTCTCACTTGTTCGTGTGTAAATGGATAAGTTAATTTTTTCATCTTTATATTCCTAACGTATTCCTAGTATAACCATTTTTTAATTTGATTTTTGTCACCTAACTCAATTCCCTGTCTTCTAAATGCCCAACACATGTAGGAAATCGAAACAAAGAATGAAGCTGGGAGACGATTTAAAGCAGAAATTTTACAACCTAGAAGAGTTGTTTTCCCGCCAAAGCCCATAGGTCCAATTCCCAATTTATTAGAAGTATTCACAATCTCTTTTTCCAGTTCAGCAAGACTAGCTACATCGTTTATATCATCAATGCGACGAAGAAGTTGCTCTTTACTTTCAACGTAACCAGCTCCTCTATCTCCGCCGATACAAACTCCAAGAACTCCAGGCCCGCAGCCTTTTCCTTGTGCTTTATGAACAGCATCGAGAATAACTTTTCTTACTCCATCGATATCTCTTCCTGCTTCAAGCGGTGTGTATGGAAGCGAATACTGAGCTCCAACGTTTTCACAACCTCCACCTTTAAGCATCAGTTTTACTTCAACTGTTTTTTTGTTGTGTTGATGATAATGAATTGATGGATGGCCTGCCCCAATATTCATTCCTGAGTTTTCACCAGTTAATGAATCAACAGAGTTCTGACGAAGGTATCCAAGCTCAGTGGCCTTTACAACTGCCTTTTGAATCTCTTTTGTAAATTTATGTTGATCAAATCCAATGGGATGAGAAACAAAAAATAAAACTGTTCCTGTATCCTGGCAAAGTGGTTGAGATTTTTTCTTAGCAAGCTCAATATTGGCCTTGATAATGTTCATTGCGTATTCAGCTGTCGTATTTTTTTCTTCTCTATGAAGAGCTTCTAAAATAACTTTTTGAACATCATCAGGAAGAACAGAAGAAGTGTTTTTAATTAATTCAACAAGAGAAGCTTCTAAACTTTTGTAGGTGTTTTCTACTTTTTTAGCTTTAACAACTTTTTTCGTAGTTTTTTTACTAGTTTTAGCTTTGAGAGCAGGCTTTTTTGCTGCAACTTTTTTTGTTGGTTTTTTAGCTACTTTTTTCGCTACTTTCTTTTTGGCCATAATCATATCTCCAAGTATGCACACATAGGTCAATTGAGTATTTGGGAATAATAAATAGTGTGAAAATTATAGCAAGAGTCCATAAGTTTTAGTACTGTTTTCCCCTATGATTTCTTTAAGCGGACTCAATGACAAACAGCGCGAAGCAGCCGAGGCCGTCGAAGGCCCCGTTCTGATTCTGGCAGGTGCTGGATCGGGGAAAACCCGTACAATTACCTATAGAATTGCGCATATGGTGGACAATCTTGGAATCAAGGGAGACTCGATTCTTGGGGTGAGCTTTACCAATAAGGCCGCAAAAGAAATGCGCGAACGTGTCCATACCCTCCTGGGAGCAAGGAAATCTCGCGGTATTTCACTTCTTACTTTTCACTCTCTAGGTGTTCGCATTTTAAAAAAAGAGATCACTAAAATTGGTTATCAAGAAAATTTCTCGATTTATGATCAATCCGATCAAATTGCCATTATTAGAGAGGCCCTAAAACTTTATCATGCTGAGAAAAAATTCGATCAGAAGGATGTACTCGCTAAAATTTCTTTTTTAAAGAATGCGGGAGTAAATGAAATGGATTTTGCTGATTCAGTTCATTTTAATCCAGAAGATCCCTATTCTCATGCAACTGAATATGCTTATCGCTTCTATCAAGAAAAATTAAAGTTTTTTAACGCCATCGATTTTGACGATATTTTATTTTTAACTCTAAAACTTTTTAGAGAACACTCTGATGTGGCAAAGCTTTATTCAGAGAAATTTAAGTACATCATGGTAGATGAGTATCAGGATACGAATCCGCTTCAATTTGAACTTATCACTCACCTAACGACTACTCACGACAATCTTTGCGTCGTTGGAGACGATGATCAGTCTATCTATGCCTTTAGAGGAGCTGACGTTACTAATATTTTAGAATTTGAAAAGAAGTTTCAAAACGCCAAGATTGTTAAGCTTGAAGAAAATTATCGATCAGTTTCAAGCATTCTTGATCTCGCTAATAACGTCATTAAAGAAAATAAAAAACGCCGAGATAAAACTCTCTGGAGCCAAAAAAAGAGCGAGCATATCCCACTTCTTTGGGCCATGGGAGACACTGACCATGAAGCGGAAGTTGTCGTAGAAGAAATCGTTCGCCATCAAGGTTCGGGCGGCCATCTTGGCGATATCGCCATTTTATACCGAAGTAACACTCAAGCTCCTCCAATAGAAGATCAGCTAAGACTCTCCCAAGTTCCTTATCAAATTATCGGAGGACAAAAGTTTTACGATAAAAAAGAAGTTAAGGATTTAATGAGTTATCTTTTTGTCATTTTAAACCCAAGTGATCAAATGGCCTTAAGACGCATTCTCAATATCCCCAACAGAGGGATTGGAAATGCTACTCTTGAAAAATATTTAAAAAAATCTGAAGAAGATAAGCTTCCACTTTTTAAGGCACTAGAAAATTACCCCAACATTGATTCTGCCAGAGCAGCTGGAATAAAAACTTTTGTCGAACTCATTACTAAATATAAAAAGAAATTTGAAACTGGAACCCTTTCAGAAAACATCAGTACCCTGATTGAGGAAATTGATTATTTAAATTTTATAGATAAGCAATACGACAACGCTAAACAAGTTGAACGCAGACGCAATGACGTTATGAATTTCATTGAGTCAGCAAACCGTTTTACCAATTACTATAAAGAAAACGCCAACCTTAAAAACTTTGTAGAGCGCCTTCTTCTTCAGGACTCTCAGGATAAAGATAAATTAGAAGACGAAGAGGGAGACACTGATGTTCGAAAAAATGAAGTGACTCTTATGACTTTGCACTCTTCAAAAGGGTTGGAATTTAAAAAAGTGTTTATGGTTGGTATTGAAGAGGAAACTCTTCCTCATAAGAAGACCATTTCTCAAGGTGAAGATATCAGTGAAGAGCGCAGACTTTGCTACGTTGGAATCACTCGCGCTCAAGAAACTCTCGTTATGACTTACTGTAAACAAAGAAAACTTTTTGGAAAAGAGACACCAAGATGCAGATCCCGTTTTCTAAATGATCTTGCTAATAAAAATCTTTTCATCGAACAAGACAGAACAACTTTTGGCCATCTCACAACGGAAGAAGCCGACACTTACAAAAAGAGCTTTTTTTCTAATCTGCTAGATTCTCTGGATGATGAGTAGATGAAAGAAGGCCATCCTTGGCCCTAAACCCGTCCTTGGCGTTATTTAGAAATAAAAACGCTTAACTCTCTAGAAACAAAAAATACGCTCTTAATTTCTACACGCATTTTTTTAACGTCGCTGCACTCGATGCCTTTCTTTTTTAAGAAGTCGCGTAGCCTGACTTCGTAATCAGCATTCCAAACATAGAACTCTTCGCTGACCTTTATTTCTTCTTTGGCGTCTAGTTTAGCATCTTCCGGATTATTTGCCCAAACACCTTGTGTTTTGCATCCCCTAGGAGAAACTTTTATAGAGCCGCAGGAAGAAGAAAAAACCAAGATGAATAAAACAAGTAGTGCTTTTCTCATTTCATCGCCTTCGCTGTAAGCACTTTTACTTTATAATCCACAGGACAATAAAGACCAAGTGTCAAGGCCGTGAAGAAAAAACTTTTCCATCCAACAGTTTGTTCTACTGAAACAAAAGAAGGATGATCAAATCCCATTTTCATCTGGAGATCTTCAAGATCTATCTTCATTACTCCTGGAGCTTTCCCCCAAAAGTAAAAATCAGCAGTCCCAAGAACATCAATGGCCTGTTCGCTATCTTTACTCGCAGAAATATTGAAAGGAGTTTTTTCACTCGAGACAAAATTTAACGTTGTACAACTAGCAACAAGCAAAGAGATTATGAATAAACTAAATACACAAGATGTACGTCTATTCACTAGTGACTCCGCTTAACTTTTTTCTTTCTTAAATTGTCCTTCGTTTCATTTAATTATGTCAACGATTTAGAGAGCAAAACTTTAATTAGACTTAAAATTAGGATTTCGTTTTTCTTTAAAGGCAGAAAGAGCTTCAAAATGATCGTGAGTTCGTTGAGTGATTCCTTGAAAAGTTGCCAGTAGATCAAGTGAAGTATGTAGATCGTGAAGATAAGAAATCTTCATAGCTTTTTTTGTCATCGATTGAGCAATTGGAGCAAGACTTGAGATGTGAGTAGCAAGTTTTTCGGTTTCAGCGATTACTGATGAATCTTCGAATAAGAAATTAAGAAGTCCAAACTCTTGGGCCTTTTTTCCTTCAAAAATTTCTGCTGTCAAAAACATTTGCATAGCTTTTGAATATCCTACAACTCTCTGAAGAAAAAATGTTCCTCCATCTCCTGGAACTAGCCCCATTTTAGTAAAAGTTTCTCCAAATTTAGAGCTAGCCGATCCAATTCGAAGATCACACATCATAGAAAGATCACAACCAGCTCCAATGGCAGCTCCATTAACTAAAGCGATAATGGGAGTAGAGATTTCTTCAATACAGCGAGGAATTTGCTGAATCCCGTGCATATAGCGCAAACGCAGTTCATTGCTCTCTCCTTCAAACATTCCAGTTTTTCCTTCCATCGCTTTGATATCTCCCCCGGCACAAAAGCTTTTCCCTTTTCCCGTTAAGACAATAACTCTTATCTCTTTGTCGAAATCTGCGTGTTTTAAAACCGAAACCAAGGAATCCACCATCGGAAGAGTAATAGCGTTCATTTGATCTGGATTATTTAGTGTCACCCAAAGCTGGGTCGAATTTTTCACACACACTTCTAAGTCTTGAAATTTCTGATTATAAAAACTCATAGGGACTCCGTATTTTTTACACGTTTTAACTTTAATTCTTAAAATATGATAAATGAACTCCATCTAAACAACAAATGGAGATCGTATGAAAACTTTAATCGCTATACTTACTTTAACAGCTACAATGAGTGCGTTTGCTATGCAAACAGGAACAGGAAATAACGGTCCGTGGACAGTTGGACCACTTGGATACACTGATCCTCTAGTTTCTTCTCGAGGAACTCAAGTCTCAAGTTTGGGATCTTCTGTAGGTTCACTTGCCTCTTTAAACATGAAGGCCGTTGCCGTTGCGATTGAAAATGATACTCAAAATTATTTTCAATCTGGGGAAATGAGTGTTCTTCTAGCTTCTCATGTTGAAAAAATTATGAATCAAAATCCTGAGCTATCAGTCGATGAAGCAGTTTCAATCGTTCTTGATTTTGCTCAATTACACAAATAATTTTAAAACTGGAAAAACAATGAAAAAAATTATAGCAGCACTTCTTCTTGGGACGACTTTGGGAGCACATGCAGATTTAACTGGTCCAGGTCAAAACGGACCTGCAAGTAGTCAATCAATTGGTCCATACGAGAAGCTTTTTACAACTGAAGAACTCAGTGAATCAGCAACCGAAACTCTCATTGAAATGAGTGAACACAATGATCTTAAAGCTATTGCGAAGGTCATAGAAAGTGATTCTCAAAATTATTTTCAAAGTGGTGAGATGAGTCTTTTCCTTTCTAATTGTGTAGAAAAAATTAGAAATAAAGATGCCGAACTCTCAATTGATGAATCAGTCTCAATCCTGCTTGATTTTGCTAACTCTCATAAATAATTTTAGCTATCGACCGGAGCTTAAGTAAGCTTTTAGGTATTTTGAGGGACTTTCTCTCTTAAGACTTGAAAGAATAAACTGAGAAGCTTCGGCCAATTTTTTTATATCTACTCCAGTCTCAATTCCCATCGAATGAAATAAATTGACTAAATCTTCTGTTGCCACATTTCCTGAAGCCCCAAGAGCGTAAGGACATCCACCTAATCCTCCAGCTGAAGAATCAAAACTAGTCATACCAAGTTCAAGCGAAGTTAAAACATTAGCAACAGCAAGTCCTCGAGTATCATGAAAATGCATCGCAAATGTATCAAGCTTAAAATCCTTAGATAAAAACTCGATAACTTCTGTAACTTGTTTTGGATTAGCAATTCCGATTGTATCGCCAAGAGAGATCTCATAAACCCCAAGCTCAAAGAGTTTATCTGCCACTTTTTTTAATATATCTAAACTCGTTTTTCCTTCATACGGACAACCAAAAACTGTCGAGATATAACCACGAGCGCGAATGTTGTGGGCCTTTGCCACATTCATTACTTTGGTAATTTTATCAAGAGACTCATCGATACTTGCATTAATATTTTTTTGATTAAAGGTATTGGAAGTAGAAGTAAAAACAGCGATGTCTTTAACACCGACTTCGATTGCCGCTTCAATCCCTACCATATTAGGGACAAGAGAGATTAGTTTTGTATTTATTAAATCAGGATCACTTTTTAATTTAGAATAAAGTTCTTTCCCATCACTCATTTGAGGAATTTTTTCTGCTCTAACAAAACTAGTCGCTTCTATTTCCATAAGTCCGGCCGCACTTAATTTCTTGATAAAAGTAACTTTATCAGGAAGTGAGACAATAGATTTTTCATTTTGAAGGCCATCGCGTGGACCGACTTCAACAATGCGAACTTTTTTTGGAAGATTTTTTAGCATAATTTTACGAGCTCCACTCCACCAGATACTTGATCGCCCTCTTTAAAATGAATCTTTTCAATTTTGCCAGATTTAGAGGCCTTTATTGTATGCTCCATCTTCATGGCCTCCATCACTAAAATAGGATCTCCGGCCACAACTTCTTGCCCGACTTTTGCGATAATTTTTAAAATTTTCCCAGGCATCGGAGAAGTCATTTGCCCATGATCAAGGGCCTTTGATTTTTTTCTACTTCTTTTAGGACTTGAAACTTCAAATTCCTCTCCATTTACAACATAAGTCGTATCTTCAAGAACGACTGGGCGGTTTCGTCCATTTAAATTTAAAACCATTTTCCCGTCTTGGAGACTATTAAGCTTAACTTTGTACTCTACTCCTTCAAAATTAAAAAGCACAAAGCTTGCATTTTCTTCAAGCACATCTACATCTACTATTTCATCATCTACTAAAATCTGTTTTTTCATTTATTTCCTAGATATTTCTAAATCCACTTAAACTAGACCAAACATCTGCTCTGCTTGCAGACTCTTTCGTTTCAGTGGAAACTTTTTTATTAAATAAGCTGGCCGCAATTGCCAGGGCCAAATCTTCTTTTGATTTCTTTTTAGGTCTTAATTTCTCTTCATAGGTTTTTACAAAATGAGTATACGTTTTACCTTGTCGGTACTCGTTTAAAGTTAAAATGCGCTTTAAATAATCGCGATTAGTTTTAACTCCCAAAAACACGACTTCGTTTAGAGCAAGATTTAACTTATCAGCTGCCAAATCGCGATTTTCGCCCCAGGAAATAAGCTTAGCAAGCATGGGATCAAAAGAAATAGAGACATCATTTCCATCAACATAACCACAATCAAGTCGAGTGTTTCTAAGTGTCGTTGTACCAATTCTTTTAATCTTGCCGATACTAGGGAGAAAATTATTATCTGGATCTTCAGCGTATAATCGCACTTCGATGGCATGACCTTTCTGCTTAACATCCTCTTGTTTAAAAGGAAGCTTCTCTCCTTGTGCCACTAATATTTGAAGCCTCACTAAGTCTAATCCTGTCACCATTTCAGTTACCGGATGTTCAACTTGTAAACGTGTATTCATTTCTAAAAAATAAAATTGCCCATCAGTATCTAAAATAAGCTCAATTGTTCCAGCTCCGAGATAATTAATACCTTTCGTGATTTTTACAGCCGCTTCAGTCATCTTAGATCTTAGTTCAGAAGAGACAGCAGGACTTGGTGACTCTTCAACAATTTTTTGATAACGCCGCTGAATAGAACACTCGCGCTCAAAAAGATGAAAATGATTGCCATGACTATCGCTCATGACTTGAATTTCAATATGCCGAGGAGATGTGATGTATTTTTCAAGAAGAACAGTATCATCACCAAAAGCGTTCATCGCCTCTCGTTTTGCTCCTTCAAGAGCATCGGCGAATTCACTTTCTTTTTCAACAATTCTCATTCCTTTTCCACCGCCACCGGCAGAAGCTTTAATAAGAACAGGAAAACCAATCTCTTTGGCCACTTTTACGAGATGATGAATTTCTTGATTATCTCCGTGATAACCTGGAATTGAAGGAACACCTAATTCTTGAATTTTTATCTTAGAAGTTTTTTTATCTCCCATAAGATCAATTGATTCAGGAGATGGTCCAATAAAAATAAGACCACTATCGCGTACTAATTTAGCAAAAGAGGATTTTTCAGAAAGAAATCCGTATCCAGGGTGGATGGCATCCGCACCACAACTTTTAGCGATCTCTATAATTTTATCCTGATTTAGGTAAGTCTCTTTTAATTGTCCACATCCTAAACAGAAAGATTCATCTCCAGCGCTAGCGTGAGGGAGAGATTTCTCTTCATCCGTATAAAGAGTGACGGTTTGAATTCCCATCTCGCGCGCTGTTTGAATCACTCGTAGAGCGATCTCTCCGCGATTAGCAATGAGTATCTTTTTAATTTTCATATAAGCCATCCCGCTTTTCTTTTTTCTAAAAGGGCATTCATCCCCTCTTGTCCTTCGCTACTTGTGCGAACTTTTGAGATTGCTTCACATGTGTATGACCTTGCTTCTTCAATCGTATTTTTTCTAACGACTGTAGCGATTAATTCTTTAGCTAAACATGATGCTTTTGGTGCCGCTTGTAAAAATTCATTAACAACCGCTTCAACATCGTCATCAATCTTATCAAATGATGTGATCTGGTGAACGAGTCCCATACTCATGGCCCGTTCTACATTAAAGCGAGCTCCTGTTAAAAAGAAGGCCCTTGCGTTACTCTCTCCAATTTTGGCGATAACAAAGGGAGAAATAACAGCGGGAAGTAACCCAAGACGAACTTCTGTAAAGCCCATCATTGCTGTATCTTCAGCAAGAACGTAATCGCAACAAGCAATGAGTCCTGCTCCACCACCTAGGGCCGCTCCATTCATTCTAGCGATAGTGGGTTTTTTGAAGTTATTAAGAACAGTAAAAAGTTCGGCGAGATTTTGTGAGTCCGCCAAATTTTGTTCAAATGAATAATCTTTCATACGCTTCATCCAATTAAGATCAGCGCCTGCGCAGAATGATTTTCCTTCACCTGTTAGTATAAGCAATCGAACTTTTTCATCGGACTCTAAGCTCTTAAAGCATTTAATCAAATCAGATATAAGTTCATCATTAAACGCATTATGAAGCTCGGGACGATTAAGAGTAACTTTAGCTACTCCTCTTTTATCAATGTCTAATTTGTATAATGCCATAAATATTCCTACATTCTAAAAACGCCAAATTTACTTTCACCAATTTCTGAATTTAAAGAAGCAGAAATAGCGAGTCCCAAAAGATCGCGCGTTTTTGCTGGATCAATCACTCCATCATCCCAAAGACGAGCAGAAGAATAGTATGGGCTTCCTTCAACTTCATACTTATCTAGTATTGGCTTTTCAAAAGCAGATACTTCAGAAGCACTCATTTCAGCTTTTCCTGAAGCTTTTAGACCTTGTTGTTTAACTGTTGATAAAACTTTCGCGGCCTGCTCTCCCCCCATGACAGAGATACGAGCATTAGGCCACATCCATAAAAAGCGTGGTGAGTACGCTCGTCCACACATTCCATAATTTCCAGCACCAAAAGATCCACCGATGATCACGGTGAATTTTGGGACCTGAACAGTTGAAACCGCTGTCACCATCTTGGCGCCGTGTTTAGCGATTCCTTCATTTTCATATTGGCGCCCAACCATAAAGCCTGTGATATTCTGTAAAAAAAGAAGCGGTATTTTTCTTTGGCCACAAAGTTCAATAAAGTGTGCTCCTTTTTGAGCACTCTCCGAAAATAAAATTCCATTATTGGCAACGATTCCAATTTGCTGTCCGTGAATGCGAGCAAATCCTGTTACAAGAGTATTTCCATAACGCTCTTTAAATTCATGAAATTCACTTCCATCAACTAAGCGAGCGATAATTTCTCTTACGTCAAAAGGCTTTCTCGTATCACGCGGAATAATTCCGTAAATATCATCCATGGAATAAAGTGGTTCATGAACTTCATGTAGATCTGATTTTAATCCCTGCATTTTTCCAGGTGATTTAAAATTTAGATTCTCAATAATATTTCGAGTGATGACAAAAGCTTCTTCTTCATCTTCTGCAAAATGATCACTCACTCCACTAATACGAGTGTGTACATCTGCTCCACCTAAATCTTCTGCAGTTACAATTTCACCTGTTGCAGCTTGTACTAAAGGAGGTCCGCCTAAAAAAATAGTTCCATTATTTTTTACGATGACTGTCTCATCACTCATTGCTGGAACGTAAGCTCCACCGGCCGTGCATGATCCAAGAACAACTGCAATCTGTGGAATCCCGCGAGCACTCATCTGTGCTTGATTATAAAAAATGCGTCCGAAATGATCACGATCTGGGAAAACTTCGTCTTGCTTAGGAAGAAAAGCTCCCCCACTATCAACCAAGTAAATACATGGGAGATTATTTTCTAGAGCTATCTCTTGAGCGCGAAGATGTTTTTTAACGGTCATTGGAAAGTATGTTCCGCCCTTAACAGTAGCATCGTTAGCAACAAAGAGGCACTCCACTCCATGAACGCGTCCAATTCCTGTCACCATCCCAGCAGCAGGAACATCATCTTCATAAAGTTTATAGGCAGCTAAAGTTGATAGCTCGATAAAGGGAGAACCTTCATCCAAAATTTTTTCAATTCGCTCTCGTGGTAAAAATTTCTTTCTATCGTGGTGACGTTTCACAAGATCTGCGCCACCTCCACTCTTAATGACATTCAATCGAGTGAGCAGTTCTTCTTTTAGCGATAAATGATAAATTTTATTTTCTTTAAAATCAGGCGAATTTACATCGATATGCGAGTGGATAACGTCCATTCTTTTCCTCTTAAACTAAGGGTATTATAAAGCACTCTTAGTTTAAGAATTAATACACTTTGTAGCAAGAATTAAAGCGGACTAACTATGTGCGTTGAGCAGCCTTTGCTTGCTCATAACGTCGATAATCTTCAAAGACAGGACTTTTTTGTGTGAGCTCTTTTAATTCAGCGTTGCTCTCATCATAAATTGGAAAAAGTATATTTTTGCCGCTTTCGCCAAAAGGCACAACTTGCACTGGTAAAAAGTACATTTTTGCTTTGTAAAAGACTTTAATTGTGAATGAACGTTTTAAATCCAGACCGGCCTTTTTTAATTGTTCTTCTTGTAATTTTGCAAGGGCCTCAGCAGATAATGTAGCGGTACTGTCTTCACCAACTTTAATACCTGCAGAATTTTTATTTTTAGATAATTTGAAATCATCAGGCAAATTTGTGGCCACGTGATTATTTAATAAAGCGTTATTTGCGGAAGCAGCAGCAGTAGCAGCGTTAGTAGCTTTTTCCTTAGCAACGACTTCAGAATTTTCTTCGGATGAAGAGGCCTTAGAGCGTCTTATAGAATCTTCCCACTCTCTTCTGCGTAGTTGTTCTTGCCAATCACTGAGTCTATTTTCCCAATTTCGTAAACTTTGTTTATCGGTTTCAGCAAGGTTTTTATATTGAGTACTCTGAGGATAATTTGAACCCATTGCATTTCTATCGCTGATTGAGTTAGCTAATGCCTCACGCTTTGTTGTAGCTAAACTTTTTGCAAATTCATCAAGGGCCGCTCGTGCCTTCTCTGCTGCTTCATTTGAATCCGTTTGAGATTTGAAATTATCTGCAAAGTCAGTTTGAGTTTTAACTTTTTCTCTTGGTTTAACTTGCTTAGGAGAATGCATATTTTCAGAAACCGCGCTGTACGAAGTGTTTTGAGCATAATTAACTGGAGTTGCTTGAACGTAATTATTTTGCGGGTTCACATTTTGTGTTGCAAACGTTGTCGGTGCTTCGCGATTAATGACCTGTCTAATTTGTTCAGGAGTTGAGGGAGCAATTCCTTTATCCTTCATTTCTTGCTGAACGATAGTAACTGTTGCTTTTGTTTCTGGAATTCCAGAAAATTTCATAACAGCATCAGAACCAAAGGCATTTAAATCGAAATCGGAAAGATTTAATCTAGATTCTTTAGAATTATTGCCAGTATTTTGAGAAGAAGAATTTTTTGTTGCTAGGTATTGGGATTTAATTTGAGAGTGTTTTTCCAATGTTTGCATGTAGGAAATTTCACTCAAAATTGTATCATCTTTTAGATTTAGTGCTTGTAAATCTTCTGATGTCAAAGGGCCACCTGTCTTACAAGATTTCGCGTTTAATACATCAGGAGATTTACAGGAGTAGCGTTGACAAAAATTTTCAACAATAGACTTATCCGCTATAAGTCCTTCCTTCTTGACTCCTTCATTAAAACAACGATACCAATTATCAATTGTATCATCCTGAGTTTTTAACTTTAAACAGTCTGCCACTGGACTAGAATTAGAACCGAATTCAGAAGAAACTTGTGACGTTGAGCTTTTAGCTTCACATAAAAAAGCAAAGGTTTTATAGGAGTCTGGATTATTGCGGACGTCATCTTTTTGATCTTGAAATTCTTTTTTAGGATTATAACCATTAAATAATTTTTTTGATGTTACCGGATCAATTGCAGCTACTTGTTTTAGAGGATGGCAAACAAAACTAGAAAGGCTTGAGCGCACTTGCTCACAACGATGACTGACTCCTTTACTTAGCGCTTCTTTATTTTCGTTATTAAAGAAAAACTTAGAAAAATATGTTTTTGCTTTATCTTTAGTAGGATCAAAGGATCTGATATACTTTTCAAATTTTTCTTGAAAGCCGGGTGAAAATTTTTCCCCCTCTTTAATCATTGAAAGCTGGGGATATTTTTCATAAATCTTGCTCATGTTAGGAGCATTATCATTTTTAAAAAATTCTTCTATAACCAATCGAGCTGTCACTTCTGTTATTTGTGAATTCAGTGGATTTGCGTTTCCCTTTAAAGGACATTGATTAGTATTTCCTTCTCTATCAAAGCCATGACCGTATTTATTTGTTCCATAGACATGAAGCATTCCTTCCATCAAAGATTTCGGTTTATAATTATCATCTTCTCCTAGTGAATCAGCGATCATTTTTAATTTTTCTTTTTCTGCTTCTTTTTCAGCAGGTGAACTCTGTGGATTACAGCCATTACTTTCTAGATTCTTTATAAAATCAAACTTACAACTTTTTGAAACTGAAGAGGAACTTCCCATTAAAAAAGACTCGGAATTTTGTTCATAGAAATCTGATGATGCTCCCAATTCCTGCATAATTTGTTTGGTTTGAGTTGCAATTAGATCAGCTAATTTTTTATTGAGATTTCTTCGATAGTCAGCTTCAGCTTTTGGATCTGCTTTTAGAGCAATTTTAGCAGCATCACACCCCAGTAAAGATTCATTGCCTTTATCAAGAGTAAGACTAGAAACAAAAGGACAATCAGCCAAGGCTTCAAAAGAAGTTAAAATTAATAAGAGAAAAAATAATGTAGAAATATTTTTCATCTTCTAACCATTATTAAGGGCACTTTGCTGTATCTTTGTATTTAGAGTAAATTCCGCCATTTTTACAAATATAAGAAACAACTCTTAAAGCTGCGTCTTTATCACTTTTCACACTGTAAAATCCTCTTTGAATATTATATTGTAAAAAATCTAAAAAAGTTAAGCCATCACTTGTCTTAGTATTAATGGCCTTAATCCAAGTCTGGGGATCTTTTTTTTCATCAACAAAATAATCATGGATGGTTTTTGGGAAAAATTCACTTTTAGCTGGATTACTTGCGGTATTAAAAGCTATCGGAACTGGAGTATCGTTTTTTAGAGGAGCTCGACAAGCTGGCGTTGTCCAAAATTCATTAACGCTGCTTTTATAGGGAGATCCTTCCATATCCTCAAACATTGTTTCAACATCAACTGTGTCTTGGGCCATTTCAAATTGATTGCAGAAAGCTTGTTGATAGGAATCTTTTGAAGAAGTCTCTGTCGTACTTAACTTTGAGGATAAACTCGCCAAACTTTTAATTGGGGCCATATCAGGCACACCTACTATTTGTCCTTTGCAAGTCGCGCAGTCTTTTTTTGATTCCCTAGCAAAGACCTTGCTCGCAGCAATCATCGCGGTCAATGCTATGACCACAACTAAAAATCTCGACGATGAAGTAATTCTCATACCTTCCTTCTCTAAACGAAGTTATAACTTATCCAACCTGTCGGAGGGTAGATTAAAAGACTTTAGTTAAATGAAGGTTTTGGTCAATTTTTGCCCAATCCAAGTCCTCTTTAAATGGTCCTATGGACTGGGCAAAGATTTATGAATGAATTATTGTCCTGAACCGCTGATTGCTTCGGCAGTTGCCTTTTTCAATTTCAAATATTCTGCACGTTCACGTTCGTGTCTAATCTTCTCTTCTTCTATTCGTCTTAAATCTGCACCATCGCTAATGCTTGCAGGAGCTCGGTCTTTACCTTTAGCTTTGTCTTCAGCTTTATTTGCTTTTCCTTTCACGATTTTCTTATAGCTCGGTTTTCCATTTTCATCTAAAACCGGTTTGCCACCTTCAAACAAAGGAACAACTTGTTTAATCATTCCTTCTTCTTCGATAAGGAAAGGCTCAACCCCTTTCTCCTCAATTCTTTTTAAAATTGCAGCTTCATCCATTTTGGTTAGAACTAAAGAAGACCTAGTACTTTCACCAGAATAAGACTTTGGTGAACTTGTAGAAACGGATTCAGAGATAGCATGAGAGTAATTATTGATTTTGGCCGCCGCAATCGCAGCATCTATTTCAGCTTGAGTTCTAGAGTTTTCAACAGCTGGGGCCCTAGATGTTTCAACGACAGAGGCTACCTGAGCAATAGGTGCTGCCACTTCTGCTTTTGGCGATTGCTCTATTTGTTGAGCTTGCTTAGCAATTTGCTGTTGAGATTTTAAATCGCTAATCTCTTTTCTCATGTCATCTATTTTAGCTTGAAGGTCAGCTTTTTCTTTATCGGCCTTTTGCTTCTCTAGATCTTTTACCTTTTTTTCAGATTCAGCTAATTTAGTAGAGAGTTCAGAAATTTTATCTTCCGAAGCTGTATCTACAGATGCTGGCAATCGAGATGCTTCACTCTGGGCCTGCGACTTAGCGGCAACTCCCGAAACTGTTGGAGAATGATTGATTGAAGTTATCGCTTCATTTTTAGAATCGTAACCATTATAAGCTGACGGATTTATAATCGGTGCCTGATATGTATTTTGTTGCGGTTGCTGCTGCTGTTGCTCTCCTTCTGTAGCAGCTACCTTAGAGTTCTCATTACCATTAGGGTTGTTAGCACTTTGTTCAGAATGAGATTTGAAGTTTGAAGCAGAATAAATACTATCTGAATCAGCACCTTCACTTTTAGGCGCATAGGCCCTGCTTTCTTTATCCAATATTCTATCATTTTCTGCTTTGGCATCTGCATTGTTCATTAAGAAAACATCTGCAACTCTATCCGAAAAATTTATTGGTAACTTTCCCCCATGTTTACTTTCATGACCGGGATTATTCTGAATAGCTTCACTATATTTAATACCAGATTGGCATCTTACGCCCTCAAGAAAAATAAAATAACTTTTTTTAAACTTATCTTCTTCATCCGTAGAAAACATTTTTATTCTTTTAGTGGCCTCTAGATATTTAGTGTAGCCTTCGCCCATGTCATAATTTATATTCGAGACTTCTTTGAGCTTTAATTTCGCGCCAACAGTATTCGTAGACTGAAACATTTCTCTGTAGGTCGATGTTGTTTGACATAAAGAAACAATTTTCTCTGTCGCCAGAGTCACCAGCTGATTTTGGTTTTTAATTTTACTAAAACCTAGACAATTTTTTACTACTTTATTTTTTACAAAGCATGCTTCTTTTTTTTCTTTTCCTTTTGATAGCATCTTATTCAATTCACTTTTAGGTAATATGAATGATTCTACTTCAGATTCTTTTTCATCTTTTGGAATTTTAAAAAAACTATCTATCTTTGGACAACGTAATTTTAAATTTTTACTTATTGGTACAATGGAGAGTAGATCGGCCATTTCCTGCAGATTTTTCTTCTGAGCATTTATAATTTTATCATCAATTCCTTCAAGTTTATGCAAGATAAAAGATGGAGATGCAGCATTCACATTATCAGCTTCAAACTCTCCTCCAAATTTTCTGGCAATATTATCTTCGACCATTTTTGAGCAATAGTTGTAATGGTCACAATAGAGATCGCTATATCGTTCACCAAACGATCTCATAGCTCCACTGCCAAAACATGTATCTTCAGCTCCGCTAGCTACAGCTTTTGAAATATCTGATAAATTTCTTCTTGTGGTGGAGAATAGGCCATCTTTCTCCGTAGTTCCCATAGGACACTCTGCGAGCGCTGAATGACTAAAAACTAATAATAGAGAAACTAAAAGTAATGACTTTTGCATTTAAAACCTCATCTCTATTTATTTTATCGGATTTTTCTGAATATTCTTGAGTGAATCGCTCTGAACGAGCTCCCATCTGTCATATTGAACAGTTAGAAACAAATCTAATACTTGTAACTGCCTTAAATAGTTGTCAGATCACTTTGAATATTTATCAAATGTCGATCTAAGGTCAAAGTATCTCGTTGCCGGTGATTTCGCTCGAGTTTCATCACCCCGTCTAATATCTGCTGATGATTTATAAACCTTGGCCTCTGAAACTTTTTTCTGAGCAACTTTAGCGACTGCAACCTTTTCAAATTTTACTGGTTTTCCTTTAGTATCATACTCCACAATCTTTACTTCTTTAAGAACTCCATTCTCACGAATGAAGAGTGGTTCTTGAGTTTTTTCAATCAGTCCAAATATCTCTTCATCTTTGGGATTATTAACAATATTTTTTGGATCAACAGTCATTGATTCACCATCTGATTTAGAGAGAGTAAGTACGATTGGTGACTTAACACCTGCTTTAGAAATTTCTCCACCTACTGCTCCAGATGCTGATACACTTGATGTTGACTTTGAAGCTATTGCTGACGAGGTATCCCCTGAATTTATTGACGCAACCGAGGCACCAGAAGAAAAGCTGTTACTTCTTGCCATCGATTCAACTGGAGAATCCAGGTTAGGTCTTACTGAAGCAATCGCATTTCCAAAATTCACAGGTGCGGATTCAATTTGTTGAACAGGTGCCGCTGCTGCTGCTGCGACCTGTGGTTTAGCAGTTTGAGATTTTAGTTGGCCAATTTGATTTTTTAAATCGTCTATTACTTTTTTCTGTTCATCAAGTTTTGAAAGACCTTCTGCTTTATCAGCTGCTTCCTTTTCATCTTTCATCTTATTTAAATTTTCTTCTGCTGCTGAAAGCTTGCTTGTTAACTCAGAAATCCTACTCTCTTATGCAGAGTTTTTCGAAACATCACTTTGTGATTTAGCTGTGCTTGAAAGATTGTTAGAATTAGTAGTAGGGATTGCAGCATACCCATTATAGGCATTGGGATTCAAAAAATTATTATTTTGAGCTTGAGGAGCATTGGCATAAGAACCAGTGCTTGGTTTAAATTCACCAAAAGAAGATGAAATGCTCTCTGTTGGTTTATCTGCAGTTGGTTTGTCATCTGCTGTTTTGGCAGTTTGAGCTGAAAAAGATTTTCCTGCATCTGTAGATGTAGATGATGCCTTTGTTCCAGTAATTGCTGATGAAGTTGAGCTAGTGTTTGAATTATTTATTGCTTGAGCAAGGTCTTTATCTAAAGGAGCCACACTAAGACTTACGATATGTCTCCTATTAGAAGTTCCATTTAAGTTATTTGCGTTAGGTTTCAGTAATTCATCATAGGTATCTAGAGAATTTAAATCACAGCGATAGGCATCCATTAATATTTGAGCATCACTTTGATTTTCAATTGTATTGGGGAGCTGATCTTTAAGCCAGTCAACAGTATATTTGTCAGGAGAATGGTATAAAGATACTGCACTTTTTTCATCTAAGGCGTCGGTATAAGCTGCTACTTGACTTACTTCTTCACACATATCCATATAAGTAACTTTAGGGCACGAATTAGCAAGAGTTTTACGAGCAAAATCTTTTTGATAATTTGCAACTGTTTCTTGTGCCTCCCTTCCAGAAAGATGACTAGAGATCATCATTGAGAAAAATTGATAATGGACAGATTTTTCAAGTTCCTTTAGATCTTTAAATTTCTTATTTTCAAAACCAAAAATTGGATGAGAAAAGCCTTTTTCTGTATAACTATTCAGCAAATTTAAAACATTAAGTTTTTTCTCCTCTTCTCCACGCCCGGAGACTGCAGCCGCTGCCAACATTTGAGCAAAGTTATCTGTATCAGGATCGTTTGCTATTTGATTGGCCCTCTCTTTAAAGAATGATTGCATGCTGCTTTCATTGTCAGGAACCTTAGAAAAATCGTGAAGGTCATAGTCTCTTTTTGGA
Organism: Bacteriovoracales bacterium; assembly: GCA_037444575.1. GTDB lineage: Bacteria > Bdellovibrionota > Bacteriovoracia > Bacteriovoracales > Bacteriovoracaceae > Bacteriovorax. The sequence goes on from JBBIME010000003.1 coordinate 480,560, forward strand.
TTAACTCCAGAGTTAAAACAATTTAGCCTTGCTTTATCCATCTTGCCCTTGCAATCAGGATTCCCCTGATCAACCGCAAAAGCTGCATCCATGGTAGTCTTATCGCACGAACTTACTGCTTTTGGATCAAAATTAAATGGAGATTTACAGCTTGAAGCAAAATCTTTTCCATATTTCTTTTCAGCAAATTTTCTGAGTATCTCTATTTTATCCATAGAGTTTATATTTTGACTAATAAGTGTACTAGCGTGCACATAGGGTTCACGGCGACCAATCTCTTCTCCGATTGGTCCTTCAAGAAAACCTTTTAGATCTAAATTATCTCCCTTTAATTTATTAGATGCGCACTCAAGTAACATCTTACAATTTTCATTTGAGAATCGTTCGTTGGGCTTAGACTGTTCTATATACTCAGCACTCCCGCAGCTTGCATAACTCATCAACGCTTTAAATGGCGCAACTTTAGAGGAAGGAACAATTTCTTGTTGCTCTTCTCTATCACAAGGGCTTTTTCTTAATTTAAATTTGATTTCATCTTTGACTTCTGTGGGAAGACTCTGTTTACCTTCTGCTACGAAAGCTTGCAATTTAGGTGAAGGTATAGGTTGATTACCTTTTAAATAGATTCTCCCTGAATCGAATCTTTCCTGAGCAGAAAGAGAATTCATAGAAAAAATAAATAATACAAAAATTGGCCGTACTAGCTTTTTCATCGATACTCCATATACGCTGTTATCGGCAATCGATGGCTTCACTTGAGAAGTTGACTTAATTATTGTCATTAAATGTTAAAATAATCTAAAATACAGATAAGATTTATTTAAAATTCATCAATGAAGGATGCTGTCATGAGTAAAGAAAATTTAACTATACTAACAGAAGAACAGCTTACCTATTGGGCCGAAGTCGCCAACACTTTCCAATGGAGAAAAAAATGGCAGGCCATACAGACAGGTGATTTTCATCAAGTGAATGTGGAATGGTTTAAAGGAGCTCGTCTTAATATCACTGAAAATTGTCTCGATCGCCATCTTGAGCATCGCCGTCAAAAAAAAGCACTAATCTTTGAACCAAATAACCCAGAGGAGCCTTCTAGTTTTTATACTTTCGGTGAACTTCATATCGCCGTTTGCAGATTTGCTAATCTTTTAAAGAAAAGAGGAATTAAAAAAGGCGACGTCGTTTGCTTTTATATGGGAATGACTCCTGAACTTATGATGGGGATACTTGCTTGTGCTCGTATTGGGGCCATTCACACAGTAGTCTTTGGAGGATTTTCACCTCAATCCCTTAGAGGACGACTGGAAGATTCAAATGCAAAACTAATCATCACTCACGATGGAGCTTATCGTGGAGAAAAAATTATACCTCTTAAAAACATGGTGGATGAGGCTTTAGAAGGAGCGACTTCTGTTCTTGCAGTCCTCGTTGTAAAACGCACTCATAGCGAAATCGAAATGAAAGCTGGTCGCGATTATTACTACGATTCTTTAATCAAAGACTGCGAAGTTTATTGTCCAATTGTTGAAATGGAATCTGAAGATCCACTTTTTATTCTTTACACTTCTGGTTCCACTGGAAAACCCAAAGGTCTTCTTCATACAACAGCAGGCTACATGGTTCATGTCGGCAGTAGTTTTAAAAATGTTTTTCAAATTAAAGAAAATGATATTTTCTGGTGTACTGCTGATATTGGATGGATCACTGGACACAGCTATTTAACATATGGTCCATTGTTAAATGGAACAACGACTGTCATGTATGAAGGCATTCCTAATTTCCCTACTCCTGCGAGATTTTGGGAGGTCATAGAAAAACATAAGATCACTCACCTCTATACTGCTCCAACGGCCATTAGATCGTTAGAAAAATTTGGATCTGAAATCCCAGAAAAATTTCCAATGAAATCTCTTAAAGTTTTAGGATCTGTTGGCGAACCGATCAATGAGGAAGCTTGGCAGTGGTATTACAAATATATTGGCAAAGAGAAATGTCCAATCGTAGATACTTGGTGGCAAACAGAAACTGGAGGAATATTAATTTCTCCAATTGCAGGTATGACTAAATTAAAACCAGCTCACGCCACTCTCCCACTTAAAGGCATTGAACCAGTTCTCGTTGATGAAAAGGGAGTAGAAATAAAAGACGTTGTTGCCTCAGGAAACTTGTGCATTAAAACACCGTGGCCTTCTTTAGCTCGAACTATCTATGGCGATCATGAACGTTTTATTCAAACCTATTTCTCGACTTATAAAGGACTTTACTTCACAGGAGATGGAGCTCGTCGCGATGAAGATGGTTATTATCGAATCACTGGTCGAGTTGATGACGTCATCAATGTTTCAGGCCACAGAATCGGAACAGCAGAAGTTGAAGAGGCCATTAACGAACATCCTGATGTCACAGAATCTGCCGTTGTTGGTTTTCCTCATGATATAAAAGGTCAGGGAATTTACGCTTTTGTTACTGCAATCCACCCACATGTTGATATCCCTACTCTTGAAAAAGAAATTAGAGAGACAGTACAAAAAGTCATTGGACCAATCGCAAGACCTGATCAAATTCAAGTAGTAGAAAGTCTACCAAAAACAAGATCTGGAAAAATCATGAGAAGGATTTTAAGAAAAATTGTTGAAAACGATCTTGCCAACATCGGCGATACTTCTACTCTCTTAAACCCAGAATGTGTGGATATTATCATCAGAGGGAAAAAGAATTAACGAGGATTAGGACATCACTCTATAACTTTTGAAATTGGAAAGAGCTGAAGATTGACTTGATAGAGGACCGTTTCCCCTTCACCGTCTTCCACAAAGCTCGTCAATTCTCTTTGAAATTCTTGTATACGTCTTTTTGCTTCTTCGAGGCGATCCTTTTTTAATTTAACAAAACTCGTGTGAAAAGATCGCTGATCTTTGGCCGAAGTCTCATAGGCCTGAAGGGCCATTTCTTGAGTCGCATGATGGAAGTTTTTAATTTGATCGGATGTGGTCAGAACCTTTAGAAGGTTGCTATCACTGACTGTGAGTTTGCCACTACTGTTTTTTAGTATGATTTCTTTTGCAATAAGTTCATTTAAAATAGCATCAAGGTCATATTTTTGGTGCTTAATTAACAGGTTTTTGCTGAGCCAAGATGCACTTATGTTTCCATCGGCCTTGGCCTCAACTAATTCTTTAATAATAAAAGTCATTGGTGAAACAAATAAACTTTCTGACTTTGGCGCGGCTTCAATATTCTCTTGGGAATTTAAATATACTGTTAATCTTGGATTCTTTACGAGTTTTTTTAAATTAACGAGGGTTTTAAAATACTCTTCTTCTTCAGAATTTAGTTCCATGTAATTAGAAATATTTTTAATGAACGCCTTACTTGGAAGGCGTTCACCTTTTAGAACCATCGAAAGCATCGAAGAGCTTTTCAGATTCATTTTCCGAGACCAGACAGTGTATGAGAAACCTGGATTTTCCTTCTTTTTCTTTGCAAAGAAGTCATTTAGAAAATCCAGGTAGTCTTTATAATCGAATATGCTTTTCATTTGGCCTTAATACTTTTTATTCGCAAACTTTCATGTCGCGAACTTCGTATTGTTTTGGATCATTATAATCACCATAAGTTAATTCTACTTTGTATTTCATAAATGTGAAATCCAATGGCTGTTGTTTTTCAACATTTTTAAACTCCACACATTTTGGATGAGTAGAATCTGAATAATCAAAACGAGTACATTTTTTTACTGTTATGAATTCTGGTGCAGTAAAGTCTTTTGCTTCAACTTCAGTGTAGATAATTCGTCCACTGTTTTCTGTACAGATATTAAGAGGAAGTTCTTTAATTGAACAACTTTCGACTGTGTGAGCAGGGATTGTAGTTTTATAGACTCTGTTAACATTGTCGAAACAAACTTTTCTTGCGTCAACCTCACCAGCATTTTCAAATCGAATATTTCCAGCGACAACTCTTTCAGGGAGAGAAGATCTAGTGCTGTAAATAATGTCTGTACCGCCAAAAGCAGATAAAGAAATGAGAAGAGTATTCAAGAATAGAATGGAATTTTTCAAGTTTAGCTCCTGTATATTAGTATTAAGCCGTCCGATATTTTTCTTTCGGATTTTTAATACGAGTAAACTTGTTTGGAAAGACTGTGGCCTTAAATACCGATCACAAAATTTGTGAAAAATGATGCCCAAAGAGAATAGCTCTATGATTATAAGACTTTGTAAGTTTTAAATACGCCCATCCTCTCGAAGTTTTTTGAGATGGGCCTCAATCGTTCTTTGGGCGTAAGGAATAAGTTTTTGTTCAAGTCCCTCATAGATATTGGCAACCATCTCGTTCATCGTATTGCCTTCAAGTGAAAGGGCCAAAACTTGCTCTTCTCGCATTTTACGATGCTTCAAGGTTTCTTCTAATTTATGAGTACCACCGATAATTATTCCATGGCTTGGAATGATGTTTTTTGGATTTAGTGCTATAACTCTCTCAAGGCTTTCAAAATATTTTTTCATATCGCCTTCAGGTGCCTGAATAACGACAGTCCCAACAGTCTGAATTAAGTCCCCTGCTAAAAACCAGCTTAAAGATTCTGGGGCCAAAGCAAGTTGGCCTTCATCGTGACCTGGAACTTCATAAACGCGAACATCTTGTCCCAAGCTTTTTGTAACAATATCGCCTTCTCTTCTAATCGTTAGAGGTATTCCTTCAAAGTAGTCTTCCCCACTTCGATTTTTTATCTGCTCTAACGTGTACTCCGAGAGTTCAATACCCACTTTGTATTTTCGAGCAATGACATTAGCAAATTGATAGTGATCAGGGTGATGATGAGTAAGAAAAATAGAATCAAATCCGATTTTATCTGCCGATTTTAAAAATTTAGTAAGCTCAATTTCGTCCTTTGGACTTGGGTCTATTAAAAGTTTTGAGGATAACTTATTCACTCCATCACCAATAATAAAAGCATTCGTTCGATTGGCAGGAGGAAACGTATTTGAAAGAGGTAAAAACTGGCGTACTCCATGAAGGGATTCAATCATCGGTACTTCAGTTTCAGGATCATGAGGCAATGTCATATTGATAGGAGTATTGTGCCCTAGATTGTTACTAAAAGTTTTTAAAAGAGTGATGGCCGGAGGAACCGCAAGCACGTGTCCTTCTTTATATTTTTCATACAATCCGTTTGGTGTATTCCACTCTCCAAACTCTGCTTCATTGGAATCAAGATCAAAATCAAATTCATGCGAAAGAGTGATTTTAAAATAATAGTTTTTAAATCGATAAGGATTAAACTCAGGAGTTATAGCAATACCAATATCATCAATGCTTAAAACTTCTCCACTATTAATGGCACTCATTAAATCATAATTTAGTTCTTCTTTTATTTCGCGAATAAGGGCATGAAGAATTTGAGGACGAGCGGACTTAGGCCAGATAGCACCTGGGAGTTCAGTATCGCTGTCGGTTTTGTCTACCTTGCCTCCAGGTGTAGCATAATACCCGGGAAAAACCGGCAAGTAATTTTGTCGTTTCATGAAGAAAACTGACTTATTTGTTACAAATACAGCAGAGACTGACTCTTTCATTGCTATAAACCTCACTATGTGAATACAATTTATCATGCAAACAATATTGGAGGAACTATGAAATTAGTTATTATCTCTCTTTCTCTTTTATTAAGTGTTTCTGTTTTCGCACAGAACGCAGAAAGCTCAAAAGATCACCCATGTGCAGCAGATGTAAAAAAATTCTGTTCAGGTGTAGAAAAAGGCCAGGGACGAATCGCAAAATGTTTAAAAGAACATGAAAAAGAGATCTCACCAGCTTGCACTGAGAAAATGGCAGCGGGCAAAGAGAAAATGAAAGCGAGAGCAAAAGAAATTGTGGAAAGCTGCAAAGAAGAACTCCAAAAATTCTGCAAAGAAGTTAAACCAGGAGGAGGGGCAAAATTAAAATGTCTTGAATCTCATAAAGCTGAAGTTGGTGAGAAGTGTAAGGCAGCTCTTCCTAATCGCTAATAAGTTTGAATCTTTTTGTGACTTAAATTATCAACGTATTCTTTGCTCAATTTCTTTAAACATGCTCGCATGTCTGAAATTGGGCAAAGATTTAAGGCCCTCGCTGCAGCTTCGGCCACTGCTCTTGAAGTTCCTTTGAAGCCATTTGATCCTGAAGGAAAATAGTAATCAATTTTATCTTTATAAAGAAGTCCATGATCATAGATGGCGAGACGTGTGCCATCGTAAAAATCTCCAATTAAAAATAGATTGCCCAAAGGAGCGAGATTCTGCGGAAAAAGTTCAGTTTGATCTTTTATTTGCGGAGTTATTCTCCCAGAAGGAACAAACCAAAGGCCTGGCAAATTTTCTACAATTCTCTCTTTTGTAATTAACCCAGAAGCGGTTAACACAAAATCTATTTTATTATTCTTTATCCAGTTGATCGCCTCAATCCAATACTCTTTTTTCTGATCTCCCTGAAGATTATAAACAATCAATGGATAAATATGGAGTTGTAATTTTTTATTATCATAAAATTTCAAAAACTCTTCTAAAACTAATTGCCCATGAAAACGCGGATTATTATAGTCGTATTTAGTGCAATCAATTTTTACAGTTTTAGTGAAATCAATAAACGACTCCACCTTAATATTTGATTGAGAGTGAACTTTATTGATACAAAATCCTGTATCAATAAGGGCGACTTTAACTTCTGCGAATACTGGATTTACAAGAAGGATGAAAAAAAGGGCCGCTCCAAAAAGAGACGGCCTTTTAGACAAGATATTTTTAATGTGAATAGCTCGGTAAACTAATTGCGAATGGTCTATGGATTGAAGCTTGATCATGAGCTTTATTATAAAGGTTATTATCAAATTTTTTCAAATTATTCTTAAGATCATCTTCTAATTTACCCATTACTTTTGTGACAGTACTTCTCATCTTCATCTTCATATCTTTTGCAAACCAAGCAGTTCCCTCAATAGCACCTAAAACAGAATCTCTCATCGCTATTGAAGATAAAACAACTCCTAACTTTGCTTCATTTACCTCTCCAGAGCTGGCCATTCTTAAAGTATTCAGAAAAAGACCACCATCATTTTCAATCATATTCGGCCATTTACTATCGCGAGTAAAAATCCCTCCAGATTCAGTGTATGCTTTGCTGATACAAAGAATCTCTGAGAGCGCCTTCAAAGAAAACACTTTTAGCGTATTACTTGAAGTAAAGTATGATGTTCTATTCACTTCAGATTTAATTCTTGCCAAGAGGTCTTGAGCTCCTTGAGCTAAATCACTAGCAAGAATTAGATCCTTATCAAAATTAGTAAGAGTTGACTGAATCATCGCTGAAGATTTAACCACTCCGTCTGCTCTGTATGGGTTAGTAAACACAACAGTTCTTTTATCCCAAAGAAGCGATTGAGCATCTTTTGAAGAAGGAAGGTTTAGGGCATTTCTAAGGCCTGAAGCATATTCATCTATGAACACAAAAGTAGAAGACTTGGATTTAGCTAAAAAAGTATTTAGTGAGCTTATATTTGATCCTTTTTCATCGTCAGTAACGAGGATAACTTTTTGATCTAATCCTTTAGCGATTGTTCCTGCGTTTAAAGAAGATAAACTTAAATCTAGGACTGATGCGTTTTCAGTTCCACCAAGAAGAGCTAGTGCATCGAGAAGCTGGTTTAAGTTTTTATCAGAGTTCGCAATGATAACTGGAGCTTTCGATTTTTCAATGTATGGCGCTTTTGCCATTGCAACTAGATCAGAACTTAAAACTCCTAGAGTAACTCCATTTTGAGAAATGGTCGCTGAAAAATCTAAATCTCGGTAAATATCTTTTTCATCAGTTACTAAAACTTCTGCATCCGTTAATTGAGCAGTATTTTGTAGAGCTGAAATTTTTCCAAACGGTTTTGTTAGCACTTCTGATTGTGAATTAACTAAAACTTGAACGCTAAGCTCTCCAGCGTAAGCGCGTTTAGAATTGTTAGTAACAGCAATGTTCAAATTATTTTTCACACCTTTAATGAGTTGTGAACTTAAAGCCAGGTTAGAAAGAGCAAGAGGGTAAAAAACTCTTACTGCTTTAACATCAGAGTTTTTAAGGACACCACTTCCAATAGAATCAAAATGAAGTCCCTCTACAGCGTCATCACTTGTAAGTTTCGAGATGACCTTTAAAGATGTTTTTACAGTCGATCCAATTGTTGCGTTTGTTGCAATTTGTGATTTTCCTGCTCCTGAAATTTTAACCAAGCTTCTGGCCGGGATTTCTGGAAGTCGAACAGCTTCCCCATTATCTAACACAACGGAGACATTAACAGCTGCTTTCATCCCAAAATTTTGAAGGATGATTGAATGTAGAGTTGTCTCTCCAGGTTGGAAGACTCCATCTAGTTTAGCGACTCCATTAATTCCCCCATCAAACATTTCTGAGCTAACAAAAGCTAAAATTGCATTGTTGTTATAAACAGTGCTCACCTCTCCAATGCGTTTTTGTCTGTAAATTTCTGTTTGAGCGGCAATATTCGCATTAAAAGTGTCTGCTTCAGCGACATCAAAGTTCGCACGTCTAATTTGTTCATATCTCTCATTGAAAGCGGCCAGCTCTGAGTTCTTGTAAGATACTTTGAAATCATCAGACGATCTCGATGGATTAGTATCCGCATTTTCAAAAGCAACTTTATAAGCAGAAGCCTTAACGACTGGGTAATCTCGAGAGTATGCTTTAGCGTCAGCTTCTCTTCTTCCTCGCTCAAAGTAATCTGGATATTCACGATTAGCAGCTTGATTGTAAGCAGAGGCATAGCTATTATCGTATGCTCTATTGTAATCAGCATCGATCAAACGAAGATATTCATATCGAGTGTAATCGCGGTATTGATCAACATATCCATCAGCATAGGCACGTCGTAAAAGATCTCTGTTGTTATAAACATTAGAATTAAAATTTGGACCGTTAAAGTCGCCTGGATAATCAGGAGATCTTCTTTGGAATGATCCTGCAAAAGGTCCATTAACTGTGATTGAATTTAACTCACCTGATTCATATTTTTTTACGGTTTCTTCTTCACCTTTGTTATTCCCATTAATAGCTCCTGTCTGAATAGCACGCTCCATCCCTGCTTTTTTCCCTTGGGTAATTCCAACACTGGCAGCGTTACTTCCTTGCGCTCTTTTTATTCCAGCGAGATTTCCTTCGCGAGCACCAGCTGAGATATTTCCATCTCTAGTCCCTTCTTTTGTCCCATCTCTTTGTCCATCTAGTCGAGCTCTCTCTGATCCTTCTTTTTCACCAACATCTGCTCCTTGCTGATAATAACGATTCTGCCCATCAATAGTTCCTTGGTTTAAACCATCATTATTTCCATCGCGCGAACCTAAATCTTGACCGAGTCTTCTTGAAAGAAGAGCTCCGTCACTTGATCCATCTACTCTTCCTCTGTTTGCTCCTTCTCTATTAATCATTGAGATGTCATAGATTAGAGACTGACGATATAAATCTCTATCACGCGAAAGAGATTGCAGTCTTGCCATGGCGTTTTGTGTATTTGCTGTAGCAATGCTTAAATCATGTTGAAGTTGATCGATGCGAACATTTAGTGGAGCGAGATCTAATTTGCTTGCTCCATATTGTCTTGAAAGATCAGCAATCAATTGATCTTGGGAGTTCAATTGGTTTTTGATTTGTGTAATTTGATCGGCATTGGCCTCTGGAGTTTTATTTAATTCATCTAGTTTAGATTGAAGCGAGGCCTTAAGTGATTTTGCTTCGTTAATTTTTCTCTCTAAATCATTCATATGAGCAACAACGTTATCTCTTTGCCCAAGAAGACTTTCTACTTGATCAGAGAGCTGAGCTCTAACTTGATCGATTCTTGCGACATTCACTTTAGCATCATCTGTTTGCCTCTCGAGATCTCTCAACTGCGGATCATCTATAAGACGAAAACTCTGAATGCCTACATAACCAGGAATTTCCTGTGCTATCGCCGATCCAAGAGCAACTGCCAATGAGAGAGTTAAAAATAAATGTCTTGAAAAATTCATGTCCCCAGTCCCCCCAAATCGTCACCACCAGAAGAAAAAAACAAGAATTAGCGCCAAAGTGACACCAATACTTGTGCCACTTAGTCTCCAAAAATCATCCTTTTCTTTGGTAGAGTTTAATCGATAAAGGACATAGCAATACCTAGGCCAAAAAGTCGACTTAAAGGTAAGTAATCTCAGCAGATTTGCATCAAAAAAATTGTTGCCTATTGGACTGTCTAAAAAATAACACCATGTAAAGATCGCCATGGTTTTAACTAAAAAAAATTAGTTCTGTCATTATTTAGGAAACAACTTGAGCTTTACACAAACACAGGACTTTTTATGAAAACACTTTTAGCAACATTAGCTCTTTCTTCTCTTCTTTCTACCACAATATTAGCTAAGGATCTTATTATCACAGACAAAATTAGTGGAGGCGAAGCTGGCATTACAACTCAAGGCTTTAATATGCAAATCCCTATTGCTGAAACTGGTGATTTATCAAGCCCTATTGACTGGGACGCTACTTTTGGAATGTTAAAATCAAGAACTAATTCATACCACACAGCTGGAACAAATATTCAAGGAAGTGGCACTGTTTATTCAATTCAAAATGATGGTGAGGCCCAATATCTAGTTATAGGTGTTGAAGGTAGAAAAAAAGTCATTAATGAGTTTGTCGAAGCAGTAGTAAGAGCAGACTATACTGCTCGTCTTGGTGGAACAACGATGTATAGTGACTACTCAGAAACAACTGGAAAACTTTATGATCCAAATGGTGGATTAAATATCGCAACAGGTGCCAATTTACTTTTAGGAAAAAACAATAAAGGACAATCTCTGATCCTAGGAGCAGAGGTCTCTCATAATTTAAATAACGATGAAACGATTGTTACGCTAAAGATTGGTGCACGTCTTTAATCTAAGTAAGTCTATTACACTATAAAGGCCCTCAAAGAGGGCCTTCATATTTTTAAAACTTAGCGGCCTCATATCTAACTTCCCTATAGCCTTTGATGTTTTCAAGCTTTTTGAGTTCAGAATAATTCAAGGCAGATTCAGAAAGTTTAGTTCGAATGGACTCTGCAATTTCATTTTCTTTTTTATGCCACAATGGCATTACTGCTCGAAGAAAACGCGCTTGCCTCATCAGCTTAAGCATCCATGGCCGAGGAGATATATCAAACTCAATTTTATTAGATCCAATATCAAAACTTGGTCTATTGATAAAAGTTTTCTTATAACTTCTTCCTAATGACTTATAGCTCTCTTCATCTTTTTTCCGTCTCATTGGCGAAATCATTGTATGGGCAACAAAAACCTCATCTTTAATGAAATAAGTTTTGGCCAGAGTTCTAATGGCCATTGGGAGAAGTTTTTCATCGTAAATGTTGGCTATCTTCTTTGCATCTGAAATAAACGATTCAATAGACTCTCCTCGATCATAGATGATGATATCGTGAAGATATTGAGCTAGATGTTCTTCTGGAATCGAAGGAAGAATTTGTTTTAATTCTGTTAAATGCCTTTCAAAGGATTGAACAAGAGAACTCTGATTAAATAATGAGCTTTCTTTTAGTGATTGTTTAAAGAGACTGATATCAGCTTTTTGATCAGGACGACTGATAGTCAGTTCTTCACTGACCAATAGTCTTCCAATTCTAAAAGCAGCAAGATTGTTTTCAAGTTCTGTTTTTTTCATGGTTCTTGCAAAGGCTTCTTCTAGATCCTTAAGCTCAAATGGCAAAAGACCCTTTTGGAAAGCGGCCCCTAAAATCATGGCAGAAGCATAGAGACTTTTTCCTAAATATTCTTCAGACGTCTCTTTCATAGGAAGAAGAGTAAGCTTCGCTCCTAGAAGATTTTTTAATTTTGTCTGTAAGACATCTTCATTGATTGGTTCTTTTTCAGCGCCCTTATCAAGAAGGATTGAAAGAGGAACTTGAAATTTTTCATCTAAAATTGCATGTCCATTTGGACTTAAAAATCCTAAGTGATGTTGACCATCCAGAAGGTCCGGAGATAAAAGCACATCCGCTCCTCCCAAAGGAGTAATTTGGCAATGTGATTTTCCAAGTTGGAATAACGCCAAATGAGAAGTCACATTCCCATTTCGTTGAGCGAGTCCTTTTTGATCGACGAATTTGAAATCAATATCAGATCGATTGCCCATTCCTCTGGCCGCCTCAGCAAGAACGCGAGAAATAGTTGTGACTCCTGATCCACCTACTCCTGTTACGACAACCCGGTAGTCAGAGCCTTTAGCAATATCTTCAAGAGATTTTTTTACTTGAGGGGTAGGAATATCGGAAACAGTTATTTTTTTAGATTCTGCTTTATAGAGATTTGGGTGATAGTCCAAAACCTCAACCATCTCAAAGCTTGGACAAACTTTTATTTTTGTACAGTAAGAATCAGACACACAAATTTGCGGATCTATCATTACTTTCGTTCCATAGGCATCAAAAGTTTGAGAAAGCCCCGGACATCCAGTCATCTCAACACACGATCTGCAGTCTTCGCATGCATCTGTGTTGATTTGATAAAACTTTTGGGTCGTAGTTTCACCTTTATTGAATAATTTCCTTTCTTCTGATTTTTTTCTTCCATGAAAAGTAAGTCCACACTCTTTATTGGAGATAATAACCTTTGTCCCTTTTTCAAGAACAATCTCACGAAGAAGATTTTGATAAAAATAGCGATCACTAGGATTAACTTCTAAGGCCTTTGTTACTCCAATGGACTTAACCATATTGAGCATATCCTGAGAAGGACGAACATACCCTTCAACTGATTCACCAGTTCTCGGAGTAAATTGATGACCTGTCATGGCAGTATTGTCATTATCCAAAAGGATATATGTAATGTTGTGATTCATCTGCACAGAATTTGAGATATCTGTAATTCCCGAGTGGAAAAAAGTTGAATCTCCCATAAGAACAACTGAAGGATTTGTTGTAAATAAATCGACCCCAGCTCCTAGAGCGCCCCCTTGCCCCATGGCCGAAAGATTATGCATCTCCTTAAAAGGCTCTAGAAATGAAAGTGAGTAACAACCGACATCACCGTGACTAATGAGATTAATATTTTGTTTTTTTAAATGAGATCTTAAATCTTTTAAAAGTGAGAGCGTTTCTCTGTGAGGACATCCTGGACAAAAGGTCGGAAGACGTCTTGGAAGAACCTCTGTCAGTACATCCCCTTTAGGAAGTGAGTGACATGGATTGAGTCCCAGTTTAGTAAAAATGGCTGAAACTTTTTCTAGTATAATTTCGTAATTGAGTCCACCGTGACTTGGAAATCCATCTAGATCATCAATTTTCTTTCCATAAATTTTTAATTTTAAATTATGACGTGAACAAAGTTCATAAATTTCTGTTTCTAAAAAGCCACGCTTTTCCTCTACAACGATGAGAGTTTCAAGCTTCTTTAAAAATGGAACAAGTAAATCTGAAACGAGCGGATAAGGGGCCGCAACTTTATAGAGGGAAAATCTATCTAGAGCGTGATTGTCATCAAGAACATGTTTTAAAATTTCAAAAACTGCTCCACTAGTAATAAACCCAGTCTTAGAATCAGTATTTCCAAAAATCTTATCAAGATTAAATTCTTTTAGAACATCATACACTTTTGGAAAACGATCATTGATCATGGCAACATCAGCACGAAGTGAATTAGGTGGAACCATCACGTTTTTTGATAGATCAAAAGTAGCAGGATCAAGTTCAATAAGATCTGTATTTAATTTTTTCTCATCACCGACACTAACTCTTCCCCCTCCCTCGGCCATAAATGTAGTAAGAAGAAGACCTTGGTACACAGATGTTTTAAGAGAAATTTCCAAAGCGACTTTCATCCACTCCTTTAATTCATTCGGAGTAGATGGATCTAAAAAGGGAATGTGCAGGTGTTTAAATAAGTATCGCGAATCCGCAGGACTTGAAGTCGAAATAGACCAAGGGTCATCTCCGACAACCACTACCACTCCACCAGTTCCAGGATTAGCAAAATTTCCAACAGAAAGAGCATCGGCCGCAACATGAAGGCCCATGGACTTCATGGCAACGAGGGCATTTTTATGAGCTTGTTTCGCTCCACTGGCCATCGCTGCTGCGTTTGCTTCACTATTGGCAATAACAACACGCAATCCTTTTTTATTAAACTCATCTTTTTTTTCGTAGAGAATATTGAAATAATCCGCCAATGGTGAACCCGGATATCCCGTATATAAATGAAATCCTGCCTCTAGTGCACCTTGGATAATAAGCTCATTGCCATTCATGATCTGCGTGTTTTGGACCATTTTTATATTGCTCTCTACTTTTTTAAGAATGATTAAATTTAGCTACTATTTTTAACAATTTATCTCAAACAAGGAAGGTAACTTGTGTCAAAATGGGCATTAAAATGACATATATTTAGTGGATCTAGAATTAGCAGATTGCTTTGATAAGATATGACTTTAAATTTCAAATAAACCCAGCAGTTTTTTTAAATCTGCTGGGCAATTTAGCTCAGTAAATTTTTTGATTAAACAGGAAGTGTATCCATTACCACGGGAGTTGGAGTAGTATCACAGTTGTTATGGTTGTGACAATAAATCAAGATGACGATAATCGCGCCAACAAGAAGTGCTGGTCCGCAGCCCATTCTTCTTCCCGACCAGCTAGCTCCATTTGAGTAAGTGCTGTTTAGCTTAGAAACAACAAATGCTCTCGCTTCAGCTGGACTCATTTGGTTAACAACTTTTGATAGCTCTTTTACATCATTTTGAATTTGTTTATCTTTGATTTTCCCTAAAGCGTGTTGAAGAAGATCGTTTGTAGATAAACCTTGCTGTTGTAGCGCTGAAATTTCTCTCTCAAAATTATCTACTGATTGGTCAAAAAATGCAGCGTCTTTTTGATCCCATTCTACATTTAGTTTGTAGTTGAGTTCATTGTACGTTTTGTTTAACTCGTTAGAAATAGCGTTTGATTGAACTGGAGTGGCAGCGTAAACATGAGTAAAGGCCGTGATTAAAAAAAGCGCAGTAATTTTTTTTAGCATAAAACCTCCTTAAGATTTCTCACAAAAGTTCCGCGAAATAATTTTTATGATTAAAAATAATTTTGAACAACCATTATTTCAATTATTGATAAAGAATTGATAATAAAAAAATGGCATCAATTACGTAGAGGAATTAGAGAACTTTTATCAATTTGTCCTATAGATTTTATCAATACACTTTTCTCTTTCTGAACAAAAAAAACATGTAAGACATAGACATAACAATCTAAACAAGCGTATGTATCCATCGGTTTTGAAAGCGAGGAAAACATCTATGAAAAATAAAACGATATGCCTTTGTATGATTGTAAAAAACGAGTCTCATATTATTTTGGAGACACTTAACAATGTAAAAAAACATCTAGATTATTGGGTTATCTGCGACACCGGCTCAACTGATAATACAGTCGAACTTATTCAAAATTTTTTTGATAATGAAGGAATCAAAGGTGAAATCCATTCTGTAGAATGGAAAGACTTTGGACATAATAGAAGCCAGGTATTTGAGTTAGCTTATAAAAAGGCGGATTACCTATGGGTTATTGATGCCGATGATATTGTTGTCGGAGAATTAAATTTGAATAACCTGGATGCAGACTCCTATTCTCTTCGTTATGGAAATGACTTTACCTATTGGCGAAGCCAACTTTTTAAAGGTGATCAAAAGTGGATATACAGAG
This sequence comes from Bacteriovoracales bacterium, assembly GCA_037444575.1. Classification (GTDB taxonomy): domain Bacteria; phylum Bdellovibrionota; class Bacteriovoracia; order Bacteriovoracales; family Bacteriovoracaceae; genus Bacteriovorax. The sequence continues at coordinate 496,320 of JBBIME010000003.1, forward strand.
GTGTCGTTCATGAATTTCCATTCTGTCTCTCCAAAGAAACTCCAGAAAAAAAATTAATTGAGGGGGACTATTATGTTGAATCAAGAAGATTAGGTGCAAGAAATTTAATGGACCCAAAAATAAAATATCTCAAGGATGCTAAAGTTCTTGAAGAGGCCCTTCAAGTAGAGAACGATCTTAATTTAGTAAACCGTTATTTGTTCTATATTGCACAAAGCTATGCTGATGCTAAAGAGTTGGAACTTGCAATAGAGTGGTATCAAAAGAGAATAGATGTTGGTGGATGGGATGAAGAAGTATGGTATTCAAAATTTCAAATCGCAAGACTATATGAATGTCTTGGTGATTATAATAAAGCAGAAGAATCTTATCTCGATGCTTTTAAAATTAGACCATCCAGAGCAGAATCATTGCATGCTTTAGGAAGGATGTGTAACAATAGAAAAGAGTATATTAAGGCCTATTCGTATTTAGATTACGCCTCCCAAATTCCCTATCCTGAAAAAGATGTACTCTTTGTTTTTAAAAACGTTTACAACTATGAGATCATGTTTGAGCTTTCAATTAGTGCTTATTGGATAGGCCGTTTCGTGCAATCCTTAGAACTTTGTGACAAATTAATTTCGATGAAAGAGAAAATCTCCCCTATTTTTTATGAACAAACATTAACAAATAGAACGTTCTCAGTTGCCCAATTAGCAGAAAAAACCAATCTGGAGATGGCCCTTTCGTCTTCATTTCGTCTTTAGTTTTAGTATTTAGTTTTAGTCTTTTAAATAGCCACGTTTTTCTTGGTCTTTTTCAATTGATCTAAAAAGCGCGCCAAAATTCCCTTCTCCAAACGAGAGATGATTTCTTCTTTGAATGATTTCGATAAAAATTGGTCCAACGATATTTTTGGTAAAGATTTGAAGTAAGTATCCCTTCTCATCTCCATCAACTAAAACATTGTGTTTTTTAATTAGAGCTTTATCTTCAGTAACATTTGGAACTCTATCAAATACTGTGTCGTAGTAATCATCATCGATATCAAGCGTATTAATTTTTCCTGCCAATGAATCCAAACTTTTTAATATATCATTGGTTAAAAAGGCCAGATGCTGAATTCCCGGACCTTTGTACTCTTCTAGATATTCGTTGATTTGCGATTTTTTGTCTGTTCCTTCATTTATCGGAATACAAAATGTTCCACAAGGTGATTTTAAAGCAAACGAAACGAGTCCCGTCTTGGCCCCCTTAATGTCGAAGTATCTCACTTCTGTGAATCCAAAAATATTTTTATAAAAATCGGCCCATGTTTGCATCGTCCCTTTTTCGACATTGTTAGTTAAATGATCGATTGAAATAAAGCCTTTATCATTTACAATTGTAGGATTGGCCAGATTATGAAAACCTAATCGTTCGTAAAAGTTTTTATCTTTGTACTGATCGACAAAATAAATGATTGAGTCACCAATTCCATAAATGGCTGGAATTTTTTTTCCATCTAATAAATATTCACCGTTTGCTGCTTTTGCTCCACGTTCTACGGAAATTTCAAGTGCTTTCTGGGCATTTTCTACTCGAAAGGCCATGGCAGAGATTGAAGGTCCGTGAACTTTTTTAAATTGATCTCCGTGGCCTCCAATTTTATTGTTTATAATAAAATTGATATCGTTTTGTTTGTAATATTCTAATTCTAGATTTTCTGTTCCCATTGTTTTGGAAAAACCAAAATTTAAAAAGAGAGAATTAAGCATTTCTTTATCAGGTGAAGCAAATTCAACAAATTCGATCCCTAAAAGTCCGGTTGGATTAATACTCATAAAAATTTCTCCTATTTAAATATAGTTCTTTTTTATCATTTCTTTTTTGATTTTCACACGTAATTTAAATCAGTTTTTTTATTGAATGATTTTTTTTAATAGGATGGCGTATCAGTTGGGTATAAAAGGTATTTTTTGGCAGTTCTTTTTAAAAACCCCAGCAGACTTTACGTCTGCTGGAGTCATTTTTTTACGCTAAATAATTAACTGTGGAGTTAATAAAAGTAATCGGACCAGTATCCCCAGTTGGACCAGTTGGACCTGTATCCCCTGTTGGACCTTGAGGACCTGTTGGACCAGTTGGACCAGTGTCACCAGTTGCACCTTGAGGACCTGCTGGGCCTTGAGGACCTGCTGGACCTTGTAATACGCGTTGGTGGCAGCAATAATAAAGAACAACAATTACTCCTAAGATAAATGCACAATGA
>JBBIME010000004.1:0-469076 GCA_037444575.1 Bacteriovoracales bacterium
AAATTATTCCACAACCACCAGCTCCGATACCGATCCCACCTGGGTAATTAACCCCTGGGCCACCAATACCGATTGATCCACCAATTCCAATTCCTGGGCCGTAAACTCCACCTATACCACCGCCTGGATACATTCCACCCATGCCGCCGCCTGGATACATTCCACCGCCGATTCCTGGGTAGCCCATGCCACCGCCAATTCCAATATTAACTCCAGCACCGTATCCGGCACCTGGCATTCCTAATCCATAACCAAGCATTCCAGCTAGACCGTTACCTAAACCGTAACCAAGTCCTGCTCCAAATCCCATTCCAGCACCTGGGCCCCCCATGCCGATACCAATGCCTGCACCATATCCACCACCGTAGTATGGCCCCATCATTCCACCAAGGAATCCTGGAGAATATCCACCAGCGATCATTGGGTTACCAAAACCGCCATAGCCGTTGCCCATCATCCCACCAAAGCCCGCGTATCCACCCATTCCCATGTTGTTACATGAAGCTGCAAAACCTTGCGCTTCAGCTGGAAGAATTGGGTTAGCTCCTCTTTGAGTGTTGTAATCTAAGTATGAGTTAAATCTGTTTGTACATTGTTGATAACCTTGAGCATATGAATTCGCCCAAGCTTCTTGAGATTGAGAAGCGAATTTTGCTCCAAAGTATGTAGCTCCAAGAAACGCTAATGGTTGAGCGACAATTCCCAGTGCTTCTACCCATGGATTTGGTTGTGGTTGTTGTTTCGCAAAACAGTCCACACAATCCACACCTGCTTCACCTGCGGCACCTGCGATTTGAACTCTTAAACACGCCCTATATTCATCTTGATAGGCCGGGTGATTCATCCCCGCGCAATCAACACTGCTTGCTGCATTCGCCAGAGGTTCCATCAACATCGTAAGCGACATCGCTGAGATGAGGATTTTCCCTTTGGTACTTAGGGGTTTTGTGCTGTAAAATCGTTTCATAAACGCTACTCCAAATTGGATTGCCGATGCTGAGAGTTCGACTCAAATATAATTTTCGGTAATTATTGACCAAAAGTTTAGAGGAACTTTTATGCCTAGCTTACTTTTGGGGTAAAAGCTTAGAATTACGACATACTAAATTATTTTACTCAACAAATAAGGATAATTGAATGGCCTTGCGACTGTCCCTCGAGTGGCTCTCTCTTCTTCTGCTATTGGGCTTTGGTGTGTACACCATGCGAATCATAAAGAATGAAAAGAAAATCTACATAAAAAATGCGCGCGAAATTCACTTCAAACTTTTCAAACTTTTTGTTCCTAGTTGGTGGGGAGAAGTTTCTACAAATTCTGAGAATGAAATTTGCTTTAAAAGACTTGATACTCGCTACGATTGGGAAGCGCGATTTATTTGGAATCCGGCCGGGGAAAAAATTGATTTGATCGAACTCTTTAAAAATCGCATTCACGATCGAAAAATTCTCTTCGATGAAGAAACGAGCATCATCTATAACCCAAGCGATTTTAAAGAAGGACCTCTGATCACGAGTGGTCACTTTGAAATGGTAAGACTCGAAGGAACAGCAACAGAAGATCGCCAAGAAAGACTCTATTATGATGCTTTTCTCATTCGAGAAAAAGAAACTGGTGCCTATCTCTATGCTGAAAGCAGAAGCTCAGTTTTAAACGGACTTGTTGAAGGCCCCTACTTCGAAGAAGTCATGATCCGCATGGAATTAGTCTAAAGGTAAAAGGTGCCACTACACTTTTGGTTTCGCATATGCAAAAAATATTAATTTGAGGTTTTATGAAAGAACTATTGGAAAAATCTACGCTAAAGCACATTAAAAAATTAGAAATCCTCGGCGTGTGCATGAGAATTGTTAGTTTTACTCTCGTCAGCTGGCTTGGCCCCAAAAGTCCATTTATGTTTGTTTGGATCTTCAACACAATAGATGCCACATTACTTTCGTGGTGCTCATTCGTAAAAAGAGATCCTGCCTATATTCTCTTAAATGTCTTTTGGATATTTGTAGGAATCATTGGAATTATTCGAGCGAGCTAAAATAAAAAAGGCCCCTTTCGGGGCCTTCGTTTTTAATTCATCTTCTAATTTTTTTTGGGAGAGAAAAGTCTGATTTTAGCAACCAGGAAAGCGATGATGTCTTCATCTGTTCCGTAAACATCGTCGATTAAATCGCAGTCTAAAATAAAGTCTTTAATCCTTACTGCAATTTGGTGAAGAGATTCAACCAAGTAAAGTCCTCCAATATTCTCGCCATTAAATGACTTGATTATTTCTTTTCTTGCGTGGTTGAACATTTCTGATTCAGTAACGTCTTCTGGAAGATTATCTACCCCCATCTTTTCTTCAACTTCTTCAATAGCTTGTTCGCGAACATTTTCGTCTGTCGCAAAACTTACACCGTATTCAGTTGCCATCGCTTCAATTAGCGCCTCTCTATTAGTCGCATGAAACTCGATCAACTTTTTTTCTTTAAGATTATTGATCGTATAACTGGCGAGGGCACGCAATGTATCAAAATCTGTTTTCATTGAAACCTCAATTAATAAATATTCTATTTAAGTGTAACGAGTTAAACTCCATCGCACAAGAAAACTTTTTAATTTTCTTGACTTTTCTGCCCCTACAATCAATTTTTAATCAACCATGAAAAATGAAAACAGCTCTCCAGATACGACAATCAATTTCGTCGAGGCGAAATCGGCGCTCACTTGGGATGAGTATTTCATGCTGCAGGCTATGATTGCCGCCTTTAAGTCAAAAGACCCGGCCACCAAAGTTGGTTCTGTCTTTGTGGATAAACACAATCATCAAATTACTATGGGCTACAATGGATTTGTGGCAGGAATCGACGAATCAAAGCTTCCATGGGGCAAAGACAAGAGTGCTCCCCTTGAATTCCAAAAATATGGATACGTGGTCCACAGCGAGGCCAATGCCATTTTGCACGCCAGCCGATCTTTGGAGGGTTCTCGAGCTTATGTCACCCTATTTCCTTGTAATGAGTGCGCCAAACTCATCTCCTCTTCAAAAGTAAAAGAAGTTATTTTTCTTTCTGATAAGCATCAAGAGACTGAAAGCAATCGAATTGCAAAAAAGATTTTTGATCTATCGGGAATCACGTATCGATCGATCGAATTTCGCCCCGAAATACTTGGAAGCCTTACAGAGCACCTGCAAAACCTTTTGGCCGATATTTAGCTCAATTTTTTCTTTTCTAATAAAGAACTCTCCTCCTATAATGAAGCGACTCCCAACATTCATATCCTCCTAGGAGATTCAAAATGAAACCATTTATCATTGTGCCAGATGGATTTGATAAATCCTTGTTCGAAGAATTAAAAAAATCAACAGCTCTAGAAGTTCATCCGACTTCAAAAGTTTCGCAAGAAGAATTGAAAACTCTTCTGCCAAAAGCAAACGGACTCATCATTAGATCAGCAACAACAGTAAATGCTGAACTTCTTGCCCTTGCTCCAAATTTAAAAATTGTTATTCGCGCAGGTGAAGGAACAGACAATATCGACAAAGCTCTTTGCGCCGAAAAAGGCGTAAAAGTGGCCAACACTCCAGGGGCCAACAATAACTCTGCAGCTGAACAGGCCATTGCCTTAATGATGTCTTGTCTTCGCAACACTCCTTTTGCTGATAAAACTATGCACGAAGGAAAATGGGAGAAAAATGCTCTTACTGGATTAGAACTTTGGAAAAAGAAAGTTGGTGTTGTTGGATTTGGACGTATCGGCCAAATCGTCACAAAAAGAATTTCTGGATTTGAACCAGAAGTTCTCTTCTTTGATCCAATGATTGAAAAATCAGAATTTTCTTTTGCAAAAAAAGCAAAAGACTTAGCAGAAATTTTTTCTACTTGTGACATTATCACTATTCACACTCCGCTTATGCCAGCGACAAAAGGGCTGATCACTCGTGAACTTATGTCGATGATGAAAAAAGACGCTATCTTAATCAACTGTGCTCGCGGTGGAATCGTTGATGAAGACGCTCTTTATGATCTTCTCAAAGAGAAAAAAATTCGTTGTGCTGGTTTCGACGTTTTTGCAGCTGAGCCACTTCCAGCTGATTCTAAACTTCTAACGCTTTCTAATCTAATTATGTCTCCACACGTTGGTGCTTCTACAGAAGAAGCTCAATTCAGAGTTGGAGAAATGGCCGTTCATCAAATTATAGAATTTTTTGTAAATAACAATCTTCTTAATGAAGTAAAGGCAAAATAATGAAGACTCTTGCAATTATTGGTTCTCAATGGGGCGATGAAGGAAAAGGAAAAATCACCGATCTTCTAAGTGAAAAGTGCGATGTCGTTGTTCGCTACCAAGGTGGAAACAATGCTGGTCACACAATCATCGTCGATGGAAAAAAAATTGTTCTGCATTTAATACCTTCTGGAATTCTTCACCCACATTCAGTATCAGTTATTGGTCATGGAGTGGTGTTTGAGCCTGAGGCTTTTGTAAACGAACTAAGAAGAGTTGAAGAAGCTGGGATCAAAGTAACAGGTGCCAACCTTAAAATTTCAGAAAACGTTACCGTTATCACTAGCTATAACAAAATTTTAGATGCCGCTCGCGAATCACAAGGTTCTGTCAAAATTGGAACAACTGGAAAAGGAATCGGGCCAGCTTATGAAGATAAAGTTGGAAGACGAGCTGTTAAATTAAAAGACCTCTTTGATATGGAACTTTTAAAGAAAAAGCTTGCTCGCAATCTTGGCGAAAAAGAAGTTCTTTTCAAACACAGATACAATGTCGATTTCCCAACGATTGAGCAAGAAGCTGACAGACTTTATACAATTGGAAAAACGATCCAACCTTTTGTATGCGATACTTTCTCCGTTTTAGATCATGCAGTAATGAATGGTAAAAAAATTCTTTATGAAGGCGCTCAAGGAATTCTTCTTGATGTCGACTACGGAACTTATCCTTATGTAACGTCATCATCAACTGCTCTTGGCGGCGTCTACACAGGTGCCGGAATTCCAGAATCACACATTGAAGAAGTTTTAGGAATCACTAAGGCTTACACAACAAGAGTTGGTGAAGGACCATTCCCTACTGAATTATTCGATGCTTTAGGAGAAGAAATACAAACTAAAGGTCACGAGTTTGGAGCTACAACAGGTAGAAAACGTCGTTGTGGATGGCTTGATCTTCCTCTTTTAAAATATTCTGTAAAAGCATCGAACCTAACTTCAATTGCTCTTACTAAGCTTGATATTTTATCAGACATTCGCGAATTAAAGGTTTGTATAGCCTATGAGTATGAAGGAAAACGTATTGAATGCGCTTATCCGGGAATTGATCTATCACTTGCTAAACCAATCTATAAAGATATGAAGCCTTTTACTGATAATTTTTCTGGCGCGCTTTCCAATGAACTTGAAACTTATATTAGAGAGATTGAAACCTTCTTAGGAATCCCTGTTGGAATCATCGCCTTTGGTCCAGAAAGAAAAGAAATCATTTTTAGAAAAAATTATTTTTAGATATGAAGACAAGAAGGCTAATTGATGTCGTTATTGCAACCATCACATTGGCCTTCATCTCTATATATTTGTACAAACACTACATCTCTCCTCCTAAAAAAAGAAAAAATATCGCAAAAATCACAAAAGCCAATGATATTTTAAAATACAAAACAGTTATCTCTCCAAATATTTTAAATACGACAGTGACATCAAGTGCATGCACCCTCTTTTTAAAAAATTCAGCTGAAAGCTCAATGAATGATTACGCCAATGAATTTATTGATCACCATGTAGATGAGATTTTAAAAACATGTGCTGGAGCAATCCCTTCCAATCTTCAAAGCAAGATTGATGAGGCCCTAAGACAATGCAAGACATCTACTCGCGAGAAAATTACCAATGAGTGTTATGCCGCTTTAATAATGGCAAAAACGGCCAGTGTGGCCGCGATCATTCGTCCCGACGTTGATCCAAAAGATCTTGATGCAACAGTTCTTCTGCATTTAATTGCTGATAAATTTTCTACTGGTGAATTTCTAGAGCATCCTGAACGAAGCCTTGAAATTGTAGATGCTCTTCTTGATAAAGAGCCCAGCTATTTAGGTGGATATAAAGCGAAGCTTCTTCTTTTATCCATGAGCTCACTCAACAAAAAAGAACATTCTAAAGATATGTTTTATGACACTATTGATGAAGCTAAAAGATTAAATCCCAATGATCCAGAGGTCACAGAACTTCTCTTGGCTGAAAAAGGTGAAATTTTTAAACATCAAAATGATGAGAATAATACTTCAAAAAAAGACAACAAAGAGTTTATTGAGTACTTAAATCAAGAATCAGCAAAACACCCCAAAGAGTGGATCTACGATTATTACAAGGCCAATGCCTTGTATGATGGCGGAAATGGCAACTATGAGCAGACCTTAGCATTAATAGAGAATGCGCTAAAAAAAGCGCCTAATGACTATCGCTTAAAACAAACTCTAGAAAATTTAAAAAGCGACGATGAGGAGAAGCGAAAGCATCCTTTCATCATCTCAACAGGTTTTAGTTTAAACGATTTATGATAATAGCAATTGCCACACTCGAAGATTTAGAAAACTTAGTTGATCATGACATTCGTCATCTCGGAGAATACGGCCACAACAACCTCCCTTCTCATCCTTTTCCCAAGGGACATTCTTTTGATCGAGATCGAATGATCGATCGTAATAAAAGTTGCTTCTCCACAGAGATAGGTCAGATAGGATGGGGGCGCTCTTTTCTTTTAATCGAGCATAATAAAATTTTAGGTCACTTAAGTTTAAAAAATGAATTTTCAGGAACTCTTCATCGCGCCAAGCTTGGAATGGGAATTGAAATGTCTATGCGTGGAAAAGGTGGAGGAAAACTTTTAATGAAAACGGCCTTAAATTGGGCTCGCGAACAGGATTTTATCGAGTGGATTGATCTCTCTGTTTTTGATCATAATCTTCCTGCTAAAAAACTCTATTCTTCTTTTGGATTTCAAGAATTGTACACCATCAAAGATCTCTTTCGCGTCGAGGGAATATCTATTGATGATGTACAGATGGTTCTAAAATTAAAGTAAACTCTCTTCACATTCTCCAATAGCTTCGATCTTTTCGATTTGATCTTTCATCTGATAGTAGTTATTTAACAAACAACGATCAGGGGCCATACTTGGAAGGAATTCAACATAAAAGTATCCCCCTTTACATTGAGTAGAGAAAACTTGGTATCCTTCTCTTCCTTTAGGCGCATCGGTTCGAATAATTCTAAAACTCTTATTATCTTTTATTCCTGTCAGTTTTTTTATTCTATTGATTATGTCTTCTTTGCAGAAATTTTTAGTCGTTAAACTTCCAAACAACTTTTCAAACCATAGAAGTGGAGAAGGTGTTGCAATTTTCATAGGTAGTTTTAAAAGATCTAAATAAGGTTTTGCCTGTTCAAGATCTTCTTTTGAAAGAGGCTCATATCCTCTGGAATTTTTCCAGCCATATCCCCATTTCCACGTTGTAGGAAGAAAGGCACTTCCTCCATACACAACAGCTTCGTAATAAACTTCTACCTCTGCAGTATTCATTCCTTCATTTTTCAAGCATTGCTTAAATTCTTTATCAGCTTTTTCTTTTTGATCGCGTGTTCCGCCGAGCCAATATTTTGTATCGTGATCTTCACAACATTTTGTCCAATCGCCGTTTCCAAAAACTAGATCATTGTCAGGGGCCAACGAACATCCATCTGAAGTAAAAGGAAGTAGTTCATTTTCAAAGGCCATTGCTGGAACATTAAATGCTATCAATAGAATGAAAATGAATAGTCTGCTTTTCATAGACATAACCTCGCTTTGAGATCAGATACAGCAAGCGATATGCCAGCTGGTAAATATATGAGATTTGAGGTAATCCGCCGGTCAGGTCCTGACAGTTGACTAAAAAATAGTCACTATTGAACAATTTCTCCAAAGAGTTTTCCATTTTCCAGGCGAGATAGGTACACTTCGCAAATTTGATTAGAAAGATCGAGATCTGTCTGCACTTGAACGCGAAGATAGTTAGAAGAGTAGCCTTCAAACAGCCCTTGCTTGTTTCTTCTTTCAAAAAGAACTTTGGTTTTTTTGCCAATTTGATCTTCTGTAAAAAGATTAAGCTTTGCATCCCCAAACATAAGCAGAGTTTTCACGCGAGATTTCTTCTCGGTACTGTGAATATGGTTTTCCATTTTTGCTGCAGTTGTATTTTTTCTTTTTGAATAAGGAAAAACATGGAAGTGAGTCAAAGGAAGTTCTTTAGCGAGATTGAAAGTATTTTCAAACTGCTCTTTAGTTTCACCAGGGAACCCAACGATCATATCAGCACCAATTCCCGCATTCGGAAAAGCGGCCATCAATTTATTGATGATTCGCTTGTAGTCGGCAACTGTATATTTTCTTCTCATCGCACTTAAGATTTGGTCATCTCCACTTTGAAGTGGAATATGGAAGTGATCTTGAACTTTTGGAGATGATTTTAAAACTTCGATTAATTCATCAGTCACAGTGTTGGGCTCAACACTAGATAAACGAAATCTCTCTAGTCCGTCGATTTCTAAAAGTCTTGCCACCAAATCGTGCAATTTTTCGCCTGAAGAATGCTCATACTCACCGATGTTCACACCAGTAAGGACAACTTCTTTAAAGCCCTGTGAGACGAGTTTTTTAGCTTCTGCAACAGCATCGGCTATAGAGATAGCGCGCGAGCGTCCGCGAGCAAATGGAATAATACAAAACGAGCAAACGTAATTGCATCCGTCCTGAATTTTCAAGAAAGCTCTAGTATGAGAATCGGCCGTCGTTGTGGCCGCACCAAAAAACTCCCATGATTTATCAACGTTAATTTGATTAACATTTTCCTCATCGAGATATTCAAAAACTTTATATTTTTCCGAGTTACCAAGGACCAGATCCACTCCTTGCATTCCTGCAATTTTCTCTGGCTCCATCTGAGCGTAGCATCCAGCAACGACAATTCTTCCTTCAGGAGAAGATGTGTGGGCCTTTCTAATAAGGTTTCTGCAAGTAGAGTCAGCTGCATCTGTAACAGTACATGTATTGATAAAAACAACATCTGCACTCTCACCAAATTCCACAATGTCGTAACCGCGGTCTTTAAATCCTTGAGCAATAGAGCCCGTTTCTGAAGAATTCAGACGGCATCCCAAAGTATGTAAGGCAACACGCTTATTGTTTAGGCTTTTTGACTCATTATTTTCCATGAAGGGGAACATAGGACAGCGCCCATAGCTTTTCAAGCCATTAAGATGGGTCGAGAAAAGATTTCACATTTTTTTTATCTTTTCGTTTGACAAAAAAGAGCAGGAACTTTATTTTAAATCTCACTTCGAAAACAAGTTTGGTCTCTTAGCTCAGTTGGTTAGAGCATCTCCCTTTTAAGGAGAGGGTCCTGCGTTCGAGTCGCAGAGAGATCACCATTTCGAATACCACCGGAAACAAAACACGAATTGCAGAATATGCACCCATCGTCTAGCCCGGTCTAGGACATCGCCTTTTCACGGCGGTAACCGGGGTTCGAATCCCCGTGGGTGTACCAAGTTTATAAAAAAGAAGCCTCGCAATTGCGGGGCTTTTTTTTTGCCTAAAATTCCACTGATTTAATTAGATCTTCATGATGCAATTATTTGCTTTGTTAGATAAACAATTCGCATGATATTACTTAATTCCAATGAAAATATTTTATTGGAGCACACACATGAAACAACTCACGATCTTCTTTTCCTTAATTATTTCTTTGAACATTTTTGCAAGTGAACCTCTTTTAAATGCTACGAAATTTATTAAATGTAATGGTTACGATATGTATGCTGACACCGTATGGGAAGATGAGATTACGCTTGGATCACAAGGTAATTTCGTAAAATACACAGAGACATATGGTACTCGCTCTTATACTGAATCTATCAGCGAACAAGTGATTGATGGAAAAATTGAAATACGAAATCCAGATGGAGCAGTTAAAACTTTTCTTAATTTAACAACTGATAATTTAGAAATTGAGTACTACGACAGAGCTTCTAATGAGCGATTGCGTTCGTCACCATTTGATCAATTTGATTGTGCTTATTAAAGTTATAAAAAAGAAGCCTCGCAATCGCGGGGCTTTTTTTACTGAAGTTCTCAAGCAAATTGTTCATGTATAATTTAAAGCCTGTGCTCTATCATGTTTTGTTTCGTAAACAGGGAGTAATATTAAGAACAGACTTCAAATAAATTTATTTTATAGGCCGGTTATGAGTTATATCGATTGGAAAAATGATTACGAATTAGGTTTTTCTCTACTTGATCACCAACACAAAAACCTTACTAAGATAATTAATCAATTGCACGAGCTCGTTTTCAAACGAACTAATATTTCGAAAAAAGAAGCTAAAGAGATTTTAAATAGTTTAACAATGTATGCAAATGATCATTTTGAAACTGAGGAACGCCTGCTTAAACGATGTGGCTACGTTGATCTAACATCTCATAAAAAGCATCACGATCTATTTAAGCAGACAGTTAATAAGTATTGTGAGCTTTTTAATAGCGGCATTATTGAACCGGAAAATATCGCTGACTTTTTAAAACAATGGCTTTTAGATCACATAAAAAAAGAAGATCGAAATTATATATCGACTCTAAAATCAAAAGGCATCACGTAAGACATCATTACCTTTTTCGGTAAAGGTCCTAATTTATTATTCTGATTTTCCAACAGCTACAAAGCAATCCTCTTCCGATTCATAAGTAGCAAGTGGAGTATTAAAATTGCAATTGTAAAGAACTCCACCAGGAGCACAAATAAAGCCATTTCTTGATCGCAGAACTGCGAGAAGACAATCATCCTCCGATTCATATGCAGTAAGAGCTGTACTAAGATTGCTGCTAAAAAGAACTCCTTCAGGAGCACAAACAAATGATCCATTTGAGGCGATGGCATTAAAAGTTCCGAATGCTAAAACAAGTACTATTAATTTTTTCATTTCTGCCTCCTGGAATTGGAAAAATTAACACCATGATGCCAGTGCTTTCAAATAGATTTTAACTAAATGATTTATCCAATTTAGGAATAGAATTTAATGAATTGGCGGCAGCCAACCACCTGGAACAGGAGAGCCTGCTCCTCTATCTGGAAAAGTAATTCTAGCTAGAGAGGATTCATACCAATCTCCAGAAAAGGCTTGGCATAGAGCTGGCTGTAAAAAATATCTCTGCACACGATAGACTAGATCAATCTCATATTGCAGACAACGTTCACCTTGATTGCTTTTTCCTTCACGAAGAACGGTTATATAACCAGACAGCTCATTATAATAAGGAGAACTTTCAAAATTATATTTCTTAATCATAGTTCCACGAGTGGCCGCGCGGGCCCTTTCCAATAAAGCAAAGCGATCTGGCTCTTTCATTTGATTAATAACTTCATAACCAATATTATCCCCAATCACTCGACCGACCTGGCGAGCAGCTGCATCAGCTGCATTCTGCTGAGGAGTTCCCGCTGGCTGCTGGGGAGTATTTGCTGGTTGTTGAGGAGTGTCTGTAGGCTGAGCAGGAGTGTCTGTCGGCTGCGAAGGAGTATCGCCCTGATTCTCTTGCGCCCAAGCTGTATTGATAGAAATTACTAATAAAATTAAAAAAAGTTTTTTCATATATTATTCGCTCTTAATTGGGCCAAGCAATACTAATTCCGTTTTCATTTAAGACGTTTAAAGCTTCTTCAACACTTCCATAAATTTTTACGTCGACGAAATTACCATTCCAAAAAATCAACTCGCGAGCTTCAGCTCCATCATCTCCTATTTCAAAACGCAATGTTTGAAGTGCGCGATAAACGTCTAAATCACGATTACTCTGAGCGCGGCGAATGAGTGACCAGATCTTATCAGCAAGAACAACGTCTGCTGCTGGCTGACCTCTTACACACCAAAATACTCCCTTTAACTTTACTGTAGAACTATCTCCCATAAAGATTCCACCAGTCGACTCTGCATTTCCAGGGATGGCCCAATAGTTCTCATTCGTTTTTCGGCGATCAGCAACGGCCCATTTTGCATAAGGATACAATGCTGCAATTCCGCCTTCTTGATATTTCGTTCCTGTTTCTGCCATTAAAAGTTCTTTGGCATATGGCAATCGATAACCTCTTGCCTTACAATAAGATTTCGCTTCATTAAACGTATAAATATCCCAGTCATTAGCTTCATCAATTTTTCTTTGTCTCTCATGATTGATAGGCATTGGCAGCCATTCTAATTGATTATATGGGGCCTTCCATTCACCATAAACGTTAGCCTGGAAAAAATCGAATACTTGTTGTGCCAATTGGTTTACAGCATCAGTTAAACTCCCTCTTGCAATGAAGTTTCTTGTTACCCCATTTTTATTTCCAGTTAAGTGAAACGTAAGTTGAAAACTACCGTGACCTAACGATGAAAAAGTACCATATGAAATGTAGTCAATTTGATCAAACATTTCTAAGGCTTTTTTTACATCTATCTCTTGCTGACTAATTGAAGCACCAAAAGGTAGATCTTTGGAAATTCCACGAATATAAGCTGTAAGCAAATCAGCGTTAGTTCCTCTAGAAATTTGAATTTTTCTTTGAGCCTCTCGCACATCAAACTTTGTGAACAAATTATCCAAAGCAGACTTGAATTGATTTTCTAAAGAAAAATCAATATTGATGATATCTTTTGCCTTATGAATGTCATGAAGTTGATCGAATTTTAAAAGAATATTGGCCATTGGTTCAAGCATTTTTTCAACGACAACACCCTTATCAGCAAGCTTTTGTACTTCAGACATCAGCTCATCCCAAAACATTTTTCTTACGCTATCTCTACTTTGAGACATAGTCTCTTCGTACTGGCCGATATCACCTCCTGGAAAAAAAGGAATTTGATTCCAGATATTGGCAGGGGTCTTCGAAGTCTTAAAGTTAGTATCTTCATAAGTGCCTTTAGACTTAGAAGTATCAGCATGACAGATCGTGGAGGTAGAGAAAAGCACGAGAGTCAAAATAAGTACGAGTGTTGTTTTTTTCATAGTTGATACCAGTTTTTGTAATGTTTCCCCCAATACTGCCATATCCAAATAAGGAATTAAAAAAAATTGGTCTCCCCCTGTAAACAATACACATGTGATGAAAAGATTAGACAATGTGATCACGAGAGCATGTTTAATAATTTCCTATGGTTTACGGAATTTTCTATAGATAGAAGCTAAATCTCTCACTAACTATCTAAAATTCTATTCCACTTTAATCTTCTCAACTGGATAGAGATTTAATAGACTTAAACGCATGTTTCTTTTTTATTTAAGGAGTTTATATGAAATCACTTATCTCTTTAGTTCTTTTTTTCTCTCTCTCAACAGTATTTGCAGCAACGCCTGTAAAAGTTCACTTCGTTAAGCCTCACGACAAAGAAGTTGTTCCTGCAACTTTCACAGTTGAATTTGGAATCGAAGGCATGAAAGTAGAAAAGGCCGGTGAAGTGAAGGAAGGTACAGGTCACCACCACTTAATTATCGATGGAAAACCAGTAGCTAAAGGCCAAGTCATTCCAAAAGATGATATGCATAAGCACTTTGGTAAAGGTGAAACTTCAACAGAAGTAACATTAAAACCAGGCAAGCACACTTTGACTATGCAATTTGCTGATGGAGCTCACAAGTCTTACGGGGAAGAATACTCTACGACAATTACTGTTGAAGTTAAGTAAGTTTTTAAACAAGGAGCTAGGTTTAAATACCTAGCTCTTGATTGATTTCGTAATCGTAATTATCTTGATAAGGCGGAGAAAGAATAGATTCTGTGAAATACGGACTACCTATTTTTCCAAAAACATAAGCAAGCAGCTCGCTGATGTTTTCTACAAAATAAAATTCCATATCCTTTTTCACCGTTTCAGGTACTTCTCTTAAATCTCTCTCATTCTTTTTAGAAAGAACCACTCGTTTAATCCCCGCTCTATGGGCGGCGATAATTTTTTCTTTAATTCCTCCAACCGGCATAACCGCTCCTCGCAGAGTAATCTCTCCAGTCATGGCCAGTTTTGTATCAACCGGTTTACCTAAGACTAAAGAGCACAGAGCTGTAAAGATTGTTATCCCTGCACTCGGCCCATCTTTTGGAATCGCTCCTGAAGGCACGTGAACGTGAAAGTCGGTTTTTGAAAAATCAAATCCTGGCAGCATCGCTGAAAGTTTTGATCTCACAAGCGACAATCCGATGTGAGCAGATTCACTCATCACCTCACCAAGTTTACCGGTAAGCTGAATCTTTCCAGATCCAGGCATCATGAGTGACTCTATAAAGAGAATATCCCCACCTGCCGGAGTCCAAGCAAGACCTGTTACCACACCCGGAATTGTGCTGGTTTGAACACGCTCATAGGAATTTTTAAGCAGTCCAAGAACTTCTTCAACATCATCGGGAGTGATGTCGATGTGGACATCTTTTTGTCTAACAACTCTCTCGGTGACTGATCTTAAAATTTTTGCAATTTTTCTTTGCAGATCACGCACTCCTGCTTCGCGTGTGTACTCATCAATTATCATTTCAAGAATCTGATCACTCATCCTTACTTGATCAGAACTTAAACCATGCTCTTTCATCTGCTTTGGCAGCAAATGATTTTTAGCAATGTGAAGCTTCTCTTCAGTTGTATAACCAGAAAGCTGAATTACTTCCATTCTATCCAATAGAGGTCCTGGAATTGTTTCAAGCGAATTGGCCGTCGCGATAAAAAATACTTTTGAAAGATCGTAATTTAAATCGAGATAGTGATCCATGAAAGTTGAGTTTTGTTCTGGATCAAGAACCTCTAATAAGGCCGCTGCTGGATCTCCTCCATAGCCGTGTCCTAGTTTATCTATTTCATCGAGCATAAAAACCGGGTTCTTTTCTTTTGCTCGTTTGATTCCTTCAATAATTCGCCCTGGCATTGCTCCGATATAAGTTCTTCTATGTCCTCTGATCTCAGAGTCATCGCGAACTCCGCCTAAAGAAGCGCGAACAAATTTTCGGCCCAAGGCCTTAGCAATACTTTGCCCTAAAGAAGTTTTACCAACACCAGGAGGTCCCACAAAAAGAAGAATTGATCCCTTTTTATTTGGAGAAAGTTTCATTACGGCCAGGTGCTGGATAATGTGTTTTTTAATTTTTTCTAAACCAAAATGATCTTCATCCATTATTTTTTGAGCAGCATCTAAATCAATTTCTTTTGGTTCGACGTCATTCCACGGAATGGCCAGGATAAGATCTAGATAATTTTTAATCACATGGGATTCTGCATTTTGCTGTCCCATTGTTTCGTAACGATTAAGCTGATCAAGTGCCACTTTTTCAACTTCAGCTGGAAGTTTGGCCCTCATAATTCGATCTTTTAAAGTGAGCTTTTCTCCTTCAGCTCCTATGGTTTCACCCTCTTCTCCCAGCTCTTCTTTTATGGCCCTTAACTGCTCACGCAAAATGGATTCACGATAAGCCTTGCTGGTCTTTTCTGAAATTTTTAGTCCCATTTCAGTATTGACCTTGATCATTTCTCTCTGCTCTACTAAGAGCTCTAAAACTTTGAGCGCACGGTTTTTCACCGACGCTATTTCCAAAATTTCCTGCTTCTTAGGAATGATAAGTGGCAAGTTCTGGGCGGCCATATTGGTAAAATCCGCCACGTGATCAAACTGCTCTACACTTTTTTTGAATTCACTTGAAGCGTTTAGGCTCGTTAATATTTCTATCGAAATATCTTTCAAGCTTCGTAGAAGTGCTGCTTCAGTTGGAGCGTCGATATCCATAACATCTGGCACTGGTTCGCCTCGAGCTACCCATGAGGCAAAAGTCTCTTCAAACTGAATCTGAAGAATCCTGAAGCGATAAAGCGCCTTTATGTAAGCAATGGTATCGCCGCTTTCATTCTTTTCGAGTCTTTGAATGCTACAGAGTGTCCCGACATTATAGAAATCAGAGGGCGTGGCCCGCTCTATCTGAATCCCTTCTTTTAGGGTGATCGCTACAAAAAGTTTTTCTTTACTCTGCTCAAGCGCTCTATTGACGGCGTTTAGCCCGACCGTCTTAGAAATTAAAACTGGCAGCGCTATGTCAGGGAAAAGCACTGTATTTTTGAGGACCAAGGTTGGTATAAATTGTTCAATGTTTGTAATAATTGGTGTTTTCATACTTATAAGTTGATATGGGGAAAATTTTCGTCAAGGCAGGCCGGAATTATTTTTTGTTTTTAATTTCTTATTGTGTTGCGTTTTTGATAGAGTAATTTCCAGCATTAAACTCATATGAATAACTGGATAAGTTAGTTATCCATAAAAAAAGTAATTTGGTAGAAAATGAAAACACTTTTAAAAATCCTTTTTATCTTTTTAGCTATCACTGGAGCCTACACTCTTCTTTACAACTATACCGATGTAACTTTTGGCAACATTGATTATTTTTCTAAGCATGGATGGATCTTTCTTTTTTCCATCGCCTTATTTCCGCGCTTAACACTACTAGTTTCTGGACTTCTTTTTCACACGATTGAATTTGGAGGCATCATCTGGTGGCTAGGATTTTTCTTTGCGCCTCGAATTTTAGTCGCAACTCTTGCCACAGTCTCTTATTGGCATACAAATCAGATACTCGTTATTTTAGCGTGGCTAATTGCCTTAGGTGGTGAGTCTTCAGAAAAATTTGTTATCTCAAAGCGAATGAAGAACGCTCCTCAAAGCTTTAGAAGTTTTGAAGGAACCACAATCGATGCTGAATACAAAGTGAAGGACTAGGTATGAGCACTTTTCATATTGAATTAGATTGGAAGAGAACTACAGAAGATTTTAATGCTGAAAAGTTTAACCGCAATCACACAATTAAATTAAGTGAAAATCAGATCATAAACAATTCTTCAGCTCCAGAATTTTTTGGCAACTCAGATACGGCTAACCCTGAAGAGCTCCTTGCTTCTGCGCTAACTAGCTGTCATATGCTGACTTTTTTAGTAGTCGCTTCAAAGTCTGGCTACATTGTGGATTCTTATGCTGACCATTCAGAGGCCATTCTCGAAAAAAATGAAGAAGGAAAAATGGCAGTTACTATAATTAATTTGAAACCGACAATTAGCTTTTCTGGAATTAAAACACCGGATGCCGATCAGCTAAGGTCACTGCATGAAAAAGCGCATAGGAACTGCTTTATTGCTAACTCGATAAAAACAAAAGTAAATATTCTATAGGGAGTCTTCTTGTGAATCTTTTAGAAAATTATAAATACGATCCTGCCAAGTGCTCATTAGCAGAAACTCTTTTTGGTGCACTTAAAAAAAATGCCGGCGGTGAGCTTCCTTCTGATTTATCAGTTGTGGATTTTTTCAAAGCTCTTGAGCAGCCGCCAGAAAAGTCTCTGGGAGATTACGCTCTTCCTTGTTTTCGTTTTGCAAAAGCTGTTAAAAAAAATCCAAATATTGTTGCCGAGGAATTGAAAAATGGACTTCTTGAAAGCAATAATCCATGGGTTTTAAAAGTTGATTTAAAGGGGGCCTTCCTCAATATTTTTACCAATCAAACCCAAGTGGCAAAAACTCTTATCCCTCTTCTTGTAAATGGAGAAGGATTTAAAACTTTGCAAGAAAACTCTATCAACAACAACACAAAAACAATGATTGAGTTTTCTCAGCCAAATACCCACAAAGAGTTTCACGTAGGACACGGAAGAAATGTTTGTTTAGGAGATAGCCTTTGCCGCATTTTTTCTTATAACGGCTTTGATGTAACTCCCGTTAACTATATTGGCGATGAAGGTGCTCACATCGCTAAATGTCTCTGGGCTGTTGATCAGTACAAAGGGGAACCTTTAACTGATAAAACTGAGAATAAAGCAGAATGGTTAGGTCAGCGCTATGTTGAAGCCAACAACGCTCTAAAAGATGCTGAAGCTAATCCCCAAGAGAAAGCTAGAATACAATCCGAGATTTCTACTGTTTTAAAATCTATTGAATATAAAAATGGAAAATATTACGACACTTGGAAGACAACTCGTCAGTACTGTCTTGATGATTTTAATCGCATCTATAAGTGGCTAGACGTTCACTTCGATCACTTTTTCTATGAATCAGAAGTGAGTGAAGCTTCTCATGAAATCGTTAATGAATACATCGCTAAAGGTCTATTCATCGAAGATAATGGAGCTATCGGCTTTGATATGTCAGATAAAAAGCTTGGCTTTTTCCTGGCAAGAAAATCTGACGGAACAACTCTTTATGCTACAAAAGACTTAGCTCTTGCAAAAGTGAAGTTCAACGATTTCGATATCGACCGCTCAATTTATGTTGTAGGAAGCGAGCAAATCTTCCACTTCAAACAAGTTTTCTATGCTCTAGAAAAAATGGGATTTAAACAAGCTCCAAAATGTTATCACCTATCTTACGGAATGGTTGTTCGCCCAGAAGGCAAGATGTCTTCACGCGCAGGAAATTCTTTTACTTTCCTTCAACTTATTAATCTAGTTATTGAAGAAATTAATACATACCTAGAAAAATACAATGAAGAATGGACGAAAGAGCAAAAAGAAGACACTGCCCATAAGTTAGCAGTTGGAGCCATTAAATACGGTATGCTTCACGCTGACCCTAATAAGGAAATTGTTTTTGATCCTAAAGAATGGGTTTCCTTTGAAGGAAACTCTGGCCCGTACTTGATGTACAGTTACGCAAGAACACAATCTATTTTAACAAAAGCGGCAGAACTTGGAATCGCATTGTCTCTTGATCACCTAGATCTTCTGACTCATGAATCTGAACGAGAACTCATGAGACATCTCTACGACTTCAATCAGACAGCAATTTACGCTTGTGAAAACTACAAGCCGTCTACGATTGCAAATCATCTCTTCTTTACTTGTAAGGCCTACAACCGCTTCTACGCAGAAGTTTCGGTAATGAAAGCTGAAAGTGAAGAATTAAGAGGTGCAAGACTTGCACTCCTTAAGGCGTTCGGAAATACACTTAAGACTGGATTGTACCTTCTAGGAATTACACCACCAGAAAAAATGTAAAGATCATGGCCGCCTTAATGGTTTGAGCGGCTATGTCTTGCATATCTCTGGTCTTGGCCCACAATATGGATCGCCAGCCAATTTTTTAAGAAGTTAGCAATTGCTTGCTTATTTAATTTTCCTTGATCAAGTCCCTGCTTGTATTCCAAAACTTTTGTTACAAGATTTTTGTGAAGTTTCTTGTGATGATCGAGCTCTGGGAACCCAATAGACTCCATATATTTTTCTTCGTGCGCGAAATGCTTAACTGTAAATGTTGCCAGATCGCCATAGGCGGCTTGAATATCGCTTAGTTTATTTGAGTTTAAAAGCTCAAGGAAAATATTCATCTTCTCAATTAAAGTATGATGCTCATGATCCATGTCATCAACTCTCAGCAAGAAGCGATCGTTCCACTCAAATTTCGCAACAGGAAGATTGTCACCTTCTATTAATGCTAAAAAGTTCTGAATGACGCCTGCAAGTTTTTCAGACTGCCTTCTTAAAATATCTGATTGTGCTGTTGAGCTTTCTGCAATCTGAGAATTTTCTTTTATAGATACTTCTATTTCGGAAAATGATGAACTTATATCTCTAACGCCTGTACTTTGCTGAATTGAGGCATCTGCAATTTCATTGACCATTGACTTAACATTTTCAACACTGGTTAAAATGACATCCAGAACTTCTTTTGATTCATTGACGACTTTCATGCTCGATTCAACTTTACTAGCTCCTTCAGCACTCAGTCTTGAAACTTTCTGATTAGATCTCTCTACAATACTCTTAATTTTTGAAACACCTTCATTGAGAAGTGCTGAAATATCTTTAGCTGCTTGTCCCGACATATTTGATAAATTTCCAACTTCTTCTGCTACAACGGAAAATCCTTTTCCATGTTCACCTGCGCGAGCCGCTTCAACAGAAGCATTGAAAGCTAAGAGTTTCGTTTGGAAAACAATATCATTAATGATCTTTGTTTTGTTTTCAATTTCTACGATGACATTTACAAATTCTGAAACTTCTCTATTCGTATCCTGCATTTCTTTGATAACTTCAATATTGTTATGTGAAATTCCATCAATGGCCACTAAGACATTATTTAAAGTCTCAATACCATTTTTTGTAACTTCTACACCTTCTTCGGTCGCCTGTTTTGCTTTATTTGCATAATCAGCATTGGAATTAACTGTAGAGCTAATTTCATGAATTGCTGAAGCACTTGATTCAATTGATTGGGCCTGTTCAATTGTAGAATTAGACAATCTAGCACTCTCCTCATAAAGAGAAAGTGATCCACTTTCTAAATCTGAAGTGTTATCCACTAGACCTTGTACGATTTGTTTTAATTCTCGATTGAGACCGCGAACAAAGTAGAAAGTAAAAATAGCAAATAAAACAATAACCAGAAGAGGAATCCAAACGGAGTATTGAAACATGTAGCTTACATCATGCCCAACACTAACAACTTCATTTTCAAAATTTGTGGCAATTTGTTTTATGAAAGGCTCAACCTTGTCTTGCAAATTTAAGGAAGCCTTATCAAATTCGCCCATAAAAGCGTTACCGGCCTTTGTTCCTTGATGGATATAGAGATTGGCCATCTTTACACCAGTTGCGTAATAGATATCCGAAAATGTTTTAATGTCATCAAGGGTTTTAATCAACTCAGGATTATTATATTGAATGGCCAATTTTTTTTCGTTTTCAATTTCTTCCAAAAGCTTCTTGTAATTTTTTTCTGCCTCAGTTAGCCCATCAGCTAATCCATCTTCCCCTCGTGTAGCACCAATATCAGAAAGGTACTGTTGAATCTGAACGACATTGAGCCTTATTCTTTGAGAATGGCGATAATATGCAAAATTTCTTTCTAAATTTTTAATGTTCGTATTCTTTAATCCACTTAGGTAAAAAAGAATCAGTCCTGCATATAAAATGAAAAAGAAAATTACAAAAAATTGTCCGAACGCAACTTTGTTTTTAAGGGTCATTGCCATAGAAAATCCTTAGAGATTCAAAAAAATTGATGAGAGCAATCTTAATATTATATTGATGTTTGTTTTTTACAAGTGGTACTCATCAACGTTTGATTTAAAGAAAATTATTCCCAAAGGCATCCATTTCTCTCGGATATCAAACAAAGAAAGCAAAAAGCACAATTAATGAATAAAGAGAGCAAAAAACAAGAAGAATTGTTTTATCGCGAAAAGAAAGCTCATAAGAAAAATAAAAACTTTTTTGATGACTTAATCCTCTCGTAACTAATGATAGCGCTCCTCTTTGTGAGTGCCTGATCGCAAAAACCAAAAGAGGAAAAAATATAAATACTTTATCCTTAAGAGGAAGATTTCTAAAGCGAGCATTGATTTTTATGCGCTCAAACTCTTCTTTTAGTAAGGCCAAGGAGTTAATTGCAAGTAGCATGGGGTATCCCCAGAAAAGCCTTAGTCCCATGTGCACAATTAAATAGAGGACGACTTTAGAAAAATCTATGGCAGCTGTTGACGACATAGAGAGTAAAGCGATCAAAAATAAGTGAGTAGATGTCTCCCCTGCTTTAACCAAGGAATTTCCACCTCGTTGATAGAGAATATTGAGAACAAAAATGCTTAGGCTAAACGCAAAAGCGTAGCGAACGATGCGAATAAAGCTGGATAATTCTAGTCCATTTTTAAAATAGAGATAAAGGCAAAAAATAAAGAGTGATAAATTGAGAATATATTTGTGATTAATAAACAAAAACAGAAGTGACAAGAAAGTCACTATCAAAAGATACCAGGAGTGGAAAAACTCTTGCTCGCGTTTATTCATTTCACTCTCACTAGTTGAGCTTCTGTAAGCTCATAAACTTTTGCCGGCAAGGAGTTGATGAAATTCTCATCGTGAGAAATAATAAATTGAATTTTCCCCATATTGCAAAGAGAGAGGATTATTTCTTTAATCATAGAAATTGATTCAAAATCTTGTCCAAAGGTTGGCTCATCATAAAATAGAACAGATTTATCTTGAAAGATAGTCATCAAGATTGAGAGTTTTCGTTTTTCTCCTTCTGAAAGCATAAAAGGGGAGCGATTTAGATCAATGTCCTTGAAAAATATTTCTAAAAGATCATTGTATTTATTTAATTTATTTTTTAGATCTAATTCTTCTTTTATCGTGTCGTAGAAAAAATGTGATTCGGGGTTTTGATAGATAAAGGCCATTTCTTTAAAGTGTTTCTTGGGGGGGATTATGTGGCCATCCTTTATTAGTTCAACCTCTCCTTTTAAACCTCTCAATAATCCTGCAATTACTTTAAAGAGAGTGCTCTTTCCATTTCCATTTTTTCCTTTAATGACGACAATATCCCCAGAAAACGATGAGATCGAAATATTATCTAATAATTTTTCTTGTTTCTTATAATGGAAATTCAGCTGTGAAACTTTTAATTGAAGGTTATTATTTTCTTTAATTTGATCCAAGCTTAGCGGATTTCGTTTCTCCTCTCTTAACTCTTTGTTTCGATTTAAAGAAACCTCTCCATTTTTGCTCACATAAATCACAAGATCTGCAAAGGGCAGAATTTCGTCAAGATGATGATCGACTAATACAATCGTGCGAGATCCTTTAGATTGAGTTAGCCATGAATAGAAATCACGCCTACTTTGAGGATCTAAAAAAGCAGTTGGTTCGTCCAGCAAGAGAACCTTTGGGTCTATGGCCAAAAGAGATGAGAGCACCAAACGCTGGCATTCGCCATTGGAGAGATCGTTTGTTTTTTTATTCCACAAACTTTCAATATCAAAATATTGCTGCAATTGATTTTTCTTTTCATCCATTTGTTCTCTAGAGTAATTAAAGTTCTCCATAGAAAAAAAGAACTCTTCGGCGACGTTTGGATAAATTAATTGAGAAAATGGATTTTGAAATAAAAAAAGTATTTCCTTTAAATTCTCTTTAAAGAAATCACCACTAAGAGAATGGTTTTTATATAAGATCTCTCCTTCAAAAATCCCTGATGAATACTCAGGAATTATTCCTTTTAAAAGCTGAAGGAGGGTGCTCTTTCCTGCGCCTGAGGGGCCAGTGATTACAACTAAATCTCCATCAGATATTTTAATGCTCTCTTTGCAAAAAATTTTTTTAGGCTCGCACGTTGAATCTGGAGTTTTTTTGAAAGTATATTGAAAGGAACCAATTTGATACATTTGCTGGTCCCTATTCTTTGGCAATTAGGAATTGATCCAGAATGCCGATTTTTACTAATCTTTTAGAAACAATCTCGCTTAAAACTCCAGCCAAGATTGCTGAAGAAATTAAAAAAGAAATTAATTGAGTTAGATTAAAACCAATACTTAAATTTTTGTAGTCATAGAGGATGTAGTCGAGGGCATAGCTAAAAAAGCTAGACACAATGGCCGCAAGAACTAAAATTTTGAAATCCCATTTCTTATAGGCAAATAATAAAAAAATAATTTCTGCACCCAATCCTTGAACCAGCCCCCATAAAAGCGATAATAATCCCCAATGAGTGAGTAGACTTTGTATGAATGCCGCAATCATTGAAGAGATAAGAGCAATCCCAGGCTTCCTTACTATTTGTGGTAAAAAAATTGAAGCAAAAATCCAAAATCCGGCAGTGATATAACCAAGCCCATAAACTTTTAAAAGAGGTTTAAAAATTTCGTAAACAAATGTCCACCCCCAAAAGGAGACACCGAGTGCGACTGAAACAACTGTGGTTAAAACAACTTCAAAAATGGTGAGGGATTTAAAAAGAGCAATTGTATTTTTCATATTATCCTTTCCTCCGCAGGCATTATCCTGACTCAGGTTCAAGGGTATTTCTCAGGCCGCTTTTCTTAAAGAGACCACCCCTAGGTGTATATGAATAGACTTTAACTGTTGTTTTAGAATTTAGCAAATGCCCCAAGGATGTACCTTGGGGCGTAAAGTTATTTAGGAATTAGCGACGTCTTTCACTTTCTTGATTATCTCTACGATCACGTTTTTCTTCTCTTCTTTCTTCGCGTTTTTCTTCTCTTCTTTCTTCGCGTCTTTCTTCTCTTCTTTCTTCTCTTTTTTCTTCACGACGATCTTTACGGGCTTCACGACGCTCTTCTTTTTTATCTTCTTTCTTGTCTTCTTTTTCTTCTCTTCGGTCTCTACCTTCCCCTCTTCTTTCTCTTTTTTCTCTACGATCTCCCTTTGTACCAGCTGCTGCTGCAGCTGCTGCTGCAGGAGCTGCCGCTGGAGCCGCTGGAGCCGCTGCCGGAGCCGCTGCTGGAGGAGTTGCCGGAGTCGCAGGTGTAGCTGCACCACCAGTTGCAGATGGTGTCGCCGGAGTCGCAGGTGTTGCTTGAGCGAAAGTATGTGTTGAGAAAAGTGATACTGTAATTAAAAGCAAAGTAAACTTCATAATGTCTCCATGGTTGTGAACTTTGACCAATCCTATCGGCAAAGTTCTTCAGCTTTTTGATTTATTTTGTTTAAATTTTAGCATTCTAACAGAATCAAAAAATTCCTTTTTTGATGACAGTTTTATTACAGCGTATTTTGCTCATTAGATTCACACCGTTGCCGTTAATCCTTAAGATTTCTCTCTATTTTGTACTCAAAATTACTTTAATCAGCTTTTCGACAATTATTGTTGGCACATGCTTATTTAGAAGAGGAAAAAAAGTCGTACTCTTCAAATCAAACTCATTAGGATAAAATTCCTGAGTAAGAGAGCAATAAGGAAGAAGGAATCTTGGGAGTTTCATGAAGAAATTATTTAGCACTGTTTTACTTTTTACGGTTTCATCTAGTCTTTATGCCTGGGACTTCAGTTTGAAACTAGATGGCCAAAGAGAAAACACTGACAACGTCAATCTAACAAACACAAACCCAATATCTGACACCGTTACTTCTTATGGTGGATATATCCAAACGAAGAACGAGACTTACAAATTAAAATTAAAAGGCAAAGTTGAAAAATATCAAAAACAAAATGTAAACGATAACTGGTCTTCAGACTTAAGTCTTCAGTACAAACGCACTAAAGATAACAGTTTTACCTTCGCTGCTTTTAAGCAAGTCTACAATGGAATATCTCTCCTTAACACTGACACTACCAGTGATAATGTTGGCGGAAGAATCTCTACAACGATCACGAAAAATTTTGATAAAGACACTTCTGGTTATATCACTTTGACTGGGACTTATAAGAAATACCCTAAGATCGCTGGTAGAAATGATAAAATAATTGGGGCGGCATTCGGTTTAGAGCATTACTTTAACAACACATTTATGATCAACCCTGAACTTAATGTTCAAAACAATAGTTCTGCAGATTCTTATTATAGCAACTTCTCTTACGGGCCAAGTATTTTTATCGATATTACACCTAATGATAGCTGGGAAATTTTCTTTGACGCTAGTTATGCTTATACTCGTTACTCTGGTCGATCTATTCCCATTACAATCAACAGAAGGGCCACAACAGAAAATGAACATCAGACGCTGACTAGTTACGATGCTGGTCTTATTTTTAACCTCTCCAAGGTTCTCTCTCTACAGGGTAAATACCAAACAGGGAAAAATACCTCTAATAACGTAAGCACAACCTCCCCTGCTTACAAAGTAAGTGTGACAAGTTTTAATATCGTTTGTAAGTTTTAAAATGACTTCAAATGCCGCTTAGCAGCCCTCGCATTAGTGCGAGGCAATTTTCTTTTCATTTAGGGATTCTTGCCCTAAGCTATTCCAGTCGTTTACATTCTTAAATTAACAAAGGATTGACCGTGAGTAATCAACGAAATGATCGCAATGATAGAACTGATCAAGAAGAAAAAAAACAACAGGCCCTTAACTATCACTCTGAAGGCCGCCCGGGAAAAATCGAAGTCATTTCGACTAAACCTGCACTAACATCAATGGATTTATCTAAAGCCTACACTCCAGGGGTTGCCTGGCCATGCTTAGATATCGCCAAAGATCCAGAACTCGCTTACAAATATACAGCTAAGGGAAACCTGGTTGCTGTTATCTCAAATGGTACAGCTGTTCTTGGTCTTGGAAACATTGGAGCGCTTGCTGGAAAACCAGTAATGGAAGGGAAAGGACTTCTCTTTAAACGATTTGCTGATATCGATGTTTTCGACATCGAGGTGAATGAAGATACCGTTGAAGGAATGGTTAAAATCGTCTCTGCACTCGAACCAACATTTGGTGGAGTGAACCTAGAAGATATTAAAGCACCAGAGTGTTTTGAAATTGAGAGACAGCTCATTGAAAAAATGAATATCCCTGTTTTCCATGATGACCAACACGGAACGGCCATTATCGCTTCTGCTGCATTCTTAAATGCACTAGAGATTACAGGAAGAGATATTAAGAAAACAAAAGTTGCTGTTTCAGGAGCTGGAGCTGCCGCTATTTCATGTTCTAGATTATTTTTTGAACTTGGACTTCCAAAAGAAAATTTAATCATGTGCGACTCTAACGGAGCGATCTACAAAGGTCGTACCGCTGGAATGAACAAATACAAAGAAGACTTTGCAGTTGATACAAAGGCCAGAACTCTTGCAGATGCTATGGTTGGAGTAGATGTCGTTGTAGGTTGTTCAGCTCGTGGATTGATTTCTCAAGACATGGTGAAAACTATGGCAAAAAATCCAATCATCTTTGCGATGGCAAACCCAGATCCAGAAATTTACCCACATGAAGTTCATGCGGTAAGAACTGATGCGATCATGGCAACAGGAAGATCTGATTTTCCAAATCAAGTTAACAACGTTTTAGGTTTCCCTTTTATTTTCCGGGGAGCTCTTGATGTTCGCGCGAAAAAAATCAACATTGAGATGAAACTTGCTGCAGTTAAGGCCCTTGCGGAACTTGCCAAGGAAGAAATTCCTGAAGAAGTTAAGATGGCCTACGGTGGAGAAGATTTTAAATTCGGTGTGAATTATCTTATTCCAAAACCATTTGATCCGCGCGTTCTTACTCGCGTAACTCCTGCTGTTGCAAAAGCAGCTATGGATTCTGGTGTAGCAAGAGTTAATATTGAAGATCTTCATGCATACGCACGATCACTTGAAGGAAGAATGGGCAACACTGCTCAATTCATGAAGTCCCTTCGCGATCGCCTTGAAACTCACGTTATTAAACGTGGATCAAAAATTAAAATCGTTTTTGCAGAAGGAACAAACACTCGCATTCTTCAAGCCGTTAAACAATTGGTTGAAGAAGATAAGATCGAACCAATTCTACTTGGAAGAAAGAAAGCTATTCATAAAAAAATGGATCTGCTTGGATTGGAAAAACTTAAAGACGAAGTTAAAACTGTTAATCCAAGAAAGCATGAAAAGTTTGAAGACTACGTACGCATGTACTCTAAAGAGCGACAAAGAAGTGGCGTTTCGATTTACCACGCCGAAGAGTTAATGAGTCATCAGAATTACTTTGGCTCGATGATGGTAAAACACGGATTGGCCGATGCTGTAATCGCAGGACCAACTTTAAACTACGCTGATTGCTTCCCACCTTTGATGCATGTACTAGGAACACAGGAAAAGAAAAGTGCCGCTGGTATCTTCATCATGACTTTCAAAAACCGCGTTCTCTTCTTTGCTGACTGTGCGGTTCAAATTGAGCCAAATGAAGATCAACTTTGTGAGATCGCCGCAGGCACAGCAGATCTTTTCAGAAAACTAATGAAAAGAGAGCCTCGTATTGCTTTCCTAAGCTACTCAAACTTCGGATCAAATACTCACGAAAAGGCCCTTAAAGTTAAGCGCGCCGTAGAGCTTACAAAAACTCGCTATCCAAACTTAATTGTAGACGGTGAAGTGCAAGCAGATGTTGCCGTTAATAAAAACCTATTGGATAAGCTATTTAGCTTCTCCACACTTGATGGCCCAACTGACGTGCTTATTTTCCCAGAATTGAACTCTGCTAATATCAGCTACAAGTTGCTTGCTCAGCTGGCAAATGCTAATGCCATCGGACCAATTCTTGTGCCAATGAATCATTCGGCAAACATCATTCCAAGAACAGCAAGTGTGACAGAAATTGTTAACATGTGCGTTTTATCAGCTCTTCTATCTGATAAAAAATTGAGTGCAAGGGAGTAATTATGACAAAAACAATCGTAAAAACAGATAATGCGCCAGCAGCAGTTGGAACCTACTCTCAAGGGGTAGGCGTAAATGGAACTTTTTATTTCTCGGGACAGATTGGGATTGATCCAAAAACTAATAACCTCCTCGATGGGTTTTCTGCTCAACTTAGTCAGATCATGAAAAACATCGACGGATTACTTGGCTCTCAAGGCCTCAGTCGCGAAAATATCGTTAAAACGTCTATTTTTCTAACTGACTTAAATAATTTTGCCGAAGTGAACCAAGCTTATGTAGAATTTTTTAAAGAACCCTATCCAGCAAGAAGTACTGTTGAAGTTTCAAAGCTTCCAAAAGGCAGCCTTGTTGAGATTGAAGTAATTGCAGTAAAATAAATGATCATAAAAAGTAAGTACGTTTTCGAATCTAAAGCAACCAAGATGTATCGGCACTTCCAGGGAGTGCTGCTCATCTTGCTTTCAATTTTCTTAACGTACTCTTTTGTTTGCTCCATTCTTCTTCTTGATGCAAGAAATGAAACGAAGAATGCTAAGACCAGTTTTGTGAACTCTCCACCGGATCTAATTGTCGTTTTCACTGGAGACTCAGGTCGGATTGAATACGCTGTAAAAAAAGCGCAGGAATTTAAACAGCCAAATGTTTTTATTTCTGGAGTCTATGAAAAAAATTCAGTTAAAACTCTCATGAATCCAATCAATCCGCAGGCAGCAGAATCCGAACACATAGAGATAGATTATACGGCAAGAAATACAGTCGAAAATGTTATCTCTACCTTGAAATATTTGAGAAACAATCGGGGTCTTGAAAAAATCCTTATCATCTCCAGTGACTATCACATTATGAGAATTAAGCAGATTCTCAATACTCTTGTTCGCGAAGACGACAAGTTCACTTTCTACTTCTCAGCTGTTCCATCAAACTATCTTCACTTTAGAAACATTAAACTTCTTTATATCGAAACTTTTAAATTGGTTCGAACAAAATTATTCTTAATGTTCTGGGATCAGAAATCACCAATCGATGTTTCTTGATGACTAGAGCTTAAACTCTCGTTACCGAAATAACTTCTTCAAGCGATTCGATGCTGCTAATAGTTTTTAAAAGTTCACTGTAATCTTTGACTTCAATTTCAAAGATAAAGCTTCCTTTTCTATCTGGCATCGACTTGGCCATGGCACTTCTAATGTTGATTCCACTATTATTGATAGTTTTAGAAATGAGTGAGAGGATCCCTGGCTTATCTTGAGTCATCACTCGCACGCTTACAGGGTGAGTGAAGTTGAATCCTTTGTTCCAAGAGACTTTGATCGTTCTAAGAAGAGTTTCCGCGTCGACTCTGTTGCAATCACCCTTATGAACAGTAATCCCGCGTCCTCGAGTAATAAAACCAACAATGCTATCACCAGGAATCGGATTGCAACATTTTGCCATACGAACCATAACATCACTCATACCATCAACGATAACAGCGTTATCAGAGTGAGTTTTCTTACGAACATTTTCGGTCATCTGATTAGAATAAGATTCTATTTCAGAAATCTTTTCTTCTATTTCAGGAACTTCTTGTTTCGCTGCTAGATCTTTTAGCGATGGAAGATTTTCGATAACTTGTTTTGCGGTAAATTTTCCGGAACCGACTTGAACGCAAAGTTCTTCTTCGTCGATGATATGGAACTCATCAAAAAATTCTTTGAATTCATTATTCTTTTTGAGCGCTTTTATACTTGTCCCAAAAATCTTGAAGGCCTTTTCAAGAATTTCTCGCCCAAGTTCTCTATTTTCATCTCTCTCAACTTTAAGAAGCCACTGCTTAATTTTACTGCGGGCCTTAGAGCTCTTGGCAATATTGAGCCAGTCCTTAGAAGGAGATTGAGTTTTACTTGTTAAAATTTCTATCGTGTCGCCAGATTTAAGAACATGGCGAAGAGGAACGATCTTTCCGTTAATCTTGGCGCCAACACAATGATGTCCGATTTCGGTGTGAATCTCATAAGCAAAATCCAGAGGAGTTGCGCCATATTTAAGCTCGCGCACATCTCCTTTTGGCGTAAAAATAAAAACACCATCGAGGTCGAGATCATTTTTGATCACGTCTAAAAATTCGCGGTTATTATCTGTGTTCTTGTTGTACTCAAGTAGCTCTTGAACCCAATCAAGTTTAGGTGCTGACTTACCAGCAAGTCCTTCTTTGTATTTCCAGTGAGCAGCAACCCCTGCTTCTGCGACTTCATCCATCTCATTTGTTCTGATTTGAATTTCAATTCTCTCTGCACGAGGACCAATAACAGCTGTATGAAGAGATTGGTAATTGTTTACTTTAGGAATGGCAATGTAATCTTTAAAACGTCCAGGTATTGGCGTAAAAGATGAGTGAATAATCCCCAAGGCCTTGTAGCACTCAGTGATGTTTGAAACTATTATACGAAAAGCAAGTAGATCCTGAACCTGTTCAAAATCAACTCCACGAGAGGTCATTTTTTTATAGATTGAATAGAAATGTTTTGGGCGCCCCTTAACTTCAGCATGGAGCGAATACTCTAAAAGCTTTTCTTTTATTGTTGCGATTACTTCTCTGATGTAATTGTCGCGCTCAGATTTTTTCATCGAAACTTTCTCTGCCAGGCGATAATAAATCTCCGGTTTCAAAAAGCGTAAGCATAAATCTTCGAGTTCAGACTTAACAGAGTTAATCCCCAAGCGACTTGCCAGAGGAACGTAGATATCAAGAGTTTCTTGAGCGATCTTTTTTTGTTTTTCGTCAGAGACGTATTGAAGTGTACGCATGTTATGCATGCGATCGGCAAGTTTTACGATAATAACACGTAAATCTTTCGCCATTGCAACAACCATTTTTCTGAAGTTTTCAATTTGCGATTCTTCTTTGGTTTTAAATTTGATTTTAGAAATTTTAGTAAGACCAACGACTAGATCAGCGACACCCTGATTAAATTCTTTTTCAATTTCCTGCGGGCTGATATTGCAATCTTCGACTACATCATGAAGAAGACCGGCCATGATCGTGTCTAGATCCATATGCAAACGAACTAAAGTAGCAGCTACATTTATTGGATGGATAATATAATCTTCACCAGAGCTTCTCTTTTGTCCGGCGTGAGCTTTTTCCGCAAACAGGTATGCTTTTCTAAGCATAGCAAAATTAGCGTCGGGGTAATAGGCCTCAACCCTTCTCACTAGGTCATCAATTGTAAGATCTCTTTCATGAGAAAAGTCTAAGTTCTGATACATTCCCAACTCTTGGTATTATTCTTCTAAAATCTTTGCAGTAATTTCAGAAAGGCTTTTGTAGGCCTGCTCGATATCATCGTTATAAATTAAATAGTCAAAATCGTTTTTTCTTAAAAGTTCTTTTCGGGCATTCGTCAACCGAATGTTTATTACATGGGTATCTTCGGTTCCTCTGTTTCTTAGACGCTTTTCGAGTTCTTCGACTGAAGGAGGAGAGATGAAAATAACATTGGCCTTTGTTCCAAAATAATTTTTCATGGAATCCGTGCCCTGAACATCGAGATCAAAAAGCAAATGCTGTCCTTCTTCTAAGCAACTTTCAACAAAGTGTTTTGAAGTGCCGTAAAAATTTCCATGAACTTCGGCCCATTCTAAAAAATCATTTGCTTCTTTTTTAGAAAGAAATTCTTCACGGGAAACAAAGAAATAACTTTTGCCAT
This sequence comes from Bacteriovoracales bacterium, assembly GCA_037444575.1. GTDB lineage: Bacteria > Bdellovibrionota > Bacteriovoracia > Bacteriovoracales > Bacteriovoracaceae > Bacteriovorax. The sequence continues at coordinate 31,828 of JBBIME010000004.1, forward strand.
GAACTTCGCCATTGCGAATTGGTCTAGTTGTGTAAGATACAGATTCGACCAAAGAAGGAAAATCCTCTTTTAGTCTCTTAATCATTGTTGATTTCCCCGTACCAGACGGAGCGACAATGACAATCAATTTACCGGCCTTATTTTTCTTACTCAATATTGAGTCCTTGCTCACGCATTTTTTCCAATTGGACTTTCATCTGCACGACAGAATCCGAGATCTCCTTCATAGTTGACTTAGATCCCATGGTATTTGTTTCTCGCCCCAGTTCCTGGATTAAAAAATCAATCTGTCTTCCCACTTCATTACTTGATTTTAAAAGATTTTGAAATTTTTCCAAGTGGGCATGAACGCGATTTATTTCTTCATGAATGTCTATTTTTTCTAAATAAAAAATCACTTCTTGCAGAAGTCTGCTTTGTTCGACATCTATAAGCTTCTTATAGTCGTCCACGCGTTTTTTTAATTTCTCTTCCACGTTGGCCTTAAAGTGCTCAGCATTTTTTTCAATCACAGCAAAGTGCATTTTGTAATTGTCCAAATGCTTTCCTAAAACGGCTATAAGCTTTTCACCTTCGGCTTGGCGTGATTTCTTAAGTTCAGTAAGTGCCCCTTTGAAAGCTTTGTGTGCTAAATCAGTGAGCTCAGTTTGATTTTCTTCATCTTGCTCAATCATAAATTCAGAGCGCAGAAAATCAGTCATATTTACTTTTGGCTCAAGTCCATTGCTCTTTAAGATAGGAGCAATCTTTGAAACAAACTCTGAAATTTTAGTTGCATCTAAATCATCAAACCGGCTTTTATTCGCAGCAGTTTTTACATTGATATAGACATCAAAAGTTCCGCGAGTAAAAAATTCGTTCAATTCTTTTTTTAATTCAATTTCAAGAGCACTCAAACTTCCAGGCATCTTAAAACGAACATCTTTGAAACGATTATTAACACTTTTTACTTCAACTGAAACAACATATTTATCAGATTGAGCACTCGCTTCTCCGAAGCCTGTCATTGACTCTGCTGGCATTGTAATATCCCCTTTAAAATCTTTGCCCGAGAATATTACTTTTTGATTTAGAGATCAAGGGCCCAGCCTTGAACTGTGCCAGCTTCAAAATAAATTTGTTTCACACTTCCGTCTTCGACAAATGACCATCTCTCATTTTGATTTTTTGGATTACCTGCAATTTCAACACGAGACGGTTTTCCCCATGCCTGAACGACTTGTCCTTTATTCATTCCAAGGTAAAGTTCCTTGCTGCGGATAGAGTGCTTTTGGGCCATGTCCTGCCCTCTAGTCTGGTCATCCTGCATATCTTGCTTCTTAACTTTGATATATTCACCTCTTTCACTTAGGGAAAGGCTTAAATAATAGAGTTTATCCGAATCTGTAGGGAGATATTTCTTATCTTTGCTATACTGCTCCAAATACTGTTCCGGGATATCTGCCTCTTTCTGCTCTAACTCATGCTTGAGAGATTCTTCTTCTTGAAGCTTTTGCTTACTACGCTCACTGGCCGGAGTACGCTTTTTGATTTCTTCTTTGCTACGATAAGCTTCCCCGCTATCTCCGCTAACAACCGGAAAGTCTTTTCCTGCTACAAAGTATGGGTCGCTCTCTCTATTCATTTCTTCTATATAACTTCTATCAGGCAAAAACCCTGAACAACCTGTTGTGAGCATCAAACTCGCTGCAAACAGGATTCCTACAGTTACTCTTTTATTATTTAGCTTCATAAATCACTCCCAAGAACTAACTTCTCCCAGACCTCCTCGGGAGATATGCCGTCCAAGCTAAACTTGGGCCAAGAGTAAAATAGGAAGAGGCAAGTTTTTCCAATTTTGCCGGACCAAATTACTCAGGCATAAATAGATTTTAAATATCTGACAAATTCATCCGATAAAAGATTAAGGAGCAATGACTAGTGAACTTTTTAATTAAGATTGAAGATGCAATTAATCGATTCATAGAAAAACTTTTAGAAAAACTAGAAGCAAATACACCTGCATTCGTTTATTCTCTGATCCATTTTTTGAGACACTTGCCTGAAACTCTAAAAAAAATATCTCACATTTATATGTCTAAAGTGCGTATCATGTGCCTGAAGTGTATTGGATACACAGAACATTATACGACAATGATCCGCGGATACTTTATAAGTCTTAATTTATATCTTCGATCTGAAGAATTTAAAAAGGCCGATAAGACAAAACTTCTATTGGCACCATTTCGATACGCCAAGACCTATCCCTTATATGCACTCTCCTCTGTTGTTGCTCTTTTCTTTTTAGTTGGAGCAGGAACGATCATCTTTAAAAACACTGAGAAAATTATCGTTGGAACCAGCGCTTTAAGAAAACCAGCTTCATTCGAGGCACCTAAAGAAGATGTGTTCATTGAATTTAAAAATCGTAAGTTTGAAGTTAAAGGTGGTGCTTCTGCCGGTGGACATGAGGGCGGCAAAGAAGGCGGTAAAGAAGGTGGTAAAGAAGCGGCCAGTGAAGAACACGAACAAGAACTTTTTCTGAATGTTACAATTGAAGCACATAATGAAAAAGAAAAAATATTTTTAGAAGAAATGGAAGAGATGCTTGATGATAATCTTGAAGCATTAGATCTTCCGGTTGCTCAATTGCCACTCGATCCTAAAAGTCAAAAAAAGATTGAAGAGCTAATGGTTAAATCTTTAAATGAAGATTTCAAACACATTGGTCATGAGAATCCAATTAAGGCCATCAGTATTAAACAAGTGCTTGCGGCTCGCCCGAGCTACTATCGCCAAGCAGAAAGAATGTTAACAATAGAAGATATCAATCTCCAGCTATTCCTGGAAGACACCCATAGAAATAGACAAGCATGGATTGATTTTTCTATCCTTGCTTCTAATCGCAATGTCATACTTTACTTAAAAGAACATGACGTTGAACTAAAAGATCATCTCTCTACTAACGTTGAGCCAATCATCCCTCAACTTCCAGTGGAAGATGAAGGACGACTGATTATCAAAGACAAACTAAAATCAGAAATTAATCAATTTCTTGAAAAAAATAAAATCGAAGGAAATGTTTTAGAGATTTATATCGACTATCTCATTGTGTCTTAATTTTAAAACCTTCGCCTTCTCAATATTTCCCAGCATAGCTTTAAGAGTATTTGGACTAATTTCTAAAAGTTTAGATGCTTTGGTTAGATTTTTTTCTGCTTTATTATAAACGTTTAGACAATAATCCATTTTGACTTGCTCAAGAGTTCTTAACTGATGATTTTCTAACATTGAAGTATCTGGCTTCTCTTCCTGTAGATCATAATCTGATTTGTCTACGACGATCTTTTTCCCTGCTGCTAAAATTCTCTTTTTAGTTAAATGAGATATTAGCTGTCTAATATTTCCAGGCCACGAACAATCTTCATAAAACTTAATCAAATCTTCTGAAAATACACAAAAGTTGTTATTTTCAAATTGAAGACATAGCTCTCGGATTTTTTCTGGTTTCTCTCTTAATGGAGAAAGATTCAAAACGATTCCTGAAGTAAGACGAAAATAAAAATCTTTCCTCATCTTCTTTTCATCAACTAATTTTTTCATTTTCGTGCCGGAGGCAAAAATCAATCGCACTTGAGCTTGGGCAACTGTGCTTCCTCCGACAGGTCTTACTTCCTGATTGTCTAGAAAGAGAAGAAGTTTTGTTTGAAGTTCGACACTCAAAGAATCTATTTCATCTAGAAAAAGCGTTCCTTTATGGGCCTCGAGAATTGCTCCTTTTTTTTCAGTGATCGCTCCAGTAAAGGCGCCTTTTACGTGTCCAAAAAGTTCTGACTCAATTAGAGATGGAGAAAATGAAGACAAATTTAAATGAACAAATTTGCCTTGAACTTTACTCTCATCGTGAATACTTCTCGCAAGTGTTGTCTTTCCAGTTCCCGTTTCTCCTTCAATCATAATATTAAGTGAACTTTTGACCAATTCATCTGAAAGAAGTGTATTGTCTTCGCTTAATTTTAGATGAGTTTTGGGTCTTAGAAATTGAATGCGATTAAAACCAATATCGACAATGTCTCCTCTTTCTATGAACGCCTCAAAAGTTTGTACTCCATTTAAACGAAATGGCATCCCCCCTAAACTTCGCAATAGGTAACGAGATTTTTCATCATAATTCCTAGTCCCTAAATGCTTAATAAGAACTAATTCATAGTTGCATAATTCTTTTTCGAAAACTGGGAGATGAATTTCAGCAGATGTAAAATCAAAAGAGAACTGAGAAGAAGTCCTGATGTGATACTTAAATCTTTTTAGACGAAACGTTCGCTTTCGATCCTGAAAAATATCCAGTGTAAATTCATCGTCTTCTCTCACTCCTTTTAAACCAATACTGTTTTCTAATGAATGACTGATTGAGCGATCCAGATTTCTTTCTCCCACAATTCCCCCCTATTACGTTTGTTTTTCATTCTTCAGGCCTGATGCCAAAGAGTTTGGGTGCAAATCAAGAGGAAATGGATTAAAATGAGTTTTATAATTAAACTTGGGTCTAGAACATGAGCTATCAAATTAAACCGCACTCTGCCAGTTTCAAAATGGGAATTTCTGATCCCGCACAATTTGAAGAGTGGCTAGAAAATAATCCTGACATTATTGGCGTTGGTTTCGTTGGAAGATCAAATGTTGGCAAGTCGAGTATCATCAATGCTCTCTTTGGATCTAAGACTGCTCGAGTTTCAAAAACGCCAGGGCGTACTCGAGAAATAAATATTTTCGAATTTGAACTAAGTCTAAATGGAAAAAAATCAGACCTACCCAAATTTTTTCTTATCGACCTTCCTGGTTATGGACACGCAGAAGTTTCAAAAGAAATGTCAAAAAACTGGGATCAATTGATGGGAGCGTTCTTTTCGAATCTCTCTCCTGCGATGATGTTGGTAAACTTACAGGATGCCCGTCACCCTAATCAGGACTCAGACAAAGGTTTTCATCAATTTTTAAAAAATTATACTCGCAACGCGATTTTAATTTTTAATAAAATGGATAAATTAAAAACTCAAAAAGAGCGCGCAGAACTAGATAAACTAAAGCCATCTCTGTCTAAAGAGTACAAATGGATTCGCCAGATGTATTTTGCTTCAGCTGAAACTAAAAAAGGTCTTCCTCAAGTAGAGGAAGCAATCATTGCTCACCTTCTTGAAGAATTAGAAATTAGAAAAACAGATCGAGAAGAAATAGAGGATTAATCCTTCTTTGAATCTTCAATTTTTGAATCAGACAATTGATGAGAGATATCCTGCGGGCATTTAGGGCCCGCAGAAAATTTAATTTTATAAACTTGGCGTTCGATCTCTTCCAAATCTTTTTTGCAAGCTCGCACAGTGTGAAGAAGTGCTCTCACTTTAGCAGAGTCCCAATTCACCTCTCCTGACTCCATTCCTTTTTCAAGAAGACGACCTAATTCTTCGTAGGTGTCTTTTAGATGTGCATTAGTTCTTGAAGCGGTAAGCATTTTTTTGCCGATGATTCCGGTTTTAATGACTTCGCTATGCACGTTAAAAAATAGACGGTTTAACTTTGCTTTCCAGTTTGAATTATTTTTCATCGGACCAGTATAACCTCCTACTGTCAATCTTGTGAAGATTGAATATTTTGATAGCATTGTAGAAGGCCGGTCAATTAACGAATACAAAAGAGAATTAGTTGGGTATGTACAGTAACTTTGAAAACATTGAACAAGAACTACACAAGCGCTATGGAGAGAGCCAAGATCCTTGGGGGCTTGAAATTAAGAGAGCTGTTGCGGATCTAAAAGTTATTTGGCCATTTTACAAATATTATTTTGATGTCCAAGTTCATGGCAAAGAGTACGTGAAAAATAAACCTTATATGGTTATTTCAAATCATACAGGTCAAATTCCTATTGATGGAATGCTCATCTGCACAGCATTTGCAACTGAGCTTGAACCTCATCGAATTTTGCGTCCACTTGTAGAGCGTTTTCTAACTTCACTTCCATTTCTTGGAAGATGGTCTAGTGAAGGCGGTGCTGTTTTAGGAGACAGGCTCAATTGCCTCAATCTTTTAAAGAGAGGTGAATCCGTTCTCATTTTTCCTGAAGGTGTTAAAGGGATCGCAAAAAATACAAAAGATTATTACAAACTTCAACGCTTTACTCGCGGATTTCTTAGAATGGCAATTGCGAGCGGTGCTGAAATTCTTCCAATTGCAGTTGTCGGGGCCGAAGAATTTTTTCCCTATGTCGTTCATTTAAAAAGAATTGCCAGATTATTAAAAATTCCCGCTCTACCACTATCCGCCAATCTTTTTCCTCTACCATCTCCCATTGATATTTATATTGGCGAACCATACTCTCTGCCAAAAGAATTAAGCCCTGAAGCTTTAGATGAAGAACTTGAGCCCCACCTCATTCACATCGAGAAAAAAATTCAAGAGCTGACAGAGCAGGGACTAAAAAATCGAAGAACAATATTGCAGAGACTTAAATCATGAATGATGAAAATATAAATATAAAATCGGTTTTAATCATCGGGATTCAAGGTGCTCTCGCTAAAATTACCGCTGAACTTTTAATCAAAAGACATCCTGAAATTAAAATCCATGGAGTGGATTCAAGAATAATAGAAGATGTTCCCAATCGATCACAACTGACTTATCAGCAGTTAAAATACACGCGGACTAATTTTGAAAAAATTTTTCGCGAACATCAGTTTGATACAATTTTACATCTCGGTCGCCTAGGGCACTCTCCGGCTTCGGGAAATATTAATAAACGAATTGATATCAATTTAGTAGGAACAAATACTATTTTAGAATTAGCTCATAAGTTTCATTCTAAAAAAGTTGTTATCCTTTCTACTCACCACGTTTACGGCGCTCTTTCAGATAATTCAATGTTCTTAAGAGAAGACGCTCCTCTTCGAGGAAGTTTCAAATACGCTGAACTTCGCGATGTAGTCGAGATGGATCAGATGTGCACTAACTGGATGTGGAAGAATCAAAATCATATCGACACAGTTGTGCTACGGCCTTGCAACATCATTGGCCCTCAAATTAAAAATGCCATCACTCAATACTTAAAAACGCCTTATGCTCCTCTGCCAATTGACTACAATCCAATGTTTCAATTTGTGCATGAATTTGATATGGCCACTATTATTGTGAGATCGGCAGAATCATTGAAAACTGGAATTTACAACGTCGCCGGTGATGACGTCATTAGCCTTCATGAAGCGGCCAGTATCGTAGGAGTACGAAAAACCAAGGTTCCCATTATTGCTCTTGAGCAATTGGCAAAATTCGTGACTCCACTTTGGAAATTCCCTCTTTACTTGATGGATTACTTAAAATTTCCTTCGACTCTCGATAATTCAGAGATAAAGAAAAATCTTGGAGATGATATCTTCCGTTTTAGCGCAAAAGAGGCCCTAGAACTTCTGAAATTGCATTGACGAAAGCCCCCTGAATCTCTTAGTATAGACTTCTTCATGTGCCTTGGTGGTGGAATGGTAGACGCAGCGGATTCAAAATCCGCCGTCCGCAAGGATGTGCGAGTTCGAGTCTCGCCCGAGGCACCAAATTCAAATCTGAAAAATTCTACAATCTCATAATCAAAATTATTCCATTACTTTCGTTGATCCTTATAAATTTTTATTTAAAGGAGATTTTTATGACAAAAATAGAACAAGAGTTAATGGCCATTGAAACGATGATTTATATTATCCGTGATCAGCGAGTAATGCTTGATAGCGACTTGGCTAAATTATACGGAGTAGAAACTAAAAACCTCAATAAAGCTGTCTCAAGAAATTTAAAGCGTTTCCCACCTGATTTCATGTTTCAACTTACTGAAATTGAAGAGGAAAACTTGAGGTTCCAATTTGGAACCTCAAGTTCTAACTATGGTGGACGTCGTTATCTTCCCTATGTTTTTACGGAAAATGGCGTAGCTATGCTCTCAAGTGTTTTAGGTAGTGATCGTGCAATTGAAATAAATATCTCGATCATGAGAATTTTTACAAAACTTAGAAGCTTTCACGCACTTGAAAGTAATTTAGCAATGGATCTCAAAGACCTTAAAGAAAGTGTTAATGGTCTATTCAAAGTTATTTTTACAAGGTTAGACGCAATTGAAGAAGACCTGACTCCCAAGTTGCCTGCACATCGGAAAAAAATTGGGATAAAATCAGATTCATAATTTTGAAGTCACAGTTCGATATTCATCAACTTCGAGCACCAAATAATTTTCTTCTTTATTTCAATTACAAAATCTAATTATTAAAAATTGGCTCTAGCTTTGCTAACAAATTATTATTGAGCTCTAATTTTAATCATGGAGATTATCTATGAACGAAATTGTTACCTGCATGTGGTTTGATCATGGTGAAGCAAGTAAAGCAGCGGCATTTTACGCGGCGACTTTTCCTAATAGTCATGTAGGAAAAGTTAATACTGCACCAAGTGACTTTCCAGGTGGTGTTGAAGGAAGTGAATTGACCGTTGAGTTTACGATCCTTGGACAAAAATTTGTTGGCCTTAATGGCGGACCGATCTTTAAACCTAACGAATCAGTGAGCTTCACTATCGTCACAAACAATCAGGAAGAAACAGACCACTACTGGAATAGTATTCTTGAAAATGGAGGCTCGCCAAGTGCATGTGGCTGGTGCAAAGATCGTTGGGGATTCTCTTGGCAAATTACTCCAAAAATCCTTCTTGATCTTACGACGAGCAATGATCGAGACCTCGCTAAACGTGCTTTTGAAGTAATGCTGACGATGTCAAAGATTGAGATTGCTCCGCTTGAAGCTTTAATAAAATAGATATGCATGATTTAGGGGAGGATAATTCCTCCCCTTTTCAATTTCCGAATCTGATCAGCGACACCAATCTATTTCCTCACTTTCAAAAAATTTAAATAAAACAGTTTGATCAGTTTTAATATTCATCAAATTAAGAAATAAAAATGAAATCTACTAAATGCTATTTTCTATATCTCTTTTATGTATTTTTTTTATGCTTTTAAAAAGTTTTAAATTACTCCATGTTTGTAACTAGAAAAGCTCTAGCTGCAAAGAATATCAATTATTCGAGAGGAGCTTACATGAAATTTTTTAAATACAAGTTCATACTCCCCGCAGTACTCATGGCGCTGTCGACGACGGCAACCTATAGTTCCACAAAAGTGGCGAGAGACAACAATGCATTTCCGTTGTCACTCAGTAAGAAAGTCCAGAGCTTCCAATCCAACTTGGAAGATCAGGGATTTGAAGTTCTCCGGGGAAACTGGAATCTTTTTACGATCGACGATTGCAAGTACTCCGTCGCTACATTTGGCAACTGCTTTGGGAACAACCCTGCGGCTCCTTATATTATTCCGACAGTTCCATTGTGGCCGGACGAGTTCGTGGATCATTATATGAAGGACAGTATCGGACCGACACAAGGTGATACGTGGTGGACGCATCGATTAGACGAAAGAGAAGCAATCGTCGTGATGGGAACCCTTCCTCCGGCCGGAGGATATTTCGGGATCCAAACCTTCGCGTTCACACGTCAAGGGACGATAAACAAAAACGATGAGATCTACAAAGCACTGACAGATGAATTCATGAAGAACATTCTCTTTTCGCTTGCACCGAACCCGTCGCGCGTAATGGTGTTCTCGAGCCTTGGAGATGGCGACAACAACGTTACTATTCAACGCCAGTCCGGATCAATCTGGGAGCAGCAACGCTACTTCATTATCACTCCAGATGCGGCGATGGAGCGGAAAATTTCTGAGGCGCTTCTTAAGGCCGGCGTTTACGATAGCAAACAAATTTTCACTGAACCGATCTCGAAAGATTTAGTTCGACTGGGGCTCGGCTCATCAGCGGATGATTTTATAACACTCATTCGCTACTCGATGCCATTTGACGAGGTCTTGGGCGAGCGATGGCGCAGAAGTCTCCCTCTAGCTATATTTCGAGTCAGAGAGAAAATCCCCTCGCATACTGCCGAGCCTTACCCAGCTCCAATCCGCGAACCGAGAACCGCCCGTTCCGAGTTGGCACTCCAAGGTGATTTCAATAATCTCGTCAAAACCGTTAAACAGCAATGGGGACAGGGAGAGGTTTCTGATTATAAATTTCAAAGCCTATTACAATGGGTTGATCTCTTAGGTGAGCATTGCCTAAAACGCCCAATGAATTGTCTTGGAGACAATTCAGATGCTGATTATCAGGTGAGCGCGACAGTAAGCCTCGAAGAGGGCAACGTGATCGCTGCGGTGGGGGTTCTTGGAACAGCTACACGCAACGCTAATTATGTCAGCCTCTCCGTCAACTGGCTTCCACCTCTTGTGGGCGTCATCAACCGTTCAAATGATGATCTTGCTGGGAGTGCAGATAGCTTTTCGGCAACTGTCGCTAACACTGACAAGTTCTATGTGCAATATTTTGCACGCAACTGCACAGGCATTCCAAATTGCACTGCTGTAAGTGAAGCAGCTGTTCCTAAAGGCGACTTTATCAAAATCGTTCAGCGAAACTACGTTGTACCAGGAACAACCCGGGGAGCGGATCCCGCGCAATTGGTAAATCCGGCCATCATTGTCCTCAAACCCAAGAGCAGATAAAAGCAGATAATTAAGAATTAAATATTTATTGGGCCCAACGTAAGTTGGGTCTTTTGCGTTTTTGTATTGAAAAAGACAACAATTCTTCATACATTTTTCTTAACTCAATATGTATTACTACAAAACGACAATTCAATACGAAGGTACAAACTACGCTGGTTTTCAGTGGCAAAACGGTCTTCAAACAATTCAAAGCGAATTTAATTCGGCCATTTCCAAATTGATTGATGGTAAGGTTACAACCATGGCCGCTTCAAGAACAGATACCGGAGTTCATGCTTTCGAGCAAGTTGTGAAAATCAGCTCTTTAAATCCGATCGATTGTTCTTCATTCGTAGAAGCATTTAATATTGAACTTCCAAGAGAAATTAGATGCATTGATATTGGCCCCTGCGAAGGACTTTTTAGGCCAGCGGCCGAAACAGCATCAAAAGAGTATCGCTATTTTTTCACCAACAAGACACAGGTTCCAAATATTGATCGCCAGTTTATAGCAAATATTTCAAATCCTCTAAATCTTGATGCGATGATGATTTGCACTCGAGCTTTAGTAGGAACTCATGATTTCTGCAATTTTTATTCGAGTGGAAGCAACGTAAAGAGTACTGTCAGAAATATTTCATTTTGTGAGTTGTCTGTGATTAATCCGAACGAGATCTTTAATGAAGTAGAATTATTTCAGATTCCAAAAGATCTTGATAGTTGTTACGAGCTTAGGATCGTTGCAAATGGATTTTTAAAACAGATGATAAGACATATAGTGAGTGCACTTTGGATGGTGGGGAGTGGAAAAATATCAACTGATGACTTCATGACTTTATTAGATGGTCCAAAGAGTGAAAAGCAAAGATGGAAGGTTGCAGAACCAAACGGACTTTTTCTCTATCGAATAAATTACCCTAATGAAAAAATAAATATCCAACAAAAATAGCAGATACGACACCTGCGAAATCCGCAACTAAACCAGCAGGGATTGCATAGCGAGTTTTCTTAATTCCGACTGATCCAAAATAAAGTGCGATGATATAAAATGTGGTATCAGCTGAACCCTGAAAAATGCACGCCAAGCGCCCGACGAAAGAGTCCACTCCATAAGTTTTCATCACATCAATCATCATAGCTTTCGAACCGCTTCCGCTTAAAGGTTTCATCAATGCTGTCGGCAGAGCTGGAGTAAAATCGGTATTGATTTTCATATGAACAAATATCCAGTTTAATCCTTCGATGACAATATTTAATACACCTGCATTTCGAACTACGCCGATTGCCACAAGCATACCAACCAAATAAGGTATAATGGTAAGTGAAGTTTGAATTCCGCCCTTAGCGCCTTCTATGAAAGCTTCGTATACATTAATCCGCTTCCAGAGTGCAGTAACAATAAAACTGATGATTATTGAAAAGAGAATTAAATTACTCGCAACTTTGGAGATCTGTTCAATTTCCTGCTTGTTTAAATAGTGAGTGAAATACCAAATCAAACTCGCAATCGCCAAAGTCATACCGCCAATCCAACCGAGCACTACTGAATTTATTATGTTGATTCGCTGTTTGATGGCTACCACGATTATCCCCGTGACCGTTGCGACATAGGTTGCAATTATGCATGGAATGAAAATATCTGATGGGTCAGCTGCACCAAGAATCGCTCGCTGAGCGATGATCGCAAGAGGAATAAGAGTCAGGCCTGAGGTGTGAAGGACTAAAAACATGATTTGAGCATCAGAAGCAGTCTCTGGAGTGGGATTGAGAGTTTGCAAACTTTCCATCGCCTTTAAACCAAATGGAGTTGCGGCATTATCAAGGCCCAGTAAATTGGCCGAAAAATTCATCACCATGTGGCCGGTTGCCGGATGATCTTTGGGAATTTCAGGAAAGATGCGCGAAAAAAATGGCGAAATAACTCTTGCAAAAAATCCAACTACTCCTGCTCTTTCTCCTATATTCATAATCCCAAGCCACAAAGTCATTACGCCAGCAAGAGGTAGCGCGATCTCCATTACCCCCATTCTGGCAGAGTCAAATGTTCCATCAACAATGCGCTTGAAGATTTCGGTATCGCCCATGAATAGCCATTGCGTAAATGCCGCTAAAAAACTAATCAGAAAAAAGCTAGACCAAATATAATTGAGCACCATACTGAAATCCCTGAGCCTATCGTGCTACAAGTTAGTATTGGCGGTGACTCTGCCACAAAAAAAGAGGAAACAAAAGGTGATGATTTATCCTCGTATGCCTCTCATTAAAAGTCGGCATATTTAATTTCTATCTATATATTTTTTATGAATGATAAAAGCCCTCGTTTAAAACGAGGGCTAAAACTAGAACAAAACTCTTATGGGATTAATTGAGGATAAGTAATAGTTATATCTCTATGAGACTTATGAGTTGAGCTTACCCAAATTAATACACAGATAATCGCTGTTACTGCGTAAATTTTTGCATCACTACCGTGTGAAGACCAGCTAGCGCCATGAGAATAAGTTTTGTTGAGATTAGAAACAACAAACGAGCGAGCTTCATCAGGGCTCATATCATCAATGACTCTGGCCATTCTGCCAATATCGCTCAACACGCGTTGATCTTTAATTTTTCCTAGAGCATGTTTAACTAGATCATCACTTGTAAGTCCTTCTTTTTGAAGTTCTGCGATTTTATCTTCAAAATTAGTTATTGATTGTTCAAAAAACTTAGAATCTTTTTGATCCCATTGAACATTGATTTTAAAACTTAAATCATCAAATGATCTATTCAACTCACTAGAGAAATCATTTGCATGCTGAACTGGTGCCACGCCAGCATACGCTTGAGAAAAAGCAAGAACCAGTAGAAGAGCCGTCATTTTTTTTAACATAAAATCCTCCTTGTTTTAGTTTAGGACTAAAGATTGAGACAAATTTTTATGATTATTCATTTTCGAGCGCAATAATTATATTGATACAATTTTTGAAGCTTACACATTATTTAGCAAAAACAGATATGACTCTTATGAATTGTGAATCCAACTTTATCAGATTCGACAGAAATGGCTAAATCATTACGAAATTAAATCTTAGAGTATAGCTTCCATTTCTTTTATATATTTCCAAAAAGCGTCTTCCCCAGATATTTTCATCTAGTTCAATTTTCTTTGGAGAAAATATTATGTGCAAATGGATGTATCTTCTCTTTATAAATTTTATATTTTTAAATTCTTATTCTGCCAATGCCTATTTGGTTTTAACATATAAGACTTCCAAACTTGATTTAAATAGACCTACGAGAATTCTTATAAGCGGAGTTGGCAAAGAACAAGGCAATCAATTCCAGAAAGTTGCAAACGCCAAGGCCTTAAAATATTTCGAGTTATTTCCCAATGAGCAAATCGTTCTCATTGCTAAAAATGAACTGGATATAAATTCCAAACAAAGCCTTCTTAATCGATGTGGATTTCATGTTCAATATGAAGATCGATCTTTGTTTGATGGAGAGAGACTTGTCAAAGAGCTAGAGCAATTTAAAAATATTTTATCTATAGATGTCTTTGCTCACGGGACTGCACAATATGGTATCTACTTGGAAGACAATCAAAGCCGTCTCTCTCCAGAAACAAAATCAGTAAAAAATCTACAAGGTCATTTTGCACCTGATGCCTACATCATTCTTCATGGCTGCAATACGGGCTTCACCCTAGCTCCTTTTCTCTCAAATATATTAGGCCTCCCGGTAGCTGGCTCATTAACATCTACCGATTTTCAACGACTCCATAGTGATGGAAGTTTCTATTTGACTCAAGAAGATTATTACCCCAATAATGATTGGGCAAAAGTGAACAAGGTATCATTTAGTAAGCGAAACACTAAGTGCATGGACGGAATGTGCTTACGATTAAAACCAGATAATCATCCCTATTATGGTTACTGGGGAGAATATAAAGGTGGAGGACTTCCTTTCTATAAATTCTTCTGTGTGAATAATTCTCAAAAAGATTGTGAACGAATAATGGCAAAATCACTCTATAGTTTTATCGGCACTACAAATTTGAAATTAAATTCGTCTTTTAAAGAATATAAAAATCAACTGGGGGATTTTCTTTGCCCTATTAGTGGAACAAGGGATTATAGAAGAGTATGTCGCGAAAAATTAGATCTCTCACTTTCAACCTTTGATGAAAGTTTTAATCCTTTTCGAGGTCCTCTACTCGACTGTGATTTTAAAAGCTGTAAAACAGAATTCAAATGTAAGGTCATCCATCATTCAACCATGCAGAGAACCAAAAGCTGTTTCACTATTAATAAAACTCAATCAATACCAACTACATTGAGAAGAGAATATGAAGCTTACATTGCAGGATTTAAGCAATTAAAAGAATCTTCTTCATACTGAATCAATTTTAACTCGCTAAACTGAGCTTTCTTTAAATAAGCTTAAAGAGATCTTACTGCAACCACTTGAAAAATGAGCATTTTTTCATCTTTTTTAATAATTCTTGTAATAATTCAGAATCAAAATCCACTAATCGGGGAAGGAAAAAATAACCATTCCTAAAGGAGGAATTTATGAACAACAAGTTATTTTCATTATTAACTACTGCAATCGTTACTGGCCTGTTAGCGTCTCAGGTTGCGAAGTCCGAAGAGACATCAACCGTGAAGGGATCTGAAGACCAAATGAGTACAGGAAAAAATAGCTGCAAAGGAATGAAGGTGGAGGACAAGAATAGCTGTAAGGCCATTAAGAATAAAAAGCAGAAAAAATTAGACAAGAACTCCTGCAAAAACGGCTGTGGAGAAGCAAAAAACAAAATGGAAGAGAACAAAAAGGATTAATGATGAGTTCTTTTTTTAAAGACATGGGAGTCGGTGTGGGGCTAAGGCCCTCTCACCACTCCCATTTTTTAACACAAAAACCTTCTTCAGTATCTTGGATTGAAGTAATTTCTGAAAACTATATGCAGTGGAATAACAAAAATTTTGGAAAACCATTTCAAACTCTTAGTAAAATCCGTGAAGATTTTCCAGTTGCACTCCATGGAGTGTCATTAAATATAGGCTCCACGGATGAACTCGATTTGGATTACTTGGGTCGATTAAAATCTCTCATTGATGCGATTGAACCATTTATAGTGTCTGACCATCTATCTTGGACTGGGATTAATGGGAATAACTTACACGACTTGCTCCCAATTCCTTATACAGAGGAATCATTAAATCTAATCTCCAAGAAGATAGAGCAAGTCCAAAACTTTCTTGATTGTCGAATTCTAATTGAAAACCCTTCCAGTTACTTAGAATTCAAAGACTCAGAAATGTCTGAGCCAGAATTTATTTTTAATCTTTTAAAAAAGACAGATTGTGGACTACTTCTCGATATAAATAATGTCTATGTTAGTTCTGTTAACCATGGCTTTGATCCCATCGAATATCTTAAAAAAATTCCAACTGAGAAAGTTGGTCAAATTCACTTGGCAGGACATAGCAAGATAAATGAATTTTTAATTGATACCCATGATTCTCCCATTTGTGAGGATGTCTGGCGACTCTACCGCTGGTACATTGATCAATTTGGAACAAAGAGCACAATGATCGAACGCGATGGAAATATTCCAGAATGGCAGGAATTAGAAAGAGAACTTTTGAAAATTGGAGAGATTCAAAATGAATTCAAAAAATCTCGCTGAGTTACAAAGTATAATACAAAATGCTATTCAAACCCAAACCTTACCAAACTCAGTGCATAATTTAGTATTAGAAAAACCTCCTATCTCAACTTTAAAACGGATAAAAATTTATCAAGATGCTTATCTTATTCGTCTTACAGAATCGTTAAGAGATGACTTCTCAAGAGTTGAAGAAAAACTTCCTCAAGATATTTTCGAAAATATTGTTCATAATTTTATTATGACGACGCCATCACGATCTAAAAATCTTGCGGAATATAGCGAGACATTTCCAAATTATATAAAAACTAATTATCCTGAATTATTTAGACCGGCAATGATGGATTGGATGGAAATATTATCCAGTCATGCAGCTGAACCTAAAAGAAAAATTTCAATAGATGAGATTAATTCAGGAAAATCTTTTAAGGTTAGAACTCATCCGGCCACAATAGCACAAGAAATAGATGGAAAGTTATTTCTTGCTTACAGAAGAGAGAAAGATGTTCAATTTTATGTCACGAATGAATCCGAGGAAAGGTTATTCCATTTTTTAGAACACGAAAGATCAATTGATGATCTAACAAAAATCGTCGATCAGAACTTCCCAGAGACGATGCTCATGACGACAATTACAAAATGGATTAAGGAAAGTATTATCTTTTGTGAAGGAGATCAAAAATGAGAAAATTTATTCCGGAATTGATTTCTCGGATAACCATTGGGATCATGTTTATTGAATCAGGTTGGGGGAAGCTTCATGATTTGCCAAAAGTTATTTCCTACTTTGAGTCTTTGCATATTCCCTTTGCATATATTCAAGCACCTTTTGTAAGCGTTATAGAACTTATCGCGGGACTATTTATTTTACTTGGATTATTTACAAGATTATCGAGTTTGCCTCTGATTATCATCATGTCTGTTGCTATAGGCACAGCAAAATGGGAGGATATAACCAATCTCTCTTCCCTGGTGGGTATTTCCGAATTTTTATACATCATCATTTTGATGTGGCTTTCTGTGAATGGATCAAAATTCTTATCGATTGATGCATTCATTGCTAAGTTTTCATGTCAAGGTTCTTGTAAGCGCGATTAAGATAGGTAAAATGGTTTGATGAATAATGATGATACTGATCTAATAAAAAAAATTCGCCAAAGAGACCCAATAGCTCTTGAAGCCGTTGTTCGTCTACATACAGGCCATCTGTACAAAGCTTGTCTTGGTCTTGGGTTTCAAAATTTTGAGGCTGAAGACATTACACAATCAGTATGGATTACATTTTTTGATGTTGTAGCACAGTTTGAGGGACGCTCAAGTCTTCGGACTTTTCTTTTTGGCATACTTTACAACAAAGCTTCTGAATATAGAAAACAAAATAAACGAGCTGAGTCCACTGAAAATATTGAGGAAGTTATTGATGAACACTTTAATAAACATGGTCATTGGATTTCTTCTCACTCTCCTCTTAGTCCAGATAAATTCCTTGAATCAGCTCAAACAATGTCACTCATTTCAAAGTGCCTTGAGTTTTTACCTTTAAATCAAAAGATGGCTTTCATCCTAAAAGAGATCGATGAAGAGATGACAGAAACAATATGTAATATTTTAAATGTTACTTCCACTAACCTGGGAGTCCTTCTGTTTCGTGCTCGTAATCAGTTACGTGAATGTATTGAGCGAAAAAGTAGATGAGAAAATTATGTTAAGCTGTAAAGAATTAGTCAAAATAGTGAGTTCTGATGAACACCTCTCTCCAAGATACAAGCTTGAGATTCGCCTCCATCTTTTGATGTGTCATCATTGTAGAAAATATACTAAACAGCTTGAAATTTTAAAGGCTGGATTTAAAACGCTCCTTAATAAAAAAACTCAAGATGCGGATGAAAACAAGCTTAAAGAAATTGAAGATCGAATAATAGAGAAAATTTCAAATCATAAAGATTAAGGATAAAATCGTTTCATGAATAAAAACGAACTACAAATCACAGAAACACTTATTGGATCGGGCCGAGAAACTGTCAAAGGAGCCTTGCTCATTTGTAATTATGAAGGCTTTCTTGAAGACGGAACTAAATTTGATTCTTCACTTGATAGAGGGAAGCCTTTTCAATTTGTATTTGGAACTGGGCGAGTGATTAAAGGTTGGGATCAAGGTCTCATTGGAATGAAGGAAGGCGGAAAACGCACGCTTTTTGTCCCAGCTCATTTAGGTTATGGTGAAAGACAAGTAGGAAATTTCATTAAGCCAAATTCAAACCTAATCTTTCACGTCGAATTAATTGAAGTGCTCACGCGTGACTAATTATTAAATAATTTTATTATAAAATTATCTTTCCAATTCTTGATGGCGTAAAACTTAGGCCTTTATCTGAAAATGGAAATGTTAACGACATCCAAACGGCCAATGCCTTCCCTTTGATATTTTCTTTGGGCACAAATCCCCAGTAGCGTGAGTCAGCTGAAAAATCGCGATTGTCACCCATTACAAAATATTTCCCCTCTGGAACTTTAAAACGAGGGATTGTGTCCGCACGAGTTGCTCTGTTGGTTACTTGAATATTGAATTGTTTATTCTGATCATTAACTTTAAAGAAATTTAACTTTTCCCCATCAAAGCTTTCTTCAAATTCCTTTGTCACTGGAGAGCTGTCTGGAACAGTTGAAACTAATTTCCCATTTACAAATACTTGCTTATCAATTAACTCTACCTCATCTCCAGGCAATCCAATAACTCTCTTAATATAATTAATACTTGGCTCAAGAGGATATTTAAAAACAATAACATCATCTCTTTTGGGAGATTCAAATTGAGTTAAATAAACAGGATCAGAGTACATATCTGAAAAAGGCAATTTAAATCCATAGGAGAATTTGTTAACTAAAATAAAATCTCCAATCTTCAGTGTTGGAATCATGGAGCCAGTTGGAATACGGAATGGTTCAAAGAGAGTTGATCGAAACGCGAACACGCTTATTATTATTAAAGCGTATGATCTTATTTCTTTAAAATTAATTTTTTTCGTTAAATTTTTCATAGGTCCTCCCTAAATTAATGCGCAGAAAATGCTAGTAATAAACTTGTTCCGCCAATTCCCCACCGCAATATTTGATTATCAACAAGAGCAATAATAAATTCAACAATTCTTTTATCTAAATTAGCTTGCTCGCTCTCTGTTGCCATTATTCTTTCCATTACAACATCTGCAAACTTATCAGGAATCTCTATTGATAGATTTTTAATCGCCGAATCGATTTCTTCAAATTCTAGAGCAAGGTTGTTACACTCTTTACACGAGAACATATGATTCTGCTCTAAATCTGAAAGGCTCCTTCCCCATGCAATGTTTTCCTGTACTCTAGCGCACTCAATATTTTTTGAATTCATACGAACTCCTTACTTAGCATTTTTTTTAAAAACAATTTCCCTCGAAAAATTCTAGATTTCACAGTATTTACAGAACAATTTTCAATCGATGCAATTTCATCAAGGGACAATTCATTAATATAAGAAAGTATAATTGGAATCTTAAAAGGATTAGGAATTTTGGCCACGTGATCATGAATTATTTCATATGATATTTTTTTATCTAAAAGACTTTCTGAAGAATTTTCAATGGAATCCTCAAGATAGATTTTTTCCAAGATCTTTTCATCTTCTAGAAATTCTCCTCTTCTCTTTAATTCATTTATTGCATGATGTTTAGCAATTGAAAAAATCCAAGAGGAAAAACTTCCTTTCTCTGATTGATATGATTCGAGACTTTGAAATGATTTTAAAAAAACGTCCTGAACGAGCTCTTCAACTTTTTGTGATGGAAAACCAAATTTCTTAAAAAATGAAAAAAGCGGTCTTTGATAACGTACAACAAGCAGCTTAAATGCGCTTTTGTTACCTTTTAAAACCTGATCAATTAATAATTTATCGTTCATGTTATCTCTTTAAAATTTAATTCCAAAAGTAATACCACTGAAGAGTAAAAAGGTTCCCAAGATTTGTTTAAAATATTTAAAAATGACAATTTGTAATAAAAATCAACAAGTTACATGCCTCAAAAAACAGCCAATCCATCAGTACATACTAGAAAATAATTTTTATGATCGCTTAGTTCCAAAAAGCCATGTCATAATAATAATCAAATTGCATTAGTAAGGATTGCTATGAAATCTATCTTAAATGTTTTCGCCAGTTTTCGAATGTTCATTGTTTTGCTTTTGGGTTTTGCTTCGGGATTGCCTTTAGGTCTAACTGGTGGGACTCTCCAAGCATGGATGAAAACAGAAAGTATAGATTTGGGTACAATCGGATTATTTTCGCTCGTTGGTCTTCCCTACACTTTAAAATTTATCTGGTCTCCACTGATGGATCGCTATATTCCACCTATTCTTGGAAGAAGAAGAGGATGGGTCTTTCTTTCGCAAATTGGATTAATTATCTCCATTGTGGTTTTAGGATTATCAAATCCAAAAGCATCTCTGCAAAGTATGGCAATCTTCGCCATCTTTGTTGCATTTTTTAGTGCCAGCCAAGATATCGCAATCGACGCATACCGAACAGAAGTTCTCCCTGAAGATGAGTTGGGAGCTGGTGCTGGTGTCTATATCATGGGTTATAGAATTGCGATGATCGTCTCTGGAGGTCTCGCTTTAATCTTGGCCGATCATCTTCCGTGGTCGTCTGTTTATTTTATCATGGCCGGATGTATGGCCATCGGATTAGTTGCAAGTATCTTTGGACCTGAACCAATTACTAATGAGGCCCTTCCAACCTCTTTAGTCGATGCTGTCTACAAGCCATTTTTAGAATTTTTTAGACGAGCTGGTGCTATTGAAATGCTCATCTTTATTTTAATCTATAAATTAGATGTTGCTTTTGCGATGGCCTTCACAACTCCATTTATGATGGATCTAGGATTTACCAAAACAGAAATCGGAGCAGTTCTAAAGGGTGCAGGTCTTGTTGCGACAATTGTGGGAACTCTCACTGGTGGCGCTGTAATGACCAAATGGAGCATAAAAAGATCACTTTGGGTTTTCGGTATTATACAGGCAATTTCAGGGTTAACATTTTTTGCTTTAGCACTCATTGGACATAATTATCCAATGATGTGGGCCGCGATTATTGTTGAAAATATTTGCAGTGGTCTAGGGACTTCCGCTTTCTCTGCTTTTATGATGAGTATTTGTGATAAAAGATATACAGCAACTCAATATGCTCTTCTTACAAGCTTTATGGCATTAACTAGAATTTTAGTGCAAACGCCATCAGGTTTTATTCAAGAAAAAGTGGGATGGCCTATCTATTTTATAATCTCGATTCTTATTTCAATACCCGGATTAATTCTTCTACTTCGATACAATAAGTGGCAAAGACACTCCTAAGTTATTCCTCGGGAGAATCGTGTTTTTCAAACTTGGACATTAAACTATAAGTGCAAGGGACAACAAATAATGTAAGCCCTGTTGAAGCAATAACTCCTCCAATGATCGCAACCGCCATTGGAATACGAGTTTCAGCTCCCGGGCCCAAAGCTAAGGCTCCAGGCAGAGCTCCAGCAATTGTAGCTACTGAAGTCATAAGAATTGGTCTAAGTCTAACTGGACATGCTTTGATTAAGGCCTCTTCCACATTAATACCTTGAGCGCGGATTTGATTTGTAAAATCGACTAAGAGAATAGAATTCTTTTTTACAATTCCCATAAGAAGAATAAAACCAATCATACTATACATATTGATCGATTGATGAAATAGCCACAATCCGACAAAAGCTCCTGTAAAACTAAAAGGAAGGGCCATTAACACGGCAACAGGATGAATGAAACTATTAAACTGAGAAGCTAAAACCATATAGGCAACAGCAATTCCTAGGATAAGAGCAAAAAGCAAACTATCGTAAGCTTCACGAAA
This sequence comes from Bacteriovoracales bacterium, assembly GCA_037444575.1. Taxonomy (GTDB): domain Bacteria; phylum Bdellovibrionota; class Bacteriovoracia; order Bacteriovoracales; family Bacteriovoracaceae; genus Bacteriovorax. The sequence continues at coordinate 53,989 of JBBIME010000004.1, forward strand.
GGCAGTTGCACTTCCAGTAACTACCAATTTATATCCGGGAGGCAAAACTTCATTGCCAATTTTTTCAGCTGCAACAATAGCGTCTTGTTGAGACTTACCTTTGGCAACATTGGCATAAACCGGAACGGCCCTTATCCGATTATACCTGGAAATGAGCTGTGGACCTGTTGTCGTTTTAATCGTGGATGTTTTAGAAAGAGAAATAAGATCGCCAAGATTCCCGCGATTATTTCTTAAAAGAATATTCTCTAAATCAGATGGTCTTGTATGTGTCGATTCCTCTGCTCTCAATCGAATATAATATCGATGCCCTTCCTTAGGGTATTGAGTATTGGCATTAAAAAGTTGTCCACCTGCAAGTGCCGCAACTTCTTGTCCAATCGTATTTACACTCACTCCTAATTCCGCTGATTTGATTCGATCTGGGACAACTAAAACTTCAGGCATACCTTCTTGATATTCAGAATTTAAATCTTCTACTAATCCAGTTTTATAAAGTCTTTCTTTGATTTCCTCTGAATAAGTTAATAGTTTTTTCCAGTCAGGACCTTCTACAACAAACTCGACAGGAAACCCTCTAGTTGCACTAAATCCAGAAAGAGAAAGATCTTGCATAATAATTTTATTTCCAGCAAAAAGTGATGAAAGATCACTTCTTGTTCGATCCATTATCTCTCTTTGGTTTAGTTTGCGTTTTTTGGCATCTTTTAAAATAACGTAAATCGTTCCTGCATTAACAATATTATTATTTTCGTAATTTCCTATCGTTGTATAAAAAGATTCAACTTCTTCTTTATTTCTTAAATAATCTTCAGTCTTTTTATAAACTTCATTGGTTGCAAAAATGGAAGAGCCCACTGGCGTTTTAATCGAAAGAAGAAAGAGTGATTGATCCTGTTGTGGGATAAGCTCTTTTCTTAATGTAGCTACAAACAAAATTGAAACCATAAACATAACTAGAGAGATGCCAATGACCAGTGCTCGATGGGCGAGTGCCCAAGAAAGTCCTTGTTTATAAAGAGCTGATAGAACTTCCATAAAATGATCTACTTTTCTCATGAGCCCCCCAGCCTCAGTTCCATGTTTTGCCGACTGAAGAAAGCGCGAACAACGCATAGGAGTTAATGTCAGTGCTTCTAAAAGAGACAAGGCGACAGCTGCAGTGATAGTGATACCGTATTGATAAAAATAACGACCGACGACACCTTTCATGAAAATAACTGGAATAAAAATGGCAATGATGGCGATTGTTGTAGCAACAGCTGCAAAAGTTATTTCACGAGATCCATCAAGGGCCGCGACTTTGCGATTTTTCCCCATTTCATAATGGCGAACAATATTTTCAAGCATCATGATGGCATCATCGACAACAATCCCAATAGCAAGAGAGAGTCCTAACAATGTAAAAGTGTTAAGCGTAAAACCAAAGAAGTACAAGACAGTAAACGCTCCAACAATTGAAGTAGGAATAGCAAAGAGCACATTCATTGTTGACGACCATGATCCTAAAAAACAAAAGCAAACAATAGAAGTAAGAATGGCAGATAAGATTAATGCCATATTTAATTCACTTACTGAATCTTTGATATACTTAGTGGTATCGAGCTGAACATCTATATGAAATCCAGGAAGAAGTGTGGACCTTATTTGTTCAACTTTTTTATAAATTAATTTTGAGATTTCTACTGCATTAGATCCATGCTGTTTAACAATCCCCAAACCGACTGCCGTTTTTCCATTAAATCTTGATATGGCCCGAAGATCTGAAACTCCTTCTTCTATTCGGGCAATCTTTGATAGAGGAATTGGACGAAAATTAGGAGTTCCTCCTCTGGTATTTATTCGAATATTTCCAAACTCCTCAGGGGTTTGCGCTTCTCCAAAAACTCTAATATTCATTTCTGTTAGAGGTGCTTCAATTCTTCCAGCGGGCTGTTCAATTTGTTCAGCTTGGATTGCATTGAAGACATCAACAGAAGTTAAATCGTATTTGTTCATTTTTTTTTGATCAATCCACACACGAAGATTTGGTTCAACATATCCTGCTAAAGTAATATCCCCAACTCCAGAGATAGAAGAGAGCTGATCTTTGAGAGTGTTTCGTGCATAGATCATTTGCCTATAGATAGGAATACTTTCATCAGCCGTAACCATGACCCACATAATAGGTTGATCTTCAGGATTTGTTTTAGTGATCACTGGAGGATAAAGATTCGAGGGAAGTAGATTTGAAACTTGGGCAATTCTATTTTGCACCTCTTCAAGAGCGACATCAATATTGTGATTAAGGACAAATTCGCAAGTGATATTTGCAATTCCCTGACTCGTGCTAGATGTTACATTTTTTAAGCCTTCAATCCCCATCACGGCATCTTCTATTACATCGACGACAGTAGATTCCATTACAGCAGGAGCAGCATTATCTAGGCGTAGTGAAATATTCACTACGGGAAAATTAACATCGGGCATATTACTTATACCCATACGATAAAATGAAATTCCACCAAATACGATGAGAGCAAACATGAGCATCCATGCAAACACGGGACGACGAATTGATATTTCAGATAAAACCATCTTTGTTCTCGTTTATTTTTGTATCGGTTTAAATCCTCCTGCCGATTCAACAAATTCCAAATCAATTAACATAGAGAAGTACGCTCTATCACGCGCTCTCTTACTTTCTTGAAAAGTAATTAGTGCCTGCAAAACATCAAGGTTTGTTACAAGACCTCTCTTATAATCGCGAATATCAGCTTCATATACTTTCTGCGCTAATTTAGTAGCATCATCAAAGCCTAGATACCCTTCGCGATCTCCAATGTATGTTTCGTAGTAGCGGCGAATCTCTTGCTCCGCCTGTCGTTTCGTTTCATTGAGTTGCAACGTTGCTTGTGTTCGTTTAGAAATACTTTCATCAACTTGGGCACTAACGGTTCCCCAGCTAAAAATAGGAACTGTTAGATTGAGCATGATGTCCCAATCAGTCTTATAAACTCCTCTTCGCTCAACAAAATAATCCCCTTGCAAAAAGAGTGATGGCCAATGATTGCCTTTTGCAATCGAGACAGCTTCATCAGAAGCCTCTTGTCTTGAGACATTTCCTAAAACATCTGGTCTCTGATCTATATTGATTAAATACTCTTGAAGTTGACGGGCCTTTGAATTTATATTTTTTGAGTACTGAAGTGGAACATTTACATCAAGGCTTGTTAAATAAGAAAGAAGAGATCTCTGCGCAAGAAGGGCACCTTTTAGTTGCTTGATTTGAGCTCTTAATGCCTGTGCTTGTGAAGATGTTGTAAGCTGATCAGTCAATTGAGAACGACCAATTCTTATAAATTCTTTTAATTCTTTAATTCGTCTTTCATAATGTCCTAACTCTTCATTGGCATTTTCAATATCGACTTCTAAAGAAAGAGTCGTATAAAAACTTGAAGCAACATTATGGTAGAGCAAAATGGCGGCCTCTTTTTTGTCATATTCTGAAGCATGAATTAGTGCCTTGGCTTCTTTTCGTGCCGCAAATTCTTTGAATCCTTGAAAGAGAGGCTGGGTCAACATCAATTTTGTATCAGATTCAACCGTTACGTTCGAACTGGTAAAACTACTTTTTCCTGTTTCTGCCTTCGGCCATCCAAAATTTTTAACCGCACTAATATTTGGTAGTGATGATCCAAAAGCTTGGTTATAAGTTGCTTCTGCTTGTTTGATTAATTCTTGTTGAATTGGAATACTTGTCGTTTGTTTTAGCGAGGCTTCGTAGCAATCTTGAAAAGTTTTTCCTTGTGAATGAAAATTTTCTTCGAGAGATTCAGACAAACATGTGTTTGTAAAAAAAAGAGCAAACATGAAATAATTCTTAATTTGTTTCACTGACATTTCTGCAATTTCTCCATCGATCAAAGACAACGAAATCAACATAAGGCCAATCTAAATAACGCTATAAAAAATCTACTGGTAGCACAATTTAAATAGAGTTACTTCTATGTTTGCAGCATCGAAGTATCAAAAATTCCTCACCACTTCATCAGTTTTTTAAATACCTCCTTTTTCTTTCCTGTGATCTCAATAAACTTCCTGGTTTTATGTAATCGAATGATTTGTAGAGAATAAAAATATCAATTGCTAATTTTATCAAAAAAGGAGTTACTATGAATTTTTCGAAGTTAAAAAAAGCACTGCCTTTAAAAGAAGCTTTATTTTGTGGGCTGATTCTCTCGACCCTCACGTTTGAGTCTTGTGGTGTAAACGGCGAAAATGCAAAAGCTACACACACTGAATTAAGTGACATTGTTAACGGAAAAACGGTCACTCAAAAAAATGAAAACAGTCATTCAATTGTTGCGTTCGTGGCGGAAAAAAATAACGTCCAATCCCTATGCACAGGAACAATTGTTGCCCCATCAGTAATTTTAACTGCTGCTCATTGTGTAGATGACTCTCCTCAAAGTTTACATGTTGTTTTTGGATTGACTGTTCAGAAAGCAAAAGAGATTCATGAAGCCGATAAAGTAATCCAACACTCTAATTGGAATCGCCACCTCCCTTCCGGTGAAGGAGATCTTGCCTTAATTCACTTTAAAGGCAATTTACCTGAAGGTTACCAACCAGTAAAACTTGCAAGTGATAACTTGAATCTGAAGGATGGGCAAAAAGTTTTGATGATTGGTTATGGTGTCATTAATGGAGAAGCTGAAACAGGATCTGGAAAATTACGACAGACAACGACTTCCGTTATTGGTAGACACTCTCCAACTGAAATTGTCACTGATGGTAAAAAAAGCAGTGTTTGTTTTGGTGACTCAGGAGGACCTGCTTTCATAAAAATTAAAAATGAATTTTTTCAGTGGGGTGTTGCTAGCTCTGTGGCCAACAGATCTTGCGATGAATCTTCAATTCATACAGAAGTTATGAAATATGAACCATGGATTCATACAGCAATAGCTAAATTGCAACATTAGTCCCAAAAATAGTGAGGATGCAAAAATAGTTTTTGTGTCCTCACTTTAATTTTTTAAAAATTAAATAAAGCAACGGCGCCCAATGCATGTTCATTTTTTTGAGAATGATATAGAGGAAGAATTTCCCAATTAGACAGTGAAGTAATTTTTGAGTCGTTTTCAGTTTGAACTTTTTTCCCATGAGATGTGGCAACTTTTGCAAACACATACCCCAAAGCAATTCCTATTGGGTAATCGCTGGCCCAATGAACTCCATTGTTGACCATTTGATAACTAAGCAACGTAATAAGAGTATACCCCACAGGGAGAACAACTCTTCTGTACTCTGGATAATTAGTCGCAATCACCGTCAGAGTTGAGGTCGCTGCCATTACATGCCCAGATGGTACAGCATCATACGAAGAAGTGTCTTTTTGATAATTTGGGCTAAAAGGTTTCCATCGTCCGCGGTACTTGGTTGCTCTATTTGGATCTTGTCTTCCTGTCGCTCGTTTTAAAATTTGAGTGGGGATAGATGCAGATATCAAGGAGTTCATAATTTGAGAAGCTGTCTGCCGTTCCCTATTATCATTAGAAATTGCGCCATTAATAGCAAAGCTCGCTGCAATTCCTGTTTGCATCCATCCATCTCCAATAAAATACATCGTTGATCCAACGTCAGTTGGACCACGAAACACATTGAAAGATCCAAGTTTGATCATTGGTTTTGTATGATCGTCATTTCCAATCCCCAGCTTGTTACCCAAGATCTTTGCATGCTTATAAATTTTCTCATCATAGATGTACAAGACGACACTTGAAGACATCACAGCTCCCCAGGTCCAAAGAGTGGCAGGCTTAGTGTTGAATGAATATTCCCATCCTTCTTTTAAAGAGCGAGGAATATCAGTGATGAAATCAAATGCTTTCGGTTTTTCATATTGATCTGAATGCTTGGCCACTTCTACTGAAGCATGTGAAATGTTTGTGAGCAAAAATGATAGTAGTAAAATTACTGATCTCATCTTAAGCGAAAGCTTAAGATAAAATTCTTACAGTTTCCAGTAAATGATCAAGCTCTAAAGGCTTGCTGATAAAATTTGTAATGCCGAAGTCCTTAAGTTTTTCTCTACCTTGATCTTGAGCAGACATCGCAAGAACTGGAATAGAATCCCAAATAGGATTTTTCAATTGTTCTTGGCGAAATGTATAGCCATCCATAACTGGCATCGTTACATCCATAAGAATTAAGTCTGGGACACTTGCTTCGAGGGACTTGAGTCCTTCAAGACCATTTACAGTCGACTCCACGTTGTAACCTTCACTTTCAAAGATTTCAACTAGTAGCTCGCGAATAGATGTGTCATCCTCGACAATAAGGATCTTTTTCATAGGATAACTATGTATCACCTATTTAATTTTTAAAAGAGATTATGTCTGACAATTACTATCAAATTCATTTATGAATCAAGTGTATTATTTCAAAAACTTAACCTTCTGCAATATTACGAATGATCATTTTGACACTAGTTATACATTAACTTTGTATTAATTTTTCATCATAGAAAGGCTTGGTGGAATTATACATTTAACTATCTCTTCTATTGAAATAACTCAATTGACGTTGCTGACCTATTTGAGATTTTCTTAATGGGTTTCTCCTTTTCAATTTCTAGAGGGGGCTTGTTTTGTGAAATTAAAAATTCTTTTTATATCCTTAATCATCCTCTTGAATTTTTCTTGTAGTAAAAACACTAGTGATCATTCTGGATCAAAAGAAGAAATTCCCCCTGGTGGTGACTATAGAATTGGCCTATATAAAGACAGCACTCTTGATACTCAAAAGCTCACACATATCATTGTTGTCGGCTCCGCAGTCAATGAAGACTCAGATCAATTCTTTCAATCAGGATTAGGAAGGGCCGAGCGTTATAAAGAACAGTGGCCCGAACATCAAGTTGTTATCATGAGTAGTCCTGATGTAAAAAACATGGCCAACGAACAAGTCTTTGCAAAATATAAAATTCCAGTTGTTAAACATGTGAATAAAAAATTTACCGCTACATTACTTCTTGATGAAATAGAGCAGTTCGACCAAATTGCAAGTTTTGATTTTTATGGCCATGCTTCCCCTTGGGCGATGATCATCGGCAAATCTCATGCAGCGTTTGATCCCAGTGCTCATTATGCTCGATTAAAAAAACTTCGTTCAAAATTTGTCGGTGATGCTTATGCCACTTTAAATGCCTGCAACACTGGCTTTTATCTTGCGCCAGATTTAAGTCAAGGACTCGCGATTCCTGTCTCTGGCTCTCTCACTAGCTCATTGTTTGAGCAGATACAATCGGATGGATCTTGGTACAAAGAAGATGACATGACTCCAAAAAATTATGTGCTCTCAAATAAGTTTAGCTACAAATCAAGTCTCTCCTGTGGACTAGGGCTTTGTACGCGCATGAAAGCTTCCAAAAATAATTATTCTTCTTTTTGGGGAACATTCGCTGAGGGAGGATTAAACTTTGATAAATTTTTCTGCAACTACGAAAACAATCTCGATGGTCGTTGTGAAAGAGGAATGGCGATGTCCCTATTTACTTTTCCTTCTGTTACTCCAATTGATTTAAATTCCAGCGAAGAGGATTATAAAAACGTTGTGAACGATTGGCTTTGTTTAACAGGGAACAAAAAAGACTATTTTTCAAAATGTGTTGATGGGATACAAAACGCGATTAGAAGAGGCGATCTTCAGTATCAATCGCATTCTGGCAATGAACTCAATTGTGATTTTATTTCTTGTCACGCTAAAATTCTTTGCAAATACAAAACTGATGAAGAAGGGCCAATACCTGGCACATGCAAACTTGATACGGCTCCAAACGATACGCCGACCAATGTAGCTCGAGAATATATAAGTTTCATGAAAGGATTTAAGGCAATTAAACAGTAAAAAACGTTCTAAGAATTATCTTAGAACGTTTTCAATATTGTGTTTATTTTCAAGAGACCAAAGAAGTTTGATGTATTCAGCATGAGACCATGCTAGCGGAGTAGCTGATCCTGTACCTTCACCATTAGCTTCAAAAACTTGTTCAGGGATCATAAGCCCAGAGTTAGCAAATCCTAAAAAGCTATCGACGATTGTGCCAGTCTCTTTTAGAACATTGTCCCAGCTTAAATCATTTGCAGAAAATCTTTCAATTGCAAAGCGAGCATGCTCTCCAGATAAAAGAGGCCACAGACGTCCTTTATTATTCTCACCATATGCATCGAATGAATAACGATACCATCCTCTTCCCTTAGGTGTTACATAACTAATCTGTTGATCAAGAATGTCTTTTGATCTTTTAATCAATGGAGAATTTCCTGGCTTTAAACCAAGTAGTGCCAATTGAAGAAATCCTTGATCTAAAACTTTATCCTGAGCAATTCGTTGACCAGAATTTGCAATATTTATTGTGGAGTTATCATTTGGATTCCAAGGAGCATCGTATCTGCTTCCTCCGGCCATTCTTAGATAATATTGTCCGTCTCCATATTGTCCTTTAGTCGTAAAAGTCCAAGTATCGATATTATCATTTGGAGCATTAAGCCACTTATAGGCAGTGTTTGCTAAAAATTGTCCGTAATCAGTAGCATTGAAAATTTTAGAACCGATAATTAGCGCTGCTGCTGCTGCAGAAAAACTAGATGGTGAAATTCCAAAATTTTCTTCCCAACGCTCTTGATGAGTCCAAGGTCCATAAGTAGCAATGAAACTTAAAGCAGATGTTAACATCGGCTGGAACTCGTATAGTAAATTTTCTCTATTGCTCGCGTCTGTTTTTAAATAAATATGGTAAAACAAGTGAATTGGAAAAGCCGTTTGATCAATTTGAAATCCTTCCCAATATGTTCGACCAGTAACCCAAGTATTTTGAGGCCACGCTCCTGCCTTAGGAATAACTCTTGGATATAAATTCCAATTTCCTGATCCAGGTTTATATTGGACCTTTTTTAAGAAACGAAGAGCATTCAATGCTGATTGATAGTCTCCAGAATTTAAAAGAGCGACAGAGACATTGAATAAATCGCGAGGCCAGATTAGATGGTAACCACCAATTTCAGTTCCTGGAGATTCTTTTTGCGATTCTCCCCAAGGCACAGAAAGTGAAGCAATGAAAGCTCCTGGATTTAACTTATCTTCATGGCATCTAAGAGTATAAAGAGAGCGTATATAAAGAAGAGACTGCGCAGCTGTTAAATTTTTTGGAACACGAAGAGTGTTCAAATAACTATTCCAACTTGAAACGTAATCTGTTTTTGCCTGAGCATAATCTATTACTCTTACCGCTCTATCAGGTGTACCAAAACGATAAGTTACATAAAATTTGTAAATACCTGCCGTTTGAGGAATATCAATTTCACCAGTCGAAGCAACACTTCCGTTAGTTGCAGAGGTGAATTCATAATCCATATTATAATCGCGCATTAAATCCTGAAAACCATCAGAACTTCCTACAAAGCCAACAGATTTTTTTCTAAATCCAGTACTAACTCCAACTTGTAACTGAGTTTGATTCTCTTGAAATAAAAAACCATCAGTTGTCACTTTAGCGATATCATACGCAGCGGTATTATTTAGCTGTGGCTTTGTTAATAGATAAAGACGAATCCCATCTTTTTTGATTTGAACTTCTACTTCATCTACTAAGGTAGCAGAGTCTTTCAACGTGTAGTAAGTATGAGAAATTTTATAACGACCAGAATAATCAGTATTCGTGATTTTTACTAATGAGGGAGAAAGGACTTCAGTTTGGTGACTAAGATCTCTCTCTTGATTAAAAAACGATGATCCGTCAGTAATTAAAAATTGGGAGTCTCTAATTTGTCCCTGATCAATCGTAGGGTAATAAACTTCTGTTAGCGTTCCTTCTGCCAACGTAAACCACAGAGGTGATTGAGCAGAATTTTCGCCTTCATAAAAAGTTCCCACTTGAACTTTTCTAGCCGAAGACCAGGAACCTGGAAGTCCAGGGGCTCCAAAGGCTTCTCCTCCATTTAGATGTTGAGGACCAAAATGGAATCCGGCCACAGATGATAGTGATGTACAAGCACTAAAAAGAACTAAAAATAATTTAATTTTCATGGGCCATATTGAATCAAAAATTTATTGATATTAAAAGTCTAAAAAATTTTTATGAAGAATTTTCAATCATAAAAACTTTAGGTTTTCTTAATATTCAGGGCTTTGTCTTAAAATTTCGTGAGGAGTAGCACTGTTTCAAATGTTGTGGTATTGAACTTAAAATAAGTGACTAATAGCTATCTTTATATAAGGAGCATTGAATGAATTCTGTGGGCAATAAAATGTTTTCCACTTTACAACAAGTTGGAAAATCACTGATGACTCCAGTCTCTGTTCTTCCTGCAGCAGGGCTACTTGTTGCTCTTGGGAGAATTCTAGAACACCACTTCATCGGAAAACTCATTTTTTCTGGGGGCTTAGCAATCTTTGAACAACTTCCAGTTGTCTTTGCCATTGGTGTTGCAATCGGTTTTGCTGGAGGCGCGGGTGTTGCTGGTCTTGCGGCCGTCGTTGGATACTTTACTTTCGCTAACGTCTTAAAAGTTATGAAAGAAGTTCTGCTTTTACCTGTCGACATTAATACAGGGGTCTTTGGTGGAATTATCATTGGTCTTCTTTCAGCCTACCTTTATAAGAGATTTTTTCAGATTAAACTTCATCCTGTTTTAGGTTTCTTTGCAGGTAAAAGATTTGTTCCAATCATTACTGCAGCTTGCGCTGTTTTAGTGGGTGTGCTCCTTGGTTATGTATGGCCTCCAATTCAAAATGGGATCAATCATTTTGGATCATTCATTATGGGTTCAAGCTTAGGGCCTGCGTTCTACGCTGCAGGAAAAAGACTTCTTATCCCACTTGGACTTCACCATGTTTATTATCAACCGTTTCTCTATGAGTTTGGTCAATTCGTGACTTCAACCGGTGCTATCGTAAAAGGTGAATCAGTTCGTTACTTTGCTGGCGACCCAACTGCGGGACGCTTTATGGCCGCAGAATTCCCTCTTATGCTTTTTGGTCTTCCTGCAGCTTGTTTTGCAATGTATTTGCGAGCTCCTGAAACTCGTAGAAAAGCAATTGCGGGAATCATGATCTCAGCTGCTCTAACTTCAATCATCACTGGTATTACTGAGCCAATTGAATTCGCTTTTATTTTCGTAGCTCCAATTCTTTACGTGTTTCACGTTGCAGCTGCATTTCTTTCAGGAGTCCTTACAGGATTTTTTGATATCCATTTAGGATATACTTTCTCTGCTTCGATTATTGATTATCTTCTCGGCGCAAGTAATATGAAGAATTCATCTTATCTTTGGCTTGTTGTCGGACCTGCGATTGCCGCTCTTTATTTTGGGACGTTCTACTGGCTTATTGGATTGCTCGATATCAAAACTCCAGGACGCGATGTAGAAGATAATGATGAAGCTGCTAATTTTGTTTCAACATCTCACAAAGCTCAAGAAGTTCTAGCTGCTCTTGGTGGCGAGAAAAATATTGTTGCACTAGACGCTTGTATAACTCGTCTACGTTTAACGGTTAAGGATCCTAGCATTGTTAATCAAGCACGCTTAAAACAAATTGGTGCTGCTGGAATCATGTGCACTGGAAACAACTTCCAAGTTATCTTCGGTGTTGAATCTGATGTTCTAAAAGAAGAAATAAAAGCTGTCATGGCCCAAGAAAAAAATGCTCCTAAAGCATCAGGAACATTTATCGCTTCACCAATCAATGGCGAGTTGATGACATTGGCCCAAGTTCCTGACGAAACCTTTGCTTCGAAAGTTTTAGGTGATGGTTTTGCCATCAAGCCTACAGATGGTGTTGTCTACGCTCCTGTTGATGGAAAAATTGCTCAACTATTCAGAACTAATCATGCAGTTGGAATTCTAACTGATGAGGGACTTGAAGTTCTTATCCATGTGGGTATTGATACTGTAAAAATGAATGGTCAGGGTTTTAATGCCTTCGTAAAAAAAGGCGATGTTGTTTTACGCGGACAAAAACTTCTAGAATTTGATTTGGATCTCGTACGCTCTCAGGCTAAATCCGACATCACTCCAATTGTTATTACAAACATGGATAAAGTGTCTGGCTTAAAGCTTCAAGGCAATGGGCAAATCAAATCTGGTCGAGATATAATGGAAATTCAATTTAAAGGATAGAGGATAAAAATATGCAAACAACGACTGTTAAAGTTTTAAATGATGAAGGTCTTCACGCTCGCCCTGCTGGAATGTTGGTAAAAACGGCCAATACATTTTCTGCTGAAATCGAATTATCAGTGGATGGTGATACTGCCAATGCTAAATCAATCATGAGCATTATGGGGCTTGGTCTTACAAAAGACACAATGGTGACAGTTACAGCTAAAGGCGATGACGCTGAAGCTGCTCTAAAAGAAATCACTTCACTTTTTAACAACAAATTTCACCTATAATTAGTTTATGATTAAAGGAAATCCGGCTTCTTTTGGTGTTGCCATCGGAAAAGTGCTTCTTATTAATGAAGAGGAATTAATTATTCCTAACTACGTTAGTAGTTTTGAACTGGAAGAAGCTCGTCTCGGTCAGGCCATTCAAAAAAGTAAATTAGAACTCAATGCTTTAAGAGAAAAAACGCTTCAGACATTAGGTGAAGATAAAGCACAAATTTTTGAAGCTCACCTTATGATTCTTGAAGATCCTGAGCTTCTTAAGAAGACTCTGCAAAAAATAAAAAAAGAAAGTGTGAATGCTGAATTCGCTCTCGATGCTGTCTCCAAACAATTCATTTCCATGTTTGAAGCGATGGAAGATGCTTATTTAAAAGAAAGAGCAAGCGATATTCGCGATGTAACATCAAGGCTACTCTATTCTCTTTTAAAGAAAACGAAAATCTCTCTAGAAGATTTAGCGGAACCGGTTATTTTAGTTGCTCGTGATTTAACACCTTCACAAACAGCATCCATGGATCGAAAAAATGTTCTTGGATTTCTGACTGATATCGGTGGAAAAACATCGCACACAGCAATCATGGCAAGAACTTTAGAAATTCCAGCAATCGTTGGTCTTCACAATATCACGTCAAAAATAAATAACGGTGATCAAATTGCTTTTGATGGAGAAAGCGGTGAAGTGGTTATTAATCCAACCGATGAAGAAATAAATCGATTCATAAAAAAAGAAAAAGAGAATCTTGCTTATAAAAAAGAACTCGCTCAAATGATCGGACTTGCATCTACAACGCTGGATGGATTTCATGTTGAGCTTGCTGGAAATATTGGAACTGCAAACGACCTGGATGCCTTTAATCGCAATGATGGTGAGGCCATTGGATTGTATAGAACTGAATTTCTTTTCATGGATAGAAACTCTATGCCATCTGAAGAAGAGCAATTCCATTCATATGCAACAGTTATAAAAGGGCTTCATGGTAAAAACTGTATTATCAGAACTCTAGATGTTGGTGGTGATAAGAAGCTCGATTATCTTCATATTGGTGAAGAGGCCAATCCGTTCTTAGGCTATCGTGCTATCCGTGTCTGTTTAAAAGAAACAGACATTTTCAAAACGCAACTTCGCGCGCTTTACCGCGCTTCAGTTTATGGACCACTTTCAATAATGTTCCCAATGATCTCTTCTCTGGAAGAAATCATTGAAGTTAAGAAAGTAGTAAATGAAGTAAAGGATGAATTGAAATCAAAAAACATTTCGTTTTCTCCTAATGTACAATTGGGCATCATGATTGAAATCCCATCTGCTGCCGTTCTTTCTGATATACTCGCAGACCATGTTGATTTCTTCAGTATTGGGACTAATGATCTTACTCAGTACACATGTGCAGTTGATCGCATGAATGAAAAAATTGAACACCTCTATAATCCATACAATCCAGGACTACTTAGACTTGTTCATATGACCATCAAAAATGCCAGAGCAAAAAATAAAATGGTTGGCATTTGCGGATCAATGGCCCATCAAAGTGATCTCGTTCCTCTTTTTGTCGGTATGGGTGTGAGCGAACTAAGCATGAGCGCTATGCACATTCTTCCAACGAGAAAAATCATTAGAAACTTAAAAAAAGCAGATTGTGAAAAATTGGTTGCTGAGTTTTTGAAACTTGGAACTGCTGAAGAAGTTAAGAAGCTATTAAATTAGAGAATTCTGCTCTAAGCGATAAACTTAGAGCAGATAATTTTTTTATTTGCTAGTTCCAGTAGAACTCTCATCTCCCCATGGATTAACATAACCATTTGGAGTTTGCTTTTGTTTCTGAGAGCGAGACCCGTCGTTAACTCCAGTATTTTGATCTTTTTGTGGAGTATTAATTTCTTCAGGTAATATCACAAGGTCTTCAGTTATTTTTTTGTACACGTCTTTAGATGGATCAATATTTTTATTTTTTCTCTTCACACAAGTAATGCTTTCATACTTCATTACGCCAATACTAGGATTGTCTTCATGATAAAGTTCTGGATCTTTAGCACTTCCAATGAGCCATCTCGTATCTACTACTAATCCTTTTTTATCCGCATAATTGGCACCTATTTCTGATGAAACAGTACTCTTGGTTGCCTTTTCGTATCCCAAGTAACTACAAAGAGCATCCCCTTCTGTGATTCTTGTTTCCTTTGGCTTACCATTAATATTAAAGTTGTAATTTCTTTCTATCGCATAGAAAGGTTTCCCAAAACCCGCGTCCACTAGCTCGCTTTGAGAAAACGTTTTGGTTTCTAAATTATTTTTTTTCTCTACATCGGAAGCATTGTTCGCTTTAGCTACTTCTTCTTTGTCTTTTGCCGATTGAGCTTCGAGCTTTCTCTTCATCTCTTGTTCTTTGGCATAATCAGACACGCCCAATTTATCCTGACATCTTCTAATTTGATCTGGAGTTGAAGTCCCACCCTCAATTAAATCATCACAAAGATTTTTTTGTGCAGCTTGAGCTAAGGAAATAGATGATAGACCTAAAATGAAAACAAAATTTCTAAATTTCATACTGAAACCTCACTTCATTTAGTTTAATCCAGGTTGGCTGTTGCTTTCAAATGAACATCGTGATCGGCAAATTTTGTCCTACTAATTAGATCGGTTTTGGGTCAACTAAAAATTTCTTTTCATTGTGAAGGTACTCGAACTTATAAACCACGCAATTGGGAATTGGTAACAACCCATAGTTTTCAGGTAAAAAACTGTGGAGGATATTGCGAAGAGCTCCCCCGTGGGTGCTGATGCCAATTGTTTGATGATCAGTCGATTCAATGATCTCTAGTAAAGCTTGATGAAATCGCTCGCGTGCACTCTTTCTTGTTTCTCCACCGGGAAAAGAGATTAAATCATTCTCAGGACAGAAAGTTTGAAAACTTTGCCACAACTCTGCTCCATAGATTTTTATAGCATCTTCAAAGAGCATTCCTTCTGCTTCCCCATAGCTCATTTCGCGCAAACGCGAATCGACTATTAATGGAATTCCTTTTTTTTCAGCAACAATTGTCCCCGTCCCGAGTGCGCGTGCGAGATCACTTGAAACAATAATATCGAGAGGAAAATCTAACATTTTTTGAGCAAGCATTTGGGCCTGCTTTGCTCCAGTTTCATTTAAGCTCGTATTCGTGTGTCCCTGGCATCGACGCTCGCGATTCCAATCAGTTTCTCCATGCCTAAAAATATAAAACACTCTATTCATAACCTATAATCTATCCTAAAATTCAGAAATCATGAACTTTTTGATTTTTAAATCGCTACATATTATCTCAGTTGTAACCTGGTTTGCTGGACTATTCTACATGCCTAGACTATTTGTCTATTTTGCAGAAGCTGAGAGCAAAAATTCTACAGAGAAAAAAATTCTTCAGGACCAATTTAAAATTATGCAGCGACGACTTTGGTATGGAATTACCTGGCCATCTTCTATTGCCGTTCTCATATTTGGGGCATTGCTT
Organism: Bacteriovoracales bacterium; assembly: GCA_037444575.1. Taxonomy (GTDB): domain Bacteria; phylum Bdellovibrionota; class Bacteriovoracia; order Bacteriovoracales; family Bacteriovoracaceae; genus Bacteriovorax. The sequence continues at coordinate 69,908 of JBBIME010000004.1, forward strand.
GTAAAAGAAATGTACTGGCCAATGAATCAATACCCGTGGCTTATCGTTAAACTTGGCTTTGTTGCAGGCCTTTATGGTTATCATATCTTTTTAGATGGCATCTTTCGCGAACAACAAAAAAACATTATATCGTTTTCTCCAATGGCATTGAGAGTAATTAACGAAGTATCAACGGTCTTTTTGGTGGCCATCGTCTTTCTAGTTGTCTTAAGAAATGTTTTAAGTATGGTATATGGAGTAATAGGGCTGCTTCTTTTTATTGCCCTTCTCATGATTGGTATCAAAGTCTATAAAAATATTCGCGAAAAAAAATAAGGGAAAACCTTATGAGCAACAGTAACAACAACGACGATTGGAAAAACAAATTAAGCAACGAAGAATACAAAGTTCTTCGCATGTGTGGAACAGAGCCGCCATTTACCGGTGAATACAATTCTTTCTACGAACCTGGAGTTTATGTCTGTACAGCTTGCGGGCAAGAACTCTTTAGTTCAGACACCAAATTTAACTCCCACAGTGGGTGGCCTTCTTTTTTTGATGTGATTAAAAAAGGCAACGTTCGTTTACTTCCTGACACTGCCCATGGAATGAAGCGGACGGAAGTAAGATGCGCCAACTGCGACTCTCATTTAGGTCATGTATTTGAAGATGGCCCTCCACCAACTGGTCTAAGGTATTGTATTAACTCGATTGCCTTGAAGCATCACAAGCCATAACCCTAACTTTCAAACAAATGTTTTAATTTTTAAAACATTCATGTTAGTATCACCATCATTGACAATTCCACCAACTAACAAGAAGGACCGTCCATGGCAAAGAAATGCCTATTTTTTGGATGTAAAGATCCTGCGCCAGATAATACGAAGGATCTCATTCTCGATGCTGCTAGAAAACACTTCAGCGATAAAGGTTATGAAGGTGCTTCTGTTAGAGATATTTGCGATCAAGCTGGCGCCAATGTCAGCGCCATAAAATATCACTTTGGTGGTAAAGAAGGGCTTTATCGTGAATGCTTTAAGATCTACGGAGAGAGTCGTTTAAATTCTGCCTCTCAAATATTAACCAAAGCAAATTCCATTGAAGAGTTAAAACTCAGACTCAAACTTTTTTGTGAAGATTTTATTAAAGAAAGTCTGGCAAACCCGCACACCACTAAGATGATTTTCAGAGAAATTGAAACTGAAAATCCTTTAATCGCTGACATCTTTCAGGGAACTTTTTTAAAAGTTTACTCAACTCTTGTTGAAATGTTTGAAGACGCCAAAATGAAAAATCTTATTAGAAAAGATGTCGATACAATCATTGCATCGTCGCTCTTTTTCCATGGATTGACTTCTTCTTTAAGACTTGATCACGTCGGAAAAAAGCATTTTAACAAATCACTACGCGATCCAAATTATGCAGAACTATTTATCAATAATATGATTTCCATCCTATTTGATGGATTAAGAATTCGGGAGTAACTTTTTATGAAACTCGCACAAAAGAGTGCATTGCTAAGCCTAATGGTTACAGTACCATCGCTTGGCTTTGGAGTTGAGCTTAGTCTCAGTGACTACTTAAAACAGGTCGAAGAAAAAAATCAATCAGTGGTTGCTAGTAAACTATCCGTTGAAGGTGCTGATCTGAAGGCCAATGAAGGAAAACTTATCTTTAGGCCAAATGTGTTTGCTCAAACTCAAACCACTTTGGACAAAAAGCCAACGGCCAACCAAAGTGCTCAGGGAAATCGCACTGATTACACTTTTTTTACAGCAGGTTTAACACAACAATTCGCAACGGGTCTTCAAGGAAAGGTTGGCTATAATCTTTCACACACTCAAATTTATAATGCCAGCCCAATTTTTCTTCCAGTAAGTGATTTCCATGATGGAGCAGCAACTCTTGAACTCTCTCAATCTCTTTGGAGAAACTTCTGGGGAAAAGAGACTAGATCACAAGAAACGATTATTACTGCTCAAGCAAAAGCTTCAAAATATTCAGAAAATTATAAAATGGAGTTAACACTCGCTCAGGCGGAGTCTCTCTACTGGTCACTTTCTCAAATTAGAAAAGTTGTTCAGGTTCAAAAAGAAAGCTTAGAAAGAGCACAAAAAATTAGAGCATGGAATGACAGAAGATTTAAAACAGGCCTTGCTGAAAGTTCAGATTTTTTACAATCTGATGCTAACTACAAAGCACGTGAATATGAACTTAAAAGTGCTCTTCAAGAATTAAAAAATCTTGCAAGAGCTGTGAATTCTTTTCGAGGAATTGATAGCGATGTTTTTGAGGAACAACTTGAACCTGTTGATTCTAACAAGCTTAAAAACCTCACAATGCCAGCAAAAGCTGAACTGCGAGACGATACAAAGGCGGCGCTAGAGCTTCAAAAAATTGCAAAGGCAACAGCTGATCTTTCAATGGAAAAAAATAAACCGACCTTTGAAGTTTACGGTGCATACGCTGTTAACGGAAGAAATTCCAGCACAAGTGGAGCCTTGAATAGATCTTTCACAACTGATCACGATACAAGAACAATTGGAGTGCGTTTTGTTTCTCCTTTAGATTTTGGGACAACAAGTGATGATATTAGAGGATATAAAAAGGATCAGATGGCAGCTGAACAAAATTATCAGCGCAAACTTTTTGAACAGGAACAACAATGGAATGATTTAACTTCAAGATTTGAAGATGCCAAAATCAAATTAGCTCTCGCTGAAAAAATTGAAGAGGCTCAAAAAATAAAAGCAAGCAATGAAAGGGATCGCTTAGCACGCGGACGAACTGTAACTTTCCAGGTATTAAACTTCGAACAAGACTACGCACAATCGGAACTAGCAAAAATTCAAAACCAAACGAATATTTTAAACATTTATTCACAACTAAAAATCTATAGTGCTGGAGGTAACAAATGAATTTGGCAAACTTATCTATCAAGCGGCCAGTCTTCATTACCTGTGTGGTAACTGTCATTTTGGTTGTTGGATGGCTTTCTCTTAAAAAATTACCTGTCGATTTATTTCCGAACGTAACCTTTCCAATTGTTACTGTCACAACCGTTTATCCTGGGGCAGGACCTCAGGAGGTTGAAACACTCGTGTCTAAAGTCTATGAAGAGGAGCTATCAAATCTTCCAGGTCTAAAAAAACTTTCTTCAATGAACTTAGAAAATGTTTCGGTCATCATCGCCGAATTTAATTTGAGTACCGACATTAAATATGCCGAACAACAAATTAGAGATAAGGTTTCTGCTTCTAGAAAAAAACTTCCATCAGATATTGAAGAGCCGGTTATTAGAAAAATCGATCCGGCCGATCAGCCGATTGTCACGATTGCAGTTGAATCTGACCTTCCAGATGGAGAACTCTATCAAATTGTTGATAAAAAAATTAAACCCCAATTTGAACAAGTCAACCAAGTCGGCTTAGTTGAGATTATCGGGGGAAGAAAAAGAGAAATTAAAGTCGAGCTTGATAGAAATAAATTAAAGTCCAGGGAAATTTCTGCTAACCAAGTTGTTGGCCGTCTGCAAATTTCAGGACAAAATATTCCAGCTGGAAAAGTCTCTGGAGCTAGCTTGGACGCTACTTTTAGAACTCTTGGTGAATATAAAACGATTAAGGAAATTGAATCAACTATCATTAACTTCATTGGAAATGATATTCCAGTGACAGTTAAAGATATTGGAGCCGTTAAAGACTCATTAGAAGAAAGAAAGGGATATGGATATTTCAATGGAAAAAAGGCCCTTTTACTTTCTATCTATAAACAGTCTGGATCTAATACTATTGGAGTTGCTGAAGCGATAAAAAAGAAAGCACTTAAAATAAATGAGTCACTTAAAGCAGGAAAAAGTAATATCAACTTGGCAGTTGTTCGAGATGGATCAAAAATGATTAAAGCCAACGTTGATGACGTTAATGAGACGATCATAATTGGTATCATACTTACCATCATCGTTGTTTACTTCTTCTTGGGTTCTGGTAGATCAACTATCATCACAGGTCTTGCTCTTCCAAACTCGCTCTTAGGATCATTTATTCTCCTGGCGGCAGCAGGATTTACTGTAAACATCATGACCTTGCTTGCCCTCTCTTTGGCCGTTGGTCTTTTAATTGATGATGCTATCGTTGTTCGAGAAAATATTTTCCGTCACATTGAAATGGGAGAAACTCCGGTCAATGCAGCAATCAAAGGAACCAATGAAGTTACTCTCGCAGTTGTGGCCACAACTCTTACAGTTATTGCGGTATTTGGTCCAATTGCCTTCCTGGAAGGTGTAGTCGGACAATTCTTCAAAGAGTTCGGACTCACAGTTTGTTTTGCTCTGGCCATTTCACTTTTTGATGCTCTTACTATGGCACCAATGCTTTCAGCCTATTTCGCTGGAAAAATCGAGCATCACGAACCAGGAAAAGAGAAAAAGCGAGTTGGTATTTATGATCACACTCTTGGATTAATGCTAGAAAAATTTAATAAGTTCCAAGACTGGTTAGAAGATTTATATGTAAGCACTTTAAAATTTACCATGAAGAAACCAATTCTCATCCTAGGAATTGCACTCTTTGTTTTCTTGGCAAGCTTTGTTGCTTTAAAAACTGTTCCTAAAACATTTATTTCCGCTCAAGACACGGGCGAATTTATGGTTTCTATCGATTTAAAACCTGGAACCAGCTTAGATGGAATGAACACTGTCGCGCGTGAAATTGATGACCTTATTCGAAAAAATAAAGAAGTGGCCTATACTGTATTAACTGTCGGGGACAAAAATGGTCAGCCTGAAAAGGCCAATATCTTTGTTACTCTTGTTCCGGCTAAACTTCGACAAGGAATTAACACTTCTCAATTTAAAGAACTAGCAAGACAACAATTGAAGCCTTTTGCTTACGCTAATCCTGCCGTTAAAGACATCGATAACGTAGGTGGAGGACAGAGACCATTTAACATCAACATTGTTGGTGATGACATGAAAGAAATCCAAAAATACGCAGGTCTTCTTTTTGAAAAAATTAAACATCACCCAGCACTCAAAGATGTCGACACTTCTGATCGTCCCGGTAAACCTGAATTCCAAGTTGTCCCTGATAGATCAAGAGCAGAAAAGCTTGGGGTTTCAACAACTCTTATGGGAAGCGAACTTAGAACAATGATTGAAGGATCAAAAGCTGCTGTCTTTAGAGAAAGTGGTGAAGAATATGACATTCGTGTTCGTTTACAAGAAGATCAACGCGATCTTAAAAAATATTATGGTGTTACTTATGTTCCAAACATCAACAACTCACTTATTAAATTAAGTAGTATGACTTCACCTGTAGAAACAACAGGTCCAGCAAATATCAATCGCCAAGACCGTGGTCGCTACATTCAGATTTCTGCTGACATTGCACCAAAAGGGCCTGGTATGGGTGGAGCTATTGCTGACATTAATCGCATTATGAAAGATGAAATTAAACTTCCGAGCAATATGCGCTATCAATTTGTCGGACAGGCAGAAAATTTCCAAGAACTCATAGCTAACATGATGGTTGCAGCAGGACTTGGGATTATGTTCATCTATTTTGTTTTAGCCTCTCTTTATGAATCATTTGTCACACCATTTACAATCATGCTGGTTCTTCCTCTGGCAATCTGTGGAGCGTTCTATGCATTGGCCATCACTCATGCATCTCTTGATCTCTTCTCTATGATTGGTTGTATTATGCTTCTTGGGGTTGCGACTAAAAACTCAATTCTACTTGTGGACTATGCTAACCAACAAGTGCAACAAGGCATGAGTCTCTACGATGCGATCATCGCTTCTGGGAGATCAAGATTACGCCCTATTCTTATGACTTCATTTGCTCTAATCGCCGGTATGATTCCACTCGCAATTGGACTCAACGAAGCTTCAAAGCAAAGAACATCAATGGGAATCGCGGTTATTGGGGGACTTATTTCTTCGACTCTTCTAACTCTAGTGGTAGTTCCAGCTGCTTACTCTTATATTGAAAGATTTAGAGTTTGGTCTGGATCAATCTTGAAGAAAATTTTTGTTGCTGAATAAAATTTTATAATTGTCCCTCCCCATTCAGGGAGGGACTTTTTTATTTTTTCAAATTATTTAACGCCGCCAACAACGTCTCATCTTTTTTAGCAAAACAAAAACGGATCATACGAGAGCCTTCATCAGACTTCATGTAAAATGCAGAGGTTGGAATAGTTGCAACTTTTTTTTCTTTGATAAGTTTTTGGCAGTAATCAATATCATTTTCACCTTCAGGAATTATTGCCATCGCAAAATAAGTTCCCTCCGGGTTTAAGACATTAAAACCGGCATCTTTTAAACCCGAAACAAGTAAATTTCTTTTCGCGAGATATTCTCTCTTAAATTCCATTAGGTATTCATCCATATTGCTTAAGGCTTGGGCCATGGCAACTTGTAATGGGTGGGACACACAAAAGGTCGTAAACTGATGAACGTTATGAATTGCTTTAATAAGATCGCTGCTTCCTGCGGCCCAACCAATTTTCCAACCAGTAAGACCAAAGGTTTTTCCCGTAGAGGAAATAGTAATAGTGCGCTCTTTAAGAGTTTCATAACTTGCAGTGGGCACATGAATATTTTCAAAAGTTAAAAATTCATAAACTTCGTCTGAAATCAAATAAAAATCATGAATATTGGCCAGCTCACCAATGGCATTGATTTCGGCCTTCGAAAAAATTTTTCCTGTTGGATTGTGAGGATTATTGATAATCACTAATTTGGTCTTATCATTAACGGCGGCTTTTAATTCATTGAGATCAAAAGTAAAATTAGGCGCCTTCAAAGTCACTGGAACAACCTTGGCCCCTGCTAATTGCAAAGAAGCTAAATAAGAATCATAAAATGGCTCAAACACCACAACTTCATCACCGGGATTTACCAGGGCCGTAATCGCGCAGTAGATCGCCTCAGTCGCCCCATTAGTAACAACAATTTCATTTAAAGGATTGAAATCAAGATTGTAAAAGCGCTTATAGTTCGCGGAAATAGCTTCTCTTAAGGGAAGAATACCCATTGAAGGTGCGTATTGGTTTTTTGCATCTTTAGCGGCTTTCGCAGCTAAGTCAATCACCCAGGAAGGGCCGTCAAAGTCAGGAAAACCTTGAGAGAGGTTTATGGCCTGATTTTCCAGAGCAAGCTTAGTCATCGTTGAAAAGATCGACTCTTTAAACTCAGTCACTGTTAAGTTTAGTGGCTTCATAGGGATTTTCCTGGTTAATTTTACAAAGTACTTAGTAATACCCGTGGCCAAAAAAAGCAAGATTTACTATATAGGGTGAAAACTAAACCTAAGGTAAATTTGTGTCGTTTATCATCAGTGCTCAAGATTATGAAGAGATGAAAAAACTCGCCTCGCTCGTGCGTGTGATGAATGCTCACGGACATAACCCAGCGACAAGTGGTAACTACTCTATCCGCTCTAAAACCACTCCCGAGATTGCTCTCGTGTCTGAGTCTGGCATTGATAAGAGTAAATTTACGGAGGATAACTTTCTTCCTCTTTTCTTTCAATCAAGACAGATGCTTCCTGATTACAAAAATACTGGTCGAAAATCTTCTGATGAGACTGATATCCATCTAACCATTTATCAGATAACAAAGGCCAACTGTGTGTTACACAGCCATATCCTCGATTCACTTTTATTTGCTGATCTTTTTTATGGAAAACCTTTTGCGACAATTGAAGGACTCGAACTCCTTAAAGGCTTTAAAGGAATCAAGACCCACGATCTAAAAATTAATATTCCTTGTTTTGAAAACACTCAGGACATCGCTCTTTTAGCGGAACAGATAAAACCAGCGATACTCGCACAGAAAAATAACTACGGCCTGCTTCTTCGTGGACATGGAATTTATGTTTGGGGCGATACTGTTGAAGAAGCCAAAAGACACCTGGAAGTTTTTGAATACATTTTTAAATATTATCTCAACTCACGCAGAGGTTATTAATGGCAACTCTATTTATTGCTAATGACAATGTGACAGTCTCTGATTTTAACACTATTAAAAATTTACTTAATCAACATGGTGTTATGATCGCGAAGTGGGAAGCAAAAGTTCCTCTTCACAATAATTCAACTCAAGAAGAAATTCTTTCTGCTTATTCGCACGAGTTAAAACCTTTTATGGAAAAAAATGGATTTAAAGACGCTGACGTCATCAACGTTCATCCTGAAACTCCAAATCTTTCGGCAATCAGAGAAAAATTCATGAAAGAGCACACTCATAGTGAAGATGAGATCCGCTTCTTTGTCGATGGCACAGGAAAATTTTGGTTTAATCTAGATAACGGACAAGTTCTTTGCCTGACTTGTGAAAAAGGAGATTTTATCTCCGTTCCAAAAAACTATCGCCACTGGTTTGATTTAGCACCAGAATATTTCGTAAAAGCGATTCGTATCTTTTCAAACATGGACGGCTGGACCCCTCACTACACTGGATCTAATGTCGATGCGAGATACAATCCATGAAGTATATTTTAATGGATGTTGAAGGAACGACTACATCAATTAGCTTTGTTCATGATGTTTTATTTCCATATTCAATGGAAAGAATAAAAAATTACATTAATCAAAATTTCACGACTCAATCTGTTCAAGAAGTATTACTTGAGACGCTTGAAACAGTTCAAGAAGAAGAAGGAAAAATCTTAAATCACCAAGGCCTTATTGATAAGCTCACCGAATGGATCAAAATAGACAGAAAGCATCCTGCTCTAAAAAAACTTCAAGGCCTCATTTGGAAAGAAGGCTATGAATCTGGTGATCTAAAAGGACATGTCTATGAAGATGTTCCAGCTGCCCTTAAAAGATGGAAAGAGACTGGATTAAATTTAGGTATCTATTCATCTGGATCAGTCCAAGCACAACGTGATCTTTTTGGTCATTCTCTTTTTGGCGATTTGAATTCTTATTTCTCCAACAATTTTGATACGTCTGTAGGACATAAAAGAGATGCGAAATCTTATCAGAATATTTTAGCAATCCTAAAGCTCAATGCTTCTGATGTTCTTTTTCTTTCTGATATAGCTGAAGAATTAGATGCCGCGAAGTCTGTTGGAATCAAAACGATACAACTTGTGCGACTTGGTGATCTTCCAGAATCATCACACAAGCAAGTTAGATCATTTGCAGAGATTGTACTTTAAAAACGCCACCAAAAATCTAGATTGAGAAGATAACCTTGTTTTCCCAAACGAAACTCTGAGAAATCATTAGACGAGACCCCAAACATTGTATTGAAATCTTTTTCAATAACATAATATCCAACATTGCCACCAATGCGTTTTTTGTTAACGTCAACTTTAGGACCAAAGATCAACTGATTCCAATTAGAAAAAAGATATCCATAAGAAAGTTGAAGCTCAAGATTTATGTCTCTTTGATATTCTTCATTGTTATTGAGAGATTGATCCTCTGGTTTTCTAGTGAATAGTTTAAATTTTGCATAGGATTTAAAATTAGAATTTGAAGTCGTATCAAAATATCCAGTAAACTGATAGGAACTTTTTTTAGAAGAAGTGGATGGATAATATTGAAACCCATTTTCTATCGACAATTCAAAATCATCGTTATCCAACAATTTATTTTTTATTCCTAAATTAGCAACACCAAAAATTGTTGAAGCAAGATTTATATTGGCCTGGAATGTAGAGGTAATTCCATAAGAAAAAATAGAAGGCCCTAGCAAAAATTCTTTTCTGGATAAATTAGAAGCAGTCATCCCCTGAATAAGTCCAGCATAGACCAAGGGGCGATATTTGGCAGCGGCCTTATGCTCATCCTTGTAAGTTAAGTCATAGCGGGCAGGAATATCATTATCTATTTTAGTAAGATCTAATTTCTTTAAATAATTTTCCGGACGAATAATTCCATTTTTATTATGAGTTTCAATTGTAGCGATAAACAGATCAGAATTATCTGTAATAGAAATCACTCGAGCATATCCCAATATATTCTTAGTTTCATGTGAGTAGATTGCCAGAATGTCACCAGGCAAAAGAGAAACTTGCTTATCCAATCGCTGAATTTGAACACTTTGATCACTTACTATATCTGTTACGACAAACTCATGCTCATATGAAAAAATTTTGCTCGAAAAAACGAAGAGCAAAATGAATAAAAAGAATCGAGTGAATAATTTCATTATTTTTCCTGAAAACTGTCCCAAAGCAATACTTTCTCTAGAATTATAGCAAGTCCCTGATTGATTGGAATTTCTTTTTCGGATAAATGCGGATCAAGAGCTTCAAGCTTTTTCTTCCAGATTTCTATAAAAGGTATTTCTTCCTCTGCAAAAGTAATTTCCTTTGTAATATGGTCATTTTCTTTTAAAACTCTACAAATTGAATAATCAATTTTGTTATTTTTCCCGTGACGAGCACTAATTCCAAAGGCCCTGCAAATAAAGGGACGAAATTGATATTCACTACAGCGCCCCATTCCTTTGGCCTCATCTGAAACTTCTAATAGGATACAGCGATCATTTTGAGCTTGAGCCACCTTATCTAAAAACAATTCTGCTTTATTGTTTTTAAGAAGATAAAGTGCCAAAGGAAGAAGTTCATAGGGGGCACAAGATATGTCGGGCTTCACGCAACACTTGATACAGTCTTCTGGACAAGGCAATTTACTCTTATGCTGAAATTCACTAAAGGCCTTAGAAACTTCATCAAGACTTATGCTGATGGAATGAGAAAGTTCTTCAATCGTCATATCTAAATAATTTTTTTGATTTTCAAATACTCTTCAAAGACTTTCAAAAAGTTTTCAATGTCTTTTGGATAAATGGCGCCAATATTAGAGAGTCTAAATGTATTAACATTACCCACTTTCCCCGGATAAATGGTAAATCCTCTCTCGAAGAGATAGTCATGCATTTCATTGAATGAATAATTAGGACTTTTTGGATCCATGATAGCTGTTAATAATTTTGCGTGATGTTTTTCTTCTACTAAAAAAGTAAATCCAAGTTCCAAAACGCGCTTTTTCATAATTTCATACATCGAAGCATAACGAGAAAAACGATTCTCTGCTCCTTCTTCAAAATATTCATTAATTGCTTGTCTTAGAGCGTAGAGAGTTTGAACCGGTGGAGTAAAAAGAAATTGCTTATTTTTTTCTAGATAGAGATGGTTTTCTAAAAGATTGAAGTAAAAATTACGAGCTTTAATCTCTTTTGTTTTTAAAAGAGAGGTCTTGTTGGCAATAACAAAGCTTATGCCGGCCATCCCTTGAATACATTTATTAGATGAGGATACTAGATAATGAATATTATCTTTTTCCACATCGATCTTCATTCCTGCAAAAGAAGACATCGCATCAACAATAGTCTCAACATTATATTTTTGAGCAAGTGAAGAAAGTTCTGAAAGAGGATTCAGGATTCCTACAGTCGTTTCGTGATGAATGAAGGCCAGGTGAGAAATTTCATCTTTGTGTAAATCTAATACCTGTTCAACCGAAGGGATATCGAGAGGCTTTCCCCATGTCGCTATATATTTTATGTGACCAACTCCGTAGGCCTCACAAATTTTCTGCATTCTCTCGCCATAAGCACCGTTATTTAGAATCAAAACTTTTTTATCGTGTGGAACAACAGAAGTTAAGCATGCCTCAACTCCGCCGGTCCCTGAAGAAGTAAGCATTACACATGTATGATTTTTTTCACCATAAGCAATTTTGATCAAATCATTGCGCACAGAAAGAGTCAGCTCTCCAAACTCTAGCTCACGAGGACAGATATCTGGAACAACCATTGCGTTTTTTACGGTGTCAGTTGTAGTTGCCGGTCCTGGGTTTAACAGGATATTTCTTTTTACCATATATGAACTCTCTTGTTAGCTGGTAAGACCATTGGGTCGTTATCTTCACAATGGAAAGCCTCTTTAAAACCAGCAAAATGTTTAACAATTTCGTTAACTCTAGCTTCTCCCAATGAGTGAGGATCTGATTTTATTCGAAGCTCCCGTACTCCTGGCAATTGAACCTCACACCATGATCTTGCATAACTTAGAAAAAATTTTCGCTGTTCTTTTTTTAGATCTTCAGAAGATAATTTATTTCCTGAGAATGCAGCATCGTAGGCTGAAGTTAATCCCACAAGATCCCCAATGTTTTCCCCAAGGGTAAATTCACCATTCATCCCAGCTTTAGAATACTGCTCTATCAATGACTTGGTAAGTTCTTTAAATTTCGCTAAATCTTTAGGAGTCATCCAATCGTACAATTTCCCATCAGCATCGTACTTTGAACCTTGATCATCAATCCCATGACCTAGTTCATGGCCTACAACCATTCCGATTCCTGCAAGATTTTCTACTAAATCATTATTCTGGTCATAGAAGGGATACTGAAGAATTCCTTGAAGCATTGTAAATTGATTAAAAGATGATTGATAAAAAGCATTAACAACCAGTGGCTCAACACCTTCCCATGAACGAATGTCTCGTAATTCTTTTAAATACTGAAACTCTCTTTCTTCATCAATATCATCTCTTTTTTCAGAATTAGCGATAAAACTATCCAGACTGTAAGTCGCAACTGGAAGAAACTTCCAATCTTCATATTTACCAGGGGCCACAAGGCGCATATAGGCCTTTGTAATTTTTCGAAGTGCTTCTTTCTTAGCTTTTTTCGACAACCATTTATTGTGAACAAGCGATATGCGGATACTTTCTTTAATTTTATCAACTAGCTCAGCAACTTTATCTGACGAGAAGTTAGGAAATATTTTAGGCAATACTAAATAATCAAACTCTGGTCCAAAGCTCGACATCGCCATCTGAGTGCATTCTTCATCAAGCTCTGATCGCTTCTTTTTACCACCTAGAAATTTATTATTGAAAGCAAAAGCTTCATCGTAAAATTTTGAATATCCCTGATCTAACTTGTGTGCCAATTCATAAAACATTTGCAAGGTTTTAAGTTCATCTAAGCTATAATTCTTAGCTACTGAATCTAAAAAGGTGAAAGTCTTTGGGTTAAAAACTCTAATTTTTGTTGAATCTGGAACAAGATCTAAAAAGTATTTTAACTCTAATTCTGGATATTTTTGAAGCACATCTGATTTAGTAGTAAATCGTCTTAATGATCGTGCGATTCTTCCTTCTGTTGGGAAAAGACTATTTTCCTGCTTATCTAATTCATATTTTAAAACAGTCTTAGCTCGGGCCTCAGGATTACTTACTCCGATTGTTTTAAAAAAATCTAAAACCAAAACTTCAAGTTCTTTAACAAGATCAGGGTTTTTTGCATAACTTTTTTCGGGCAAAAATGAGTATCTCATCCCAAAGACAATGTCTGTTTTTGTAGGATCATCAAAATTGACAGTGGTAAAATAAGCAATAAAACCAGGGTTACCGCTGTGTATTCTTTTGGCTTGAGCAGTTAACCAATCTTTTTTGGTTTGAACCTTCTCGATCTCAGTGACCTTAGAGGCCACATACGATTTTTCTTCTTTAGCTCTTGTATCTTTATCTACACAAGAAAGATAAAAATTCTTTAACTGCAAGGCCATTGGATCAATCGTGGATTCTTTAGCAAGTTGTTTTATATAATTTTTTTTAAATTCTAAAATTCTCTCTGATGAATCATTAAAGGCAAAGGCATGTCTTTTTCTATCTTCTCTAAGCTTAAAACTTTCAATTGTTTTGGAACATGCATGCTCGTACAAATTTACACACGGATTAATTTTATCGTTGACTGGAAATTCTCTTTTGGCGGGAATTTCACTACTTGCTCCAAAAACAACTGTTGAAAAAAAACATGAAAGAAAAAATTTATGCATATAAATTCCTTAAAATTATTTTGACTGAACAAATCGAGCAAAGCGATCACTTACTTCTGCCGGAGTCACTTTAGGTCTTCCAAGCTTTTCAGGAGATCCCTTCTTAGTTTTTAAATGAATAAAGACAGGGCCATCATTCTTTGATTTTACAGTGTTTAAAATTTCAGAAAATTGATCAAGTTTATCTGTTCCATACACACTGTGATAACCGAATCCTTTAGCTACAGCTCCAAAAGAAACTCCACCTGTAACAGTTCCTTGTCCACCTGTTGAATCATGAACTTCGTTATCAATTAAAATATGAACTAAATTTTTTGGATTGTAAGCTCCAACAGTGGCCATTGAACCAGTTCTCATGAGAAGGGCACCGTCACCATCAAGGACAACAACCTTTAAATTTGGTTTAGCAAATGCCAATCCAAAGCCAAAAGCAAGAGCACATCCCATTGAACCAACCATGTAAAATTGATTTTCACGGTCTCCTACTTCATAAAGTTCGCGCCCAGTTTTTCCTGTTGTAGCTATAACCGCAACATCACTTCCTAAGTGTTTCTGAACAGCTTCCAAAACTGGAGTTCTCATTTCACGAGCATTGTATTCCAATTCGAAATGGTCTTTATGTTCAATATTAAATTCTTTTTTTGATGGAAGTGGTTTCTTTTGAAGCTTGTATTCAGCAATATCATCTTTTCTCATGACAAAAACAAAAGGTTGATTTGTTTTTTTCATATAATCATCAGCAAGTTTAAGCGCAGGAAGAACCTCTTCATCTGTTTGTGGAAAATAGGCCCATTTTAATCGCATGGTCTCTAGCATTGCAATTGTGATTTGGCCCATGAGCTCATGTTGAGGTTCATCATGTGGTCCACCAGGCTCGCCTCTTAAAGTAGTGATAATCATCACTGGAAGATTGAAAGTATATGTCAAAGAAGTAAGTGGATTAACTGCATTACCAAGTCCTGAATTTTGAAACATAACGACTGCACGTTTTCCGGCAACTGTTGCTCCAGCTGCTATTGCAATAGCATCACCTTCATTTACACTGTCAACAAAATCAAAACCATCTGTATCAATAACGTAATTGATAAAAGGTTTTAAATATGAGCAAGGTGTTCCAGTATAGAAATTAAATCCAAGCTCGCGAGCAGGTGTTAAAAATTTGTCTGCAGTAATCATAAAAAATCTCCAATTATAATTTAATCCAATATCTTCTTTTCACAACTGTCCCATCAGTAGCGATATAACGATCTTCTAGAAGACCACCATTTTTTTCGATGGTTCTATAAGAAGCGACATTATCATCGTCACAAGTGAGGAGTACTTTTTTTAAACCAAGTTCATTTTTACAATACAAAAGTGACTGCTTTAATATTTCGGTCGCAATCCCCTGTTTTCTATACGAAGTCGCTACGGCATAACCGATATGTCCTCCAATGGTTGATAGAAATTCATTAAGTTCATGGCGAATGCTTGATCTACCAACTATTTTTCCATCTAAGAAAGCATAGAGCATTGAGCTTGGAACTCGTCCCTCTTTTAAATTTTTCCCATGGCATTCATCATCCAAAATTTTTAAATGATTCTCGTAGCTCATGTCTTCATTCCAAACGAATGTGTACCAGTCTCGATCCATATCACTAAAAAGAGAAAGGCCCTCAAAGAAGGCCTCACGATCGTTTATCGTTAATGGTCGAAGAACTAAATTCATTAGAATTTCTGTCCTCTTGAAACATCGGCATAAGTATCAATGTCCATCCAGTGTCCATCGATGTACATAACATTAATTCTTACTTTCTTGTCTAATAGAGCATTCATTAGATCTGGAAGTTTTAGTTTGTTGAAGTCTGGTTTAGAAGAGAGTTCTTCTAAAGTTTTAACTAAAATTTCTGATCCGAGTTTGTTAGTTCTCATCAAACCAATCCATTCCCCATGAGCTTCTTTGTTTTCACTGACAGGGCCAAACTTAATGCTCTTTAATTCAACAGAAGATTCATTAAAGCTTTTTGTATGAGCTCTAGAGCAAGCAACAAAGTCTCCCACGTAATTTGGAGTTCTGCTTTCAAGTGTCGCATCTACTACAATTGTAATGTCACTTTTTTCCTCAAGAAGGCGTGATAGGATATATTTTCTATAAAGGATATCACCGTAAGAGATTATACAATTATCTACAATTTCTTTTTTAGCTAATAAAAGCGATGAAAGCTCAGATGTATTTTCGTAATTTTCATTGTTGATGTACTTAACGTTTTGGAACTTGAATGCTTCTTTTTTATATCCCGTAACAATTGAAATATCTTTGATGTCATGATCATAAAAAGAGTCAATTGATTGCTCGATTAATGGCTTCCCGTTGATATCAATTAAAACTTTTGGTCTATCTTCTGTAAGCTCTTTTAATTCAGCACCACGAGATGCCGCTAGGAAGATAGCTCTTGGTTTATCGCCATCAGCAACCTTTAAATAAAGTTTTTCAGCCGCTTCAAGTTCTTTATCATTCTGAAGACGGAAGAGTTCTGCAACGGAAACGATTTTATCTTCGACATTTATTAATGATTGCTCTTTGAAAATTTGCTTAGTGATGTTTTGCATAGCTGTTACGGCCATTCTCATTTGGTGGTTGGCCCAGATACAAACAGAAACATTAGCTTCTCTGAAAGCATTTGTAGGAGTTGCATAATATTTTGTTGGTACGATAACAATTGGACACGACTTGCTTCTTTCTCCCCATTCTTTCATAAAAGCGAGAATTTCATCTGGCTTAGAAATTTTAGAGTGCATAAGAATTCCATTAGCTCCAGCAAGGCGATAAGCTTCAGCTCTTTTAAGCGCTTCTCCCATTCCCCATCCTGCAATCAAAGCTTCTACGCGGGCGATGATGTTGAAATCATCATCAAGTTTTGTATCTTGGCCCGCTTTTATTTTTCCACAGAACTCGTCTATATCGGCCAGGGGCTGTGCCTCTGTTCTTAAAAATGAATTTGTTTTGGGAAAAATTTTATCTTCAATACAAACACCTGCAACTCCACGCTGCTCAAGTTTTGTAACAAGTCTTCTCATGTTGTTAAAGTTCCCGTAACCAGTATCTCCATCAAGAAGAATAGGAATTCTAGTTGCATCGCTCATAAACTCCACAACTTCTAGAACTTGTGTCCATGAAGCTTCGTTATTGTCACGAACGCCAAGCTGAGCTGAAATAGAAAGACCGGATCCCCAAATTCCTTTGAAGCCAGCTTCTTCTGCGATTTTTGCAGAAATCCCGTTGTGAGCTTCCATTAAAAATTCAAGCTCCAGAGAGTTCAACATGTTTCTTAGTTGAGTTGTTTTTCTGATTTCATTTTTTTTCATACGAAGTGTTCCTTATAAACATTAAATGCCATGTAGAGGCTAAAGAAAACAATGAGTGCACCACAGATGCGAGAGAAATTAATAAAAAACCTTTCAGGTATTTTATTTTGATATCGACTTACAATTTTCAAAAGAAGAAAAAACCACAATGCTGATCCAAGGCTAAGCCCCAAAGAGAGTGCAAAGTAATTTAAGAATGTGTAGTTAAACAGATTCCAGGATTTAATGACGGCTGCGACTCCAGACATAGTCGCAATTAACATAGGATTAGAAGAATAAATAAGCACTCCCAAAAGAAAGAAACTAGCAGCTTTAGGAGCTTTCTTCTCTGCATTTTTATCTAAACTAAAATTTTGTTTTTTTACTAAAAGTTCTTTAAGCCCAAAAGCAAGGAGGAAACACACACCAACAACTTTCAAGATAAGAATTGTTTTATCTGAGAAATGAAAAAGAGAAAGCCCTGTCAAAATAACCATGAAATACACAAAATCCATCGTCGATCCTCCAAGAGCAATGGAGAATGCTGAACGAAAATTGTGCCTAATTAATGTATTTACTGCCCAAACGTTAATTGGGCCAACAGGAATACAAATTAAAAAACCAACAATAAGTCCTACAAGAAGAGCAACGATCATACTACCTCCTGTGTAGCTAATTCTTGGTTAATTTTAAATTGATACGCAAACATCATTGCTAACCAAAGGTTACCAAACACGATTGCATAAAAGAAAATGATATTAGGAGCATTAAAGGAAAATGAAATAATTAAAAAGGCAATATGAACAGCAGGACCGATGATCGACCACAGTCTTAAGGCCTTCAAATTTCTTTCACAATAAAGAGCCGGGGAATAGACAAGTGTCTTTCCCTGATTTCCTGCTTGCAAATTTGAGTACCCCAGATAGAGTCTCAAACCAATTTTGCGAATGAAGGAGCCTTTTTGTTTTTCTGCTTCTGAAAGTTTCTTTTTTAGTTCTTCAATTTCTCTTACAACAAATCCCCCATCCCCTTTTTCATAAGATAAATATTCAGTGAGGTAATGATCATAAGATATCGAGTGAATGGCCTTAGATACTCCTGCAAGTACAACCAAAATCCATGGTTCAATTATCATGCTTGATCCAAAACTTTTCTTCATTCCTAGAGCAAGAGTGAAATAAGCAATGATGTTAACTGTATAATCGACAAGACCATCAATTAGTCTTCCAAATTCTGTTCCATTTTTTTTAAGCCTTGCCACCATGCCGTCACAGCAATCAAGTACAGCAAAAAGAAGAAAGAAAAATGCTCCCCACTTAAACCCACCAGAAGTTCCTTGCATAAAGTTATGGCCGGCAGCGATTCCAGATATTAGAGCAAGAAGTGAATAGTGATTGGGTGTAATTGGTAAGCTATAAAAAGTTTTCACGACAATAAACGCCAGCGGTCTATAGAAATAGACATCTAGCGGTTCTTCCGCATGAACATTTTTCAATGATTTTTTATATTCTGCTAACCAACTCATTCAAACAATCTTTTTGCTTTTTCTAAATCTTCTTTATTATCGATTTCCACCCAGCGATCGCTAACTGCACGGTGAATCCCCATATCGTGATTTAGAAGGAACTCATTCATTACGTGCTCCCAATTCTTAGAGATATTTTTTTCGTCTGACAGGAACGTTTTGCACGCGTTGTACATGTCGTCTCTATAAGCATTTGAAAATTTCAAAATCCCAATAGCTTCTCCGGCAAAAGTGAAGCGAGAACGCTCTTCTTCAGAAACCGCTCGTTTATCGATAGTCATGCGAACAAATCCATTCTTATCAATCATGGCCTTTGCGCATTCAATATCATCAATGGAACTCTCACCTACTAAGATTTGATTAGCGGTTTTGTCTTCCACAAAACTTTTTAGAATTTTTGTATCGTAGATAAGGTCGGCATCAAAGAGTAAGAAATCTCCTTGAGTTTTTTCTAATCCATAATAGAAAGAATAAGTATTGCCTTTTACTCTAAAGTCTTCATTCACCGCAAAATGAACATCAAAATCTTTTTTAAATTTTGAAAGATAGTCTTCAAGCATTTCTCGTTTGTAACCAGTGACGATAACGACATTTCTAATGCCAACTGACTTCCATGCTTCAAAATGCCAGTCAATCAATGGCTTACCATTAACTTCCAAAAGGCATTTTGGATTTTCTGTTACATCAGAAATGCGAGAACCATATCCTGCCGCTAAAATAAGTGCTGTTAAATTTGACATTTTTTTTCCTATCTTTTTTTAATCCAAAGTCGATCCATTGTTCTCTTCAATGGACGATGATGATCTTTTTTCCACTCGTGAATAGTGACAGCATTAAAGTCATCAGAAAAGCATGTGCGCCCATGAAGAACTTGAGCATCATGAGTTAATAAAATTTCTCCGGCCTTAAATGTATGACGGTATTGATTTTCAGAGTGTTCTAAAATTGAATCGAGTGTATCAAGAGCATACATTTGCTCAGCAGTCAGAGGAGAATTTAATTTAATATGAGCTGATTCCATGTAGGGACGCAAATGGCGGAACTCGGGCTCACCTTTTTGGTTGTAGATAATAACTGGAGCTTCATAAGTAGCATCAGCAACTCCACGTTGTTCCCAATAAAAATTCTTCTCTAAAATCGCAAGAACATCCGGATGTTTTTGTTTTAGAATTTTATGAACAAGCAAAGCATTTACAAGAATATTTTCCCCACCGGACATAGCTGGAGAAAGGCACGATAAAACAAGATATTCCCATTTGAATGGGACGTTAACGTTGTCTGTGTGGATGCTTCCGCCTTCTCTTGTTTGATGATAACGGGCCCCTTTAACCATTGAGTTGTTTCTGTCGCGATCAAAAACGAGAATCGATTTTTCTCCTGCTTCATTTTGAACGAGAGCTTCACCGAGTTCATTTCCAAGTAACCAACTTATTGTTCTTTGCTCTAAAATTGTATATTTGTTGTGAAAATCAATGAATGGCTTAATGATAACAATTCGTTTTCCGTTTTCTAATTCATTTCTAACTTCTTCAACTTCACGTTTAAAAGTTGGACAATCGTCACTATCTAAAATTTTTGCATCTTCAACTTTGTCATAGACATGGAGGGCCTTAATGTAATCGTAGACTTCATTTTGTGCTTCACCTGAAAAAGAATAATAAAAATTATCATTTAGCATGGCATTATCCTTGAATATATTTAGGGCTTCAAAGTAGCATTCCCCATAAATAAATTCAACAAAACAAGGGCGAATAATGTTATTTTGTTTGGAGACAAATTCAATTTTTCTGAGTAGAAATACTTCAAAAAATTCACAAGGCTCCAAGTAAGATGAAAGCTGTCATTTTCCTATTTTTTCTTACACTTTTAGCAAGTGTTGATCTTAATGCTGAGATTGTTAAAGACATTCAGATAACAGGACAAACCAAAACCAAGCCTTGGGCGCTGCTTCGAAGACTCAATGTTCAGGTTGGAGATGATCTATCCCCTGCTGATGTAGAGGATCTAAGAGTACGAGTATCTCAAAATTCGCAGTACATTCTTAAATCATATAAATTTGAAAATGGTGTCTTAAAAATAGAAATTGAGGATAAATGGTCCATTATTCCTGTTCCCCTCATTTCTCAATCAGGTAACTTCTATATGCGAGGAGTTGGCTTCTTTGAAAACAACTTTCTCGGACGCTTAGAAACACTTGTACCCGCTGTAGCGTGGACCAATTCTGGAATTAATTATCTACTGCTCTATAATTCAGAAAACTTTTTTACGTCCAATTTTGGTATTTCTTCTCTCATTGTTCACCTGAACACGCTCTCTCGATTTTATCGCCATAAAGTAGAGTTAAACCATTTTGAAACTCGGGCAACAGCTTTTGAAATTACTCCCAATTTCTTCTAT
This sequence comes from Bacteriovoracales bacterium, assembly GCA_037444575.1. Lineage (GTDB taxonomy): Bacteria > Bdellovibrionota > Bacteriovoracia > Bacteriovoracales > Bacteriovoracaceae > Bacteriovorax. Next base: position 90,946 of record JBBIME010000004.1, read on the forward strand.
AAAAATATGGTGTTTAAGGCAGGACCAATCTTCTTTAAAAAAGATGTTGTCTTAAATAATACCACGGCCCCCAATCAACACTTTGAAGGGACCGGACTCCGTACTCGCTTTAATATCAAATTTTATGAGCAACTTGATACGCTTTATAAAGGTTATTACATCACTGCCAATAACTATTTCCTTAAACCTGAAAAAAGTGACGATCCAGTTTTCTTCCATGGAAAAATTGAATTCGTTTCAAGTTCTCAAGTTTTTGATGAGCATTTTATCAACTTTTCTGAAAATTTGGGACTCACTTCAGCGAAGACTCTTTTCTATAATTTTTCAGAGGGAGCGCATGAGGGCTTTAGAGGCTATGATGGAGAATCACTTCATATGCAAAGATATGCAGCTACGATGCTTCAATATCAGCACCATGTTTGGGATAGACTCTACGCCGTTACGTTTTTTGAGAATACTCGCTCTGTCTTAGTAAACCCAATAGGAGGAGCACATTTAAATGAAAATACCATTGGTGGTGGGCTTCGTTATTACTTGAAGAAAATCACTATTCCAGGAATCAACATGGAGTATGGATACAATATACAGGATAAATCATCCCATATTCACTTCAATGTCGGACTTAAGCTTTGATCTTAGAGATCAATAGTCACAGTTGAGTGTTCTTTATCAAATTTAAATTTTGCTTTATTCCACTTTGGAGGGAGAATACATCCCTTGCAATTTGAAAATCCGTATTGTTCTTTGGGAAGACCGAAAAAATTTTTATCCAGATCCTGATTCATATTGGCATCATGATAAAGCTTAATAGCATACTCTCCACAGGGTATATCTCTAAAAATATATTCCACTCTTTTATCTTGAATTGGTGATCTCCCTTTTCTAAAAGCTGGAGGCCCTCCTTTTTTGGGCTTAAAAGTTTCTGCTTTATTATCCAGGTCAAATTTAATCTGGCCTTCGCTGCTATCTAATCCCGTTACGATCATTGTTAAATCGCCTTTGCATTCTAGAGTTGTCGGCGCTTCTTCTGCATACATCTTTGCTGTAAAGACTGTTGCTAAAAGCATCTCTAAAATCATAATTGCTCCAATTCCTTATCGTATTTTTTATTGATAAACTCTAAGCTTTCATTTGCATTGGATAATTTCTCAAAAAGATTTTCTATTAATTGATTTAACTTTCCAACGGCGTGAGTATAATCGTTTAATTTAGCGACATCTTGTGTAATTGCCGCTTTTTCCAACTCATTATTAATTCGAGCTAAAAGATTTTCATTCTTTGTAATTTCATTTTCGCAAAGTTCAATTTCATCTTTAAAAGGCTTTGTAAGCTTTGATCGTTCAATAGCAATCTCTGCTCTTCGTTGTTTAATTTCTTTCTCAGTTAAAACTTTACGGAAATTTTTACTCGGTTTATTTTCTTCGCTTTCCCACCCAATTTTCTCCAGGAAATCATCATAGTTTCCGTTAAAAAATTCAGCGTTGCCGTTATGAAAAATGACTAACTTTGTTGCTAGATTCCGAAGCATGATCTCACTATGGGTAACAATCACAACCGCCCCTGGAAAATTGCCAATCTCTTCCGTAAGGGATTCGATTGATTCCATGTCCAAGTGGTTTGTCGGCTCATCTAATAAAAGAAGGTTGGCTGGTTTTGCTAAAATTTTACCCAAGAGAACTCGCGCTCGTTCTCCCCCTGATAATACTTTTATTTTTTTCTTAGCTAAATCGCCATCAAACATCATCGTTCCACAAATATTGCGAACTCCTGAGATTGTGAGATTTGAATTTTCTGACTGAATTTCTTCGGCGATAGTATTTTCCATATTCAGGCGATTAATATTAGTCTGCCCAAAGTGACCAATTTGAACGGAAGGATGAAAGCTAACTTTTCCCTCAAGCGGCTCTAGAGTTCCTCCAATGACATTGAGTAATGTCGACTTTCCTTTGCCGTTTTTCCCAATGATTCCGATTCGATCTTCGCGATTAATGGGAAAAGATAAGTTGTGAAATAAAGCATGTTCTTTTTGACCATCATAAGAAAAACTCAGATGTTTAACTTCAGCAATTTGTTTTCCTGGACATTCAACAAAACGAAAATGAAATCCCAGCGAATCCACGTCGGCCAGTTTATCCATAGTGCTCATTTTTTCCAAGGCTTTCATTCTGGATTGAGCTTGAGCCGCTTTACTTGCCTTGGCCTTAAAGCGCTCAACAAAGGCTTCCATTTCTTTTCTTTTTTTATCTAAATTTTCTCGAGTTTTTTCATACATCTCTTCTTCTTGCAGAATTTGCTCATAAAATTTAGCAGTGTCGCCTTTAATTTTTTTTAACTGTTGTCGATGGAGCCCCATCGTGTGAGTAACAACATCGTCCATGAACTCACGATCGTGAGTAATGAGCATAATTTCGCCAGGGAAATTTTTGAGAAAGTTTTTAAGCCATCGCATACTGACGATATCAAGATAGTTAGTGGGCTCATCTAACAAAAGTAAATTGGGCTCTTGTAGCAAGACCTTGGTGAGATTAATTCTGATTTGATACCCACCTGAAAAACTCTTAGGATCTTTCTGCATATCTTCATCAGAAAATCCTAAACCAAAAAGTATTTTTTCTGCCTCGTGCTCTTTAAAATCTTCAGGGTTTAAAACCTGAACGCATTCTTCAAGCACAGTTGGCTTAGTAAAGTGAATATGTTGCTCAAGAGCACCGAGTCTATATCCCTTTGGAATGGATATTTCTCCAGAATCCGGAGATAACTCTCCGAGAATTAGTTTAAAAAGTGTCGACTTTCCCGACCCATTTCTTCCAACAAGACCGACTCTTTCTCTGTTTCCTAACTGAAAACTGACATTATTAAATAGCTCTTGTGCACCGAAATGTTTCGATAAATTTTTTGCTTGTATCATTGTTGTCTCGCTTAAGGGGGCATCTTATGCTAAAGTCTCTCGAAATTCATTATAATTTTGACTACCCAATTGCACTACGCAAAACCAAGGAATCGTTTGCATGTCTAAGAATTACTCTAAATTGAAAAACATCGCCGTTGTCGCTCACGTCGACCATGGTAAAACAACTCTTGTTGACTGCCTTTTGAAGCAATCAAACACTTTTGATGAACGCGAGCAAGTTGCTGAACGTGTAATGGACTCTGGCGAAATTGAAAAAGAGCGCGGAATTACAATCACAGCTAAAAACTGTGCCTTCATTTGGAAAGATACAAAAATTAATCTTCTCGATACTCCGGGCCACGCCGACTTCGGTGGAGAAGTTGAAAGATCCCTCATGATGGTTGATGGAGTTCTTCTTCTGGTTGATGCTTCAGAAGGACCTCTTCCTCAAACGAGATTCGTTCTTCAAAAAGCAATGGAAAGACATATTAAAATTGGTGTCATCATTAACAAGATCGATAGACCCGATCAACGTATTGAAGAAGTAAAACACGATATTGAATCTCTCTTCTTAGAGATGGCCGATCAATTAAACATTACTGATTTCGATCTTGATATTCCTATTATCTACGCTTCTGCAAGAAGTGGTTGGGCAACTCATGATCCAAAAGTTGTAAGAACTGACGTTCACCCGATTCTAGATTTCATGGTCAGTGATTTTTATCCTGAACCAAAAATCACTCCAGGTGATGATCTTCAACTTCTCGTAACAAACCTTTCTTATTCTCCATACCTGGGACCTCTTCTTATCGGAAGAATCCAGCGCGGAACGATTAAAAAAGCTGCTAACTACACTCTTTGCGATGAAGCTAGAAAAGATAAAACTTTTAAAGTTACTGCAATTCAGGAATTCTCTGCTCTTAAAATTACAGAAGTAGAAGAAGCAAAAGCGGGAGAGATCGTAATTGTTGCTGGTGTTGAAAATGGAAAAATCGGTGACACGATTGTTTCAACAAACAATATCGAACCACTTCCTCGTATTACAGTTGAACCTCCAACGGTAGGGGTTCAAGTTTCAGTTTCTACAACTCCACTTTCAGGACAAGAAGGCGAATATTTAACTTCTAGAAAGCTAGAAGAATTCCTTGAAGACTCAATCAGAACAAACGTTGCACTTCAATATGAAGGCACAGATGATCCGAAAGTTTTCATCCTTAAAGGTCGTGGAGAACTTCAACTTGCAATCGTATTCGAACAATTAAGAAGAAAAGGTTTCGAGTTCATGGTTGGTCGTCCACAAGTTCTTTTCCAAACAAATGAAGCTGGCGAAAAACTAGAGCCATTCGAAAAAGTTGTTCTTGATATTCCAAATGATGCAACTGGTGCGATTACAGAAAAACTTTCGCAAAGAAAAGGGATTATGGAAAACATGATGCCACTTGGTGAAGACCGCACAAGAATTGTCTTTGTTATTCCTTCACGCGGATTAATTGGTTACCGCGGTATCTTCCTAACTGACACACGTGGTGCAGGATTAATGTCTTCAGAATTTATGGGTTACCGTCCATACACTGGTGACATGCTAGGACGTCAGAACGGCGCAATGGTTTCTGACCGCGCTGGTAAAATGACTCCATACGCCCTATTCAACCTTCTTGCTAACGGCAAGCAGTTTGTAAAACCAGGTGAAGCGACATATGAAGGTATGGTTATTGGCGAGCACACTCGTCCAAATGATATCGTTGTAAACTGCGTTCGTGAAAAACATTTGTCTTCAGTAAGAACTGCAGGAAAAGATGAAAACGTTATTCTTCCACCAATCGTTAACAGAACGCTTGAGTGGGCACTGGACTGGATCGACAATGATGAGTGGGTTGAGATCACTCCTGTTTCAGTTAGAATCAGAAAGAAAGAACTTGCCGGAAATAAACGTTCAGTTATTAGAAAGGGATAATTATGAAAAAGATCATTGCTCTCGTTCTCTTTACTTTAGCTCTTAATCTCTCTGCTGCAAGCTTAGAGGGAATTAATTTCGCTGATAAAGTAAGTGTCGAGGGCAAAGATCTTGTTCTCAATGGTATCGGAATTAGAAAGGCGACTTTTTTAAAAATTAAAGTCTACCTAGGTGCTTTATATCTTGATCAAAAAACAAAAGATCCAAATGCATTTCTTCAGACAACATCTCCAAAACAAATCGTCATGCACTTTGTTCGAGATGTTGATGCTAAAAAATTAAGAGAAGCTTTCACTGAAGGAATGGAAGCGGCCAATAAAAATCACGAAGCTTTTAAGGCCCAATTAGATAAATTCAATTCATTCATCCCTGATGTTGTGAAAAATGATCTCATCACTATTACCTTCTATAATGATGGTGTCCAAACAAACTCCAAAGGCAAAGTGTCTGAAAAAATCATGGGCGGAGACTTTTCAAAGGCCCTTCTCAATATCTGGTTTACTAATCCTCGCGACGAAAATTTAAAATCTGGACTATTAGGTCAATAAATTCGCGCCCTTAAATCCAAAGGGCACATTCTCCAACTTTTTTTGCCACAATGCTCCTTTTCAAACATCAAATGAATTAATAAAATCAGTACGTTATATAAATAAACTTAAGAGCCGTGCTATTTAGAGTACACTAGTTGATCATTAGCCTCTTACTTATAGTTTCTAATTAAGGATCATTTATGGAACACAAGATGCACATTACGATTGTTGATGATGTGAACGATAACTTAAAAAGTTATAATGAACTTCTATCTCCCATTTTCAATCTAGAGCTTATTCAAAATCCTTTGGATCTTTTAAGCTTTCTAACAAGAACACAAACCGATTTAGTTCTTCTTGATCTCCACATGCCGGCAATGAATGGGTTTGAACTTTATCAAAAATTCAAAGGCACTCATCCAGATCTTCCTGTTATCTTCTTAAGTGGTGATCCTTCAGAGGAATCAATTATTAGAGGATTAAATTTAGGTGCAGATGATTTTATTGTTAAGCCTGTCTCTCTTCGCGAGCTAGTTGCTCGCATAAAAAATAAAATAAGCTTAAAACCAAGCGCAAGCAATTCAGATAATATTTTAACATTTGATGGTTTCAAGCTTTACTGTGACATGCAGATGGCAGAAATCAATGAAGAGAAAATTCAATTAACTCCAATTGAATTTAAACTCATTCATCTTCTAGCTAAAAATCCAAACAAAGTATTTAGCCGTGATTATATTACGAATCTTCTTTGGCCAAATGTTCATGTTCAAAACCAGAACATTGATACTCACCTTTCTAACTTAAGAAAGAAACTTATGCCATTTTCTCGTTATATCAAAACGATTAAATCACGTGGATATATTCTTAGGATTGGATAATGGCAGAAAACAACGGCAAAAGCATTTTAAGTAAAGCTAATGTAATTAGACTCAATGATGTTCCTGTGAGTTTTTTCATGACCTCAAATGTAATTTCTCTACAGCGAAATTATTCAATAAAAAGCACCATTGAATCTTTCCGCGTTCATCGAATAGCTGGTGCACCGATTGTCGATTCTGAAAATAAAATAATTGGAGTCATTTCTGAATATGACCTGCTTCTGCAAGCAGCTTCAAAATCAATGGCTTCTTTAATTGAGTACAAAACTGATGTTATTGCAGTAACGCCAGAAACTACACTGAAAGAAGTTTTAGTAATTCTCTATAAAAGAAAACTTAAGTGGATGCCTGTTATCAATAAAGAAAACTATCTACAAGGCGTAGTCGCAAGAATTGATGTTCTGAGTTTCATTGCCTCTAACAGTGATCTTTAATTTTCAAATCTTTTTTTGATTTCACCTATTAAGTAATCAAGACCATTCTGTTTTTGAATTTTTTTCATTGGATTAGTTAGACCAATATTATGAAGAGCTTTCAAAAACGATTCATCCGTTAAATCTTTTTCTTCAATAACGATTGATCCTAATTTCTTATTGGCTTCGAGGGCGTTGAAATATTGTTCATTCTTTTGAGCAATTTTTAATGGAATATAAATTGATTTTTTTCCAACTGCTATTAACTCGCAAACTGTTCCCGCCCCGGATCTTGAAACAGTAACAGTCGAAAGTTTGAAGAGATCGATCATTTCTTTCCCCACAAACGCCAGAGGAAAATAATCCAGGTGCTTTAAATCGGAATACTCATTGATAAATGATTTTCCTACCTGGTGAACAATAATGTATCTCTCTGTTAATAATTTAAAATTTCTCTCAATCAACTTATTGATCAACTGAGCACCATTTCCTCCTCCTGTTACAAAAAGGATCGGCTTACTTTCACTATTTAAATTTCGTCCATTAATAATAACTGGATTAATACTGTCGCTGTAACACTCTTCTCTTAGAGGATATCCTGAAAAATATGTTTTCTTCTTGTTGAAATATTTAAATGAATCTTCAAAACTAATAAAAACTTTGTCTGCAAAAAATGAATTAATTTTATTCGCGAGTCCGACTCTACTTGTTTGCTCATGAATAAACACTTTTTTACCTTGAAGTTTTGCTGCAATAACAACAGGTGTGGAAACGAATCCACCAGTTGAAAAGATTAAGGTCTCACGTCTATTAAATTTCCACAATACTCTAAATGAATCAACAAGCCCTAAAAAAACTCTCATTGTATCTTTCAAATTTTCAATCGAAAGATAACGTCTAAGTTTTCCTGTATGGATGGGATGGTAAGTAAGCTCATAGTCTCGAACTAATTCACGCTCAATACTACTGATGCCTCCGACATAATGAATGTCGTATTCTTTATTGGCATTAATTTTTTTTAAAATAGTAAGAGCAGGCATAACGTGTCCGCCTGATCCGCCACCTGTAAAGATAAGAGTTTTCATATATCCGTCCTAATAAAAAAGGGGCGCATTAAGCACCCCTTATCTAGAACCATTATAATGAAATTTTATTAAGAGCGAAAAGATCTTTCTGATCTAGGGCCTCTGGAAGAATAATTATTTCCTCCACCTGCTGGACGACTTCCGCGGAAGCTTGGACGACGGTCGCGATCCCCTCCGCCGTATCCTGATCTATTCATTGGTGCAGAACGAGTTAGCTCAAAACGCACATTTCTTTCATTGATCATTGGTCCGTTTACATTTAAAAGAGCATTCCCGTAGTTTTCTGGAACTTCAAGGAAAGAGAATGTTTCTTTCATGTCAACATTGCGAATCATGCGCTCATCAACATTAACCATTCCTGCAATTGAACCAAGAAGAGTTTTAAGCGTTAAGCCGTGATCTTTACCAATGTTAACAAAAAATCTCATATTGCCATTATTGTTAGCTCGGCCTTGGCCTTCGCGAGCTGAATCTCTTGAGTTTCCTCTATCTCTATTATCAGGACGACGTTGTTCAGCAATATCAAGAGAAGGTACTGAATCGTATCGGCTGATTTGAGATTTAAACAGATGGTTGTACATAACCTTTAAAAGATCAGCTTTTTCCATTGCTTGAAATTTTTCAGAAAATACTTCATCCGCATCAAGCTGATCAAGATTTTCAATAAGAGAATCAAATTTCTTAAGTTCTTTTCTAACAAGAACTTCTTTTAATTCTTTTGTTGTTGGAAGAAGAGCTTGAACAATACGAGCTTTTGTATTGTTTTCTACCATTCTTAATCTATAGCGTTCACTTGGCTCAATAAGAGAGATTGCAATCCCTTTCATTCCAGCGCGACCTGTACGACCAATACGGTGAACATAAGATTCGATATCTTGTGGAAGACCGAAATTGATAACATGTGAAAGGTTATCAACGTCAATTCCGCGAGCGGCAACGTCTGTACAAACAAGCATATTAATTTTTTTGTTCTTAAAATTTTTCATTGTTATGTCACGTTGTTGTTGTGACATATCACCGTGAAGTGAATCTGATGGATATCCACGAGCATTGAGTTCGTCTGCTAGAGTTTTTGCATCAATCTTAGTTCTACAGAAAATCATTCCGTAATAATCTTCAAGAGAATCTAGAATTCTGCACACAGCTTCGCTCATTTGTGATTGGCGAACTACATAGTGCTTTTGTTCAATACTTTCATTCGATAAAGTTTTCTTTTGAACTTTAACGACTAGAGGATCTTTCAAGTAAGTTTTGATTAGTGAAAGAATTGGAGCTGGCATAGTTGCCGAGAACATCCATGTTTTTTTCGATTCACCAAGGCAAGAAAGAATAGTTTTTACATCGTCGATAAAACCCATATCGAGCATTTCATCTGCTTCATCTAGAACTGCAAATTTAGCATTCTCTAAAATTAAAACTCCACGATCAATTAAATCTAGAACTCGCCCAGGAGTTCCAACTACGATCTGAGGACGATCTTTGCGAAGGCCTCGAATCTGACCTTCAAGCGAAACCCCTCCGTATACTGGAAGAGATTTAATCTTTTCATAGATTGAGAATTTTTTAATTTCGTCGTTAATTTGGTTAGCAAGTTCGCGAGTTGGAGTCAGGATTAGGGCCTGAACATCTCTTGCATTTGGATCAATTTTGTTAAGAAGTGGAAGAACAAATGCAGCTGTTTTCCCTGTTCCTGTTTGAGCTTGACCAACAAAATCTGTATCTTTCGTTGCAAGTGCTGGGATAGCTTGTTGTTGGATTTCTGTAGGGTCTACGTACCCTCTTTCTGCGATTGCTTTAAGCAATGACTCTCGTAGTGGCAATTCTTGAAATGTCACTTTTTACTCCGTTGAATGTGGGTCTCACCTCGCATTTGCTTTAAATGAAGACCGCAACATTTATAACGCAAAAAAAGCTTAACGAGGGAAGATGCCTTTTATTAATAAAGCTCTTCTACGACATAATAACCGCGATGACTAGCCCCGTGTGTAAAAAAGACTTAGAAAACAAAACTAAAGCGCGGGACGAGGGCAAGTCCGCCAATATACTGCTGGGGTTTACAGAAGTAGTGATGGTACTCGACTGAAATATCAATACTATTTCTATCAACTAAATAAAATCTAACACCGACACTTGGGATCACCCCAAATAGAGTCCCACTCTTAATTTTGGTATAAACCGACTGACCTAGGCCATTGAGTTGTAACATTCTAATACTGTAATCACCAAGAGAGACAGCAAGTCCTGCCATCCAATCAAGTTTGTCAGTAAAAATGGCACGGTGATGATCGATGAATAGTTTATATTGAAGAGCTCGAATATTTTCAGGAATTGCCTCTTGAGTTGTATCGTGAATCATCTCAATCGCAAATCCAAATTGATTGTGCTCGTTCATATCAGAGACCACTCTGAAATCAGTCAGAGTTGATCCATTATCTAATGAAGGTTCTGCCTTCTCCCATTTTGAATTCAAGTAACCGAATGAAAATTGCAAATATTTTTCCAAAGAATGTGAAAGAGTTGGCGAGACATTTGTAGCTTCTTCTTTGTTTGAAACTTCTTTTGTTGGAACCTCTTTCATAACAGATGATTTTACTTCAACGGCCGATGGAGTCGGTTTAGACTCTGGCTTTTTATCTTCAAGTTTAAGCTGTCCATCAACTGGATTAATCTCAACTTTTTTAGACACTAAACTTCCAACAGGAGCATTATCTTTAATGATTTGTCTCCCGTCTTCTGGCTCAATGCTTAGAGGTGGATTGTTCACGACATCCTGAGCCCTCAGGGAAAGTGAACAAAGCACTAATAACCATCCTAGTTTCATCATAAGTCTCTCCGGACTAAATTTTCTTATCTAACACCAATTGTTTGTTTTAAATCGCTGACTAGTTTTTGAGCTTGAGGGCGAACTCTTGCAGCTCCTTCCTCTAAAATCATATCAATCTTTTTAGGATTGGCCATTAACTCGGCATAAACTTCACGTGGACCAGCTAATGTATGATTTAAAACAGATAAAAGCTCCATTTTAGCTTCTCCCCATCCTATACCTCTAAGGTACCAAGTGCGAAGAGCTTCTGTTTGCTCACTCGTTGCAAACTCACTATAAAAATCAAAAATCAAAGACTCATCTGGATTTTTTGGAACAGATGGATCACTTGAATCAGTCGTAATTCGATTAATAAGTTTTTTTAGTTCTTTCTCTGTTGAAAAAAGAGGAATGTGATTGTTGTAACTCTTACTCATCTTTCTTCCATCAAGTCCGACTAAAAGCTTATTTCCTTCGCGAACAATTCCTCGTGGAAGTTTTAATTTATTTCCATAGGCATTATTAAAACTTGTAGCAATATCGCGGGCTATTTCGATGTGCTGAAGTTGATCAGCTCCAACAGGAACGACATCAGCGTTTAAAATCATTATGTCTGCGGCCATAAGAATTGGGTACGCAAATAGCCCCATATTAATTCCGTGATCTTCATCGCGCTCTTGTTCAACATTGCTTTGAACACAAGCTTTGTAAGCGTGTGCGCGATTCATTAATCCTTTAACGGTAAAACAAGAAATGATCCAGTGAAGTTCTAGAATTTCAGGGATATCACTTTGCTTATAAAGAGTGACTTTTTTCGGATCAAGTCCCATCGCTAGCCATGTAGCTGCTACTTCATGAATATAATTTCTAAGAAGTTTTGAATCATGAACTCCAATCAATGAGTGATAGTCAGCAATAAAATAATAAGAATCGTACTCACCTGAATTGGCCATTTCGATAGCAGGTTTAATGGCCCCAATATAATTTCCAAGATGAGGCATTCCCGTTGGTTTTACACCCGTAAGACAGATTTTTTTTGACATATTTCCCTCTTTTGAGACGCCTCATTTTAGACAAAAAGAAGGCAATCAGACAAGATCTTATTCGGTTGTTGCAATAGTAAAAGTCACGTAATCCTGATAAGTTCCAGGGTCTTTATCCGCAACAGATTGAATGAGAACTCTTACAGGAATTCTTGTCCCCTGCACAGGAGTCACACCAGCGCCGGTTGAGAGCGTAACGGGGGTAGAAGCAGAAGTCGTCAGATTTTTTTGAATCCCATATGCAAAAAAATCGTATCCAATTTGAGTGTTTGTTCCAGGTGTTCCTCCAACCAGTTGAAGGACTTCATTATTTGCTGATGAGACGCTCAGTTTGTATCCAGCATTACTTAGTACTATCACATCAAAACTCATTTCTTGGCCTTGCGAGAGTTCTCCAAAATCTAGAGTTTTATTGGTGCTAGCTGAATCATAGCCAGCTCCTGTATTTACAAGTGAAAGAGAAGCAACTTTTGGGACGGTTATATTTACTGAAAGTGTCTGAGAAGTTTCTAGCCCATTATTATTTGCAAGAGATCCGGAAAACGCAGAGACAGTAATTGTATCTCTATAAAGTCCCCCTCTGATGAGCGAAGTTGAACCAAGTGTTCCAAGAGTAAAATAATAGTTCACATTACTGCTAGAATTTTTTGTAACTGTACCAGTTAAAAGTTCAGAGTTTGAAGTTGCATCCACAACTTCTTTTAAAATATTTGTAGAGTTGCTAGCGTTAGAGAAATTGTAAGCTAGAGTTGTTCCGGTAATTGAATTTCTGGCCAATCGAGGATTATAGTTATTGCCTCCTCCTTTAGAAAACCCAATAAGATAATTTCCACAGGCAGTATCGTTAGACTTTCCCCTAGTAAGAGTGAGACTATAAATAGTAGAAGGATTTATATCAGCGACAATATAATTAATCGCAGGAACAGATAAACTAAATCTGCAGTTTCCCAACACTTCTGTAGATAACAACAAAAGTAAAATCACAAAATTTAATTTCATAATCGGCCCTCTTTGAAAGGAACTACAACATTTCCAACATCAACTATGCCACTCTTTTTTCCTGCGAGATTAAGTTCCTTAACTTCAAACTGTTCATCATCAAGTTGAATTTTTCCAGAGATTGGTTCAGCTCCCTCAATAAGAAATTCCCCCTCTCGTCCTGTAAAAAATGGAATACTTTTACCAGTACTTGAAGTCCAGTACCCAACTTTTAAGGCAAGTGGATGCTGGTCATTATCAAGCATAATTCCCCTTAGAACTAATAGTCCAGATCGGCCAACTACAAATAAATGTCCGCTGCGATAGTGCGGGTAAACATCGAAACTTTCTTGCCCTAAACTATAGCCTGGATCCAGGTATGTTGGATCAAGCTGAAGTCTTCGGTATTGATAAGGCATTAATCCAGATACTAATGACTCACCAAAAAGGCCAGTTTCAGTATCGTTGTCACCACTTGATGATTTAACACCAAAGCGCTGACCTTTCCATCCCTCTGTTGGTTTAAAAATAACAAAGCTGCTTGAGATTGGTCTTGAAATAGAAAAGGCTGATTCATCACCATTGTGAACAAAAGCAAATGCACTCAATAATCGAAGAGAGGTTCTGCTTCCCGTTTGACTACCCTTGGTATTAATAATCTCTTCACGCACACCAATATCAGCAAGAGATGTGTTGTATTGAAAATCCAGAGATCCATTGCGGCTTGTTGTATTATCATCTGCAACTGCAGCAACCTTTAGGCTATTAAGTCTCTTCCCATCATCATTGATTACAGTCAAACGCTTAGTTTGTGAATTTTTATCGTAGAATGCTGAAGAGTAAGTAGAACTCTCTCCAAAAGCAAAATTTAAGAAACAATAAAGTTGAGTGCTCCATTGTCTGTTCTCATCACGCGAACGAGCATAATAAAAAGTAAGTGAGCTTGAATAAAATATTCTTGCGGTAATGCTCGTGTCTATTCCATATTTAGCAACCTCTCCAATTCTTGGATGTTGATAATTTCCACCGAGAGATACATTGAACTTCTCCATAAAAGGTACACTGTAAGAAGCTGATGCAATGTAATCGAAACGATTTTTTATGGATTCACCGTTTTCATTAAACCATGGTGACCTGTACTCTACTCGCGCATTTAAACTATGACTCTCATACCAATTGATTCCAAAAAGATTTAATTGATAATTTCCTTCAATGGCCGGTGCAGTATGAAACTTATTTGAAGAAGCGGCTCCATCAAAAGACCAATTTCCAATTGAAGTAGAGAAAGTATTATTTGAACCATAAAGAGAATAATTCTTATTACCCTGTAAATAGCCCCCCAAACTCCAATGCTTCGTAATACCATATTGATAGAATCCAGAATAAAATGTACCAGCGGTATTATCATATTTTTTTGCGCTTTCAGTATCCGTTGAGGGAAGGCCCGCGGTAAGACTAAATCTGGAGACTCCAAAATCTAATGCATCAATAGAACTTGCTTCATTAAAAATAAAAACTTTCTTTTTTCCAAATTCATCTGAGACCTCAACAACGATTTTATTTAAACCGTTATTGAGAGGAATATCTTTTACAGAATATCGTCCAGGATTCATATACTCAGTTTTTATGATGGCACCATTGATAAAGGTGCGAACCAATGACCTACTGAGAACTTCATATTCAAAGGAAGACGTTGGGTTACTTGAGCGATAAGGGTTTAAAGAAAAATCTTTATAAAAAGAAACTCCTCCCAAAGTGCGATTTTGCTGATAACCGATAACTGGAAAGAAAACATCTCCCAATTCCATTCTCTGCATGTGTCCTGGACGATCATAGGTCAACTTCGAACCTTGTCGATACCAAGATGAATTTCGGGTCGACAAATAATTCATTTGATTTTCAAGCGCTATATTTTTCAGATTCATGAAAGAATCTGCTTGTACGGAAAAATAATTATTTTGATCAAGCTTATTTACATGAACGTTTTCTAGCTTATAGTTTGTTCCCAAACTAAACGAGGAAGGACCTGCTGCTTTCTTTGAATAATATGGGATCATGTCTTCACATATTTTTGTACTCACTGGTTCCATGTCTTCAACAGGAATTTCAAGTTTCAATCTTAGTTCTGGAGAAAAATACATTACCTTAAAAGGAAGTTGCGAAGGTTCAATTTCTTTATCGCCAAATTGATATAGACTTTTTTTATTCTCTCGAATTTTATTTTGTAAAAGTTTTCCCAAGTCTTTTCCGGACAGGCTTATTAACTTTTCACCTGAAACAACTGCTTCGACTTCACCAAGATAGAAGTCTCCAAGAGTCGCATCAATAATAATTTTTTTACTTTCTTGATTCTTCCCGAAAACTTTTTTAAATAGCTCTTCAGATGACTCTGCTTGAGCATTCGAAAAACTTGCAGCACTCAATAGTAAGCAGAATAGACTAATCTTTATCAAAGCTGATCTTTACCTTTTCTGATGAATTTATTTCTGAAAACTTACCTTCTTTAGGAAAGATAAACATTCGACTTGAATCAGCTAAAACATTTTCACCAGTCATTCCTTTTAATTCTTCAGGTTTAAAAAAAATATCTTTATTCTTTTTTTCGTCTGTGAATTTCAAATTGAGGTTTGTCAGGACTTGATGTTTTTTTCCAGAATTCAAAACTGTAATAGAAATTTTTTTATCGATACTTTTAATTTCTTTGATTGATATCTCAGAAGAATAATCTTCTGCCTTAACATACAGAGCAGCTACATAGCGAAGTAAAACTTTAATGCTGGCCTTTTTACTTTTATTTTTTTCCAATTCAATGGGCAACTGCTCAGCTATTAGCCGATACGCTAATTCTTTTGAAGGAATATCCTTGCCACTCCAAAAAACTTTTACAGAACGTTTCTCACTGGCCGGAATAATGAGCTGAGTTGGATAGACAGTTAGTTCATTCCCGATTTTAGAATTGGTCTCCACTCCATTGATATCCATCTCTCTTTTGGCGAGGCTGACTTGAATAGCAATTGGTTGAGCTGAATCATTTTCTAAATAGAAGAGAGCACTGTTGTCTGAACTCTTGACTCCGATGCTTGCTGACATGGGAGAAAATTTAAATGCATAAGAGTTTGTGCTGATAAAAAGACACAAAAAGATAAATAAAATTCCGAGCTTCATTCCTTGAAACCGCCTTTTGATGTTCCTTCTTATTATATTGATAAATAGAATTTAAGAGAAGCTAATTAGCAGTGATTTTTAAAAATATTGGCTTACTTTCAGAGAGCGAATTTTTGATATGGCTGATTAATATCTCGTACTGAATCGTTCGATCTTTGGACTCAACTTTCTTAATATAAGAATCCATCCCCGATTGATTCAATCCTTCCACCTCAAATTTTTAGGATTCAGAAGAATGTTCAGCATTTACTTGGTTAGAAACAATCCACTTCAATTGATTAGGACCTAAATCTAACTGCTTTATACTTGTCTTAGTCGTTGATGGAACACGGGCCATTAGCAAAAGCTCCCCCACAGTCTTTGCGTGAAGCTGAGAAATTAAAAAAGGAAAAATGATTAAATTGATTAGGACAATTCGTTTCATGAAAGCTTGTCGGTGCAATACCTGACAAACTTTAACAGGAATAAAAAGGCCCACTTAGAGAGTGGGCCTAGGTCTATCTTCTTTATTCGAATTAAATTAGTTAGCTGCGATTGAGAAAGTTACAGTATCAGCGTATGTACCTTCAACCATTTGCTCTGAAGCTATACCAGTATAGCTAACAGTTACTGCCTTGCTCACGTTTGCAGCTGCAATTGTAGAATTAGTGATTGTTGTTCCTGATGCTGTACTAAGATCTACAGCAGAGCCGTTGTATTTCAATGAATATGAAAAAACATCTGATCCACCTGCTCTCTTAAGCTGACCTAGGTTTGCTGAAGAGATAGATACTTTATAACCAGTTCTTGAGTTCGATTGCTCATTCACAGAAGCTACAGATAAGTCTGTTTGAGAAGTAGTTAGATCAAGAGCTGAAGCACCAGCATCAGCAGTCACTGTTAAGCTCATTTTATGAGGAACAATACCTTGAAGTAGTAAAGTTCCGTTTGTTGCTGCAAAAGATGTTGTTGTAAGAACTAAAAGAGTTGAGGCCAATACTAATTTTTTCATAATTGCTCCTGTGTGTTTGAATTGAGTGTTGTTCTGTTTTGTATTTCTTTTGTTTTTCTTAAGAGCAGCATTCGTGCCAATTTGAAGCAAAAGATTCTCTTAAGAAATTGACAAGTTTACGTTCAAAACAAAACGTGAGCTGTATATAAATTGAACAATCAATCAAAATTAGTGTCAAAACTTTAGACAAAAAGGCAAATTACTCCTCGTGAGTTCAGCAACTTAATTTAAACAGATTTAATTTTGTCGTTAGTAAATAAATCTTAAGGAAAAGTCGATTTTAATTTAAGAAGATGAAACGAAGTCTTTATCTTTTATTAGCTGAAGAATGAAAATCATTGGCACTATACCTATCCCAATATTGATTACAAAAAATCACACTGGATACTATTTAGACATTAACACTTTCATAAGTACTTCAATCTAGAAGATTTTCTTAGGCATTCTTCTTGCTCTTCTTACATCAATGCTTTTTTATGATCTGGAGTTTCAATGAAATTGGTCTGCATCCTTCTTTCATTATTTACACTTCTCTTTTTGGGAGCAGAAAGCTTTGGTGCTGGTTTATCAAAGAAAAAAATCCTGATTTCAGTTGGCGATCTAAAAGAAGAAACTGATAGCATTTGGAAAAAACATATGTGCTCGCAAGTCTATACGATCGCAAATCAAATCGTAGAAAACGGAGCAGACGTCACTTGTCGAAATGCAGATACAACTCGTTTTCAGGATCCAGAACTTACCCGTCTTTTTCCCCAATTTAATTATCACATGCGAATTTTAAGAAACGCAGACGACTCAGTCAGTATTGAAGTTACAAAACTACAAAGAATTCATCGTACTGATTTCAAAACTCTTGGATGGAATTTTAAAGATGGTGAAAAAAGTAAAGTGACTAAAGAAGAAGCTATCGCCAAAGCTGTTGGAAACTTTTTCTATTATGTGGACAATGAAGAAGCCTTTAAAGCGGGCCTTCTTGTCAACGGCGTACAGGAATCAAATGAAATCGAATACGATCAAGAAAAAGGAATTTTCAAAAACCAATTGACAGGCGAACCTATTTCCATCAATAAAGCCTATTCGCTTTTTGAAGGTGAAGGTGAACGCAAACAAAATTATCTTCGTACAGGAGTAGAAATTGGAGTTCTTCTTTCAAGTGGTATGGCCATCTATTATAAAAATATTTCTTCTAATCAAGCCGATTTTGATTATGGATTAGTGGATGGAATTAAAAAGAAATTAAACGGAGAAGCTTTTCGCTTCGATGATAATAGTAAAAAAGCCAACTACGGACATGTTTATGCAGGAGTTTTGTATTATCAGGAAGCGAGGGCCAATGGCTTCAATTCGCTAGAGTCATTTCTTGTTTCGTTCGCCTCATCGACTGCTTGGGAATTTATGGAGTATCGCGAAGTTTTATCAATCAATGATGAAATTCTCACTCCCATTGGCGGTTATGTTATTGGTGAAGCCACTTATCAAATTTCATGCGCGCTCCTTCAAAAAGACAATCTTGCAGCTAAAGCACTTGGATATACTATTAACCCAGGATTAGCGGCCAATCAGGCAATCGACAAATTTAAAAGTGGCGACAAATACAAAGGCCAGCTAGACTGTAAAAAACCACGCTGGGAAGATATCTCTGTTTACATCGGTCTCGATAAAGGACAAAAAGCTTATGATCCATCAGTGCATCAAAATAAACTTGTAGGGATGGATGCAACCGTTGTGAACATTGAAGATTTTCAAAAACCAGGAAAAGAATCCAAGCTGGTTTACGATACCGCCATGGCAAAAATGCTGGTAGAAATAAATGGAAATGATGGTGTTAAAGATTTAAGAGTGATTGCTCAAATTGTAGCAGCTGCCTTTAATCAAAAAAACTTAAGTATAGATGAATCAGGACAATTGCGAGGATACAATGTAATTTTAGGAGCCGGATCTGCTTCAACCTGGAATGATCGCGGGACGGCTGAAAGAACAAAAGCAGAAGATTTCTATGGAACTATTGATATTTTAGGAGCTAGTGCTCACGCAGATATTTACTACAATGGTTTTAAAATTAAAGCTGATTTTGGTTTCTATGGCGACTTTACCATGGTGAAATCTTATTCTCTTTCAAAATTTCTTGAAGGAAATCCCACTGGATTAACAGGCCAAGATACGACTCTTCAAAAAAGAGGTTATTATTACGGAATGGGAACAACAGTACTGGGGGCCCTTGCTATTCAGAAAGGAAATTTTGAAATCGGTTACAATGGACAAAGTTCTCAAGCAAAATCCATTAACGGTCATCATCGTTATGAAGAACAAATCACTCGTCATGATAATTTTAATGATTCACTCGACACTCATAGAGCTTATATCAGCTATCAACTCACAAAAAATCTAAAAATTCAACTAACGAGAGAATACAATATTCGCACAGGTTCGATTAATGGGGACTATCACACTAATGGTGTAGAAAAGCGAACAATGGGAACACTTGTTTATAAATTCTAAAATCACAATGCATCGATGACCCTTTTCAATTTCCCTTGAACATCTTTAGCGATAGAAGCTAGTTTATTATTTTCTATAGCCATCATAGATGCGACGGGATCAATCGCCGATACTTCTACAGGTCCTCCATCCATTTTTTGTTGGATAATTACATTACATGGTAACATCGTACCTATTTTATCTTCTGCTTTTAAAGCTTCATAGGCTGCAGCAGGATTGCAGGCTCCAAGAATTTCATATTTATAAAAATCAACATTAAGTTTTTTTTTCAATGTTTCCTGAACATTTATTTCGGTCAAAACACCAAAGCCTTCCTGTTTTAGGGCTTCGATGGTTTTTGCCTTTGCTTCTTGAAAAGAATTATTTATTGATTTTGAAAAACAATAATTCACACTCCACTCCTTGTGATGACATTGGTATCATTACCAATTTATTTTAGGTTTGCTCTTTATTCCAAATACAAAAACAAACATTAAAACTATAAGACAATTTCATAAAAACTATGCGTGATTAAAAAATTTGCCACATAAAAAAAAGTAGTATTTAAAGTGACTCCCCAAATAAGGAGTTTATTTTGAATCCTTTAAAATTTATCATTACTCTTCTTTTAATCATTGGACATTCAACTACAATTTTTGCAAATCAAATCAAATTTGAAAGAGCTGATAAAGGAGTACCAATTTCAGGGAGCGAAAGAGAGCAAGCTACAGACGAATTGATTTCTCTTTTAAAAGATACAAAATATTTTGACTTCATTGATTCTCATGTACATGGGTCTGCAGAGAGCGATTCAAGCAAACCTTTTTGGTGGGCGAGCATGTGGACAGGTGTGAAGGCTTCAAAATCTAAAGGCCTTGTAACCTATACTCACTCAAATGATGGTACTGACAATGCAGGCATTCATACTTCACCTTATTTAGAGAGTGCTTGCTACGCTTATCTTTTAACTGGCGAACAAAAATATGCTCACCTCTCGAGAAAATTGATGAGAGGATTTTCTGCTTGGATTCTCTCGAGTGCCAGATCAACAGATGAGAGGCCGACAATTTTATCGCGTGCGTTTTATCCTGAAAGCTTTCATTCTACTGAAGCAGGAAGAGATATTTTTGTAAATTACGATGCTAGCCGTCCTGGAATTGAAAACGGGGTTTCAAGTTATGTTCACATTCCTCATAATCCATATTTTGGAGATATATGGTTAAAGAATAATCGATCCGTGGACGATATCGGCCACATGATCAGAGCGATTGCTCAAATTCAGGCCTGTCGAAATGCTTTTGATGAAGAAGCTAAAGCGGATCTGGATCAAATGAATGCACTCTACACAACATGGGCCAGTGACGTCGATGCAAATAAATTTAAGATTGCGACTTATAATATAAATGCTGAACGCATTTGGGATAAAAAGGGACTCGGTAATTATAATAAATACAAAATTCCAGGCATTGATCCAACTTGTGTTGAAAAATTAGCTGTTCGTTTATTACATAGTGATGATGCTCAAAATCTCAAGTGCGGTAAAGGAATTAGTTTTTTGGAGAAATTAGGATCTAAATTCCTCAAGAATGATGCCATCCAAATTCTTCGCTCTCATCATGTCGCGGCCGTTGCCATGGCCCAATTAAAATCTCAATTTACCGTTGCAGAGAAATTAATGGAAGGACTCTCTGATCGCATGGATCGAGATTTAAAAGTAGCAAAGAATATAAAGCTCTCTCCCAAATTTGATATTCAAGATATTCCAACTTTTTTTATAGACGCAAATAATGTCGGTGTACCAATGACATCTGATGAAATTCGCTTTGTTTATGAAAGGCTTCACATTGCCTATAAAGACATGCGCTCAGTGAGTAATTACAATACATTTCATCTTTTTGATGACACTACACCAGATGGTGAGTATTCATTCGATCCACCTAATAATGGTTTATATTTTTATACATTGGGGGCCATGATTGGAACGTGCACTTCTCCCCTTAGAAATTCGAATGTACGGCCACTGTTTGATTGTGAGCGCTTGAAGAAAGCTTTTTAAGACTGTCTCTTAAGAGAATCCAGATGTTCTTCATCAATAAAAGTTGAAGCTTTCCAATAAGTAATCTCATCTTTTTTAAAAAGGGTTAATACTTTTAGTATCAGGCAATATGCACCAAACCCAACAACATAGATAAGTGATAAAACGATATACAAAAGTGCATTGGAAATTTTTAAACTAATTTTTTTCAACAACATAATTTCCTATTACCATTTTTTTTATCAAACTATTTTTAAATGTTTTGCAAGCATCTTCAGGTGAATTCACAATAGGCTCACCATCCAAATTAAAAGAAGTGTTGATAATAAGTGGCATGTTAAAATCATCATTTAATTTTTTTATAAGTTTATAATAAATACCATCTTTGCTTGTGACTGTTTGATAGCGTGTGCTTCCATCCACATGCACGGCGGAAGGATAGACATTTAAGAAGTCATTTCTTACTTGTCCGAGTTTTAACATGAAAGGGCCAACAAAATCGGATTTCCCTGAAGGTTTAGATGAGATTAAAATTTCATTTTCTTTTTCTTCTAAAATACTGATCCCGTATGGTCTAAAAGATTCTCTTTTTTTAACTTCTAAATTTAAGTAATCTTTCATTTCTTTATTTCTGGCCGATGCCAGGATACTTCTATGTCCAAGTGCACGTGGTCCAAATTCAATTCGACCTTGGAACCATATAATGACTTCATTCTCATTGATCCAATTTGAAGCTAAAGCAATAACCTCTTCTTCTTCTAATTTATTATATTTAAATTTATTTTTTAAGAGCTGGCGTTCAATTTCGGCATCAGAATATTCAGGACCAAAGTCTGCTCTATTCATGAAATATTTTTTTGAATTTGGATTAATTAAATTGTTTACATAAAGTGCAGCACCTAAAGCCGCTCCTGCGTCTGAGGCGGATGGCTGAATATATAAATTCTTAAAAGGCGTAGACTCTAAAATTTTTGAATTGGTAGGTATATTTAAAAATGATCCTCCTGACAAACAAAGAGAATCTAATTTGGTTTTCTCATAGACGTGATTTGCAACACGAATAAGAATCAATTCCGTTAGTTTTTGAAGTGATGAAGCCATATTAAAATGATTTTCTTTTAACTCACTTCCCTTGATTCGAGGATCACCAAATTTTTTTATAAATTTTTTAGTAACAGGTATTCTTCCTGATTTAAAATCCCAATAAGATTCATCCAGTTTAAAACTACCATCTTCTTTTAAGTCAATTGTCTTTAATAAATCATCTAAGTAAATCGCCTGTCCATAATCAGCAAGCCCCATCACTTTTCCCTCTCCACCATTGGCATTGAACCCCAGATAAAATGTAATAGCTGAATAAATTAAACCAACCGAATTAGGGAAATGAAGTTCCTCTAAAGTTTTTAATTTATTATCAACATATGTTCCATATGAAAGAGTCGCCCATTCTCCAACTCCGTCAGAGACGATAAAAGCCGCTTCATCAAAAGGTGAAACAAATGTACTACTGGCAGCGTGAGCTAAATGATGTGGAACAAAATATGGGGCGGAATTAAATGATAATTCATCTTGAATTTTGAGATCAATGCTTAATCTTTCTCCAAGCCATGATTTAATGGAACTCATAAAGTGAGGGTACGAATAAGGAAATGTTTCAATTTGAGACCGCAAACTTCGATGAAACTTTGAGTATGGCTTTTCATAAAATGCAACAGCATCAACATTTGAAGGAAGGACACCTGCAACCTGGCAGCAATAGTTAATTGCTGATATTGGGAATTGATTGTCGCCTTTTATTCTAGAAAACCTCTCTTCTTGAACACATGCAACGACTTCACCATTTCTAATAATGGCCGCTGCTGAATCGTGATACCCTGATGCAATCCCAAGAATAATCATTGAAGTGCTGGTCCTTTACTTTTATGTTAAATTAATTAAATCTATATATATGAATATCACAAATTTATTAATTGTTAGAAAATTTAAAAGCCTATTTAAAGAAACTCTCTATTTAATAAAAAAAGAGAAAGCATATTTTATTGCACCGATAATAATATTTTTATTGTTCTTAGCGGTGTTTATCTATCACGTGGGACCTGCTGTCGTTTTAACTTTCATCTATGCAGGAGTTTAGCTTGCTTTCACTGCTAAAATCCAATGGCCTTCAGGCTGCTTCTCAACTCTCATAACTTTATGTCCTTCAAGAGAGAGTGATTCGGGAACATTTTCAATTGGCTCGCCATCATCGAGAAGAATTTCAACAATTTCATCGGTATCAATTGTCGATAAGAAGATTAACGCTTTTGATGAATTTTGAGGACATGGAATGTTTCTTAGATCTAACGTAGTCATTTTTTAATTTGTCTCGCAAACATTATGGGGTAACATAATATAGTTTACTCTAGAGTTTAGATGGAGAGCCTCTTTATGGCAAATTTTCAAGAAAAGATATTATGTAGAAATTGTGTTCTCCCTGAAGCAAAACCCAATATATATTTTAATTCCGAAGGAGTTTGCAATCTCTGTCTTGAATTTGAGCAAGCAAAACAAGACGAGCAAGATTCAAAACTTCTAGAAACAGATCTTCTAAAAATTTTGAAAAAAAATAAAAGCAAAGGGAAGTATGACGTCTTAGCCATGTGCAGTGGTGGGAAAGATTCAACCTCGGCCCTTTATTACATGAAGACAAGATACAATTTAAATCCACTTGCATTTATGTTTGATAATGGATTTGAATCCCAAGAAGCGATTGCAAATGTTGAGACTGCCGTTGAAAAACTTGGCGTTGATTTTATGTTTTTCAAATCAAATTACATGAAAAAAATGTTTTCAAAAATTTTAGAAACCAATTCAAAAGCTGTAGTTTGTCATCCTTGTTCTCTTTGGTACATGGATTTGGCTTATGAAATTGCCGATAGGCATGAAATTCCAATCATTATTGCAGGATGGACCAAAGGGCAGTCAACCAACCAAAAAATTATGAGTAAGTGTGGTTGCAATACAACTGCTCCTGAATTTAAAAATATGAGTGAAGCTACGAAAGACTTTATTGAAAAGTATGTCAAGGACGATCAAAAATATCGCGACTTTCCAACAAGTATGGAAGAAGTTTTAAAAAAGGCTTCAAGTCGAAAAAATAAGGCGATGGTCCTCTCCCCTCATTGGTTCTTACCTTTTGGAGCTGACGTTTATGTTCCTATGATTCAAAAGGAGTTAGGGTGGAAATATCCATCATTGAGCTATCCAGGAAGATCAACTAATTGCAATTTAAATTTTATATCTGTATTTAATTCACTCAAAAATTATGGATACACTCACTACCATGTAGAGATGAGTAAATTAATTCGGCAAGGTGTAATTAGTAGAGAAGAAGCTATCAAAGATTTAGAATTTAAAGTAAGCAAAGCTCAGCTAAACGAAATTGCAGAAAAACTAAATTACAAATATGAAGAATGAAGTTTATCTAGATAATGCGGCTACAACGCACATTCATCCAGATGTCTTGAAGCATCTGATTCATTTATATGAAAAAGGAATTGGAAACTCTTCTTCAATTCATCACTCTGGAGTTCTCGCAAGTATCGAATTGGAAAAAGCAAAAGCACAGATTGCAGGCATACTCAATTGCTCACCGGAGGAAGTTTATTTTACTTCAGGAGCAACAGAGTCAAATAATTTAATATTAAAAGGGCTATTTCATAATGTTTCTAGTGGAGATGAGGTTATTCTTTCAACCATTGAGCATTCAAGCATTAGTCAAGTGGCCGACTATCTTTCAACTCTTGGGGTAATAGTAAAAAAAGTATCTGTTTCCCCAAATGGAATCATTAATATTTCTCAACTTGAGAAATTAATTTCCCCAAGAACAAAAATAGTGTCCATTATGCATGCAAACAATGAAATTGGAGTCATTCAAGATTTAGAGAAGATCGGAAAACTGTGTAAAGAAAAAAATGTTTTATTTCATTCTGATGGAGCTCAAGCTTTTTGTAAAACTGCTGTCGATGTAAAGAAAATGAATCTTGATTCTTATTCTATGAGTGGACATAAAATCCATGCTCCAAAAGGAATTGGAGCACTCTATATAAAAAGAGACATCAAATTATCTCCTCAGTTGCATGGAGGCAAGCAAGAGTCTGGAATAAGGCCAGGAACTGTTCCTGTAGAGCTTGCTAGTGCTATGGCAGAGGCGACCAGGTTATTCACGAAAGATACACTGGAAAAAGTTAGTTCTCTAAAGAGAGAATTAATTGGCTCTTTATCAAAGCAATTTGGCGATTTAAGAATTCATGGTGATCTCGAGCTCTCTTTGCCAAACATTATCAACTTTGCCATTCCAAACCATCAAGGAAAACGTTTACTCAGAGAACTAGATAAGGCAGGTATCAGAATTTCAGTTGGATCAGCTTGCAACTCTGGTCAAAAGAATCCAAGCCACGTTTTGACTAGTCTCGGACTAAGTACTGAAGAAGCCTATGAAGCGATAAGAGTTAGTTTCGGCATTAATACAAGTGCCGATGAATTGAAAAAATTTGAAGTGACATTAACTAAAATTCTGGCAAAAAATGACCCCACTTAAGTTTAATTTTAATAATCTAAAGAAAAAATTCTTTGCATTTTCTTTGGGACTTTTTAGCCTAATCTTCATCTTAGTCTCAGTAGAACTTCTTTCATACTTTTTTACCAAGAGCACTAGAATAAATTTCACTCCAGTAAAAAATATAAATGAAAAATCGTCTGCAACAAATGTAATTACAAAACCAAATGAACAGACATGGTTTTCTCTAGAAAAAAATTTCCAGAAAGCAGATTGCAGCACCAGCTCAATACTAAAGGAAAGCATGGGGGAAAAAGATGGTGACAAGGTTTATTCTGATGGAACATTCAACAGCACTGAAGATCTTATGCAACTTACTCCTAATTTCTACAATCCTCATTCTCGGTTTAGTTTAGGAAAAAAATTAATTTATGATAAAAGTTACAAAACTGATAAATTCGGTAGACGTGAATCACTCCAAACAGAAGGATCTAACAAGAATTTTTTAATCTTTCTAGGTGGGTCATTTGTTTTTGGTGAAGGAGTGAATGATGATGAAACATTGCCATCACAAATGGCAAAGAATTTACCTGCCATATCAGCATACAATTATGGGGTCCCCGGAGCAGGATTAGCACCAACTGTTTCTCTGGTTCTCAATAAGAAATTCAAAGAAGAAATCAAAGAAAAAGACGGCATTGTTTTATATTTTTATTTTGATTTTGACCTGCTTCGCTTAATCCCAACTTTTTCACAGGGTTCAATGGACTATATGAAAGAGCAACTTTTCTTGGAAGAAAATGGCGAGGGAGTAAATATTGTTAAACCTAGTCGATGGGATATTAGTGCAAAGTTAGCAACCTATCGTTTACTTTCAAAAAGTAATTTTGTCAGATCGTTGAATATCGATTTTCCAACTCCCAATGAAAATCATTTGAAATTATTCGTAAAAGGCATAGAGGCTATTCGTAATAAATTGAAAAAAGATATTGGATATAAAAAATTCTACGTCGTCGCCCTTCCTGACAGCAGTCAAACCTATTTTCCTTCTATAAGAAGTTATTTGGAAGAGGCTAAACTCGCTTACTTAGATTTTTCAGACTTGAGAATGGGGGAATTAATCAAAGAAAGACCTTATTACGAGTGTGACGGTCACCCGACCCCAGAAACGAATGCATTCATAGCTAAAGAGATTGCTAAATTCCTAAAATAAAAAGATCAATATTGCCCTTCTCTCTTGTGAGATAATTTTAACAATGAATCCAATTTATTAATAACCATCTTGGAATAATTTTCATGAGCAAGGGCACTGAAATGACCTTCATTTTCAATTTTAGGCAATGGCAATTGCTCAGCGCTCTCAAAGCTTAAAGTTTCAATCCCCTCTTTTTTTAAGCACTCTTGTAGATAATTTATATCATCGCGAGTATCGATTTGAATGGTGCTTGGATTGAATATGACAATGAATCGATTATGAACGTCCGTTTGCCGCAGATACTCTTCCTTCATTTTAGCAAAAACTTTTGCGGTTAACTCGATATGAGAGTGGCCAATTCGAGGAAGATTAGGGAATAAAGTTTGATGATAAGGGAGATGATTTAGCAATTTATAGAACCATGTCGCCCAATATTTTCGAAATGTTCCCACATATACCAATTTTCCATTTTCCATTACGTAACGAGGAAAAAATTCTGCTGTTTGGATATAGCCTTTTGAACCTACAACTCTTTCAATTAAATAGTGTTGAAAGTCATAGATAAAGGCTCCTTTTTTTTGATTGTTGATTATTTTTTGAAGGCCAAAGTGTTCAAGAAAGTACAAGGTGCAGTTAGGTCCCGTACCTGCTAATCCCATGTTGTATACAGAGTGGGATTCTAATCTTGCTCCAATCCTAGCAGGTAAAGTTTCTTGATCCAAAACACCAACGCCAAACATGTTTGAATCGCCTGAAAAAATAAGATGCTTTTCAGCTTTTGGATTCAAATTTGGCGTAAGTCTTAGGCCAAATATTCCTGTGTGATAAATTTTTGAAAAGATGAGGTTTCTTCCCGATGAGACAGTGTCAGTTACTGTACTGTAGGGATACTGAATAAATGGATTGACCTGTCGGTACTCAGATCGGTACGAGAGAATTTCTTGATCTTGATTATTAAATGGATATTCGATTTGATAGGATCTTGTGAACCCAAAATAATTAGTCGTGAAAGAATTTTTCAATATTGTATGTGATCCGCTGGCAAACAAAGAAGCCTTAGATAAAAAAATGATCAGGGTGAAAAATATTTTCATAAAAACTATATCGATCCTAATTTTTTTAAGCCGTATAAGAATAATTAGACCACCTTTTACTGAAAATTAAAATGAATACTCCCAATACTTAGAAATTGAAGATGGTGCCATCTATCCATCCCTGAACTTTTTATTATGAAAAGCAGAGTCAATAATGATGAGTGTCTTGTCTCCTGATGAAAAACAGAACTATTAATAAAGGAGAGATTATAAAGTGTTTTCCATATTTGATTAGGAGGATATTATGAACTTAACTGAAAAACCTGAAGCTACAGATTGGCCAGTGACTCATTTTGTTTTCGTAGAAAAAATTGGATCACTCCAGGAGTCTGGCAAGAAAGCTTGGGAGGAACTACTCCAACATCTAAATGAAATATCAAACGATAATGTAATTTCCGGCTTCATGAGTCTCTATAAAATTGAACCTCAGATGATTTATCGAGCAGGTACTATTGTTGATTCTAAGCCCGAAAAACTTCCTCCTGGATTAGGCTACATGAAGTTTGAAGGAGGAAGATACTCACGGTTTGTTTTGACTGGCCCATACTCAAATATACCAGAGGCCTGTGAACGAGTGTCTAACATCATCGACAAGTTAAAAATAAAGCACCGAGAAGATTTTTATATAGAACATTACCTTAATGACCCAAGAACAACGCCTGAAGATCAGTTGATAACTGAACTTTTAATTCCTACTCACCAAGCTGTTGAGTCTCAATACGAAACAGAAGCGACTTTTTAAATTTGAGAGATTCAAATTAGGCGAATAAACTAATGATGTTTGGGATTTAAAGAGAGATGGTGCCCTGCGAGGGACTTGAACCCCCACGCTTGCGCACTAGATCCTAAGTCTAGCGTGTCTGCCAATTTCACCAGCAGGGCGTGTTTTGTGTGAAGTATTTTTACTCAAAATCTATAGGGCTGACAAGAAAAATTTGAAATTATGCTGCTTTTTTCTCTGAATTTGCCAGCTTTCTTTCAAGTTCTGCTATCTTGTTATTTAGAAGTGAGTTCTCTGCCTTAAATTTTATAATATCTTTCTTCTTATCTGCTAATTCTGCATTGGCCTTTTCCAGCTGCTTCACATGAATCTCATTTCCTTTATTACTAGGACCTGCTGCAGAAGCACCTTTTTTCTTTATATTTTCCTCAACCTGAGCGAGAGCAAATTTGAGTTTTTGTTCCATCTTCTTTAATTCAAGTGTCTGCACCTTGAACTTTTCCTCTAAACTTTTTTTCTCGCTAGTTAATATGCTTAAAGCAAGATCTTTCTCCTGATCCTTTGTCGAGGCCATTGCAACCGGTTTTTCATCTCTCAGCTTAATAAACTTCTCTTTTTCTTCCATGAGCTTAATTTCAAATTCATTTCGCTCATTTTTATATTTTTCCATAAAGCTTTGGGCCATCTGGATATTGCTCTTTAGAGTCGCGATCTCTTTATCTTTTTTTGTAATTGCATCACTATCATGCTTATTCATATTGTCGCTAATGATATTAATTTTTCGATTAGCAAGCTCAAGGCGAGCCATAAGACTTTTATTTTCTGCTTCAAGCTTCTCTAGCTTCTCTTCATTTGCAAATACCGCGCTCTCTGAGTACTCTTCTTTTAATTGCTCTATACGATCTTCAAGACTTTTTACTTTTTCATCTTTTACTTGAAGAATCTTGTCATAATTTTCCTTCAACTGAGATGTCATTTTTTCTTTTAACTTTGCAGTCTCAATAGATTTAACAAGAGCTCTTTTTAGATCACCAATTTCTGGCGACTGCTCTTCATTCACAACATTTTCAAGTTCCTTACTAGCTTCAGCTTTTGAACGCAGTCTCATAATTTCTGCTTTCATTTGCTCCATGATTTTTTTCATGCGAACAATTTGTTGCTCTTGCTTATTATCCTGATTGACGGGCCCCATCTCTTGAACAGTTTTTGGTTGTTCCTCATGAAAGCTTCGGGCAAAGGCTTCTTCAAGTTGTTTTGTCTTTTCGTTCTCTATTTCGCTGCTTCTCTCGTAAGCCTCTTCAATTTTTTTCTTTTTCTTATCTAAAAAACTTCCTTCATAGGTTTCTTCAGCGTTCTCATAGGCTTCTTCAATTTTTCTCTTTGTTTCATCAATTTTAGCTTGTCTTGAATTGCCTTTAACAACAGTTCTTTCCGCTTTAATGATATTGCTTTCATCAGCTTTGAAAACCCAATCTTTGGACAGGACTTCTTCGACAAGACCTTTAACAACTGTTTTTACATCTTCTGGATCAGCTGATAGTCCGGAAGAAACCACTCTGATAATATCATCTTCAACAACATTTCTTCCCTGCGACTTAATTTCTGTCACTTCATCTTTAATCTTCTCGACAATTTCAGCACGTTTTACCTTCCAAGCGTCTTCATCGAAATTTTCACTCCATCCACTGACAATTGTGACTTCATCAGCTTCATCTTTGGAGCCTCTGACTCTGATGATTTCAGAAATATCCTCTAGCGATTTCTCTCCTAATACTTTTTGAATTTCATCTATACTTGGATCAAGATTGGACTGAGCAATTTTTTGAACGTACTCACTCACTCCTGCATATAAACTGTCATCGCAAAGAAGCTTGATCATAAAATTTTTAATTTCAGAATCAAGTTCTCCTAGAGCTTCTTGGCGTGGATAGTTTGCCAAATAATTATCAATGTCAGTTTCGGTCAATGACTCGAGCTCTACAGGAGTCTCTTCTTTCATCCTGTAGTTTTTTATAAATAGACTAAACTTTCTGGCCAATTGCAGTTTTCGAGACTGTTCAATAGCTTCTCGATTAGGCTCATAACGAGTATCTTCATCTCCTTCATCTAGTCTATTAATTAGTGTAGATGAACTTTCAACCTTCGTTTTTTTACCTGAAACTTCTGTAAGGAAATACGACTTAAATGACTGAAGTTTGCTCTCCTTAAACCAAAGAGCACAGAAGCTTAATCTTTCTCTTTTTTGAAAATAGTTCAGATCAAAGTAATTAGCCTTTAAGGAAAGATCCTTCATAAAGGAGAGGTTTTCTTCAAAGTTAATTGAAGAAGCACTCAATGATATTTGGATTGCAAATCCATGCTCAGAATAAGAAAACGAAACATCAACTGGTGGATAGTTTTCCTGATTTTCAATTGTCTTTAGAGAATGCTCCAGAGTGACATTCAGATAGTTTCTTATCTTTTCAAAATCAAATTTATTTTTGTAAGCTTCAACAATTATCGTATCTATAAAATATCCGACATTCAGATAATCATGAATTTTTAGAGTGTAAATATTTTTATAATCAGTAGAGAATAAATCAATCAGATTAAATTCTTCTGAATCAGTAAAATATGATTTCAAAAGAGACCAGACCTGAGGATCTCCTAAAAATTTTTCATCAGCAAATGCACGAACATTCCCCTTACATTCTTCAGCTATCGTACTTCTAGTTTGAATTCGAGGAAGTGTTGTTATTTCTTTAAGGTAATCATCAACAATAAATAAATACCCAGGTGATTTGTCATACTCCTGAGTGAGCTCAAACCCGAGCCTTTGAAAAAAAGCTCCCACCTGAGCACTCATCTGCTCAGCCGAGATTAGAATTCTTTTTTTCAACTTTTGACTCAAACTATCTACTCCAAAAATATCACGCACTCATTAGGGCTGCATTTTCCTTTCTTTCTAAAATTTTATTAAGGACTGTTAGAACTTTATTCTCGCAATTAAATTCCGAATTTTTTATTTCATAAAATATTGAACTATGTTCATTGTTTACAACTAAGGGAAAGTGTTTATTTAAAGCAACAAACACCAATTCCAAATCAGTCATTTCTTTCATGTTAATACTCTGCACTCCTGAGCCGTCATAACGTTCTCCTAATAATGCATTTTTTTCGTGATAAACTTCTTTTAAATAGTGTCTATCTTCCAGAGAGAGCGATTCCACGTCTCTAATTTTTTCTAATTTTGATTTCAACGTTAGAGGTGGATCAATATTTTCAAAGCTCATTAAGCTGACAATCGTTTCCATGAATAATTTTTTCAAGAAAGTATCGCTATAGTACCCAAGAAGAAATGCGCAAAACGTGTAACTAGAAGCTATGCTTAAACTTCTCTTAAAAAGATCGATATCTAGATCGAGGTAATGCTTTACTTCCTCAGAGGTCATACTTGAAAAAACGGCGCAGGCCATTTGGTCTACTTCAAACTGAGTAAAGTTTTTTTCTGAGAATTGATTGGAGAATAAATTGATAATTTGGCCACGCCACTTCAGCTTTTCTTTAATCAGTAATTCTTTTTCGTGGGCCTTGAACAATTCAACAAACTCGTTTTGAAGGTGCGGATCAATTTGATTCTCAATCACTAATTTGTGATTTGAACTGGCCAATTTTTCAATCATCTCTCTGTTTAAAAAATCTGACTTGCTTGAAATAAGCACGAGTGCACCTGATTTTTGTTTCCAAAAAATATTTCCAGGTGAAAGGACAAGGCCCTTGAGATCGTTTAAATTCAAATCAACTTTTTCCAAAAAATTACCCATTTTTAGAGGGTTAGTACCTTTGGACTTTTCGGAATAAAACTAATTATATTGAATAAAATGAAGAAAAATTGATAGAATTCTCCCCTTTTTTAAGAGGAGAATTCTTTAATGTTTATGCAATTATTTAATTGGATTGTAACAACGGTACTGGTGAGTAGCTGACTGATTTGTTATTGGCGGAAATGTTTTTCGACACTCTTCCGTAGCATTCCAACATCTTGGGTTGAAATGGCATCCCGCTGGAGGATTCATCGGGCTTGGAATATCACCTTCAAGAATAATTCTCCCAGCTCTTCCCGCCGTTGAAGCATGAGGAATGGCCGAGAAAAGCGCTTTAGTATATGGGTGTCTTGCATGACCATATAGCTCGCTTGATTCAGCAACTTCAATCATATTTCCAAGATACATAACCGCTACTCTATTTGAAATGTATTCTACAACCTTTAGATCATGGGCAATAAAAAGAAATGTTAAACCAAGATCGCGTTGCAGATCCATAAGTAAGTTTACGACCTGAGCTTGAACAGAAACATCGAGTGCAGAAACGGGCTCATCGCAAACGATGAACTCTGGCTCAACTGCAAGTGCGCGAGCAATACAGATACGCTGTCTTTGTCCACCTGAGAATTCATGAGGGTATTTATTAAGTGCATCTGATGGAAGTTGAACTTGGTTTAAAAGTTCAAGCAAACGCTTTCTTCGAGCGTTTTTATCTGTATGCAATCCATGAATTTCCATTGGCTCTGCGAGGATATCTCCAACAGTCATTCTAGGATTCAAAGATGCATATGGATCTTGAAAAATGATTTGCATTTTTCTTCTGACAGCTCTCATTTCAGCAGCAGAATAATTAATAATATTTTGTCCGTTGAAAATAATTTCACCAGATGTTGGTTCGATCAGTCTTAGGATTGATCTTCCTAGTGTTGTCTTTCCACAACCAGATTCTCCAACAAGACCGAGTGTTTCACCTTTTTTGATTTTAAAGCTCACATTATTTACAGCATTTACAGCTCCAATTTCACGGCCGAATAATCCACCTTTAATTGGAAATTTTTTGCAGAGATCTTTTACTTCAATTAAATATTCGCTCATATTTTTTCAATCCTTAAAATTATTTGAGTGGATTAAAGCACGCCACAAGGTGACTCTCATCTGTTGCAGGCTTTAGAACAGGATCGCCATTAACTCCTCGGCAAGCATCAGTTACTTTGGAGCATCTTTCTTGGAAGTTGCATCCACTCGGAAGATTAAATAGCGAAGGAACCATCCCTTCAATTGTTTGAAGTCTTTCTTTTTTATGACCACTTGTTGAATCAAATGATGGAATGGAATCCATCAAGCCTCTTGTATATGGGTGTGATGGATGATTAAAAAGAGTTTTAACATCTGCACTTTCAACAATCTGTCCGCAATACATAACCGCAACATCATCACAAGTTTCAGCAACTACTCCAAGATCGTGAGTAATGAGGATAATCCCCATGCCCAATTCTTTTTGTAGTTTTTTCATAAGCTCTAAAATCTGAGCTTGAATTGTTACATCCAGAGCAGTTGTAGGTTCATCGGCAATCAAGATATCTGGTTCACATGAAAGAGCGATCGCGATCATTACACGCTGTCTCATCCCTCCAGAAAGTTGGTGAGGATACTCCTCAACTCTTTTCTCAGGACTTGGAATACCAACTAAGCGAAGCATGTTGATCGCTTTTTCTTTTCTTTGAGTTGCATCTAAATGCGGTTGGTGTAGTTCAATAACTTCTTCAATTTGATTTCCGATAGTGAAAACCGGATTGAGTGAAGTCATCGGCTCTTGAAAAATCATGGCGATTTTATTTCCTCTGATTTTTCTCATTTCACTTGGATCAATATTAACTAAACTTTTCCCGTTAAAACGAATATCTCCACCGGCAACACGTCCTGGAGGATTAGGAATTAATCCCATAATCGCTAGAGCTGTAACTGACTTACCAGACCCAGACTCACCGACGATTCCAATAGTCTTACCTTTGTAAACATCAAAGTTTACGCCGTTAACAGCTTTTACTGTTCCGCGATCAGTTTGAAATTCAACAACGAGATCTTTTACTTCTAAAATTTTCTCTGATTTCATTAATTTATTTTCCCTTTAATTTTGGATCGAGAGCATCACGAAGAGCGTCCCCCAAAATATTAAATGCTAGTATGATAATAAACATCGCTAAAGTTGCAGCACCTAATTGCCACCAAACTCCGCGACCGAGTTCTAATTTTGCATCATCAATCATCCCCCCCCAACTAGGGCGACCAACTACACTTAGTCCCAAGAAAGAGAGAATAACTTCTGCCTTAATTGCAGAATCAAAAGTTTGGGTGAAGTTGATGATGAGTAAGTGAGAAACATTTGGCAAAATATGCTTAACTAATTTACGAACGTGACCTGCCCCAATAGCATTCGCTGCTTGAACATATTCGCGATCTTTATGCTTCATTACTTCAGCACGAATAATGCGACATAATCCAACCCAACTCGTTAGCCCCAACGCTAAGAAAACAGTAGTTGTTCCTTTTCCTAAAATAAAAGCAATCGCCACTAAAAGCATAATCCCCGGAATTGATGAAACCGTTGTGTAAAACCAAACAATGATTTCATCTACTAGGCCTCCGAAATATCCGGCGATCATTCCTAGCGTCGCCCCGATAAACATGCTGATCATGGAAACAACTACTCCAAGCATGACTGCTGTTTCTGTTGCCTTGATAACTTTTAGAAAAACACTTCTTCCAAAAATATCAGCTCCAAACCAGACAACACTGCTTGGTTCAGCATAAGAAGCCGCAACTTCTTTTCCCCAATCAGAAGCCAAAACTCCAATTGAAACTAAGAAAGCCAGAAGGAAATAGATCGCCACGACAACGAGAGCTGCCAGTGAAATTTTTTCTGACAAAACTCGTAAGATAGCACTTTTAAATAATGAAGGTGATTTTGTATTTGCTTGCATATTCATTCTCTACTTCAATCTCATTCTTGGATCGACCATTGTATAGGCCACATCAGTAATAATTTGAAAGACCATAAAGCCAATTGCACTTATGATTGTCATGGCCTTAATCACTGGAAAATCACTATTATTGATGGCGTTAATGATCATAGCACCAAGGCCTGGAATACTAAAAAAAGACTCCGCAAACAGAAGACCCAAGATCAAAAACGGTATCTGAATAATAATATTGGTCAAAATGGGGATCATTGAATTTTTAAGAACATGCTTAAACATGATCACAACTTCATTTAATCCTTTTGAGCGAGCTGTACGAATGTAATCTTGATAAACTTCATCTAGGATAACTGTTCGGTAAAAACGAGTGTCTCCACCAAAAGAAATAAACGTATAAAGAATAACCGGAAGAATTACGTAAGGAACAAACTCTGGAAAGCCACGCTCATAGCCTGAAATTTCAAACCAACCAAGCTTATAACCAAAAAACCATTGACCAAATAAAACAACAGCTAAGCTTGGAATACTCATTCCTGCGATTGAGAAAACGAGCATGAACTTATCAATGAATTTTCCTCTATAGAAGGCAACTAACAAGGCTAAAGATATTGCAACAATATTAGAAATAACAAACAAAGGAGCTGTAATCGAAAGCGATGGTCCTGCTCCATTTTTAATCATTTCTAAAATGTTTTGTTTTGTTGCCCAAGAATATCCAAAATCAAAAGTAAAAGCAGATTTCACGATATCTATATATTGAGCAACGAAAGATCTATCTAAACCTAGCTCATGATGAAGCTGATCAATCTGAATTTGGGTTGCATGCTTTCCTAATAAAATAAAAGCAGGGTCTGGAGCAACCAGATTAAACAGAACGAAAATAATTAAGCAAACTCCCAACAATACCGGGATCATATAAAGGAGTCTGCGCAAAACGTAAGAGTAAATATTCATCTAAAAATCACCAATTAAAATTTCTTTAACAATTCTGCTTTTTTAGCATTATCAACGTTTAAGTATTGAACATAGTCATGAGAAAAATCTGAATTGTGGTAATTTTTTAGCCAGCCTTGCTCAAGTGTATAAGCTTGGCGATGGAGACCAAATAGGGCCACAACTTCTTCTGCTAAAAACTTATTTAACTTTTCATATTTAGCTGTACGAGCTGGAGAATCTTGCATCGAAACCGCATCTTCAAATTGCTTATTGAATTCTGGATTATCGTAGTTAGATCCGTTAGCACCTGGAGATTTATTCGGCCCGTAGAAAAGTTGTAAAAAGTTTTCAGCATCTGGATAATCTGCCATCCAAGCTAGACCATAAATTTCTACTGCCTTCTTCTTTACTTTCGCTTGGAATTCCGGCCATGGGCTAGTTACGATTTTAATCTTAACTCCAATTTGCTCCATTTGCTTCTGGAAGAACTCTCCACCTTGTCTTGAAGTTGTTGAGTCTGGAATATCGTATTTTAATTCAGGTAGACCTTTTCCATTTGGATATCCAGCTTCGGCTAAAAGTTTTTTAGCAAGCTCTAGATTTGGACCTTTAAATGGATTGATGTATTTAGGATCGTTACCAGCAACTCCAGGAGGGATGATCGATTGCGCTGGAAAAGCTGTATTATTATAAAAAAGTTGATTATCTTTTGGATTATCAAAAGCTGCATACATTGCTTGTCTTAGTTTTTTGTTATGGAAAAGTTTATTTTCCATATTAAAAGCTGTGTAAGTTACATCAAGCCCTGGAGTAATTTCTAAAACAATTCCTTTATTAAGTAGTTCCTCAGAAAGTTTATTGTTTTTAATTGCTGTTGCGAAATTATCTTTTGGAACACTGGTAATATCAACTTCGCCTTTATTGAACTTCAACCATCTTGGTTGATCTTCTTTAATGATATGAACAACTATCTTTTCAACTAATGGAAGTTTTTTTCCAGCATCAGCAAGCAAACGTTGAAGTTCTGGAGAAGCATCTTTTGGATAAAACTTCTCTCTAAAAGTTGGGTTCTTTGTGTAAGTAATTTGCTTACCTTGATCAAACAAAGGAAGGATATATGGTCCAGTTCCTACTGGGTGATTAATAAATTCTTTACCGTATTTTGCAACAACTTCTTTAGCAACTACATAAGTGAATGGCATTGCAAGTGAGTAGATGAATTGAGGATTTATTTTTGCAAGTCTGAATTGCAATGTGTATTTATCGAGCGCTTTTACCCCTTCAACTTCTTCATCGTAATTGGTTGTTGGAAGTTTTGCGTTTTTATCTCTCCACTCATTAAGTCCTTTAATTTTTCCATCGAGAACCCACCATCCAGTTGATACTGTTTTTGCATCAGCAAGACGCTTGATTGAATAGACAAAATCTGCAGCTTCAACTTCACGTCCTTTCCCTCCAGGAAAAGCAGCGTCATCTTGAAATTTAACTCCTTTTAAAATTTTAAAAGTATAAGTTAAACCATCTTTTGAAATTTCTGGCATTGACTCCGCGAGGTTTGGTTCAAGCTCATATGGAACTTTCAACCAATGATAGTGCAATAATCCTTCATAAATTTTTGAAATTTCTCTTCCTGAATAAAGATCATCAGCTTGAATAGGATCGAATCCTTTGATTTCTGCTGGACTGACTAAATTCAAAACTCGCTCGTTAGCATCATGTTTTTTAGCACAGCCAACAACAAGCAACAGTGAACCAATTACCATGAATAAGATGTTTCGCATTTTCATTAAAAAATCCTTTTTGTGCTTAATAGAATTGAACTTTCATATATAGCTAGGATGTTGGGAGTTTGTCATTTTTTTCAGGGAACTTTTTTACAACGCGCCGTGCATTAACGGTCGCAGCTTTGAGGGACTAGAAATAGCGTCATGACAGGGTCAGTGCTGGGTTCAGTTTTTAAAAAAATCTTAAAAACGGTTCGTTCGAAATAAGTTTGGTTTTCGGAAAAATTGTCGACGACAAATTTATAATGAGGCGTTTCTCGAAAGAGCACAAAATGATCGTTGTCTGAATTTGAAGCGAAATGGCCTGGGTAGGCCATAAGTGCTCTATACCTTACGAAATCAGAGGCAAAAACAAAAAATTCTTTAATCGCTTTCACGATCTGGTCACTGTCAGGGCGATCCCCAACTTTATCGCGCAACACTGCAACCAATTCTGTTTTGCCAATTTGTTTAGAAACTTCTTTGGGATTTAAACTCAAGCTAACTAGTGATTCTCCTATAATGGGGAAATCCAAGGCCAAATCAAACAGATTTTTTTGGCGATTAATTTGAGATTCGTAACTAAAGGTGTATTTAGAGCCAACTAATTCAATTCGTCCTTTTCCCGAACCTTCTAAGCAAATTTTTTTAAATTGTTTACTTAAATATTCTAAGGACTGAGTATCACTAATGCGAGTTGTTGCACAAGAGCTTAGAAGGAATAGACCAATTATTTGGATTCCGAAGCTGGCAAACGAACATTTTCTACATCGTTTAAGATTTTTAATACGTCCTCTTTTTCAGCTTCAACTTTAGCCTGCTTTAGAGCTACTGTTAAAAGCTCTTTTGCTTTATCCAAATTATTGAGGCGCTGATAAATCATTCCTAGGTGCTTAGTGATAATAACATCGCTTTTTACTAACTCAAAAGCTTTCTTTGACTCCGTCAGGGCTTCCTTGAATTTTCCCGTTTGGTAGTAAAACCAAGCAAGAGAGTCGCGAATATAACCATCATCAGGACGAAGCTTTACTGCTTTTGAAATATATTCAAATGCCACATCTAACCTCTCATTTCGCTCGAGGTAAGAATATCCTAAAAAGTTTAGAGCATGAGCATTATTTGGATCTTTATCAACAATGGCCTGAACAAGTTTTCTAGCATCTAAATATTGTCCATCTTTTTCTAGAAGAGAGGCTAAATAATAGCTATGCGACTCCGTAAAACTTTTATGCGTTTTAACGTTGGCCATTGCTTGAATGGCGTTCTTATACTGATAAGTGTCTTCAAAGAAACTTGCTTTAAGCATTGTGAATTCCACAACACTCTCTTCATGATTTTTAATTCTCTCGTCCGTAAAGCTCATAAATTTTTCAAGAGCAACACTTTCTTTTTTACTTTGAACAAATTCTTCACGAGCTAAGGCACCAAGCATCTGCCCCATTTGAATACCTGCATCGCCATAAAGAGCTGAGCTGGATGGGATGCGTTTGAAATAATCAATCGCTTCTGGATAATGGTTCGTCTGTTGGTTTAAGGCCCCCAGATAATAGATGACCTTATCTGATTCAGGAACAACAGTTAAAACCTCTTTAAAAAGATTAGTTGCTTCATCATATCTGCCTGCATCTGAATACAAAAGTCCAAGGCGAACTTTTAAATTGAGATCAGTGCTGTCAATTGAGCTTAAAGTTTCAGCGTAAGGAATAACTTCTGCATTTGCTTCCATCGAAAAAAGCACAGTCACTAAACGAGAAAGCACAGGAACATTTGTACTATTGCCATCAGCTGCTAAAAAATTCTTATATACTTTTACTGCTGATTTATGGTCCTCTTTTTCTTCAAAAAAAGTTCCAAGCGCCAATGCAGCTTGAGCATAAGAATGATCCATTTTTAGTGATTTCTCAAAAAATTTCTTTGCCTCAGGTTTGTGTCCTCTTTCATACTCAATTTTCCCTCTGTAAAATGAGTAAACAGGATCATCTTTACTTTTCTTCTCACATTTTGAAAGAAGAGCATGTGCCTCATTATATTTCTTTTCCCCGGCGTAAGATTTTGCCAGGAACAAACAAGCTTCTTCTGCGTCTGGACTGGTGTTGATAATTTTTTGATAAGTCTCTCTGGCGAGCACTGGTTTTTCAAGAGCTGCATAAACTCCAGCGAGAATTAATCCAATTGAATCATCTTTATATTGAGATTCTGCAAAAACTGTCTCCAGAATATTTTGTGCGTCTTTTAACTCTCCTATGCGGATAAGTTCTATCGAAAGTTTTCTTTTTAAATAAGTATCCTTAGGTTGAAGTTCAACCACGTATTTAAAAATTTGTGTCGCTGTTTGATAATCTCCATGAATAGAAGCATCATTTGCTTTAATAAATAAATCTGTTGCAAGAAACTCAGAAGCTTTTCCTCCAATAGATTTTGCTTTCTCCACCATTTCTTTTAGGTCATCACTTTTAATCCCTAATTCAACAGCGGGATCAGCGACTTTTTTAACCACCACCGGAGAATGCTCTGCCGTTGGAAACTGTGAACAGGCCACTAAAGACAAAGTTGTTGCGAGCAATGAGTATTTAAAAAAGCGCATTTGCCAGTCCCTCGGCATTTAAGAGAATGATCTCCCTCATTCATTTTTCGAACTTCTGAAAGGGAATCTTTAACAAAAGTAGATGATGGGGAAAAAAGAACCCATTTCGCACCGTTTCTAATACTTGATTTAATTACATTTTTTAAAAATTGTGAGAAACACACCAAAAATTGTTTTGAAATTTGTTTGACAGCATCAATTTAAAATTGTTATTTCATGGCGTGACCTGCCTGAGTGCCGCGAAAAAATAAAGATACAGCCCCTAAGTAGCTGACTTTATTAATGGTAATTCCGATCTAAAAAGAGTGACGAGACCCAATAGACGCGAATGAAAAAAATACTCAACTTAAGGCAGGCATTAAAAACTGTGATAAAAAACTTACCGGCAATCGCCGCTAAAGCAATCTTCAGAGAGATCTAAGTAGACTCTCTTTAAAATAGGGGAATCAAATGAGCGAAGTAAGAACTATTAAGCGCTACCAAAACAGAAAACTTTATGACACTCACCAAAGCTGTTATGTGACACTTGAAGAAATCGCGCAAATTATTCGCGAAGGTAACGAAATCCAAGTTATCGACAACAAAACTAAAAATGACATAACTTACATCACTCAAATCCAACTTCTTTTTGATCAAGAGAAAAAATCTACTAGAGCTGGAGATGTTGAACTTCTTAAACGTGTTATCCGTTCTGAAGAAGGTACTTTTACTGGGTACATCAAAGGCCTAGAAAAGAAAATTGGTGGAGAAGTTGCTGCTCCATTCATGGCAAACGAAAACTCTGCTATTGAAACTACAACTACTTTAAACTAAAATTCTAAGCATTAGCCCTCTTAATTAAAAGGT
Organism: Bacteriovoracales bacterium; assembly: GCA_037444575.1. Classification (GTDB taxonomy): domain Bacteria; phylum Bdellovibrionota; class Bacteriovoracia; order Bacteriovoracales; family Bacteriovoracaceae; genus Bacteriovorax. The sequence goes on from JBBIME010000004.1 coordinate 132,646, forward strand.
TCTTAATGCTTAACAAAATTTTAAAAATAGTTCATGTAACACCCGTCTTAATGGCGGGTGTTTTTATTTGTGCCCCTATCATTCACGCTCATGCTGATGAAGGTAAACAGATTAAGCCAAATATTCATCAAATTACCAGCGATCAAACGGCTAAAAAAGTTAATGACGAAATTCCCTCTGAAGGTGATCGCATTCCAGGACAAATCCACAAACACTCTCTTGGATTTGGTATTGGTCAAACTTTCTTACGTTCTGGTTTAGCCGATAATGGAAATGATAAGATCACTCCTGATCTCTATTATTCTTATTCTGCCAGCTACTCATTTGATTTTGTCGCCAATGCTCATTACTCAACTCATACATATTTAAACCGTGAAGCTACAATCAAAGGTCTTGCACTGGCCATTAAAGGGAAAGGTTTTCAATTTGATGCCTTCTCACCTTTTGTTCTGGGAGGATTTGGTTTTTATCTTCCAAGTGTAAAACGCCCTCAACCAGATGGGACGATTGGTGAAACAAGAACTCAACTTGTATTTGGTGTAAACGTTGGTGCCGGAGTTGATCTTCGTTTAAATAATGAAGTCTCGGTTGGAGTCATTGCTCACTATCACGATCCATTTGATGTTCGCCAAGATACGGGAGCGAAGCTCGAAGCTTCATATATGAAGCTTCTATTAACTGCTTCGTACACTTTCCACTAATGTCGCGGGCCTATCACCGCCTCTACATTTTCACGGGAAAGGGAGGTGTGGGGAAAACCACACTGGCGATGGCCTTTACAAAGTATCTCGAATCAAAAGGTGTAAATGTTAAGTACAACTGCTTTCATCAAACACCAGAGAAAACTCTGCAAAAAGAATTGCAGCTCCCCACTATAGAGCTGCACATCGAAGAGAGCGCAGAAGTTTATATAGGTCGCAAACTTAATTCTATCACTATCGCTTCATGGATTATGAAGACTCATTTTTTTAGGTCACTGTTTCAGATGATTCCGGGACTTGGTCACATGATTCTTCTGGGCCACTTAATTGAAGCTTTGGAAAAAGATCCAACCTTAGTCATCGTTCTTGATTCTCCAGCCTCCGGCCACGCTCTAACGATGTTTGAATCTTCATCTAATTTTAAAGCCATTTTTAAAACTGGATTAATTGTTAAAGACATTGAGAGAATGCAGCGATTTCTTAAAGGCGAAAATAATTTAAAAACACATGTAGTAACTCTTGCAACTGAGCTTTCTTTATCTGAAGCAAATGATTTAAAGCAGGAACTCGATACTAACCTTCCTGATACTGAAGCCCACTCTGATTTAATCGTAAATGATAGCTTCAAGAAATTTTTCGATCTTCACTTGGTTGATGAATCAAGCTTGCCGAATTTCTTAAAGCAAAAAATTGATCTAGAAAAAGAGATTGTGAAGACACATATTTCTCTTCCTCATGTTGAAGCTGAAAGTCCTACAAAAGTCGTTAAAGAACTCACCCGTTTTATGGAGGAATTAGCATGAAAATTCCTCTGAAAAAAGTTGAACTTTTTTGCGGTACTGGTGGCGTCGGAAAAACGACTGTGGCCACTGCACGCGCTCTCGCTTTGGCCTTAGAAGGAAAAAAAGTTTTGCTTATCACAATCGATCCAGCAAAACGTTTAAAGCAAATTTTAAACATGAAAGACAATGACGATGGTGTTATCAATACAATCACGCTTGATCTTTTTGGTTACGAGAAAGAAAAATCTTTCGATGCCATGCTTATGTCACCAAGAGCGACATTGCACAGAATGGCCGTTGAAAAAAATCTACACGCTGAATTTGAATCAGACATCATTAAAACTCTTTCCCGCCCTTACGGGGGAATGAATGAAATTATGTCTATTATTGAGGTGCAAACTCAACTCGATAAAAATATTTACGACACTATTGTTTTAGATACTCCTCCGGGAAAACACTTTATTGATTTCCTGGAAGGCTCTGAAAAAATAAAAAACTTTTTTGATAAATCTTTCCTGGAAATTTTTGAATATCTTGGAAAAAATATTACGAGTGGTGGAAAGGCCCGCAATTTTATCACCCAGCTCGTCTCGACAGGGGTAAAAAAACTTTTAAGTTACCTTGAAGATGTTACAGGGGCAGATTTTGTCAGAGAATTCATCGATGCTGTCCTCGCTCTCTACAAATGTCGCGAATTTTTCCTAAAAGCACTTACTTTTCAGGGCGAACTAAAAAAAGTTAGTTTTTCAAATTGGTTTTTGGTCACATCTGTCGAGCAACAAAAAATGCGTGAAGCAGAGGATATAAAGCTGGAAGCCGCTAGCTTTTTACATCAGGATCACTATCTGGTCATGAATAAATGCCTTGGCCCTTATTTGGCAGAGTGGAATCCTTCGGACTTAGTTCTTACCCGCCTAAAACAATCAATGATTAAGCGGGAAGATGCCCTACAAGACTTTGCTAGTAAAAATTTTTCAAACGTACTAAAATTTCATGAAATAAACCATCCCTCTCCACTTGAACACGTGAAAGAATTAGCACGAATGTTTTTGGTTCAGACAAATCAATAAGGGCATTTCATGGAATTTAAAATTAATAACAAAGAAGAATTGGAGAAATTTATCTGTGACAATTGGGATAAGGTGAATACCTATATCACCAACGCGCAGATGGGACTGCCTATTCCTTTTTATTCCAGCGTAGATATTAGAGAAAGCAAAGAAAAATATGCTCCAGTGGATCACAACATGTATCCAGCTGGTTTTAATAATCTCTGCGCGGCAGACTTAAAAGATGCCACTCAGATCGTGCGAGAAACAATTCAAAAAATTAATTCTAGTACCGGTACAGTTGGTATCATTCCTGAATCGCACACAAAAAATTTAATGTATCTCGATCACCTGGCAACTCTTACAAAACTGATCACTGATGCTGGTTACAAAGTTATCATTTTAAGTTTTGATTCAAATCTTTTTCCGAACAATGAAGAATTTATCGATCTCATGTCTCATTCGGGAACTCCTCTTAAAATTTATCGTGGAAAAATTCAAAATGGATTAATCTCTGCGATGAATGAAAAGATAGATGTGGCCATTAACAATAATGACCAATCAAATCCCTGGCCAATTGAATGGAAAGAAATTGTGACTCCGATTGCTCCAACTCCTCTCATCGGTTGGTTTAGAAGACAAAAAAATACTCACTTTTCATTTTATAAAAAAGTAGCAGATGAATTTGCTGCTCACTTTGGAATTGACCCTAATCTTATTCAGGCCCAGTTTAGAGCAATTGAAGATGTTGATTTCGAAACCAAGCATGGACTTGAAAAATTAGGTAATGCTGTCGATGATCTTGTATCTCATTTAAAACCTGGTTCAAAAGTTTTTGTAAAAGCTTCACAAGGAACTTACGGAATGGGGATCAGTGTTGTGTCTTCAGGAGAAGAAATTATCAACATGAATCGCAAAACAAGAAATAAGATGGATGTTGGCAAAAATGCCATTAAGTTCACTTCCCTTCTTGTTCAGGAGGGAGTTGAAACCATCATTAAATATGATGACAATCCTGCTGAAATTACCATTTATCTTGTAAATGGAAAAAGTATTGGTGGATTTATGAGAATCAATCCAGAAAGAGATAGCCTAGGAAATCTAAATAGCCGAGGAATGGTTTTTAGAAAACTATGTATGTGCGATATCGCAGAATCTGCAGAAGACCACAAAACGAAAGAAGCAATGTATTCACTGATAGCAAGGCTATCCACCATTGCTTCAGCCTACGAAATAAAAGAAGTTTTATAATAGAGAAGGAGATTTGATATGATGACCGGAGCTAAGAAAAATGTCTTAGATGCCATTGGAAACACACCAATCGTAAAACTTAATAAAGTTACTACAGGTGTTGAATCTGAAATTTACGTAAAGCTAGAATACATGAATCCAGGTGGATCAAGTAAAGACCGCATTGGTGGATTTATTATGGATAGAGCTGTTGCAGCTGGAAAAATCAAACCAGGTGGAACAATCATTGAAGGAACTTCTGGAAATACGGGAGTTGGTCTAGCGATGTGGGCGGCAGTTAATGGGTACAAATGTATTTTCGTTATGGCCGACAAACAATCAATTGAAAAAGTTAATAATCTAAAAGCATTCGGTGCTAAAGTTGTTGTCTGCCCTACTGATGTTGAACCTGAAGATCCAAGATCATATTATTCAGTTTCAAAACGCTTAGCTGAAACAATTCCAAATTCATACTACGTTAATCAATATGACAACCTTTGGAATCGCGAAACTCACGTAGCAACAACTGGTCCGGAAATTTTTGAACAAACTAAAGGTGACTTTGATGTTTATATGGCCGGTGTTGGAACAGGTGGAACGATCACTGGAGTTTCAATGTATTTAAAAACAAAAATGCCACACTTGAAAACTGTTGGTGTCGACGTTGAAGGATCAATTGTTGCACAATTTGCTCGCACTGGTGATTTAAGTGGAGCACGCTCTTATGTAATCGAAGGAATTGGTGAAGATTTTATTCCAGAAAATTACGACTTTAAAGTTATTGATGACTGGGTCGTTGTCGGTGATAAAGAATCATTCCTAATGACTCGAGCTCTTTTAAAGCAAGAAGGAATTTACACTGGTGGGTCAGGTGGTGCGGCCGTTGTCGGCGCTATCAAGTACGCTAAGACGCTTAGTGTTCCAAAGAAAATCTTAGTCGTTCTTCCTGACTCAGGAAACAGATACGCTTCAAAAATATTCAATGATGAGTGGATGATGAGCAAAGGTTATATCGATTCATCATTCAATGTTATCATCAAAGATCTTTTAACTGATCTTGGAAAAAATAATAAGCCTCTTATCTCAATTACAGACCATGCAACAATTGGAGATGCTGTTAAAGTAATGGAAGAAAAAAGTGTTTCTCAGCTTCCGGTTATCGCCAACGGAGTCATCAAAGGTGTTTTAAGTGAAACTGGACTTTTAAAACCACTCTACAACGGTGAGTTCCACTCAACAGATTCAGTTTCTCTTGCTTACTCAAACAAATACACTGTCATCGACATCAATGATTTGCTTACGAATGTCGCCGATTCTCTTCTAAAAAAAGAAGTTGTTATGGTTACAGACAAGGGACAACCAGTAAATTTATTAACAAACATTGATATTTTAAATTTCATCGCAAAGAGAGAGAACGTATGAGTAAAAAAACAACAAAATCTAAAGCTAAAACCAAAAGTAATAAAGAAGAACTTCCTCTCGATATCGCCACTAGAGTTATCCATGTTGGTGGACATCCTGACAAAGAAACAGGCGCTATCATGCCTCCTATTTATCAGACCTCTACTTATGTCCAAGAATCTCCAGGTGTGCATAAAGGATATGAGTACACTCGCTCTCATAACCCAACAAGAACAAGATTAGAGGAATGCCTGGCATCTCTTGAGCAAGCTAAGCACTGCTGTGTAACAGCTTCTGGTCTATCTGCAGAAATGCTCATGATGCACTTACTACCTCCAGGATCAAATATTATTTGCGGTGATGATGTATACGGCGGAACTTATCGTTTGTTTACGACAGTGTTCAATCAAATGCATAATTTTAAATTTGTTGATACGACTGATCTTAAAAAGCTGGAAAAAGAGATTAAAAGTTTTAAACCAGCTCTTATCTGGCTTGAAACTCCGACTAATCCTCTCTTGAAAATTACTGATATTGTAGCTGTTTCCAACATGGCAAAAAAAGCTAAAGCTCTTGTTGCTGTCGATAATACTTTTATGAGTCCAGTATTTCAAAATCCTCTTGTTTTAGGTGCAGATTTTGTTCTTCACTCAATGACAAAATACATTAACGGCCACAGCGATGTTGTTGGTGGATGTATTATGTTAAATGATGATCACTACAGAAAAGAATTATTCCGTCTGCAAAATTCAATCGGCCCATCTCAATCACCATTTGATTCTTGGCTTGTTCTTCGAGGACTTAAAACACTTGCTGTAAGAATGGCCCAACATGAGAAAAATGCAATCAAAGTTGCTGAGTATCTTGAAAGACACCCGAAGGTTGAACGAGTTGTTTACCCAGGGCTTAAATCACACCCTCAACACGCGATCGCTAAAAAACAAATGCTAGGGTTTGGTGGAATGATCACTTTCTTTTTAAAAGGTGATATTAAAAAATCGAGTAAATTTCTTTCAACTGTTAAGCTTTTCTCTCTTGCAGAAAGTTTAGGTGGAGTTGAAAGTTTAATTGAGCATCCAGCAATCATGACCCATGCTTCTGTTCCTAAAAAAGTTCGCGAATCAATTGGTCTAACAGATAATCTAATCCGTCTTTCGGTTGGAATTGAAAATGTGGATGATCTAATTGACGACTTAGAAAATGCTTTTAAAGTTGTTTAAAAAAAAGGCCTCATTTGAGGCCTTTTTTATTACAGTTTAGTGACTCTTCTATTTTTAATTTTTTAATCTCATCATTCATATTTAAAAGAAAGGCTGCTCTTTTTCCAAACCGTGGCTCAAAACCTAGTTTTTGATCGAGTGCGACTTGAATAAATTCAGCTCTGCTATCATTTAGAAATGGAGTTTCCAAAAAGTGGTTCATCGTTTTTATGAAACGCTCATTGATATGGGCGCTACATTTTTTATTCTCCAGAGACAATGAAGTATCATTTGTTTCATAGCGAATAATCTTATTATCAAAATTCAATTTGTACTTTAAATTGCGATCGACAACGATGAGTTCGCGGGCAAATCCCTGGACTGAAAATAAAATAATCAAAATTTTAATTAAGGAATACATTTTTTAAATCTCAATTGATTCTTCATCGGTTCTATTGCTTTTTGGCAAGAAATCGGAAGATCTATATCTTTGTTTATGGCCTCCATAATCAAACGATACAAAGAAGCTGAATGAGGGTCATTTGTTTCAGAAATAAACTCGAGATTAGAATAGGATTTATTATCTCTCGATGGTTTTATAAGTGAACACATAAACAAATCATCCTTACTAGGATAAGCCATATAGGCAAAAATATCGGCCATATCTTCTTCTGTCGTACGACCATCTTCCGGTGAAGAAAACATGGAGGTGCCTTGTTTGAAATGAACATAATTGTCAGTTACACATTGTCTTAACGATTTGTAAAACCTTGCACTTTTCTCGCTTAATTTCATTGTGAAAAAAATATGATTGATAGCATGACCTAACTCATGAGCAACAACTGATTTGCCTCGATTTTCATGCTGGGAAGAAAAGGGTGAAATATAAATATGATCAGAAGATGATAATCGATCAAACCATGATAATTTATCCGCAGGTAGCAAACTCATTTTATCACGTGCCAAATACATATCCCAAGCATTCAAACTCAGATCTTCAGAACAGGGCCCAGACTCATCAAAAAATGGATCGAGATTTTCATTCTTTGACAGAGCAATTGCCATCGTAAGGCTATTTTCTTGATCCTTTAAACTTTCAGCTATGCCCGATTGCTCGGCTAAATACTTATCTACCTTTTGCTGAGTGCTTTTAAGCGGGTCTTGTGTTGTTAATAGCAATGTTGATTTCTTTGATTTTCTTTTAATTCTCGTAGAAAAATAACTCTTTAGAATATTTTTTGAGTGTGCAGAAAATTTACTAAATACATTTTGATCCATCATTGATTTTGTATCCAACAAAAGTTTTTCTGCTAAAACCTCATTGCTCGAATCACTTAGCTCCGAAACAATTTGAGCCTTACAACGATTTAATGACTGCTCTTTAACAATTGGATCCTTCAAATTTTTCTTGTAACTATCTAGCCATTCAGTGACGTTCTCTTTACTAAAGTGCTCCTGGAATATATTTTTACAAGAGTCATTATCTGAGCAAGCAGGAGGGAGAATATTGTTTTCAATTGAAGAATCTTTTGAAACAACCGATCGTTCAATTGAGTCTAATACTAGAAAGGTTAAGGGAATTTCTATTTGTTTATTATCTTTAAGATCATTTTCTATTTTATCCAAGTTCTTTTTAAAATATTCCAAGTCGTACTTTGAAAAAACCTCAACGTGACTTCCAATTGTCTTTCTTAAGTTGGCAATTTTATCTACGACAATTTGTATTTTTTCATCGTCGCTATAGAGACCTCTCATTTGGAATTCAAATGAATTATATTTAATAAATCTTTCGTAATCCTTTGCAAATGTAGCTAAGTTTTTTCTAAACTCTGGAGTTAATTCTTCATTTGAATTTATTTTTACAGCAACTCGTTCGTAAAGAGGTTTCTTTAAATCGATAACCGTTGTTATATGAGGAGAAAAAAGTTCAAAACTTATTTTTGATTTAAAGCTATCGCTCCATTCTTTGGGTCTTAGATCTAATTTATTCTCTTTTAGAAGCTTTTCTTCCAACGTCTTGGCTTTTTCCAAATTATTTTTTTGAATTTTATCAAAAGCTTTGTTCAGTTTTGGTGATAAGGTGTCCAATTGTTTTTTTATTGTTGGCGAAACATATTCGTCAAAATTACTATCTGTGAGGTATGCACTATCGTTTTCTGAAGGAAGTCCACAAAGAGAGAGAACACATTCATTTAGCGTTCTTTGATCAACACTATTTACGACAAAAGGATTTGCATTCTCTGAAAAAGAAAGACATGCGTCTTTTGATGAATTTGAAATTAAGCTTTGCTTGTTTGCTTTAGTGAGAACATGAATAACACCTGGATCAAAATGCTGAGCGAATACAGTGCTTCCTGAGAAGTTAAGGCCAAGTATTATAAGAGGAATCCACTTCATAGGTATATCCAGAGCGATTAGCTCCCTTAATCTTACTCCCTTATTGGTACTTAAGGCAACTGGTACAAAATACTCTCTTCAATTTCTACTACGGCCATGAGGGCATCATAAATCAAAAAATTTCCTGCTTTATTGCGAGAAACTTCAAAGAAAAACTCATTGATGAGATCTTTCGTGCTCTTTTCCTGATTATCAGTAAAGAATTTTTCAGTTTTTAGTTTTGAGAGGAATTCCCAGTTTTTCATCGCCCCTTGAGATATTACACAAAGACGATCTTTTGGTTTCAATTTTAGTTTTACTGGTTCATCAAAACTTAATAGTTCACCTTGATAAAAAAGATGACCTGTCCCCTTAAATTTAAATTCTGCTTGAAGCGTTTTTAAATTTAAACTCATTATGCAAAAACTGAGCTCTGCTTTGTTTTCCGCTGCATGATGCTCTATTATTTTTTGAAATTTCTCAGCTTCATGTTGAAGATTACCGTTGCTTGATTTTTCTTTCAGGGATTCAATCTCACCTAAAAGTATTGATGATACAATATAGGAATCACTTCCGGCCTGGATAAAAAGTATTTCTTGCCCATTTTGAATAATTTCAAAAAACTCTCCTCCACTTTTCTCCCCGGCCATGAACTTACTAAAAAGATTTGCTCCTTTTAATTTATCAGTTCGGACTCGTACAAAACGATCATGAAGATCTTTAACTCGGGCTAGTTCACTTTTTGTAAACTCGTAAACTTTCTCGAGATCACTGGCGAGTTTTTCCAGTTTTACTGCATGCTGTGTGAAGTTTAAATTGAGATAATTTTTTAAAATGGGAACATTGTATTCAACTTCTTGAGATAAATCGATGAAGCCAAAAATTTTTTCATAACAAGATTTTAATTCCGAGACGAGTTTGAAATCTTTTCTTGCATTAACAGCGACAATAACTTTTTCATCTCTACTAATCACTAATTTTTTTAGTTCTGAAAGATGTGCAGCATCCGCCATTAAGATTAATGGGGCATGTGAATTAGCGATTGGATTTTTCCAGTCAATTAGTTTAATTTCAGAATCTAATTCTTTAACTAATTTCTTTAAATACTTATCTGTTGTTTCATTTGTGCTCTCCACGCGAACACATTCTATTTCCTGCATAAATCTCCTTTAATAGCTTCTAACATTCTAAAAGATGCCCGCAAAAATAGGTATTTAAAAGTTTGTTTGCCGCAAATTTAAGGCGCTTTTTTAATACTATACAGTTTTTATCTACCTAATAATTGGATTAATTTCAAACTTATTAAAGTCACACTATAAAACGACCGATACTAAAGCAAAGCGGTTGTGCATAACCCTCGCGGATGTAAACGGATGACCAAAAAGAATAACGTATACCAATTATCGGTAGTGAAAGAAAATCGTGATCGCCAAAAGATGGCTTCGGCCCTCGATTTATCCCCTATCGAATTAGTAAAAAAAGAATACTTTGAATTGGTAGTCAAATCACTATTAAGTGCTCTCAAGTGCAAAGATGATTATACGTGGGGACACTCTCTCCGTGTTGCATATTTCTGCGTATCTGTAGGACGCGAAATGGGTTTTTCTGAAGCCGAAATTTATGAGCTTGAGGTCTCTGCTCTTTTTCACGATATTGGAAAAATAGGAGTTCCTGATTCAGTTCTTCTAAAACCTTCTCGCTTAACAGATGGAGAATTTCTGGAAATGAAACTTCATCCTTCAAAATCTTACGACATTTTGGCCGATTTTCCTGTCTTCCATAAAATGGCAGTCAATGCCAAACATCATCACGAACGTTATGATGGACGTGGATACCCAGAGGGATTAAAAGGCGAAGATATTCCACTCTTTTCACGAATTATTCTTATCTCAGATACGTTTGATGCCATGACATCAACTCGCCCTTATCGCAAGGGACTTCCTTTTGAAGTTGCCTTTGCTGAGCTCCGTGAATTTGCGGGAACACAATTTGATCCATACGTTGTTGAGAAATTTATTTCTTGTATGACGAAGGAACAAAGTAAAAATGAAGACACTTTCAACCTTCAAGTAATCGAGGGTCGCTTCAAGAAAGACGCCGCTTAAATCTTACTGACAAAATGCTGTAGGTTTATTTGTTGTGACGTTGTATTTTTGAACAACACCGCAATCATCATCTGAATTATAAACATTTTGAACTGCGCATTCGGCAGTTTTGCCGTGAGCTTTATTCCACTTCATGTTCTTGTTACAAGTGACATAAGCTTTTTTATCGAGGCATGCCCAATATTTGTCTTTGCAGTTATAAACCAACCCTCTTCCGAGCTGATCATATGCGGGAGGCGGGGTGTAGACATCATCTGCAACGATTTTATCTTCTAACCTCGTTTCCTTTTTTGAAACACTTTCCTCTGCTGCCTTATCTTTATTGTCTACACTATCAATCAAGCTATCCAAACTTTTTTCAACCTGAGTATCCGTTTTTACTTCACCAACTTGAGGTGCTGCTTCCACTGGGGGAGCTGGAGGAGTTACGACAACTGGAGCTTGCTCAATTGGTTTTTCTTGTGGTGTTGGAGTTGGAGTCTGAACTTCAGCAGGCTTTTTTTCAGCGATATTAACATTTTCGATTGGGGCTTGAGTCGCTTGAGTTTCAGCAGCAACAGACTTTTCCTCTACTTTTGGTTCGCTTGGTTTAGCTTCCGCTGTTTTTACTTCTTCAGGCTTTGCTCCAGCTGCTCCAGGAGCGCCAGGCGCAACTTTTTTTCTAGGTCTACGGGGTTTTACTACGACATTGGCGACATCATTGTTTTCTTCTTTAAGGATAAATTCCGTCACTCCCATGTATCCAAGTGCTACGATCGCAACTACGCGAATAAGCATTGTTATTTGCTTTTTCTTTTTATCTTCCGGGGCGACTTCTTTATCTGATGAGTCGTGACTCTCTTCATTCTGTTCTTCAGAATGTTCTTCATTGATAGTATCTTCTTCCTCTTCCGTCTTTTTGCTACGTGAGCCTGGAAGACTCTGTTTTAAATTTGTGATGAATTTATTAAGCATATAGAATTATTATAAAGGATTTTTATGAAAGTCATAGATGACGGTGTAATCAAGTACGACCGGTCAAATTTTTCCCAGTGCGCCCCCCTTGATTTAGTTGAATATTCTGCTCTGGAATTTTGGCGAAAAAAACTTTTTTCCAAGAATCTCATTGGAGAATACCCATTAGAAGGGGTAGGTTTTGGAAATATTTCTGAAATCAAAAATTACTCTAAATTTCACCAGTCATCAGTTCCTCAATTTATTATCACTGGAAGCCAGACTGGAAAATATGCTGAACTTGATGGAAGATATTACACTCGAGTCCTTGATTACAATATTGATCAGCTAAAAATTAAAGTAATGGGACCAATTGAAGCCTCAAGTGAATCCCTTACTCACGCAGCAATCTATGCCCATAATAAAAACATCAAAGCTATTTTCCATATCCATTCTAAAGAAATCTGGAATGGAATGATTAACGATAAATCCGACTTCACTAACAAAGATATTCCTTACGGCACAATCGAGATGGCAAGAGCGACTGAAAAATGCGTGGGCATTAAAGATTCAGGCGTCTTTTGCATGCATGGACATGAAGATGGTGTCATCGCTTATGGAAGAAATTTGAATGAAGCAGGCGAATTAATTCTGATGCTTTATAAGAAATACATTCATTAAACAAATTGCTTTAAATATGAATGAAATCGATTTCCTTCTGGTGAAAGTTTTATCCATGATGGATCTAGTGAAGTTTTAGCTAACTCAATCCTCCACTCAATAAATTTAGAGTTATTAAATTTATCTGCAAGAGATTGAATAACCAATCCCATAGTCTTTCGATAGTTAACTTCAACGAGAGGATAAAGTTTCAACTCCCCTTTTTCACTATATATAAATGAATCAATTTGAATATTAGATTCAGCCCCCATATTTAAATAAGTTTGGGCAATTAGTTGAGTCGTTTTTTCCAAATCATCGAGAGAGTAGGAGTATTTTTCAAAAATATATTTTTTAAATTTATTCACATCACTTGATCCAGCTCCTCCTTTAAAACTTCCCTTCTCTGAATTGAAATTTTCCACCATGAACTGTCGTTGAATCATTCCATTTTTTACAACGAATGTCGTACCGATATCAAAGATACGTTTATAGACAGGTTCAAGCAGAACTTTTTCAGTGAGAATTTTAGTGAGAATGCTCTCATCTAGAGAGTGAGAATCAAATTGATAGTGGCCAATACCACTAAAACTATGAGGGCGATTAATGATCCACTCACTTCTGTTGGGATATTTTGCAAGATGATCTGTTAATTGTTCGATCGTTTCAACAATTGCTCCCTCCTGAAATCCCCAGTTATTTTCATTGGCTAAGGAAGCTGAAGTTAATTTCGAGTTAAGCATTCTTTCAATCTCGCGGTTATGACGATGTCCCCACCAGTACTCATATTGAGTGGCACCAGAATTAAACTCTGGGATCACAAAGCCTAAACTTTTGAGATGATCTAGGTATTTTTTTTCATAACTTTTTAGATTTTTTAAAATTGCTTTTTCTTTTTCTACCAGAAAAAAAACATACTCGAATTCTCTAATGATTTTTTGATTCGAAGAAGAATCTTCCGTGTAGTTTAGATCAAAAAGAGAAGCTTCGTAGTCGAGATCAACTTTATAAGTCTTCACTCGATTTCCATTGTCGCCTATTGGTTACTTTAAAGTCATCACGGTAGCCTTCTAGCTTATTAATGAAATCTTCATCCAGCCCAGCGCGAATTCTAGATTCACGGTCAAAATGAATACCTTTTGATCTGGCCGGAGTCATTACTCCAGGTAAGTGGGTTGAAAAATAACTCCACAAATCTTTATCGCCTCTCCATTGATTTAACCAATGGGCCCCAAGAGCAACATGAGAGATCTCATCTTCAAATACTATGCGCATGATTTTTGCTGTTTCAAAATCCTCTACATCCAAAAAAGATTTTTCGTAATAAAGAGCAAAGTCTAAATTGGCTGATTCAAATCCCAGTGCCATCGCTGAATAAAAGTGGGTTGGCGTTTTTAATTTATCCATAGAACGCCAAAAGAAATCATTTAGAGGAAAATCTCCCAATTCAATTTTAAAATCTTTCATGCGATTGAGATAAAGTTTTAAATGCTTTTGTTCATCTTGAATGGTCTTTATCAATCCCTTTTTCATCTGAATCATATCTTTGTTATTATCAGGATATATCAAAAGGGCTGCGGCCATCATTTCAATAGCAAGAAGTTCATGATTGGCAAAAAAATGAAGTGCCAATCCTCTCTTATCTTCCAAATGAAAGCTGCTCGATCTAGGAAATTTCACTTGTTCATTATTAAATTGCATTTTATAAGATCGTCCAGGATTTGGATGCAATTCATAATGATCAATGCATTCTGTAAACTCAACATCTTTAAGAGGAATTAATTTATCTTCTAAATTTGGTCCTTCTAAAAGAAGGCGAGCATAGTCACGGTAATGCATAAACTATTTCTTAGGTTTTCCTTGAAATTTTCTTTTCTTAGAAGGTTTACCTTGTCTAAATTTCTTATCAGTGGATCCCACAGCTGCGGCAAGATGAGATTGTCTCTCCCCCGGTTTTCCCTGGAATTTTCCAGGAGGACCACCACGTCGTGGAAATGGGCGTCTCGAAAAACGTCTCTGTTGAAAGCACTCATCACAAATTGGAAACTTGGCTCCCTCTGGCAACTTTGTTCCACAGCTTGAGCATGTTGGAGTGATTTTATCAGAAAGAAGTGTATTTAATTTTTCAATAGCGAGTAATTTATTTTCTAGAAGATCTGTTTCTTCAAATTCAAAATTCTTATTATTAAAATGGCGAGCTAACCACTGATAAAGCTCCACGCATTTAATAGTTGTTTCAAGATAGTCAATTTCGTTTGAACTATGATTGATGTGCTCATTTTGGATAATTTCACTTGATACATATTTCTTTAAGATCCAGACGTAGTATTGAACATGTTCTAGAAGTCCTAAGTTTACCGGTGCACAAGCAAAACCAAAAATCTCAGCTGAACTTAAAGTATTGTTATGATCAATGTCCTCTACAGTTTCTGCAAGTTCAATCATCTCTTTTAAATCAACACAATAAAAAGGCTTGGTAAAAGTCATCGTGTTAAAGAGTCTTAAAAATTCAGAGAGCTTAAGAATCGGAAGATTGTTACTCGATAGAGCATTGTTAACTTTAGTGAAAATATCTAAGTCCGGCCCAACCATACTCTGAGTTTGTTGATCAAGAGTTGAATCAAGAGCGGTCTGAATGTCATTGAGCCCCTCTTCTACTTTTTGCAAGCAAGTTACTTTTCCGATTGGGAAACGCTGGAATCTTCCTGCACGACCTGCAATTTGCTTGATCTCACTGACAGTGATTGGGTGCTCTTGAGAGTTTATATGCTTTGTAAGTGTAGAAAAAACAATTCTCTTAATAGGAAGGTTCATCCCCATAGAGATTGCATCGGTACTTACAATGACATCCGTAATACCTTTATCAAATTTGCGGGCCTGTTCACGTCTTACTTCGGGAGAGAGCATTCCGTAGATAATCGAAACCTTAAACCCAACTTGCTCTAAATCGTATTTGTATTTAAGTGCATTTCTTCGTGAGAAAACAATAAGTGCATCGCTTTTTTGAAGTTGGGCCAAAGTAATCGGACGATCTTCAACTTCAAGCGCAGTCATACGTTCATAAGTTCTAACTTCTAATTCATCACCGCAGAGTTCGACGATTTGTTTGACTAAATCTAAAACAGAGCCGTCTCCACAAACATGAACCTCAATTGCATGAAGATTTACGAGAGCGCGAGTCCATGCCCACCCTCTTTGCTTATCTGTGATCATTTGAATTTCATCGATGACCGCACAAGAAAACTCTTCACTTAATTTTGCCATTTCGATCGTTGAAGAATAATGAGTCGCATTTTCAACTTCAATAACTTCTTCACCTGTCAGAAGTGTTGTCTTCACTCCCTTGGTGTTCATCGTATCGTATAATTCAGCAGCGAGAAGTCTAAGAGGTGCTAGGTAGCATCCTTTTCTCGACTTAACCAAAGCTTCGATTGCATGGTAAGTCTTACCAGAGTTTGTAGGCCCCATGTGATAGATAATCTTGCGAGGAATTTTTCTAGCATGAGAGTGAATCCAAAACTGCCCTAAGTACTCTTGAAGAATATTAGATGAAATATCTTTTCTTTTTAAAACGAGAACGGATTTAATTAATTTTTTAAATTCACTTTCAAGATATTTTTCATTTCTCCAGATATTGCTAGAAAGTTGTTTAAAAAAGCGAGTGTATTCTTCATCACTGACCAAATCTATTGATAGACCTTGATCAGAAAGTACTTTATGAAAAAACAAAATTAGATTTTGAGAATGTCTTAGGGCAATTTCACCAGGATAAGTGAAAGTATCTTCACTTAAAGATTTTATTTGAGCTTCAAGACGGTTCAGTGAAGATTTTTTCAGTCTGAATTGCGCTTGTTGAAATTTGCGATCAAGTGTTCTTAGCAAATTTTGGTAATGAACGTTTACCGCAGCAATTCCTTTATCTACCTGGACATTAATTTGTTCTTCAATTTTTGCTTTAGTATCATTGATGGCAGAAACGCAGTCATCATAGACAACTTCGCGCACTCTTGTTCTATAGTCGGCCAAACACGATACACACTGGCAAGAGAGAGCTGTCGATTTTATTTCGAGGTTAAAATTTTCCTTAACCAAAGTTTGAGTTTCATGGTGGTTTCTTTCTTTATCCTCACTCCATTTTTTTAAAACGGCATAGTGAAGTTCTAAAACGGCCGGATTCAATCCACCATCTTGCCCAAAGTAAAAAATTTCTTTTTCAGGCATTAAACAGTCGTCAATGAAGATAAGTGAGATGACGTTGTCTCTTTGCAAGAATTCAAAGAAATTTACATACTCAGTATTAAAGATAGATACCAAAGATGGATTTTGTTTAAAGTTATTCCAAAGTAGCGTTTGAGTTTTTTGAACAAAGTTTAAAACAATTCCTGCATCTTCAATCGTTCGAAGATAGTCATCGTTTTCAGCAAAAGAGTGGATTTTAATGAGAGTTTTTCTTTCGGTGTCTAAAAAGTTGCGAATGCTATCGAAATCTGGGAGAGAGGGAAAATCAGTCGTACTCACTAAAAAAAAATCCTTTTTAAGGTTATACGACTGATTCTATCTTATTAAATTCTATTGGTCTAATAACTATCTGTGGTCCAATTCTACGATATAAGCTAAGGCCATCTTAGCAAACTTCAATGCATGAGACGCATTGTTGTGAGACATAGTTAATGTATCATTTGCTGTATGGATCTTATGGTTCATAGTATTCATTGTCGCTTCAAAAGGCATAGAAGCCGGATATCCTTGAGTATGCCATGAAGCATGGTCAGAGCATCCATATCCACATTGATCGAATCCCCAGTTAATTTCTGGAATATAGTGGTCAATGATTGATCCAACAAATTTGTTTTGCTCTTCGTTTGTGTAATCTGTCATTAGCACGATATCTAGACTGTCGCTACCTTTGAAGTTAGTCATATCAAGTTGCATAACTCCAACAACGTTAGCATTTTTACCTCTGAAGTCTCTTGCAATTTCTTTTGATCCAAGAAGACCAACTTCCTCAGCAGCGTATGCCATAAACTTCAATGTTTTTTGAGGTTGGTAAGAGTTATCAACTAAAGTGCGAACAACTTCTGTGATTGTAGAAATCCCAGAAGCGTTATCATCTGAACCAGGAGCGCGAGCCGAAGCTCCTCCCATAAAACCATTGATTGAATCTTGGTGACCACCTAGAACGATTGTCTCATCTGATTTTCCTTTAATTGTAAGGATAATAGAAGGCTGATCCCAGCTAGCATGGTTGAAATATTCAACTGTCGCATCAGAACGATTTTTTACAAGATTTGTCCAAGTGTCTTTAATCCACGCAGCAGATTTTTTTCCATAAGCGCCTTTGTAGTAACGGTTTTGAAAAGTTGAAAGCTGAGTAATTGTAGATAAAATATTTTCTTCTTTAAGTTGATCGATCATTGGCTTAACTAAGTTGTCTTGATCGATTTTATAAGCAACAAATGAATTATTTTTCGCAAAAAATTGATTGTCGAAAGAATTAAGAAGGCTTTGAGCTTCATCAGCATTGTCGTGAAGCATGAACCCACCACAACGCTTAAAATCTTTGTGCATAAGCATTGAAAGCCATGGAAGAGCAGATTCATCGATTTTTAAAACGCTGATTCCATCTACAGTTTGTACTTCCTGAACTCTTTGTCCGAATTTTTTTTCTGTGAATTTAAGAGCGTCTGCATCGATAGAAATAAATACTTTCTTATCTTCGACTGCGTTTACTGAAAATGCTGACAATAAAAGTAGTCCAGCAAAAAGAGAGTTTAGTTTTTTCATTTTCATAATCTCGTTTCCTATTTTAGGTATAATCATCCTTGATTACTAAAATTGTAGGAATTATTTATAATTTGTCTAACTTTCAATTCTTTTCTATTCTTACTTCTCAATGTAATTTCTTACCTGTAATGGAACTATTTATTGAGGAGCTGACGCAAATGATCTCAACATGGCTAACCCGAACTTTTGACATTAAATACCCCATCATCCTCGCTCCCATGTTTCTTGTTTCAAACACTCAAATGTTAATTGAAGCTCATAAAAACGGAATCATAGGCTGCATCCCGGCCCTCAATTACCGAACTCCAGAGGAGCTAGAAGCTGCAATGATAGAGCTTAAAGAAAAATGTGCTGGAAAATTTGGGGTGAACCTTATCGTAAATAAGTCAAATGTTCACCTAAAAGATCAGCTTAGAGTGCTTGAAAAAAATCCTCCTGCGTTTGTCATTACGTCTCTGGGATCTCCGGAGGAAACAGTTAAGCTGCTGAAACCAAAAGGGGTTAAGATCTTTTGCGATGTCGTCGATCTCGAATATGCTCAAAAGGTTGAGTCCCTTGGGGCCGATGCCGTAATTGCTGTGAACTCAGGTGCTGGTGGACATGCTGGAAACATTGCAGCTTCGATCCTAGTTCCAATGCTTCGAGAGCATTGTAAAATTCCTGTCATCTCTGCTGGCGGAGTTGGAACTGGAGCAGGTCTTCTTTCAGTGCTTGCTTTAGGGGCCGAAGGTGTTTCTGTTGGCTCGCCATTTATTGCGACGACTGAATCAAAAGTTTCAGAAGACTATAAAAAAGCGATTGTTGATTACGGAGCTGAGGACATTGTTATGTCGAGTAAGATTTCCGGTTCTCCATGCGCAGTCATTCAAACTCCCTATGTAAAAAAAATTGGAGTTGATCAAAACTTTATCGAGTCTTTTTTAAGTCAAAATAAAACTGCAAAAAAATACGTTAAGATGCTCACCTACTACAAGGGGATGAAGGCCGTTGAGAAAGCAGCCTTTGCAGCAACCTATAAAACTGTTTGGGTTGCAGGCCCTTCAATTGAATTCGTTCACAAAATCGAGCCAATGAAAAATATCATTGAGAGAATTATCAGTGAATACCAAGTTGCTTTGGACGACCTAGTTAAAAGAAATCAATAGTCTTAGATTATTCCAGAGCTTGTCCCTCTAGTGCCTAGTATTTCTGCTGGTGGTGTTGTGGCACCAGTGGGAAATAAACTCTCTACCTATGAGATTTTTGAATTTAATCCCAAATCTATTTATACTAATAGAAGGAGCTGGCACAAAGAACGCCAGAAAGAGAGTATGAGATTTTTCTTGTTACTCACTCAGATCACCTTCTTTTTCTTTCTCAATGTGGGGGCGACAACTCCTATTATCAAAAAAAGCGGTTTGCAAAATAGCGAAATAAAATTTCTCGATTTAAAACTCAAAAAAGATTTGAGTGATAAAATTCTATCTCCTCAAAAAAAATACACTCTCGCTATTTTAGCTGCAAGAGAATTGAAACAACTCAATCACCATGAGAAGGCCCTGGAATATTACAAGATCGCTAAGGACATAAAGGTTGATGAAAATAAAACTGAAATTCTTTTAGCACTCTCTAAAAAACAACCTCAGAACTCTTCTGTATTTTTCTACGAAGTCAATTTAAAGGCTTTGCTAAAAAATAAATCCTACGAACGCGCTCTTTTAAGTATGGACCCTGATAAATTAAATGATCCTGAAAACTCTCACTACAGAATAGTCTATGATCTTCTTAATGTGAGAGTGAAAAGAAGAGCGGTAAAAAAACTTTATTGCTATGATGATTTTCAAAAGGACCCTGAGGATTATAAATATTCTAATTTGCTCTGTGAACTATTAGTCGATTATCTGCGGGAGGGAAAAATTGAAAATAGTCATATCAAATTTGTGGAAGAGTACTTTTTTAAACATGATTTAAAAGAGAGATATCTTTTTCAAGTAGCTAAAGAAATCAAAACTTCACTTTAGAATTTTACATCCCCTTTTCCCATTACGCTATTAGAGTTATTGTCAAAATTGTGTTCATATTCAATCGAAAATATTATCCCTTGATCCGTTTCTTTTTGGGCGCCGACAGAAGCTCTATGCTCTCCTCCTGGCAAAAATGTTGGCACATCTTTTTTTAGCGGAGTGGCCACACTGGCCGTGTATCGAGCTTTATTCTTTTCATCTTCTAAGGCCGCTTTTACAACTAAGCTCGAACCATAATTTTTCATGACAATGGCAGTATCAATCAATGCTTTAGTGTCATCTGAAATTTCATGTGTCACGCCTGTCTGGACAACAACACTATCTCTTACTGCAACCGTTTTATCGCCTCTAGCAACATGATTCCAATCTGGATAGAAAGTGGCATAAATTTTATTATCAATTTTGTCTTTTTTATCGCTTGAGACAAACGTATTTTTTACACCAAGAGATAAATCTGCTGTTCCATCCATTTCATTTTTAGCTTCAACACTTCTGTTGGATGAAAGACTTGTCTCTTTACTGTCGTAAATTAATAGATCCCCGTTGGCCTTTGCAAAGGCTCTTGTTTGAACAGATCCAAGGTTCAATTTTGGGGAATTAAGTTCTGCACTACCGCGAGCGTAAAGATTTTGCTGATCAATATGAAGAAGACTTCTATTGCCTTCGATTTTAGAAAGAGAAACACCTCCTCCCAAAGTTAAATATTCGGAGGGAGAATTTTCTTTAAACAGCGCCACTCCATAAAGGTTTTCACCCGATGATGTTTTTCCAGTAAAAAGATTTCCGTCAATATATTTTGCGCTAAAGCCAACTTTAACAATACTGAAGTTCCTTTGATTAAAATCTCTGCCAATATCTCCGCCTGCAGAGTCTTTTAGCATCTGACCTAGCTCTGAGGAAACCATCGTTACAGGTTTCCCATTGCTATCATAGATATTAAAACCCAAGCCGTGATTAGGCATGGATGTATCTTGAGAAAGAGCTTCAGTTCCTGATCCTTTTTTGGCCACAGTTGTTTCATCGTAATTAAATTTAATGATTTGTCCTGTTGCTGGATCTTCTGTAATCACAGTGGAATGACGACCGCTAAGATTTTTATAAGCAACAACATAATTGTGAGTAAATCCTAGTTCCTGCAGCATTTGCGTTTGAGCAAGAGCTATATCGCGACAAATTCCACCAGCTGTTCCATTTTTTAATGAATCCAAAAGTTGCTGAGTATCTACAAATGTTCCTCTAGCATCATTGCCTTGATTTAATCTTTCATAGTTATAATGATTTCCAAAATAGCCACCAAGTTTTGAAATGAGTTGGATTTTTTGATCTGTTGATAATCCGTCTTTTGCTTCGGCCAGAGTTTTTTTCCAATCAGAGGATTTATTAATCAATTGTTGGAAAGTCATCTCCTTCATCAGAAAGCCACTTGGAAGAGTTGCTCCAAGATATGTCTGAGCGTAGTCATTTAAAAGTTTTTCTTTTTGTGAAAGAGTGAGTTTACTTAAGTCAACTCCAGGGTGGTCATTTAGATATTTCGCTTCCAATAATTGAATATTGTAAATATCTAATGCTTTAGTATTGCCACTAAAAAATAGCTTTCCCATGTAGTTGATATAGTCATCACTCATGAATCGCCCAAGGGCGTTTTGTTCGTACTTTTTATCACTAGTGAAGACCACTGCTTCAAGTTTGAAGGCACGATTATCAACTCGTCTCTCCAGGTCTGTTCTATTTTTTGTTTCGCCTTTATGATCACAATCTTTTTCAGCCTTACTCGCGACAAGATGAATTCTCATTGAATCATCAAGGGAGGCCAGGGCCTTCATCTGATCTGCTTGTTGTGTATTTAAATTAAATTCATGATCAGGCATCGGATGTCCGCCTGGAGTTTTTAAAACAACGTCGCGAACATCTTCAGATAAAAGATAAAGTCTATCCAACTCATCTTGAGCTTTGATGCCACTTACGATTGAAAAAAAGAATAAAGCAAAAAATTGGAGCTTCATCTTTTGTTTATCGGTGAATATTTTTAATTTTTGAGGGAATCTGTTTTTTTAAAACTTGAGCAGAGTACTCTGTTTTAACATTTCAACTACAAAAGCGGCTCCCCAGCTAAAAGGGGCCTCTGATTGATACAGCATGGACTTAAAAGGCTGATAATTGTTACTGTAATAAATCTCACCAACAGTGCCATCTCTTAAAATAAGCGAACTAAGATTATCCCGCAGACGTTTTGCTTCTTCAACGTCGCCATATTTCAAGGCGACAGTTGAACTGTAGGCCATTAGCCACGACCAGGAAAGGTTTCCATGATATTCAGAAAGACTGCCCATGCGTACATGAGGATTGATCCAGGACTTGGGATAGCTCGGCGTTGTGACAAAGCCCGGAACCTTATATCGATTCCATAAAGGATGCTCCCTTAAATGAAGGTAGAGTTCATCACTATTTGGCATAAGTTTCTTATCGAGTGCCCATAAAATGCCATCGAGAGAAATATAAGGATAATCTTTGATTGAAAAATACAGACCAGTAGTTTTATCAAAAAATGCCTGATGAATTTTAAACGTCAAAGCTTCTGTTTCAGTTTCGCTCAAATAATGGAAAGATTTCGAAACATCAAGATAAAGAAGATTGGTAAAAAATGTTTTCCCTTTTCTTTTCGAACTGTCCTGCCAATCAGAGTAGGCTCCTTGAGAAATAAGTCCATCGTCAAAAAAATTTTCATAGTAATTATAAATTTCTCTAAATGCTTTCTGATTTTTTTGCCACCAGTCTTCATCATGACTTGCTTGGTAATATTCATAGGATGCTTTGAGAACTAAAATATTGGCATCTATCGTTGGGAATTTTTCAGTGGCCTTATAATAAGGCTTAATATTTTCTTTGATGTCATAATTGGCCTTAATGCCAAGGACTCTATTAACACTTGCCAATGCCACTCGTTGCATAGGATTTATGGAATCAGCATAAATAGGAACTAATCCATCATCTCGTCGATTTGAGATGAGATAATTTAAATGATTTTTTACTAAAGAATATTTTTTTAAAGAAAGAAGCGCCGGCGTGGAAAAACAAAAATCCCTCGTCCAAAGACTCTTAAACTGATGAGCCCCTGCTGCTAAAAATTCGCCTCGCTTTAAATGAATAATATTTTTTTCAAGTGAAAGACGCGCAATATTTTCAACCTTAGGTGTTCCTGCTAATACATTCCCCATACTCACCAATATAAAAAAAATGACATATTTCATTGAGCATCCTTAACACGAACTAAACCATATCTTAACCAAAATCTAAAGATGTTTAAATGCTTTTTAGGCTATAAGGAGCACAAGGATTTTTAACCAAAAGGAGATTCTATGAAATCATTATTCGTATTAGTTGCGCTTGTAGCATTGCCTCTGATTGCAGTAGCAGGACCTGAAGATCGTCAATTCGCAACCTGTTTTAAGGCCACAAGTGTAGTTCCGAACTCCCTTCAATCAACTGTTTGCCTTGATTCGGCTCAACTTACTAATGACAATTCTCATCTTGAACTCAGTGGATATATTGATGGTTTACCTTCAAACTTAGAAGTTAAATCTCTGATCACTCTTTCAGAAAACAAGCATCAATTTATTGCTGAAGCAACTCTCATCAACATTTGGGAAACTGGATGTGGATATGGTGAACTAGCTATCGTTAAAATTATCGGAATTTCTGAAAAAGGCACTCAATATGCAGAAATCAATCCTTCCAAATTAAATATTTCTATCGCTTACTCTTCAACAAATGATACTTGCCATTCTCGACCAATGTCTCAAACTTTTAACTATAAATCTCTAAGATAGCTATTACAGAACGCTCCTATTGCTCAAATTCAATTGCAGCAACAGGAGCGTTGTTTATTTACTTCAACAATCCAGCTCTTCTTAATAATGCATCCGGATTAGGCTCTTTCCCTCTGAAAGCAACATATAAGTTCATTGGATGCTGACTTCCACCAAGAGAGAGAACATTGTCCTTAAACTTATTGGCCACTTCGCGATTGAAGATACCTTGCTCCTTAAAGAACTCAAACGCATCAGCATCTAAAACTTCGGCCCATTTATAAGAATAGTATCCTGCAGAGTATCCTCCAGCGAAGATATGTGAGAACGCATTTGATATACACGTTCCTTTTACAGTTGGAAGGAAATCCATTTTACTTGTGATTTTTGTTTCAAACTCTTCAATGTCATTAATACTTTCTGGATTAGCAGAGTGCCAGCCCATATCCACAGAAGCAAAACTTAACTGGCGAAGTGTCGCTCTACCTTCAAGGAAAGAGGAAGAGTCCTTGAGTTTTTTAATAAGTTCAGCAGGAATTTTTTCTCCTGTTTGGTAGTGTTCAGCAAAAAGATCCAAGCATTCTTTTTCGTAGGCCCAATTTTCTAAAATTTGCGAAGGAAGTTCAACAAAATCCCAGAAGACATTCGTACCAGAAAGAGACTCATAATGAGTGTTGGCAAGCATTCCGTGAAGAGCATGCCCAAATTCATGGAAAAGTGTTGTCACTTCATCAAAACCTAAAAGAGAAGGTTTAGTTGGAGTTGGTTTTGTAAAATTACAAACGATAGCAATATGTGGTCTATGATTGATTCCATTTTCGATTTTTTGTCCTCTGAAACTTGTCATCCAAGCGCCATTTCTTTTTCCTGCTCTAGGATGAAAGTCGGCATAAAAAACAGCTACGTGTTTATTTTGTTCATCAAGAACTTCATATGTCTTCACATCTGGGTGATAAACAGGGATGTCAGATCTAATTTTAAAAGAAAGACCGTAAAGTTTTTTAGCAACTTGAAAAACACCATCAATGACTTTTTCTAATTTAAAATAAGGACGGAGAAGTTCATCGTTTACTTGGAACTTTTCATTTTTTAATTTTTCAGCGTAATAACCAGTATCCCATTTTTCTAGCGTTGAAATGCCATCAAGTTTTTTTGCATATTCTTTTAGCTCTTCAGTTTCCTTCATCGCTGCTGGTGTTGCGTGATTTACAATATTGTCGATAAACGTCATAACTGTTTTAGGATTTGAGGCCATGCGCTCTTCTAAAACAAAATCAGCGTGACTTGCGTATCCTAAAAGGTTTGCTTTCTGGTGACGAAGTTTAGCAATGGACTTCACAATTTCACTATTATCAAGAGCATCGTGATGGAATGCTTTAGTAGCGTTTGCCATATACAATTTTTTTCTAAGCTCGCGATTGCTAGCGTAAGTTAAAAACGGAATAACGCTTGGGTATTGAAGAGTGAATGCCCATTTTCCTTCGTGACCTTTTTCTTTTGCCGTAAGAGCAGCGGCTTCAATAACGTCTTCAGGTAGTCCTTTTAAGTCTTCAGACTTTTCAATTAACATTAGAAAGTCATTTGTTTCTTTTAAAACGTTGTCGCCAAACTGTAATCCAAGAGTAGAGAGCTCTTTTGAAATTGCACGGTATGTTTCTTTATCTTTTTCAGATAATAAAGCTCCATTTCTTACAAAACTTTTGTAATTTTTTTCAAGAAGCATCATCTGTTCAGCATTTAGAATAAACTTTTCTCTGTTATCCCAAACTTTTTTGATCTTAGAAAAAAGTACTTGATCCATACTAATGTCATTTCCATATTCAGTAAGAACAGGAGACATTTCTTTGGCGATTGCTTGGATGGCATCGTTAGTTTCAGCACTATGAAGATTGAAAAAAATATTTGAAATTAAATCTACTTCTGGTCCTGCATTTTCCAGGGCCTCAACAACATTTTTAAATGTTTCCTCTTCTTTATTGCTTTTAATTGCCTCGATATTTTTCTTGGCCATTTTAATGGCCTCTGTAATTGCAGGCATGAAATCCTGAGGCTTGATTTGATCAAACGGCACAGTTTCAAAAGGGGTTTTAAATTTTTCTAAAAGTACGTTCATGGAACTCTCCTATTTAAATTGCAATTCATAGATTGTTTCAGTTTTACCAACGGTATTGCTTATTTCCGTTTGAGGAATACCCATTGTTTTATTTTTGTCATCAAGCTCTTTTATGACCGAAGCAATGTTTAACCACTCACCTTTTTTTAAACTCGCTTCTGTGCTTACGCTTGCTTTATTTTTATCAACGTAAGAAAAAATCAAATTGGCATTTTCATTCCCAATCAAGCGACAGGTCACTTTCAACTTCTCTGTTCCTGCTTCAATTTCTCCGGGAATGCCTTCCCCTAAAAGAAGCTCCATCGAGCTCACACTTGATCCACTACTTTCAGTTTTACTTAGGACATTCCTTTCGCCGATCTTTATAGTGTTTGCTTCTTGCTGCTTTTTAATCGTCGTTTTTAAATCAAGCCTACAGCTAGAGTTCTCTTTAAAATCGCGTTTAAGATTGTATCGTTTTGCTAAGAATTTCTCAAATAGATTTCCTCTATCTGATGAAGCCGTGATGTCGATGCAGTTATCTTCATCCCTTAAATTTACAACATCTGTGGGCAAAAGAAGAAACCCCAAAGACTTTTTAACTTCATTTAAATTAACTGAACTTTGAAAGCAGTAAGAATTAAGATCGGTCCCTGCGTTGGCACCAAGGCATCTCAAGCAAAGAACAATAAAAAAAAAGAAATTACTTGCTCTGTAAATGGCTATCACCTTTTTGCTGATGAATGAAATCATCAGAGGTCGAATATGAACAAAGATCAAGTGCTGTTTTGAATTGGAATGATTTTGGAAGCTGCCCTTTCTTATTTAGCTCTTCACATGTGCAGGCAAGAACTTTCATGAATTCAAAAAATTTCTGGCTGGTTTTTGGACTCATTAAATGTTCCATTTGACATGAATCATTTTGAGCGGTCTCTTCATCAACACCGACGAAGTCTTTTAAA
This sequence comes from Bacteriovoracales bacterium, assembly GCA_037444575.1. Lineage (GTDB taxonomy): Bacteria > Bdellovibrionota > Bacteriovoracia > Bacteriovoracales > Bacteriovoracaceae > Bacteriovorax. The sequence continues at coordinate 159,729 of JBBIME010000004.1, forward strand.
AAATAGTAAAGCAGTGTGCGAGAAGAAAGTATGCGGTGAACTTCTTCATGACCTAAGGCCGTAAGAACGACGAATTTACATTCCTCTTCCTCTTGAATGAGTCCTTTCTTTTTTAGATTATTGAGCATCGTAGACACTGACCCTTTTGTCAGATCTAGATCTTTTGCAATATCTGTAACTCTTGCAAACCCTCTGTTCTCTTTTAATTTATGGATCGTTAAAAGATAGTGGACCATTGAGTGAGAGAGTTCGTTTTCGATTGTGTCTTTCATACGAGGAATGTACCGCTTGGATTGATAAATGTCTTACCCAAATTTGTATCAACGATTCAGGTACCCGTAAAGAGTGAGCGTGCCTTTAAAATCAGGCAGTAAATTCAGCCAATTAGAAGTAGCACAACCTTTATATCCTATTGATTTTATAAGTCTTTGGGATGTTCATTTTTGCCTCTTAGGGCCTTCTTTCGGCATCGATGTAAAATAGAAATACTTATGAAATATTTATTCTTTTTAGCTCTTATTCTTTTTTACTCAACTTCTGTCTTTTCGCAGACACAACCGCAGACTAATCCTGCTCCTCCAACGCACATTCAAATTTTTGGAAATGGTGGTTCAAGCGTCACAACCTCTAAAACAAATTTAACGGACCAAGAAAAACAAATTAGCCAAAATTTTGAGAACCAAGCTGGCGCGAACAAGATCATTAAAGAAAAATGTGTAGGCGACATGCAACAAGCCTGTAGTGGTCAAGAAGTGGGTGGCTCCAATTCAGGTTTAATAAAAGCTGCTGCTCAAGCTTATGCAACGATGGGACTAACAGGAGATTTTTTACAGCTTTCTAAAGGAACAGGTGAAGCGTTTAATGGTAAGCCTGCCGCAAAACCAGATGCTGCACAGACCGAAACACCAAAACCAGACGCTGCAAAAACTGAGACTGGAAAAAAAGAACAAACAAGCGACTACTGTAAATATATTCCAGCAGCAACTGAAGCTATTGCAACATTCTCTCAAAAAAATACAGTCAATGGGTTAAGTGCCGGTGGTGATACTTCCCAAAAAGAAGCTCTTTTTAAAGCAGCTAAAAGCCATGACAGCAGAGCAGAGCAAGCTCAAATGCAAGCTTACGGTTGGTTTGGTGGAGCTGCCTGCTACATCACGAGTGTCGCAACAGGAACATTTGCATCAGATACATCGCTATGGGTGAAATTTGGAGCAGCCGCCGTACTTGGATCTTTTTATCAGGGAGAAGTTACTGCCAATAAAGAGTACGCTGATAAAACTCGCGCTATCGCTAACTCTCTTCCAGGAAAAGGAGCTTGTAATCCTATCACAGAAAATGAGTGTTACTGTGCGACTCCTGAGTATGCCAATGATCCTACTTACTGTAAGGCTCAAATTGATAAGCGAAATGCTGCTAACCAGGCCTTTACAAAAGTTGCTTGCACCGACAACCAAATGCAGCTCGATCCAAATTGCAATTGCGATAAGACCAATACGTGTATGGATAAATTTTTGCAAAACCAAGGGGCAGGAGCACTGCAAATTGGTTTAGGAACAACTAACTCTCCATTTAATTCAATTGCCTCGCTTGCTCATGGAAGACTTGAAGGTGCAAGCTTAAATGGCCAAGCTTACGCTCAATTAGCAGCGATTGCTAAAAAGGGACTCAATGATGCCGCTGGAAAAATTCCAGTCGGTGGCCCTTTAAACCCTAATCAAAAATTAGTTGCTGATGCTTTTATGTCAAAAGGACTTCCTGCGAGTCTGGCGCAATTAATGGCAAAAAATCCTCCTCCACAAAGTGCTATAGATCAAGCTATGGCAAAAGTTCAAGGACTGAGCGCTGGAGCTCCTCAACTTGCTGCTATTTCTTCTGGGAGAAATGGTGTCGTTGATTTTTCTGGTGGAAACGGTTTAGGAATTGGTGGAAGAAAAAATGAAAAGAAAGGTGGCGCTGAAGATTTCATGGCCAAATTTAATCCGGCAGCCAAAAACGCAAACAACAACGGTAAAATTTTAGAATTTGCTCAAAAAGCAGAAGCTCGTGCAGCTCAAATTACCAAATCAGATCGTCCCATTTTTGAGATCATCTCTCTTCGTTACCAGACGTCAGGAAGAAGACTTTTACAATTAGATTCGAGCAATTAATTTAAAAGACATTGCCCCTATTTGAGTGCTACAATTCTGGCATTAAACAGAATTGGAAATATGAAGATGTCACTACCTTTTGATAAAACATTAATTATTATTCCTACATATAATGAAATAGATAATATTGAAAAAATGATTCGCACCCTTTTTGGGCTTTATCCTGCGATCTCTCTTCTTATTATTGAAGATGGCTCACCAGATGGGACTGCTGCTGTCGTAAAGAATTTAATGAATGAATTCAAGAATCTTTTTATTATCGAGCGATCTGGAAAACTTGGATTAGGTACTGCTTACATTACGGGTTTTCGCTGGGCGCTTGAAAAAAATTTCGAATATGTTTTTGAAATGGATTGCGACTTCTCTCACGATCCTAAGCAAATCCCAGATTTACTTGAAGCTGCTCTTGACTCCGATCTTGTTATAGGCTCTCGCTATATTGATGGAATTCGTATTATCAATTGGCCATTTAGAAGACTACTACTCTCTTATGGAGCTTCTATCTACACCAGACTGATCACAGGCATACCTGTCTTTGATACAACTGGTGGATTCAAATGTTTCAAAAGATCTGCTCTTCAATCATTAAACTTTGATCGCATTATCTCCAACGGCTATTCATTTCAATTAGAGCTTAATTATAAAATTTGGGTGAAGGGACTAAAAATAAAAGAAGTTCCGATCATTTTTTATGAAAGACGTGATGGCCAATCAAAAATGGGTGGCGGAATTATTCTAGAAGCTATTTTCGCTGTCTTTCGATTGCGCTTGAAAAAAATGTTGGGAACGCTCTAACGAACGAGTGATCTACGTGAGAAAACTTCGTCGTTAAGTGGATTGTACATCATCAAAACAAGAATCCAGTAAAAACCAAATTCAAAGATGACATACCTTAAATCAGAAGGAATCAAGCTCACAAGACCGGCGAGAATAAGGTAAGCTCCTGTCTGAGTATAGCGTGGAAGCGGAATAGCGAAACGATTTACAAACCTTTTGATTTTTTCATATTTGCTATGAACATAAAAAAAAGGCATCACAATAAAATAAAGAGAAGCAAGAATCTTAATGGCCAATGTGAAAATAATATTATTGAGATGAAATCCATTGATCACTAAATGGTGAATATTCACCTGCATTCTAGTGTTATGAGTTTGAAAAAATAGTGGGGAGTGAAAACCAATAATTCTTTGTCCCCAGGAAATTTCATCCATCGCAAAACCAAGAAAAACAATTCCAGACAAAATCAAACAAGTCGCAAAGATGCCTCCTCTAAAAGGCTTCAAAATACTTGCTCGATAAAAACACATGACTGAAGCAAAAAGCAGTGTATAGAAAATCATCCACTGAAAGAATCCATCTTCAGCAACCATTGCAGATTCAAAATAAAAAAGATGAGTGCGCGAAATATAGATCGCAAGAAATAGAAAAATCACCAATATGGGATACATGAATTTTTCAAACAGTTTCAGAGTTTTTCTCCCAGGTCCTGAAATTTCTTTAGCCTATCAGCATGACGTCCACCTTCAAATTCACTTGAAAGCCAGGTTGTCACAATTGATATAACTTCTGCTTCAGTATTTGTGCGTGCTCCAAGACAAAGCACGTTGGCATCGTTGTGTTTACGGGCCATTTCCGCATCATAGGAAGAGCGACATAGAGCTGCTCTGATTCCTTTGTAGCGATTGGCCACTATTGATACACCGATACCAGATCCACAAAGAAGAATGCCTGAAATTTTTTGATCGATCACCGCCTTGGCGATAGCACTTGCATAATCGGGATAATCGCTGCGCTCTGTAGAGTGAGTCCCTACATCAACAACGTCGATATTTTTTGATTGAAGGAACTTTTTTAAAAGTTCCTTCATTTCAAAAGCTGCATGGTCTGAGCCAATAGCGATTTTCATAGTTAATTAGTATCTGTAGTGGTCTGGTTTATAAGGACCTTCAGTACTGATACCTAGGTACTCAGCTTGTTTGCCAGAAAGTTTATCTAGCTTCACTCCGATTTTTTCAAGGTGAAGACGAGCAACTTTTTCATCAAGGTGTTTTGGAAGAACATAAACTTTGTTTTCGTAGTTTTTGTAGTTTGTCCAAAGTTCGATTTGCGCCATTACTTGGTTAGTGAATGAGTTCGACATAACAAATGATGGGTGACCTGTTCCACAACCTAAGTTAACAAGACGGCCTTCAGCAAGAACGATTAGTTTTTTTCCTGTTGGCATTACATATTGGTCAACTTGAGGTTTGATATTAACTTTTTTAGCTGTTTTGTTTAAGTAAGCAACTTCAATTTCAAGATCGAAGTGACCGATGTTGGCAACGATTGCTCCATCTTTCATCATATCTAAATGCTTAGCTGTAATAACATCACAACATCCAGTAGCTGTAACGAAGATGTCACCGATTTTTGCAGCTTCATCCATAGTCATTACCTGGTATCCTTCCATAGCTGCTTGAAGAGCACAGATTGGATCAATTTCAGTGATGATTACTCGTCCACCTAATCCACGGAATGAACCAGCTGATCCTTTACCAACGTCACCGTAACCAGCAACAACACAAACTTTACCAGCAACCATAACGTCAGTTGCGCGTTTTACTGAATCGACAAGTGATTCGCGACATCCGTAAAGGTTATCGAATTTTGATTTTGTTGTTGAATCGTTTACGTTGATAGCAGGCATTTTTAATTCGCCTTTTTTCATCATGTCGTAAAGTCTATGAACACCTGTTGTCGTTTCTTCTGAAAGACCTTTGATGTTTTTAATTAGTTCAGGATATTTGTTGTGAACCATAACAGTGAGATCCCCACCGTCATCAAGAATCATGTTAAGACCTGATCCATCTGGCCACTTAAGAGTTTGCTCGATACACCAGTCGAATTCTTTTTCGTTCATGCCTTTCCAAGCAAAAACAGGAATCCCAGCAGCAGCGATTGCAGCAGCGGCGTTGTCTTGAGTTGAGAAGATGTTACAAGAAGACCAACGAACTTCAGCTCCTAGCTCAACAAGAGTTTCAATAAGAACTGCTGTTTGAATAGTCATGTGAAGACATCCAGCAATTTTTGCACCTTTCAATGGTTTTGATTTACCATATTCTGCTCGAAGCGCCATAAGACCTGGCATTTCGCTTTCTGCGATTTGGATTTCTTTGCGTCCCCAGTCAGCAAGTGACATATCTTTTACTTTATAATCGGTAAAGGCCATAATTCCCCCTAGTGGTTTTTAAAAATTGCTATAAAATAAAGCAGACTTAATATATCACTCTCTCCTCTTGCTCACAAGGTAATAAAAGGCATGGCAAGTTATACGCAGATAGGCTCAAAGGAAGCCGAAGAGATTTTAAAGCTCTACGATAGATCCAGAGTCTTAAAATTGACTCCTCTATCTCTTGGAATTTCTAATTCCAACTACCGAGTTGATCTTGATAATGAATCTGTGCTCTTAAAAATATCAAACGATAAAAATCAACTTCAGCTTGCTGAAGAACAGGCCATATTGCTCTATTTACATCAACGCGGCTATCCCTACTCCCTAAGACCTTTCTCCTTAAAATCAGGGGAACTTGTCTATACTTATGGGCCTTATTTTGGGGTTCTTTATCCATTTGTAGAAGGGATTCCTCCAGGCCCATCTGATTACACATGTAGAGAAGTTGGGGCAGCTCTAGCGGAGCTTCACTCCGTAAACCACGATCACGGTGTTTTGAAAAACTTGCGCCGACATGAAGCTGTGGGGTTTGGGGCCCAAGAAATTTTAAATTATTCTCAATCTTCACTGTGCCCAGAGGATTATCGCGAAGCTTTTGACTATTTTTTTCCTGATCAATTAAAAAATTTTCTGGAAACAAATTTTGAAAAGGGGATCATTCACGGCGATCTCTACTACGACAATACTCTTTTTAATAATAATCATCTCAGTACCGTTCTTGATTTTGAACAAGCAGGAATTGGCGAATATCTCTTAGATTTAGGAATTTCTCTCTCTGGAACTTGTTTAGAGAAAGGGAGAATCATCTCTCCACTTGTAAACTCTTATCTCTCAGGTTATGAAGCTGTCAGACCACTAACAAATGATGAAAGAAAATATCTGGATCAGGCCATTATCTTAGGGCTTATGTCGATATCTCTTTGGCGGATTAAACGTTTTAAAGAACGTAACTTAAATCCACTGATGGAGAATTCATACCGAGACTTGATTGTCAGAGCAAAAGACTACTACCTAATGAAGCAAATTAAGGAATGAAATGAAAGAAAAAAAGTTTTCGATTAAAAGTACACCAAAAGCAAAAGTTAATGAGCAGGGAGTGAAGGAATTTGATCAATCGCTTTTTTTTGCATCTTGCCCAAGAGGAGTTGAACCTCTTTTAGAAAAAGAAATAAGAGACTTAGGTATTACTCGAATTGAAATTGAAATTGGCGGGATTGCCTTTCGCTGTGAACCAGAAGAAGCTATTGATGTCTTATTATATTCAAGATGTGCTTCAAGAGTTTTCAAAGAAATCCAAGTCTACACTATTGAATCTGAAAAAGATTTATACGAGCACGCCAAAGAGAAATGGTGGGATAAAGTTTTTAGCTTAAAACAAACATTTAAAATTAATACGCTTTTTGATCGCGAAACAAAAGAGCATTTCAATAACTCCATGATTTTTTCTCAAATCCTAAAAGATGCCATCGTTGATAATTTCAGAGACAAATACGGAGAGAGACCTTCTGTTAACAAAGAAAATCCAGATATTAACTTATTACTTCGCATAGAAAGAAAACCCAGAACAAACTTTTTCTCTGCCCGTATTCTAGTTGATATGTGTGGAATCCCACTTTCCAATCGTGGATATAGAGAATCAACTCTAAAGGCCCCTCTTCGCGAAAATTTAGCAGCGGCCATTATTCTGACAACAGACTTTGATCCAGAAAAAGATATTTTCACAGACAGCATGTGCGGATCTGGAACATTACTCATTGAAGCTATTTTAATCAGAGCAAAAGTAGCACCGACATATATAAGAATTAGAGAATATATAGAAAGAAAAACTCCTGTCTTTGATTTTTTAAAACATCCTTGGTTTTTAGCTGATAAAAAAACCTTGAGACTTTTTGAAGAAAAAGCGCAAGCTATTTACAATCATTCATTAGCAGCTCTTAATGAATTGCAAACGAGACAATTTTTTGGATTTGATATCACTGAAAAAGCGTTGGAAACAACTCGCATCCATTTGAATAATGCGCTCATTGATGAACAGATTGTAACTTTAAATAAACGAGACGCAACTAAGATTACTCCAATGGATGAACCACCTGGAATTATTATCTGTAATCCTCCCTACGGTGAACGTATGGGTGATGAAGAGACTTTAAAATCGCTGTATCACGATTATGGTGAGAATTTAAAAAAGAATTTTAAAGGATTCAGGGCCTATATTTTTACTTCTAATCCACTACTTCGAAAATCAATTTCACTTGGCACGAGTGCACGCTATCCGTTCTACAACGGAAGTTTAGAGTGTCGATTGCTGAAATACGATCTTTATTAGATTTAGTGAATATCTAAAATTTGTGAATAGACTGGATTATTTGTTAATTTTAATCTCTCCAGATTGTCTTTTGCTTTTTTAGCTTCATCAGAAGTTGTAACGTTTAGTGTTTTTTCAGCTATTTTTCGAATGAAATATCCCTGCTGGGAAATTCCAACAACTGCTACAGCATGCCCTAGAACTGCATCCTGATTACTTGGATCGAGGGCTAAGGCTTTTTGCAAGTAATTGTAGCCTTTCGTTCCGTTGGACACTCCACTCACTCCTAATTTCATTGCCAGTTTTGCATGCAAACCAGACAATCGCGTGCAAGCGATAGAACGGAATTTCGCCTCTAGCTTAGTACTTTCACAAATAGGAGTTATGCTTGATACAAAATGATTAGCTTCATCCACACTGAAATTAGTGGTTCCTGTAATCGAACTTAAGTAAGTTGAGGCTGCTTCTACTTTAACTTCGTTATCATCACTTACTTTGTCTGCGATGATGGCCATTTTTGTGGCCAATTTTTCGTTTCCTGAAAGCACTGATGTGACCTGCGGATCACAATTCTGGGCAAACAGAGTTGTCTGAAGTGAAATAAATAAAGTTACTATTACAAATATTATTTTTCCCATAAAGACTATTATAGGCGAGGATTGGACATCTTAAAACACAGCTTAAAATTGCCCAAAGTAAATTGTAACATTTGAATAAGTTGTCATGGAAATGTTATATTGACGCTCATGAAGAAAAATATCACATCAAACTTTTTCCCTAAGCGTCTGTCAGAAGGGTTAGATTTTCTTTTACCAAGAGATTTCAAAGACAACGTATCGCTAAACTTCTATTATCGCGCCCGGATCTTTGTGGCCATTAATCTCATCTGTGCATGCTTTACACTCATCGCTTTTATATTAAGTATTACATTCGTACATCGCTCTAACATTCCCAAGGTTGGGATTGGACTAGGAACATTTTACCTATTTATAAATCTTGCATACATTAAGAGATTAAAAAGTAATTTTGAAAAAACATTTCTATATTCTGCGATTCTTCAAATAGTTTTGCTATCTTCAATTTCTTACATAGTCGCAACTTCAAAGTTGGGACTTGGAATATTTAGCAATGCCTGGCTTCTTCCAGTTATCTTAATGATCACATTTTACTTCAACAAAAAAGTAAGCCTAATAGTGTACTTTGTATTTATTACTACTTTTATTATTTTTGTTGGAGTTGAATACAAGAATTTGTTTTTGCCGATTTTGCACGTACCAAACTTTGATAAAATTTATGTCGCTGGGGTTGTCATAAATTTTGTCGGAGTTTTTGCAATCGCATGGATATTTTCTTTATTGATGGAGCAACTTCAAGCAGAAATTTCGAATCATCGAGAGCTCTTAATTGCGGGTGCCAAATTTAACTCCCTTGGACAAATGGCCAGCACACTCGCTCATGACATTAATAATCCGCTTTTTTCACTCCAGGCGAGATTGCATCTAATCAGAAGTCTACTGAGTCGTGATCAACTTGACATCAATCGATGCGATGAAATCATTGAAGAAGCTGAACAAATTATTGTTAAACTATCCTCAATTGCTAAAGGAATTAGTGCCTATGCTCGAGAGGGAAGAGTTGATGAAATGATTGTTGTGAGTGCAAGTGAATTGATAAAAAATAATTTGGCCATTGCGAGTGATCGAATCGAGAAAAACGGTATTGCATTAAAGTCATTTTATGAATGCAATGATCAGATTATTTGCCATCCATCATTTTTATCCCAAGTCATCCTCAATTTAATCAACAATAGCATTGATGCTTTAGAAGGGAGCAATTTCAAAGAAATTTCAGTCCTGGTGAAAAAAGAAGAAGATAACGTCTGTATATCTGTCATTGACTCTGGTCCAGGAATTCCATCAGAATATGCTGATCAAATTTTTAAGCCATTTTTTACGACTAAAACCCTTAACAAAGGGACAGGTCTGGGCCTTTCAATTTCAGAGGGACTCGTCGTACTCCATCAAGGAAGTCTCACATATGAGCGCTTAAACAATCTGACTCATTTTAAAGTCACTATTCCTCATGCTGATTCTCAAATGTCAGACTAATAATTTATTGATTCAATTTTTCCGAGAGTTTCATCGCCAAGTTTGGTGAGGCGTACTTCAAGAAGGTAATTGGATTAATAATCTTATCAAAATGCTTTGAAGATTTTGAAAAGAAGTATGATGAGACATCAGAGTCTTTTAAAAAGATTGTATGTCCCTTACTCGAAAATTTTCTAGAAACATATTCTGAATCTAAAAAACACACTTCTCGGATCATAAAGTTTTTTGCAACGTAAATGATAATGCAATAATCAGAAAGATCGACAAGCGTCTTTTTGATCTTCACTCCCTTAGGAGAAGAGGCATCACTCCACTCGACCTGCACTTCAACTCTTTTCCCATCACCCATCACAAAATCAAATCCACGTTGGGAAGTTGATTTCACTTGTTTTAATCCAAAAATACACTTGGCGTACCATTCCCCCAATTGAGTTGGAAGATTCTTTCCATTTAAAAGAATCTGTTCATGGGCCAGCACTTCATAAGATTTGTGAACAAGACCAATTTGATCAAGGATCAATTTATTATTTGGTACATAAACAATAGAGATTTTTTTTGCATCTCTTCGAAGCAGTTTTTTTGAAAACTGTTTTTCATACCAATTTTGAAAATTGTCATTGTTTGAAAGTTCCAGCGAATCATAAACGAAGCCGATTTTTAAAAGGGAGTTAATATCCTTAAAATCTGGCAAGCGCTTCTGAATGTATTTAAGTGGTGCAAAATCCGTACGCCCTTCGCTCATGACAAAGTATTCATCTTTGTCATAGTCGCTACTTCCATGCGTACTAGACGAGAAGAGCTTAATCTCTTCGTTTAATTTTTCGATATTCATTTTTAGCTCAGTTTAAATTATTACAATTCTTTAATAGTGTAACATTTCTGGCTAAACTTTCAAATGCGATAAGTCTTCGCTAAAACCGAGCATTGATTGCGACAATCCAACGTTTTTAACAAGTTGTTGTTGAACGAAAAACTTAAAGTCGATCATTTTACTCTGATAGTAGTCTTTTTCTTCTTGATTAGAAGCACTCGCCATCGCTTTAGATGCTTCGCAAGCTCCTTCAAGTAATAGCCATGAAGCAACTAAGTTTCCACTAAAAGAAAGAAATGAGGTCGCATGAAATAAAATGGCATCCATATTTCCAGCTTTGGCCTCTTTTCCAAATTTCTCTAGAATAGCTTGAGCTTTCTCTAAATTTTTTCCAATAAAGCCAAGCTCTTCTTTGAAAGCTTGCGCTTCTGGTTTACTCATTGCCTTTTGAATTTTTGCTCCAACGCCCATAAAAGTTTTGGCATTGTCTTTTAAAACTTTTCTCATCGTGAAATCGACTGCCTGGATTCCGTTTGTTCCTTCGTAAATTGTGGCAATTTTTAAATCGCGAGCGAATTGCTCAATTCCATACTCTGAGCAAAATCCATATCCACCGTGAGTTTGAATAGCATCAACAGCTACATTGAATCCCTCGTCTGAACAGTACGCTTTGCAAATTGGAGTTAGGAATGCAATCTCATCGAGAACTGATTTATCACCTTCGTGAAGTTTATCGAAAAGATCAGCAGTATAAAGAATCAGTGATCTCATTGCTCGAGACATAGAACGCATTTTTAAAAGTGTTCTTTTTACATCTGGGTGCTGATTTAATTCTTTCCCAAATTGCGATCTCTCATGAGCATATTGTTCAGTAAGCATATAAGCGAGATTTGCCTGCGATTCACCTTGAACTCCGCATAGAAGACGAGCTTCATTCATCATGATGAACATATTCGTCATACCATCCAATTCTTTTCCAATAAGTACGCCTTGGCATGATCCATTAGCTCCAAATGTAAGTTCACAAGTTGCTTGCCCGTGAATCCCCATTTTCTCTTCTACTTTTGTACAGCGAACGTCATTAGCTGTTCCATCTTGTCTAAACTTAGGAACGATAAAGAGTGAAAGACCTTTTGTTCCCGCAGGCGCTCCAGGAGTGCGCGCTAGAACCAAGTGAATAATATTTTGATAGAGATCGTTATCTCCTGAAGAAATAAAAATTTTAATTCCTTTAATATTAAATGTTCCGTCACCATTTGGAGTTGCTGTTGTGATTGCTGCACCAACATCACTCCCTGCACCTGGCTCAGTTAAACACATTGTTCCGCCCCATTCACCAGTCATCATTTTTGGAACAATTGATTCGATTTGATCTTGAGAGCCGACTTTTAAAATAACGTCCATTGCTCCACGAGTAAGTCCCGGGTACATAGCAAACGAAACATTGGCGCCATTCATGATTGACTGACAAGCAAGAGAAACAGTGTGAGGTGTTGGCATTCCCCCAATCTCTTCAGGATAACCAATTCCATACCAGCCATTTTCATAATATTTTTTCATTGGCGAATGAAAAGAAGGTGGGATTGTCACTTTGCCATCTTTTAAATGAACCCCTTCTTGATCGCCGATAGTTCTAGTCGGGTAAATTTCTTTCTCAATAAACTTATTGCACTCATTGATGATATCTTTCATGTCATTTTCAGCAGTGCCAGTGTGGTTTTGAATTTTTAAAACATTGAATAAGTTGAAATAAATATCACGTAGATCTGTTTTAAATTGGGCCATGAGATACCGTCCTTAAATTTTAGATGGGAGTGTTAAAATTAATACAACTTAATTATAGATCAAAGGCCACAAAATAAAAGAGGGCAAAAATAAAAAAGGCCGATCTAGTGGGGGGACACAGAACGGCCTTGGGGCACGAGATTGATATTTTATGTATGATTTCTATCTAATAAACTGAGTATCCAGAGAAAGTATAATCAAAAGTTCTAATTACGCCTGTTGCAAGAGTCTTTTTAACGACCGGATTTGCTGACATCGGCAATCTAAAGTCGATAGTGTAAACATCTCCATTCGCTGTCTTGATATATAATTGTTTTCTATCAAGGCTGTTTGAGTATTGAGCTTGTTGCCCAATTATAGAAAGTAATTCATTTTTCTTAGAAGCTAAGTTTTCTGTTGAGTGAATAACGTTTACGGTGTCATAGCTTCCGTAGTTCGTATTTGTTGATGAGACTCCTGAACATGTATAGTATGTTAAGAATCCACCGAGTGCTGTTTTCAATGCGCAACCGCTTCCCGCTGTTGACCCTATGTAATTTAAATATCTGTATGTTTCAGAATCAGCTCTTGCTGCTCCGAAAGCGTTGTTGTTTACGTCAGTGATGTAGCTAGTAAGAGGGACTCTTCCCCATTGATCAAGTCCAGCTGTTAGTGCTGATGAATTTCCATTTGTTCCAAGAGAAGAAACTGAATTATTTTTTCCGCATGAAGCGAGTGCTGTTAAAATCATTAATGAGACTAATAATTTTTTCATAACGGACTCCAGGTTTTCTTAGATAAAGAGGGAACCAGTGGTTCCCTCAAATATTTCTTGTGCAATTTTTTTAATCTTACATTCCATAGCCGAAGAATTCAGTCGAAGTGCTGTCTTGAATTTGAGTAGGCTGCGCTTGAATTGGAAGGCTCAAGTCAAAGATATAAAGCTTGGCATCTGTTGTGTAGATATAAACCGCAGAACCATTTTGTTGAATTCTGCTGCTCTTATTTACGATCGCCATCAACTCAGCTTGCTTGCTAGCAATGTTCACTGAAGAGTTTACGACTTGTCTCGAAATTGTCGCAGATGATGTATTTGACGAACAAACATAAAAGATTGTCCATTTTGTTTGACACGAGCTCGCAGCGTTTGCAGCTTTAAAATAGTAATAAGTTAAGTTAGGTTGATTAGCGAGCATTTGAGCCCAGCTAACACCAAAGTTACTTGAATAATTTGTAATCATAGAAGCAAGATTGCTGGCGTTTGCAGTTGCACTTGTCAACGCTGTTGTAGATGATCCTGGAGCTCCACTACTGACTGAATTATTTTTTCCACATGAAGCAAGTGTTGTTAAAACCATTAAAGCTACTAATAATTTTTTCATAACGTCCTCCTTAAAGGCGTAGTTAAATTTAAGTCGTTTGCTGTTATATAAAGCAACGAGTGTGCCAAAGTTGAGGTCTATGTGCTGGTCATGAAAATAAGTGGTTATCAAAGGGATTAAGAGAGTGCCTGAAGATCTTACATACACCTGTCTAAACATTAGACGATTTTTGCGAGTTTTTTCATTTAGAGTGTTTAAAGAATTAGCAGCTTAAATGCCCAGGTATTGGATGCCTTTATAATGAATCTCTCCAGGGTGAAGAATCTGATAGAGATCTCGCTGTAATGATCTAAAATAAACACTTTGATTGATATCTGCCCAAATCTTCTTTGCCTCTTTTGGGTAAAGTTGATTCAGTCTTGTTTCGGCAATGATGGAGTTAAAAGGATCGATAATCGATTTCGTTCTATGATGCTTAATCCCGTTGTGAAAAATATAGTGGAGTACAATTTTCAACTCTCTTGGAGATGATATCTGCCTTATTTGCTCGAACCTTTATTGTTAGATGAAGAGAGCAAGGCTTTTGAATCCTTGGTCTTGATATATGCCTAATTCCTTTATCGTGAATAGCTTTCCTCCCCGCTCTTCTCGGATTTGTTAAACTTAATTGAGTATTTTTTCTTAATTTCTTCATTGAAAGATCTCCTGGGAAGGAGAGCATTCAATTTAGGCAGATAAGCAATTCATAAGAGCAGTTGAAATCATTAATCAGAAAGAAGTAGAAGATCAAAAGTTGAGACTGCTGAATCAGGTTTGATTAAGGCAAAAAAAAGGGGAGCTTTCGCTCCCCTTTCGAAGAAAGATTACTTAATTTTTCCAGTGTTCGATAAATCGTTCAGAATTCTCATATAAGCCTTTTTCTTTCCAGCAAAGAAAAAGAAGTATGTTGGAAGAATGTCTTTATCTTTAGCCAACTCATGAGCAATTCTATCGTAGTTGTTAACAGCATTAGTTGAATTGTTCCCTAGTTGCTTGTTAATTCTTAACATTCCCGCGATAGTTTGTTCTGGAGTCTTTTTCCATAGGTTGTTTCCTTTTCTATGGCTTTGTAGCTCTTGCTTATTAGTTGCAATGATCAACTTAGATACTTCAATTGCGCGATCTTCTTTTGAGATTGCTGCTGGAACAAATCCTTTATCGTTAATTAATTGCGAGAAGTAATTAATAAGATCTCTTCTAGCATCAGATGATTGAATTGTTACATTTGAGCTTTCTAAAACAGTGTCACCTAATTTAAGAGTGATCTTAGCATTGATTCCACCTTGGATTAATCTTAGAGGGTCAATGCTGTTAGCTTTTAGAGTGATCTTTGTTTCTTGACCAGCTACTAATTTACCAACGTTGATTTCAGATACAACTTTTCCATCAATTGTTAAGTTAGCTGAAACGGATGCAGAAGTTTCTTTAATTGAAACGTTAGTTGCAACGATCGATACGTTTGCTAATCCTCCAAGTGTATCAACTTCCGGAGAAAGAACATTTTCAAGTTTAACAACTTTAGTTACGTATTGATTGAAAGCAGCTGTTAGATTATTAACTTTTAGAACTAAATGAGCATCTGATCCAGACTCCAATCTGTTATCAATTGTTCCAACTGCTCCGTTAGAGTTAATTATTTTTGAAGAAAGTCCTTTTACAGATGATTTAATTTCTTGAGAATCAAGAATGTCACCAGCTAATGAAGCAGTGATATCTGTTCCAACACCACCAACGTTCTTAACTTTAAATTTCAAGGCAACAGCTTCGCCTGGTTGAATGATCCCATCGTTATCTAGGCCAAGAAGTTCTAGGACCTGTCCATTTTCAAGTCCTGAAATTTCTAGCTTCGGATTTTTAGCGTAATCATCAAATGTTATAGAGAATCCATTTTTAAATGAATTAACGTATGATTTTGTATAAGTCAGCTTTGCACTTTCTTCAAATTTTCTATTGAAAGCATTTACTAGCCCTTGTCCGAATGCAATTCTTTTCCCAAGTTGAGTACCAACTGCTGAACCTTGCATTACTCCAATATCTGCTGAACGTTTAAACTCTTTAGCGAAGTAGAAGTTAACGTAGTATCTATATCCTTCTCTAAATGCAGTTTGGAACACAGTTTGAAGATTAATTCTCGCGTTGTTTACATCGTTAACAACGATATTATTTAAAGCCTGGTAGCGAGGAAGAGTATCAACTGGTCTTGTTATCCACAATTGAAGAGCAAGGTTTGAATCATAATATCTATTTTTTTCAAAATTATATCTTCCATCATCTGTCCATAGGTCATACCAAGAACGTTGTTGTACTTCACCCCAAGTCTTAGAGTCATATGATGAGTACACTGGGAAGTTTCTGATGGAAAGTTGGCCAAGTTCTCTTTCGTCTCTATTGCTAATAACATCATCAATTGAAGTGACGACTCTTTCTCCTGCTGGCACCAATGAGTTATAAGCATTTCTCATTGGAGTGTATGCGCGAGCAATTGGATTGATCGCGGTGCTTGGAAGTGTATTTGTATCTACTGCTTTATTAAAACGAACTCTCGCTTCTGAAGCACCATCAAAATTACCGTCGTTATTACCTTGAGTAATTCCATCCTGAAGGCCTGCTTCCATATATCGTCCGACAGACTCAATAGAGTTTTGTCCTTGTTCACGAGAAGTTAAATCACCTGAAGCGATATCATATGACTCTCTAAAGCCGTAAGCATACCCGCGAAGGAATCCTTCAATTGATCCATTTCCACCACCAAATCTTTCGGCCATTCTTCGGGCATCATCAAGACCGTAATTACATGCTTTAAAAACATCAAATTTAGATGCAGCTGGAATCGTTTGATCTGTTGAAATCATCTTATCGCAATATTCATATTGTCGTGGTTCTGTTTCATTGAAATTGATATCAAGACCATCGAGTGGCCCCATAGCATAGGAAGACGAGACAACTAACATTAGAAGTGAAGGAATCATATTCTTCATAAGAATTCTCCGTTGGGGGGTTTAAAAAGTTATCCATCGGAATATATCAGTTATTCGTTTGGCCAGGTGGGAAGGTGAAAAAATTACAGAGCACTATTTTTTTTGGAATAGACAAATCTTTAGCCCTTCTTCAGGATTTTTCTCCATTAAATGGAAAGCCGAAGGGATAATTTCTTGAAATTTAAATTCTGGAGCATGCTCTAAAAAAAGATCTTTCAGAAAATCAGTTTTTAAATGAGGAGCATTTAGGCAGGCTAAAATGATAGCATCTTCACTCGTCAAATCTTTCATGCGTTTTATAATTTTATAATAGTCGCGCTCTACTTTAAAACTATCACCTTGATTCGTTGGAGGATCAATAATCACAATATCATAAGGCCCAAACTTTGCGACTTTGCTCCATGACTTCATAATATCGTAGGGAAGAAATTTAACTTTCTTTAGATCAATCTGATTTAAACGATGATTCTCCTCACCTGTGCTCAAGGCAGCTTTGCTCATGTCAAAATTTGCTACTCCGATCGCTCCCCCTTTTAAGGCGGCAACCGAAAGTGAGCATGTATAGGAGAATAAGTTCAATACTTTTTTATTTTGGGAATGTTTTAAAAGCCAATCTCTTCCCGTGGCCATATCAAGAAAAAATCCAATGTTTTGAGACGTTCCGAATTTTAAATTAAACTTTAGATTTTTTTCAATTGCAATCGCAACACTTGGAACAACTCCCTTTAATGCAAAAAGCTCAGGTCTAGGAAGATATCTTTTTTGAACAAGAATATTCTCTGCTGGAAATAAGGAGAGCTCAGAGAGCAGATCGGGAGATGCCTCTTTATAAAGAGTAATCAAAAGAGTTGGCGGATAATAATCAACAACGACATGTTCTAAGCCAGGATAGAGATTCCCTCGCCCATGAAAAAGGCGCGAGCAAGATCCCTCAGGAGAAAAATTTCCCTTGATAATTGAAAGAATGTTTTCCATGAAACAGTTTTAACAAACTTCTAATAAAAAGCCCAGATTTCTCTGGGCCCCCAAAACTACAGCTCATTACAAGCACCCCCCAATACAAGGTGCTCGTAACCACACTTCATGGTGAGTTCATCACCAGGCTTTATTCCAAAAACTTCTTTTGCATTTTGTTTTATATTTTGAATTTTAACAGTTCGATCAAATGTTTTATTAAAGCCCTTCCAGCATCCATCATCATATGGCTCTGTTACTTCGTTTGAGTCAACTACATCTGAGAAAATAATTAACTCAGCACCGGTGATCATATCTTCCCCTTCTCCCTCTTTTCCGGGAAGGTAAACTTCGGGCTCAGTTCCTAGTTCAGCAGGAAGATCTCCAGTGAGAACTGCATGAAAGCCTTCCCAATAATCTCTTTTATAGAGACCGTTCTCTCCTCTTTTTGAATTAAAAGAACAATGCTCTTGAAAGTAGTTATGCTTCGAGAAAGCCTGAGAGGAGAATGCCAAAGTGAGAATAAGTAAAAGTGTCTTCATTTATTAATTCCCTGTTAAGATCTCGGGGAATAAACATCAGAAGAGATGAATAAAACAAATACAGAATTTATTTTTACAATTAGAAAAATGCTATTGATGGTCCTTCAAATTAACCCAAGTCACCTCATGCTTATTACAAGAGAGGTGAATAATTCGTGAACCTGGAATCGCTTTTAATTTGAACATGGTCTCAAAATCAGTTGGTGCTTGAAACTTAATGGTGCAGGCAAAGTTATCAACCAATCCAGAGTCGCGCCATCGTGTAACTAACTCATGAAGTTTATCGGGATAACAGATGATATCTGAAAAAAACCAATCCAATTTACCTATGTGCTGGGGTCTAAGTCCAAAAGCGCTTTCTTGTCTAAACTCTATTCTAGGAAGAGCTGCAATCTTAGGATCAAGAGGAGCTTTATCAACACTCACGACTTCACAGCCAATGGTCTGAAGAACCCAAGTCCAACCACCTGGACAACTGCCAACATCAATCACTCGCTGACCAGCAATGGGCTTAATCTTATAGAGAGTAAATAGCTCCCATAATTTTAAATAGGCCCTTGAAGGTGGATTAATTTTATCTTCGTTAAAATGAATTTCCCCAAAAGGAAGCGGGCATTGCGTGCGATTCGACACAAGCATTTCCGTTTCTGAGAGCAGAGAAAAAACACCAATTGTCGAATCAGGGATCGGATCTAGAAAATTATAGCGTTTTATTTTAACTGAAGGGACTTTCTCTAAAATAAGTTCAGCACGACGATGATTGTTTATTGAAAAATGACTCCAGCGCCCACCTCTTTTGCGGAGCGCTTCTGCAGCATTAGAGATCGAGCTGTACTCAACTCGTTCAACATCATGCCAAGTGTCTTGAGCAAAGACCACATCTTGGGCCTCTCCCTCACATAAAACCAGGCGCCCATACGTTTCAAGTACAGTTATTCCCAGAAGAGATAACTCAACCTTTAAATCTGATTCGAAATCAGGAGGGGCTAAATAGCCCGTACATTTGCTTTGACCCATACGTACTAAAATTGATACCATAGGAGCCATTATGAGTAAAAAGTTTAATCGCGAAAGTGAAACAAAAATCTATGGGGAAAACGCCTGTTTAACCCTCTTCAATAAGCGCCCTGAAGATATCATTCAAGTTTTTTTGACTAAGGAAAAACTAAAAAAGTTTTCTGCCATCACAAAATACTGTGCACAAAATAAAAAAGCTTACCATCTTGTGACTCGCGAAGAACTGGATCAAATGACCAAAGCGACTCATCACGAAGATATCTGTATGGTAATTAGAAAATCTAATTCGCGGACACTGGAAGAATACCTGCGCGCATTGCCCACTAAATCTCTTTTAATTGCACTTGAAAATGTCTCAAATCCTCATAATGTTGGGGCCATTTTAAGAAGTGCTGCTCACTTTGGGGCCAATGGCCTCATACTGCCAGAGAGAAAGGCAGCTAGTTCAGCAGCTGCTATCAGAACATCTGAGGGAGGATCAGAATTTGTCGAAGTCTTCGAAGCTAGTGACTTCAAAAAAACAATGGCACTCCTTAAAAAAAATGGATTTCAAATACTCACAACATCTTCACATGCTAAAAAAAATTTATATGATTTAAAGTGGGAAAATAAAGTTGTGATTCTTTTTGGAGAAGAAGCTACTGGACTCTCCAAAGATGCACTCTCTCTCGGTGAAACAATAAAAATTCCTGGAACAGATAAAGTCGAAAGTTTAAACGTCTCAGTCGCTGCAGCAGTTATACTTTCTGATTATTATCAAAAGGTCCAAAAAAAATAGGAAGCTAAATGAAATCGCTCCACGCTTTAAATAAAAGAGTTCTTCTTTGTATCCTTGATGGATTTGGTATCAATCCCAAGGATAACAAGAACGCTATTCTTCACGCCAAAAAGCCTAATATAGACTCCTTGTTTGCCAACTATCCGATGACCACTATTGAAGCGGGCGGGTTAATCGTTGGTCTTCCAAAAGGTGTTGCAGGAAATTCTGAAGTGGGCCACATGAATCTGGGCGCTGGAAAATCTGTCAGACAAGATCTTGTTCGAATCAATGAAGCTATTTCAAACAACACTCTTAAAGAGATGAGTGAATTAAAAAAACTTATTGCTTTTGCAAAAGCACACTCTAATCGCATTCATTTGATGGGGCTTCTTTCTGATGGTGGAGTTCACTCACACATTGATCACTTAAAAGAATTGGTTAAAATTTTATCTTCCGAAGGAATTGAGCTTTGCTTGCACGCTTTCATGGATGGAAGAGACACTGCCCGCGATGTCGGATACAAATACGTTGAAGAGATGATGAAAATTCCAGAGATCAAGTTTGCCTCTATGCAAGGGCGATCGATTGGAATGGATCGCGATAGAAGATGGAATAAAATTAAATCTTGTTATGATTGTTTTATCGGCGCTGGAAAGACAACATCGTTATCTCCTCTTGAATACATCAAAGAAGAATACAAAGCGGAACGCTATGATGAATTCATCGATCCAGTCCTCTTTGATAAAAATTTAGCAATGAAATCTGATGATGCCGTTTTCTTTTTTAATTTTAGACCTGATCGCGCTATTCAAATTTCTCTTGCTCTTGCTGATAAAAAATTTAATGAATTTAATGTACCTGTTCGCCCAGGATATTTTCTGTGTATGACTCCTTATGTGACAGATTATGTAAATCTCCCTATTCTTTTTGATAAAGAAAAAATCCCTGGAACATTGTCAGAATACGTATCAGGTCTTGGATTAAAGCAATTCAAAATTGCTGAGACTGAAAAGTACGCTCATGTTACCTATTTTTTTAATGGTGGAGAAAAGACGCCTTTTCCAGGCGAAGAGCAAGTTCTCATTCCATCTAATCGCGAGATCGCGACCTACGATTTAAAACCAGAAATGAGTGCTTATTTGGTTCTAGAAAGATTGGAGAAAGCACTTACTGATCATTCAATCAGTTTATATGTAGTCAATTTTGCCAACTCAGATATGGTTGGCCACACTGGAAATTTTGAAGCAGCTGTAAAAGCAATTGAAACACTTGATGCTTGTGTTGCTAGCTTAATGAAAGCTTGTGAGCTTGAAGGTGTTACAATGATCGTTACAGCTGACCATGGAAACTCTGATCAAATGGCCTATGAAAATGGCGATATTCATACATCACACACTGAGGCACCTGTGCCTTTTTGTGTTTTTGATCCTAAACTAAAGGGTGAATCTCTTGAGAAGTCTTCCGGAGAATTAGGACTAAGAGATGTTGCTCCAACAATTTTAAATATTATGGGTATAGAAAAAGCTCCAAACTTTGAAGGTGTGAGCATTTTTAAATAGGATGAGTTATGAGTGAAGTAAAGCGTGTTGCAGTTTTATGTAGTGGTGGAGATAGTCCTGGTATGAATTGCGCTATCAGAGCAGTTGTTCGTACAGGAATTGGAGCAGGCCTTGAGGTCTATGGCATTCAGAAAGGTTATGCCGGTTTACTCGAAGGCAATATTAGAGAGCTTCAAGTTTCTTCAGTAGGAAATATTATTCAGCATGGCGGAACAATTCTTCAAACTTCTCGCTGTCCAGAATTCATGACAGCAGAAGGAAGAAAAGAAGCTGCTAATTTACTTCGAAGAAAAAAAATTGATGCTTTGATTGTCATTGGAGGAGATGGCTCTTTTAATGGAGCAATGAAACTTAATGAAGAACATCAAATACCAGTCGTTGGAATTCCTGGAACAATTGATAATGATATCGATGGAACTGATTACACAATCGGATTTGATACTGCTGTCCAGAATGCGGTAGAGGCCGTCGATAAAATTAGAGACACGGCTAACTCTCACGCTAGAACTTTCATTGTTGAGGTCATGGGAAGAAAATCTCCTGCGATTGCTTTAAAAGTTGGAATTTGCACTGGAGCTGAAAACGTCGTTCTTCCAACAGCTGACATTGATTATGCTAAAATTGCTGGTGATATTGATCGCGGTATCAAGCGCGGAAAAACTTCATCAATCATTATTGCCGCTGAAGGTGAAGTTGAAGGTATCAGTCATACTATTCAACAAAAACTAAAAGAGAAATTTAATCTTCAAGCTCATGTTTGTATTTTGGGACATATCCAACGTGGAGGAAATCCAACGCCGACAGATCGTGTAGTGGCCTCTCAAATGGGCCAGATTGCAATCAAGGCGATACTTGCTGGTGAACAGGCCAGTGCTACTGTTTACCGACAAGGTAAAGCTACATTAGCTCCTCTTAGAGATTGCTTAAGAAAGAAAAATGAATTTGATCTAAGTGAAGTTGAACTGTTAACATCGCTATCGATTTAAGCGAAGAATTAAAACAGCTTTAATTAAATGACCTCAAGAGGCCGACGAGGATGCCGCAAATTAAAATTTGTTGCCCATCGCCTAATTGAGTTTCTTTAAAAAGTGGATTATCTGGAATAAGGCGAAGTTCTTTTGAATTTTTAAAATAACGTTTCACTGTAAAATCATTGTCAATTTGAGCAAGAACGATATCGTTATTTTTTGCTTTAGAAGCAAGCTCGATAACTAGCATATCCCCATCCATGATTGTGGGAGCCATTGATTCCCCTGTAGCTTTTACAAAAAAAGTTTTCTTGGGGTGATGAATAAGAAAATCATCAAGTGATATTTCTTTTTCGATTTTATAATCTTCAGTTACAGGAAGGCCACATGACACAGCTGTTCCCATAAATGGGAAGCGTAGTTTTTCTTTCTTTTCTTGATGACTCAAAACTTCCAACTTTTTTCCATTTTCAGCCATAGAAAGAAGCACCGTTGGTGTAATTGAAAGGGCTTCAGCAAGTCTTGTGAGGGTTGTGAGAGTTGGAGCTTTAATATTTCTTTCCAACATTGAGATATAAGTGCGATCAAGTTCACTTTCGAGAGCTAGATCTTCTTGGCTAAGACCGACTCTCTGACGATATTCCTTTAGGGCCAATCCGAAATTTAGATTTATCTTGCTCATAAAAACATTATGAGCTTTCTGACGACTTAAGATCCACGGACTAAAGTATACAAAAAACACACTAGACCTATTTATTAATACATTGTATACTATAGTCATCTTTAGTTATTAAATGGTCGCTTGTGCTGCACCTATTAAAGGATCAAGTATGAAGAATGTTTTGATTGTTGATGATAGTTTAATGGCCCAAGAAATCATTTCTAGCGAACTGAGAGATTCGTTTAGAGTTAAAATTATATTGGCCTCTGATACCACAGAGGCTTTGTCCATATTGGCAAATAATATAATTGATCTTGTCATTTGCGACTTCGAAATGCCCGATGGTAATGGGGATATTGTTTTAAATTATGTAAGAAATAATGATCTATCAATGCCGTTTATTTTTTTTACTGGAAATTTTGAATTAAATTTACCGATCCAAAAGCCTTTAATAGAAATTGTTAATGATAAAAATTATGGACAATTATTCAGCGTAATATGCAGGCTTGAGTTATGTGAAAAGCGTGATCATGCTATGCCGAATTAAGAAGCTTTTCTCCAAGTTGTCTTGGGTATTAATTTTTTATCTTTGCAGTGCCTAAGAAAATCATTAAGCAATGTTTGATAAGGAATATCCAGTTGTTGGCTTAAATCTTTAAAATACTCGATGATATCAGCATCAAGTCTGATCGTTATTACTCTTTTTAACTTGGTTGTATAAGGATTTGATCTGAGTTTGGCTTTTTTTAAGTCATATTCTTTTCGCATAATTCGACACCTTATATGTTTTCAAAATCTCTTTTTTCTTTTTTTGTTGCTTCTCTAGCACTGATGATTCTAATGATTTCAAATTTCTCCTTATAAGAATGACTTACCAATAGTAACCGATGCTTTTGACTAAAGCCTAAAATGATGTAGCGATCCTCGTTATGGGAATGATCAGGGTCGTCCATCACTTTTGCTAGAATATCGTAAAAAACACTGACAGCTTCTTCGAAACTGACATTGTGTTTCTCAATGTTTTGACCAGCCTTGCGATCATCCCACTCAAAAGTAAATACATCGTACATACACTACTGCCTTTTGTCAATGAAGCATCCAAGTGATTCCATCAGACCCTCAATTGGAAGATGGTAATAATCTTCGTACACTTTTGTCGTATTAGGTGCGATTACTTTCAGGGATTGATCATCACTCAGTTTAAAAATTTCTGAAAGCTGCATCTGTTCATTTTCAGTTAAAGGCAGTGCGGTCACATCGCCTTCTATCGAAATTTTTCCAGAGGCAAAGCAGTCTTCTAATTGTTGAAGTGGAAGATGTCCAGTGAGACTCCAAAGCATCATCAAGAGCGGTAATTCAAGGTAACGATATTCTTCTTCTTTGAATTTCTTCCCTTCTAACTCTCCTTCCACACAAAGAACAAAGCGCTTCAGAGGAAACTTCAATTTCTTTTCGCGTGAAAGATAAATAAATTTCTCCTTCATGGATCTGGCATACTTTCCCACGCCTACAATTTCAATTCCTGGAATTCCATTGGAAGCATAACCAAAAATATCAACTGGACAGTATTGGCCACCGTATGGATAAAGACTTTTCGTTCGCATGTTCATAGAAACCTCCTCCCTAAAGTTTTGCAAACTTCGGGAGGAGGAATATTTCTAACTAGATTAAACTTAACAATTCTTTGAAGAATAAGGACAATTTTTGATGAGGTTAAAATCAAATTTTTTTTAGCAACTGCGAAACCATTGGGGTGATGGCACCTTTTAGATTCCCATATCTTTAAAGACTGCGTTTGCTGTCTCGCCCATAGATTTAGCAGCAAGGGAAGACTTCAAATCTCTTTTTGGAGCAAGTAACACATCTTCATCTTTTTTAACTTCCAGCTGTCCTTTATCCGTCTTAACAGTAACAGCTCCTTCAGAAACGTAAAGATAAGAACTATTTTTGCTTTCTTCAATGAAAAAGCGAGTCCCACTCACTGCAAATGTCGCGCGCTTAGTTTTTACACCAAATGTTTCATCTTTAGTTAATGGCTTAATCACAGAATAAATTTTTCCCTTCATCAATTCGAACAAATAATTTTTAGGATTAAGTACTTTTACTTTTACACTTGCTCCAACAAAACGAACGACGTGACCATTTTGAAATTTAACATCGATAAAATCTTTAGCATTGTGAAATGAGATCATCATATTCTCAGCAATCTCTTGCCCTTCTTTGATCTTTTCTTTGTTCACAAAAGCTGTTCCATGAATTTTAGAAACATTGGCAACGGCCATGAATCCACCTTGAGCGTGAACTGATAAGCTTAAGGCCAAAAACAATGAAGCAAAAAACATTTTAATTTTCATTTAGACTCTCTCCTATTGGTTTTGAAAAATAACAATTTAGATTTTTTTCCAACATCGAATAATGAGCAATCTCTAAACGGTAGGCATATATTTTTTTAAGTTCTTCACAGCCATGTTTAGGATTAAA
Source organism: Bacteriovoracales bacterium (assembly GCA_037444575.1). Classification (GTDB taxonomy): domain Bacteria; phylum Bdellovibrionota; class Bacteriovoracia; order Bacteriovoracales; family Bacteriovoracaceae; genus Bacteriovorax. The sequence goes on from JBBIME010000004.1 coordinate 185,356, forward strand.
GCAGTATTTCAGATCACGCTCATCACAAGTAACACTCAACATAACACTTTCACTCATCTCACAGATGACTTTCTTTTTTTCTTGATCGACATATCCTCGAGTAAAACTTTTCTCTAGAGGAAATTTCTTCAAACAAAAATCTGAAAGTGAGTAAGTCTTATTGAGACACTCTAACTCGCTCAATGATTTGGGAGTAATTAAAATAGCGCTCTTTGATCCCATCGTCTCGCATACTTCACTGTATTCGAATTCTTTATAGCGAGGAGAGGAAACATCGTGCTTTAAAATAGCAGCGTTGATTTGATTGGCAAAAAGGAGTGTAGTTAAAAGTGACATATGAGAAAAATTATAACCATAATTTTTCCCACCGTCATAAGGATTTATTTTAAAATTTTAATTTTGCCAGACAACTCACCCTTATCATTTCTTAAAACTTCAATTTTCATTGAACGCTTAGCCAAAATAGTATTACCGTTTTGGTCAAAATCATCCTGGGTGTAATTAATGACTACCAGGTCTTTCTCTAAAAAAGTAATACGGGTTGCTTCCACCATCATTTTACCCAATTCAAAAATTCTATTCTCTACCATAGGGTTTCCAGTGCCAAGAATGAGAACCATGCGAGTTGGATTCATTCCGTCTCCCGCTAAGAGTTCAACAACTTTTGCTTCTAATTTGGATGTATTCGAATATGTTAGCTTCACTCCAACGATCGAATCCATGATTTTTAGATTTTCATCTTTGCTTGCGCGGATAACATCAGAAGAGAAGGCAGAGAAAGCAATCAGTGAAAACAAAAGGGCCATAGCAATTTTTTTCATAAGTTCCTCCCAAAAACTCAGGTGAAATTTGTTTAGCCACGGATTTATATTCTAGAGGTTGATGCTTGTAAAACTTTTTCTGAAAATAAAAAGGCCACCCGAAGGTGGCCCTCTTAACGTAAATAGAGAAAGAAAACTAAGATGGCCATAGCCCTCTTAACTTCATTGCTTTTTCGAGACGGCGAATTGCTGCGATTAAAGCAGCACTCTTCATGTTAACGTTGAACTCTTTTGAAGTAGCGTAAACATTTTCAAAAGCTTGTTTCATGATTGAGTGAAGTTTTGAGTTTACTTCATCTAAATCCCAGAAGAATGACTGTAGACCTTGTACCCATTCAAAGTAAGATACGATTACCCCACCAGCATTACATAGAATGTCTGGAATTAAGAAAGCACCTTTAGCTGTTACGATATCGATAGCTTCTTTTGTTAAAGGACCGTTTGCTCCTTCAGCAATAATTTTTGCTTTTACAACGTGAGCATTATCTTTTGTGATAACACCGTCGATTGCTGCTGGAATAAGAACATCTACGTTAAGAGCAAAAAGCTCATCATTAGTGATGTGTTTTGTTCCTGGCATTCCTTTTAGAACTCTATTTTCTTTTACCCATTGCTCACATTTTTCAATGTCGAGACCGTTTGGATCGTAAACCCCACCAGAGATATCTGATACTGCTACGATTTTTGCTCCTTGAGCTTTTAAGTCATATGCAGCAGGGATAGCAACTTTACCAAATCCGTGAATAGCAACAGTTGTGTTTTGGTTAATAGACATTCCGATTTTTTCAGCAGCGAAGTTTACACAGAATGCAACTCCTTTCCCTGTTGATTCAGCTCGGCCTAGAGATCCTCCAAGATCAATTGGCTTACCAGTAACAATTGCTTGCTCAGTGTAGCCTTTGATTTGAGAATATGTATCCATAAACCACGCCATTGTTTGTCCATCAGTTCCAATATCTGGAGCTGGAATATCAATGTGTGGACCAATGATCATGTTAATTTCAGTAGCGTATCTTCTCGTTAGCGCTTGAAGTTCTTGACGAGATAATTGAGTTGGATCAACACAGATCCCACCCTTTGCTCCACCGTATGGAAGACCAACAAGAGCACATTTAAAAGTCATAAGCATTGCAAGTCCAGCCGTCTCAGAAAGATCTACACCTGGATGGTAACGGATCCCACCCTTTCCTGGGCCAAGAGATAAATTGTGCTGAACTCTATATCCAGTAAAAGTTTTTACTGTTCCGTCATCAAGACGGATAGGAACTGAAACTTGTAGCGCGCGTTTTGGGTATTTTAATCTTTCAGCTACGTTTGGATCTAGACCCATAACTTTGCTTGCATCTTCCAATTGCTTAATTGCGTCCTGGAATAAAGGACTGTCAAAAAGACTCATTATTTAGACCTCCGATTCATAGAAATAAGGTCTAAACATTACTCTTAAATTTTTGAGAATTCTAGGGGGTACTACAAAACTAAAGATTAAAAGGGAAACTAGCGTTCATCTCCACTCTTTTATCTGCGTCATTACCATTTGGCTGAGTCGTAGAAGAAACTCGGGCCTTAACATTTTGTGTGATCTCTTGATCTACGAAGGCAACCCACTGAGATTCATTGACACTGTATTCAACACCTGTTGAAGTTCCCAATTCTTTAAAATCTTTTTTAGTTAGAATATTTGTTTTCCCATTCGCTTTAACAGTAGCACTGCACTCAACCCATGGGTTTTTTACATCCATGATTGCCTTTCCTTGAAGAACACGTGCTTTAAATTTAATGCTTATATTTTTTGAAACGCCAACTGAAGCATTTGGACGAAGAGATTTTTCAACTTTTCCAACACTATAGAGAGTTGAACCCTCTTCAGCATTTTTCATTTCACCGGCAAGTCTCTTATCTGCATATTTAAGAATGGAACTTGAAATGTATTTCGATTTTTCACTTGTTGTTGGAGTTGCATAAAGACTTGTTGATTCAAGATGCCACGTTTTTTTAAACTCTTCTGTTTGATCCCAAGATGATAATGAATCTCTCATCCCTCTCATTACACCAGCATCGTCTTCAGCAAAAATATACTTAATACTAGCTTTCTGCTCATAAGGAGCTACCAGGACTTCTTCTTCAAAAGCACTTGCAGGAGCTCTCTTTGTTACAATTTTATTGTTAATTTCAAGACCAAAAGCTGCAACACTAGTCAGTGTCAAAAATGTAAACAGTGATAGGTGTCTAATGTTTGGACAGCTATTGTTTGTTAGGTTTGCAGTTTTCATTGGTTATACCTTGTAATAAGTCTTTTGATCCTATTACAAGATAATTATTGCAAAGCTTTTGCCAGAAAACACTAAAAGGAAAATAAGGCCATACATAGCATGGCCCTATTCATTTTGTTTTATTGATCCATCATCTCTTTAGTTTCTTCTACCAGAGTGCGGAGTAATTCTTGAGTCTTTTTGTCTAGATTAAGGTCTTTGGTCTTAGAGTTCATCACCTTTAAGAAGGCATTGGCCGTAATCCCTTTTGGAAGAGTTGATTTTGGAGAATCTTTCTTTGCAGCTTTAAGAAGACCACCACTGTTAATGATACGAGCAAGAGCTGCGCGCTTAGTGATCTCTCCATTTAAAATCTTTTTTTCCAGATCAGATTTGAATGCACTCTTTTCTAGTGCATCCCATTCAAGAAGAACATATTTTTCAATATCATATTTTTTAGCTGCTTCTTTTAAATTGCGAGGCATTTTAGCAATTAGAAGTGAGCGGTGTACTTCAGACTTAGAAATTCCAAGTGCCGCTTGAATTTTTCTTTCGCTTGCTTCTGTTGCTATTTGATAGTTTAAAATACCATCAGCTTTATCAACCCAGTGAAGCTCTTCTCTAGAAGAGTTTTCAGAGAATTGGATTGCCATCAATTCTTCTTCAGTTTTATTTTCTAAAACAAAACACGGAGCTTTTTCAGCTTTATTAAATGAAAGAGCTCTGAAACGTCTTTCACCACAAATGAGTCTGTAAGATCCATTTTTATCATGGTGAAGAACAAGAGGTTGAATCAGACCGTTAACTTCGATATTTTTAGCAAGTTCTTTAATAGAATCGTCGTTGAACTTTGTACGAACCTGTTCTTTAACAACGATATTTTTTAAGAAGATTTCATCAAGCTTCGCACCTTGCAAAAGGCGCTCGTCAGAGATTTTAAAAACATCTCTTCCTACTTTATCTCCCAAATCAATTGTTTTTCTTTCTTTTTTCGATACACGAGCAGCAAATGTCTTAGACATAATTAATTCTCCACATCCTTGAGGAAAGCTGTTGTCTTAATAATTATAAATTTAATGATTTCCAAAGTTCTTCATAGTCTCTGCGTCCTGCTGATTTAGATCCCATGACACAAATAGGTCTCTTGGTTGAGATAGATTCCTGCATTTGAACCATGTTTCTAATCATTGGAGTGATGTGGAATGACTGAGACAGTTCTTCCATTCTCACTTTCTCAATTTTTCTGCGCGGATTGACCATTGAAGGGATAATTGAAAATTCTAGAGCAGGGTTTTCTGTCTCTTTGATAATTTCAAATGTATCCATCAACTCTTCAAGACCATCAATAGAATAATCCTGAGCTTGTGTAGGAATAAGAACGCGGTTAGATGCCACTAATGACATTATAAGTTCATCTCCAAGCATTGGAGGAGTGTCGATTACAACATAATCAAAATCAAGATTCGCTTCTAGAAGTCTTTTTCTTAGAAGGCGCTCTTTTCTTCCTGCTTCTTTTCTGATCTCACCTTCTGAAAGAATCAGAAGCTTTGATAAGTTTGCCAAGTGACGGCTTGCTGGAATGATTTTTATATTTTTAAATAATTTTCCTGGCACTTCTGGATTAACAATAACGTCTTCAATACCAACGTCTCCAATTAGCCACTCTGGTACAAGCGTGCGCTGAATTTGAATCCCAAAAGTTGAGCTGAGATTGGCTTGAGAGTCCAGGTCGATGACCAAAACTTTGTTGCCTTTGTTAGCGAGATGACAAGCCAACTGATAACATTGCATTGTTTTACCAACGCCACCTTTGTTGTTGCCGATCGTGATAACTTCCATGAATCACTCCTGTTTTTTAATATCTACTAAAATGTTCGGCCATTTGAAATGAGATGTCAAAGAAAAAATGCCCCTACCAAAATTGATGGGACCAAGCTGTGCCAGCAGCCTTTTCCGAAATTAGCGCGTGGGTGACACTAATGGGTTTCAGAGCTATCGTTAAAAGATAATATTTTTAACGGACACATTATGAAATCTTTTTTGCTTTTTGCTTTTGCATTCACTCTGCTTTCTTGTACAACCACTCCAACTTCAACCAACAAATTAATTGCGACCTCGCATCTAAAAATGAAGTTACCTCTTCCTTCAATTGGCAAAACGATGTCGGGACAAGATATATTTCTTGGAGGCTTCTCCGGACTCATGTTTAAGGAGGCTAAAGATGGCGAATATATTTTTGCAACAATCACTGATCGTGGGCCAAGTGGATACAATGTCGGTTCTGAGCGCCCATTTCTTCTTCCGGAATTTTCTCCACAAATCGTAAACATCAAAACAGACATAAAGAACAATACTTTTGAAGTCGTGGACATCCTAAAATTCAAAAAGAAAAATGGAGACCCACTTACTGGCCTTCCCAATTCACGAACAGAAGAAAACCCCACCGATGTTTTTGGCTTTATGTATTCAACCGATCCTAACGGACTTGATACGGAAGCGATAACAAGTGACGACGAGGGAGGATATTGGGTAGCTGATGAGTACGCCCCATCTCTTGTTCATTTTGATGGAAATGGAAAAATGTTAAGACGACTGACTCCATTTAATGAACTTCCTAAAATGTACTGTGAAAGAAAACCCAATCGTGGATTTGAAGGTATTGCGAAAGATAAAAATAAAGTTTTTGGCTTTCTTCAAAGTCCCCTTCCAATCGATGCAACATTTGCTCGAATAGTTGAGGTTGATCTTGATAGCATGAAAACATCTGGTGAATATTTCTATGACTTCGATAAAGGCATGGATAAAATTAGCGATAGCGTGGCCTTAGGTAATAACAAATTCTTAGTCGTCGAATCCAACGGCAAAAAAGGCAATGAGAGCAAAAAATATGTCTACAAAGTCACCTTACAAGGAACTGACAATCACGTAAAAAAAGAACTTCTGGTCGATTTAGGTCAAACCACATTTAAAAATCTTGAGAAAGTAGAAGGAATCGCACTTATTTCTCCTAAAAAAATCGCAGTCGTTAACGATAACGATTTTCAAATTAGCAACCAGACTGACCCCAAAACAGGTCTCACCCCTCTAAATTCCGATAACAATGAGATGCTTATCCTGGAATTTGCTGAAGATATCAGCAAATAAGCTGTCACTAAAAAACAAGTTTAATTTACCCCGATATTTGCTTCAAAATTGATTTTAACTTTATGAAATAAATCCGATCAATAGGAATGAGAATAGCCTTATTCCTGTTTTTTTTAGTCACCTATTTATCTCTCGCACAGTCTGCGGAGTTTTCAACTCTGTCACTAAAAAATTGGAAGAAAGAAGAGCTTGCTCATGATCATCTAAGGTTCACCAATTCTCAAAAAAAGGAAATCGTCATTCATCTTCAAGTTGATTCCTATGACAAGGAACATTTTTGGAATGAAAAAACCCTCGCCCGCGACATCGCAGATATGGCAAGACTAAGAAAAGGGATGTCCTTTTTTTTAGGTACTGCTGATTATCAAATCGAAACTTATAAACTCGAAACCAAAACTTCACGGCCTGAACTTTCTCTTACAGGCTCGTACAAAAGAATTGACGGTCTGCTGATCAGATTCGCTGAAATCAATTTTTATTATCAAGAACATTTTTTGCAATTAAAAATTGTGAGTGAAGGTAAACTTCCAAGCAATAAAGAATTAGAAGAAATCATAAAAGAAATTAATCCTTCTTCATTGGCGATGGATTGATGATTACAAAAAAAATATTAATCTTCATTCTTATCATTCATCTGCTCTTGCCAAGTCTTGCCTTCTCATTTTCTGTAGAGGATGTTTCTGGTTGTCACACAAAAAAAGAGAATGAGACCTTCACGCGACTTTGCCATAACGTCGACGACATAATCTGCAAAAATGTTCCCGATAAAACCAGACGATCTTGTGAAGAAAATGACAAAACGATCATTCATGCAGGAATGAATGCCAATGAAGTTTACGATTTCGCCAAGGGCTGTTTGAAATCAGCTGCTCACTCATTCATTAGTTTTTTCACCGAATTTCTCCCCGAGCTGTGCAAGGCCATTTGGGATATTTCAAAGTCAGTTTACAAAACGGCGACCAGTCCTGGTTTTTTCAATTCTCTAAAGGGTGCCTATGAGTCCGCGCGGTCTGTTGCCGCAGATACTTATGAGGCCATCCATAAAAATCCTGGCGCTTTTTTCAATAATATCTGGACGAAAATCACAGATGCCGTTGGTCCAATGGTGGCCAATTATGATTGCATGAATCCACAAGCTAAAGTTGAAAAAATTTGTGGTTTCATTTCTGAATGGATAATGCCACCTGCGATACTTGCAAAAATTATCGTCGGAGGAAGCAAGGCAACTAAAGAATTAGTTGAATTAAGTCTGATCGCCAAAGTGGGAAAATCTAAGGCGAGCGAAATTATAAGTGCTCATGAGAATGCTCCTAAGCTAACTCTCAAAGAATATCAGGCGCTCTTTAAACAATTTAAACTTCTTGGTTACACTCTTGAAGATTTTAAATTGATGAAACAAAGAGGAACCCTAAATGCTATTGAGCTTGGAAAACTAAAACCAATCACAACAGATGAAGGTCTTCTGCAATATGAAAGGCTGACTGGAAAAGTAGTCAAAAAAGAAAATACTCTTAAGCCGGTGGCGAAGTCAGCTGTTGCTGCTTCGCCAGAACTCATTGCTTATAAGGATCGCTATGGAAAAGAACTGCACTTAAAGCCTGGTGCCAATAGTGAATTTATGCGCTTGATGGAGGAAGATACAAAGGCCCAGGGAAGAAAAATTTATTTTGACGTAGAAAATTCTGTGCAGAAAACTTTAAATGATACGGTCTTTGTTGATAAGCACGCCGTCGATGCCATCAACAATTCTTTCTTTGAAAAATTTAATTCCAATCTTAGAGGCAACAAAGAACTCATGGGGCGACTTGAGGGGGAATACAAAGACTATAAATCTTATCGGTTGCGTTTGAACTTACAGCCAGGGGATGACGCTAAAAAATATGAACAGATGCTAGCGGATCTCTACAAGAAAACCAACAATGAGTTTTCCGAAGATTTAGCAAAAAGAAAAATCGCTGAAAAAATTCCTCCACGAAATGACGGACTCAACACAACGACAGATTGGTTTTTGGCCGGGGCCGGTGACAATGCTATCGATGCTAATATGGCCGCCAGAGCTGCACGCGAAACAAAAAATAATCAACTCTCTTTTTTTAGAGACCACACTACTAAATTAAATGATGAGCTAAGTAATATTGAAAAATTGCGGGATGGTTTATCAAGCAATAAAGTTCTTCTTGACTCAAAAGTTATGGAGACGACGTCAAGTGGAAAAGCTCTGCCTTCAAAGGCAATGCTTAATATTTTACGGAAAACAAAACCTTCTGAATTTGCAACACCTGAGGAATATATCGCTAAAATCCGAAGCAAAAGCAAAAACACTTTTGGTGTTAATCTCGACGATGATACCATTATCAGTCTCACTAATTATTTTAAAAAAGTCGACGCGGTCTCTCCTCCGATGTTTGCAGCAGAAAGGACCATTATCAATTTAGATCAGGCTAAACATGGAATTGTCTCCATCGACTTTGCAGGAGTTGGTGTGGATAATATCTACAATCAAATGAAGGCCCTCACTGAAAGCCAATTAAAATATCCCAATCCAGAAACTGCTTTGCGCGAAAGATTTAAACGAATGAAGGAAGGAATCGATCAGGTGAGCATTGAGATGAATCACGCCAAAGAAACTTTTTCAGCAAGCGTCTCTAAGGTAGAGGGCAAAAAAGGTGCGCCACAATTTTCAGGTGATGATGGAATCTATATGCCTCTTGATAAAGCATGGACTGAAAAAGATAAAATTGAATTAGTCAAAGGACTTGCAAAGTCCGAAGACCCTTCAAAATTTCGTGTAACATTTGTTGAATCTCATTACCCTAATGGAGAAATTATCCCTTCATCTGAGCGCTCAAAGAGAATTGTGAGAGCGGAAACCGTAGAGAAAGACATTCGAGCTCAGATCATCGGGCTTGAAAAAATTACTGATGAAGAGGCCAAAAAATTTATCACGGCCATCGATTATGCTCCTTCGACGACTGGAGGTGTCTTTAATCTTTTCATCTCAGGAAAAGATTTTTCACCAGAAGAGATCAGGCTGATCAAAAAATCAATCGAGAATTCACTCTCCAAAGATCAAGGTGAGAGCTTGGGAAAGATCATCTTTAAATAAAGAACAAATTATCTTCTCAAAAGATCCCGAATCTCTGTCAGCAAATTTACTTCATTTGTTAGCAAATTCACTTCTGGAGATGGTGCCGCAGCTACAGCTGGTGCTTCTTTCTTAAAACGATTTAATTGTTTTATTAGAAAAAATACTGCAAAAGCAACAATGATAAAACTAACAATCGTGTTAATGAATGAGCCATACTTAATCAATACAGCTCCTGCTTTTGTTGCATCTTCAAGGGTTATATAAGGACCTGGAATTTTTCCAGCCTTTACGACAATAAAAAGGTTCGCAAAATCCACGTTTCCAAGAAGAGCACCAATCGGAGGCATGATAATATCGTCCACTAATGACTTAACAATCGTTCCAAAAGAAGCACCAATAATAACTCCGACTGCAAGGTCAACAACGTTTCCTTTCACTGCAAAGTCTTTAAATTCTTTTAACATGGCTTTCCTCCTATTTATTAAGTTCAGCTATGATCAATTTAATGGCATTCAAATGAATTCCTGTATCGATAACTTGTAATTTAGGGGCATCAGCAATTTCAAGAACCTTACCGTTTTTGCTTAAAAACTTTTTAACAATAATTTGCGCATTTTTTACTTTTTCCTTATTCGCTAGTGCAAATTCCGTTGAAAAAAAATCTAAACTTGCAGGAATTTCTTCCGCTTTTACTGAAGGAAGTTGAAAATCCTTAATGTCTTTCATGGCAATCACTTGATAGCCACTGTTATCTCTTTTTAAGCGAAGAAGATCGTTAGACTGCAGGATGAAATTAAAAATAAAATCAGGATCTCCTTCAGAAAAGGAGAAATCTTTTTCAAGTTTTAGAGAACGTCTTTCAAATTTTCCCAGTTCGTATTTGATGCCTGTTTTCGATGTCGCCCATTCAGTGCATACCTTGAGATTTTTGCAGCTATCTGCTGCAAAGAGATTAAAACTTACCAAGAAAAAAAGAAAAATCGTAAACTGTTTCATTTCCTATCCTTTCAAAAATCCCATCATGGGGCATTGATTAATTTTTTGATAATCGTATTAATTTGACACTAAAAAAATGATGTTTGATCCATAAATTGGCCCAATTGGGGCCAGTTAGCTTATAACTGACAAGATCTATTGCCCATTCCTGGCCATCTCGCCATAGAATGCCTTTGCAAAAAGTGACTTTTGGGCTAGAAAAGTCCATACAATTAAACGAAAAAAGGGACACATATGATCAACGAATGTGACGTACGCGAACTTAAGAGCATGCTTGATGCTAAAGAAAATATTCAATTTATAGATTGTCGTGAACAAGCTGAATGGGATGAAGCCCGTATTCCAGGCTCTACCCTACTACCACTTTCAAAATTTGAAGCCATTTACGAAAACTTTCTAAAAGATAAAAATGCTCGAATCGTTATCCACTGCCGAAGCGGAGCAAGAAGTATGAATGCTTGTGGATTTCTACTCTCTAAAGGGTATACAAATTTAACAAACGTGCGCGGCGGAATCATGGGCTGGGCGCAAGAAGGTTATCCAATCATTACCAAGTAATAAGTTATGTTAGATTTATTTAAAAGCGAAGAACCAGACGAACACAAACCAACGATCAGCGAAGAGGAACTCTCTGACGCTGAAGTTTTAATTGAACTTAAAAAACTCAAAGAAGAATTAAAAGATCAAGTGGTCGTTCTCGGGCATCACTATCAACAAGACGATGTCATTAGTTTTGCCGACATCACAGGTGACTCTCTTCAACTAGCAAGAGAAGCTGCAAAACTAAAAGATAAAGCTTACGTCATTTTCTGTGGCGTGCATTTTATGGCAGAGACTGCAGACATGCTGACTTCTCCTAATCAGAAAGTCATTTTGCCTGATCTTCGCGCTGGCTGCTCGATGGCCGATATGGCAAGACGTTCAGATATCGATCGCGCTTGGGCCTTCATGACGAGTTCAACGAAAGCTAAGATTATTCCCGTTACCTATATTAATTGCGCAGCTACCTTGAAAGCTTTTGTCGGAGAAAATGACGGAACTATTTGTACTTCTTCCAACGCAGAAAAAATTATTCGCTGGGCACTTGATCGCGGAGAGAAATTATTATTTTTCCCCGATCAACATTTAGGTCGCAACACTTGTTTTAAAATGGGAATTCCTACAACTGACATGGTTGTCTACAATCCCAATATGCAAAATGGTGGATTAACTGCAGAGCAAATTAATAAAGCAAAGGTCATCCTTTGGTATGGATACTGTTCTGTTCATCAAGGCTTCAATCTTGATCAAGTTCACGCTATCAAGAAAAAAGATCCATCGATGACAGTTATCGTTCACCCTGAGTGTAATTTTGAAGTGACTCAAGCAGCGGATGATAACGGATCAACTTCTTATATCATTGATAAAATCGCCAAGGCGCCTGCTGGATCAAAATTCGCAGTAGGTACAGAGATCAACTTGGTTAATCGCTTGGCGAGAGAATTTCCTGATAAAACAATTATTTCCCTATCCCCTTATCAATGTCTCTGTACAACTATGTATCGCGTAAGACCGAGATGGCTACTTGCCAGTTTCCGTGCGATAAAAGAAAATAAACCGATTAATATCATCACTGTACCAGAGGATATTGCACGCTCTTCATTGAAGGCGCTTGATAGAATGCTGGCGATAAAATAATTACAAAGGTCCTAAAAAATGATTTACGCTGACTACAACGGAAGTGCTCCACTCTCACCAGAAGTGCGCGAATATCTTCTCAAAAGATTTGAGAGTGGCCCTTTTGCTAACCCAAATGCCATTCATTATCTCGGATCAAGAACTTTGATGGGTATGGAAAACGCTCGCTCTGTTTGTGCAAAAGTTTTAGGGGCTGACTTTGATCAAGTCATTTTTAATTCTGGAGCTACAGAAGGTATCTCAACTGTTTTTCACTCGGTTTTATCTAACGAAAAAAATAAAAAAGTTATTATCATATCTGGCATTGAGCACTCTGCCATCGTAAATACTGCTCAATACTATGGAACTCACGGCTTCACTGTTAAAACACTTCCTGCAGGAAGTGATGGTGTTGTTGATCTCATCACCCTAAAAAAATGGATTAAAGAAGATTCAAACAACATCGCTATGGTTGCGATCATGGCAGCTAACAATGAAACAGGAATCATTCAGCCTTATAAGGAGATCAATTCTCTCTGTCAGGAAAATAAAATTCCTTATCTTTGCGACACCACTCAGTTCATTGGAAAGACACCTTTTAACTTTAAAGAATCAAATATCGATTACGCTGTTTGTTCTGGACACAAATTAGGAGCGATGACAGGAACAGGAATTCTTCTCGTTAAAAATCCTGCCAATCTTCTTCCATTGATTATCGGTGGAGGACAAGAGAAAGGTCACCGTGGTGGAACTCAAAATTATTTAGGAAATGAAACTCTCGCTGTCGCGCTTACAAGCTTAGAAAAAAGTTTTGCGAACATAAATGCGTTAGCAGAAAAGCGCATCGAGTTTGAGCGCAAAGTTAAAGCAGCTCATCCTGGTGTTGTCATCATTGGAGAGAACTCTCCACGATTGGCGACCACATCTTATATTTCTTATCCTGGAATTCATGGCCAAGCTGTTCAAATTGAACTTGAGTCCCTTGATATTTTCGTAACTACATCATCTGCTTGCTCAGACAACTCGCCTGTTACTTCTAAAGTTCTTAGAGCAATGGGAGTGCAAGATGATGTCGGCCGTGGGGTTGTTAGAATCAGTCTTTGTCTAAACTCGCCATTAGATTATTATGACAGACTTGCCGATGCTCTTATTAAGTCCTATACAAAACTTGCACGCGTAAAGAGCTTCTAATGACTAAAATAGCTTCCATTCTTTATCTTATACTATTGGTTGTTTTATTTTCTTGCTCACATGCTCCAACTGAGAGAGGAATAACCATTGCCTCGGCTTCCTCGGGCCTAATGAAAAATCAAATTGCATCTTTTCCTGTTTATTTAACAGATACATTGGAAGGTCGAACTTCATTAGAAAAAAAATATTCAAACGATGTTTTCATCATTCACACGGGCCATATCTTAAAACCTAATTTGTCTAAGGCCCAAAATGAAAAGAACCTGGAAACTTTAAGCTCTTTAGGAATTGATCTAGTTAATTTGACCCTCGAAGATTTTGTCATTGCTGAAGCTCAAGGTATTGATTTTGAAAAATACAATCAAACCTTTTTAAATAGCTCAGTAATTGATCTTAATCTTGATGCCCTTGCCACTGGGAAAAATATCGTCTCGTATGACATTCATAAGGGAGTCGCTTTCATTGGATTAAGCGATAAGAAACTCGACAAGAAACTTTCTCAAGAAAAATACATCATAAGTGACTATGTTCTCTCTATCTTGAAAGTAAAGAAAACTGCCCTTAAAACAGCTACACCAACAACCATCAATTCGTTTGTCCTTATCCACACCCTTGGTTCTGAAATAAAATCAGTGATGGAAAGACTTCCTCCAAGCTTCATCAATTCAATGGAAAAATAAGGTCAGAAAACTAGAAGTTTAAAAATAGTTCTCCGATAAAAAACTTGAAATTTCAAAAATGAATTTATTCTAATTAAAACTTTATTCATTCTTTAAAATAAAAAAACCCTCTGATAAGAGGGCTTTTTAGGTTGATTAAAATCCCATTCGACGGTCTAGCAAACCGTTGGATTGAAGGGGTAAGTTCAGTCTAGCAAATACATAAAAAAGAGCAAGTGGAATTTAGCCTAAGCTTCCAAGCCAATGAAGGCTTTATACGGAGGGCAGGGATGCTTAGGTTGATTAAAATCTTGATCCTTATTTTTAAAATTCTGAAATCACTAGCAATGATTTTCAAGCTATTTAAGAATTAGGAGGATTTTTGGGGGAGAAGAAATTCTCCCCTTTTTTATTGTTTTTCTTATTTTAAATTACGAGATTTAAATTAATAATCAGAATTTATTATCGATTTTTCTACATCGGCCTACAAAAATATCATCCTTAGAATCATTAAGTTTGTAATGGGTTTTAGAAGTTATTCTATCAATATATATATCTAAAGGGCCATAATTTGAATCATACTGCAGATGCAAAGAAAATGATGTTACACTTGCAATATGACCTACTTGCTCTTGGCTGTCTATAACTTCACGATTATTTAAATCTATGGAATACATTTCCTCAAGGTTGTCCCCCTTAAATTGCTTCCTTCCTTCCATTTTACATTTAAGAATCAAAGGTTCTTTTGTTGATACCTGTGTTTCTTGATTTCTAGTTGACGTATCTTCATTTAATATAGGTCTTGTTACTTTTGTTCCAATGACTGAAGCTGTCAGTGTACATCCTAAGTCGCCATTTTGTCTTGTTGCACCAGCAAACTGACAATCATTCGCACCAGCATTACGGCAATCTTCCATGGCACTAATTTTTGCTTCTTCTAATAGCTCTGCAAAATCTCTACTGCCGCAAACGTTAGTTAAAGGTATCAATGTGCTCACACCACTTCTCCAGCCGGCTCCACCATGATACTTGGTGCTTGTATATGTTTCTGCAAAAGCAGAGGCCGAGATGGCCATTGTTACAAATGAAATTAAAAAAATATTTTTCATCACATTATCCTTAGTTAGTGTCCCATTTCGTGTGGGATCACATATCCGTGTTGTTGTTAATGAACTTAGATTATCTGGATTAAAAAAGATTTCAGAGTTATTGAAAAAGTGTCAATTTATTAGACACCTGTATGCTTCGTCACATTGGGCTCCTTCTTATTTCAATCCGTTCGGACGGCATGAGGCTTGCTATTGATAGCTTTATGTTTAAAAGAACCTTTACTCTTCTATCAATCATCCTGCTTATGCAAACGCCAAGCTTTGCAAAAGGCATTCGTATGGGCGGATCTGATACAGGAGGAGGGTCTGGATTCATCGTTAACAATCAACTGATACTCCAGGACTTTAAAAATTGCCCAGGCCTTGATGATTCAAGAGAAAAATTTCTTCTTAAATCCGAAGAGATTTCTACTTCTGTTGCTAAAATCGATGCTTCTCAAATTGCAAAACTAATTGAAGAAAATCCAAAATTTCAAAATGAGATCTTAAAAAAATTAATGATAACATCTGCACTTCGGGCCAATTGGTATTTTGTAGACGCTGATTTGTCTTTAGATAATTCTGAAAGCGTAAAGCTTGCCATTTTCAAAAGGCCATTAGGAATTTTGATTAACAAAAATTTATTCAATCAATTATCAAGCATTAATCAAAAGGGACTTCTTTTTCATGAAACGCTAAGAATGTTGTCAATTGGCTTTGGCTATGAAATTGATCAACAAACTCTCGAGACATTAACTTGTGAAGCTTATTCAAAAGATAAGTTCATCAGTGACTGGAATCGCACTCAAAGCAAAGACCAATTTTTCGACCAAGGAAGCGTTTCTAAATTTGAAAAATTAAGAAGTGTCGCAACTTTACTATCTCGCGATTTTTTAGAAGAAGCCTTTTTTAGCTGGGCCGCTGTCGAAGCCCCGACTTCTTGTTTATCGCAAAACGAATGTCATTATTTTGAAGAATGGCCGACTCAAGACGATCGCATTGTTTCATCATTTGAAAAATGGAACTTATTTTACAACAATGAATTTGCTACCGGCTGGTCTACTGATGATAGCAGGCTTTCAATTGTCATATCAAAACAAGAATTTAAAAGAAATTTCTGCGAAAAAGTCTCACTTCTTTTTAAAGACAAATATAAATTAATTAATCCAAGAAGTGATCTCAACAAAATCACAAATCACAATCTCGATTATATCATCAAGCGAACTAATCTTGATTACTTTGATGAAATTGAGCTTCTGCAATTCAATCGCCCGATCTGCATAAAAGTGAACTAATTACTTTTATCTAAATAAGAAATAAAATCGATTGTTAAACAGGCCATCCCTTCTGCAGGAGATGCATCGATAATCTTGTGAGTTTTAGAAATAGAATCAAGCAAGATTTTCTTTATTTTTTCAAAATCACTGCGAGTAAGAGTGCAGGGACAAGTGAAATTTAAATCCTCTTTTGAAGAATTGGGGGAGTGCTGTAATTGCTCAAGTAACCAATTTGATCGATGGTGAGTATAATGAGCGGACTCCTTTGAAATGTGTATATTCTTATTGGTCGCAAAGTAATGCCCATCTCGCTCAGTAATTAATCCAAACTCAATTAGATTCTTAATAACATCAAGAAGCTGTTGGCGCTTTTTTTTAGTTAGCCCAATTAACTCTGAAAGAGTTATACCCTGTTCAAGTGTTGAGAGAATTCGAACGAGGGAATAAAGTGATTGTGAATAGTAGACGACTCGTTCTTCTTCAGTGATGGCGTTCTCGTATTGAATTCTAGATTTTATTTTTTCTGTCATTTTTAGAATGTTCTGTTTTTGCTTGAGGTAGTAATCCTTTAGTTTATATGTGCCTGCTCGTTCAATGGATACTAAAGTTAAAAAGTAATCACTCTCCAGTTCTTCATGCCCAAGATAGATATTGAGATCAAAGGCCTGCTCAGTCGTTAAATTTCGTTCTGTATTTAATATTGCACTCAAGAGTGAGGAATTAATTCCAAGGTGAACTGCCATGGCGTTGATTTCTCCACGTCCTTTCTTTGGCCGCTGCTCAATCCAGTCGCGCAAGTAGAGTTTGTAGTCTTCGTAAGTAAAAATATTCATCACAAACCGTGTCGGTTTACCGTGAAAAAAGTATATGCTTTTTGTTAATTTTCGGCGTTTAGTGAGGCTAATTCATTAAAAAACAACAACTTAAAATCATAACAAAATGTAAGATTTGGGTCTAAAAACTAACAAATGAAGCATTGTACAAAATTCCTTATCTGGCTATATTGCCGTTGTGATCTTAACCACAAATGGAGGCTCTATGAAAACTTGTATGCTCGCTTTTTTCGTAAGTTTAACTTTTTCTATTGGTGTAAATGCAGCTGATTTCAAATTCGTAAACTGCAGCAGTGCTACTACTGGACATGCATTAAGATTAATTTTGGTAGACCAAGAAATTCAACAAGTGAGAATTAGAATTAATTCTCATAGAGAAAGAGCACTTATGCCAACAAAAGCAGCTGATCAAAATATTGAGGGAGTAACTGTTTACTCTTTTGCAAATACTACCGCAGTAATGGAAGTTGATAACACAATACTATCTGGCAATGGTGGTACATTAAAAATGGCCAATGACGAACTTTCTTGTATGTAAATCGTTGCGATCTTAACCACAGATGGAGGCTTCTATGAAAACTTGTATGCTCGCTTTATTAGTTAGTTTAACTTTCCTTGCAACTGCTGTAAATGCAACTGATTTCAGAATCGCAAACTGCGGCAGCCCTACTGGACATGCACTAAGACTAATTATTGTTGACCAAAATGTCCTACAAGTAAGAATCATGGTTAGACCTCATAGAGAATGGGCGTTAACTCCAACGAGAGCTGCAGATCAAAATATTGAAGGTGTAACTCTTTACACTTTTGGAAATAATTCTGCGGTAATGGAAGTTGATAACACAATACTATCTGGCAATGGTGGTACATTAAAAATGGCCAATGACGAACTTTCTTGTGTGTAAAAATATTTAAGGAAACAGAAGCGATCGCCCGCTTCTGTTTTCTTTTACTGACAAACTAAAATATGATCTGCATTCATAACTGCAGTTAAATCGTTCTGACAAATACCTGTGTCTTCACCTTCCACCACTTTAATTCCTCTCGGACAGGCCGGCTCATTTTTTTCTCCGCAATGATTTTGCCCACAGAACTTAGATCCACCTTGAGGACATTGATAATCAACGACCTGATACCAACCATAGCGGCATTCATTGCATCGATCTTCACCTATGTTTTGACAATTTTTATCAACCTGCAAACAACGAATACTCGATCCACGGCTAAAACGATCGCTCAATTTCCCAAGATACTTATTATTCTGATTTTCAAAACTATCTTCATTGATTCTCAAAAAAGTCATCCCAGGATAAAGTTTTTTCTCTTTTACCGGCTGATATTTTTCATGAACAAGACCATCCTCGATATTAGGAAGAAGAAATTTCCATGATTTTTTTTGATCCTGAATTTTAAAATCAAATGTGATTTTAAAATTTGAAAGAGATACGGTTAGATCTTTAACGTTTTTTATTTCAAGCCAAGACTCTCCACTGCCAACGTCAGGACATGTTGCATCCGTTTTCAATTCTTCAATTTTAATTAGTCCAGGAATTTTTTTGTAGGGAACTTGATAATAAACACAATGAGTTTTTAAACTTAATCCCCCTTCAGTTGGAATCGTCAAACGAAACAACAACTGTGAAATTCCAGGTGGTCTTGTAATCATTTCCCCGTTAGTTTTTAAATCTTGAAGTTTATAAGCGTAAAGCCACTCATTATAAATCTTCATTTCATCTTCTGTTTTGGCACCTATCTCTTTGCCCAAAAAAAGACATGATGAAAGTCCCAATATCATGAACAATGTTATGATCAATTTCATTTGGACTCTCTCATGCAACGAAAACCTACTTGAAATTTATCAACTGTAACATTTTCTGGATTAATTCCTTTGAAATTAAAATGGCGGAGTTCAAATCCCTCACCATCCCATCCTGCTCGAAATCCCAATTTATGCCATGGAGATTTAAAATTAAAATAAAAAGAAGATGCTTTCAGATTGCTTTCTGGATCGATGGGATTTCTAAAGGCCTCAAGTACTCCTCCCATTGAATCCATAACTCCTGCCCATGTAGGACTCGTAGAATTGAGTTGATAAGATTTTGTGGCAAAGCATTCTTTGGCATAGATGAGATTGCAATCTGCTTTAAATTCACTTTTCTTTTTAGTCCAGTAGTAAGGTGAACGAGTATTTTTCTTAGGGAGAACATCCTCAAGATCCATTGGTAAAAAAGTAGCGGCATCAAAATAATGAGCGAGCAATAACTGCTTTCCTTTAAATGAACAATAATTTTCCATCTGCTCTTCAGTTAAATTAATTGCAGGTAAAAATGTTTCATCTGCTTCTTTTTTTAAAATTCCTTTTGTGAATTCAGGATTACCAAAATCAATCCACTCATTAATTTCCTGGTTAGTAACCAGGTGTCGATCGATGTAAATATTTTGATTAAAATTATCAAAGCGATAATCTTCGGCCCCACTCACCTCTTCACCGTAAGCATAGGCCCTACTCGGTAAATAAACTTCCTGGCAAGAATCATTCAAAAGTAGATTGAGACGCAAGTGTGTTTGATTATCTTCAATCGTGAAAAGATATCCTGAATTTTTTAATCCAACGTGAGCAGTATTAGATTTAGTCAGATAACGATACTGCTTTTGATTTTTAGTTTCTGGTTTTACAAAATGATAATTTAATTTCTTGTTAAAGTGAGCATTGCATTCCAAAAGCATTGGATTGCAACGCATGAGTGAATCATCAAATTTGGAATTTATTTTTTGGAATTTTAAACAATCGCTCTTGTATAAATTCCATTCGCGCGAATCTTCACCCTCATTCCAGATGCGATGAATCTCAGAAGAGTTTTCCAACAATCGTTCCATTGCAAGCTTATCCTGAACAAATTGATCAGACTTTGATTCATTTTGAGGGTTTTTTAGATAAAAAAACCACACACCGAGAAGCAAAACGGCACAAAGTGACAGTAGAATCAGCACGGCATTGGATCTTTTGAATTCTTTCATAAGAGTTTACAATTATAACTAACAACTCTCAATGTGGAAACATGCAAAGGAAATAGTATGAATCATCTCGACTGGATTCACAAAGCAACAGAACAAACCGACACTCAATCTGAAATACTTTCTTTCAGTGACTACATGGATATTTTTGAAAAAAATTCCAAACATGAATGTAGACCTACCTACGAATTTATCCATGACATGCTTAAGCATTATGGAGTAAATGCTGATGGATCATACAAACTATTTCAAATGAATCATCCAGATTGTCCTCCTGTTTATGGGCAGACAAAAGTTCAACAGGCGATTGCTCAAAACCTGGTTAATTTCAGTGAAGAAGGATTTAACAATAAATTTATTCTACTCATTGGACCTAATGGTTCTTCAAAATCATCACTGGTTAAAAAATTAATCAAAGGACTAGAAGATTATTCTGAAACAGATGAAGGAAAACTTTTTAGTTTTAGCTGGATTTTCCCAATTGAGAATTACATCAAAGGATCCCTTGGACTTGCTAGCACTGTACGAGACACAAATCTGGTTAGCTATGCTTACCTAGAGGATAAAGAGATATCTGCTATTATGCCTTCAGAGCTCAAAGATCACCCTCTCCTACTCATTCCTAAAGAGTATCGCCAAGAACTCATAGAGAAGGCCCTCGCGGGTGATGATCGTTTACTTGAATCTGTGAGAAAATCTTATCTCTATCGCGGGGATCTTTCTAAGAGAAATCGCATGATCTATGATGCTCTCTTGAAAAACTATAAAGGGAAACATCAGGAAGTTTTAAAACATATTCGTGTTGAGCGCTTCACGATCAGCAAACGTTATTCAACTTCTGCTGTAACGATTGAACCTCAAATCCATGTCGATGCTCGCATGCAACAAATCACAATGGATAAACGACTTCAAAGTCTTCCTCCGAGTCTGCAATCGCTTAATCTATTCTCTCTTCAAGGTGAAGCCGTCATGGCCAATCGCGGAGTTCTTGAATATTCAGATCTTTTAAAGCGTCCGCTTGATGCTTACAAGTACCTTCTCATGACCATGGAGACAGGATCGATTAACCTTCAGGGAATTTTAACTGAACTGGATATTTTCTTTATTGGAACTTCAAATGAAATCCATCTGGCAGCTTTTAAACAACACCCTGACTTTAATTCTTTTAAAGGAAGATTTAATTTCGTCACTGTTCCTTATTTATTAGACGTTCGCGATGAAGAAAAAATTTATACTGAACAAGTCGAAGGTATAAAAGACCGTTCGTGTTTTTCACCTCATTCGCTGAATGCCCTATGCTTGTTTGCGGTAATGTCTCGTCTCAGAGTTTGTCAGACGAAAAACTACAACGATAAAAAACTAGCAAACATTGCAACTAACTTAAATCCACTTGAAAAAGCATTGTATCTAGCTGGCGTAGAGCTTCCGGAAAGACTCGACATCGAATCAAAGCAAATTCTAAAGCAAGGCCAGGAAGAGATACTAAATGAGTATATCAACGACAGTCTTTACGAGGGAAAATTTGGTCTTTCTCCTCGCGATTTAAAGCATGTTATTTATAAACTTTCATCTCTTCATAAGAATGTTACATTTGTTGAAGTGCTTGAGCATCTTCACCAATTGATTTTAAAGAAAGGTGAATACGATTTCTTAAATATGGCCCCACAGGCCGATTACCACAACCCTGTACGCTATTTGGAATTAATCAAAGACTACAACTTGAATATCTTTGATCGCGAGTTAAGAAATTCATTGGGACTAGTTGATGATCGCTCATATGAAGACTACATCAAACGCTACATTGAAAACGTGAACGCCCTCATTAAAGGCGAAAAAATTAAGAATGCGATGACGGGTAAATTTGTTGATCCGGATGACTTCTTCATTAAGGAATTTGAGTCTGCAATAAGCTTAAAAGAAGATCCAAAAACTTATCGCTCGCTTCTTATTTCTAAACTTGGTGCGTACTTCTTAGATAATCCGGGAAAACCAATCGTCTACACAGACGTCTTCCCTGATTTAGTAGATCGCTTACAAGAATCTTATAGAATTGAGCAAAAGAAAGTGATTCTTACCATTTCTAAAAATCTCGTATTCTTTGAAGCTGAAATGTCGAAAAATGTTAGCGCGAATCAAGGGACTCCTCTTTCAGATGAAAATAGAAAGCAAATTAAAGGAGTACTTAAAAATCTTGAAACTCGTTTTGGATATACTGAAGGGGCCGCGATGTCTCTTCTTAAATTTTTAATTAAAGAAAAATACTAAGTGATTTAATGAGTATCTTAAGTAAAGCTTACCGCGCCGACATGTTCGAAGTCCGCCATCTGGTTGATGAAGAACATGACGGCTTGAGGCTTGATCAATTTCTTGGACTTTATCTCGATTCTTTTTCTAGAGAAACAATCAAAAGAAAAATTAAAGATAAGGAGATAACAGTTGTGGGTCGCCCAGGGACGCACAAGCCTTCCACTATTCTTCATCACAAAGATGAAGTCGTTATTCGCTTTTTTAAAAGCAAATACGAAGATGAGTACTGGAGAGGTGAAAAACTTGAATTGCAAACTGCCCCAGATGTAGTTTTTGAGGATGATGAATTAATCGTTATTTCTAAGCCAGCATTCATGTCTACTCACCCCGCGGGAAGACACGTTTTTAATTGCGCGACGGTGCACTTTGAAATGAAGTATGAGAAAACCATCCATTCTCTTCATCGCATTGATCGAGAAACCTCAGGCATATTAATGCTTGGAAAAACTCCCAAGATGGCCAATGAGATGATGGTGCATTTTGAAAATGATGACATCAAAAAATGCTATCTCTTTATTTCAAAAGTTAATTCTCATTATCATGGCAAAGCTGAATTCATTGCCAATGAAAGAATGGGCTCACCTGATGAAGGATTAAAACGAGTGTATGTTGAATCTTATCCTGAAGATTCTCTCGAAGGAAAACACGCCAGAACCTTCTTTTATATTTTGGAAAAAGTTGGCGACTACGTCATTGGAATTGCCTGTCCTCAAACAGGACGCCAACACCAAATCCGAGTGCATGCTCTTGCTCATGGAATTCCTTTAATCGGCGACAAGCTTTACTTAGGTTCTTATGAATTATTCCAACGCTTCAAAGACCAGGTCGCTAGTGATGCCGATCACGACTTGATGGAAATTCCGCGCCATGCTCTTCACGCTATTGCGCTAAAGATTCCTTATAAAAAAGAAGAGAAGATTTTTATCACTAAAATTCCTAATGATTTAAAGGACTGGATAAAAGAGAAGACTTCTCTCTCAATTGAAGCACTCGAAGAAAAAATCAATCAAACAGTTCAAAAATACTACAAAGAACAAGCTTAAATAAAAGGGCCCCCCTCTGTAATTTCTACAGACTCTCCCAAAAGAATTCCATTTTCACATATACTAGTTCCGATCAAAAACTTTAGGAGACCCCTATGAAGAATCTATTTCTTTTAGCAGCTATTACCCTATCGACCTTAACATCAGTAACATATGCTCAAGATAGCACAGCTCTTGATTTTAGAGTTAGCACGACCGCATCGGCACCTCAGTTTCCAATAATCAATTTTCATAAGGTTAATGATGGAATTTATAGAGGAGCTCGTCTTGAGACGGCCCAAGGTTACCAGTACCTGGCCAGTCTTGGTGTGAAAACAATTATCAATCTTCAAGGTGGAGATCTTCATTCGAAGCTTGGAAGCGTTATGGGAAATATCGAACCAGGAGAGAGACCAGAGGTCATTGAAAAAGAAAAGCAAACAGCTTTAGTTCTTGGAATGAATTTTGTTAATACTCCACTTAATTCACTAGGCGATGTTACTCGCGAAGAAAATGCAGCGATTGATGAAACTCTCGACATCATGAATGATCAGGGAAATCAACCAATCTATATTCACTGTGAACACGGAGCTGATAGAACAGGTCTTCTCGTTGCTCTTTATCGCGTAAAATATGAAGGAATGGATGTTGAAGCTGCTCACAAAGAATGGCTGCAGAATGGTCACAATCTTCTTCACAGAGTATTCACAGGGGACCTTGATGAGTACTACTACAAAAAAGTAAAAGAATTTAAGAGATAATTTTTTCTAAATCATTTTGAATAAACGTTTTGATTTCCTCTCGCACTCGTCGGTAGTGCGAGAGGATTTTTTCTTCATCAGTAAGACCAACGGCCAGTTTCGGCGGGTCATCAAAGCCAACATGTCTGACTATTGCTTTCCCTAAAAAGACAGGACAATTCTCATGGGCGTGTCCACAAACAGTAATGACGATATCGAATTCGATAGGGCCTAAATCAAGAAGTGTCTTGGAGTATTGTGAGCTGATATCAACTCCACTCTCCTTCATCACTTTCATCGCCCGTTCATTCATGCCATGTTTTTCAATTCCGGCAGAATATATTTCGCACTTATCCCCAAAAAAGTGCCGCGCAAACCCCTCCGCCATTTGAGAGCGACAGGAATTGCCCGTACATAAAAAAAGGATCCTTTTATTCATAAAAACCTAACAACATTTTTTCTCAAAACAGTCCATGACTTTAATTTTTTTCATTTCATCAGAACTTTCATCGCATGCGCATGAAAGCGTCGTGAGCGACTGCTTAATTTGTTTTAAATCATTTATTTTTTCATCAATCTCTAATATTTTTTTTGCAACTTTTTCTTTTACTAGATCGCAAGTTGCGCGAGGTTTGGTGTTTATCTCAAGTAGTTCTTTTATTTCTTTTAAGCTAAAACCTAATTCCTTAACCTTTTTTATGAAAGTAATTCTAGCAAGATGATCTTCGTTGTAATACCGATAGCCATTACTTTTTTTAGCAGGTTCTTTGAGAATACCTTCGCGCTGATAGAAGCGAATCGTCTCTAAGTTTACGCCAGCGAGTTCTGCTAATTTGCCAATTGTTACATTTTCCATGATTCATTATAAACCCTGTACCTTAGTACAGAGCAAATACTTTTTATAAATGTTGCTTCAGATAGTTAAGAACACCGTAAGGCCCGATATTTTCGTCGCCTGTAAGTATTGTTGTCGGTTTATGAATCAGTTGGTCTAAAACAGTTGAGATGTTTGCTACCCCGACTGATTTGGGAAATGATTTAAACATGGCCTGATCATTAAGCGAATCGCCAAAGAAGACACACTCTTTTTCATTGGTTCCATGTTTTTTCAGAAAGTGTTCAACGGCCAGGTACTTTGAGACTTTTCCACACCAGAAATTCAAATGAACATTTGAAGTTGAAAAATTTATGTTATGAGTTCCAAGAAACTCTTCGATATGGCGAAAGAGAATTCCATCTTGAAGATCGTGAAGCTCTATAGCGCGATCTGTTTTTCGACCGAAGCTATCAACAGATAATTTTATGTTGGGAAATTTTTGTGCAAATTCAGAAGTAAAATCAGCGAGTCTTTTTACATCTTCTTCACTTACTAAGCATTCTTCAGTAATAAATTTTCCATTACGGGAAACAATTGTTCCGCCACCTTCAACGATGACATCTTTTAAAAAAGGAAAGTGAGTGAGAAGAAAATGTCCCCATGAAATAGATCTTCCGGTGACGATAACAAGCGGAGTGTTTTTTGATTCAAGAAGATTAAGGATATCAAAAAAAACAGGACTCAAACCTTCTTTGTAGGTAAGAGTCCCGTCAAAATCAGAAAAAACTATTTTAAAATTATTCGATTGGATAAGCGACACCGAAGAAAACTCCAGAGAAGCTATCTTTTAATCCAACGATTGCTTCTGCGTTTGCAGTAAGTTTTTTATCAACACCAACGTCAGCTGGGATTACACCAGCGATACCAATGTTCGCACTCATTGTTGTTTTATAAGAATTGCTGCTTCCATCAAGGCTAATTCCGTATGGAAGTGAAAGGTATGGGAATGCTTCTTTACCCCAGAAGCTAAATCCTTTTGAAACACTTGGAGCAAGGCCTAAGATGTTTCTTCTAGAATTGAATTCTTTAGAATTTTCTACGAACGCTTTAATAGAAGTGCGTGGCTGGCTTTCATAATCTGGGAAAAGTTCGTAATCATACCCAGCAAACAGACGAGCTGAATGCTCCCCACCAGAGATACCAAGACCTGCGTCGATTGTCCCTTTTTCGTTAAGTTTTTGTGTGTAGCGCGTTTGCATCCCAATACCGCCACCTGTTGAAGTGATCCCTGTGAATTCAGCCGATACAAATTTAGATTCGGCCTCAAGAGGGAATGTTGAGATCCCTGTCCCGTAAGCGTGCGCTTGCTGGCTTAAGCCTGTCATCATAACAAGGGCAGCCGTTAATGAAATTGCTTTAAAATTTTTCATTTTTACCTTCCTAACTAAGCATAATGTCATACATTTTATTTAATAGTACAAAAGACAAAGAGTCAAAAATTAACACGGAAAATCTATGGTTAGAATTTCATAGGACCAAAGTTTTCGTTGACTAAGACACGGTTAGCCCTTATAAATGACCCTACTATTTATGGTGGCTGTAGTTCAGTCGGTAGAGCACTAGATTGTGATTCTAGGTGTCGTGGGTTCGAGCCCCATCAGCCACCCCATTCTTTACAAGTGAAGAATCGGCGACATTTAAAACCACAAAGATCTGTGGTTACTTCCAAAAAAATTCAATTTGAGGACTTCGCAAGAAGAAATCATTAATTAGCCCAGTCAACCCACTGGGCTTTTTTATTTCAAATGCTGAAGATTAGACAATTATAGCAATATTTGTGTGCTGAAGCTTTAATGAATATTTTGCTTAAGTAAGAGATTAATCAAAAAAATCATCGCCTAGAAGCTTATCAGTTTTCTTATCATCTAAATACATTAGGTGATTCATTAGCATTGAAAGTTTCCTCTCAAATTGGCTGTCTCTATTAATATCACCAATCACAAAACCTTTTCCTTCATTACGGAATGGATAAACCACTACATAATCATTTTCTTCTAAAGTGTTTTGTAAAAATGAATTTTTATTTTCACCCAACAATTTCAAAGCAAATCCTGGCGCCAATGAAACCAAAATCGAACTTGTTTTTTCCAACTTAAACTGCTTTTTTTTCAGCTCAAACACCCATTCACGATCAATCATAGAGCTCACTCTTGAAGAAGAGCTTTCACTAATAAGTCTTATCTTATCCAAATCCTTCAATATTTGATCTATAATTTTTTCTGCTTTATCCTTCGATACACTCATTTTCTTTAATTCCTAATAATTTGATCACGGACAAAAGAACGCATAAGTCGTAACAAAAACGCAAACGATTTACATTCTGATATTTTAACTTGTGAAGCGGTTTCTTTTAAAATGAAGTATTCACCGATTATAGAACGCTGTAGCTCTTCAAGTGAAATATTCCCCAAGTTACCCAACACATTCCCATCATGATTTTCTTTTATTTCAGAAATTTTTGGAAGATCTGATGAGTTGATTATAATTACCTTGGTAATAAAATCTTCCACGACATCACTTCCAATCAATTCATCTTTTTGTAAGATTGAATCAATTAACTGAGTTAGATCAACGAATGAATGTTTTCTATTAAAAATTTCAAGAGACTGTTTGGCATCATAGATCCAAAAAAGACCAATAACAGTAAAAACAAATCCCAAATATTCTAATCGCAACAAAAAGTAGTCTAAATAAGCAATAATATTTGCATCGTTATTTTTTGCGTACACTACAAACACAACTACAATCAAATAAATCAAAGAAACTAGATACAGAAAAGTCTTTGATTGAAAAAAGGATTTAATAAGAGGGAATAAGTATTTTTTAATCATAAAATGGCACTATTCATTTATTCCTAAAGCATAGCAAACTATTTACTAAAAAAACAGTTTCAAGCTTTGCGCACCACTTTTGTTAGCAAATAAGTGCTAAAAAGTGGACTAGTTAAGAAAAGCGTTTGTATAACCAGACGCTGATTTTTATTTTGATTTTTTAAGTTCATCAAGCTTAGTGATTATTTTTTGTAGTTCAGCTTCCTTGTTGTCCCACCAATTAGTACTCCAAATTCGATGTATCACCCACCCTCTACCTTCAAGAAACTTTTGTCTAAACACATCCCTTTCTCTAATTGAGACTCCTGAGTGAAACATTGCCCCATCACATTCAATGCCCAGGATATATTTATCTTTGTTGGCAGGATGAACAATTGCTTGATCTATGCGAAAACCACTTTGACCAACTTGAGTATGAACTTCGTAACCTAATCTAACCAATTCCAAATAAACTTTTTCTTCAAAAGGACTATCAAAATGAAGTCTCCCTGAGTTTCCTTGGCTTCTCAAATTTGGATTAATCTCTTGTAAAATTCTATCCACTTTCTCAAAATCTTCCTCTGCCACTGCTTTTGAAAAACATAGATATTGCTTTAATATCTTCGGCCCAGGATTTTTTGAAAGAGCTGTATCTAAATCTTTTTCTGGATTAATGGAACATACTATCTCAATTTTTTTGATCGCTCTTGTTACAGCAACATTGAGTCTATTTTCACCTCCAGCAACTCCAATTGGTCCAAACCGTTGATAAACTCTCCCATTCGGATCAGTTTTGGCATAACCGATAGAGAAAATAATGACGTCTCTCTCATCGCCTTGAACATTTTCAATATTTTTTACAAAAAATTTCCTATCAAGCTGTTTCCCTTTTTCGTCAGTCCGATCTTTATCTTTATCCAACAGAGCTGCAAATTCAGGATCACTAATTTCAAGCTCATCAATCTTATCCTGAATCAATACTTTTTGCTGAAGGTTAAATGTTATAATGCCAATCGTTGGAGGATCATCTTGTTCTAAGTGAAATCTTAATCTTTTTATTACTTCATCGGCTTCAATTTCATTACATCTATTTACCCAAAAACCGTTAGCAGATATCCATTCTATTGCAGGCTTGTTTCCTTTTTTAAATGGAACTACGTTCGGAGCAACTTTCATTCTACCTTCATAGAATTTTTGATTTGAGAAAGAAATTAATTCTTGATGCTTACTCCTATAATGCCATTCGAGCATGTGCGATTGAAAATGAAGATTCTTTTTTGCCAATGTTAAAAGACTAGGTTCAATCGTAGCAAAAGAGTCGTCATCTTCATCATTATCATCTTGCACTAATGATTCAAAGAGATGGGAGGGGGGTAATTGTTTTTCATCGCCTGCGATTATTATTTGCTTACCTCTAAATATTGCTGGTATTCCATGCTCTACTGTACATTGTGAGGCTTCATCAAAGATTACAACATCAAACATTCCCTTCTTAAGTGGGAACATGTCCGAGACAGCTTCTGGAGAAGCTAACCAAACAGGTATAAGAGTTCTGAAGTCACTATTCTCAACAAATTTTTCATTTAACTTTCTCAGTGAAGGAACATTTCTTTGTTTACCAACATCGTTTGCGATGTCTCGCAACAGCTTTGCATTACTCAAGTCATCTCGGTATTGGTTTTTTAATCTATGAACACTATAATCAATTTTTGATTCGAGTAATTCATTTAATCTCTTTCTTAAACTTTCAACTCTTCCAGATCTAATCTGGGCAATGATGGGATACTTTCCTTCAAGGTCACCGATCCATAATGAATAGACTGAAATTTTAAAATATTCTCCCCAATCAACACTTACTGGTACCTGGCCATCGCCAACTAATTTATCTATCTCAATTATAATTTTTTTAATTTTATCTGGTAACTTTTGGTAATCGTAATCAAAGCCTTTTAAGCGATGGAATTCATTCGATACAAAACCTCTAAACACCTCGATCTCATAATCATTAAATGAGCCCTTTCTAATCTGATTCAATATGCTCTCTACGTGATTATCATGAAGGATATGTCGAAATGAGTTTGAAACTTTTAAGGCTAAATTACTTAAATAGCTGTTCGCAAATTCTTTATGTTCATTAATAATCTTTCTTAATCGCCACCACTTCGGTGAGAAAAACTTAAAGGGGCTTGTAAAGCGACGAAACTCATTAATTGAACAAGCAAAATCTTCAACCCGATTCGTCTTAATTGTCATTGAATAATTTTTTGACTGAATAAAACTGGCTTCTTTGTAGGTCTCTCCTTCTAAAATTTCTACAACCAACGAAGAAAAATGTTCAACCTCGCTTTGATGAATTTGCATAAATGATTTACGAACTTCATCATATCTTGTTCGAGATAAAACTGAACCATGGCCTTGCAAAGTAGAAATCTGCATAGCGGCTGATTCTACTTCTTCAACATTGCTCAACTTCCAACTGTTATCTAATGATAATTTGCTGTCTTGTTTCTCACCAATCAGTCTGTAAAGTTCACCTAGGCTTATTCCATAAAAATTATCATTATAAGCTTTGGTTATTTCTTTAAGTTGGCTTGTAATATTCTCTATTTCAGGCGATGGATCTACTAAATTCTTCTTTTGTTTTCCCGCTGAATCTTTCAACTCTGCGATCTCTTGAGATAGTTTTTTGTATAAAATCTTTCTATCTTCTTTTGTATCGTGAACAAGTCCCAGTAAATTATCGATGCCTTTAGTACCAACTCGATCAAAAACAACATCAAGGGCTGCTTTCTTTTGTGAGACAAGTAGAACTGTTTTGTTTTTTGCTAGGCAATCGCCAATAATATTTACGATTGTTTGAGATTTCCCTGTTCCTGGAGGTCCCCAGATCACAATTCCTTTATTATTTTTATCTAACTCTAAAAGAATTTTATCCTGACTCGAGTCCGATGGAAGTAAAAAGAAGTTATTCTTCTCGGGACGATGGTCAATCGTTTCTATATTTGAACTTTCTGGGCTACCGATATCTCTAACGATTTTTGTTTCTACCTCAACAGAATGATCGTACTCTTCTAAGAAACTTACAATGCCATCCAACTCTTCCTGTGACATTGTTAAAAACGAATCATAATCGCGCTGAATACTGCTATTGGATTGAGGGAAGTGGCCTAATACCGCATACTGTTTAATTTCAAGTCTTCCATCCTGAAATATAGTACCAGCTTCATCATTTTTAAACTCGAGAACCTTATCAAAACCCTTATCAAGAGCATCTTCTGCCATGTGGGTAATGATGCCATATTCGTTAAGCAGTTCATGAGTTTTCTGGATCAGTGTAACATCACCGTATAATTCATCTGGAATTTCTTCATCGAAAAGGCTTTGATTTACTTTCAAGTTGCAAAGTTTAGATAAAGCGAGGAAAAGTGTTTTATTAAAAATAGGAGGATTATCTTTTGAGACAGTTAAGGACCATTGAATTTGTCCCTTTTTGGGAGTTTTCTTTTCTAGTTTTACCGGAACTAAAAAAATAGGTGCCTGAATGACCGTCTCAGATCCTGCTGGTATCCCTGATAAAAAGGGAAATCCAACATATAAATCATAGAGGCCTTTCTCTCTTTGAATTTCGTTAATTGATCTTTCTAAATGAGTGAGTCTTGTAAATAACTTCTTTAACAGCTCTGCGTCTTTTTCATTTTTAGCTTTTGGAAGAATCCCAATTTCACCATCTTTAGTAAGGCAAAACTCTATCAAGTCATTTGCCAATTTTTCATTTAAAGGATTGAGCTGGCTCAAATCAAAGGTCCACTTTGCATCTAAACGACTCAGTTTTACGGAGCGATTCCTTGAGCTCAAATTTAACAGTCGATCCTTTAACAGAATTAGTTCTTTTTTTTGCTTTTCAGTTAACTCAGTTCGCGATTCAGGAATTGGAGGTGGAGAATCTATTTTCTTTTCAGGTTTTGAGTCTGAAGATGTCTCAATCTCTACCTGCTGCTTTCTTAATGATTTTTGTTCTACTGTTAAATCCAATGTTCCATTACATCGAGGATATTTAGTGCAGCCCCAAAACTCGTTGCCCGCATTGCTCCCCTTCTTCGCTAGGCGAAGTATCATTTTAGCCGAACATTTCGGACAGATTGGAATTGGATAAATACTCATTAAGAGGCTTATCGGCCCAACATCCTGAATTTCTTAGTGTGTTTTTGTTGTTTTTTCATACAGAAGTCACAAGATTTCTTAACATTCGGAGCAGTCTTAGCTTTTTTAGCTAAAGATCCTTTCATTTTGCATAGTTTCCGCTCTAAATTCGTCAACGAACGCACCCATTCTTATTATTGGTTGAAGAAAAAAATTCAAATTGGGAACTCGTGAGAGCAATTCATAATTTAGCCCAGACAACCCACAGGGCTTTTTTATTTTAAAGGCGAAATGGGTGTTCTACAGTACAAGATAGAGAAAATCTTCTACTGAGAATGTCTCTTTTGAGAGCAAATTGAAGCGACGATTTTCCCTTTTAAAGAAATCACGTTCAGCAGTTCTTATTGTTTCAATGATTAATTTTAGATCTGAAGAGTGAACACGAAACAACTTCCATAAATTTTCACTTGAAGGATCAATTTGAGTTAATCCATACAGTTGTTTTCTTTTTATTCTCATATGAGGTTCCATTAATTTTATAACAGTCAAAATGTAATAAAATTTCACTTGGGCCCTTTCATACTCCGCAAGTCGGGCCTTGCATTGGCGAGGAATAGTATTATCCAATTCTTTATCATCTAACACCCAAACTCTTTGTTTCAACCACATTTATTACTCACAAAATCTTATAAGAAGGTGCTTTATAAAATTGTCCACCATATTTTAGGAAGCCTTTATATAATCGCGAAGAAACGACCTTACTTATAGTGCTTGGTTCAATTTTCCCTCCAAGTTTTCCTTTCACGCCTTCCTCTCTTAATTTTTTTGCAATTGCATAATTCGTTAGTCCCATTTTTTTCATTCTGAAGATTTTTTTCACCAACCTGGCTTCTGTTTCATCAATTTTCAGTTCTTTGTTTTCTATCCTATACCCCAATCCAACACCACCACCACTAAACTTCCCTGTTAGCAATTTACTTTTTCTTCCCGCATTTAATCGCGAAATAATTTGCATTCTTTCAAAAGTAGCAAGCGCATCTAGCAAATTAGAAATTAAATATTCTGATGGATCATTACTCTCAAGTGAATATTGAGGTTGATTGCAAGACACAACTTTGATGTCATTTTTCAGTAGCAGTTTTTTTATTATAACTTTAGCGAAATCATCTCTCCAAAGCCTGCTTAAATCATAAATAACTATAATCTTTATCTCTAGTTTATTACATTCTTCCACCAATTGATAAAAGCCTTCTCTTTCTTCAATTCCTTTTTCTGTTCCGCTTATTGCTGAGTCTTGGTAGACACCTTCAAGTTTTAAATCTTTCATTTTACAAAGATCAATAATCGCTTTTAATTGAAGATCCTTTCCAAAACCTTTTTCTTGCCCTTTGCTTGATACTCGAACATAACCCATCACTTTTTGCATTGTGAACCACGCTCCTCGGCTCGTTTCATACGAAAATATCAAAAGCGCACTAATCTAAGCCTTCTTTCAAATTTAAAATAGTTTATTTTGAAGATTGTTTGTCGAGAGCTCTAAGCTTGCGTGCAATGTAAATACATGGCTTGCACAGCCCAGCTTGTTTAACTTGTTTATAATCAGCTTTTTTGACGTATCTTACGCTTCCACATTGATGACAGATGATACTCTCAGTATATTTACGTGCGTCCAACACCTCTTCATTACCTTGATAATTTAAATGCACAACAGTTGCCTTCATTCCATTACTCCTTTTTTGGAATTAAAACATTTTGAATAATATTTTTAATATTTATTTGAAGTGCCTTCCGTTTTTTAATTGATCTCAGTGTTCTTTTGATGATTAAGATTATTATGATATGGCCAATTGAATTCACCATGACCGTGCTTTCTCACCATAGCTGCTGATCTAAGGCTTATGGTTAATGTAGTCAGAGGCTTTGATCTAACTAAAATTATGTATACATATTTGTGAAAAAAGAAGAAGCCTGCTTTATGGCATTTCACGCTCTCTCCTTAAAATAGATTTGAAAAATTCAAAATTAGTTACCTTCACTTCTGTTTATGTTGAAATAAAGAATTTCTGATTTCTTCTCACCCTCAATCTCTATTTCATAGATATAATTGTAAGAGAGGGGGTTGAGTTGATTTCTCCTTTCTTTATAATCTTGGGCATCATCCAGAGCCCAAATAATGTTGTTCGCAAACTCTGGCGTAAGCAACGACCTACATTTTGAATCCTGATCTATCATTACTTTGAACTCATACTTGTTTGTTTGCAACTCAACTGAGAAATCAAACGAGAGCAAATTGTTCAAATCAACTTCCTTAATTAAATACAACGTTTCTTGTACGGGAAGCAAGTAGACTTTGCACTTCAACTTTCCGAACATTGTTAGATGTCTAAAAATCGCAGCATTCACATATGTAGAGATGTCAACATTGAGGATCTGATTTGTAAAAGGGATCGCCATTTTTCTCACCTTGTAAATTTAAATGTTCATCAACTTACTTCCCATTCCCGAACAATGACCTCTAACAAGGAAAAATATCGCCTTTTTTGACTAAGATTTTTAAATTGTTCTTTGTAATCCAATCGACGTATTTAAGCTCAAGAGTATCCTTGGTTGCTTTTTTGATATATACTTCAAGATCTTCTTCAAACTTATAGAGAGATTCTATAAGCCCAAGCTGTTTTTCCCCTTCTGACTTTAGAATCATTTTTACTTCTTCTTTTGTGAAATAATAACTGAAGGTCACGCCTCGAATAGTTATTTGGCGAGTAGAATATTTCCTATTCCCTTTAACACCATTTAATTCCCTGGAAAACGCAAGTAGGAGTTGATTTGCAGTATTTTCTTGTCCCATATTCCACTTTAACACTTCAAGGCATATCTTAATAAGGATTAAGTTTTCAGTTCTTTTTCTCTTAATGCACGTTCTTTACTTTCCTCTTTATATCTTTCCAGACGCTCAGAAACTTGTTCAGGAGAGAAATACTTTGGATAGGCTTGAATTAATTTTTCAACTGCTTCATTCCAATCTGGTGCTGTATTTAACTCGGAATTATTTTCAGCTTCTACTCCAAGCACGACCTCACCTGTATTAGCATCAATGAGATTTAAAAATTGCTGGCAATAATTTCTCAATTCATTCACTCGCCATGAATTGGGACGATTCACACATTGTGCATGAGCAACAACAACGGCCCCTACTCCGTAAAGACGGCCCCAGTGCGAAAACTTTTCTCTATCATCATATCTATCTGATTCATTACGATGTATTCTTTCCTGTTCCTGCTTTATAGCCTCTAGTCCATAAGATCTATCTATTACCGTGAAAGAATTGCTTTGAACTAAAGCTGTTTGAATTCTAGCATAGTGATCTGGTGAGATTGTATTTGGATAAAGCATTACCCTCATATTCTTATCTGTATAACGTGTTCTTTTCTCATTCGAAGAACATCCTACGATTGCTACTAAAAAGATTAGAAAACTACACAAAAGTTTCATTCTTATTCTCCGTAAAACAATTTCTAGAGAGTTTTGTTATGCAATCTTTTTGGAAACTGACTTTTCTTCTGTCGCTTTTTTTATTGCCTCTTCTTCATCCTTCGACATTCCGTGACGATATCTTTTAAACCAGAAACTTCTAGCCTCTTCATCACTCGTTTGAAACCTTTGAGTTCTTATTTCATTGTAATTTTTTAGCAGAGTTGCTTTGTTTTCTTCTATTTTTTGCTTATTTGGAAAAACATATGACTTAGCTAGAAATGCACCAAAAGCAGCGCCAGCGACAATTCCGAATTTGACTGCACCAGAGACAAAATCAACAAAGAAAATTCCAACCATTGTTATTAATGAAAATATGAACAGTGCAATCATTGCTCCTCTGCTCTTGGGATCAAGATAGTCATTTAATTGTTTTATTTGAAACTCAATACGAGCCAATTCTTTATCATTGCTGTTTGCAATCTTCTCGGCTTGCAAATAGCCTTTTACTAATTTCAATTCGTAGATATGCCTTTGCTTGCTCTTCTCACATTCAGCATTTATTGCATCCATCTTTTTAGACAGCAATTCGGTAAAACTTGAATTCTCATCGCTTATACATTGGCTTAGAGTAGTACACAGAACTTTCTTAACTTGCTCTTCGCTATAGTTGGGTATTTTTTCTCCAATAAGCTTTACCGTTTGCTCTAATTTTTTCCCGCTTGAATCCATTTCGAGGATAAGAAACTCTAAGTTTTCTTTTGTAGCAAAAATCTTCAATCGCTCTGTCGCGCGAATAAAACTCATTAGGTTCTTTTGTGTGTAGAAATGCTTAAGAACAATTCCGGCAAAAGGAGTTAAGCCAACCTCTTCTGCCTTCTCGACGTATTCCTGAGTTTTTCTAAACTCGTCTTCTTCTTTTCTTGCTAGGCGCTCCTCTTCCTCTCTTTCTTCATTTTCTAATTTCTGCATTTGTCGCTCTAGTGCTTCTTCTCTCTGTTCTTCGACAAATCTTTCATGTAGCTCTCTCTGTAATCTAGCTTCATCGGCTTGAATCTTTGAATTTTTCTTTATTTCTTCTAGATCCATCACAGCTTTACCCGCGGCCATAACACCTGCAATTTCTAAAAGACTTGCATCCTTCTTTTTGTTATTTGCCATAAATTCCCCTTTTGACATTATTTCTTTACAATTTTTTTGACAGTTATTTCGTAAAGACCGCTATGGATTTCCACTTTCTGCATGATCTCTGAAAAAATGTCTTCTTGTTTTCTTCCAAAAGCGAGTGCTTCGATATTTGTGCCTAAATAACGAGCAACTTTATCTAATTGGATGAGATCAGGTGTGCGTCCAGCCAACCAAGTTGAGATTGTACTCTTTGGAACATCTGTCGCTTTCGCTAAGGCACTTATTGTAATTTCTCTATCTTCAAGCAACTGCTTTAAATTTTTTGCAAGCATTTGAGCCCTCTATCGTCGTTTTAGCTTAAAATCGGAAAACAGAAGAATTCTATTTAGACCTGGCTGCACTTGTGGCGCAATCACGGCTCAAACGAACACAATAGTGTTCAAGTTCGCCACAAATGTATCTTTTGAAAATTGGAGCATGAGTTTCGATATTTTTAAAAGATATCAACCTATACAAAGACTTCACTTCGTTTTTTGATTTAAATTAGATATCTAGATTGTGTAATTGATGTGTTTTTGGTTTTTCCAGGAGGGCCTTGGCTAAGTAATCTTCCCAATTTGAAATCCCTCTCACACTTGGTTCTCGTAGTTTTTCAGCAACTCTTTTTAATATGGCTTCTAAATCTGTCACATCAAGCCTCTGTTTTAGGCCGAAATAGAGCAAGTTTCGCTTTAACTTATTCAGACGGTATGATCCATCAATATCAATTGGATTTTTTGTAGTAAGCGACCAAACATGTTCATTAGTAACGCCAAAGCAATTGCTTAATGTTTCCCACTGTGGTGAAACTGAACAGCGATTAAACGTTTTAGCTGTTCGAGGTAAAGCTTTATGCTTAAGAAACTTAGTTGTTGCATACTTCCAGAGTATCGGTAATTTTGAATCCAATCTTTCTAGATTATCTGCATTCAACTTTTTGAGAGAACGCGAATTGAAGCTAAATTCTAGATTGAAAACTCTCATGTCTTCACTAGCCTCAATCGAATAAAGCATGTGAGGTTTTGGAGAAGAATAGCTTGTTCGCAATTGCGCAGTTTTATCGTATAATCGTCCAAACGGATTTCTAGAAGTTTTTCCTTTAGTCCCAAATGAAAAACCAGTGAACAAAGTTCCATAATGCTCTTGAAATGTTTTTCTCCTTTTTACTGCTCCAGAAAAATGATGAAGATCTTCTAGTGTTGGAATCCATCCAGAAAAGTGAACACATAAATCAACTGATGATATTAGACAGGTAAAATTCTTTATAATTGTCTTAAAAAAATTTATCCACTTTTGAACTTTATCAACTGGATTAATCCAAACTCCTGGCTGATTTACTTGAATCTTACAAAAAGGCTGAGCATCTCTCAGAACAGGATTTAGAAATATCGTGCAAGAATCGCCGGTCTCC
Organism: Bacteriovoracales bacterium; assembly: GCA_037444575.1. GTDB lineage: Bacteria > Bdellovibrionota > Bacteriovoracia > Bacteriovoracales > Bacteriovoracaceae > Bacteriovorax. The sequence goes on from JBBIME010000004.1 coordinate 223,318, forward strand.
AAACAATAGACATAATTCTTTTTCCAGTTAAAAGTAGCACGAACTCTTTCCGCTCCTACCGCAATCAACCTTGCCTCAGAAGTTACTTTATGAAGTAAGCTCTCCTTAATGAAGTTTTCATAATTCTTTTCATCGCTCGATTGCTCATGGGGATCTTGATCCAACTTTACCTTCATCGGACGCAACCTAAAGAACAATAGTACTGAAAGTGAATCTAAGCTCTGCATATGGACAGTTATCATATTTTATTCCTCCTCGGTTACGATAACTGCAACATTACTCAATGTGTAATTAGAAAATTTTAAGCTTATAATTTTAAAAATTTTAAATGTTTTGATTTGATGATCATTTTGTTTTCCACTCGTAAGCCCAGTCGCTTTAAGTCATCTGGCCTAAGCAATTCAACAAACTCTTTGCCAAATTCAAGCAATAAAATTTTTCGAACAATGTTTTCATTGAAACCTTTAACATAAGAATCAATTGTTGATTCTCCTTTTGTCATTTCAAACACTGAAACTTCTGTTTTACTCTCGTCAATTAAGAAATGGTTGAAGTCGTTAATCAAACCATAATTTTTTTTAGAATCAACAAGAGGAACATCTGACTTTGTGTGGAAAAACTTTACACCTTGATTCATCATTTTATATCCGATATAGAGCTCGTAAAAAGGCAGGTGAATTAATTTGATCCCTTGATATATTAATGAATTAAATCCTGGATTCAATATTACTCGCTCTTCATAAATGGAGCGCCCCTCCTTAATTAAATAATTAATAACTTCTTCATTATTTAGATCAAAGGCACTTTTCAAACGAAAACCTTGGGCCACTAAATAGCTCGTATGATCCTTCAACTTTGAACCTGTAGATTTAATGATTCCATAATTGGAAAACCTTGTTACAACGAGCCCTGATCGAGAATAATTTTCTTCGGAATTTAACAAAAAGCAACTTTCATTCCATCCACCCGCTATTTTAATCACATCTGAATATTCCTGACACACTAACGCCCTCTCAGACATTTTTAAAAAATCACCAAATAGATCCGACATTTTTTACTCCATGATTTTGACTCGGAACACCATACCTCTTATCAGATCTTTTTGGCAGACCCATTGTAAAAAATGCATACCCCACAACAGATCTTATTAAATACCTATAATTGCGAGATGATTGAAAGGATGTTATGCTTTTTGCTATGAAAGAAAAAAAAGCAATTGAGCAATTTAAATCTCTTCGTGGTTTCACTGAAAAAACTGTTCTAGTTGGAAAAAAGGGAAGAACAACTAAAGATTATCCAACGACTTTATCAATAAACAACAGTGGAAGATTAACAATACCCTGCTATTTATTTCTTTATTATAATTTGGAAACAACTCATTTCAACATTGCAATCAATGAAAATAAAAACGAAGCTGCTATTCTGTTCCATAATGACAAGAATATTCCTGGCGCAAAAAAAATTATTCGTTTTAAAAATAGTAAACTTAAGACCAAAACTACTGCTTATTTAGGAATCGGTCCTCAACTTCGCGCTTTTGGCTATACTATCAGGGCCGCAAAATTCGAATTTCACCTAAAATCACCAAAACTTCTCATTCTAAAAATTTACAAAACCAAGAGTGCAAAAGTATAAATTATTTTTTCCTGTTTCTATAAATTCACTTTTCTTCCATTTAAAAATATTCATTTGAATACCAGCGAGGTGCTGGCAATTAACAAAGGATATTTTATGGATCTTCTCCCTTTACTCTCACCAGAAATTTTAGAAAAAATTGACCGAGCTAATCTCAACAAACGAGAACAATTAGCGACAGCTTTGATCTACATCGGCAAAAATCACCCTGAAGCGAGATTCAAATGCCAAGACCTGGCCATTTATCTTGGAATGGACCCTCAATTTCCTCGTGGAATCATACCAATGCTACAAAGTATCAAACGGCGCATCCCAGATTTTCCTATACATTTGGTGGAAACTAGCCAAAGACAAAAGTTTGACGTTGATAAGATTGACCATTTGATTCGTGATTAATATCTGCTGCGTGGCCGTAACGGCGGCCACCCCCTTTTTCAATCAAGAGCGTGGCAAACTTTTATGTTTTAAGTTTTAACCAGATGAGTTTTGCCAGCTCACTTGCAGGATGTTTTTATGGAAAATAAACCAAGCGACTTTAAGAACGAAAAAATAGTGATAATTTCTAATGGATATCCAGATATTCAATTTATTCTTGATGAACTTTATTCAACAATAAGAGATTGCTCTAATGAACACAAACCTACTAACTAACAAAGTTAAAAGAGGAATTAGTTACGGTCGTGTAAGCACTCATGAACCTCAGTCGTTAAATGAACAACAACATATTAATAGACAGTGGATGGATTCCATTTCCAGAAGATCCAATTGTGTTTATGAAATTGTACTTGTTTTAAATGAAGCGGAATCTACAACTGGTAAGAACGATGACAGACCTGTGCTTATAGCTTTAAAAAAACATGTGATATCAAAAACTATAGACTTTGTTGTTGTTAAAGGAATTGATCGGCTCAACCGCAAAACTGCAGACTTCATAAACTTTGTAGAATTATGTAAAGAGAACGGAGTCGAATTATATATCAATGGACTTGATGTTGATTTAAGTACACCAGCCGGAATGATGGTTGTACAGATGTTAGCTGTTATCGCAGAAATGGAAGGTAAAACGATCATTCAAAGATCTGTTTCAAGCATCAGAAGCCTACAGAGAACAAAAGGAAAGATAAATGGGGGTCCTGCTCTTCTTGGATACGACATTGATCACACTGTAAGTTGTACGAGAAGTATCAATGAAAATAAGGCGAAGGATGTAGTTTTTATTTTTGATACTTTTATTGAACAAAAAGATATTCATCAAACCCTAAAAAAACTAAAGCAGTTCAACATAAGAGACAAAAAAGGAAATTTTTTCAAAAGAGACAGCTTAATTAGATTACTTAAAAACCCTATCTATAATGGCAGATTAAAGATCACAGGAAGTGACGATTACAAGGAAATTCCTACCAAAATTATTAGCGATGAGAAATTTTATCAGGCATCGACATGTTTAAGTGACCTGCTTGAAAGGCATAAGTATACATACAAATCACAGAAAAGAATTTATCCGCTAACGGGTTTATTAGTAAACAGTGATGGAAATTTCTACAAGGGAACCTCTGGAAAAGGTAGAAACAATTCAACATTCTATTACTATATTGAGAGAACTACCAAAACGAGCTTTCATTGTGCTGACATTGAAAATATTGTTATTAACTCAATAAAATATTTTCTTGAAAAAGCTGAGCTAAGTAAATATCGAATGAAAGTTAACGATTCACTAGTCACTGAAATAGCTGTTTTAAAAAGAGGCATCACTACCACCATAAAAGAGATAGAGACCATTTCAAAAAAGATGACTGACATCACAAATAAGATGTTTAATATAGATGGACTCCATGAGGAATTTATAAAGCACATAGAGTCCACTTTTTTAGAGTTAAGTACACAAAAAGTAGCTAAGGAAAAAGTATTAAATGACCTCAAGGAAACGCTTCATCAGAAAGAAGCTGCTCCTACAGCCATTGATAACGTCGAAAATTTTCTGAATACAAACAAGAATTTTCTTGATCTCTCTTCGAGTCTTGATTCGCAAAGGAGTTTCTTTAGAAAAATTTTTAACAAAGTTGTCATCAACAAAAACACAAATGAGATAAAGCTATTTTGGAATCATCAAATCTCTCAAGAGGAACTAAAAATTCCACTTGAGCTAAAGTTAAGTTGTAGCTCCCGCCAGGATAATATCGCTGGTAAATTTATGGATAAAACTAGTGATCTTTATTCAAAATTACATGACTTAACTGTCGTCAAAAAAGAGACCGGTATCACTATCGCCAAACAATTGGGTGTATCCAGAACTACTGTTATTCACTATCAAAAAAAATTTGGCTTACAAGTACGCCCTTCGGGGGCTAATCGCAAACGCACAAGAGGTCTTGCTTTTGGCTACAAAAGTCTCTCTAACGGTAAGATGATAATCAATCATGAAGAACAAAAAATCATTCACGCTATCAAAATTTGGAAATCTGAAGGCAAGACCTTTAGAGAGATTGCAAACATACTTAACACTCAAAAAGCTAAGACAAAAACTGGTAACGGCCGTTGGCACGCTAAAACCATTCATCAAATATTTTCCAGAAACACTCAAAAGATTTAATTAAAAAATATTTTTTCGCTCTGCGCTTTATTTCATAAACAATTCTCCAATAATGTAGTATAATAATCAAGTAAGAATTGGTAACGCCAAGGCTCTCGGCTTTATTGGTCAATTCCGTAAATGTAAGAAATTTAAAGATTTTATTCACTGCATATGCTGCAGTGCGGGGCCATTCTTATTGAAGCAAAAGTGTAAGAATTGTAGTTGACCTATTATATAAGAAGAAGGGGGTGAAGCTATGTCAGAGTAGTGAAAAGAAATTAGATCTTAGTATTATTAAGTATTTAAAAAGGAGTACGTATGTATTTGAATTTAAAGAAAATTATTAACCCGAACAAAAGGAATGAAAATGGGTGCAAAGAGCTTACTGATCGACGTTAACAGAACACAAGGACTATCTGCTCTACTAGTGACTTACAAAAAAGAACACTTCAGTAGAAGCGATAAAAAGATTAAAGGTACTCGCGAATACTTCTCTGTTTGGGAACTTGGTCAAACACCAAACTCACTCTTGTTAAAACTCGAGTCGGCGAAGTACGGATATGTGGATGCGATGGTGGATGTTGGGACAGGTTTAATTACTATCTACAGCCATTCTAAGAACGTTGGAGCTTCAAGAGCAGATGTTGCTAAAGAGGTAAAGACGAGTTTTACAGGCGCGTTTGCGAAACTCAGAGACAAAGCTGCTGGTAAAGGATCTGGTGGTGGAGGAAACAAGAAGGGCTTTTATCTGAAACACGGAATCGGTGTAATGTCAGCATACAGAACGAGACAGGCACTAAAGCGTGGATTAATTTCAGTAAATTTCCAGAATGATTTAAAGAGACTAGATGTAGGTATGTGCTTCTACAAATAACATCATCTAGTCGTATTACAAAAAAGCCTTTTTAGACTTCCTCGCGAAGCAGAGATGCGAACTCTGCCGAGCGAGGTTTTAAAATCGATATTCTAAAACCTAAACCGCACTCGTGTGGAAGCGATTCAAAACCTACAAAATCCTTAGAAATCACAGGAACATTAACTTCTACTTCCTTGCCACACTTTCTACAAAATTCATTACGAATTTTTAAGTCATATTTTAAGGCCCAAGAATGTGGATTTGTTTCCATTACTATCATAATTAAAAAACTAGCATCCTTTTACTGCAAGATCATGGGAAAAGGCCACGCGTTATATCTTTTACAGACTAACCTTTGCTTACACAGAAATTTTATTAAAATTTTTTGTTGGATTTGATTATAAATCATCTAGTAAGTATTTGAAAAGATGTCTAAAATTTGACACAGTTTTTTTGAGAAAACTGATTGAAAGAGTTGGTGTACGAAGCTATTGTGCTTCAAAAGTTGTGGCAGAAAACTCTATTTGCTTAGCTCTGTCTAAGGCAAGAAGTGCCACCCCATTCTTCCAAGGAATGGCGACTTCTTAAAATTCAATTCAAATTGAGAGCTTCGCAAGAGGTAATCATAAATTGGCCCAGTCAACCCACTGGGCTTTTTTTTGTCTAAATTGGAAATATACATTTAACTACAAAACATATATTATTCATGACATGGGAATTGTAAAAATATCAGATGAACTTCACGAAGAACTAAGAAAGGCCAGTCAGGTTTTTGATCGCTCGCTAAACGCGCAGTCAGAACACTGGATAAAGATCGGCATGCTCGCTGAACTCCATCCCAAAATTAATTACGAAGAAATCAGAAATATTCTTCTAAAAAGTCCTGATTTAAAAATTGATAAAATCATCGGCAAATTAAAATGATTCAATTGAAATCTGCCGCTGACATTAATCTTTATCGAGACACCGGTGCTATAGCGGCTGAAGTTTTGACCTTGCTCATTGATCAGGTCGCCGTAGGCAACAACACATTTGATATTGCCGAATATGCAAAAAATTTAATCATCAATAAATATAAAGCTCGTCCCTCTTCTATCGGCCAGTACGGATTTCAGTTTGCACTCAACAGTTCGATCAACAACGTCATCTGCCATGGCATCCCCAGTAAAAAAGATGTCCTGAAGGTTGGTGACATTATCAATCTCGATGTGACCGTCGAAAAACACGGCTTCATTGCTGACACAAGTCGCATGTACGGCGTGGGCGAAATTAGCGCCAATGCCAAAAAGCTTTGCGATGTCTCTTACGAATGTCTGCAATTGGGAATCAAAGAAGTGAAGCCAGGTGCTCCACTCGGCAACATCGGATTTGTCATTCAAAGGCACGCTGAAAAAAATGGTTATTCTGTCGTGAGAGACTACTGTGGACACGGCATTGGACGACACATGCACGAAGAACCGCAAGTCACACACTTTGGAAAAAAAGGAACCGGTATTCCACTTAAAGAAGGAATGACGTTTACCATTGAGCCTATGATCAACGAAGGCACGATGAAAACAAAAACTCTCCATGACAAATGGACTGTTGTCACGATGGATGGAAAACTTTCTGCTCAGTGGGAACATACTATTGCAGTGACAAAAGATGGCTTCGAAATTCTCACTTTAAGACAAGAAGAAAAACTCGTTTCAGAAAAAATCTAAAAACAAATCAAGTATTCAGACGAATAAAAAACCCCTCATGATAAGAGGGGTTAATACTTAGGTTAATCAAAACCCCCTAAAACGGTCTAGCCACCGCTGGATCTTAGGGATGATAAAAGCCTATCATGATGAAAAAAAAATTCAAGTTAATTTGCCTAAGCTTCTAAGCCAATAAAGGTCTGTCTTTTGGAGGCAAGGATGCTTAAGGTTTTGAAAGTTTTAGAATTTCTTATCCTGGTTTTAAAGTTGCTAACAACAATTTTAAAGTCGTTAAGGGACTGGTTCTGAAACTTGGGGGGAGAAGTAATTCTCCCCTTTTTATTATTATGTCGCAAAACCTGTATTGTTTACAGACTCTAATCGCTTAAATCTTAATTCAGCTATAATCCTCGGATCGAGGAAACCATGAAAATTAAAAACATCACTTTAGCTGTATTGATCGCTTTAACTGGATGCGGGCAGAATAAATTTTCTGCCGATAAAAAGATTTCTATTCTTAATGGAAATTTCATCACAGACAGTTCGAATAGCTGCCATTCACTTAATTGCCAAAACCTTCGCAAAGAATTTGATTTGGTTGTTTATACTGGTAAAAAAATTTATTGCTATTGGGATCTAAAAAAAGAATCAACTCAAAATGATTTTGAAAAAATTGCAAAAGATTTAAAAAATACAATTACTGACGATACGACAACTTATGAATACTATCTCCTTCTTCAAAAATGGGCCGGTAGTCTCCAAGATGGTCACGTCAATGCTATGTGGGGCGACAGTCTTGAAGAGCTTGAGGAGTATCGCGTTCCTCTTAGATTAGAGCTTCTTTCACCTGGATCGGATCACGAAACACTTATTATTTCTAAGACTAGTTCTTTAACAAAAAATTTACCAGTTGGAGCAATCGTTACGAAGATCAATGGAAAAAATGCCATGGATCGCATTAATGAAGTCGAAAAATATATTAGTGGTAGCACTTCGAGAATGAGAAGACGTGGTGCTGCCAATATGATTTTTAATATTATGGGCTCAAGAGACGAAGAGCGCTCTTCAGTAAAAATAGAATATACATTTAAAGGAAAAACTTTAAATGCTGAATTACCGAGAACGATCACCCTTCCTTTTACTTCAACAAATACAACTGCAACTGACGTTGATTACAACCAGATCATTCAAGCTCAAATTCTTCCAAACAATATTGGATACCTTCGAATCGATGGCTTCTCTGGTGATAAGATGGCCGAAATTCTCTCACGTACAATGAATCTTCTCTCTCATACAAAAGCTTTAATTTTGGATGTTAGAGCTAATGGTGGTGGAAACCAAAGCGCTAATGCATTACTCTCATGGATTGCATCGACTCCAATCACTCGCTACTATGCTAATTTAAAAATTAGCGATTTGCTTATTCCTGAAAGAGGAGATGTGTACATAAATTCTGAATACAAAGAAGGAGATGCATTCATTCCTTTTTATCCTAATTCAATCACTCCTCAGTCAAAACATTATGCGGGAAAAGTTTATGCTCTAACTTCTGCGTTCTGTTTTAGTGCTTGTGATACATTTGTCTCTGCTTTAAAAGAAAATAAATTGGCAACAATTCTGGGTGAAGGCACTGGAGGTGGAACAGGCTCTCCTCATGTTTTCGAACTACCTTTTTCTGGACTTAAATTTAGATATTCAGTTGCTCAAGGCTTAACCGCTGTTGGAAAAGAATTCATCGAAGGAAAAGGAACTCTTCCTGACGTTGTTATTTCTCCAACAATAGAAGAAAGAATGGCCGGTGAAGATCAACAATTATTAACAGCCATTAATATCGCTGCTCAAAATATCGGAGAAGCAACTCTCGAAATGAAAACACTTAAAGATTCTGGAGTGAAAAGTACTAGAATCGAAAGTGATTCTTATTCTTTAAGAGACTACGATCGTGAAGTTAAACAATCGGTAGATTAGTGAGCAACTTGGCCAACTCTGGGCTTTTTTTTATTTAAAATTTCCCATAACTTGGCCATGACTCACAATAACGGACTCTGTTTGTCTCCAAAACCATGCTAAAAATCATTCCATTTTCTTAAAAGCTGTAGCATGATCTTTTTAATAGCGCTGTTGCGCCTAATAAAAAACTAAAAGGATCATTATGAATTCAATTGCAAACGATCAAGTTATAGAAATTCACTACACTTTAAAATTAGATAACGGAGATGTTATCGACTCAACTGATGGGTTTAAGCCTCTGGCCTATATTCACGGGAAGAACAATATTGTTCCAGGACTTGAAAAAGAATTGTCTGGAAAAAAAGTTGGTGATTCATTCAAAGTATCAGTAACACCAAACGAAGCTTACGGAGAAAAAAATCCTAACCTCGTACAAGTGGTGACAAAAGATCAATTTAGAAATGCAGATGAGATTCAAGTAGGTATGCAATTTCAAGCTAGATCCGCACATGGACAACCTATGCTTGTTGAAATCGTCAATATCGATGGAGATAAAGTAACTCTAGATGCTAATCACCCACTTGCAGGAAAGACTCTTCACTTCGACGTAAAAGTTGAGAGCATTCGACAAGCGACAGAAGAAGAACTTGCTCATGGCCATCTCCATATGGGAGCTGGATGTTGCGGTGGTGGCGAAGGTGGATGTGGTAGCTCTTGCGGCGACGAAGAAGAAAAAAGCAGCGGTGGCTGCGGCTGTGGTGAAGGCGGTTGCTGTTAATTAGTTAAAATATAGAAATAATCAAATCCCCGCTTCGAGCGGGGATTTTTTTTATCGAAAACTACGACTGCCTTCTCGTAAAAACATGATAACTAGTTGTGTGAAAAAGAATTAGAAACAATAAGATGCTTTCTTGTGTAAAAGGTACCCCATTAAGTGAGAAGATCTTTTCATTTTTGCTTGGAGTTTCATCAACATTCTTTTTAGCTGAGTTTACAAACTCAAAGCTATAGCCAATTGAGATAGTCCCTCTCTTGCCATCGATAGCTTCTTCTTTTGGTTTTTTGTAAATGCTAAGATGAAGGCCAGAAAGAAAGAAAAATAGAATTAAAACTGCAAGCGTTGAATAAAAAGTCGCCTTCGATGCTTTTCCTGAAATATAGGACTCTCGCTCATCTCGTTCTTCACTCCGAGTAAGAGTTGCTAATATTTTTTCTCTAAATGCTTCCCAGAAGACAAGCGATATAATGAAGTAGACCAAAAGAACAAACCAAACCAAAAAATTCCAGGACAATATTTCCCAAAGCACCGACTGTATACCTTGCACTTCTTTTTCTACATTCGAATTCGACAAGGCCCAAACCACTACTGCAATAACAAAAGGAATTGCGATCAGAAGATACTTACTGATCCACATATTTATTCTCAAGAATTTTTCTGATTTACTCATTGCTTTCCTCCACATAAAAAATATCTTGAATGTTTTTTCCAAAATAGAGAGCGATCCTAAACGACAATTCCAAAGAGGGATTGTAGTTTCCTTTTTCAATTGAAATGATTGTTGCTCTCGTTACGCCAATGGCATCAGCGAGTTCTTGTTGCGTGATTCTTTTTTCAGCACGACAAACATGAATGTTGCTTTTGATCGTTAATTTTGTTGGCACTTTGCCCATTTCATTTCTCCAATAAACCTTGAAATGTACAATAAACTATACATTGGAGCCATGTAAAGTTTATTTGTCAATTTGAGTAATAAACTTTCATGTGACGATGTAATTTTGAGCACTTGACCAGCCATGCAATGAGTCTCAAAACACAATAATTGCATTTAATTTTTAAAAGATGTTAGAATTTAAAAACTGGTGGGTCGTTAGATCAAACTTGCAGGAATGTTCATCGCACCCACCAGAAAAATCCCACATTCATGAGAATTTTCTGGCGAGTTATCACAAACAAATTCTTAATTACATTTTCTTATTCACAAAATTTTAAACTACTTCAACTTTGAAATCTGGAATTTGCTGAATTGCTTTTTTCACTGAACAGCCTTCAACTGCTCTCAAAATTCCTTCGCGATCTTTTTCCGAGAATCCTTCTGGAAGATGAACCGAGATATTAAAAGTATGCTTATATTTATTTTCTGGGTCCTTCACATTGTTTTGAACAATCGATATTCCCTCTGTCGGTAAATTTCTTGGTAGGCAGTAGGCTTTCACAAAATAACCAGCGCATAAAGCAGTTGAAGCTAAAAAATAATCAAACGGACCTGGAGCTGAATTTTCTCCATTACTGCTCACTGGCTGATCAGCAAAGACTGAAAAACCATCAAACTCTGCAACTAATTTTTGTTTTTCTAATAAGCTAACTTTTATTTCCATAACTTTCTCCTAAATACTTATACTATTCCTGCGCCTTCAAATTCATAACAGCTTCAAGAAATAAAGGTGCGAGTCTTCTTAGATGGGCCTCATCTTCCTTAGAAAAAGTTGCAAAGGCCTTCTCTTCAAGCTCACTTCTCACCGAGCGGACTTTTTCAAGAAATTTTTTTCCTTTTTCAGTTAATGAGACGAGTTTTGATCTTCTGTCACTTGGATCAACGACGCGTTTTACGAGTTTTTGATCTTCCAATTTGTCGATGATTTTAACAATGGTGGCCTTATCAATTCCCAATTCTGTTCCGAGGGTAAGTTGATTTACAACAGCTCCTGTTTTGAGAATATAGAGAATGCCACAATGAAGGGCGGTCAATTCATTTTCCGAAAGAAGCGGATGCTCTTCCATCATGCCTCTAAGAATAAACCCTGATTTCTGTAAACTATAACCAAAAAATGATTTAAGCCCTGGGTGAACTTTTAATTCGCACAGCTTTGTTTTATCAATAATTTTTAGTTGTTTTGATCTTTTTATCATTAATTAGATTGTAACATAAATAGTTTGCATTGCAAACTATTTGGCAGTAAAACCATTATAGAAAAGAGGTCATTTATGTTAGATAAAATACGAATCCACAAACATGGTTTTGCTGTCAGTCTCTCTATGCTTATAGCTAGCAACTCCCACGCTCTCACTTTAAACGAAGCAATTAATGAAGCTGTTTACTCTTCTCCTTCAGCTGAGAAAGCTAAAAGTGCAACTGCTGAAGCAAAGTGGAGAAAAACTGAAAACTATTCAGGATTTTTACCAACAGTATACGCCAATGCGAATTATCTTTTTGATAAAAAGTATGCTCTTACTAACGTAAGACTAGGGAGTGCGACTACTGATACAATCGTTCCGCAAATTATTCCCAACGGACAACTCATACTCACTGGGGTTTATCCTCTTTTTGAAGGTTTCTCGAGTATCAATCGCTATCAATCAGCGTCTGAGGGATACAATGCTGCTTCTAATGAAGAAAAGTGGAATCAATTTAAAACAGAAATGGACACTACTCTTCTGTATTACAGAGCTCTCGCGAGTAAAATCCTAAGAGATGTAGCGGCCCAAAATTTAAAGGCCCTTCAGGATCATTTAAAAGACGTAAAACTTTTTAAAAAAAGTGGTATTGCAACAAACTACGATGTTTTAAGAGTTGAAGTTCAAGTATCTAATGCTGAGACTGACCTGCTTGCAGCTGAAGACAACGTCGTTATTAGTGAAAAAAATTTAAATGAAATCTTAGGAAAGGAAAATGGTCCTCTTGAAATTTCTGGAGAGCTTCCAGTTCTCAATGAATCAATTTTAAAAAATATTACGACTCCAGATGTCCATAATAGAAGTGACCTATTGGCCTTAAAACAAAGAGAGAATTCTCTTCATTATGCCGATAGTGCACAAGGAAGTTTTTGGGTCCCTCGCGTCTCAGCTTTCGGACAATATCAGTCTTATAACAATCTAGATGACTCTTTTTTTGGCACTAATAAATACCGAACTGCCTACCAAGTTGGCTTATCGCTTACTTGGAATATTTTCGATGCAGGTGTTTCGTTTTCTCGATCAAAACAGACAACTGAGCAATTTGTTCAAGCAGAAAAAACATATCGATTATATGAATTAAAAGCAGAAAAAGATTTTGAAGTTTGGAAGAGAAGATATAATTACTTCGCGAACCTTTATAGAGTTCGCACTAATGACATTGAAAAATCAAAAGAAAGCGCAAGACTTGCAAGAGAAGGTCTGCGAGTTGGAGTCAGAACCAGCACGGATCTTCTCGATGCTGAATCTGACCTTAATAAATCTCAGGCAGGAGCAGTTAATGCTCAACTTGGAGCAATTGAAGCACTTGTTAATTTACAAACATCAATCGGACAGAAAATTTATACTTTTTAATTGAAGGATTTACTCTATGAACAACAAGAAAAAAAAGCTAATCTCAATAGCTGGAGCACTTGCTCTTATCATCGCTAGTTACTTATCCTATGGACACTTTGCCTATGTAACAACCGACAATGCGCAGGTCTTTGGCCACAGTGTAATGCTTGCCCCAGAAGTCTCTGGTTACATTATCAATGTCAATGTTGTCGAAGGACAAAAAGTTAAAAAGGGTGATGTTCTTATTCAAATTGATCCTCGCAATTATGAAAACAATTTAAAACAAGCAAAAGGTGAATTGGCCGCTGTTGAAGCAAGAAGAAAAGATGCTGAAAAAAATTATCGCCGTCTGGTAGATCTTCTTTCAAAAGGAGCCGTTTCTCAGCAACAATTTGATACATCATCTGCTCAATACAATGACATGAAAGCAAAGTATGAAGCTATTGCTTCTCAAGTTGCTCAAGCGGAACTCAATCTTTCAAATACAAAAATCACTGCTCCAAATGATGGTTTCATTGCAAAGAAATCTGTAGAGCTAGGACAATTAGCTACTCCAGGTGTTCCTCTAGTCGGATTTGTTGACGCTGGCGAAAGATGGATCACCGCCAATTTTAAAGAAACAGAAGTTGAATCTATAAAACAAGACGCTCATGTTGAAATCGAAATTGATGCTATCTCTGACAAAAAATATGAAGGTAAAGTTGAAAGCATCAGCTCTGCAACTGGAGCGACATTTACTCTCCTTCCACCTGACAATGCGACAGGAAATTTTACTAAAGTTGTCCAAAGAGTTCCGGTAAAAATTAAGTTTGTTAATTTGAATGCTGAGGACATCGCTAAATTAAGAACAGGATTGTCAGCTTTTATTAAAGTTCACAAACACTAGGTAAATTGCATGGAGAGAGAAAATTCCAAAGCTCCGTTAATTATATTTGTCGCCGTATTGGCCTCACTCTTAGAGATCATTGATACTTCTATTGTTAACGTTGCTCTTCCTACTATGATGGGAAATCTTGGAGCGACTTTAGAAGATATCAGTATGGTTATCACTGGATACGCTATTGCCAATGCAGTTGTTCTCCCTCTTTCTGCGTGGCTCGGTGATAGACTTGGACGTAGAAATTATTACTTAGGATGTATTGCCCTTTTTACAATCACATCTGTGGCATGCGGACTTGCACCTAATTTGGAATTTTTAATTGTCTTTAGAATACTTCAAGGATTAGCAGGAGGAGCACTTCTGCCGACATCACAAACTCTCATATATGAACAGTTTCCAAAAGAAAAAGCTGGATTGGCCGGAGCGATTTTTGGAATGAGTGTTATGGTCGGTCCAGCCTTAGGTCCTGTTCTTGGGGGATTTTTAACAGATACATTTGGATGGAGATCTATTTTTAACGTCAATCTTCCGATGGGACTCTTGGCCCTTTTTATCGGAGCAACTTGTATTTTTGATGTCAAAAAAGAAGAAGGACATGTCAAAGAAAAAGGCTTCGATGCTTTAGGACTTTTTCTTCTCGTTTTAGGTATTGGATGTTTGCAGTATGCTCTTGAGCGCGGAGAAGCTGATGATTGGTTTTCTTCTCGCGCAATTGTCATGTGTGTAATGACTGCTGTCATTTCTCTACCAACATTTGTGTGGTGGGAATTAAAAGTAAAAAATCCAATTATCAATATTAGGCTTTTAAAAGAACAAATAGTTGTAAATGGAATTCTTTTAATGGGTCTTTTAGGCTTTTATCTTTATGGAGTTTTATTTGTACTTCCAGTCTTTGTTAGTCGAGTTTTCCATTACACTGCAACTCAAACCGGAACTCTTTTTATTCCGGGCTCACTGGTGACAATGGCCCTTATGCCACTGATTGGAAGACTGATGGTTTCTGGAGTAAGTGTAAAAAAATTAATTTTTATTGGATTAACAGGATTGATGGTTTGTATCTGGACGATGACTAATCTTTCTCCAACGTCATCTATGACAGATATTTTAATTGCCCTTTATACACGTGGATTTTCACTGGCCTTCTTATTTGTTCCAATCAACTCTGGAATCTTAAGTCAGTTTAAAGGCCTGGCCATGGGACAAGTTTCAGGACTTCTCAATCTCTCCAGACAAATTGGTGGAAGTATCGCTATCGCTCTCGTAGGAACACTCCTTACGATGAGAAGTCATCAAAACTATATCGACCTTGCTTCAAAAGTTTCACTCTTAAATCCAACAACTCAACAAGTTTACTATCAAGCGCGATCAGGCATGACTAAAAAAATGTCTACACATGTGGGAATGTTAAAAGCAGATAAAGCAGCACTTACATCAATAAAACATCGCCTGGATGGACAAGTTTTCATGATGAGCTTTAATCAACTGATGTGGATTATCATGATCATTTTCTCTTTTGCCTATATCCCATGGTACTTCTTAAAACTACGTGTAAGGCCCGCAGCTGTTGTTGACTCACACTAAATAATGATCAAAATCATCTATCAAACTCAGATGTTTGGAATTAATATTTTCTAATGAAAAATATTATTATTGTTTTGCTCAGTCTTGTTGTCAGTAACGTCTCAATTGCAGCGCCAACCTACAAAAATCTTTCTGAAACAAATCTGTATTCTAATATTAAAACCCATACAATCAATTCCAAGATCATGTTCTATTCTCCTCAATATCCTCTTTGGACAGATGGGGCCGCTAAAAAAAGATTTGCCTACATTCCTGAAGGAAAAAAAATTAACACTCAAAACATGGACCGCTGGATTTACCCCATTGGCACCAAGGTTTGGAAAGAGTTTTCTTTTCCAACTAAGAATGGACTCAAACGAATTGAAACTAGATTGATAGAAAAAGCTGAAGATGGACAATGGTACTACTTTGTATTCCTGTGGAACAAAGATGAAACTGAAGCAGTGCTTGCTCCTGCTAAAGGGATTAAAAATTATGTTCCTATCAATGATAAAGTGTCCCACGATATTCCGGGAACTGGACTCTGCCAAACTTGTCACGGGTTTCAAAACGAACCATTGATGAGTTTTTCTGCACTTCAACTCTCTCCAGATCGCGACCCAGCTGGATTGCACCAAGATCCATATCAAGCAGATATGACAACACTTAAAGATCTGGCCGATAAAAATATACTCACTCACTATCCAATTGAATGGCCAAAAATTAAATCTGATAATTTTAAAGAAAGAAGAGTCATTGGTTATTTACATGGCAATTGTTCAAGCTGCCATCGCCAAGATGGGATGGTTGGACCAATTGGAATGAATCTTCTTTATGAAGTAAATAAGGTTCACGAAAACCAAGGATTTTTCAATACCGCGCTCAATGTAAAAACTGCGCGATATACTGTTCCAGGTCTCGAGATGAAAGATTCATATCGAATTCATAAAGGACATCCAGAACAATCAGCAATCTTAACTCGCACTAATTCACGAGGAGATATTAATCAGATGATCCCCTATGGATCAAAACTGATCGATGAAGATTTCGTGAAAGCATTGAAAGATTATATCGAATCATCAAATTAAATCCATGGCATAGAGTATGCACCCAGAATAGTTAGGGGGTGCTTATGATTTTTACAGACCGCGAATCAGCTGCCTATTTACTACTCGAGAAACTCCAGAGATATGGAGGAAAAAAACCTATTGTGGCAGGTATACCAAGAGGCGCTATGCCTATGGCAAAAATAATTGCTGATGGACTTGGCGCCGAGATATCCGCCGTACTCGTTCACAAAATCCCACATCCCGATAATGAGGAATATGCTATTGGTAGCATTGGAATTTCCGGAAATATCAACCTTCTGCCTCAAGCCGCGGAAGATGGTATTTCTGAATCCTATATTCAAACAGCGGCCAAGAGACAACTTGAAACCTTGAAAAAACGTCAAAGCAAATATGGATTAGAAAAAATCAATATGAAGGATAGAACCGTCATCATCGTTGATGATGGAATTGCAACAGGGGCAACCACCATTGGTGCAATTGCGGAAGTACGCGCTCAGGGTGCAAGCAAAATTGTTTTAGCAACTGCTGTCTCCTCTACATCTGCAGCTGCCGAAATTAAATCACTAGTTGACGAATTTATTGCTCTAGATATTCCAAGAAATCTCTATGCTGTAGGACAATTTTTTGCTCATTTTCCTCAGGTCACAGACGATGATGTCGTAAGACTTCTTCATGGGGAAAGTAGTGCTCATATATGAGAGGGATAAAAATTTTTGGAATTGGTTCAACAAAATCCATAGCTCTTGCTGTCTGCAAAGAGATTGGAATAGAGCTCGCCGATCTTGATGAAGAAAAATTTCCCGATGGGGAATTGAAAGTATCTCCCAAAGAAAGTGTTGCCAATGCAGATGTTTTTGTTTTTCACTCTCTTGGCAATGACAATGTTCGCTCTGTTCAAGACCGTCTCTGTGAACTTTGCTTTTTTGTGTCTACCTTAAAAGATCATGGGGCAATGAGAGTAACTGCCATGATTCCATATCTGGCCTATGCCCGCTCTGATCAACGAAAAATTCCTTTTGATTCAGTCACACATCGATATGTAGCTAAGATGTTAGAAGCAAGTGGAGTTGATCGTGTCGTCACTTTGGATGTTCATAATATTTCGGCCTTTGAAAATACTTTTCGATGCCCTTCACTTAACTTAGAAGCTGCTTCTCTTTTTTGCCAATATATAGCTCGCAATATTTCAAAAGAAATTCCATCAGTCATTCTTTCGCCAGATATTGGAGGAATCAAGCGAGCTGAAAAATTTCGAAAGATTCTAGAAACTACTATTGGTATTCCAGTTGATACTGCATTTTTAGAGAAATATAGAGAAAAGCAGGAAATGACTGGGCACAGACTCGTTGGCGATCTTATTGATCGATCTGTTTTTATTGTTGATGATATGATCAGTACGGGTGAGACCATTATGCGTGCTCTAAAGACTTGTCAGCATGAAGGTGCAGCAACGATAAAAGTATTGGCGACTCACGGAGTATTTAGCAAAAATCAAAATGAACTTTTAAATTATTCTTCAGTGGATGAATTTATAATAACAGACAGTCTTCCTGCTGTGAAAAATCTCTCTTCTTTAAAAAAACTAAAAGTTCTTTCATGTACTTCATTATTTTCCAATTTCATCATTATGGAGAATGCCCGTGAAAATTTTTCTGTGTGGCGACGTGATGACAGGACGGGGGATTGATCAAATTCTCTCTCATCCTGTCAATCCTATTATCCATGAATCTTATATGAAGGATGCTCGCAAGTACGTCACTCTTGCGGAAGATAAAAATGGAAAAATTCCACGAACTGCAGCTGACAATTATATTTGGGGAGATGCCCTTTCTATTTGGAAGAAAAATAATCCTGATCTAAAAATAGTCAATTTGGAAACGGCTATTACTACAAATGATACATACATTCCTAAAGGCATCAACTATCGCATGCATCCAGATAACACCTCTGTTCTTTCATCTGCAGGAATAGATATATGTACACTTTCCAACAATCACATTCTGGATTGGAACACCGTCGGTTTGAAAGAGACAATCTCAGCATTGGATAAAAATCATATTTTGTATGCTGGTGCGGGAATGTCAGCAGATGAGGCTATAATTCCGGCCATTTTTGAGAGTGTGGAAGGAAGAGTTTTGCTTTTTTCAATAAGTCATCCTTCAAGTGGAATGCCTTATGACTGGAAAGCAACTAGCGATCACAGCGGGGTATTTCTTATTAATGACCTCGGTGACAAAGGCCTTCAAATTGTTCGCACAGCAATTGAAAAGTACAAGAGACAAGATGATATTATTATTCTCAGCATTCATTGGGGAAGCAATTGGGGATATGATGTCTCCAACTCAGAAATAGATTTTGCTCACGCTCTTATTGATCTCATTGGAGTCGATATCGTTTATGGGCACTCTTCTCATCATCCGAAACCGATCGAAATTTATAAGGGACATCCGATCTTTTATGGTTGCGGTGATTTTATTAATGATTATGAGGGAATTGGAGGTCATGAAGAATATCGTGGTGACTTGGCCTTAATGTATTTCATTAGCTTTGCGACTAAGCCTTTTAAACTGAAAAGAATCGAATTGAATTGCCTTAAGATGCGACGTTTTCAGCTTCATCAGGCGTCTGCTCGCGACATTAGTTGGATATGCAAAACTCTTAGTAGGGAGTGTGAACCGTTTTCTTTGGAATTTAGCGTGACAGAAGAAAATACAATTGTTGTGGAGGGTAAATGAAGGATGCTCTTTCAAGCATCCCTCATGTTTTTTATCTATATTGAGAAGCGATTCTATCCAAGATTGGCTCAGGAATTTCTTCACCATCTCTGATTGTTTCATATTGGTTCATAACTGCACCATGAAAATCTTCAAAGCGATCTGGGTGAACTCTATTAACAAAAGCAGTTGATAGAATTGAATAATCAAGTTCTGATTCAGTTACTCTATCAATTAATTCATCAATAAGGTCTGCTAGAGACATAGTTGCAGGGTTAAAATCCAGATCTGGATCTTGCTTAAGAAATTCAATGATTGTGTTTCTTTCAACTTGCATAATTCAATCCTTTGAAAATGTTAGTGTTATTTTTTTAGTCTAACAGCAATTTAAAAAAATGCGATTGAATTTCTATAATATATATCAGGGAAAAATACTCAGTTTTCCTCTCTGAAACAAACATTTTCTCTTGAGGGCATAATAGTTTTTCAAAGCATGCGGCTTGTGATATTACCTGAGCAAAGGAGACTGAAATGAAAACAACAATTTTACTATTTTTAGTATTGGTATCCACTACTTTATTTGCTCAGGAAAACGACGGAGGAATTCATACTCCAAATTATTGCTCAATTGAAAATACATGCCTTCACTTAAAATTCACTTCAGCACCTACAAGCAGAGGCGAAAACCAATTTGTAATTCATTTTTTACCTCACGTTGATTCAGATAAAATTGAAATCCTTGCCGCAAAATTATGGATGGATATGGGAAATGGCCATGGTCACGGTTCCGCTCCCCTTAAACTTTCAAAACTGGATGAAGCAAATCATTTCTTAGTGAAAAATGCTTACTTCGTAATGATGGGCCCATGGAAAGTTGTAATTAATTATTCTGTGAATGGAAAAAATGAACTAATCGAAGTGCCAGTAGAAGTTAGCGAATAATTTAATGAAACTTTTACTACTTTTATTTTTATCTTTTTCTGCAAATGCAAAACTGATCGGACAACTTACTATTGAAAAAGAAAAGTTGTCCACAGTACTTGTTTTTCTTTCTAAAGATTGCCCTTGTTCAAAAGCCAATCTCGCTTACATTAATTCACTTGCCAGTGAGATGAAAGACTTTCAATTTGTAGCAATTCATTCCAAGAAAAATGTAAGCAGTCCAGAGATCGAAGATTTTTACAAAGAGAATCCAGTTTATTTTGATATGATCAATGATGATACTCTGGCGCTAGCTAATAAATACAATGCTCTCAAAACTCCTCATGCCTTTATCATTAAGGATGATAAAGTCGTTTATAATGGCGGGATTACAAGCTCAGTTCATCCTGACAATGCCAAAGAATTTTTTTTAAAAGATGCACTCAATGATATAAAACAAAAACGCCTTCCACAAAAAGCGGAAACAAAGACACTTGGCTGTTACATCTCTAGGTAAAACATGCAAAAGTTAATTATATTATTTTCACTATTAATAATTTCTTGTGGCAAATCGCCATTATTAATGAAAAAAAATCCTCTCGAAGTAAATGGCAATTCAAACTACGAATCTATTAAATTTTTTAAAACCCTTAATCATCAACTAACGATTAATTGGCTCTCGCCAATTAATACAACTGATAGTGGACATTTTTTATTAATATCAAAAAACAATTTAAAATCAGAAGATATTCCAAGAAACTTTGAAGTCTATTTATGGATGCCTTCAATGGGCCATGGCTCAAGTCCGGTTAAGGTGAATCGAATTTCAGCAGGAATTTACGAAATAACTGATGTGTACTTCATTATGGAAGGCGATTGGGAAATTCGAATAAAGTTAGATAATGGCGATGAAGCAAGTTTTCCTTACAATATTTAGTTCATTCTTTTTTAATAATGCTTTTGCTGGATCCTGTTGTGGTGGAGGATCGAGCTCTTCACTTATATTAATTTCTGACAACAAAGAAGAGTATGGCATTGGTTTTAGTTTAAGAAATGATATCGGCCAAACAGACAGTGACGGATACTCTAATATTTATTCAGGTCAGACCAAAGATCAGCAATTCAATCTAAATCTTCAATATCAACGAATTATTGTCGACCGTTTTCAATTGGCATTTAAATCCTCATTAGTTCAAAAAGATATCAACAAATCAAACAGACACGAAGTTAAGTACGGCGCAGGTGATTTTGAGCTACAGGGATCGTATGAATTTTTACCAGAATACACCTACTCAATGTATAAACCTCGAGGCTTTGTGTATTTTAAACAAGGAATCCCACTTTCTAGAAGCCTCTATAATTCTCAATCTGCAGTTTTTAGTGATGTAACAGGATCAGGTTTCTATTCTACAAGCCTTGGAACTTTTTTTGTAAAACATGTTCTGGATTACAATCTAAAAATTTCCTTTGAATGGCAACATTTCTACGGAAGGACTTTTGGAGCTATTAAGGTCGCCGACTATGAAAAATTTTATGTTCCAATGGGAATAACTTATGCAATTCCTTCCAGCAATTTTGCGCTTGGATTAGGACAAAACTTTAATTACCAATCTCCTAAAAGATTTTCTGGAAGTGTAAACGGAAGCTCTGGAAAAGAATATTTTTGGGAGACTAATCTGAATGCTGTCTATTCAATTAATTCAACTCAGAATGTATCACTTAGTTACTCTGATACAACTCTGACTGGAAAAAGTATAAACTCTTCACTTTATCGCTCAATCGGGATTTCATTTTCAAATGGTGTTCCATTTTAACAAAATAAAAGGCCAACGAATAAATCGCTGGCCTCCCGGAATTTAAAAAGACGAAATTCTTCTAGAAGTTAACCCCTAGATTAAGACCTAAGCTTGAATACTTAACTTTTAGTCCTGGATCACCACTTCCCGCTGTATAACGGTAGTCAACACCAACTGAAAGTTCTTTTAGAACCATATACTCAGCACCAGCGCCAACATGGTAACCAACATCAAGATAAGAAGTTGTGTTTGATGGAGGTGAATTTACCATGAATGCTAGACCAACAGGAACGATCCATGGTCTGAATTTTCCTAAACCATCAAAACGATATTTAGGAGCAATAACGACTGCTAGCTCAGATACTGTTACATTGCTGACCTTTGGTTGAACGTTTGCAACTTGTCCGATAGCATTTGCTACTGATTTGTTTGAAAATTTGTTGTAATCAACAAAAATTTCCCCAACGATTGAGTTTGATCCAACAAGCGGACAGGCCATCATTTTTAGATCGAGACCGGCACCAAAGCCGTGTCCACTCTTATCGTCATTTTTTCCAGCGGCCCCAAGCGTATCTGTAAAGATCTGACTGCCGCGGTTTTCTGACATACTTGAAAAACCATAACGATAAAAAACTTGTCCATCAGCAAATGCGCTCGTACTTACAACTGCAAGAAGAGCTAAAATACCTAATTTTTTCATACGAAAAATCTCCTGTTATTAAGTAGTTTTATACTGAACCCACTAACGAGAACTGAACATTTTCTAAATTAGGTTAAAAAGTGATAATAATCAGAGTATTTAAATTATTCTATGCTAATGCTTCATATGCTTTGTCGGCTTCAAATCCGATAAAATTTTTCCACTCTCGAAATCCACAGGAAGAGAGATGTGTTCATGAGAAATCAGCCATTTTCCGTTAATCTTTTTAAAGCACTGAGTACTTCTCATCCACATATCAGTTTTTTGTCCATTCTTCATCGTTCCTGAAAAATGACTCAAACTATGACAAAATGCCAAGTTGTCATCGGCCTGCACTTTTAGTTCGCTTGCTTCACAATTCATATCGCCTACCATATCTAAAAACTCTTTCCAAGATTTTTTATAAGCTTCTCTGCCAATATACTCAAGTGTTTTAACCAGATCAAAGGCCACAACATCTTGAGCATAAAATGACATGATTCCATTAAGATCCTTAGCTAAAAATGCATGAGTCAGATCATCCATTAACTCTAAGATTTTTGCTTCATTGCTATCTTCGGATACAAATCTTCTATGAGCTTCTTGCGTTGTTTGTGTCACCATGATTTCCTCCTGTAAAAAACTCTAAAGGGAAAAATATCCCATTTTGATCAAGACTTTTGATTCATTCAAAAAATAAGCAAAATTGAATCCATAGCATCTTTTTATCTCAATGTTTGTCAAATTGAACTCGATGGATGACATGATACTTGTTGTTGTCAGCATCCTTTTCAGATTTAAAAAGTGCTAATGCTGTAACTGGAAATATTAAGCTTTGAAACTCGCGAGACTTTATTCCTTTATCTAAATGCTCAAACTCATAACGCTGCCATCTTTTAACTGTTATATGAGGAGTAAATTCTTTATCTTTTTCTCTCAACCACTCACTAAAATTTTGATCGACCAAGAATTTTAATCTTAATAAGTCATTTGACGGCTTAAGATCCAAGAACATTATTCGGCGATTAAAAAATGTAAATGCTCCAGTTGCAAGTTCGAAAGGATAAAAAACAATTTGATTCATCCTCTCTTTTATTTCTTCTATTTTCTCATCTGGAGTTTCACCAATAAAGAGTAGTGTCTGATGATAATCATGAGCATTCTCCCACCCTTTTGGAGTAATTTGTAAAGGAAGGAGAAACTCGAATATTTTCTTCTTAACATCATCAGGAAGTTCAATACCAATAAAGAGTCTCATACTAATTACACTATAACTTAATACTAAGTTTAAATTCAGGAGCGCTATATCAAGTTAATCAACAGCAAACTCGAGACCAAATTCTGTTGTTTTTTACATGACGAAAAGAATTAAGATTAACACTCGTTGAATTGCCCATGTGATTTTTTTATTTGGATAATATTCTTGGAGCTAAACATCTCTCAAGGAGAACTAGTATGAAACTTATTTTAAATATAATCCTGCTTTCTACAATTGCTCTCAGTACAATCACTAACGCTGCAACAGTAACGTCTACAAATCCTGAATTGCAAAGTACTTATCAGGATATTCAAAAAACATTAGGGCTAGTTCCTACTTTTATGAAAGCTTATCCTGAAAGTGGTTTATCCGCAGCATGGAATGAAATGAAGAGTGTTGAGCTTACTTCAAACACAGTTCTTCCCAAAAGATTAAAAGAGCTTATCGGTTTGGCTGTCGCTGCTCAAATTCCATGTAAATACTGCATATACTTTCATACCGAATCAGCTATGCTTAATGGCGCTAGTGAAAACGAAATCAAAGAAGCAATCGCTATGTCTGCAGCCACCAGACATTGGAGTACATACATAAACGGTATTCAATACAACGAAGCCGACCTTCGAAATGAAGTTGATAAAGTGATGTCATTTGTGAAAAGCGAAATGAATAAACCGATTAAAGAGGCCAGTGCTACTCCAAGGCCACAAGTAGAACCAATTAATGTTATGGATTCCCAAACAGCTTATCAAGATATTGAACGAACTTTAGGCTCTGTCCCTGGATTCCTTAGAATGTTTCCAGAAAATAGTATCGCTGACTCATGGAAAATGATGAAATCAGTTCAACTTAATCCTGATACAGAACTTTCAGGAAAAGCAAAAGAGCTTATCGGTCTTGCTGTAGCGGCTCAAATTCCGTGCAAACACTGCACATACTTTCACACAGAGGCAGCTAAAGTGAACGGAGCAAGCACAGTAGAAATTCGTGAAGCTATTGCGATGGCATCAGTTACTCGATTCTGGAGTACAGAACTCAATGGAAGTCAGATAGATGAGAAAACTTTCAAAAAAGAAGTTAATCAAATAATGAAAAATGCCAGATCACAAGAGAAGAAACGTGTGGGTATGACTGCAATTACTAAAGACTAATGATTAATAAAAAATTCTGGAGCACCTTTTAAGGTGCTCCACTTAAATTATCCAATCGCCTTGCTTTTTTCATCAAAATGAAAAATCCCCAAATAATCTAAAGCAAGATAACCACTGTCGATGTTTGTAAGCTGTCCCGATCGTAAATGTTCAACAAAATTCTTTAAAGACATCTCTACGACCTCTACAAACTTAACATGATCCAAATGAAGAACATTTTTTTTCACGCAATGTCGTGCTACAAAATTATAACGAACCATGTTCGAATAAGCACCATCGAGTGAAGTACAAATTAACTCTAATTCACCTTCGTATCCGGTTTCTTCTAATAATTTCTCTCTTGCTGCTTCAATTGGAATTTCATTTATGCCAATAGAATCCCCAGGTAATTCTGTTAAAATTTTCTCAGGGCCAGGCTGATATTGTCTTGTCATTAAAATATTCCCAGTTGTTGTCACGGCAAAAATGCAGACTGTTTTTCCTTCAGCCTTAACTTCTATGTCCCGTTTTTCTCCACTGGGCAAACTAAATGCTTTCTTTAAAAATCTTTTGTATCCAGATTTAAAAGAATGTTCATCTAATTTTTTCCACTCTAATTCCATTTTCATCCCTTTGGATAAGTGAACTTTCTGAGACTATCAATTCGTAAACTTCAGTCAAGGCAGACAGTGATAATACTTGAATATATAACTTAAATTAAAATTTGGATTAGCATTTCATTATTAAAAGCATGAAACAAAAAATCTTTCATAGTAAGAAAATATATAAAGCTCCTAAATGAGCTCGTGACTTTCAAAAAAAAAATTAACCAAAACTTACTTTGCCCCCATTGTTTCTCACGTGATAAAAATAATTATTGCTTGAATAAAGCTAAACCTATGTGAGGGAGATTAGAATATGAAAGCATTAATTATAGCATTTGCTTTGACATTAATTAACGGCAATGCCCTTGCGGCAGATCGTAAAATACCAACCGAAAACCCAAGCGCAAAAGGAAACGTGTTTGATGAATTAGATCCAAGGTCACCTGACATTGAGAAACAATTGCAAGAAATGGATGAGGATTACGAGAAAACCACTGGTAAATCTCCTTTTCTGGATGTGAATATTCTTGAAGATTTTCTACCAAGTTGCTTTCGGAACTCGTGTAAAGTTTGGGCAGACGTCGACAAAGCTCATCAAAGATTTTATCTCTACATAGATGGTGTTTTAACGTACACATGGAAAACATCAACAGGAAGAGCTGGATATGAAACTCCAGATTTTGACCGCCATCCCAACGGAAGAATTTATGACCGCTACACATCTACAAAATATCCAGATGGAGATTACAACGGACTTGGTAATATGCCATACGCCGTATTTGTCGAAGGAGGATATGCAATTCATGGAACAACTAGAGGAAACTGGCCAAAACTAGGAACACCTGCTAGCCACGGTTGTATTCGTCTCCATCCAGACAACGGGCAAATTTTTAATGTGCTCGTGCGAAGAAACGGTATTGCAAATGTTTGGGTAACTGTGAACTAAGAATTTTTTAGGATAAGGCCTAGTTTAAGCTGGGCCTTATTTAATTATTTATTTTTCTGTAAGAAATCAATTTCCTTAAAGTATGCCTCTGATGAACTCTTTGTATCGTTGGAATCATGTTGAAAAGTAATCCCAACAACTTCAAATTGATCAGGATCAATATCCGGGAACGCTCGTTTTAGATCTCCATAAAAATTCTTGTTTAAATCGAGAGGTTTTTTCAAATCATCGGGTGCTACTCCAATAGGAATTTGTTTTGCTTCAGGAAGAATGACCACAATAAAATTCTCTTTAGAGTAATAATTTTCATAAACCTGATCGGTTTTAATACTTGCTCCAGCAACCTGGTCACCAAAATAATACCCAAAGAGTCTCATTTTTTCGGTTCTATCAAGCTTCGTCCGGTCTGTATTGATTTTTAATTCGCGTAACGTAAACCAAACTTGAAAGGCAGAGTCATCTTTACCTGTACCACCAAAAAGAACGTTAGCTCCAGGAACAGACTTATCAACCTGAAGATCCATATGAATTTGTGGGAAATCCTGTGGTTTAAAACGAATCGCATATGTAGTCATTCGAATACTGGAATTTGTACTCACAAGTTTTGCTTTTAAATGTCTACTCGAATCCAAGATGGCCATCCACCCTGACGATTCGTTTTCATCTGGAGTAATAGGAGCTGTCGATTCATAGTTGAATTGATATTCTTTTCTGAAATCGACTACTCGACTGTGGTCATAGAGAATATTTATTCCCTTGGGATAATTAGATGGAAGCATGGGATTAATTTTTTTGCCTTTCATCATCTTATCAAGTTCGCGAAGATTAATTCTAAAATCTTCGTTATACCCAAGATCACTTTGTGGAAGAACAAGACGGGTGCGATCAGAAACTGGGTAAGTTCTCCATAATTCAACATTTGCGGATAGAAGATTTTTTCCACTTTGTTGAAGTTTACTGATAAGTATTTTTATTACTTGGTCTGCGTCCGTAACTTCAATTTTCTCTTTGGTTTTCCAGAACATCCAGAAACGTTTGTCCTCCGTAGCTTTTGCAAAAACAATTTCCACTTTACCAGCTTTATCAATCTTGACTGCAAAATCTTTGATATCATACGGAGTATCTTTGAGGGCATTTTTTATCATCTCTTCAATTTTTTGGGCCAGAGCTTTTTTCTCACTGTCACTGATTGTTTTAGCCGACTCAAGAGTTTTATTTATTTTGTCTTTATCGCCTAAAAGATTTTCAACCTGCGCCTCATGATATTCACCATTAAACAATGGAGAGAGATATCTGATAAAATTATTAAAAGTTGAATTCCCTTTTGAATTAAATGCATCGAGCTCTAGCAAAGTTAAATAGAGTGATTGCATGAATGCTTGCTGGGGAAACTTGCTGGCCACAATTCCAGAAAGATGATCTCCTTCAACCACACCAAGATCAACGGCTCCAAAAGTCTCAGGAAATTTAGAAGATGAGACTGTAACTACACCATCGTTTTCTTCAGTAAAGCCAGCGATGTCTTTTGTGGCCTTCATGAAAAGATGAGAGTCTTTAATATTTGACTTGAAGCTAATAGAGTAATAGCGAGTCAATCCAACTAGCTTGCTTGCATTTTTTTGCATAAATAATTGAGCAGCGTTTGGAGTGATGGAACTTGCTGCCTTTTCTTCGTTTTGGCAGACGTCAGGGATATTTTCAGGAGAGAGTAATCCAAGAAGAGTGATTGGCAAATCAGTTCTATTGAGGATAGACGATCCAGCTAAAGGTGAGGCAATTGTTAAAAGCCCCAGAATAT
The DNA here is from genome assembly GCA_037444575.1 of Bacteriovoracales bacterium. Taxonomy (GTDB): domain Bacteria; phylum Bdellovibrionota; class Bacteriovoracia; order Bacteriovoracales; family Bacteriovoracaceae; genus Bacteriovorax. Next base: position 251,655 of record JBBIME010000004.1, read on the forward strand.
TTTTTTGAACAAATTCAGGTTTAACTTTAGCAAAAGCATGAAGAGTATCTACTCCACCTTTAGAGTACCCCATAAAAAAATATTTTTGTGGAGAGAGGTTTCTCTCCATTCTATATTGCATGTCTTTATTAAGAGTATCGAGGATAATGTTGGCATTGTACTCAGAAGAACATGCACTTAACACTGGCGCTTCAATTACCCTTGCTCCAAGATTATTAGTGAGTGCATCCAAGCCTATTTGAAAAATTTCATTATCAAAAATTGAGTTATATACACCAGGGACGTACACAACGGTTACGTCTTTTGGCAGTTCTCCCACGCGATTGTATAGAAGAGGAAGCGTCACAGGAGCAATATCTTCAGCGTATTTTTGTTCCTGAAAAATCTCGCTGAATAATTTTGGAACTGTGGTTGGATCTTTTTTGATGTATTCTGATTTTGTAATAACATCAGTGCGCTTGTCTCTCCATTCTTTCCAGAAATTAAGATCGCGCTTATCATCCATATAAGGAAATTCAGGAAGAGTAAGTGCTTTTTCTAAAAGAAAGGTGGTGCTGTAGCCTTTCATCGTTATTCTTTTTCCAGCACGACTATAAGGAGACATTCTGCTTGATATGTCTGCAAAAGAGTTAATTGTTTCGCTGTTGCTGCCAACATCGTGACGCTTTTTCATCGAATCGTATGTTGATGAAAGACGATTTTTAAGTTGAATAAAGCGTGGATCCTTTTGAATCTTATCAATGTCTCCATATTTTATAATGAGATCAGTAATGAGTCCGAAATCTTTTGCACTCATGACGTTATCAGTATCCATGTTATCCAGATTCAAACTTAGATCGCCAACCGAGGTATCATCAGGAGTTGTCTTAGAAAATTTTTCCATAATAGGACGGAAAACTTCAGCGACAGAACCAATAGTGGGCATGTCGAAAACATAGCGAGAGTAGTTGACGGCATTATTGATGATTCCAAAAATGCGCTCGTTACTAAATGTCCCGGCACCGGTTTCTATTCCTTTATAATTGGAATCTTGTAAAAAATTAAAAGTTTTCTGAGGATTAGAATCAAATCCTTTATTTTTAGTTTTTGAAATTTTTTGAGGGTCAATTTCCAGGTAACTTAAAATATCCTTGGTTCTTATTTCTTGTGGGAGTTTTCGAGAAGCATTAGTTGTAGCGACAATTCCAAGAGATGATCTTCTAGCAAGAGATCCATGAGTTTGAAACATAGAAGTCATTTTATCAAATTGTCCAGAGACTCTAAAAGCATCAGTGGTTGTAACGATGAGATCAGGCATTTGAGCCTCATCTTGTTTTGCCATTTGAGCAAGTCTGAAAAAAGAATCAGGGTAACGAGTGGCCATGGTAATTTCTTTTGCTTTAGCGTCGGAGATAAAAGTATTTTGGGCATTCTCTGGAATACCTAGAGGATTTCCCGAAAGCGGAATATATTTGTAGTTTGGATTTTCAGGATAATTTTCCACTTCTAATTTGGCATCACCAAATTTGTCGCTAATGTTGATGATCATTTTTTCTGGAACGTAAGAATTGGCCTTTTCAACATAGAAGGCCTGCTCGAACCATTCTTCTTTCTTTAGTTCATCTACAAATGTTTTTCTCTTGTTTAGATCTTTAAATGAAATGCCTACATAATTTCCTAATGCCATCACTGGAATGACGACATCAGAGTCCAAAACAAGATGCGAGCTCTCTTTTAATCCAGATCTCGAAAGAGCACCGCTAATATTTATAGGAAGCAGTGGAAGAGCTTCGTCTCCTGGTTTCATACGGGAAGTTTGTCCGTGATCTGAAACTAAAATAATCTCGACTTCTATTCCTTTTTGATCATAGTAATCTTTTATATTTGTGAGGAACCCATCGAGATCTTTTAAAAAATCAAGGGAGTCTGCCCTTGTATGAGTAAGAGCATCTACAGAGGCAATCATTGTCATGACAAGTGGTTTGTCGCCACTTCCAATGATTGATTCTTCCAATTGTTTGAGTTCCATTTTGGGAAGTTCATTTGTAGGAAAATATAAGAGTGCTTCAATATATGGATTGAGATAAAAATCAAAAAATCCATTGAAGTAGAGATCCGTTGATCCAATTCTTCTGAAGTATTCTCTTGAATCCCCCATTAATTGGTTATGCCGGTAATCATAAAAATTTCCTTCATAATGAGCAATGGCGCCTCTAGGCCCATGGACATCTCGCGAATGCATGATGATATTCCAGGAATAATCACTGATAGAAGGAAAAGGAGCTATATGTGAGGACACTTGATTAAACATTTTGAAATAGCCAAGTTTAGCTTTAGCGTATTCAAAATTTTCTCGGCTAAATCCGTCGACTCCAACGAAGATAGTTTTTTGAATTGGTTTTACTCCCATTGCTTCAGAAGCAATTGTGCGGAAGTTTTTGTTTTGGTAAATGCTATAGGAGTAAATCGATGCAAAAACACCAAAAACAAAGAGGAAGGAGTAGACGATAAATTTTTTAAGATAATTTTTATTTATCATAAAATCTTATCGACTTTTTTTGTAAAAATAGAAGAGTATATTTTTCGGTTTAAGAAAATGTAATCTATGCCAGAGTATTAATGTCAGGTAATAAGAAATCACCCAGAAGTTCTTGAAAATAATCGTAGCGAGGCTCAAAGTGCGATTCTAAAACATGGTGAAGTGGTCGGCTTTCAGAAGAATACTCAAAATGGACTCTGATCTCACCATCATCAAAAACGCGGATATGGTACTGAAAAAGTGCCCCTTCTAACTTTCTTAAATTTAGAATTTCTCCCGGATCGCGCCAAGAGAGAATTCCCTGATGATAGTTCTTATCTAGTAAGAAGATTTCCAGCTCTCTGATTTCATAATTAGAGTTTAATTTTCCAATTAAAAAATCCTGGCGCTTGTTGTGAATTCTTGTTTTCTCAAGAAGTCGCAAGAAGTGTGGGTAAGAAATATAGATTATCTTCCAGTACCAATTTTTTCTGTGCCCCATGCTTTACTCCCCCATCATAATATTTAACATGAAGTATGGGCGTTGATCACATCCAAAATATCTATAACTCGCTGTCGCTACTTAATGAATCAATGCCCCCCCTGAGAAGCATTGGTATAGATTTTCCACTGCTCTTCCAATTGGCCATGTCCTTTTCTTAGTGCTACATCCAGCTCCCCTATCTTTTTATAAATCTCCACATTCTCTGTATCTGATGGAAGTCTATTTTTAGAACTAACAACTATCTTGTTTAACACTTCTCCATAAACATTGCATTCCTCTCCAATGGCCACACAATCTACCGCCCTAGAAGTCTCAACAGCTGCTGCTATCTCATGCATTTTTTTGTAATCTGCTTCAGCGAGAATTTTCTCAAGCACGCCTTTTGTGATCATTCCTTGTCTGGCGTATTCGTCAACTGTGAGTTTTGGTTTTTCAGGGGATCTCGAACAAGCGGAAATTACTAGCACGCAAAGAAGACTCAATTTTATTTTTTTCATTCTTTAATGATAGTGATATTTTAAAGAAAATGAAAACTTCTTTCTACCAGTACAATTTTGCTGAACTCTCTCGCATACTAGAGGAAAATAATCTTTCTTCAAGTGGAGCCAGTCTTCTTTACAACTGGCACTACAAACAAAAACAGATAGATCCCTGTATTCAAAATCTCGCCCTTGCTACTCAACAATTCCTTCACGAGAACTTCTCTTTTGTATTGCCAAAGATTGCGAATGTTCACGAATCAACGGACTCCACTGTTAAATTTCTTATGGAAATGAACGATGGGCAAAAAGTTGAAACAGTACTCATTCCTTTTCAAAACAAATACACTATCTGCCTTTCTACGCAGGTAGGATGTGCAATGAAATGCTCATTCTGTTTCACGGGAACGCAAGGATTAAAAAGAAATCTTGAAACTTCTGAAATAGTCGGTCAATTTATTGTGGCCGATCGATGGCTAAAAGAGTTTAGACCCAATGACCATCAATTAAAAAATATTGTCTACATGGGACAAGGCGAACCACTTCATAATTTTGATGCTGTTAAGACAGCTAACGAGATTTTTCTCGATCAACATGGGACTAGTATTGGTATTCAAAAAATTACGGTTTCTACAGCAGGATACCTTCCAGGTCTTATGAGATGGAATGATGAGATGCCAGGAGTAAATATCGCTCTTTCATTTCATTCTCCAATTGCTGAAAAAAGAAATAAGCTCATTCCTATTAATCAGCGCTATCCATTAGAAGACGTTTTAAAGTACCTTGATGAAATTCCTCTAAAGAGAAAACAGTATGTGATCTATGAATATCTATTAATTAAGAACTATAATGATACTGATCTTGATGCTCACGAAACAGGGAAGCTTCTTTCTGGAAAGCAGGCCATTATCAATCTTATTCCCTTTAATCCATTTCCAGGTTCAGAATATGAACGCCCGGAAATGAATCGTGTGGAAAATTTTCAAAAAATTCTTGAGAGCTACAAACTCCCTGCGCTTATTCGTGGAACGAAAGGAGATGATATTTTAGCGGCGTGTGGACAACTCAATACAAAAAATTAATTTTGTTTTCTAAAAAGTCTTCCAACTATTTTATAAATGACATCACCCTTTTTTCCATACCAAATTTCTGAGTAATCGCAGTGGCCACCATCGATTTTGATATCTGAAACAACTTTAACATCTTCATCGTAATTTTCTGTGAGGTGGAATGTATTGTCAGTAATTGTTCCGACAATTTCTCCATCGCTCACTAAATTATTACCTTGTTTTGTCCATTCTGCAGGACTCACATCAAGGCCCACGATCTGGCAGTCAAAATAGCCACCAGTGCGAGTTAATTTGTTATCACTTTCAATAAAATTTAATTTCATTGAATCACAATGGACTCCAGAACCTTCATAAGTCCACTCTCCCCAACCAGTCCATGCGCCAGAAACATTTGCATAACTTACGGAACTAGCAACTAGGAAAAGAAGGCTGATCATTGTTTTCATAATTATTTCTCACTTAAACGTTTAACGAACATACTTAAAGTTTCGCTGTATTCACCAATATCTTTTACAACCGTTTGAGCATGTGCCATTGAAGGCTGTACAAATTGATCATGCATTGGACGAACTTGCAGGTCAAATTGTTTCTTTACTCCTTCAGGAGTGCGGCCTCTTTCATTAACATCTCTTTCAAGTCTTCGCTGGAAACGTAGATCTTCCGCTGTATCAAAAAATACCGCTTCATCTAATTGTGCGCGAACAACTTTCGAATCGAGAATAAGAATTCCATCAACAAGAATTATTTTTTTAGGCTCACAAGTAATTGTCTTGGCAAGGCGTTTGTGAGTAGCAAATTCATAAATTGGAACATCAATACTCTCTCCTTTTTTTAGATTAGAGAGTCCAAAGGCCAACAATTCAAAATCCAAACTGCTTGGATGATCAAAGTTGACTGATCCTCCATCTCCATCAAAACGGTGAGACTGATCAATGTAATAGTTGTCCTGATAAAGAATTGTACATACGTGATCACCTAAGATTCGTTGCAATTCTCTGGCAAAATAAGTTTTGCCTGAACCACTTCCACCTGCAACACCAATAATATAAGGTTTATTCGTCATCATATTTCTTTTGGTTATTTAGTTTGAAATAAGCGATCCCCAGCGTCCCCTAATCCAGGAACGAGGTAACCTGCTTCGTTAATCTCTTGTTCGACATTGACAGCGTAAATTTCAACATCTGGGTGAAAATGTAAAACTTTTTCAAGACCGTACTTGCTCGCCAGGATGCAAAGAATTTTAATTTTGCCTACATCGTATTGTTTCAAACGATCAATAGCTGCAACAATCGTATCAGCAGTGGCCACAAGAGGATCACAAAGAAGAATGTCTTTTCCCTTTACGTTTTCAGGCATTTTAAAATAGTACTCAACGGTATTGTGAATAAATTTATCGCGATAAATTCCAATGTATCCTGCGCTTGAAATTGGGATCATAGATAAAACAGCATCAAGCATTCCATTTCCCGCTCGCATTACTGAAACGACAACAGGTGGATTAATAATTCGCTCTGATTTTGTTTTAGCAATTGGAGTTTCAATTGAGACCGTTTCCATTTGAGTCCAACTTCTCATGGCTTCATAGGCTAAAATTTTAGAAATTTCCTTTACGAGATCTCTAAATTCACTTGAATTAGTGTTCTTGTCGCGAAGATAACCTAACTTGTGCTTTAGTAGAGGGTGATCAATTACAGTTACATTTTTCACAATCTTCTCCAATGATATTTAAAAATAAAAATTAAAATACTGTTCCATCACTATCAATTTTTAAAGGAGGAGAGCTATCTGCCCGAAGCGCTTTTGCAGCTTTTCTTCCGGCCCACCAAGTTCCACCTTCTAAAACTTTTGCTAGCGGAAATTCAGTTGAAGTTCTGTTTAATTTTTTCTGAACTTCACTTCCGATGCGATCTAACAGAGCAATTGTGAGGGCGCGCCACTCAATAATTAATTTTGAATCTGGGCGGTGACTCTCTGATAATAATTTCGAATCATTTAAAGTGATAAGTCCTCTATCGATGAGTACTCCCCCATTTCTATATTCAGCTAACCCTGTAAGCTTATCGATGTCAGTTACGTTAAACCCAGCTTCTAATAATGGTTCAATTAATGAATAGGTCATCCACTGAGATAATTTATGAAAAGCTGCTAATCCACCAGGAACATCTTCATATGTCCAAACATCCCCAAGATTAACTCCTGCAATTCTCACTCTTCCTGGCCAGATTTCACCAAGCCCATCGAGAACAGCTCGAAGCAATTGTGGTCCTGTAAAACTTTTTCCATAACGAGAATTTAAGTAATCCACTAAACTTCCAGGGCGTCCTCCAGGAAATAATTCTTTTTTCTCTAAAATGGTTTTTCCCAAATTTTTTAATAGAGAAAGTCTTCCTTCAACTCCAACTAAAGGGTTAGTTGGGCTTACTTGAAAAGCACGACTTAATTTTTCTAGAGTTAAATTTTGAAGTCCTGATGCTGTCGCTTGAAGACTTCCAACATCTGATAAACTTCCATCCATAAAAAGATAGAAACTAGCTACTCCTAAACCTTCAGAGCGATTAAAGCTTTTTCCAGAACTGGCCTCGGCATATTTCCATTCGGCACCTGCTCCGGCATCGAGAAGGACTGACGTAATAACCAGATCAAGTTTTGTTCTAGCCTTCTCTAATGGATCGGTATTTTTTAATTTATCATCGAGTAGACTGACGCGATTAATTCCACCTACTCGAAAATGCCCCCAGCGAGAATGGAAAGGAATTTCAAGTGTTGGATAATTTTCTTTAATCACTTCAATAACGTAATCAACAACATCATCAAATTTTTCATGATGATAAGTAAAATGCGTTTTTCCATTTTTAGTTAATTCAAAAATGGCTTCAGCACTTTGTCTGATCGATTGAGGAGATAAAAGAAAGTCCAAATCTTTTTCGGTATACTTATTCATCAATTGGTCTTCCTTTTACTTTCTGAAGAGCATCTCCTGTTTTAACTTCATCAGGAGTAAAATACCCTGCTGCTTTTTTGGCTTCAATTTCAACTTGAGCATCAGCGGGAATAAGTTCAGGTGGAATCTGAATTCGATTCACAACTTCAATTCCACTTTTTACGATGGCATTGTATTTCATGTTGCTCATTGAATGGAGATTGTGAATTTTTTTAATTCCAAAGAATTGTAATACATCAGGCATCAGTTCTTGAAAGCGAGCATCCTCAACTCCGGCCACACATTCAGTTCTTCTAAAATATGTTGCTGCTGAGTCTCCTCCTTCTTGGCGCTTTCTAGCGTTGTAGACTAAAAACTTAGTCACTTCTCCAAGAGCACGTCCTTCTTTTCTATAATAAGCAATAATTCCCACTCCGCCTCTTTGAGCAGTGCGAGCGGCATCTTCAATCCCGTAAACTAAATAGGGACGACATGTACAAATGTCTGAACAAAAAACATCTGATCCATTACATTCGTCATGAACTCGACAAGTAAGTTCTACGTTTGGATCAGCTAAATCTTTTGGATTACCGAAAATATATACAGTTGTACTTCCAATAGGAGGAAGCATGACTTTTAAATCAGGACGAGTCACAAGCTCTGGGAACATTCCTCCCGTTTCCTGGAAAAGAATTTTTCTAAGCTCACCTTCTTCTACTCCAAGGCGTTTAGCAATTCCTGGTAAATACCAAACCGGTTCAAGCGCTACTTTTGTAACTTTGATATCTCTATTTTCGCGAACAATTTTTCCATCAATTTTTAATCTTCCTGCATTGATCGCTTGATCAATTTCTGGAAGAAGAAGATGAGCCTGTGTGACTGAGATGGTTGGGCGAATATCATAGCCTTCATCGTAGAATTTTTTGAAATTGATTTGAACATCTAATCCCCATGGATCAATCGAAACCATTTTTTCAGGATCAAACCAAGAATCGTAAGGGCCAATCTTTACCGGTGATTCTGTATTATGCAAATCTGGCTTGTGATTGACGTCATATGACCCTTGAGCAATTGATAGCGCTCGATAAACAGAATAACTTCCGCTGTGAGTTCCAATGGCATTGCGCTCTTTCATATCTGTAAGAGAAGCGATAACAGGTCCTCTCTCCATCGGATTTTTTGCTCCCCAATGAATTGACAAGCTGTGTTTGTAAACTTGTTTAGAATGCGATGTTAAAATAACATGCGCTGAACGTGTAAATCCACTACTCATAAATCTAACCTCGAATTACGACATCCAATTGTTGTCGTTTTGTTTTTCCCATTTAACTGTTACTTTTTTAATATTTGACCAGAAGTCCAGCGAGTGGCGACCAGTTATGTCACCGTGGCCAAACTTCGAAGCGTTAATTCCTCCAAAAGAAAATGGTTCGCGTGGAACAGGAACTCCAACATTAACACCAACCATTCCTGTGCTTGCCATCTTAATAACTTTTTCAGCAAGAGCTCCATTTGAAGTAAATACCGAACAAGCATTCCCATAATCCACACTATTTTCAATTTCCATAGCGTGTGAAATATCTGGGCATCTAATAATACTAATCACTGGACCAAACAATTCTATTGTTGCAGCTTCACTTCCTGGCTTAACATTATCAATGATTGTCGGGCCAATCCAATTTCCTTCTTCCATTCCAGCTGGTGCTTTTGACTTTCTTCCGTCGAGAAGAATTTTGGCCCCTGCTTTTTCTGCTCTATCAATGGCCTCATGTAAAAACTTTACTTGAGCCTTTGTGATAATGGCCCCCATGTCCGTTCCAAGTTTTAATGAACTGGCGCGTGCAACAATTTTTTCTATATGCTTTTCTGTATCTTTTGGATCACCTACAGCAAGAAGTACTGAAGCGGCCATACAACGTTGACCTGCACACCCAGTGAACGAATCACTGATTCCCACTCCGGCTAAATCAGGGTTGGCGTCTGGAAGAAGAACGATGTGATTTTTTGCTCCACCTAGAGCGAGAACTCTTTTACCAAGATGAGTTCCTCGATCGTAAACAGCTTTCGCAATTTTAGTAGAACCAACAAAACCAATTGCTTTAACAGCTGAATGATCAATGATTGCTTCAACTGTTTCTTTTCCACCTTGAAGAACTTGGAATAATCCATCTGGCAATCCTGCTTCTTTAAGAGCACTTGCTATTTTTAGTGAAGTCAAAGGAGTTTTCTCAGAAGGTTTCCAAAGATAAGCATTCCCAAGAGTAAGCGCAATCGGAATAGTCCACATTGGAACCATTGCCGGAAAATTAAAAGGCGTAATATTAGCGACGACTCCAACTGGTTCGCGTCTATATTCGCAGCTCACTCCGCGCGAAACTTCATTGCGTCCACCGAGATCCATGTTTTGAAGAGCAATAGCAAATTCTAAAACTTCAATCCCTTTCATGAGACCAGCTTTTCCTTCTTCAAAATTTTTTCCTGATTCAGAACTTTTTAAATGAGCAATCTCATCTAAATCGCGCAAAAGAATATTTCTAAAGTTGAACATGACTTTTGTTCGCTCTTTCATCGGAACATCGGCCCATAGTTTTTGGGCTGCCTGTGCTTCAAGTGCTGCTTTCTCAACATCAGCTTTGGTTGATGAAAAAAAATCACCGATTGCTTTTCCATTGTAAGGACTGATAACTTGAATTTTTTCTCCGCTACCGTTGACGAATTTGCCATTAACAAAATTTTGGCAATTCATCATGGTTGAAGGAATTTTAACGCTCAATGATTGACTCATAACTTTTTATTCCTTGATATATATAGAAAATGAAATTCTATGCCCAAATCAAGCATATTTACCAATGAAAAATGCAACAACCTGAGGAAATTGGCTCATTGACAATCGAGATGGACATTGGTGTGATTTTATCAGAATTCAATCGGAGGAAATACACTATGAAAACTTTCCTACTGTCATTAGCTCTGCTCTCTCTCGTCCCTTTAACTCACGCTGAAGACATTCAATCGACATCTTCATGGATCGACACAAATACAGTGCTTCTTTCCAATAGTCAAAGCTATGAGATAGCTAGACGCGACTGTGAAACAACAATGCGCATCTTAAGCATCATGAGCAACGACAAGATCGTTTTCCGCTCTTCGTGTGAGCCTTCATACAACCCCCGTTGCATTTACTACTTTTGCTATCAGTTATGCACTAAGGCATTTGTAGTCCCTGACCACGACCACGACCACGATCACGCCCCTAACTAAAACAGTCGGGCTTTATTTTATTGCACTTTTTTTGAACGCGATTAGCATGGTCCTTATGGATATAAGATTAATCACAGTCAAGGAAGACTTTGAAAAAGCCTATAATATTCTTAATCAAAGAGAATATCCTCTGTCTTTTTATGAGTACACACTAAAACACGACGACTATCAAAATGGTGAAGGCCCAAAGCTTTTAGGCGTTTTTGAGGCAGAAAATTGTCTGGGGACTATCAGCTACAAGGTTGAAAAATGCCCTCATCTAGGACGAATTCTGGAGATCAGAGAAATTTACCAAACTAATATCAGAGGCTATAAAGTCATGATGGATTTCCTCGACAAACTTGCGAAGGAAGAAGATTGTCATGCAATCAAGATTTGCAAAAACAAAGTTGAAAGACTTAATCAAAATATTTTTGATAAAGTAGAAAACTTCTTAAAAAGAATTGTTCATTAATTGGTTTCTTCGAAATTTAAAGAAACGTTTAGATCGGCGGCGTCTTTTAATGCACCTTTGGAATTCATTTCAAATTGCGCTGAACGATTGTAAAAAGAAGTTACCGTTTGAGGACGGCCAATAATTTTTTTCATTTCATCAACCAACTTCATATCAATTTGAACTGGGCTAATTTTATTTCCATTCACTAGTACATTTGAGAATTTTTTCAAATTCAAAACAATCTTGTTTTTAAGTCCATCAGAGGAAATAACAATTTCTTTGTTATAGTCAGCGGCAATGGTCTTGTTGACTTCTACAAATTGAGAACCAACGAATTGACCAATTTTAACATTGAGATTTAATGAGGCTTTGGCGATTGGAGAAATAAGCAAAAATAGAAAAGATGCAGTGATTAATCTAAATGGCTTCATTTTTCCTCCAAACATTAATCTATAAATTCTAGTGGAGCTTTCTATAAAAGTGGAGAGGGGCATATTATGCCCCAATATCTTAGTCAACTATACTTGTGCTTGCTCAAAGTTATACAAATGAGACTTGTCTGTCACAATGGCCGCGGCAACAAAACCTTTAACATTGCTCGCGTCTTTTAGTACCACAACTTCACCACCTTTTGATAATACTATCTGACAAATATCATCGAGAATATCATCATCGTGGGCATTGGTTTGTTTTGGAGAAATAAAAACTTCCCCAGTGGTTTTATACACAGTCCCCCATAGTTGCTTATTTTCAACTACAAATAATTTTCTTATTTTCCCGTAGACTGCACTTACTGCAATATCTTCTATGTAAGTGATCGCATGATTTTTCTTAACGGCCAGATTGAGCTCATCAATTGCCTCTGTTTCTTTTCTTCGATAATACGGTTCAAGAAGTTCAAAACATTTTTCACGCAACTCTTCTGCTTTCATTCTCTCAACATTTCCAATGATACCATCTTCTAAAATCATGCTGTGATTTAAATATTTCTTCATATGCCCTAAGTGATCTTTCACTCCAGCTAAAATGATTGGCAATTTATAAAGAGACAATGTCTTATTTAACTCAGTTGCAGCGTGAGCGATAAAATCTTTTGCATCAGGTTTGCTCTTATTCGTATTGGGATCTTCCACCGGAGATGGATTATTAATTGTATCCATTCGGTATAGATGCCCATTTGTTTCAACAGACACACTAATTTGCTTAGCACTCATAGCAACGACAAAAAATCCTCTCTCATTATTTTTTATTCTCAGCAACGGTTTAATGTGGAAGGAGTCTGCCACAACCACAAGGTCGCTTATTGAACTTTGAACGCGAATGTAACCTTGTTGCTCCTTACTATAAAAAACAATAATTCCTTTATCCAAGAGACCAAGGGTTTCAAGAAAAGGGGCCACCTTTAATGGTTCCATGAAGTTGTGAACAAACGAGCGCGTATAATCTTTAAGAAGAAGAGATTCTGCTTTGCTCAGTGACTCTTTCCATTTTTCAGTTAAAGCTCTCATTGAAAGACTTGTATCTCTAGATAGATAGATCGATATCATGGGAGCAGAACCGGCCTCAGTCACAGCCTTCAGGTCTTGAGTCATTAATTCTTTCATGGGCCCTCCTTGGATTTGCTATGAGTGCATCTTCATTCTCCTTTAAAAAAGTATTTTAATAAAATTGATAATAAGGTAGAAATAATTCGATTTTATAGATGCATTTCATGAGTAATAACTTGTTACTATGCTTTCCCAAGGAGAAAACTATGAAATGGCTTAATTACCACCATCTCATTTATTTTAAAGAAATTGCTACCTGCGGAAGTATTTCGAAAGCATCGGAAAAACTACTTATAGGACAGCCCGCACTAAGTGCTCAATTAAAACAATTAGAGGATGAATTGCAGATTGATCTATTTGAAAGAAAAAATAGAAAACTCGTGTTAACGGATGCAGGAAAAGTTGTACTAAAGTATGCAGATCAAATTTCTCAACTAGGACAAGAGCTTCTTCAGGTCGTTCAGACAAAATCCTACACGACGAAAACAACTTTAAATTTAGGAGCTCTTGACAGTATCCCCAAGCAAATCGTCTGGGAAATAGCTCAAAGGGCCCGCTCCTTTGGCGATTGCTTTGTGAGTATCGTAGAAGGCTCGCAAGAAGAGCTTACTACTCAGCTTCTACAACGAAATATCGATTGTTTTATTTCAAACTACACAGGTGATTTTTCTCGCGATAAAAACATGACTAGCAAATCTTTCGTTAAGGCACCTGTGTCTATTTATGGTTCGAAAGAATATTTATCTTACAGAAAAAACTTTCCGAAATCTCTCACCAATGTCCCAATGATTCTTCCTACTCATCATTCAAAATTAAGACACGATCTCGATTATTTTTTCGAATCAAAAAAAATCAAGGTGATGAATGAGCTTGAAACAGAAGATACATCTTTAATGAAAATTTTCGCTTCACAGGGAGCGGGAGTGGCCGCTCTTCCAGATGTAGCGGCCCTTAATTTAGTTCGAGAAAAAAGCCTCTACAAGATTGGAACACTTCAGAACGTTAAGGAAGAGTACTGGGTTATCAGCTCTAAGCGAACAATTGATAACCCGATAGCAACGAAATTGATTAAATCAATTTAAGATTCTTTTTTATGAGGGATAGCCACTGAAGCAATGATGGATATTGCGATAGAGCCAAGGACAACTGCCAGAGAGGCACCAGTTGATATTTCATAATAAGGAGCGGCCAGCATCTTAGCTCCAATAAATACGAGTGCAGCCGAGAGAGCGTAAGAGAGATATCGGAAAAATGGCATGACTCCAACAAAAGCAAAATAAAGAGAGCGAAGTCCTAAAATCGCAAAAATATTTGAAGTGTATGCGATAAAAGGATTTTTAGTTACTGACAATGTTGCAGGAATAGAATCTAGTGCAAAAATCACATCTGTTGATTCAATAATCATAAGCACCAAAAAAAGTGGAGTCATCAAGGTTTTCTTGTTAAGTCTCACGAAAAAATTTTTTCCATGAAAATCAGGTGTTAACCGGAAATATTTCTTAGAAATTTTATAGATCCAATCTTGCTCAGGATTTAATTCCTTTTCACTGGAGAAAAGCATTTTAAAACCTGTGTATACGAGAAATGCTCCAAAAATATAAAGAATGAAATGAAAACGTGAGATAAGCGCCACTCCTCCTACGATGAAAATGATTCTCATCACCAGAGCGCCAAGAATTCCCCAAAATAAAACGCGATGTTGATAATGAGGAGCGACTTTGAAGTAACCAAAAATAATTGTCATGACAAAAATATTGTCTACGCTCAAACTTTTTTCAAGAACATAACAAGTTAAAAATTCGTAAGCTTCTTGATGTCCAATAAATTTATAGACGCCAAGATTAAATGCCAAAGCAAAGGAAATCCATACAACTGTCCAAATTAGCGATTCTTTGATAGAAATTGGTTTATCATTGCGGTGAAAAAAGCCCAAATCAAGGGCAAGCATCAAAAAAACAAAGATATGAAATCCCACCCACCAAGATAATTGAACTGCCAAAACTAGACTCCTTTTGCGAATTTTAACTATTGTAGCATTGATCTCTAAAAATTTCTAAGATAGCTTTTATAAATGGATCAAGAATTACTTATTTCATCGCTTATTGAACGTGGCTGGTTTGGCCATGATTTATTTTTAGATCCTACCCATTGTGAAACTCTAGTCAATGAAATTCAATCCCTCCCATTAAAAGCCGCCAAAGTTGGAAAAGGTAATTCGGAAAAAATTATTTCTGACATAAGAAATGATTCTATTTTTTGGTTAAATGAACATCAAAGTTCAGCTCAAGATCTTTACTTGCAAAAAATGAATGATCTTATGAATCTCATCAATCGTGAACTTTATTTAGGATTAAAACAATTTGAAGGTCATTTTGCCCGCTATGATAAAAATGGCTATTACAAAAAACATCTCGATCAATTCGCTGGAAATACCGAACGTATGTTTACCGCTGTTACCTATCTTAATACGCCGTTAAGTGGTGGCGAGCTTAGAATTTACAAACGAGATAATTCAGAGGAAATAGAATTAGATTTTGCCCCCAAAGCTGGAAGTTTAGTTTGCTTTTTAAGCAAGCAAATCTATCATGAAGTATTACCAACAAATAGTGAGCGCTACTCTATTGCGGGATGGTTCCGTACAAACATCCCTTAAACATATGCCAACAAAGATTATTGCCCAATTAATTTATTATCTCATTCGCATTTTGAATCTTACATATCGCTATGAATTTATCGGATTAGAAAATAAGCAAAAAGCAAAAGAGCTTCATCCACAGAAAACATTTATCTATGCTCTTTGGCATCAAAATTTAATCGGCGCGATTTTCTCTCACATTGGTGAACACTTTACGATGGTCATTTCTGAATCTAAAGATGGAGAACTCGTCGCAGTGACTTGTGAAAAATTTGGTCATAAACCTGCACGCGGAAGTTCCACCAGAGGCGGAAAAAAAGCGATTATTGAAATCGTAAAAAACATAAAGAAAGGTTTTCCCGGGGCCCTTACTGTTGATGGACCAAAGGGCCCTCCACATGTTGTAAAACCTGGTGTGATAGAAATCGCAAGGCTTAGTCATTCTGCGATTCTTCCTCTTTCTCCTTACGCTCAAAATTTCTGGTTTTTTAAAAAAAGCTGGGATCAGTTTCGGGTTCCAAAACCATTTTCTAAAATTGTTGTTGTCATTGGTGAACCAATTACAATTCCAGAGGAATCGTCCAGAGAAGAATTCGAAAACATCGCAAAATCATTGGCCTTAAAAATTGAGCAAGGTGAAGAAATCGCTAAAGCCCGCCTTCTCTGAGATCAATCTTCTAAAAACATGTCCTAGGTCAGTTTTTTTTCAACCTTTCACTCCTATAAATATTTCATAACAAATAAATACCCAACTAAGGGAGGGGTTATGAGAAAATTATTTGCAGCTCTTCTAATGATACCAGCCTTAAGCTTTGCTGCTCTTCCAGTATCCTATGAATCGAATGTTCCAGTTGATCACGTTTACTCTCCGTTTGGATTTGATAGCAACGACAATGCTGAAATCGTTGTCTCTGGTTATTTACCAAACCTTTGCTATAAAGCTCCTAAGTCAATTGTCTCTGTCAAAGACGGAAAAATTTCCGTCTCAATTAAGGCCATTCAAAACCAACAGGCAATGGGATTCTGTGCTGATGTCATCGTGCCTTTTGTTGAATACATCAGCTTAGGTGCATTGGATAAAGGAAAATATCAAATAGCTGTTAATGAAAATTCTAACTGGGAAAAGAAAAGTAATCTCATCGTTTCCGAAGCAAGCAACAATGCTATTGATGAATTTATCTATGCCAATGTAAATGAAATTGTCAGAGGAGATGAAGGAAGCAGAAAAGTAATACTAAAAGGATACAACCCTAGTGACTGTTTAGAATTGAAAGAAATTGTAATCAAAGACAACGGAGTTGATGCTTACTCTATTCTGCCAATCATGAAACAAGTCAGATCATTTTGCCCTAGAAAAATGATCCCTTTCTCTTACGAAGTTGATGTCCCTCAAAACCTTGAAGCTGATAGAGTCCTTCTCCATGTGCGTGTTATGGATGGTAGATCTGTGAACGCCTTCTTTAACAATAAGCCACTAGAAGAATAACTCTTCACGAGCGCCACATAGGCAAGAGATTGAAAGATCTCTTGCCTCTACATTTTAGAATGACTCTCAAATACACCAAAACAACCAGCAGATGTTTTAATAATAATTTTAGATTTGGTTTTCACTGCTATCGATAATGCTCGATCAAATTCTTTAACGTTTTTTACTTTTTTGCCATCGACATGAGTTACATAGTCAGCGACGTGAAAATCCAGTTCTTCTGCTTGGGATTCTTCATCAACGGCTGTAATGATTAACTGTGAATCAGCTTTGCAATACTCTCGATACAATGAAGCACCGTCAAGCGTATAGACTTCTTCAAGAGAAGCCAGAACTTCACTACAAACATTCTGAAGAATTAATCCTTCATAGTAATAAGACTCTCTCTTATCCACCACTGGAAAGCTGGGAACCTCATCAGTAGGATATTGTTTTAAAACAGTTGAAAGATTTTTGATTTTTCCATCTCTAAAAATTTTAAAATGAATTTTTTCGCCAACAGAAACTTCATGAAGAAGATCGAATAAATTTTTTCTTCTTGCAAAGCGCTCCCCGATGACATTTCCATGGCGATCAATTGAAATACCATTGATGGCAAGTAAAACATCGTTATGCTTCATGCCCACTTTCTTAGCAAGGGAATGATTTAAAACTTTATTGATAATAATTCCTGTTACAGTTTTTTGATTGAAGTAATGAGCATTGGCAGGAGAATTTTTTTGAATAAATGCTCCAAGAGAACTGAGTCTTACCTCTTTTCCTTTTATCAGTAGAGGGAGAATACTTTTTACAATATGAATCGGAGTAATAAACGCGATATTGCTAGCTTCAAGAACAATCGCTGTGTTTAGTCCTACAACTTTTGAATTTTTTAAAATAGCTGGACCTCCACTATTTCCCGGATTAATGGCCGCATCTGTAACAAAGCGCTCGACAGCATCAAGTGATCCAGAAATAAAATTGGAGATTTCTCCTCCAGAAATATTTGGCTCAACCATGCCCATCGGATAACCGATGGCCTTAATTTCTTCTCCTCGACTAATATTTTCCGAATGAGCAAATTCTAAACAAGGAAGTTTTTTTAATTTTGATATTTTTTTAAAGCGGGCCAGCTCTTCTTTGGAAAATTTTAACAAAGCGACATCTGGCTCTAGCGTTTCAACTAATCCTACGACATTAACCTTGAAAGGTTCATCACTTGTTAAAACTGATCGAACTTCAATGTGAATAGCGTTTCTAGCAACGTGAGCATTCGTTAAAATATATCCTTCTTCATTGTCGATTTTAATAAAAAAACCAGACCCAACCCAATCACTGTGTTCAATCAAGCGAGGATCTAATATAGCATTGAGGTTAATATCAGGAGATCCTCTGACATGAATTCTTACGACAGCATCCATGGCCTTGAGGTATTTAATATTTTCTTTTTTAGATTTTAATTTTTTCATTTGAAAATTATAAATTAAAATCGATTGGCTTTAAATAGAATAAGCTTATAGAAGCTTTATTAGGTCAGGATTAAGATATTCATCTTTATAAGCTATGTATGACTTATAATGATTTCCATAGCGCTCAAGTTCTTCTTTAGTAAGACTTCTCTTTACCACTGCGGGATTCCCCATAATCATAGAGCCTTTTGGAAATTTTTTACCGGGAGGAACAAGACTTCCTGCTGCAACTACAGAGTTTTCTCCAATCTCTGCCCCATCCAATACAATAGCTCCCATTCCTATTAAACAGTTATCGCCAATCGTACAAGCATGAAGAGTTACTGAATGCCCGATGCTTACACCTGAACCAATTACAAGAGGAGAATCTTCTGTCACATGAAGCATGGTTAAATCTTGAACGTTAGTGTTTTTTCCCACGCGAATAGAGTTTACGTCTCCGCGAACGACACACTGATGCCAGATACTAGAATTCTCTTCGAGAATAACAAGTCCTATGACATCTGCACTGGGAGCGATAAACACTCCCTTTTCAATTTTGGGTTTAATTCCTTTGTAGGAATAAAGAGGCATTATTTTTTTGCTTTCTGAGCAGCGATCCAAGCTTCTTTGTTCCATGGAAGCTTTGTTACGTAAGCTGAAACATCTTTGATATCTTGAGGAGATAATCCTTTAAGAATTGGATCCATTGTCACGTTTTTACGAGCACCAGATTTCATATCTGTTAATTGTTTTTCAAGGTACCAGTCATATTGTCCACCAATGTGAGGCGCTTTCTGAGCAGCTTTTCCTTCTCCGCCTTTTCCGTGACAAGCAATACATTGATTAAAAACTTTATTTCCAGCAACGAGTTGAGGAGTGCTTAATTCAACAACTGGAGCGTATTCAATTTCTACCACTTCACCAGCTGCTTCCACTTCTTTTGGAGCTGTAACTTCTTCTACAAGTTTTTTGTGAGAAACGTACGCTTCTTCTGTTTTTTTCAAATCAAATTTTTCGCCTGATACTGGAAGTGATTTAAAAGTGTAGAGAACTAAAATGAGAATTAAGCCAGCTAGAACACTTAAAAATACCATTAACCTTGTCATGGACTCTCCCGATGAGGAAATGTAAATAAAAACCCTTATTAATTGAGTCTCAAATTATAGAAGATTTCTAAAACCTTGGCAATTTATAAGGACTGAATCATGCGAAGTAGGGCTTCGGAATCTTTGATTTCTCCTAGCATTGAGAGATGATCAGGCTTAATGAAACCTTCTTTGTGAGCGTGGTTGAGATATTCAAGCAATGAGTCATAGAAGCCTTGAAAGTTGTAAACAAAACAAGATTTGCTGTGAAGTTTTAATTGAGACCAGGTGAGAATTTCAAACATCTCATCAAGTGTCCCCATTCCCCCGGGAAGACTCAAAAAAGTATCCGATTTGTCGTACATCATTTTCTTTCGCTCGTGCATGCCTTCAACAATATGCAATTCAGAAAGTCCACGATGTGCAATTTCATAATCGACGAGAGTTTTTGGAATCACCCCAATGACAGTTCCACCATTTTCTAAAACAGAATCTGCAATTGCCCCCATCACTCCAATGGTTGCACCACCATAAACAAGGGCCACGTCATTTTTGGCCATCAGACTACCTAGGTTTCTCGCCATTTCTATGTAAAGAGGAGAGAATCCTTCTGCTGATCCACAAAACACGCAAAGTTTTTTCATTAATACTGACCTTTATCGAAATAAAAAAAGTATTCTTTATTTCCACTCTTGCCTAGAATTGGCGATTCACACTGAGTAATGACCGGCATTTTTTCTTTCTTACACCACTCTTTTAGTTCAGAGAGCATGACAAGACGATGGCCTTCGCTTTTAACGATTCCATTTTTATCAAGTCCGTCTCTTCCAACTTCAAATTGAGGTTTAACCAATGCGACGATCACACCATTTGGTTTTACTAAATCTAAAATATTTTTTAGCACGAGCTTTAGAGAAATAAAGGAGAGATCGACAACTGCGATATCGACTAGTTCGCCAAGCTTAAAAGGAAATTTAATATTCACACCTTCGTGATTTTCTACTCGAGGATCACTCCTCAGTGATTGGGCCAATTGATCATGACCAACATCGAGGCAATAAACTTTTTTCGCTCCTAATCTCAGAACATAATCAGTAAAACCACCAGTTGATGCTCCGACATCAGCAATCACCTTGTCTTTTACATCAACATTAAATCGCAAAAGAGCATGTTCAATTTTGTGGGCACCACGAGAAACATAAAGCACTTCTTTTCTCACTTCGAGTCCTTCTGCTGATACATTTTGTGAAGCTTTTTCAACTTTTTGATTTTGATAATAAACTACACCTTCATCGATTAAAAGAGATGCCTGTGAACGAGTTGGCGCTAGACCTGCTTCAACTAAAACTTTATCTGCGCGATCTTTGCTCATAGAGAAACCGGTGTGATGATGAGATCAATTCCTTCTTCGGTCCCTTCCTCATGCGTGATTTTTTTAGTTTCCCCGAGGTAGATGTCGAGATTTGGTTCATTTAAGGTTTTAACCATCTTGCCGGCCGAATTGTAAATCTCGCCTTTAACGCGGACGAATCCAGATGGGCCGTATTCATGAACACTCTGCACATAATAAGCTGACAATTCTACTCTGACTCCATTTTTCATCTGGATGGTTACTTGCTCGCGCTCATCAACCTTCTCAATCGAATGCTGCTCAGTGGATAAAGAAAATCCCTTCCCAACACCCTTTTTGTAAATGAGGCTGACGTTAAGACCTATTTTCGCTTGCGCCTCAATAGATAAGAATAAGGTTGTAACCAGAATGAATAGAAATTTTTGCATAAAAAAATTGTAGGATAGATTCGTTCTTGCTTCAATAATAACTTTTTGTGATTGGCAAAAAAGCGCTCACAAGCTATAAACTTAATAACCAAATATTTTAAGTATCGGGTCAATAGCTCAGTTGGTTAGAGCTCCCGGCTCATAACCGGGTGGTCCTGGGTTCAAGTCCCGGTTGACCCACCAATAAAAAGCCTCGCTTCATGCGAGGCTTTTTTGTATCTACTCTAAACGATTTGATTTTATTCTAATTTCTTAAATTTAATTGGTATCTTTCAATCTGCTCTTTAAAGATAAAAGACTTTTGAATCTTATAATGTTTAAGATTTAAACCATTTGATTGAGCCGAATTTTTCTTTATAAAACTACTGACATGATTATTCTGGTAATGCTTAAGAGCAATTATTGTTCCTTTTGCATTTCGAATAAACTCTTCTCCCGAAATAAATTGCAGGTTAAAACTGTCTTTATCGTTGGGTATCATCAAGTATGCAGGTTGCCCATCATTAGGCTGCAGGAACAATTTATTGCCATTTACAAATACTTTAACTTCAAATTTTCCAGACGCAAATTCTCCCTCATACTCTTGGAAAGATTCTACTTGCAGCGGATATGAGTCCGTCTTTATGGCCAACGCTTTTCCATTGCTATAAAAATCTACCAGTATTCCAGCAACGTCAGAAGTTTTTCCATCAATATTATCAAGAGTGATCACCTTTAATTTTGAGTTTCTCAAAAAATCAATATTAGAAACAAAACCAGGAGTTCGCCCCCCATGTTTAATTAACACATCGTCATTATACGGCTGAATCCATAATCCCAATCCATAATTCTTTAAAAAAGGCGTTTGCATTTCTTTTCTTGAGCTATCACTTATAATCGATGACTTTTCATATATTGAAGTCCATTTTAATAAATCATCAACTGTGGAATATAGAGCTCCTGCTGATAAGGCCCAAGACAGATTTAAATCAGTAAATGGTACTAATTTGTCATTTTGTAAAACATTGCCAGTAACATCAGATATTTTTTCGAAATATTCTTGGTAACCAGTGTCCTTCATATCTAATGGCTTTAAAAAATTCTCTTCTAAAAACTCATCCCAAGTTTGTCCCGATACAATTTCGAGAATCTTTCCAGCAATAATATAGCCTGAATTAGAGTAATTCCATTTTGTCTTTGTCTCAAACTCTAATGGAAACTTAGATGTAAAATTGATGATCTCATCAAGAGTTAAAGTTTTATTATAATCAAGCATACTCCAAAATTCTTCATGATCGGTATAATTAGAAATTCCAGAAGTATGATTTAAAATATCTCTCACTTTTATATTTTTATATTCTGACAGCTCTGGAAGATACTTTGTAATTGAGTCATCAAGTGACACACGGCCTTCTTCTTGAAGCTTTAACAAAGAAGCAGCTATAAATTGTTTTGTATTGGAGCCAATCTGAAATTTATCTGAAGTAGTTAATGGAATCTTTGATTCCAGGTTTTTATATCCAAAAGCTTCTTTCATGAGAATGTTTTTATCTTTAGCAACTAAAACAACTCCATTAAATTTACTTTTTACAATGTATGAATTTAATTCTTCTTTCGAAGAGATTTCAACCATTGGCCCAGCAAAAGCTGATGCAGACAAAAGGCTGACAAAAAATAAAACTGAAATCTTATTCAACATAACTAACGCCTTTAAAAATTTTGAATCTCATAGCTATCATAACTACCAAAAGTACACTCTTAATTGAGTAAAAATTATAGAGAGAGATCAATCTCAATTTCTTAAATGAAATATGCGACCATTAAACAGTTGTCCCTGTTCATTCCTCTCGCAATTCTCTCTATAAAATTTCACCCAAGTTTTTTAATAAGGATAAAATCATGAGTGAAAACAGAAAGCTTTTAGAAATTACCAATCGTATTTTTATTATTAACGATCAAAAAGTAATGCTCGATCGCGATCTTTCCGAGCTCTATGGTGTCGAACTTAAGGCCCTTAACCAAGCAGTGAAGAGAAATATCGAACGCTTTCCAAGCGATTTTATGTTTCAACTAGATTCTAGGAACTTAGACCACCCATGGTCACAAATTGTGACTATGGGTGACTTAAGCACCAGAAATTACATGAAAAGAAACAAGCCATTTGTATTCACAGAAGCAGGCTGCTTTGCTCTTTCTTTCATATTAAATTCAGAGAAAGCGATTGAGATGGGCCAATTTATAATTAGAGCATTTACTCACCTTAGAAGGTTTGTTCTTAAAAATGAAAATCTCATGATGGAGCTTAAAAACAATGATCATCTTTCAAAAACATTTTCAAACTTTGAAAAAAGAATCGAACAAGATTTAATTGTTCTTTATAAGAACAATTCACAAAAAGACAAAAGGCTCAATAACATTGAAGAAAAAATACAACGGATCGAGAATGATTTGAAAAAATTAAAAGAATAATTATTCATCTTCTTTACACTCGAAAAGTTGTGATCTTCAATAAAAAGCCTCGCTCAAGCGAGGCTTTTTTATTTTATCTTAGAATATTACTTTAACAATTTATTCTAATTCTTCCATGGCAGTTATATAGAAGACGACTTCAGATTTTGTTATTGGGTCTACTCCAAAGTACCCGGAAACAAGAATCTCATTTGTGTAAAAGAACTTCTCACTCTTATGTTTCTCCCATTGAGTTACACTATATGCCTGTAGCGCCCCAGTCATTATTGCAGCATCAATTGTAGTTTTTCCACCAGGTCTTATTGAAAACGATTCGCCTTTGTCACCATCTTTAAAAGTGATAAGTCCGAACCCTTCTCTATTGACTTCACTTTGAGCACAGTAATCATTTTTTAATGGATTACAAAGATAGAGAACTGCTTTTACGTTTTTAACTGAAGGAGCGGCCATTACAAGACCCGAAAACAGAAGAGCAGCAAAGAGAACAATTGAGTTAATTAGACGTTTCATTATTTTCCCCTTTAAGAACTTGATACTGGGTGATTACATCCCCAAATTCTTGAATACAACTTCCCTAAGGCTCCCCTGTAAAAAATACTGAGTAATCTCAGACTTTTCCCCCTTGTTTTCAAAAAATTACGAAAGAAACTTGGCAATGAGTTGAGCTTTTGGATAGCCTAGGCCAATTATGAAAAATAAAATGATCATACTCCTCTCCCTACTCTTACTTGCATTCAACGCTTCTGCCGAAATTGATCCATTTAACGTTTATCAATATAAACAAGGTAGCAAGACTCCATGGTTTGAGTGGTGGTATTACAAAGTCATTATTCCAGAGACCAAGGAAAGTTTTTTCTTCGTCTATGGTGTCGTTAATCCTTGGGACACAAATAATCAATTAAAGGGCACACGCGCCTACACCATGATGGGAGATTTTGTTGATAAAAAAATTATTGAAAACAAAGTTCCATTAGATCAATTCGTCGCTCTTTACGATCAAACTCACGTATCTGTTGGCAACAATCTGGGAACTGACATCTTTTTCAATGGTGATTTAAAAGACGAGAACGGAAACCAGTACTCATGGGATGTTTCAATCCAAAAAGACTGGAGCTACAATGCTACAGGCTGGGCGACAGGAAAAGGCATCACTGATATTGAATGGTATCCGGCCCAAGCGAGTGCACGCTGTTCTGGAAGTATCGTTAGCAATAATAAGCTTTATCAATTTACAAATGCTCCTTGTTACCAGGATCGAAACTGGGGAAAATCATTTCCGCTTTGGTGGACGTGGATTGTTTCAAACAAATTTAAAGAAAATCCCGACTCTGTTTTGGCCATTGGAGGAGGAAGACCTAAATACCACAACACAAAATTTCCTTTAGAGGGCGCTTCTGTCGGACTTAAACATAAAGGAATAGAATATCACTTCAGACCTAATGATTTAGATAAAGTTGTAACCAATGTTTCTTATGGCAAATGGGAAATCATTGCTGAAAACGAAACTCAAAAACTTGAAGTTGTTGCCGATGCTCCCAAAGACGATTTTTTGGACATTCCATTTATGACTCCAACAGGAGAGATGTTTCACGACTATGAAACACTAACTGGAAACGTGGTTGTAAAAATTTACAAAAAGAAATTCTTTAAATGGATTCTCATCGATACGTTGACGTCGGAATACGCAGGTATCGAATACGGAAGTCCTAAAGCGTCTTATTAAACTTTAAAGACGGCCAGAAAAATAGGATACGCTTTTTCATTCTTCTCTATTTTATTCACAATCTTGTGCTCAAGAAGAGTAAGCCCTGCAGAAACTCCCCAGGATTCGATTGTCTTTTTTGAAAATCCAAAATGGTGCACACCCATTTTTTTTGGATCCGGATGAAATGATCCATCTTCTTCATCTAGATCTACAATGGCAATGACTGCATTTCTTTGAGCTAATCTTTTTAATTTTTCAAGCATTGTAATCGGGTTAATCAAATGATGAAACGCCATGGATGATATAATTAAATTAAAATCTTGTTCAGTGATATTTTCTTTTTCAAGATTAATCAAAAAAGATTTTACGTTGGGATTGTTTTTAAATTTGCTGTTGAAAACCTCTAGCATGCCTTCGGAAGTATCAACGCCAATTAATTGGTTTTGTCCTTTTACAAACTGACTTCCTAAAAGTCCCGTTCCACATCCCACTTCCAGGATTTTAAGAGGTTCTTCTTTTAAATGCTTTGATATCTCTTTAGCGTAGTGAATGCTTTGATTAATTTTTTCTGGAGTGTCCCAAGTATTCGCAGCTTGATTAAAGTGTTCCATTCACATCCTTCCAGTTAGTTAGTTTTACAAAAGTGACTCTAACATATTTTTCAATCCATTCAAAAAATCTATAAATCCCTTAGCCAAACTCTTTTATTGCACTAATGCTAAATATTTATTATAGATTATACAAAAGGGAGATTACATTGAAAAAAACAATCTTAAAAACACTTATCGCCTTCATTACCTTAGCAATTGTTACTTCTTCTTTTGCTGAAGAAAATAGCGCCTTATCTCTTCTTAAAGATCGACTCAACGGTCCCGTTGTTGGCGCTCATCAAGGTGGATTATTTAAACTCATTAAACATTGGCCAAATACTATGCCCGCATTCGAATCAGCACTTGATTCTGGTGCCACTGTTATTGAAATGGATCTGCATCTAAGTAAAGACGGTGTTGTTGTTATCTATCACGATCCCGATCTAAAAATTTGGACTGAATGCAAAGGTGCAGTTCACGATAGAACGTTAGAAGAACTCAAAGCTTGTCGCTTTCGTTTTTCAAGAAAAGCACAAATTCCTACTTTTGAAGAAGTGCTTTCTTGGTCTCAAGGCCGAATTGTAATAAACGCAGAATTTAAAGATTTTGAAGCAATTAAACCTGCCATCTCTCTTATTCAAAAACATGATGCTTACTCATGGGTTTACTTCCATACCCAAGGCAACAGAGAAAAATATCAAATCGCTCATGACTTTGATCCCAAAGTTGCTCTTACCTATGCAGTTCACAATGCCGATGATTTAAAATGGGTGTTGGAACAACCAAAAGAATTGCTCGTTGTCGAAGTAGTTCCAGAAACAAGAACTGAATCAGTTATCAGTCAAATTCACGCTCACGGAAAACTTGTGACTGAAGACGCTTGGCATTTTTCAAAAACTCATGAGCTCTTTAGTTCTTCATGTAAAAAAGTTTTTGAAAATAAAATTGATATCGCTGTCTCAAATAGACCGAAAGGTTGCTTAAAAGAAAAAGAAAATCTTTAAAACGGATGCCCCACAGGGCATCCGATCTGCTCTCAAATTTATTCTTGAGTTGAAATAACATTTTGGCTTAACAACACTTTTCCATTCTTGCATAGTGCTCTTCCTACAATTTGAGCATTAGGCTTCATTTCAAAAGTCAGTTGGTTCATAACTGTTCCCTTTAGAATACTGTGAGATCCTAAGGTAACTTTCCCACTCACTTGCCAGTAAATATTTTTGTAATTTGCTCCAGCACTTAAATTTACTCGTGTGCTATCTGCCATATTTAAGTCCCCATCGACTTGAAAAATCCATACATCTGTAGAATTTCCTTCTACTGAGAAATCGCTTGGAATTGTTACCCCATTAGACCAGTGATACACCCCAGGAGGAAGAATTTTTCCGCCAATATCACCTTTATAAGATTCAAGTTTATCGTTATCTGGAGTTCTACCTGCAGCATCTCTATAAGCTGCTATCAAATCTTCTCTGGCCATTGTTATGTAATTTTGTGGATCTCCAACATCATCTCCTGCATAGACATCCACTCTCCCTCCAGCAACTTCCGTTGAGGCATTGATACTGATTTGAGATCTGACTCCAGGCTTAAGGCCAACTTTCCCCGAAATATTTGATGTTGGGGCAGAAGTAATCGAAGTGTAGGCCATCACACTAAAGCTTTTAGCAACACCTAGATCAAGACCCGTTGTCGTGTGATTAGGCACTGGAATTGTTTCCACGGGGCTTGAACCACTGATAATTTTTCCACCACCACCAGGAGAAGAACTCTGTTCTGCTTTTTTCCCACAAGCTGAAATCATTAACCCCAAACTCATAACAATAGATAACAGCAATTGTTTTTTCTTCATAAGTTTATCTCCTCTTTTCTTTAAAATCTGAATTGATGTCTTGAACCTAAGCAGAGTCCGCAAATGATAATCAAAGAGAAGAACAAATAATAAAAGTATCAAATATTGATATAACTTATTTGAATTAACTATCCTTAAGCTGATGGTATTCCCTTGAAAAGACGTATCAGGGCTAACTCTTTGTGATCTTAAGAATGACTGTCTAAAAATTAAACACTATCGAATATATGGTCAAATTTCATAGCTATTTTCAAAGTGTTAGAAGGGCATTTTTGGCACTAGACCTGCAACTTAATGGGTGCGGGGGAACTTATGAAAATACAAACTTTGATTACGACAATTATCTGTGTTTCTGTTTTCTCAACGGCAGCAAGTCCATTGAGTTTTTCAGCTAAAGATGTAACAAGAAATAATGTTAATATTATTTCTAAAATGATCAAAGCTGTTCAACCGGAACTTGAGAAGAACAATAGAAACCGTATTGCCTATTCTCTTTATATGACTACAAAAAAATATAAAGTTGATCCAAAGCTAATGATCGCAATTATTGGTA
This sequence comes from Bacteriovoracales bacterium, assembly GCA_037444575.1. GTDB lineage: Bacteria > Bdellovibrionota > Bacteriovoracia > Bacteriovoracales > Bacteriovoracaceae > Bacteriovorax. The sequence goes on from JBBIME010000004.1 coordinate 279,933, forward strand.
CAGAAAGTGATTTCGTGAACTCAAAAGTATCAACAACTGGGGATCTTTCTCTTGCTCAAATTAACACTGAAATCTGGAATAAAGAATTTTCTCGTTTAGGACTTGATAAATTAAATGCAAAACGTCTTAAGAAAGATGAAGTTTATGCGCTTTCAAAGATGGCCGAAATTCTAAATATCTTAAAAGCTCGTCATGCTAAAAATGACTCTAAGTGGTTTGCTCGTTACCACTCTCATACTAAAAAGTATAAAAACCTTTATAGTGTGAAAGTTGAAAAACGTATGAGAATGATCGCTTCTATTAACTAATATCTACAATCCCAACAAATACTTTTTCGACTTTTCCACAAAGATAAACTGTGGAGAAGTCGGAATTAAACTGCACAGCAAGCCTTCCACCTAAAGTCTCAAGAATAATCTCATCATTCCAACCATAGATCTTTGCAGCAGCTATTGCAGTAGCGGTCACACCAGTTCCGCATGAGAGAGTCTCGTTTTCAACTCCTCTTTCATAAGTCCTTACACGCAAGTGCTTTGGTCCAATTACTTCAAAGAAGTTAGCATTGGTGCCTTTTGCAAAGAGAGGATTGTAACGGACACTTTTTCCGTGTTCGAATACTGGGTATTCTAAAATGTTTTCAATTTCAAACACGCAGTGAGGAACTCCCGTGTTCATGTACATCGAATGTCTATTCTTTATATTCAAAGAATCGAGCTTAATTTTGTCGACATCATATAGTTCGGTCATCTTTAAACGAAAACCATGGATCGGATCGGGTGCGCACTCATAGATTCCGTTCATCGTTTCAAATTGATAACTTTTTTTCTTATCATTAAAAAGCTCATGAGCAAAGGCCGTGATCGCTCGGGCCCCATTCCCACACATTTCGACTTCGCCGCCATCGGCGTTGATGTATCTCATTTTAAAATCGGCCTTTGAGCTTTTTTCCAAAAGAAGAACGCCATCGGCCCCAACTCCTGTTTTAAGAGAACAGAGTTTGTGCCAAAGTTCTTTGTTTGAAGCAGAAACAAAATTATCTCTATTGTCGATAACAATAAAATCATTTCCAGTTGCGTTCATCTTTGTAAATTTCAAACTTATACTCATCGTGCACCTATTGATTTAGAAAAGTGGACAAAATGATACTACTTTTCTCTTCATTTCATCTGATTCTACTCAAAAGAGGTCAAGTTGAAACCAATTTTTGCCATTATTGCTGGCATACCATTTGCTTTATCGATTTTGCCTGTGATCTCAGGCTTTTCATGGGGGGAAAAATGGGATTCAAACACGTGGTGCTCAGTGCACTTCTTCTTAGTTCACTTTCAGTTCATGCAGACAGTTCAAGATTGGGTGAAAATCGTAACCGTCCAACAAGACCAACTCGTCCAGGCATTCCATCAACTCCAACTCAACCAGGTTACTCAAATGATCCGTGGGGAAATAGAAATTCTTCAGCCGCTAGCAATGTAGAAGAATCAATTCAAAATTATTTTATGGGAGAACAAAGCCTTGATCTTATCTCGGATTATTATATCCGCTCTCAGCTTCAAGGTTTAAGAATAAAAGACATCACTATTGTCGCTAGCACTGAATTGGGACGTGGAAGAGCAACTCTGATGTTAGATGATCGGGCAATTGAAGACTCAAAAGAAGTCGCTCGTCAGATGAACTCATACACTTTTAGGGTTGATCCGTTTGCAAACGTAGTCGGGCAGTCTCTAAGAAAAATTGAACTAAAAATGCAAGGGCGATTCTATGTTGAAAAAGTTATCTTTAATGTGTTTGGAGCTAATGATTCTTCTGGCCCTGGCCCAACTCGTCCACAACCAGGCCCGCAAGTTGAAGTTGTCAGACAACAACTTGATGAGCATATCTCAGAAGAAGGTGGGCTAGAACTTTTTAGATTGTTTAACCTTGGCCTGGAAAGACAAGGTCAAGCTGTAAAGCGAGTGACAATCATGGCGAGAAGCGCTTACGGTTTTGGACAAGCTTCTTTAATGGTTAATAATCAACAAGTATCTGCAGTTCAAAATGTTGGTTCTGATTTAACAAGACTAACTTTTGAAGTTGGCCAAGGCATGCGAGTAGGCCAAGAAATCAGAGGATTAAGTTTATATTTCCGTGGAAATATCGACATTGCAGAAATTTCAATCGAGGTTGAGAAAAATGCTGGAGGTAGCGGACAATTGCCAAGAATGGATCGAAGATTTGAACAAGTAGTAAACCAAAGACTGTTTAACACTAGCGGAGTTGATCTAAGAAGTTTGATGCAAATTCCATCTATCTTCAATGATCGAATTGTTGACTCAGTAGAGATTGTAGCAAGAAACGCTACAATGGGAACAAGGTTACAACTTTGCCAAGTCATTCAAGACCAATATCAATCAGTAAACTGCGGAGTGGCCCAGGTGACTGGATCTGGATCTCAAGTGATCAGACTCTCAGGAGTAACTGGAGCGGAGCTGGAAGATTTAACTCTCTCTGTAAGAATGGGAGTGGTTGATGTCGAGCGAATCGCAATCATCTTCAGATAATTGACCGACAGATTTTTTCCACACACACTAAAGGCCCGAGCAATCGGGCCTTTTATAATTTAAATTGAAAATGAATGTGATCAACAACCTGATTCATTTCTAGAAACTCGCGTTCTTCTTCCTGAAAACTATATATTATTTTATCACCTTGGAAAAAAAATCGCTGTGGTTTGAAAAAGAAATTTTGATAGCGCGGTAATGGCGCTGACTGATTAGAGAAAAAGGAAAGCGAGTTCACACCAAAATATGTGCATAGCCCTTCGGCCCAGATATTGTTTGTGACGACACCGGAAACTTTATTTAGAAGATAAATCATTTCTTTTGTGTTCGTCCCTCTGTGCATGTAAAGATTATTATGGCCAAGATCTATCTTGGCGAAGACTTCATCAACTAGCACTTCATCATTTAAAGACCAAATAATAAATTTTTGATTTTGAAAACAATCAAAAAACTTAGTCCACATTTCAATTTGAGTAGATACATTCTTGAAATTATCAAGCATCACCATGATAAATTTTGGAGGTTCGGGTTCTTGGAAAAGTTGTTCCACCTTTTCTATTTTTTGACCTTCAGTTCTCACTCTGGAAATTTTAAAACTTTCTATTTTTTTATCTGTATAGAGTTCTAGAAGTCTCAAACATTTTTTTTCAGTACTAATGCCTTCTTCTGGAAGAAAATTTTTGGTTAAAAAATATTTATTCCAACCTACTCCGTATCCAACTCTCTCTTTTGATCTAAAATTAAATCCCATAAAAGATGAATTGAAAGTATTTTCCAGGTCAAAAAAAAGATCAATATTAAAGACATCATTTAAATTAGCGCAGTAATGATGAGTTTGAATAAGACTTAATTTATCTTTTGGTCTCTCAAATGCTCGATACTTAAAAGGGAGAAAAGTAAAGGCCCAGGAAGTTCCCTCCTCACACAGGAGATTGATTTCCGCTTTTGGAAAGTCTTCACTTAAAGCAATCATAAAAGGAAAAACATTGAAAATATCATCTAATGCTGGAGGGCATTTCACCAATATCTTTTTTATATTTAATGCTTCTTCATTTAATTCCATAGTGTGGGATCCTTAAATCGAAATTCAAATAAATTTTTAAAATCGGACAACTCTGACTCATCAGGTACGGCACGAACCATTTTTTTTAGCGCACTCCAAGAGAGATTTCTCTCTAGCATTTCACTCTCCATTTTATATTGCTCGCAACGGTCAAATTTTTGCTTAGCTTTAGTAATAAGTCCCCTTGCACCTGTCAAATTGCCATCGCGGTAGTGAATCATTGCTGCAGCCACTTGGATAACGGCCCAATAAACGTTGCGAACAAGCCCTGGCTCTTCTCTCCAATGGTCTTCTAACTCTTCATGACACTCCCAATATTTCTGAGCGTTAAAGAGACGAATTCCTTCTGCTATCGTCTGCAAGTGAATTTGGTCAAATTGAGACATAGAGAGCTTTGCCTGTTTGTTTCTAAAAGAGTAAACTTTTTTATAATTTTCTCCTTTATTCTATCGTTAAAACTGGATAATAGTTATGTCGGAAATTTCTGATCAGATTCAAAAGATTCAAACCTTAGTACCTGAGTATGTTCGTAACCTACAACTCTACCAAGCTGGGAAACCAATAGATGAACTTACCAGAGAGCGAGGTCTTACAAAGATTTCAAAGCTTGCAAGCAATGAAAATCCTCTAGGGCCATCCCCTTTTGCCATCCAAAAGATGACCAATGCACTCTGGGATGTTCACCGCTACCCCGATATGAATGCCTATGCGGTCAAATCAGCACTGGCAAAACTCTACAAGTTAAAAAAAGAAAATATTATCTTAGGCAATGGCTCAGAAGGAATTATGGGCTATATTGCTCGCGCATTTGTTCAGCCAGGGCACGAAATCCTAACAAGTGAAAATACCTTTATTGGATTTTATATTATCGCGAGAAGTGTTGGAGCTAACTTAAAGACAGTTCCGCTGACAAAAGATTATCGTTTTGATGTTGAGGCACTTGCCAAAAATATTACTACTAAAACGAAGGTCATCTACATCTGTAATCCAAACAATCCAACGGGAACATACATCACTAAAAAAGAATTTGATTATCTTATGCAACACGTGCCTCCGCATGTGTTAGTCATACTAGATGAAGCCTATTTTGAATTTGCACATGCTACTTCAGATTATCCAAACTCTATGGATTATCGCTATGACAATGTTCTTACTCTTAGAACTTTCTCTAAAGCTTATGGCCTTTCTGGTATCCGCATCGGATACGGATTTGGGCATGAAGATTTAATTGGAAACTTAACAAAAGTAAAACTTCCCTTTGAACCTGGATTGATTGCTCAAATGGGAGCTTTAGGTGCGATATTTGATAAACCTCACCTCAAACGAACTGTTGTAAACAATCAACGTCGTTATATTGAGACTTTTGATTTTCTAACAAAACATGAATTTAATCCTATTAAATCTGTGGCCAATTTTATTTGTTTTAAAACTGGTTCAGAAGAAGCTTCGAGATACATGTTTGATAAACTTCTTGATCATGGAGTTATCATTCGTCAACTTAAGGCCAATGAGATGCCTGAATTCGTCAGAGTATCTCTCGGTACAAGAAAGGAAATGAAACATTTCTTCACTGCCATGGAAGAGGTATTGCCTGAATACAACAAGCGCTACGGGAGACCAAAAGTATGAAAGTCGTTACCTATCTTCATCACCATGGCCTTGGTGTCGTAAAGCGTTTAGGAATTCTTTTAACTGAGAACACCATACTGGATCCCAATCTGGTGTACGCATGCAATTTTGAGCGCGAAGGGCGATACAATGCGCGCGAGCGCGCTGATCAGCTATGTCCAAGCTCTCTCAATGCTCTCTTAACATTGAAAGAAAATCCCTTAGCTATTTTAAAGACATCTCTTGAGATCAATTCAACTCTGGCCAAGGCCGGAATGTTGTCATTAAAAGATGGAACAAAATATTTAATCGACTTATCCACAAATAAGATCACTCTTGATGCTCCACTTGATAAAATTGAAACCTATCGCGATTTCTATGCTCACGAAAAGCACGTTGAAGTTGGATTCAAAAAGCGTGGAGAAAAAATTCCTGAAGCCTGGTATGAAATCCCTGCTTACTACAAGGGAGCGACTACTGGCTTTATTGGTCATGAAGCTGAAGTTCTCTGGCCATCATATACAGACATTCTCGACTATGAATTAGAACTTGGAATGATTGTTGGCCTTGATGGATATAACATCAGTGAAAAAAATGCTCACAAACATATTTTCGGTTTCACAATTTTAAATGACATTTCAGCAAGAGATATCCAAAGAAAAGAAATGCAAATTCGCCTGGGACCGGCCAAAGGAAAAGATTTCTGCTCAATCATAGGTCCAGCAATTACAACTATTGATGAATTTGAAAATGCAGAACCAAATCTGCTCATGACCGCAAAAGTCAATGGCGTGGAATGGTCTAGAGGCTTTTCAGGGGATTGTCACTTTACTTGGGCGCAAATGATCGCTCATGTCGCTCAGGATGAGTGGGTTCGCGCTGGTGATTTATTTGGATCTGGAACAGTGGGAACAGGATGTGGTTTGGAATTAGACAAATGGATTAAGCCAGGCGATGTTTTAGAACTGGAGATTGAAAAAATCGGAAAGCTCATTAATCGCGTAGGAAAAAAACAAACTAAAATAAATTAACAATTATAAGGGGAATAATATGGAAAGTTTTAAGGCCTCAGGTATTTATACAAAACAGGCGCACGTTAAAATTCCAGAAGAGCTTTTTGAAGAAGAACACGGAAGAAAAGGATTTTTCGGACGAGTTTCTCAGCTCTATCATTATCAACCACCTGTCGGATGGACAAATATTGAAGGTGATTTGAAACCTCAGTGTCAACCACCAATGTATAGTGAGAAATTAACTAAGAATAAATTCGTTGAGATTCTAGAAAATAACGATTGTGTTATTAGTATTGCTCATTTTAATAAATCGTTTGATAACTTTTACCGTTCAGCAGATTTTGATGAAATGTTGTTCATTCATGATGGAACTGGGAAAATTGAAACAATTTATGGTCATCTTGATTACGTCAAGGGTGACTACATCGTTATGCCCCGAGGAACAACTTATAAACTTTACTTATCAACAGAGACAAAAATTTTAAAAGTTGAATCAACTTCGGAATTTGAACAGCCAGAGCGCGGAATGCTTGGGCCCAATGCTCTTTATGATCAAACAGCAATTGTCACCCCAGAAGCCGCTGTTGGGACAGAAGTCGCTAATGAATATAAAGTCGAAATAAAACGATGTGGAAAAATCACAACTGTCACTTATCCATTCAATCCATTAACAGCTCATGGCTGGAAAGGATCTCTTTACCCTTACAAACTTTCTATCTATGATTTTTGCCCAGTGATCAGTCATCGCTATCATATGCCTCCAAGTGCTCACACTACATTTGTTTGCAGAAATTTTATCGTCTGCTCTTTTGTCGCTCGCCCTCTTGAAGATACAAGTGAAGGTGTTTTAAAAGTTCCTTTCTATCACTCTAATATTGATTTTGATGAAGTTCTCTTTTATCACCAAGGAAATTTCTTCTCACGCGACAACATCGATGCGGGAGCTCTTACTTTCCACCCACAAGGAATTCATCACGGACCACACCCAAAAGCGTTTCAAGCAGCAAATGAGAAAACTCACACGGATGAATTTGCGGTGATGATCGATACAAAAAATCCACTGAAAACAACGAAATGGTTTACTGATAACGAATTAAAAGATTATTGGAAATCATGGATGTCAAAATGAAATATTTAAAATCTTTTGTAGCTGGATTTTTTTCAACATTAATTTTCCATCAGGGTTTAATCCTGCTTTTAAATATGGCAGGATTGATTCCGGTAGCCCCTTATAATTTAAAACCAACGCCTCCGTTTGGAGTTCCGAGTGTAATATCATTGGCCTTTTTTGGAGGACTGTGGGGAATTGCACTTTGGTCTGTGACTTCAAAAGATCAAGGTTTTAAGTTTTGGATTAAAAGTTTACTTTTTGGAGCAATCGTTCCGACATTCGTTGCAATGGTCATAGTTCTTCCTCTAAAAGGAATCGAAGTGACTCTACCAAAGATATTAGTGGGTTTAATTATAAATGGGGTTTGGGGTATTGGTTCAAACTTGTTGATGCAAATTAAATTTCCTCAAAAACTTAGTGAGGCTTCTAGATAATGAAAACTTTCCAAACAAATGGAGCATTCTCCGACAATTATAAATTCTTAATTGGATCTATACTTCCAAGACCGATTGCAGTTGTCTCAACACTCAATTTGGATGGAAGCAACAACGTTGCACCCTTCTCATTTTTTACGGCAGTCTCTGCTAGTCCCATGATCATTGCTTTTTCTCCAATGATACGAACGAGCACAGGGGCCGCTAAGGACACCCCCGTAAACATTCTTCGCGAAAAAGAATTTGTAGTCAATTTTGTCCATGAAGATATCGTCGAAAAAATTAATCTAACTTCGACAGAACTTCCTTATGGGGAAGATGAATTTAAATTTGCGGGCCTTACTCCTATCGATTCAGAGGTTGTGAAAGCTAAAAGAATCAAAGAAAGTTTAATTCATTTCGAATGCATATTTAGAGATCGCTTAAGTTATGGCGATCAACCTGGGGCTGGACAAATAATGACGGGAGAAGTTGTTCGTGTTCACATCGCCGAAGAAATTTTGGAGAATGGAAGAATTGTCACTTCAAAATTAAAACCTGTAGGCAGAGGTGCTGGAAATGATTGGTTCCGCTGTGGAGATGTCTTTACTCTTGAGCGATTGATGACTGCTCAAATTCAGAAGTAGTTTACTTCATTATCTCAAAGAAATTAGGAAAAGATTTGTTTACGCAATCAGCTTCTGAAAGTCTTCCTCCATTATTTGCTCTAAGGAACAAATAGGAAGTCATTACCATGCGGTGATCCCTCGCCGGGGTCAGAGTCGCTGCACTATACTTTTCTTTATCCCCATGAATTCTTATTTCTTCTTTTTCTTTGATGTATTTAAAATTCACATCCATCTTTTTTAACAAATTCATTAGCTCTTCCACTCTGTCGCTCTCTTTGTGATGAAGGACTGCTAAATTTGTGAGTACACTTTCTCCTTCAATGTGAGCGGCCATAAAGGCGAGAGTTGGAATAAGATCTGGAAAGTCCGCGCCGTTAGCTTGAAACGGCTTCAAAGTATTTTTTGATGTCGCAAGCAATCCGCTTTTAGTCCAATGAATATCTCCTCCCGCTTTTTGCACTAGTTCTATAAATTTAGAATCTGCTTGCATTGGATCGAGACCGTGGCAATTTTTAATAAGAACTTTTCCACAAACTAAAGCAAGAGCGACTGGATAGCTTAAGCTGCTAAAATCAACAGGAACGAAATATGAATTTTTAGTCTTAGTTTCATTCAATATAAACTTAGTCATTTCAATATAAGTTTCTGAAGCCTCAATATTTTTTAAATCTAATTGAAGTTTTGAATTTGAAAAAGCAAGCATTATTGCACTTGCAAACTGAGTGCTTTGTTTACAATCAATTTCAAGTTTATCGATATTGATTTTCGCTGGACCTTTTACAGTTATCCACGCCTTGGATGCAGTATCAATCTGAACGCCTAATTTTTTTAAAGGAGAAATCAAATCCTCCATGGGACGCTCACTCATTTTTTCACTTGGAAAGAAACGATAAGTCTTGTTTCCACGAGAAAGAAGGGCCAAAAGAAAGCGATTTGTTGTTCCGCCATCTCCCGTTTTTAAATCGATGACTTCATTTTCTATATCTTTTTCACAAGAGGGAAAAGAATTCAAAAAAGTTACAGAATTATTTATGTTTGTAATATTTATTCCAACAGACTTAAGACAATTGAGTAAAGTCGTAACATCTGATGAAGTAGAAAGATTATCAACGCGAAAACCATTGCCACGAAGGGCTCCAATGATTAATGCACGATTGGAATGAGACTTACTACTAGGAAGTTCTATTTCTTTATCAAAAGATTTTTGTTCAACTTTATAAAGTGAATTTTCTAAGTTCATCTTTATTATTTTCAAGAACCGCTTGTATTTCATCAAACGTTTTGTTTTCTATAACGGCGTTACCAATATCTTGAACAAGAACCAAATCTATTGAGCTTAATGCACTAATCTTTTTGTCTTTTGAAAGATAGGTCATGATCTTATCAATAGGGAATTCCTTATTAAACCATGGAGGATTTTTCCCTTGGATATTGAGTGCATTTTTGAGTGCAATAATGTCATTTATATTTTTTTCTGATCCAAATAATTTATAAACGAGAACCATTCCCCACATAATGGCTTCACCATGTGGAAGATTGTAAATGAACTCTAAAGCGTGACCAAAGGAGTGTCCGAGATTTAGTATTTTTCTGATCCCCGTTTCTTTAAAGTCTTCATCTGTTAATTTTTGCTTAAACTCTGCGCATGCATCGATGATCTCTTCAATTGGTGCTTTCTTTATAGCGAGATCATAGATTTTGTAATCCAAAAAACAATATTTTAAAACTTCACCCATTCCGCTACTTTTTTCAAGCTCTGGTAAAGTCGCAAGAAATTTTGAACAAATCCACACATTTGAAGGCAAATGGTAAGCGCCTATTAAATTTTTCCCAGACTTTGAATTGATCGCAACTTTTCCACCGATCGAGGCATCAACCATTGAAAGCAATGAAGTCGGAACAACACTCCACTCAATTCCTCTTAAAATTGTAGCCGCAACAAATCCGGCAAAATCAGAAACGGCTCCTCCACCAATAACAACAAGATGAGCGTTGCGATGAACTCCTTTATCTAAAAAGAACTCTATAGCATTTTGAAAATCATTAATATTTTTTACTTTTTCTCCATCTGGAGACTTCCAAAAAATAACTTTTTTGTTTTCAATTTTTTCCAAGATTAATTCTTTTGAATAATGACTCCAAACCAAGTGATCGATAACAAGCAGGACAGTATCTGTGTCCAGCTTATTGATTTCATCAATAATATTTTCTACCGTTGGAATATTTTTAATTTGAGTTTTCATATTTATTAATCCAATTTTTATTTTAATGAGTAAGCATTTTGTCTTAAATAATGATCTGCTAAAACAACTTTCACCATGGCCTCAACCACTGGAATCGCCCTAGGAATAATGCAAGGATCATGTCTTCCTGCTTTAGCCTTATCCCCAACTGTTGATGTTGGCTTGAAAGTAATCGTCATGAGCATACGCTCGCCGTTAGAAATTCCTCCTTCCATTCCACCAAAAGCAGAAAGATTTTTGGATACTTCTGAACCCATTACATTGGCCATCTCTTCACCGAGTCCATAGGAAAAAGACACAACAGCACCGATAGATAAAAGAGCTTTTGCAAAATCTGCTTTTAATTTATCAAACGCCGGCTCTCCTAATCCAACTGGACTTTGATCAACAACGATTCTCACGCGTCCACCAACAGATTCCCCCTGCGATTTTAAGTCTTCGAGATATTTTTTAATCTCATCATTTCTTTCGACTTCAGGATAAGAATAGGGAGCAAAATTTTTTGTCATATCTTCTGGAATAGTTTTGTATTCAAAAGGTCCCAATTTAGACACAAAGGCCTTAACTTGAACTCTTGGCAAAACTAATCCTGCAAAATATCCAGCGATAACTCTAGCGATTGTTTCCCTTCCAGAAGAGCGTCCACCTCCACGATGATCGCGAATACCGTATTTCAATTCATAAGTCTTATCGGCATGTCCAGGTCGGTGATCAGTTTTTAATTGATCATAATCACTACTTTTAAAATTCGTATTGCGAACAAATACAGCAATGGGTGTCCCCAATGTTTTTCCTTCAAAAATTCCTGATAATACTTCAGCCTCATCAGCTTCCACTCGACTTGTTGTCCCTTCAATTTTCCCAGGTGCTCTTCTATCGAGTTCTGTTTGCAAATCTCGTAAATTGAAATCTAAATTGGCCGGAACACCGTCAATGACCACACCAATTCCTGGGCCATGGGATTCACCAAAGCTAGTTAGAGAAAACATTTTACCAAAGGTATTTCCACGCATATGATGCCCATTATACTAAGGCCCTTGGGCCAATTACAAGGAAGAGTCGGTCATGTTTCTGGCCAGCTTTAGGCATTTAATAGAAATCGAGGCCTTGAAAATACAAAATGAGAATGATTCTCAGAAGATCGCCAATGAAAACAGAAGAATATCCGACCTATTGTCGCTAAGAGAAAAACGCGAAAAAGAACTAAAGTTTTTAGACGAAGAAAATCGCAATCTAAAACTTACAGAAAAGCAGCTTGAGATCGAAAGCCTAGAACAAAAAATTAAGCGCATGCAATCTCAAATGGATCTTGTTACAAGCGAAAAAGAACAACATGCTCTTGAATCACAACTCTCTCTACTTCAAACTGAAAAAAATCAAAAAGAAGAAGTCTATTTCAATAATCTCGAACGCCAAGAAGCAATTGAAGAAGAAAAAAAAGATATCAATAGTTTTTTAGAAGGATCACTATCAACGCTTGCTGAAATAAAAAAAGATGTTGAAGTTGAAATAAAAAAATATCAGGACATCATCAATGGTCGCCTTCTTCGCATCCAATCTCTGGAAGAGCTCCTTGATATATCCCTCAAGAAATTTTATCTTGAACTGGAAAACAAATTTAAACCTAAAAGACCTGTAGCTTACCTAATCGATAGAAAATGCACTCAATGCCATATGCAAGTCGATTCTGTTTTTAAGGCTTCCCTCGAAGAAGGCCGCTCTTTTGAAACTTGCCCCAACTGTGGACGCCTTCTTATTCCTGAAACTGCGAAAATTTATTGACGTAATTCATCCAAAAGCCGATAAGTCTTCTACCGAGAAGAGGGAATCATCGCTGGGCTTTGTAGCAATACAAAGACGGGAGGAAAGTCCGGACACCATATGGCAACGTAGCGGGTAACGCCCGTCCATCGCGAGGTGAGGACAAGTGCAACAGAAAGTATGTACAGGTAATGCTGTAGTGAAACCAGGTAAACTCTACGTGGTGCAAGCTCAAATAGGCAAACCGTTTTGAGCAATCAGAACTAGTTGGGGCCACCAACGAAATTTGCGGGTAGAGCGCTTGAGCCCACGAGCAATTGTGGGCCTAGATGAATGATGGTTAAAAACAGAATCCGGCTTATCCCTTCTCTCGGTTTTTTCCCCTTGTATTTTCTACATACTCTCTCCACTCCTTTTATTTAACTGTTATAATCCTCCAAGCTGGAGATTATATATGAAAATGTTATCGATTATTCTTGGAATTTTATTTTTGCTTCAATCGAGTGCAAGTTTAGCTGCTCTTCTTTGCAATGATAAAAACAGCCAATCTGTTTTCCAATTGCAATTATCCGATGATTTAACAACTTCAAAACTAATAACAATCATTGCAGACTCGTCAGTACTTGGGAATGGCACAAAAGATTTAAAGCTTCAAGAAGGCGAATCGACTCCTGAACTTTCCACTTATGCTGGAAGAACTAATTCTAAATTGCATATTGCTCTAATCTTTAATGCTCAAAAAGCGTCTAGCTTAAAAACTTCTGAAACTTTACAAGTGAATGCCTTTTATCAACAACAAGAAGACGATAAAGGTCTATCAGGCAACACCATTCTTCTTTGCAGTAACAAATAATTAATTCAAATTAAAGTGCGAGTTTTAATTTAGGTCTTGGTACTGACTCACCGTTGGCTTTTTTGTAGACATAATTTGATAATTTCGGTGATACAAATTTTTCAGCAGCAGCTCGAAGTATTTCTCCAACCTGACCGCATAATAAAGAAGACAGTCCCGTAGTTGCATAAGTACATGCTTCATCCGAAGTCCAATAAACAATAGCGGCCGAAACGGGGACGAAGTGCTTTCGGTATTCAACAATATCCCAAGTCTCTCCACGATGCCCCTCTGGATGAATTGTGACAGGAATTCCATAATTCAGAATTTTAATATCATCCAGTCTTAGAAAATGACAAACATTGAATCCTAATTTCTTTTCAAGCTGATTATAAAAACCAACCAACCAGAGACTAAGCGGTTGATGGTCTCCAATTTCTTCAGCGCTGATGTCACTTAAACCATTTGCAAAATAAGTCACCCACTCATATTCAAATTGATCTGCATCTTGACTGAATCCAGATTTTCTCAATTTCGCGATAGATTTTTTTACTAATGCATCTAAAGTTTTTTGAACGACACCGTCAAACTTTGAGTCTTCAATATCATAAAGGGATTGGTTTGCAGCACGCACTCCGGCCGCAATTGATTTTGGTACACGAAAAATTCCATGTGCATGAGATACATTCAAAAAGCAAAATATGATCACGAAACAAATTATTCCTATACGCATGATTTCTTCCTTGAATCATTTTATTCATTTCATTCTAAGTGATTACATTGAGTCTGGAAATAAGTAATAAATGCCTAAAATTGGAATTATTAGATCTTCTTCAAGGCCTTGATTGAAGCTGTCGATAGATTCAATTTTTCATTGTGAGTTTTAAAAATATATTCAATTTCTATATTTTTGGTGAGCTTTTCAAAATCCGACAAACTCATTTCAAGAATATGGTTATCAATTGAATATTTGGTGATTCCCGTTTTAACTTTCACTGCTTCAGTAAAAAGTTTTTTGCTTTTTACCTTCGGGTACTGTTTTAACTTTTCATCATTTGTTTCAAGAATAAAAGTTGGCAATTCCCATTGACCCGCAAGCCATTCGTTTTCATTTTTTTTATAAAAAAGGATTTTATTTTTTTCCTTAACAACAACTCTTAAAAGTTTGATAAAAAGATCCTGGGATTCTCTCTTTTCACTCTCCAAAGGAAAAGAAAGTGGTTTTCCCGCTTTGAATCCCACACAATTTTCTTTTAGAGGGCATAACGTACATGATGCTTTTTTGGCCTGACAAAGAATTCGTCCAAGATCCATGAAAGCTTCATTGAGAGACCTGGAGCTTAGCTTTTCAATTTCTGTAAGAATTTTTTTATTAGAAAAATCACTTAGAAGTTTTTGCTGAAGCTTAGGGCCTTTCGCTAAACTAACACCATAAAAACGAGACAGTACCCTCTCCAGATTAGCATCAACTGCCAATCCCCTTTTATCGGCTCCAATGGCAACAATGGCGTTGGCGGTATAAGGACCAATCCCTTTTAGACTTAACAATGATTCCAAATCTGTTGGAATCACTCCATTAAACTGTTCATTAATTTGGATAGCAAGATTTCTTAAATTGCGAGCGCGACGGTAATAACCTAATCCTTTCCAGGCAACGCAAACTTCTTCTTCAGAAGCATTCGCCAAATCAGTTATCGTTGGATAAACAACTAAAAATTTTTCAAAATGATTGAGCACTGTCCCCACTGTCGTTTGCTGAAGCATAATTTCAGATACGAGTGTGCGATAAAGCGTGCGCTCTTTTCTCCAGGGAAGATGGGAGTATTGATCTTGTGACCAATTGATTAAATTTAAGAAATTCTTGTGGGACATACGTTTATTTTTTACAATATTTTACGAATTCTTTAGCATAGTCAACAAGATCATTCGAGTAGAAAGATTTCAGCTCACCTGTATACTTTGCGCCTTTAGAATCAAGAAAATCGCGCATCTCTTTAGACATCTCGTCTACATCGGTTACGATAAGGAGCGTTTTCGCTTGAGAGTCTTTGATCCATTGAAGAAGTTTAGGCTCATCATTTCCACCATAAGAAAGACACACGCTTGACGGATCTCCAACTTGTTTTAAAGAAGTGTTATAAATGTAAGCACTCACATGATCTTTGCACCCTTCTGTCACTTTCGTTAAAAAGCTTCTTCGGTTACAAAAGTTTGGATCGCGGTTGTAATCAGCGGCCCTTAGTGAAGAAGAAACATCAAACCAGATTTCAACTTCTGCAAATTTTCCAGTGGGTTTTGTCTTTCCACAAAAAATATCAAAATAGTTTCCCTTATCACAGTTAACCAAATTCGTTTCAATGGCATTGAATGTTTTCAACTGCAACTCAGGATCCTTCCCTTCGGGAATTCCCGATGCTCCAAGAACTGGAGGCTTCGTTTCTGTCACCGTCGTTGCCTGTGAAGTGACAACAGGTTTTCGATTTATATAGCCGTACTGTGGATGAAAACATCCATCTCCCATAGGAACACAATTGTCTAAATAAGTTTGATCATTTTGCGTAAGCAGAGATAAAAGTTTTTCTGAATCCTTCTTTTCAATGAGCTCTAAAAGCTGAGCTGTCTTTTGGGGAGACAAAAAAATCATTTCAATTTTTTGAGGTGTTGCTATTGCACTAAAAGAAAAAAAGAGAATGGCAAAGCACCATAGAATTTTCATATATCCATTCCTTTCATCTTAAAATATTGAAAGAGATTATTTCCTAAATCCACAATCAAATCTCTTTCTTCTAGTTTCATATTTAAAAACTCAGTCATAAAGGCCCGCTGTCTTGGAGTTAAGCTTTCTAATTTCTCTCGAATGCTCATCTCTGCGTTTGATTTCGCTTTATCCTCTCTTCTCTGATTAGGTGTGCGAACTTCCTTCAGCTCTTCTTTTGCCTCTTCTTTTTCAGCAGCAGATATTGCCTCAGTTCCTTTTGCCTCTCCTGCTTCATCTTCAAGATCGCCATCTTTTAATTCGTCTTTATAAAACTTAACCAGTCTTATAAAACGATCTGCAAAGTCCTCTTCGACAAAATCGATCATTTCATGGAGAGGAATATTAAGTTTTGCAGTGATCTTTGCTATTAGTTGTGGATTTAGTTCGGTTGATTTCTGAGAGAGAAAGCGGCTCATTGTAGAAACACCGACATCTGTTTGCTCGGCCAGGTCTTTTTGCGACATTGCTCCTCTCATCTGCATGTACTTTCTCGTCACGCCTAGGAACATTTCTACCTTGTCTTTCTTAAACTCTGCCACTTGCTACCTCTTTTATGACTAAGTGTCCTAAACCATTATCGGATTGCAAAAATATTTCTTGATGCAATTTTATTACTTGACGCAATTGGTCTGTTTTGCTATTCTGGGTTCAGGAAAACGAGACCCAAGGGGAGCGAAAAATGGAAACCTTAACAGTATTTATTGAAAGCCTTTTTGCCAAAGAACTCGGGTCCGAAGAATATCAATTGATTGAAAGAAGAGCCATTAAATCAAACAGTTATAAAGATTTAACCATTTCGGGAAGTCTCTTCAAGGAAGTAGTATTGGAGGATGTGATTTTTGAGAATTGCACCTTTTTTGGAACAACTTTAGATAACTGCTTGTTTATTAATTGCCTCTTTATTAATTGCAAGTTCCAATTTTCAAGATTTTCAGATTGCAATTTTGAACTTACAACATGGGAAAATTGCGTATGGGGATTAACCGCTTTAAAAGACTCGGAAATCATGGAGTCTGAAGGCAAGAACAATTTCTCCTTTGAATCAACAGGGCCTTACACCCAGACCCAAACGCTTTCACTCACTGAATTTTTAGATTTAACAGCTTAAACATATCGAGCATCACGCTCTCCCTCATGGAGCTCATTACTCACTAATTAGCGAGGGACACGCCACGACTTTGAAACGCTTTTAAGGAAGAATTTTTCAGAGTGCAGCTACACCTACCACTCATCCTTGGCCCTTATTTTTAAGGGCCATGGATACCATCTTTCACTTATGACAGAGACAAACTAGTTCTATAATTGCGCTCGAGATAATTAATGCCTGTCTAAAATTTAGACAGGTCTGCATTTTTTTCTCGCTCAACAAGATTTAATGATAGTCTTTCATAAAACGCTTTAAGATGCTCTTATATGAAGAAGCATCTTTTAATTCTATTTATTAGCTTCCTTTCAATTTTTAGCAGCTCTCTATCTGCTTCGGAGCTTTATTCAAATATTGATTTAAACAGCAATACTAACTATGAGGATTACAGAAATTTCCTCATTCGCCTTGGGTTTAAAGACTATTGCCAAAAAAATGCAAGAAAGCTTGAACTCTCCTGATCTTACAGAAGTGAGCAAGCGTGTTCTTGAGTATAATATTGAACACTATCAAATTATCAATGTGGCCCGTGAATTAGCTGCTTTTATATTTTCATATTCTGAAAACTTTCATTCAAAAGAGAATCTTACTCACTTAACGGCACTAAGTTCATATTTATTATTACCAAATAAGGACATTTCTACAGAACTTATCGAGCACTACTCTCAAGATAAAAAGTTATCTCCAGAGGATAGCTTTACTGTTCTCGAAAAAAGCAAGATGTCTCAAGAGAAGGAGCTTATTCTTGCCTCTATTCTCGAAATTACAGACTTAAAAGACACTGATGCAATCGCAACCATTGATCAGTATCTCTCTCGTTACATTTCTTTAAAATACACAGACAGTAACTTAAAACAAACTAACTACCTGGGAAGAGCTATCACAGCTAACCTCATTCGATTTATTAGACAAAACCATATTGAATCTGTTGAAGAAAATCTTAGAAAAAACCTACTCTCGCACAAAGTTTTTTTAAACAACTACATCTCTGACACAGTAGCATTTACCAACAACAAACACTTGATTCAAACTGTGACTCTTCACTCTGGCGATTTTGCCAATGAGTACTCCAAAGGGTCTGAGGCTTATTTTATCTCCATTGGAACTACTCCAACTGGTTTTAAAAATCGACTTAAGGCAAGTTCTGACAATCTTCTAGGAAGTGTTTATAAATTTGTCATCTACCCATCTCCTGATGCTGAAAAAAAACTTCTCGCGAAAGTTGGCCAGAAAAAGAAACTTTCTTCATTGGAGAAAATCCAATACTCACTCATACAAAATAAGGAAGACGTTCCAGGTTACTCCCATGTGGGATTAGTCGATTTAAAAGAAGACTCTGAGTCTGGAATTAAAATGTCATGGATTTGGGACTCTTATCCTAATGATGATATTGGAGGAATTCGTTTTATCGGAACAGAAGGATTTGTTTTCCCGGGTGAATTTCAAAAGATAGGATTTGTTCACTACAATCCTAAAAAATTTCTTCTACATTATAAGAACCAAGTGAAAAATAGAGGCTACCTAAAAGACGTTTGGTTAAGCTACAGTGCTAAAATTGAAGACGGTGTCATTAGCATTGATAAAGATACAGAAAAATATGCTTGGCCTACTTACATTTCTGAAAGAGAGGTTCTTGACCTTGCAAAAACGGATGAATCAAAAGCTGATACCTGGTTTAAAAATGAAATTGCTCCACGAGTGACATCAATGATGGAAAAATATTTTACCGGAACTGAAGCTCTTGCTTTTGCTGATGGTTTTAATAACGTCAGGGGTGCTGCTTATTGTTCACAGGCAATTGTACTTTCCTACCTTCAAGGGGCCGATATTGATCCTGAAATACAAAAAGATAAATTAAGTCTGATTGTTAAAATTGGTCATGCTTTAAAATTAGATGAATTAGAAGATATTGATCTCTCTCAGAGAATCATATCACCTGCTGGATTTGCTTGGCAGACAGACTTGGTAGAAAGTCATACCCCAATTATGATTGAGCAAAATATTGACGATTTAAACACAACTTCCAATATCAATCTTATCGCTAATGATTTGAATGATTCAACAAAGGCACTGATAAAAAAATTAAGCCTTGATGATTTTAAGGAAATTCAAATGAGCATGCCTGAAGGTTACTAACTTTTGCGGAAAAAACACCCGATAGACTGAGTATTTCTTCTAGAGGCACCTAGAACTTGATGACCAACTTCTACTGCGTTTCGAAGTCCTATCAAGCTATCAACTAATCGAGCATCTTTATAGAAACGATTAATTTCATAACTTAATTCATTAAACATCGCCTCTGCACGGTTTAATCGATCCTTAGATCTCGTTAACCCAACATAGTTCCACATTGTCTGTTTTAATGTAAGCCAGTCTTGATGAATAAGGGCCGTATCAACCTCTTCTGTTCCATCAATCCAGTTTTTAATAAGATCAGCTGAATATATTTTTTCTTTATCCACATTTTTTAAAATATCAATCGCTGCAAAATGTCCGAATGTCATACCTTCAAGAAGTGACGTTGAAGCTAAACGATTGGCACCATGAAGTCCTGTGCAGGCGACTTCTCCGGCCGCATAAAGATTTTTTAAAGTTGTGCGCCCATTGAGATCCGTTTTTACTCCACCGCAAGTGTAGTGGGCAGCTGGAACCACAGGAATTGGCTCTTTACACATATCCACACCATGTTCCAGGCAATGTTTGTAAATTGTCGGAAAGCGATTTTGAATCCACTCAGGACTTTTGTGAGTGATATCTAGATAAACACAGTCGCTTTGAGTTTCGATAATCTCATCTGCAATAGCTCGAGCAACAACATCACGAGGAGCAAGCTCCATATCCGGATGATATTTCTCCATGAAACGCTTGCCTTCTGAATTAATCAGAAATCCACCTTCTCCACGAACAGCCTCACTGATTAAAAAACGACGATGAGTTGCTCCACCAAAAAAGCTTGTTGGATGAAACTGAATAAATTCTAGATCTGTTAGAACAGCACCAGCTCTTTTGGCCATAGCGTGTCCATCACCTCTTGCTCCTTCCGAATTTGTATGGTGGAGATAAAGTGCTCCAATTCCTCCAGTGGCAAGAATAGTAAATTTCGCAAGAATTTTTGAAACGACTTTTGTTTCTTGATTAAAAACATAGGCGCCTAAAACTTTATTTTCTTCATAACGTTGTTGAATTTTAATTCCGTGATGAAGAGCTGTGAGAAGATCTATTGCGGTGTGAGCGGTAAAAAAAGTAACTGTTTTAAAATTATTTTTTAAATAATTTAAAAGTGTAATTTGAATATCTTTACCTGTGTAGTCTCCTCTATAGAGAATTCTTGGAGTCGAGTGAGCTGCTTCTTTCGTGAAAAGAAGTTCACCACTTTCATCTCTCTCAAAATTAGAGTGTGCTTTATGAATAAGTAGGTCTTCTAAAATAGAACTGGATTCATAAGCGACAAACCTTGCTGCTTCTTCTGAAGAAGTTCCCGCACTAGCCTTCATGATATCTTCCACCAAAGACTCTTCTGATCCCTTGGCGTAAATAATTCCCCCTTGGGCCAAAACAGTGTTGGTTATAGTCGGATCTTTTTCTCTAGTCACAATCGCAACTTTAAGACCTTTTTCAGCAAGACCTGCAGCTGCTGAAAGTCCCGCGATACCTGTTCCAATAATTAAGACATCAAATTCAAAACTCATTTTAAGCCCACTGGAGTTATTTTCATCGAGAGATCTACATGAGGAGCACTGTGAGTAAGAGCTCCCACACTGATAGCATCGACACCGCTAATAAAATATTGTTCGCAGTTATCGAGATTGACTCCGCCGGAAATTTCTATCGTCATCCCATTCTTTTTTGATTTTACAGCATTTTTAATATCATCTGTTGAAAAATTATCCAGCATAACATGATTAACTCCAAGTTCAATTGCGAGTTTCATTTCATCTAATGAATGAACTTCTACAACGACTCCCTGATAGTGAGTCTGCATATTCTGGAAAAATTCCCAAGCAGGTTTTAATCCGCCAAAAAATGTTTTGTGATTATCTTTAATCATCCAAACATCGGCTTGAGAAAAACGATGATTGAAACCACCTCCAACTCTTACGGCATATTTTTCTAACG
The DNA here is from genome assembly GCA_037444575.1 of Bacteriovoracales bacterium. Lineage (GTDB taxonomy): Bacteria > Bdellovibrionota > Bacteriovoracia > Bacteriovoracales > Bacteriovoracaceae > Bacteriovorax. Next base: position 301,161 of record JBBIME010000004.1, read on the forward strand.
AGCGAAGTCCTGGAGTTGTTTTTCGAGTATCAAGAATGCGCACACCATGCGGTCTTGCTTTTTCTACAAATTTTTGAGTGAGTGTAGAGACAGCGCTTGATCGCTGAAGAAGGTTTAGAGCTATTCGCTCACCTGTTAATGCAATCGCAAAAGGAAGAGTAAAAGTTATGATTTCACCTTTGTTAAAATTCTTTCCCTCGTAAGTTTTAAATTCATCATAATTTAAATTGGCACCAAGAAAGTTAAAAGCACTAACAAAATAGGGAAGGCCACTTAGGCACAAATCAGACTTAATTTTCAAAAGACAATTGACTGGGGTTGTGGGCAATTCACGTAAATAAAAAGCATTCCCTTTGAGGTCATCTTCCTCAAAAAAGCGTGCTAAGTCAGCTTCTAAACCTTTTTCTAAAAGTGTCATCCCAAGGCCCTCTATTTTTGACTTTTGCCTGTGCAAAAAAAAATTTACGCCCCTTTTTAACTCCGAAGTCTCAAAGAGTTAAGTCTTTTGTGACAAGTAGTGCTTTTCCATAGCTTAGGTATGAAATTTTTCCTATTTATCACCTTAATAAGCGCTTGTTTACTCTTTTGGGCAAAGCCTTTTACTCAAAAGAGCGCTTTAAAGAGAGAGTTGCCGGCAGCGATTTTGGCCCAAAAAGCCAGTTTTAAAGACTCTTTTGAAAAACCCGAGAATGCCAATGTCCTCTGGGCCTTCATGACTGGCGAGAAAAAAGGCATAACACCAAAAACTCAGCGAGATTTTAATGCTCTTGAAATTGGCTTTTTTTTCTCTCCTTCAGGGTTGCATCTTTCAGGCTTATTATTTCTCCTGTTCCTTTTAAGTAAAAAGATTTTTTCAAAAAAAGTACATTTTTTATGGCAGATTCTTTTTTTAAGTTTGTGCTTTTTTCTCCCCTATCTCGCGATCAAGAGAATAGCTGGATTGAGGCTTTTGATTTTGTCGCAGAGATTTTTCAAAAGAAAAGTTCCGATAGAAATCATATTCGCAGTAATTTTTCTGATTTCTTTTTTGTTAGGTCATTTCCGGGAATCACCACTCGGGTTTATTTTGAGTTTTCTCTATATGGGAACATTTATAGCGCTAAGAGATTATTCAAAAATTACGATAATAATAGGTCTCTTTTCATCTCATCTCATTATTTGCTTTTTTAGTGGAGCTGAAATTTCATTTCTGTCTTTGATTTTAAATCTCCCTTTGATAGCTTTATTTTCGTTTTTGATTCCTATGTCCTACCTCTATTTTTTCAGTTTTCACTGGATCCATTTTAATTGGATCGAGTTTATTGTGCGCACTTTTATCATGCTCGTACATTGGAGCGCTAGGCTAACCCTTGGGACGTTTGTTAGTTCCACATTTTTTTTGATACTTGCTGTTTGGATTATTCTTTTAAAGAAGCAAAAAAGATTTTTGCTTCTTCTTTTGCTTCTTCATGGAAACAACGTTCATTCGCCTACTTTTTCTTATTCTGGGTCATATTCCGTAGGGCAACGAGAGTTTGTTCGTAAGTAACTTTGTTATATCTCTCTCCTAGCATTGCAAAAATTCTTTCAAAATCCTGAGACGTTGGAGCGCCTTGAATCTTTAAAAATTCATCCACAAAATTTTCAACAACCACAAACATCATGCTGATTGGAGAAATGGCTATACTTAAACTCTGTGGAAATCCTACACCATTTTTAGAACCGTGATGCTCTTTCAATATTGTTCCAATTCCTTGAGGAACTTTGGGAAATTTCTCTACAATTACCGAAGATTGATACGCGTGATTTAAAACAAGCTGTTTATCTTCCTTACTTAAATCACTATTGGCGACAATGGCCTCATTGTAATACCCCATCAAATTTTCTTTTAATGATATATCGTGAAAATAAGATACAAATGTGAGTTTCTCTTTTACTTGAGGAGATTGCCAATCAAAGTTATTAACAACTTTATGAAGAATGAGACTACTCATATAAGAATGAGAGTAGGCGTAGCTTAATTGATTCGCTCTGAGTGATTGAAGGAAGCTCCCAAGAGCATTGTTTTCGCCGAGTGAAGCCTGCATGGATTTGATGCTCTCTTCGACTAAACCTATCGTGTGTTCATCAATTCCTAAGGACTGAATGCGATCTAGTGTTACTTGATAGGCTTCTGCCGTGACTTTCACTCGATCTGTACTGGCCAATTTTTTATCTTCCAGCGTGAGTGTAAGTTGAGCTGTTACAAAATTAACAAATTGAGCGAAGTGATCTTTAGAAACATAAAATTCTTTTAAACCAGAAGCCTTGTATTTCTCTATATCTTCTCTTACGAAATGGTCTGTCGAATGGAGACGCTTTATATATTGATACTCGTGTCCCTTTTTAACTCTAATAAAAATATCACACCCTAAACTTGTCGTTGTGATATTGTAGAAGTACTCAAGTCCAACTGGAATATAATCACTGTTTTGTTTGTTATCTTCTAAAGTGACATCTACGCCCAGAATCGTTCCCGCAGACGTAACAATTTTTTCCCAAGTCTGATCAGGATTAATTGCAACCAAATGTTTGTAGGATGATACTTTGTTCCCAATCACCATGAGAGGAATCGAGTGTCTTCCAGTTTCAAAAAAACTCGAAAGGCTCTCCCCTGTTTTCTCACTTCCAATTTGTTCACGACAAATAACCAAATCAATACTAGGAAGGATTTCTAAAAGAGAAATAGCATCTATGGCCGTCATTTGCTCGATAACGTCCCCCCCAATCGATTTCATAAGATTGAGTTTCAGTATCGATCGCAGTGATTCATCAGATTCAATTAATAGTATTTGAGTCATGGGGGAACTATCGGAGCAGAAAGATCGAAAATTGATTAAAGATTAACTAAAGATTGCTTACTGATTAAACAAAGACTGTTTTAGTCCAGAAATGTTCTCTTAAGTATCTTCCCGGCTATCAGGTCTGAAATCGAAAAGATTTCTATCCATTAAGTGAGACAATTCGATATTTCCCAAAGCATTTGCCATTGATCGTTTCACGTCTGGTATTTCTTTTTCCAAACTATCCAGAAGCGTTTTCATTCGCTCTCTTTTTAATCCCTCTTGTGAGCCGCAAAGATTGCAAGGAACTATTGGAAATTGCCAAAGATTGGCCAATTCAATAATGTCACTTTCAAAGACATTGGCCAGAGGTCGGATAACGATATTGCGATGATCTTTGGAATAAAGTTTTGGTGGCATACTTCCCATTTTTCCAGAATAAAAAATATTCAATAGAAAAGTTTCAAGCATGTCGTCACGGTGATGTCCAAGAGCAATTTTTTCGAAATGATTTTGATGAGCGTAATTATAAAGAATGCCTCTTCTTAAGCGAGAACAAAGAGAGCAGTAAGTGCCTCCTTCTTCCGTTTTTTCCTTAACGATGGAATAGGTATCTTCTTCTAGAATGGTCAGTTTAATTTGCTGATCGGCCATAAATGCACTGAAGGCCCTAGCATCAAATCCAGGTTGTTTTTGATCAAGCATAACTGCTTCAAAGCTAAACTCCATGGGAGCTTTTTTTTGAATTTCTTTTAAAAGCAGTGCTAAAACAGTCGAATCCTTTCCGCCTGAAACCGCGACCATGATTTTATCGTTTGGAGCTATCATGTGATAGTCGCTAAGAGCTTTCGTTACAAGCTTTCTAAGTTTTACGGCAAGTGGATTCTCTAAATCTAATTCTTTCATAGGAGACCTTAGTAGCACAAAGAGCTTTGCCATGTATATTGGTCAGATATTTTTTTCCTTCCTCTCCCTTAGGGCCAACAGAAATCAGCTAACTTAGGACAACCATATGCCAGAACTGACCTCTGATTGAAAAAAATTACTTTAGATGGGAGAATTAGAGAGATAAAATTGGGGTTTTTCTATGCGATTTTTTTTACTTTTTATTGCACTTTCATCAACCGCTCTTGCCGCAGATTGGACAGGATTTGACGGGTGTGGACTTTATCAAGTCAAAGGGGTCGGACGAATTATAAAAAACACCCTAGTGATTGTGGTCAATGAGAAAACTCAATCTGAAATTATTTTTTCTGTTCCAATTCTAAATGGAATAAAACTTTCCCCATACATCGATAGACCTCTTGAAGCAAATCTTCAAATCAATGAAGCAATAAATGGTGCTAATGGAAAGGGAACTATTCAAATGATAAAAGATCGCTTGCCGAATCCTTTAAATCCTAAAGACACAGGAATTCAACTGTTGACTAAAAGTGAGTGCAAATAATGATAAAACTTTTTAGCGTAACATTATTCAGTGCTCTTTTTATTCAATCAGCTTTGTGTTCAGACTATCTTTTGGCCATTGGTGCAGGAGGAGAAGATCCTAATTTGCCAACAACTATTTTTGATTCTGCATTTAAAAATTTATCTGGCTATGTACAGAGCTCTCCTGGACTTAAAGGAGATATTGCGCTTAATGGAGGACACTCGACTACTGAAGGAATTCGCGACAGTTTTCCTTCTAATGTTGGTAAATCAAGTTTTTATTCTGATGACTACCAAAGATTGATTCAAACTTATAAAACAAAACTTGAAAATAATGAAATGGTCCAGGGAGATCAATTTATGATCTATATTGATAGCCATGGAGCCGCTAAAGTCGGCAATCAGAATACACATTATATTGCCACATCAGGTGCAGGCGCTTCAAACCTTAAAAATCTGGAGGGATCCAAACTAGTCGATCTTGAACAGCTTGAAGTATTAAAAAAATTGGCAAAAGAAAAAGGTGTAAAAATGGCCATTGTGGATATGAGTTGCTTCTCAGGAAATACTCTTGCTTTAGCTGATGATAATACCTGCGTAATCAGTTCTACTGGAACAAACCACTATGGATATTCTTCTTTCAGCGATAATTTTTCCGAAGCGATGAAAAAAGGAAAAAGTTTAGAGGAAGTCTTTTTAGAGGTTAGAGCAAACCACAACGCTCCAGCATTTCCTATGATTTCGACAGAGGCCGGCCTAGCAATGAACTCTCTAATTTACGACAAGATAAGTGAGTTTCTTTTTAATAAGGCTAAATCAACTGATAACTTAACTGATTACCTGGTAGACAATCATAGCGAACAAAAAATGTGTATTGCGAATCAGAAATATAATTCTCTTCTAAAAACAATCGATGATATTGAAAAGCTCAATACCGTTACTAAAAAAAGTTTATGGGGAGAGACTTATACGAGCAAAGAAGTTGATCTAAGCAACCTGAAGAATCTTTTACAAAATTATAAAAAGAGTCTCGACACTGCAGCAGTAAAAATGAGAGAACTTGATACTGATCGATTTAATAGGTTAGAATATATTTCAGCAAGCGTTCAAATTAATCAATACACCACGACCATGGATGAGCCGTTTAAATGGAAAGATCTCATTAATTCTAATTATGATAAAATCATTGAAACATTCAAGACTAAAGCTGCTGATCCAACAATAGATGTGCTCACTAAAACTGAGACCCTTACCGCCCTGGCCTATTACCAAAAAGCTAAAGAGAAAAAAGAAGAAATTATAAAAAATAACCCTGACCTACTGCTTATTCCTGCAAAACAAGAGGAAATAGCAAAATCTATTGGGGATACTTATGACATCGCAAGAGATATTGCGACCGAAGAACGCAAACTCTATCAGACACAATACAAAAGTTTTCAAAAACAGAAGCCTGACACACAAAACGCTTGTCAGAAATTTAAGCTCTAATGAACTACGATTTATTGCTCTTTGATGCTGATGATACGCTCTTGGATTTTAAAAAATCCGAAGATATCTCTTTTCAAATAGTCCTAGAAAAAAATGGAATTCGTGATGACACTAAATTTTTTCTTGAAAGTTACAAAGAAATTAATGATCTTCTCTGGAGTCAGCACGCTCTAGGTCTAGTGAGTAAAGATTTCTTAAAAGTTGAACGCTTTAAAAAATTTTTAGAGACCAATCGCCTGGAAGGCGATGCCTCTCAGATGGCCGAGGATTACTTAGACACGCTTCCTGAACAAGTTTTTTTAATTGATGGCTCTATAGAAGTATTGCAAACTCTCCATAAAAAGATTCCTCTCGTCATAGTCACGAATGGGATTGGTGTTACCCAACATAAAAGACTTCACAACTCAAATCTCGCGCCTCTTATTGATTTGATGGTCGTGTCTGAAGAATGTGGTTTCACTAAACCAGATAAGCGCATTTTTAATTACACATTTGATTTGTTGAAGGTAACTAGAGAATCCTCACGAATTCTTATGATTGGAGATAAATTGGAGACTGATATTTTTGGAGCAAATAACGCCGGGATAGATTCCTGTTGGTTCAATCCAGAAAAAAGCACCAACACAACTCCCCACTCACCTACTTACGAAATCCATTCGCTAATAGATATTCTTCGCCTTCTCTAGCCTCTAAAAGGTGCCACTACACTTTTGGTTTCGCACATGCAAAAAAAGCAATTAAAATTCAATTGTTTTTTAATCCCATGAAATATTTCTTTTCTTTGTCAGACATTTTTTCAATTGAATAACGCAGAGAGGTCCTTGGCATAGTGGCAGCATGCTTTTCTAAAAATTGTACTAATTGCGTTTTATCATTTTTCCCAATTTCTCTTAGCATCCAACCGCAAGCTTTGTGCATTAGATCCTCATCATCAAACAACCGTAGCTCTATAATCTGAAGAGGAATTTTATAATTGTTTTGTCGAATAAAATAAAACATTGATAAAACGGCGATTCGTCTATCCCACAAGACTTTGGATTTCGCCAACTTTAAAAGATCTCCTGAAAAACTATGAGTAGAATGATGGAAATAATAATGCCCAGAAATATAAGGTGCTGAAGAATCGACAAGGTCCCAATTATTGACCCCAGATCTCCAAGCGAAATATTTTTTATAAAGATTTTTTTGCAAGAGAGTATCATTGAGCTTTATTGCTTTCTGGTACTGCTGATTTAAAATGAAAATACCGATCAATCTTTCTTCGTGAATTTTAGATTTAAAAAGTTTCTCAATCTGATCCAATGAAAGATCGTAATATTCTTTTGCGATTTTGCGCGATTGTGGAACACTTATCCCGTAAAAGAGATCTCCTTCTCCGTATTCTCCCTTTCCCGTTTTAAAAAATCTTTTTGCACCTTGGGCCCTTTCTGTGTCCTTTAGATTTAAGCAACGAGTATGAATCTCTTTATATGTAGAAGTCATTAATGGGTCGATCCTTTTCTGATCAATTCAGTTAAGTAAATCTTTAATGATCCTGTAATTATCGTCAATAAAAAAAACTTAACAATAAATTAACATTTGCCGAAAGTGATTCATCACAAATTCAAGGAGTTCATCGATGAAACTGATTTCTGCAGCCTTTTTTCTAATTTTATCACTTAATGCTTTTTCAAAATGCGAAGTCTTCTACGACCGAACTGCTTGTAAGGGGAAGGAAGCTGAAGCGTATTCAAAATGCGATGGGAAAAAAACTTGTACTAAAGTTGAAAGCGCTGAAGATGAATCTGAATGCAAAGATGCTGCTTCAAAAGCATGTGCTAATTCTAGAACCGATATTACAAAATCAAAAATTGTAACAGCTAAATGGAACGGCAAAGAAATTATGTCAAAAACGAACAAAAAAGACTTCTGTGAAGACTATGAGAAAAAAGGAACTGAATTTAACAAGTGCCAATAAAAGAGATTACAAAAATACTTAGCAATTTGAGAAGAGGTTGGAAAAAGTGAAATTAAATAATCTTTCATTTAAAAACAAATTATTGCTTATGTTTTCAGCTTTAATCGTTTTCATTGTTATTTTAATGATTACTTTTTCCAGCTTCTTAAATAGTTTCGCCAAACAAACCACGAATTTCGCCAATGGAGAATTGAAAGACAAAGAAAAAACAACACTGCTTCTTGAGAGCAAGAACCTATTTATCGAAAGCAATATGCTTTCATATCTAGGAAAAGATGCACTCTTAAGGCTAGAACAAAAAAGTGAAAATCCCGCTGAAGATTTTGCTAATCAGGTTGATGTTTTGTCAGGGAAGGTTTCAACTATTTATGGTCAACTACTCTCTCTTCATCTGGAAAATCAAGCAAAGTCATTTCAAGCTGGCTACACGCCTATAAAAGAAGAATTAATAAAATGGGCAGAGGATGTTAACAAAAAGAAGCTTGATTTCAATCAGGCTAGTGAAAAGTTTTCAAAAAATAGAAAAGATCTAAAAAATTTCTTGAAAGAAAATGCATCCTTTGGAGATGTTAGTTCTAACGAAGTCGTTGAACTTTTAAGGTATGTAACCACAACTCAATCTCTTTTTAAGAAAATAGGTCTCGGCATCTTATTGGCGCTAGTCCTTGTTTCCCTTGGTTTCAATTATATTCTACGTAAGATGACAAATCAGTTTGAAGAACTGGTTAATAATTTTTCACTTAATGTTCATGAAGTACAAAACTCAAGTCAAAAACTCGATTTGATCAGCAAGAAACTTATCGGATCAGTGGATACACAATCAAAAAGTATCGCAGGAAGTGCTCAGGCGATTGAAGAAATCTCAGCGATGATAAATACCAGTACAGATTCATCTTCAAATGCTTCACGAATATCTGATAATGCTAAACAAAGTGCTGATGATGGAAAAAATAAAATAAATAATCTTCTACAAGAAGTGCAGGGAATCTCATATTCATATGATGAAATCCAAAAATGTTATGAATCAAACAATCAAAACATGGAAAAAATTTCTGATGTCATAAACGAGATCTCTAATAAGACAAAAGTAATTCACGATATCGTGTTTCAAACAAAATTATTATCTTTTAATGCTTCTGTTGAAGCGGCCCGTGCTGGTGAAGATGGAAAAGGATTTGCTGTTGTTGCTGAAGAGGTCGGAAATCTGGCCCAAATGTCTAGCAAAGCTGCTGTTGATATAGAGGAGTTAATTAAAACATCTACTTCAGAAGTAAACCGTCTCACTACTGAAGCTCAACAAAAAATCAATTCAATCCTTTTTGCTGGACGAGATAAAATAAAAAGTGGCGATCTTGTGGCCAATGATTGCAAAAATCAACTCGATTCCATCTTAGAAAACTCTATTCAATTAAATGTAGCAATTAAAGAAATTACATCTGCTAATTCTGAGCAATTAATCGGGATTGAAGAAGTTAATAAGGTGATGCGCTCTCTGGAGAACGAAACTCAACAAACGTCAATGATGTCAGATCGAACAAAAGAAGCTTCTCAGTCACTAATGGACCAGGCCCACTCGCTTAGACAATCCACTCAAGAACTTAGAAAGCTTTTAGGATCCAAAAATGCTTATAACGCTTCATCGATAGCAAAAGATGCCTAGCTTAGTAATTTAATAGCTTACTAAGGACTTCTTCCACATGGCTTACTTGAGGTAGAATCACATCTTCAAGTCCCGGGTTGTAAGCACAAGGTGTATCTAAAGCTGCCACTCTTAAAATTGGAGCATCTAAAAGTTCAAAGCATTCTTCATTTACTCTCGCTGCGATTTCTCCGGCAAATCCTGAAGTTTTATGTTCTTCATGAGCAATCATTAGACGATTTGTTTTTGAAATTGATTTTTTAATCGCTTCAAAATCGTATGGTGCTAAAGTTCTTAGATCGATAACTTCAACAGACTTTCCTTGAGCTTCCATTTTCTTAGCGGCTTCAATTGATTTTTGAACAAGAGCTCCCCAAGCAACTATCGTGGCGTCCGTTCCTTCGCGAGCAATGCGCGCTTTTCCAAATGGAATCATATATTCATCGCCCACATCTTGAGCGCGGTTATAACCTTGGTAGTATAAATGTTTGTGTTCTAAGAACATGACTGGGTCATCACCATGAATCGCTGTTCTTAATAATCCTGCAGCGTCTGCTGAGTTCGATGGGAAAGCTACTCTAATCCCTGGGACGTGAGTAAATAGAGATTCCCCTGATTGCGAATGATAAATCGCTCCACCTTTTAAGTAACCACCGATTGGAACGCGAACAACCATCGGACATTTAAAGTCTCCAGCAGATCTATAACGAAGTGTCGCCATTTCGTTTTTAAGTTGCATATACGCTGTCCAGATATAATCAAAGAATTGAATCTCAACCACTGGCTTAATTCCACGAGTGGCCATACCAATAGCGCGGCCAATGATATTTGCTTCAGCTAGTGGTGAGTTGAAAACTTGTCCTTCGCGAGATTCACGTTGAACGTTTGCTGTGAGTTTAAACACTCCCCCTTTTCCTTTTAGTTCAGGGTTCGTTAATCGTTCTTTCTCAAAAAAGTCAGCTACGTCTTCTCCCCACATTCTTAAAAGTGGGTTCTTAGCAAATTCAGTTCGAAGAACTTTATTTATTGAAGCGGCCATTGGCACATCATCTTTACCTGTAAAGTTAGCTGCTTTATCAAACTGAGATCCAGTGATATCCACTTCTTCTGAGTAGAGATGCTTTTCTACTGAATCAAGTGCTGGCCACTCAGTCGTGATTGCCTTATCCATTGCTTCTTTTACATCTGCACTTACTTTTTTTAGAACTTCTTCTCTTTCTTTTTCAGTGATAATTCCAGCTTCAACTAAAAATTTTGGATAAGAGGTAAATACATCTAATTCTAATTCTTCAGCTAATTCCGCTTTTGTTCTATACATCCCATGGTCATCTGAAAGTGAGTGAGAATATGGTCTTGTCACAGTCGCGTGAACAAGAACAGGTTTTCTATTTTTTCTAATGAAGTCTGTAGCTTCAGACATTGTTGCAAATGATTCAATTGGACAGTTACCGTCACAATTGAAAATTGTTAATCCGGGAAAATTAGCTAACGTTTTTGAGATTGATCCTTCTGGGTATTGAACATGCGTTGGAGTTGAAATCGCAAAACCATTGTCTTCAACCATAAAAAGAACAGGAAGACTGTTTACACATGCAGTTGTTAATCCTTCCCAGAATTCACCTTGAGCTGCTGTCCCGTCTCCAGTTGAAACGTAAATGATCTCATCATCGTGATACAAGTTCTTTGTATCCATCTTATGTTCTTTGTGAAGACGGCTATACCAAAGGCCAGCTTCTGCTAGACCGCAAGCTTGAAGGAATTGAGTTCCTGTACAAGACGATTTATTTACAATGTTTAATTTTTTATTTCCCCAGTGAGAAGGCATCATACGTCCGTATGAAGCTGTATCACCTAAGTTTCCATTAGCCTGGCAAAGCATCTCATATGGAGTGACTCCAAGACCCAAACATAAAGCGCGATCGCGGTAATAACATAAAAACCAATCGTGTTTCGGTTTTAATACACGAGCAGCCGCTGAAAGAATTCCTTCGTGTCCAGCTCCTGAAATTTGAAAGAAGGCCTTCGATTGTTTCTTCATTGCAATTTCTGCATCATCTACTTTTCTAGATGTGTAGACATTTGTAAGCATCTCGAGCATTTCTTTTTTGCCCAACTTATATTTTTTAGCGAGGTCTAGTTTTTTTTGAGTGAGCGAATTTTTTCCTTTCATTGATGCAGCCTTAGATTTTGATGTTTTTTCCAACATAATATCACCCTTAATAATTATCGTGTGAAGACTCTACCTAAGAGGATGCAGAATGTCTAAATTTCCCAATGAAAAAGCATCATAAAACGCTAAGCAAAATACATTTTTTATGACTAAAAAGTGTGAATTTAGAAACCAGAGGAGATTGATAGAGCGAAGCGACGATCTTCGTGACCTCTGAAGGCTGAAGTCGTTGTATCAACTGCATATGTTGTGAGGTCAAATTCTAATTTTCTTGATTTGATACCTAGCCCTGCCGAACCGAAACCATCTCCATAACCAACTCTAAAAAAGAAGACGCGTGAAAAATCCAACTCTGCTCCAACTAAAATTTTTCGAGTTGTTGAAACACCTGTGTAGGCTTTACTTATATCTTTGTAATCCACTTCTAAATGAATTCGAGTGTTCGTTCCAATTTGCGGAGTCACTGAAAATCCTACATCGTAGCCTCGAGGAATTTTTGTTGGCGCTCCAGCTCCACTAGCTCCGGAAAATCCTTTATTGAGAGCATTGTGCATATTCACAGCAAAAGTTGGCAAGAATGTAACTGGCAAAGTGAGCTTCGCTCCTGCAGTTAAATTAACCATACTTCCTTTTTGATAAGCATTAGGAGAAAGATTAATTGTTGCATTAGGATTAGCAGATCCGATAACTTCTTTTCTTTGAAGTAAAAGAGCAGAAGCCCCTGCCTTAAAAACTCCTCCAGCTAAAGAAAAATTTATAGCAGCGTAAGGACCGTGATCGAATCGATCTGCGTATTCAAAACCAGTTAAACTTGTCGTACTGGTGACAATCGTTCGAGTTTTTTTAGAGAGCAAATACCCCATACTAAAATAACGAGATGTAAAATTAGGAAGGGCGTGAAGACTTGAGTGAGAAGTGACTCCTGGATTTTTTACCAGCAACTGTCTTGTTCCATCCAGTGAAAACGCTTTCGGCAAACTACTAAAAGCATTGCCAATAGTTCCCCCAGTCGCTGATGAAATAAAACCTTTATTTAATTCAATATGAAAATTGGATAAATGCAGATGAGGATAACGAACAGTCCCAAGTCCTGCGGGATTATAAAAAACGGCAGAAGAATCATCAACCTTGGCAACATAAGCGTTTCCCATTGCAAGTGCGCGAGCAGAAGTTGCGAGTTCCGGAAACACGGCATCCTCAAAGGTGATAGCTTTGGCCGAAAGAGAAAAAAGTATAAGTGCAGATGTGATAAGACACTTCATACTTTGATTTTAAAATTTATCTGAGTCTAAAGATAGGAAGGTAAAAAAAGCCCCCTTTTTCAAGGGTGCCTGATTTATGAGTCTGTTTATTAGCGAGATTTTCTACCAGGGAATCTATGACTTACATTTCCTAGGTATTTACCTCTGATGTTCTTCATTGCCGAAATTCTTTGCTCGGCCATTAAATCTGTAGCTTTATACACCGGAATATTTTGCTCATCAGACATCTTGAAAATTTTAAGAGTTGTATCGTAAATTTTATCAACCATCTTCGTTGCTTTCTCAGCTGACCATCCTTCAAATTCGATAGAAACGTTCATTACTCCACCAGCATTGATTAGGTAGTCTGGAGCGTAAAGGATTCCTCTTTCTTTTAAGATGTCACCGTGACGATTTTCTGCAAGTTGGTTATTAGCAGCACCACAAACGATTTTTACTTTCAATCTTTCGATTGTTTGATCGTTAACAGTTGCTCCCAATGCACATGGAGCATAGATATCAGCTCTTACATCGTAAATATCGTTAAGACCTACGAACTCAGCATTTGGAACAGTTTCTTTAAAACGAGCGATGTTTGCTTCATTCATATCAGTGAAGAAAACTTTTGCACCTGATTCATAAAGGTGTCTTCCAAGATGAGTTCCAACTGAACCAGCACCTTGAAGAGCAACAACTCTTCCTTTTAGAGATCTATCACCAAAAACTTTTAAACAGCTAGCTTCCATTCCACGGAAAACTCCACGAGCAGTCCATGGTGATGGGTTTCCAGATCCGCCGTTAATTTCAGCAACACCTGTTACGTTACTTGTTTCAGCGAAAATGTATTCCATATCATCAACTGTAGTATTTACGTCTTCAGCTGTGATGTAACGGCCATTTAGAGATTCAACGAATCTTCCGTAAGCTCTAAATAGTGCTTCTGATTTATCTTTAGATGGATCACCCATGATAACGGCTTTACCACCACCAAGATTTAATCCAGAGATAGCATTTTTGTAAGTCATTCCTCGAGATAAACGAAGAGCGTCTTCAACCGCTTCGTCGATGCTCTTGTAGTTCCACATTCTCGTTCCACCAAGAGCTGGTCCCAGAGTTGTGTTGTGAATAGCTACAATTGCTTTTAGGTTACAAGAAGGGTCAGAGAAAAAAACAACTTCTTCGTGGCCCATTGAATATAATTTTTCGAAGGTAAACATAACATTGCCTCACTTTTGATTAGGATAATTTTGCATCGTGTTTTAAAATCTGAAAGATAATATTCTTTGATGGATAAAATAAATATGCCCACCGTGTTAGTAAAAGCAGAATCTCCCAGCGAAAAAGATCAAAAGTTCGAAGTGAATGAAGGGGCCATTCTCTACGATGAATTAGAACGCCAAGGCCTTGTATTACCTCATGGATGCCTTTCCGGCTCGTGTGGTGCTTGTCGAATAGAAATTCTAGAGGGAGAGCTTAATCTTTCTAATTTAGGGGTTATTGAATCAGATACAATCGCCCATCTTAAACAAGATTCCTCGGATTTAAACAAAATTGTCATTAGGCTTTCTTGTCGGGCAAAAGTTTTAGGTGATATCAAAATTTCTAAGATTTAATTTTTTAACTTTTTAACTTGGCCTCCACCAGGCTTGAACTTCAAATCTGGTGGAGACTTCCATTAAGCCGCGCGCTTATCAAGACGAACTACTTCGTGAGTAGGTCGTTTCTTTTGTACCTGCGCTTTAATCGCTCTCACAGCTTTGTTAAAACTACGGTAGAGAAACATATCATCTTTTTTCGCGAAGTACGTTTTAGCTTTAGTGTGCAGTAGAATATGAGTGCTAAAATTCCCAACTGGATCCTCTTTCACATCAATATCTACATGTGACTTTTTAGGAGCGAATTTCATAATTTCATCCACTGCTCCTTGAATCAATTCTTGGGTGTTGAGAGTTTTCATTTAGTTTCCTCCATGTAGTTCAATAAGGCTTAGTGCCTTATCTCTTTCATACTGAAAAGATAGTATCAATCCGAGTGTTGCCAAGGGTGTAACACACATCTTTTACATTTAAATATTACGTTGATTTTTAAGTGAAAGAACTATGATAAATTCGAATGCTCACTTCGCTTTTTTCGACGAATAAGTATGTTGATTTCATCTGCAGAATCAACAGCATGATCCCATGCTGTGTATATTTGTTTTTTTGCATTAGCTCTTAAGTCACCAGCGACATAAAGACCATCAATAGACGCTTTTCCTTTGTTATCAGTTAGAACAAAACCTCTTTGATCAAGTTCTGCTCCGAGCATCTTAGCTAATTCATTGTAAACAATCATCCCAAGAGCAACAAAAGCATAGTCAGCATTTATCATTTGAGTTGAAGTCTTGAATCCATCGAGTTTTTTAAGTTTAGCATCGCCGACAATGCTCTCGATTTTTTCGGTCACTACATTGAAACCGTAGCGCTTAATAAGTGATCGCGTTTCTTCATCGAACTCTGCTCCTTCTCCATTAGTGAGAAGACTCACTTCTGTGCACTGATAGCGCTCATAAAGCATGATTGCGACCCAAGCGGCACTTGATGTGTGGCCTATGATTGCAACTTTTTTATTCAGAACGTGATGGCCATCACAACGCAAGCAATAGTCGATAAGTTGAGCATTGGCGAATTGAAAGATCGGTTCAATCTCTCCGTTTATCTGAGGTTGAACATCCATTACACCTGTGCAGAGAATGACAAAGCGAGCTTTATAGATCACATCTTTGTCATCTGTGATTATAAAAATTCCATCTTCTGTTTTTGATATTTTTGAGACGCCGCGATTTTTTTGCCAATGAAACTTGTGAGCAAAAGGTCCTTGGGCCAACCAATCAAGAGACAATTTGTTTGGTTCTTCAATTCCTCTTTTATATCCCAAGTGTGCTGGCATATTCTCAACCGCTGTCACCCAAAAAGCGCGCGATCTTTTTTTATGTTGTGCATTTCCCGGGAAGAAAAGACATTCATCATTATTGAGAACAGTTCGAATTGCCGCCATAACTCCAGCAGCGCCACCACCAATAACTGCGACGTCGTAAATTTTCACAAACAATTCCTAAAATTTATTTTTCTGAATAATCTTTTTCGTGAATTTGCATAGAAGCTTCAAGATCACTTTGCTCTACAAGTTCAGCGTGCTGTCTCTTAGAGAAAATATGTTTTTCTCCATCGACATCCTTAATTCGCACTTGTTTAATCACGTGATCTTCAACGACTTCGAGATCAAATGATAATCCTTCCCAAAAAATGATTTGTCCAAGCTCAGGGAAAGTATTTCCAAGCATATCAAGTAAGAAACCAGAGAGAGTTGAATAGTTATCATTCAAAGGAATTTTAATATCGTAATCAGCATAAAGCTCACGAAGAGACATGTCTCCGCCAACGACAATACCTTCTTCCAGGTCTGCTTCTGAAAGCATTTTTTCTTTTTCTTCTACATCGTCGTGCTCATCGTTGATCTCACCGAAAATTTCTTCGATGATATCTTCTAATGTAACAATTCCCACAACTGTTCCGTTTTCATCTTTGACTAAGGCCAAGTGAACTTTCTTTCTATTCATATGATCAAACACGGCCTGAATCTTCATATGTTCATAGACAAAAAACGGAGGCTTTAAGAGTTTATCAATTTGGAAATTTTCTTTTTCTTCTTCCGTTACAAACGCCAAATCTTTTACGTGCAAGAAGCCTACGATGTTTTCCAATTCACCATCGCAAACGGGATAGCGGCTGTTTCCTGTTTCACGAGCGTAATCCATCATCTTCTTAAATCCCCAGCTTCGTTGAATATAATTCACATGCGTGCGTGAGATCAGAATGTCTTTTACTTTAATCATTGGGAATTCAAGAATTGATGAAAGCAAATCGATTTGTTTTGAATCCATCGTCTTTTCTTTTTCAGCTTTGCTGATCATGAATTCAATATCGTCTTTAGTAACCATTCTTCCTGTTGTACTCGCAGTATCGCCCAATATCGTATTAATAAACCAAACAATTGATTTGATCGCTGGATAAAGAATATAAAACAGAACCTGAAGAGATCGAATCGCAATAACAGAAAGTCTTTCAGCGTGATTGCGGCCAACAGTCTTAGGCAAGATCTCACCAAAAAGAATAATGACAACAGTAGTTGCTCCAAGAGCAAGACCAACGATATGACTTCCAGTGTAGGCAGCTGTCAGTGATGTTGTAAGTGAACCCGCAAGAATGTTTGCGATACTATTTCCGACGAGAATTGTGGAAAGCAATTCTGATGGACGAAGAATCATGAAGGCCATCGCCTTCCCTTTTGGTCCACCTTCTTCTATGAGCTGGCGCGCGCGATCGGCACCGATCGATAGAAGAGCGGCTTCAGCAGCAGAGAAGAATGCTGTTGCTATAAAACAGAGAAATAGAAAAAAAATTTCTAATGTTGTATTGGAAAGATAAAGCGGGGGTTCTATGCAGAAATCCTTGTTTAGTTAAGCAATAAAAGCTCAACATTTTAATTACTTGGATATTCTACAACGAGGTCAAAATTTTGTCCAACGGACAAAAACTATCAGGTAGTTAACATTAGTGGTCTAGCGTCTCACCGTGAAAATTGTGGTCAGAGTAAACAATTCGATCGTGCATTTCGTGGTTAAACCCTTGTATTTCATCAATGTTTTTCACATTTCTAAAAATCGTGTCGCATTTATAACAGATAGCAACCAAGTTCAGTCGTCGGAAAAGGAAAAAATCCACAGCATAAAGAACGATAAAGGTACTTAAATACCACTGAGGTCCAAGACCAACCCACAACATAATTGTTGAGATAATCGCAGCGACAACAAAAAGGATAACTCCCAGTTTTCGATTAAAATCTTTTTGCGAATAAAAATCTTGTCTCTCACATCCAGGACAAACTTTTAAAATTCCGTTGACATGATTTTGATTAAAGTGAACAGGTTGTTCTTGGTTGCAAACATCGCACTTGATAAGAGTTGCACTAACTTCTGGGTAAACATGAATTCCCGATCCACAATTTTTACAAGTAAAATGCACAGTCATCATATATAAAGTCCAAAATTAAAAAAGATAAACGTTGAAACAAGTTCACCAATAAAAATAAAGAAAGTCATCGCGTACAAAATTCCTGTGGAACTTTGAATGGAGCGCATTTTAACAAGCTTCCAGTTAAAGAGACTCATTCCAAGAATAACCAGATACCCAAACGACATTCTCATCGTAAGAAGAAGCCAGTTAAAAGCATAACCAGAACCAAGAGTTGTCTGCTCTTCAAAAAAATCAAAATGTTTATAAGTGCTCATCGCACTGAAAACAATTTTTAATCCTAAAATGATCCATGTGATAATCGCTGCTGTTTTTAGAGGCTGCTCACTAAGCTTTGGAACAACTAAATACCAATGCCCCAAAGTCATGGCGTAAGTGATGATCCCAAGCAATAAGGCCGATGAAAAAAGAAAGAGTGAATTTAAAACAGTTGGCGATAAAAAAGCGATATGTACGCCAAGAGAGATAACAACCAAAAGATACATCCCCCACATTAAAAGAGTTTTTTCGTCTCGATGAAAAAGTGAAATTGTCACCAAAGCAAATAGAGCGATGAGTTTTAAA
Organism: Bacteriovoracales bacterium; assembly: GCA_037444575.1. GTDB lineage: Bacteria > Bdellovibrionota > Bacteriovoracia > Bacteriovoracales > Bacteriovoracaceae > Bacteriovorax. Next base: position 319,521 of record JBBIME010000004.1, read on the forward strand.
TAAAGAGATTGATTAAAAAGTGGCCCGGAAGAAGTGAAGCTAATGATTAGAGTAATAACCAAAGCGCCGATTGAGAGATTAGAAATCAATTTAATAAAACCATTTCCGGTTAATTTAGATGGCGCGATCGGCGAAAACAGCGTCATCGTCCAGGCGATCGAAAGAAGAAAAAAAACTGCAATGTCTTTTACAATTGTTCCATTTGCCATAAACGACTGATCATTCCTTCATTAAATTGTGACTGGATATATACCGCTAAATCATCAAGAATGACATGGTTTATCGGAGGAATTTTACCTTTTAGGTGCTCTGATTTTTTATCATATGGGATTTCAAGCCACTGCCCTTTCTCTTTTGGCAATTGGTCGAAATTCGATAAGAAGACAAATAAACAAATATTTTTAAGGTCCGTGTTGTAGTCTTGGTACTTAAACAACACGATCGGTGATTTTAAATCAATCCCAACCTCTTCCAAAACCTCTCGTCGTCCTGCTATTTCAGGAGTTTCGCCCTCTTCAATTTTTCCACCGGGAAACTCAAGCATTCCATAAAGTGGCCCAATTTCCTCGCGGACTTGAACCCACACTGAAAAAGAATTAGCGTTTATTTCTTTTAAAAATAATACGACTGAGACAATAGTATTTTTTTTCGTCATATTTTTTGATACTAACACAAGCAATGACTAATTTCGATGTGTTTCCCAAAAAATCCCTGCTCTTTGCGCCGATGGAAGGCGTAACCGATGAAGCTTATCGAATCGCAATGCTTAAAACTTTTCCAGAGTGGGATCAGTTCTTTACTGATTTTTTGCGTGTTCCAACAGTCGGAAAAATCACTGAAAAAATGCTCATGGAACACTATGGCCCTCGCATTCATGCGAATCTTTCTTGGCGGAAAAAAAATTCATTTCAAATTCTCACAACTGCGCGCGCTCAAACACAAGCTGCAGTTGAAATTTTAGAATCAATGAAAATGCATCACCTCGATTTAAATCTTGGGTGTCCTTCAAAAAAAGTTAATTCCCACTTTGGTGGCGCGTATCTATTGTCAGACCATAAAGCTCTAAAGTCTGTTCTTAGCACCATTCGAAATAATTTTACCGGACGCTTTACCGTGAAGATGCGAGTTGGCTATCGCGATGATAAGAACTTCAGCGATACACTGAAGCTTATACAAGACGAAGGTGTTGAAGCGATCACCCTCCACGCTCGCACTCGCGATCAACTCTATAAAGGGGTTGCGGATTGGAGCTATATCACTCGCGCTGTTGGCGAAGTTAAGGTTCCTCTCATAGGCAATGGGGATATCTGGATTGCTGAAGACATTGAGAAAATCTTTGAAACAACAGGTTGCCACTCCGTCATGTTTGGAAGAAGCGCTCTTAAAACTCCATGGCTTGCTAAAATTTACAAGGAATATATTGAAGAAGATGCTCATATTGATGAGACCTATCTTTTATTTCAAAGAAAAAATTATCTCGATCAATATTTTGAAGCACTCTTAAAAGAGTTCCGTGAGGTTGGTTTGCCTGATCTTCTCATTCTAAAAAAGTTTAAATCTTTTTCTATCAATCTTTTCGATGACTATGAAAACTTTGAAACTATTCGCGGGAATTTTCTGCGGTCGGAATCGCTGGCGGAGTTTCTAGATCATCTGGCGGCGTTGAAGTAGTTGAAGTAGGTTTCTTATTCCAAAGATAATAAGAAACTTCAAAACACGCTGATCCTAAAATCGTAAACAGCATATTTCCATTTCCACCGACAACCATCAACATGAAAGTAAAAACCAAAGGCGAAATAGCGCGTATTAAAGATGGCCCGAAAGGAAATCTTTCGATTTTAATAAAGAGTTGAAGGTAATAATTAATTCTTACGATTACATTTAAAAAAGAAAAACGTTGTTTACTAACAAGCATTTTTTCTTTTAAGCCTGGAGTTAAAAGAGTGAAGTGCCAAATGAATGCGAGAATGAAAAAAAGAGTATCCAAATAATTAAGTCCAATAACTGATAGAATTCCCCAGCAGATGAAAAAACTTAAGAATGATGTGATGTAATAGCGAGAAAGAATTGAAAGACTATTCCAGATCTTTTTCATTTGAGTGCTCCTCTCTTATGAAGAAAAACCATTTCTGGAAACTGCATATGAGATGGACTCGTTACAACCATTTGAAAAACATGCATGAAATCACTAATTGTCATCATCTGATCAAGAGGAAGATCTTCAACTTCTTCATCCCAGATCGGTGTATGAATCGCTCCAGGCATTAGCGTAGAAAAGCGTACACCAAGATGTCCCCACTCTTCTCTTACGGATTCAATCATTCCATTTAGAGCAAACTTCGAGGCGCTATAAGCAGACATGTTTCCTAGACCAACTTTTGAGGCCAGAGAGGAAACAGTTACGATATGAGTAGTATCTTCAACCAGAAAATCACTGGCGTGTTTTAACACGTGAAAAGCACCGACAACATTAGTTTGAAGATGATCTGAAAACTCTTTGGTTGAAGTTTCAACTAACGGAGACATTTCAAAAATGCCTGCGTTTAACACGATCAAATGAAGTGCATCGGTGTGACCAGCAATCAGTTCATACATTTCTTCAACTGCTGCTTCATCTTTAATGTCACAAAGGATATCAATGAAATTGGGGTGATCAAAAGTTGTTCCTCGGCGAGAAATGCCGATAACAGTGTACCCCATATCTAAGAGGTATTGGGCCATTTCATAACCGAGACCTGAAGAGGTCCCGGTGATTAATGCAAATTGGTTTTCGTCCATCTATTACTTGGCAATTCCCACGGCCTTCGTTTCACGAAGAACTGTAATTTTAATTGTTCCAGGATATGACATTTCTTCTTCGATTTTCTTAGCGATATCGCGAGAAAGCATTACTGTTTCTTCATCGTTAACTCTGTCGTTTTCAACGAAGACTCTTACTTCGCGTCCACCTGAGATTGCGTATGATTTAGAAACCCCTTCAAAACTATTAACGATTTCTTCAATGTCAGTTAAGCGAGATACGTAAGATTCCATCATCGCTTTACGAGCACCTGGACGAGCTCCAGATAAAGCATCTGCTGCAGCTACAAGGTGGGCAAGAACCGATTCTGGTTTTTCATCGTCGTGGTGAGCGCGGATAGCGTGAACGATATCTGGTGATTCACCATATTTTTTAGCGAAGTCAGCACCGATAACCGCGTGTGAGCCTTCTGCTGAAGCATCGATAACTTTTCCGATATCGTGAAGAAGAGCAGCTCTTCTTGCTTGTTTTACATTGAGACCAAGCTCAGCGGCCATCGCTCCACAAATAAATGCTGCTTCAATAGCATGTTGATATTGGTTTTGAGTGTATGAAGTTCTCCATTGAAGAGCTCCAACAAGTTTTAAAATTTCAGGGTGGATACCGTGAACTCCGATTTCCATTTGAGCTTTTTCACCAAGATCGCGAAGCTGTCTTTCCATTTCTGCTTTTGATTTATCATGGAACTCTTCAATCTTAGCTGGGTGGATACGTCCGTCAGCAATAAGCTTTTGGATAACCATACGAGCGATTTCTTTTCTAACAACGTTGAATGAAGAAATAACGACAACTTCAGGAGTGTCATCGATAATTAAGTCGACACCACAGATTTGTTCGAATGCTCTGATGTTACGACCTTCACGACCAATCAAGCGACCTTTAACGTCATCACTTGGAAGTTCAACTGAACCAATTGTTTTTTCACCAACGTATTCACCAGCAAATCTTTGAATCGCGATTCCCACAATTCTTTTTGATTTTGCTTCTGCTTCTTCTTTTGTTTCTTCTTCAAGTCTGCGAAGAGTTTTTCCAAAATCTACGCGAGCTTCTTCTTCCATTGCGCGAAGAAGTTCATTTTTAGCTTCTTCTTTAGTCATCTGTGCTACTTGAGCAAGACGATCATTGAATTCATTTTGCTTATTTTTCATGCGAAGAGCTTCTTCTTCATGAAGTTTTTTAGAGACTTCAAAAGCAATTTCTTTTTCTTTTAGAACTTTTACTTCTTTATCGTGATCTTCAATTTTGCGGTCAAGAGTCGCTTCTTTTTTAGCGATCTCACGCTCTTGATTTTTGATTTCATTTGTTCTATTGGCGATTTCGCGATCAGATCTTTCTTTTTCTTCACGTGAAATTTCTTTAGCTTCTTGTCTAGATTTGTACTTTATTTCGTCAGCATATTTTTTTGCTTTCTCAATAATGTCATTACCTTTAGCTTCTTTATCTGCGATATCTTTTTTAACCTGGCCATTCTTTACTACGTAACCGACGACTGCGCCGATTATGGCAAAAAGAACTGATGCCAAGATCACTGCTATATTCATTTTAGGCTCCCTTTATATATTTTCATTGCACTTAATTATTTTTTCTTCAGTAACTATGTAATCAAGATTCACATCGTGTTCTTCACTTGGAAGCATCTCTTCGAGCTGTAGTGAAAAACAAATTCCAATTTTGACTCCACGAAAATGATGTAAATATTTATCGTAGAATCCTTTTCCTCTTCCCAGTCGAACTCCAGATTCAGTGAATCCGAGTCCTGGGATCAAAATCACTTCCGGATCTGCTTTTGGAGCACGTTCATCTGGCCCCAAAATTTTAAATCCGAAATCTTCTCTGACATTTAAATCGCTCATTCGGGCCATTTTAAAAGTCATCACTTTTGTATTTTTTTCGTATGCAGGGTACGAAGTTAGCTTTTGATAATCCTCCGAAAGATTCAAAAACCAATGTGGTTCATGAGCAATCGGAGCAAAAGCACCTATACATTTTTTCATTTGAATAACGTGGAGGTCGCCAAGAAGTGTTGCAAGATTCTCTGAAAGCATTGAACTCTTGCTTTTAAGCATTTCATCATCAATCAATGAAAGTTTGGCTTTCATTAAAAGTCTGAGTTCTTGCTTATTCATCTTTAGCGAGTCGTTGGAGAGACTTCTTCGATGTATTGAAGGGCATCTACTGCAGTTGTGCGCAGAAGATTAATGTTTTCGCGATACTCTTTTTCTAATGCCAATTTTTCACCCGCAAACTTAAGCGCCAATAAAACGGCAACTTGAGATTGGCTCAATTGAGGTGAAGAACTAATTATTTTGAAAGCTTCGGATTGAACATATCCGACAATATCACTTGGTCCAATTCCCCCAAGCTTTTCATCTTTTTTAAGCTTGAGTTTTTGACCTAATACTTCAAAAACTGCGTTGTCTACTCTTTCGTTATTCATTGTAATTTAGAGTAAACGATGGAGGAATTTACGTCAATTAAAATGCCCTGCGTGAAGGGCATTCTTAAGGCAATCTTACATTCCTAAAAGTGCCTTTAAATAGTCATCAACTTTAAAAACATCCAGGTCGGAAGCTGTTTCTCCAACACCGATATAGGCAATCGGAACTTGCAATTGCTCAACAATAGAAACCGCGCTACCTGCTTTGGAAGATCCGTCGCATTTTGTGAAGATTAGGCCAGTTAGATTCAATGCCTTATGGAACTCTTCAGCTTGGCGGATAGCGTTCTGTCCAGTAATCGCGTCAATTACCAATAGAATTTGGTGGGGTGCTGTTGGATCAATCTTCTTTAAAACGTTTTTGCTTTTAGCGAGCTCATCCATGAGATTTTCTTTAGTGTGAAGTCGCCCTGCTGTGTCGAGAATACAGTAATCGGCATTTTGATTTTTTGCCATTTGAAGGGCATCGTAACCAACGCCTGAAGGATTGCTCCCCTCTTTGGCGCGAACCATTGTTGCCCCGGCGCGATCACACCACACTTGCAATTGATCTACGGCCGCCGCCCTAAAAGTATCACAGGCCCCAACGACAACACTTGCTCCTTCTGCGCGAAGCTTAGTCGCAAGTTTTCCAATCGTTGTTGTTTTTCCTGCACCGTTAACTCCCACCACCATGATGACTTTGGTCTGCCCTTTTTCTGCGGGATTAAATTCATACAATGAGCGATCCACTTTTTCTTGAACGGGCGCCATTTTCTTTTTTAAGAAATCAAAAAGAAACGCTTTGAATGATTCTTCTGTGAGATGTCCATCTTTGGCCTTTCTATGAACTTCTTGCATCAGTTCGCCGACAGTCGCTGTCCCAATGTCAGCACCATATAGAAGCTCTTCAAGTGTTTCGATTTTATCTTGATCTAATCCACCAGAAAAAAGTCCTGTGAGTTTTCCCCACACTTCCTGGCGCGAGCGAGAAAGACCAGTCTTTAATCGATCAGCAAAACTAATTGCTGGAGGTGCTGGTGGTGCAACAACTGGTGCTTTTTCAAGAGCAGTAGCAGATGGAGGAGTAACAACTTCCGCTTCTTTAAGAGGAGCTTTTAATTTTTCCTTTTTTGCTCTTCTAGCTGAATGAGTAAGGATAAAAACGGCGATTCCAATTACAATAATGGCGATAAAAATATAAGTTAAATTCATTAAGTCCTCGTTCGATTAAAAGCTTGAACCAAGATAGAGCATAATCTTAAATTTTTCAACTTGCAGAGGACCTACTTCGTAAGATAAAGTGCGCTTTATGCACACAGATATAAATAATAGAAAAAATAAATTGAAGGCCCAATTTGATTTGCTTTGGGCCATAAGAGCATTCTTTACCAAGAACAATTTTTTGGATGTCCTAACACCTCCAATGGTTAAAAATCCTGGCATGGAAACCCACATCCATCCTTTCCAAGTTGCTCACGCAAAAACCACAAGCCTAGCTCCTTGGTACTTGCAGACTTCTCCTGAATTTCACATGAAGGAACTTCTCTCGATTGGCTTTGAAGATCTTTTCACTATCTCCTATTCATTTCGAGATGAACCAAATGCAAGCAATCACCGTCCACAATTTTTAATGCTCGAGTGGTATAGAAAAGGTGCTCACTACACTCAAATCATGAAAGATTGCGAAGATCTTTTTTCTTTTTGTTTAAATGAACTAGAACTTAAAAATAATTCTATTGATCCAAGTTTAAAAAATTGCAAATTTGAAAGGGCCACCATTCAAGAACTTTTTCTTGATATGTTAAACGTGGATATTTTAAATTTCTTAGATAAAAAAGACCTAAAAGAATTAATTGAAAAGAATTTCAAAGATGTTCCACTTCCAACGCAAGGAGAGGATCTATCTTGGGATGATTATTACTTCTTACTTTTTTTAAATAAGATTGAACCTCATCTTGCTCATTATCCTTTTTTACTTTTGTATGAATTTCCAAATCACTTAAGTGCTCTTTCAACTTTAAAGAGTGATGACCCGAGAGTTTGCGAGCGTTTTGAAATTTATTGTAAGGGAGTTGAACTCTGCAATTGTTTTAACGAACTCACCGATTTAAAAATTCAAAAAGAGAGATTTGCTCTTCAATCACTTGAGAAAAAAAATCTTTATCACTACGAGCTTCCCGAGCCAACAGTTCTGTATCAAGCAATGGAGCGAGGACTTCCCAATTCAGCTGGAATCGCTCTCGGTGTAGAACGATTCCTAAAAGTTCTAACGGGTGTCGAAAACCCATTTTGGGAATAGGTGCCACGGGAATAGGTGCCACTACACTTTTGGTTTCGCAGTTGCAAAAATTTTAAAAAAATTAATTCTTATTTCGCAATCGCGTGATGATATTCGTCTTTAGCCGTATCATATTCAATTTTTTTGCTGCTTCTATTTGAATCATTACCGGCCATCGCTTTTTGGATGCTTTTTTTAAGGCATTCTTTTGCCTCTTTTACGTGTTTGCAAGGAGAAGATAAAGTCCCGGAACCTGCACAACGAAAACTAAAACTTGAAGCTATACTATTATAACTTTGTAGAACATCTTTTGTAAGCAACAATTCGGATGGAGTGCTATTTTCTAAACGATTGCACATCTCATGAACCCGCTCAGCTTTGTGATTCAACTCCCTCGACGTAAAAACAGCATCAAAAATTGCAACGACTGCAGTAAGCAAGAATACAGCTGCTGCTGCTAACATTATAATAGTAACCACAACCAGTTCAGCACTTGCCTTTGAAATAATTAAATCGAGAAGAGAAAAAGAAACTTTCACATCAAATAATTTCATTAATTCTGTTTTCATATTAGCAGGAGACATTTTCGAACTAAGGAGAACTGATTTTTTCTCATAAGAAACTTTGATAGAATCTTTCTCAAAAAAATCAACAGTAAATGTTTTTCCATGCGATTCCAGCGCAAGTGTATTATTTTGATACACAAGTTTTGGCGCAGTTGTGTTTAATTCAAGCCCCTCACTCTTTATAAAGTCTTCAAGTTCTTTGGCTTTTTGGACATCAATCGTGCCTATTTTTTGGATCATCTGTTTGAGTGTTGATGAATCTTCGTTGTATTTACTGACAATCAATTCCATTTCGTTTTCAGTATAGACTGGAGTATTGGCAAAAATTAATTCTGGAAATGCCAGACTCCAAATGATTGTCGATAGAAAAAACATTTTTATAGATTTCGTCATATTAAACTCCATACAAATGCTATCGGCTTTATTTAGATTTATCTAAAGTTCGCTTTGGCTGGAGTAATTAAACTATTGTTTTCTAGTTGCCAGTATTTGCAACTGCGAAACCAAAAGTGTAGTGGCACCTTTTGGGAATTACATCATGGAGTTCATGGCCATGTGAAGTTTGATCACAGTTTCAGACTTGATGTGCTGAAGAGGAACTTTATTTGCCCAATTTTTATGATGAAGGGATGAAGTGTCTTTTCTTAATTTTGATGACCAGACTTGAGGAAACTTAGAAGCGAGATCACTCGACATAACCGCATACCATTTTTCGAGATCATCTCTTTTGTCACCATAGGCATCGATGATGTCTAACGCTTTATCGGCGAGAATGCGTTTAACCGAAAATGCATTTAGTCCTTTTAAACTTTCTTTAGTAATTTTTTTTCCAAGATAGCGATCATAAAAATAAACTGCAAAATCAGCGGCGTTACTTTTAATTGGTTTATCGTAATTTTCCATTCCGCCATAAGATGAATCTAAAACAAGAGAGTGATAAACTCCTTCTCTTGTTCCTCCTTGAGCGAGGACATTTACCATCTTTGCGATTTCATCATCGTTTGGTCTTAATTGTCTTGTAGCCTCATAGACTTCTTTTACATAAGCAACGTAATATTTTTCTTCTGTCGCTTTATCTAATTTAACTGTATCGGCTTTCTTGTCATAGATCGCCGTTGAGCGAGCATCTGATAAAAGTTTTGGGATCGCGGGAAGAATAACACTGTCGCTGATTTTTACTTCGGGTGCTTCACCAATTAACTTGGTAGTCCATTTCTCTCCAACAACTTTCATCAATGTTGGACGCATTTTCTCTGCAAAAGAAACTGACTTATGAACTTGAGCATCTTGAGCGTGCAAAATGTGTATAGATAGAGCAAGTGCAAAAATCAGTGCTAGTCTCAATGGATTCTCCTTAAACTAATATTGAAATTAGTTTAATGGCGAAGCGTATTCTTTGGAAGATGGAAATTTATGATGAATGACGTCGAAAACTTTGAAGCTGGAGGTGCAGTTGATTTATTTTCTCAGTTGTTAGTGGAAGAATCTTCTCAACTAATTCCGGATTGTTTCTCCACTCATCCTTTATAACCTCAACCGCTCCCAACAAAGCAGAGATAGAAGAATTGATATCATGAATTACTTGATCATTATCGTTTTTATTTTTATGCACGATCACTCTCCCGCACTTTTAAATTATCTAAAATTCTATAATACGAATTATTGGATAACTTAAGGTCCGCCAGCGTCTTTCGAACTTTGTCGTTGTTTGTCTCTAAGGCCAGTTTTAAAATATTTCCTTCCAGCGTTTCAATATAATTTTTTAGCCCCAAACGCTTTACTTCATCTAAGTCGAATTTCATCGAAGACGAATTTTGAGTCTTATTTAAAAGAGGAAGTAAATCGTCTGCCGTTACAATCCCGCGATCTTTTGTTTGAAGAACTTCAATTGTTCTTTCCAGTTCGCGCACATTTCCTGGCCACTGATAGTCTTGCAGAACTTGCTTTGCTTTCGAGTCAAAAACAATTCTTCGCTCACCTTTTTTAATAAAAAACTGAATGAGATTACTAAAATCTTCGCGTCTATCGCGCAGTGGTTTTAAAGTTACATTAAAGCCTTCAATTCTAAAAAAGAAATCAGCTCTAAATTCCCCAATCTCAATTTTAGATTTCAAATCTTCGCATGTTGCACTTATCAATCTAAAGTCTGAGCGAACACTTTTCTCTGATCCCAGAGGGTAAAATGACTTTTCTTCAATGGCCTTTAGCAATTTCTTTTGAATTGAAAGAGGCATGGTTGCTATTTCATCGAGAAATAAAATTCCTCCGTGAGCAAGCTCTAGCATTCCCTTTTTATTTTTTTGAGCTCCAGTAAAAGCACCCTTTTCATACCCAAACAGCTCCGACTCAATTAAGCTCTCTGAAATTTCAGCGCAATTTAAATGAACAAATGGAATATGACTTCCAGAGAGCTCATGAATAAATTTTGCTAAAAAAGTTTTACCTGTTCCGCTTTCACCAGTGATCAAAATAGGTCTTTGACTTAAGAGTGCCTGATCAATGACTTCTAATTCTTTGATGAGAGAATTGTCATTCGTTATAAAAATATCTTTTAATTTCTGGAGAGCTTGATTCTTATTTTTATCAGATGAGAATTTTTTAAAGACTAGCTCGATACTCGTTTTCGTGAAGGGTTTAGATAAGTAATCACGACATCCTCGCGAGTAAGCTTCTTCAACAACGCCTTCATCTTCGCGCCCGCTTAAAACAACGGTGTAAATGTTTTTATCTTTTAATCGGCTTACTATTTCAAGCCCTGCTAATTCAGACTCAAGATCAAGATCCACAAACGCCAAATCAAATGAGCGCTCTTCGAGAAAAATAAGGGCCTCTTTTTTTGAAGGAGTTTCTAGAACTTCCCCAACACTCTCCAGTCTGGATTTAAGGCTTAAGCGAGAAAGGAGATCGTCTTCTACGAGCAGAATTTTAGGCTTTATTGTCTTCATGCGCCCATCATAATTAAATTCTGGACTCCATTCAATAACTCCTTAGAAAGCCTATAAATAATTCTCATATGCCCATTTTAGTACGCACTTCTTTTGTCTAGTATTTTAGTCAACTTACAATAACAATTCGAAATTGTTTTGTTTTTTTCGAACCCTAAATATTTCCTAAAAACGAACGATAATAAGGATATGAAAAAGTTTAATTTAAATATCCTCACCCCTTTACTACTAACCCTTATGCTTCAAGGCTGTATGCCTGATAGCTTAACGAAGTTTAAGAAGGATCCACCGAAAAAAACGACGGCAGCGGCGACGACGACAACTACCGCAGCTCCAACTTCGGTTGTTGATCAATCAGGGAATACAATTACATTTGTTCCTCCAACGCTGTTTTATTACGCTAACACCACAAACTACACCTATAACGCAACTGTAGGTGTTGATATTGCTCAAGATCTCAACGCCAACCTTGACGGTACATTTGGGGATCCATATCAAAGAACTTTATTCCTCAGACGATGTGATCTAGATATCACTGGAAACGCTCAAACAAATATGCTTCCTTCCGGCTTAAACCTTGAGGTTACAACTTGCCAGATTGTCGGGAAGCCTCTTGCCATTACGACAGTGGCAACTGCTTTTTGTAGTAACCCAAGTTATACAAGCCAAGCAACTTGTGAAGCTGCTCCGTTAACTTGGAATGCAACGACTTCAACATGTAGCAATCCTGATTATCAATATTCAAATCCAACTGCATGTACGACTTCTAAAAATAGATGGTATCCAGTTGGATCACCAGTTCCCTATCGAATCGTTCTTAGCAGTCCTTTCCTTGCAAAACCAATGTACACAACAATCCATATCGGCGCTTACCAAGCTCCAACAGGGTTGGCTTACAACCAGACAGACAGTCTTGTTTTCAAGTTAGACAATCTTACTAACCTGGGGACTAACACTGAAATGATAAGCTATGTACGCTCTGGACTTTTAACATCGTCAAACGGTGTTACTGGAGTTGTAAAATTTCTTGAATCATCTAATAATACCGTAGGTGTTAAGCGCCTTGTTCCACTCACTGTTGGAAATTCAGCGGGATTTGTAGCAAATGATTTCATCTATTCTTCTGGTGGAGCCTCAGGGAAAATTCTAAAAGTTTCTGGAAACACTGTTTATGTAGAAAGACTTTATGCTGCCAATGTTTTTGCTTCCGGTGAAACAGTAATGCATAGTTCTTCTTATCCACTAATTTGGGGAGATCCTCTAATCATTGGACCATCAACGACTATCTCTTCAATAAATACGTCATATGTTTTTGATACGAATGTCACTGGTTTAGATAATGATGACCAATATTTTTCAACTAAGTACAATCAAACTATGATAGCTCGTGTTTATCAAAGAGCAGTCCCTATTGATAACATCGTTCCAGTTACGACAACTCAAATTAACGTTCTCAATGGAGTAAGCTTTAGCATTACACCATCGCTGCCGCCAGGACTAACATTTAATACCGCGACAGGTGTTATCTCAGGACAATTTAGCAACCTTATTGATTCTTTTAAATTTACAGTAACAGCTTCTAACCCAATTGGGTCTGTCAGTTTTCCACTTTACTTAACTGCGATCGATGCTCCAAAGAATTTAAGCTATACAACTAGAGAATTGATTTCTGTTGCTAGTAACACTGCTTTCACCGAGGGCGAATATCTCTTTCAACCAATAACTCCGCCTCTTACAGAAAGTACGACTGGACGAGTTCTCAGAAAGTATGGAACGACTTTAATGAGTATCTCAACAGTGAATGGGCAGTTTCTTGAAAATGCAGTAATAGATAGCGGGAATGCTTTCTATAGCAAGAAAGCAACTATTCTTCCAAATCCAATTTTTTACAATGTTGCTATTGTTGTGTCTAACAGTGCCACTGCAAACGTAAATGATTATGTCGCATCTAATGCTGTTCCTAGCGCCCTAGGTAGAGTAGTCGCAAAGGACGCAGTATCTAATACACTTTTTATTCAATTCTTAAATACCAGTGCAGTTCCAAATCTTTTCAAAGAAGGAGATGCAGTGAGTTTTAGCCCGACAAGCACAGTTTATGTTCCTGGTGCTATTACCATAACTGAGGTTGAAGCTGACAATATGAAGCTGACTCTGTCAGTAATTCCTGCAGCTTTAGCAGGAACATCTCCAGCGATGAAAGCTGGAGATGATCTAACAGTATCTCTTCCTGCACCAGCTGTTATATCTGGCGATATTAGTGGATACGTTCACAAAATTTTAGGATTAGATGTGTACGTGAGCGATATCTCCAGAAAAGCTGCCCAGGCTCAATACTTTCGAAGAAATCAAGTGTTCGACAACAATGAAACAATGACTCAAAATCGCGGAACAATTACGGCCGTGGCTCATGACAACTTCTTCATTGTAGAACGTGGATCGAAGGTTGAAATTAAGTCTAACGTTTCTCAAGGAAGTGGAATTTTCTATTCAATCTACCCAGCTCTTCCAGCTGGATTAACTCTAAACAGCGTGACGGGTGTTATCTCCGGAACTGCAAGCTTTGCCACTGGACGAACAACTTACACTGTCGCTTCTGAAAACCTTGTTGATGAATCTAAATTTAGTTTTGAATTGGAAGTAAGAGATTATTTCAAAGTTGCTCAAACTACTAGTTCTGCTCCTTCGATAATTATGCACAAATATGGAAATAATAGAGAATCAAGAAAATGCAGTATCAACTCTACAGATATCAAAAACTTCGTTGCTAATAATGCTTCCGTTAACTCGACAGCTCTTGATATTCGCTGCTTTATCGATGCTGAAGAACAAGATCTCTACTTTAATAAATTAAAACTTGCTTCTTCTTCAGGGGCCGGAGCTTGTGAGTATATCCAAATTTACCCTTACTCATTCTGGCACTATTCTCCAGCAAAAACAGATCCGGCAGTTACTTCCTATGCTTATCACACTGGATGTACCACTACACCAACAGCTCCTCCAAAAGCAGAGGATCTGTGTGCTGGAGACTACGTGAAAACGGGAGGGCCTAATTGTGATGAAGGTGCAGTAACAGTCACTACTCATACATGGAGTATGAACAATGCGACTCCTGCAACTTGTACCGTAGATACTACTACAACAACTGTTATGTCGTGTGCAGGTAAGAAAACAAATTGCCTAAAGGGTCCGGTGCGAGATATTTTAACAGATGTTCAAATCCAAGCAGGTTGGCGCTCACTTCTTTATGCATCATCTTCAGGGACAACTGTTAACTCATCTTTCTCTGCTCCATTTGATTCATTAGATCTTACAAATTTAAGAGCCGCTAATGGTACCGTTAATAATCAGTGTCTCACTACAAATGCAGATGCTGATACATGGGCAAATTATATGAAAGGACAACTGATTACTGATAACCCTTTTGGTGGTACGGACCCAGATCAACCAACTGTCACAGGTGCCAATCCATTCTATGTCGTTAACTGTCTTGATGCTGCTAGAAATATAAAGGCAAGAATTAGAATCGTCGTAAGAGAGTGGAACGATGCTTTCAAAATTTCCGATAGTATCGATGCTGACCTTCCGGCCGCTGGTGCCTTAATGAACGACAATACTATTGTCTTTGGAAAGAGCAATAACGACTATTACGATTGGGATGATGCTTACAATACCAATGCACTTGATGGAGGAGGTCCAGCAGCTGCAAACGCAGGTTCATGTGCTGTTCCTAACTACACTTCTAAGTATAAATTCCCTAAGTCACATCTCTAGTCAACTGATACAATTTTTCCGACCAAATCATAATCTAAGACTTCGGTGATCTCGACATAAACGAGATCACCGATTTCTATATCTTCACCGTTTAAATCGTTAATGATCACTTTTCCATCGATATCTGGAGCCTGGCCTTCATGACGGCCTTGAATAAGAAGTTCTGTTTCTTCGTGTTCGCCTTCAATAAGTACTGGAATAATTTTTCCTAAGTATTCACTGTTTAACTCGCGCACGATCTCTCTTTGCGTTTCAAACAGTCTGTCGAATCGTTCATCAATAACGTCTTGTGGAACTTTTGGCTGTAGTTTGAATGCAGGAGTTCCTTCCTCATCTGAGTATCTGAAAATCCCAAGATGATTAAAGCGCGCTTTCTTTACTCCCTCTAAAAGAAGTTCGAAATCCTCTTCTGTTTCTCCTGGAAATCCAACAATAATTGAAGTTCTAAGAACGATACCTGGGATACGAGAGCGAAGACGCTCAATGCGATTATGAATTCTCTCTCCTGTAATTTTTCTGTTCATACGTTTTAAAACGTTGTCTGAAAAATGTTGAACAGGCATATCTAGGTATTTGTTGATTTTTGGGGATGTCGCCATCTTCTCAATGACTTCATCAGTAAGTTCATCTGGGTAGAAATAAAATAATCTGATCCAGTCAATACCTTCGACCATCTCAAGGCCTTCAAGTAGATTGAAGAGTTTGTTATTCTCATCAAGATCAACTCCATAGTCAGAGAGGTCTTGAGAGATAAGGTTGAGCTCCCGTACCCCTGATGAAGTTAAATTCTTAGCTTCATTTACGAGAGACTCAACCGAGCGAGATCTAAGTTTTCCACGAAGTTTTGGAATAATACAGAAAGTACAATTGCGATTACATCCCTCTGAGACTTTAAGCCAAGCCGTATAGAAAGGAGATGTATTTAAACGCGGATCGTATTCTGTGTGGATAAATTTTGGAATTTCGACAAAAGATTTTTGACTTAGTTTTCCATCTTCCAATGCTCTTAAGAGCATTGTGATTTTGTTATACTCGCCAGTTCCGATGATCAGATCTGCCTCTGGAATCTCTTGCTCTAATTGTTCTGCGTATCTTTGGGCCATACACCCAGAAATAACCAAGGCTTTACATTGACCATTTTCAGGATTTTTAAAATCGGCCATATCTAAAATCGTATCAACTGATTCCTTCTTAGATGCCTCAATAAATGAGCAAGTGTTAACGACAATAACTTCGGCCGCGTCGGGCTCAGAAGTGATGGTAAATCCATCAAGTCCCATATACCCAAGCATAACTTGAGAATCGACAAGGTTTTTAGAACAACCAAGCGAAGTAAAAAAGACGGTTTTTTCATTAAATAATTTTGTTACTGTTTCCACGAGATGCCCTATTTTTGTAAATTGAAAATACCCCTAAATAGTATAGAATTGACGAATAATCAAAGCTCCTGGTGGTATTGTGAAAAATATTCTGACTTCCTCCCTATTCATAATCGCTTTTCTCTCTGGCTGTGCTACTCGCCCTGTGAAATTGGTCTCTCCTCCAAAGGCCGATCGCCTTGAACTTCTAAAAAAATCACTAGTTTCCAAGACTGAATTTGGAATTCCCCTAGATGAATCTGAAAATCTAGCAAAAGATTATTTACTGGCCTTAGATGCTGAAAGATCTGGAGAAACTAAGATCGCCTGCAATCTATTTAGTGACCTAGCCGAAAAAAAGAGCTTACCTATCAAAGAAGCCGCCCTTATTCACACTCTCGCAGATTGCGATCTTTCGACCAGTTATTTAGAAGAAGTATGGAGTGAAACAAAGGTACCAACCTATCTTAAAGATTCTTATTTTGAATATTCAAGAGTACTGGCCGCTAAGGCTAATATGCCGGCCTACGAAGCAGAATTTTCTTTTGCCCTTATTCCCTATAAAACTATCCAATCCGAAAAAGTAAAACTTATTACACGCGCGATAGCTATCGCTGAAAAGTTAGGTGATTTAGAAAAATTAAAACTATACAATGAAAAACTTAAAGAGATCTCACCTCTTCACAATACTGAGATCACTGATAAAAATATTTACTCAGTGGCCCGTGATTTTGAAGCCAATAGAAAATTCTCTAAGGCCAGAGAACTTTACAAGCAAATCATCGATGGCAATTTTCCTCTAGAAGAAAAAGTTAAAGCTTACAATTCTTACAGAACGACTTACAAAGTTGAACGAGATCTAAAGACATTCCTTGCAAAAACTTATGAGATGGAATCTTTTTTGAAAGGGGAACTCAACAAAAATCCCAACGACCAAAAAACATCTGAGGCATGGACCGATTCAAAGATAGCACTTTCTAGAGCAGTGTGGACCAATCATCAAAATGCAGACGCAAGAAAAATTCTTGATGACTTAATTACTTCAAAACTAGGAAATCAAAACCAGAGAGCTACAGCTCAATATGTTTACGGCTCTCTCCATCTAGAGAATAAAGAAAACTCGGAAGCACTTAAGCGCTTTGAAAAGGCCAATGCATTTAAGGTGACAGACAATGCTCTTTTAGAAAATATTCAATGGGCCATTGTGTGGAATTATTATCTTCTTAAAAATGATTCGAAGGTCGTAAGTTTTTCAGATAACTTTGCCAAAAAATCTACCAATCAAAATTTTGTAGCAAAACTTAACTACTGGAAAGCGAAGTCTCTTTTACGACTCGGAAAAAAAGAAGAAGCTAACGCTGTCTTTACTTCGGTTTCTCAAGCTGATCCATTTGGTTATTATGGCATCATATCTACAATTAATTTGAAAAAACCTCTGCAACCGATTTCTTCTCAATCGATCAGTACAGAATCAACAGGAAATCAAACTCTTGATTGGTTGGTGGCCGTAGGTGAAACAAACTTTTCTCAAAAATTTTTAAAAGGAATCGATTCACAATTTAAGACATATAAAGAACGTGAAAAAGAAATGCCTCTGTATTTTTTAACTGGGTGGTATCAAGGTGGCATGAGACAAATTTATAATTTCAAACCAGGTGACAGAAATGCCATGACGGAAAAATATATCAATGTCGTCTTCCCTACTCCGTATTATAATACCGTTGATTCAATGGCCTCTAAATACAATATCCCTAAGGAACTTATTTACGCCATCGCTAGACAAGAATCTGCTTTTGTTCCTAGCGAGCGCTCATGGGCGGATGCTTTTGGTTTAATGCAAATGATTCCAGAGAAAGCTTCCGAGTTATCAAAAAAATATGCAATCACTTATCATAACTACAACGATCTTTATAATCCTGAAATCAATATTGAAATGGGAGCAGCTCTGTTAAAAAATTTAAGAGAAAAATTTCAATATAAATTTGCACAATCGGTCGCTGCTTACAATGCAAGCGACGAAGTCATAAGAATATGGGAAAAAGAAAGATTTAATGGAAATTATTTTGAATTTATAGAGATGATTCCATACGAAGAAACAAGAAACTACATTAAGTTGGTTTTTAGAAATTTTATCACTTACAAAAGAATTTCTAGCAAAGAAGAGTTCATGCTTGATGAAAACTTCTTTGCTAAGACTTTCTAGTTTGTCTTCTTCGTCTTCGGAGGAGCTACAAAATTAAATCTCGTCGCATCCAGACTTGGGTTAATTTTTAAATTCGCAAATGAGAGAGTTGATTTCTTTCCATCTGGAAAAAGAAGATCAATTTTTTTGAGTTCTGAAAAATCTTTGTCTTTTGCTGAGTTAAAGGTAAGAACGGCTTCTTTAATTCCAAACTCTTTTGCCGTTTTTGGTTTAAAGGTCATCACGTGCATTCCATCACCTGCGTTCTTAACGTCGTAAAGTGCATTAGCTGACAATCCGTTTTTTAATGAATCAAAAAATTTAATGTAAACGCTGTTACCTTCTTTGGCAGAAGTCTCGGTAACTTCTCCTTCCTCTCCTTCAATGAATGGTGCTCGATAATACCAGGCCTTCACTCCGTTACTAACGAAAACAACCGAACTCGGAGTTGAAGTTTCAAAGCGAATATTGCTTGGGTATTTGTACTCAATCGAGCCTTCCCCTTTTTTAGTTTTCCCTTTCAGAATGCTCACATACTCTTGTTCAAATTTGGCTGAGAAACTTTGAGGTAAAAACTCAGCTCTGGCCTGTTGAAGAAATGTACTTAAAACAAGCATCAATGCAATCTTCACACGAACTCCTTAACAATGATTGAGTGTTCATAATGCCGTAACTCTTGTGGAATCTCAATTAACGGTTGGTCAAAAAATACAAAAACACTCAAGTTTCCTTTCATTGACTCACCCCAAAGCTCCTCTTAAAATTTAAGTATGCAATCATCCTTTAAATATCTCATTGGCGTTGACGGCGGTGGTAGTGGAACGCGAGTCATAATCGCAGACCCTCATCAGAAAATTTTGGCCATGGCCGAAGGGGCTCCCTCTGCTCTTGGTCAAGGAATTGAAAAAGCCTGGAAAGCAATTATGAATACTATTGCTTTAGCGTTTTCTAATGGAAAGATAACTGTACCAATGCTTTCTGAATGCGCTATCGGCCTTGGGCTCTCTGGTGCCAACAATATTGTTTGGAAAAATGAATTTTATCTACGAAATCCTGGATTTAAAAAAATCATTATAGACACAGATGGTTTCACAACACTTCTTGGCGCACATAACGGAGCTCCGGGAGTAATCGTGGCTGTCGGAACTGGAAGTGTCGGAATGGTTTTAGATAAAGATGGTAAACGCAAAGATGTTTCTGGTTGGGGGTTTCCTTCAGGGGATGAAGCTAGTGGCGCTTGGCTAGGCCTTAGGGCCGCTTCAATTACTCAAAAAACTTTCGATGGAAGAAGAAATCCTTCAACTCTTTCTGTTGCTGTTCAAAATTTTTGTGGAAATACTCCTGAAAAATTTTTAGCGTGGTTAGGCGAAGCTAAGCAAAATGCTTTTGCAACACTTGCTCCTCTCGTTTTTCAATGTGCAGGCTCTGATCCCGATGCTCTAAAGCTTCTCAATAAAGCTGGGGTAGAAATTGCTACCATGGTAGAAACGCTCGACCCAAATGGGGAACTGCCTCTATCTATTTGTGGACGATTAGGTATTGAACTTATTCCCTATCTTCCACCTGAAATAAAAAAGAGAAACCAACCGGCCAAAGGAGACTCCACTGTCGGAGCTCTTTATCTGATCGCTCATAACTTAAAATGAATAAAAAACTTCATGGAAATATATTAATTGAAGGATCTTTTGTTGAAGCAGAAATTGAATTCAATGAAAAAATCCTATCCATAAAAAAAATTAAGAGCGACAAAAAGAATCTTCCTCAAATTATTCCAGGCTTCATTGATCTCCATGTTCACGGAGGTGGTGGAGCAGATATTATGGAAGCGGGAACAGCTTCCCACACAGTCGCAGCAACACATGCTAAATTTGGAACGACTTCATTTTTAGCAACAACAATGACTGCTCCCTTTGCTGATTTAGAAAAATCATTTCTAGCGATGAAGCAGCAATTTTCAAATCGAGAATCAAAAGAAGCTCGTCTTCTTGGAGTGCATCTTGAAGGTCCATTTATTTCTTCTTCTAAACTTGGTGCTCAACCTGATTTTGTACGAGCGGCAACCTTAAAAGAAATTGAAAAACTTCACAGCATTATTCCGATTAAAAGTTTAACTCTTGCCCCTGAAGTTTTTAATCATCTCGATCTCATTAAAGATCTGGTCCAGATGAATATTGTTGTTCAAATAGGTCACACCAATGGAACTTACGAAGAAGGTCTAAAAGCAATTGATCATGGGGCAAAGAGCTTTACTCACCTCTTTAATGCTATGTCGAGTTTTCATCACCGTGAACCGGGAATGATAGGCGCAGCTCTAGCACACGCAAATCATGCTGAACTAATTCCAGATCTAATGCATGTTCACCCTGGAGCAATCAAAGTTGCTCTAAGGTCAATTCCCAATCTCTATTTTGTAACGGATGCCACTTCGGCTACTGGAATGCCTGATGGCGATTATAAATTAGGAACTCATACTGTTAATAAGTGTCTTGGTGGAGTCCGTCTAAAAGATGGCACGCTCGCAGGAAGTGCTCTTACAATGGATCAAGCACTTCGCAATCTCGTTAGTCTTGGAATGGAACTTTCAGAAGCAAGTAAGCGACTTTCACAAATCCCAGCTGAACTCATTGGTATTTCTGATCGAGGAATTATTAAAGAAAATCATTACTCCGATTTGATAGTGCTAAACTCAGATCTCTCATTAAAAGAAATCTACATTGAAGGAGAATTGGTATGACTTCACTTATGCGAACTGAAGCACTCGAAGCTTCTAGTGTTGTCGAAAATCAATTCAGTGAAAATCAACAGATTCTCGATGAAGTTGCCCAATATATAAATCAGAAAAATCCTTATTCACTTATCAGTATCGCTCGTGGAAGTTCAGATCATGCTGCTCAATATTTAAACTTTCTAACAACGGCTAAATTGGGAAAACTTACAACCTCTCTATCGATGTCACTACTTACTCTGTATCAAGCTGAACTTGATGTTAGCAAATCAGTTGGAGTGGCCATCTCTCAGTCCGGGCAAAGCCCCGATGTAGTTAAGCCCATTGAATATATGAAATCTCACAATGCTCCAAGCTTAGCATTGGTTAATGATATCAATTCTCCATTAGCGAAAGCTTCGGAATGGACTATTCCACTTCACGCCGGACCTGAAAAGGCCGTTGCTGCTACAAAAAGTTTTATCGCCTCTCTATCTGCAAGTGCTAGTTTGATTGCTGCTTGGAAAAATGATTTAGAGTTAACTCGAGGTCTTCATCATCTTCCAGATGATTTACTAAAGGCCCAGAGTCTCGATTGGTCTTCACCGATAAAGACTTTGCAAAAAGCAAAACGTATTATGATTGTTGGAAGAGGCTATGGACTATCGTTGGCCCTAGAAGCTGCTTTAAAGTTGAAAGAAACCTGCTCCATTCAAGCAGAAGCTTTTAGTGCAGCTGAAATTAAGCATGGCCCTCAAGCTTTAATCGAAGAGGGATATCCTCTTCTCATTTTTGCCAATCGAGGTCCTACACTTCATAACATGTTAGATCTTGCTACTGATATGAAATCGAGAGGAGCAAATGTCATTTTGGCCGCTCCACCATTTGTAAAAGATAAACAACTTGAAATTCAAACGACTCATGCAGAAGAGCTTGATGTGATCACCGCAATCCAATCTTTCTATCTAATGGCCGAAGAACTTTCAAGAAGTTTAGGACTAAATCCTGATAAACCAAGACATCTCTCGAAAGTGACGAAGACAGAATAATTTAAACATCTCTCAATAATTCGTTGATTAAATTTTCTTTAAACTTCTCTATTGTTTCTTTCTCGGTAAGATCTTTAAGATATTCAATCGTAAGTGTCTCAGCTCCAGCAACACCTGTGAAAATAACTCCAACCCCAGGAGATTTTAGCATTGTCCCTCGTGCCCACACGCTAAGATCGCTCCATCCTTCTGGAAATGTATAAGATCTTGGTACTCTTCCCGCACTAATTAAAAGAGAGCTTGAAATAGATTTTGAATCGCGATCAAACTTTTGATAAATGTTCTTTAATGTTTTAGGCCGAAGAACAGATGAGGCCCAAAGAGTTCCAAAAATAAACTTCGTCGCTTTATCCATTTTGTGAGAGTTGATAATGTGCTTAACTTTTCCCAAAAATTTAATATCTTGAATCTCATCGCGCTTTCCCACTATCCATACAGTAGTGAGAATATTTTGAAGAGAATAGCGAATCTTTAGCAGTGGCCTTAAGGTCTTTGGCAAATAGACCATAATCGGCGTTTTATGATCTCCTCGATTCTTTAAACTTGTATCAAGTGCTTTAAAACAGCAATAGGTTAAATATTCTGTTATAGAGATTTCAAACTTTTTGCAACTCTGTCTGATTTTATCTTGTTCAGAACTTGAAAGTTGAATCATTGTTGAAGTTACAAAACGTTCAGGTTTTGAGTGGTGATCAATAAGAGTCGCCATCATATATTGGCGCTGTTTACTTAGAGGGCGTAGCTGAGAAAAAATCTGGCTTACAAACCACTTCAATCCCATATGTTTCCAAAGATCGCGGTAGCGAAAAACTTTATCCGTTTTTGCGCCATCTCTTATCGGCATTCCATTCATGGCACGAAACACTTCTTCCAATAAATGAAATTGTCCAGCGGCATCGCAAAGAGTGTGATGAACATTGAAAATTAAAATATTTTTTCCTGCTTCCGTTTTTCCCAAAAGAAACCTGAAAGCAGGAGAGATAGCAAGATCAAATTTTCTTTGAGAGAATTCATCAATGGTTTCTTGATTTAAAATATCCTCACGCAACTCTACAACGTCACTAGAATCAAGCTCAGCCGATTCAGTGTAATAACGCCTAAACTGAAGATTCCCTTCTCTAATTTTAGATCGAAGAAGAGGAATCTCTTTAATGGCCTGATCTATGGCCTTCTTTAGATCAATAAGCCTTGGATCGCCCTTAAACTCCACCATAATCTGGCTATTATAAGAAACGTATTCTGATTCATGCGCGAGCATGAATTTCTCTAAAGAGTTCAGCGGTATTGAACGTTTTTTACGTTTAAAAAATGACATGTACAAAGGGTAACATGCCAATGAATTTGGAGTGATTACCGTGTAATTTTTCTATACTTAGTCCCCCCCTTTAAACCATGGGTTATACTTTCTTATCTATGAATAAATACAAAGAAAAGCGAAGCCAGACCTTCATCAATTCCTTAAGAAGGACTCTCTGGCCCTTTCTAAAGGTCATGTTTCGCATAAAAATCGAAGGCCTAGAGAATGTGCCCTCAAAAGGCCCACTACTTTTTATTTCCAATCACAATGTTGGAGCTTTGATTGAAAGCCACACCTCCCTTTTTGTTCTTCAAAATAAAATTCCTGGATCGATTATTTATGGGTTTACTCATCCATCCATTTTCAAGGTTGCAGGGGTAAAGCATTATTTTGAATGGATAGGTGCTGTTCCCGCCACCTACGAAGTGGCCGCTTCTGTATTTGAAAAGGGACACTCCCTCATGATTTTCCCCGGGGGAAATAGGCAAGCTTTAAGAAGTATTTGGAATTACAAAAACAATCAATTCGAATGGAGTCATGGTTGGGCGAAAATAGCCTGTACGCACAACGTACCAGTCGTCCCTATTACTTTCAAAGGATCGCACTTTGTGAATCCCATTATTATCAGTAGCGAATGGCTTTCAAAAATTCTTGTTCTTCCCTGGCTACTTGGACTTAAGTGGTCTTCCATTTCTCTAGGGCAGATTCTTCTGGCGTGCCTGGCATTTTTCGTTTTGAAAAATCATGTCCCGATGTTTCTTAATGTCGTGATTACTTATTTGGTATTTATTTTTACCCCACTGGCACTACTCATTCCCTTTCCGGTGAAAATGAAAATTCATCCTCCACTTATGCCCTCTGATTTTTCCACGCAGGCTGAGCTTGAAGATAAAATGGCAAAAATTATGGGAGAGATTTATTCTTAAGAAAGTTCCTGCAACAGCAATTCTTTAAAACGCTGTATGGTTTCCTTTTTTAGGGACTCTCTTAAATACTCTATGCAGATAAAATCTTTCTGCTTAAAGCTTGTGACAAGAAGTCCGATTCCCGGAGAGCGATGCATACTTCCTTTGGCATAAAGACGAGAAATTTTCCACTCATCTGGAAACTGCATTTCACTCGGAGTTCGTCCACTGCTAATGAGCAGTGTGCAATCGTGAATTTTTTCTTCTTTGAATTTTAGAATTTTTTTGAGTGCTGTAAATGATTTAAGTTTTACAAGAAGAGCTCCTAACAAAAGCGTCTTTTTAACTTCGTCCTCACCACTTCTAAATTTATAAGTGTCTCTAAACTTTAAATTAAAATTTGAATTATTTATTTCTCCTCGATCAATCTTCATCCAGATAAACCCTAGAAGATTTTGATAAGCTCGCATGACCTTAAATTCAAAGCGCATACTCTTTGTGATGTATAAAACTATTGGCCTTTCACATTCTCCTCTTTCACGAAGAAGCTTATCCATCGCCTTTGCGCCAATGAGAGAAATATAAGCTGTGCTAGAAAGTGCGAGCTTTCGAGCTGCTCCATCCATAATTTTTCGATCGAGCTCAATTAACTCCATGTCTACTTTGCGAGTCTTTGGTTCAAAATCATTGAGTCTGGCGATTTTAACTTTTCCTTTTTTCTTTTTGATTTTTAAAAAAGGCAGAAGATTTTTTAAGTACCAAATCGGAGAAGTTTTTAGAAAATATTTTCTAAACTTATACACATCCTTCATCTCTCGAGGTTGATAAGTATTCCCCTGATAAATATCAAGAAAATCCTTTAGAAAATTAAACTGGGCATGCCCGTCGTATATGGCATGATGAAAAGAGAAAATTATTTTTTTATTTCTAACAACGGCCAAGCGAATGGCCAGTTCATCCGGAAAAACAAATTTCTTTTCCCAGTAATTTTCTAATTCATCTTCATTTAAAACGTACAATTGCTTATCTATATCAGCCTTTTCGATTAGAACAAAGCGTCCGGAAGCACTGTCGGGAATAATTCGGGTAAAAGGCTCGAGCTCAATAAGCTTTTTAAAGGCTGCCTTTAATTTTTCGAAATCTAATTCACCCTCAATATCTAAAACCAAATGGCTATTAAAAGGAAGATCCTCCCTTTCAAAAGCGAGAATATAACGATCCTGAAAAGAGAGATTGAAAGTTTTTCCAAATTGACGGTTGTGCATACTCCACTATAGCATTAGACTATGACGATTACCACGCCTCCTCAACTCGAACCTCCAAAAGTATCCGGAAATTTAATTTTTGGCCATCTGTTGGAAGCTAAGGATGAAGGTGTTTATTTTTATCTTCGCATGAATAGAGAGCATGGCGATGCTCTTCAAATTCGTTTTGCTCATCAGACCGTATTTCTTTTTTTAAATCCCGATTACAATCGTGAAGTTTTAGTTGAGAAAGCTGATCAATTTATTAAAGGCAAGCAATACGATTCTCTTCGCCTGCTTTTGGGAAACGGCTTACTGACTTCAGTTGGAGCAGACTGGGAGAGACAGAGAAGAATGCTCAATCCTCTTTTTGGAAGAGAAGGCATGGATGTGCTACTAGGTCATATTGATCGCATCACCAAAAAATACAGTGAGAAAGTAAGCGCAGACAAAGAAGTCAACTGGAACAGATACATGCTGGATCTGACCTTAGAAGTTGCATTCGCTTCTTTTTTTGGCAAAAATTTTTCAGATAAAGAGCTAGATCTTCTCGCAGAGGCCAGCAATACCTGCGTACGCTTTGTATCTCATCGAATGTCTAACTTTATAAATCTGCCTCTATTTCTCCCAATAAAAGAACATAAGCAATTTAAAAAATCTTTTCTCTATTTAAAATCGACAGTTGAAAATATTTATAATTCAAGATCTGAATCAAACGAGTCTGCTCCTCGGGATCTACTTGATCTTCTCATGAAGGCCCAAGACTCTGAAGGAGACCGCAAAAAACTTTCTCGCGATGAAATCTGGGATCAGATTCTCTCTTTCATGATGGCAGGCCATGAGACAACCGCCCTCTCGATGAGTTGGCTCTTTTATGAATTGGCCCGTCACCCAGAGGCGCAGGAGAAAATAGCAATTGAGTGCAAAAATAATAATTATCAATTCGATAATTCATTATCAGTTACTCAATATCCTTACCTCTCGGCAGTCATCAATGAAGTCTTGCGACTTTATCCTGCGGGTTGGATTCTTGCCCGAACTGCTGCAGTAGATTCTACTATTGGTGAATTTAAAATTAAAAAAGGACAAGTTCTCGCCGTCTCTCCGCTTGTCACTCACCGAGATCCGAGATGGTGGAAAGATCCAGATGAATTTATACCTGAGAGATTTTTAGAAGGGCATGAACTTTTTCATCAGGCACCTAAAAATGCTTTTATCCCGTTTAGTATCGGTAAGAGAAATTGTATTGGTGCGAGATTTGCCTTTTTAGAAATGAGTCTTTTTTGTCTGCACTTTTTTAAAGGGCACAGGGTCTATACAAAACAGGGCGAAGTGCGCATGAAGGCCTACGTCACTCTTAAATCGGATAAAAACATCAAGCTTTTTGTGAAGAAGATCTAATTATAAATTAGGATCAAAATCGTTTTCAATCGTATTAGGCCAATGCGATTTTTCGCAATAGTTAGGAGCGCAGACCACTTCAAGCTTTATGCGATCAGGGTCTTCAAAGTAAACCGAGTAATAATTTTTATCACCTGTTGGTTTTAATTCATAAAGCGTTGGTATCTCGTTAGCAACAAGGATCTCTTGGTGAAACTGATCAACGATTTCTTTTGTTGGAGCATAGATGGCCAGATGATTGATCCCAATTCTTTTTCGATGAAATCCATCCTTCAAATACTTTTCTTCTACAGGACTTAAAATTATTTTAAGTGTTCCGTCAGAATAGGTCGTATGATCTTTTCTAGAAACAAGCTTATCCCACCCAAGAGACAAAAGAATCAAATCATAAAAAAGAACACTCTTTTTATAATCAGAAACATTTAATTCGATGTGGGAAAGTTTTGTTGTTTTAACTCCCCACTGCCAGCGAGGTTTTTCTCCGTAGCGTAAGCAAACAACGATAAGACCTACGACAATCAGAGGAACTGTTGCTAACAAAGAAAAGTTCTGAATATTTTTTGAATAATCGAGACTCTTTACAATGAATTTGACCAATAAAGGAATTAAAACAAAGACGAACGTTATCGTCCAACCTTGCCACGTGATAGGGGTCCATCCCCAACCATAAGTTTTTCTTCTAAACCAAAGTTTTGTTTTCATAAATTATTTTTGAATAAGTTTTTCATCGATCCCGAAAAAAAACTGTCGTCTTGTATTAAATGATGAAAGATAAACGTCGTTTCCTTGCAATGACCAGTAAGCACTATCAATGAAGTAGCGATTCAATCTTGCCGCAACTTCTCCCTCTGCCTTAAAGACCATTTTATTTTTTATCTTTTTAAACAAATTATACGGAACAAGGATCTGACAATCGCCAAATGTATCATCGGTTTGATTGGTTAATCCTTCACAGGTGAGGTTGAATTCTTTTTCATTAATTCGTTTTATCTGCTGGTTTTCTACCATAACTTTCCACAACTCTCCCGCTTCAAAGGGAGGAATGAGCTGATCATCTATTAAGTGGATTGCGAGATAAGTATTATCGCGAACAAGTCTTGCTGATACGTTTGTCCCTGCAAAACTAAAAGTTGCAAACATTGTCAGAATAGCTGCGATCATTATTTTCATTGGTCTCTCCTAAAACTAAAAAAGCTCCCCGAAGGGAGCTTTTTTATAATTAGTGAAGTTGAACTGAAACTGCTTTTGAAACCCCAGGCTCTTGCATAGTAACACCATAAAGAGTGTCATTGAGTTCCATTGTCTTTTTATTGTGTGTAATGAGGATGAATTGTGAATCTGAACTCATCTCTCTTAAAAGTTCGTTAAAACGGCCAACGTTAGCATCATCAAGTGGAGCATCAACCTCATCCAGTAAACAGAATGGTGATGGCTTAACAAGGAAGATAGAGAAAATTAAACTCACGGCAGTCATGGCCTTTTCACCACCTGACATAAGGTTAATGTTCTGCATTTTCTTTCCAGGAGGTTGAGCAACGATCTCGATTCCGCATTCAGCATCGTTGATGTCCCCTACGATCTTAAGATCTGCAGATCCACCACCGAAAATGATTGGGAATACTTTCTGGAAGCGAGTATTAACTTCTTCGTAAGCAGCTTGGAAGCGTGCTTTAGATTTTTCATCAATGTGAGCAATCGCTTTTTGTAAATCTTCAAGAGAAGATCTAAGCTCAACTTCCTGAACTTTGAGGAAGTCTGCGCGAAGTTTTTGACGATCGTAATCTTCAATCGCTTGCCAGTTGATATCTCCTAAGCGACCAAATTCAAGTCTGTAATTTTTAAGTTTATCTGAACACTCTTTAAGATCTTGTCCATAACGGCGAACAAACTCAAATTCTTTTGTTTCGATTTCTTTTGTTCCTTCTTCTGTTTCCATCCAGAACATAGAATTAACATCTTTAAGATCTTCGTAATCACTTTCTTGATATTCAAGGAATTTTCCAAGAACAGCGCGAAGGTTGATTTGGTATTTCTCAAAAATATTGCGAACATTTTGCTCTTCTTCCACGATTGATTGTGAAAGTTTCACCTCAAGCTCAGAAATCTCTCTTTGATGCTTGTTGATTGTAGCAGTGATATTTTTCACTTCATCTTCGCGATCTTTCATTGAAAGAAGGAGTTGACCAAGGCTGTCTTTTAAAAGATTCAAGACATCTTCTTTATCGCTTAGAACAAGAGAAGTTTCTTTGTTAGAAGCTTCAAGCTCTTCTAATTCAGTAATAATCTGATCAATTTCACCATTGTATGTAGCAACCAATGTTTTGTTTGATTCAAGACGCTGATTTAAGCGATCGATCTGGCCATTTAAATCTTCGATTTGAGAGTTTAAGCTCTTAAGTGTTGATTCAAATGATCTTGCCTCAACTTGCTTTTGAAGAAGCTCTGATCTCTCATCTTCAAAGGCAGATTTTTGAAGTTCAACTTCTTCTTGAATTTCATCATAGCGAGAAGTTTTTTCACTAAGGTTACTGCTTAGTTCTTCTTTTTTGCGAGACAGTTTTTCTTCTGACTCGATCATATCAAGGCGAGATTTTGAAATTTCTTGTTTTCTATTTTTTAGAATCTCAAGACGAGTAAATCCAGCTTCAAAGCTAGAAAGTTTCGCGTCTAATGCCGATTTTTTAGCTGAGAATTGAGCGCGAGCTTCTGCGGCTTGATCGCGAAGAGAATCAAACTCAGTTTTTTGTCCTTCAAGTTTTGTTCTTTCACTTAGAGATTTTGACTCTAGTTCAGTCACTTCTGCCTGAAGAGAAGCTACTACAACTTTTAATTCTTCAATTTGATTATTTCTAGCAACAAAGCCAAGAGATTCATCACTTACTGCTTGGATGCTTACTAATTTAGCGCCAACAAGATTTGCAACTTTTCTTGATCCATCAACTGAAGCAATCGCTTTAAAGCGGATATCTGCTGAAAGAGAAGACATTGAATCAGCTGAGAGATTATTTGCAATGAAATAACCATCTAAGAAAGCTGACATTTTATCTTTAAGCTCAGTATTCATTTCAAGAATTTCTGAAAGACTTACTAGATCATCACCTAGAGTAAGTTTTAAACGAGCAACCGTTTCCTCAGATAATTTATCTGCGGTTGTCATTTTTAAGTAATCAAGATTTTTCTCGTTTGATTCAATCCATGAGAAAAGATCTGAATCATTAGAAGACGAAGCCACCAATGTTTCCATAAATTCAGAAAGAAGTGTTTGAACCGCTTTCGTGTACTTCTCTTCACACTTGATTAAAGTTCCAAGAAGCGCAAATCCTTCTGAGTTCTCTTTTAAGAAAGCTGAGATACCTTCTTTTTTTCCTTCAAGTGACTTATTGATTTCAATCAGTGAGTGAAGTTTTGATTCTGTTTGAATAAGAATTTTTGATTTTGCTTGGAAATTTTGTTCCAACTCTCTTACTGAAATAGTAGCGTCATCAATTGTTGATCTAAGAGCAATCTCTTTATCTTTTAATTCAATTGAAGACTTTTCTGCCGTTGCAACAGCTTCTCTTTCCGCTACGATTTGAGTGTTAACTCCAGAGTATTGAGCTTCAAGAGCTTCAATTTCTTTTGTTAAGTCTTGAAGTGAAGCTGCGTATTCTTCTAAGCGAGAAGTGTTTCTAAAAAGCTCTTGATCAATTTTATTGAAGGCTTCTTTTTCTGCTTCAATTTCATCTTTTAAGTCATTGAAGCTTTGAGTTTTAAATTCTAGCTCTTCTTTTAAGTGCTCAACTCTCTCTTCTAGTAAAGCAAAGTCGTTATCTTCTTCGCCTTTTTTCTCCCATGTCTCAAGCTCAGTTTTAAGCGTTTCTAGTTTTTCCAGACGGCCTGTTAGCTCAAGGTTTACAGAAGCAATTTCACTTTCTCTTGTCTCAATTAGTTTTTCTTTTTCTGATTGAGTTTTACATAGATAAACCAGGCGCTCTTCAGCGGCTGCAAGTTCTTTTGAAATTGTATTATATTCTTTTTGAAGTTCTTCGATTTTAGCTGTTTCTTCATCTTTTCTGAAACGCTCTTCTTCAAGACCAATTTCAAGAACGTTTTTGCGAGCACTTAAATTTTCAATTTCTTCAGTGCGTGCGTCTACGACTACCTTTGATTCTTTGTAGTTTTTAAGAAGGTCGAACTCTTTATGAGAGTGAACAATGAGGTCGTATCTTTCAACTTTCTGTTTTAAATCGCGAGCGCGTTCCGCCTTTTCTGCCTGCTTCTC
Source organism: Bacteriovoracales bacterium (assembly GCA_037444575.1). Taxonomy (GTDB): domain Bacteria; phylum Bdellovibrionota; class Bacteriovoracia; order Bacteriovoracales; family Bacteriovoracaceae; genus Bacteriovorax. The sequence continues at coordinate 350,701 of JBBIME010000004.1, forward strand.
AAGAGCTTTAAGATTTTTTTCAATCTCTTGTTGAAGGTCATTTAAGCGAGCAAGGTTTTGTTCCGTTTGCTCAATCTTTTTAAGCGATTCTTTTTTTCTAATTTTAAATTTTGTGATCCCGGCAACTTCTTCGATCATAACTCGACGTTCTTCTGGTTTTTGATTTACCAGACGATGGATTTCTCCCTGAGCGATAATTGAATATGACTTTGCTCCAGCTCCTGTATCCATGAATACTTCTTGAATATCTCGTAAACGACATGGAACATCGTTGATACGGTATTCAGTTTCACCATTTCTATACAACTTTCTTGTTAACTGAATTTCAGATGGGCTTGATACTTGATGACCAATATGAATATGTTTTCCTTCATCGTTCTCAAGAACAAGTGATACTTCAGCGAATGAAGCAGGTGTGTATTTTGATGATCCTGCAAAGATAACATCTTTCATGGAATTACCACGCAAGTGTTTCGCTGATTGTTCACCCATAACCCAGAAGAGGGCATCTACAACGTTGGATTTACCACAACCGTTAGGGCCTACAATTCCAGTGATCCCTTCATCGAAATGAATGACCTGGCGATCTTTGAAAGATTTAAAACCTTGAAGAATAAGTCTCTTTAACTTCACAAGCGTATCCTCTGCTATGTGTTGTTTATAATGTGTGTGTGTCTTTTAAACTTCATCAATTTGTCATAAATAGCTTGATTAGTACATTAGAAAAGTGATGTGGAAAGAGAATGTAAGAGGGCCATTTTCAGAGGAGAAAATGGATTTTTTTGAAGTCATTTCAGAGCATTGCAGATGCTGAGTTCGAATGCATTTTTTTTGCAACGCAAATCGCCTCAGCAATCTGTTGATTATCGAGTTATGGGCTTAATGCGACGATACTTGTGGTTCATGGTGTTCATGACGACAAATTTTGCTAAATGCTTCTTTGGACTCGACTTCTTTTAATGCAAGATCACCAAGGGCCAAAATCCCCACTAGTCTTTTTTGTCGATTAACAACAGGGAGTCTTCTCACCTGATTTTCACCCATATTTTTTGCTACTTCGAGTATGTCTTGATCATCATAGCAATAAAGAACTTTTGGCGACATGACATCGCGGATTTTCGTTACCTTAGGATCTTTTCCTGCCGCTACAGCGCGAACCGCAATGTCTCGATCAGTAATCATTCCAATTAATTTATCATTTTCACTTACTGGCATAATACCGAAGTCACCTTCGCGCATTTTTTTAGCAGCTTGAAGTAGCGACATATCGGGATTGGCCAATTCAACTTTTTTGGTCATGCACTCGCGTACTAACATATTGTCCTCCTTGTGGAAGTAAACTTCCTTCAAGGATTTAAAGTGCAATCGCAGTACCGATTTTAGTGGGATAAAAAAATGGTCGGAGCGAGAGGATTCGAACCTCCGACCCTCTGCTCCCAAAGCAGATGCGCTACCAAACTGCGCTACGCTCCGACAATTGATGGGAATCGAAAAGATAGGTGACTTTTATATTTTAAAAGTAACCGATTGGCAACGAATTTTAACTTCTCTGTGAGAAAAACTTTTGGGCGAAGCTTACGGCCAGGGCCCGGTGAGAGTTTTTATTTTTCCACTCACCTAGTTCAGCCACAGTGAGTTCCCCGTCGCCTTCAGAGGGAATAAAAACCGGATCATAACCGAATCCGCCATCGCCTCTGTAGCTATGGCCTACGGAGCCGTTCATGCGGCCTTCAAAATAAAAAATCTCTTTTTCGTTTAGGTACACACATAAAACACATGTAAAAAAAGCCTCTCGCGAGGGCTTGCCTTCCATTTTTTTTAGAAGCAATTGAGCGCGCTCAAAATCTTTTAATCCTTCTCCTCCAAAGCGGGCCGATTGAATGCCCAATTCATCTGGAAGTGCTTCAACATTTAATCCTGAATCATCAGCGAGCACAGGAATTTTATATTCTCGATAGTAAGCTTCTGCTTTTAAAAGTGCATTTTCAAAATAACTTTTTCCATCTTCAACAACTTCAAGCTTATGAGGTGCTGGTCTCACTGTGATAATTTTTGGATCAAAAAGTTCCGAAAACTCCAGTGCCTTATGAGCGTTACTGGAAGCGAGAATAAGATCGATCATTTAAGGGCCTCAGTTTGTTTTGCAAACACTGTATCGAGACAAGTTTTTGCACACTCTAAAAGCGCCATTAATTGATCATGAGAGAAAGGATGCCCTTCTGCTGTTCCCTGAACTTCAACAAATTTTCCAGATCTCGTCATGACAACGTTCATATCTGTTTCGCAGCTAGAATCTTCTTCGTAATTTAAATCAGCAATAATTTTTCCTTCTTTATTCACACCAACACTGATAGCCGCTAATTGTTCAATCAGAGGACTTTCCTTAATCGCACCATCAGCAATTAATTTTTTCATAGCAATTTCCAATGCCACATAGGCTCCAGAAATTGAAGTCGTGCGCGTCCCACCGTCAGCAACCATAACGTCGCAGTCGATTTGAACTGTGCGCTCTCCTATTTTTTTTAAGTCGATAATCGATCGCAGTGAGCGTCCTATTAATCGTTGAATTTCTTGTGTTCTACCACTTGCTCCATTTCTCTCGCGTTTATTGCGTGAGTGAGTCGCAGAAGGAAGCATCGAATATTCAGCTGTGAGCCAACCTTCGCCTTTGCCTTTTAAGAAAGGAGGAACCCCGTCATCCACTGTTACAGTGACATAGACTTTTGTATTGCCACATTCAACAATAACCGATCCTTTAGCGTAAGGATTTGGATTAATAGTGTATTTGATATTTCGCGGAGTAGATCTTTCGATTAATGACATTCGTTTTCCTTTGAGCTAAAAAATGATTGGATATGTAGTGAATCATAAACTGCCACGTTCGAATTTAAAAGAGGTCTGATGTATCACCAACATTTTAATTCCATGGGCTCCACACAAATTTATCTCAAAGAAAATCTAGAGCAATTAAAATTAATTGCAGACGATATACTTATCTCCTGCTCAGAACAAACAAGTGGCATCGGAACGAAGGGCAATGTATGGGATACTTATCCAAACAGTTTAGCTATGTCTTTTACATTAAGGCCAAATAAAATCCCTTCCCTTACTCCAATTGAAATAGGTCTTCTTGCCATTTCCTACTTTAAAGAGAAGTTTCACAGCGAACTTTTTTTAAAATGGCCCAATGATCTTTTAACGATTGATGGCAAAAAGTGCGGCGGAATCCTATGCCAGTATATCGACAGCACAACTGTCCTGGTCGGCCTCGGAGTCAATTTAGGCAATTTAAAAAATCAGCAGAACAATAATTATCGACATGGATTGGGAAGCGTAGATCAAACGCTCGAACTCCGGCCATTTGATCAAGAACAAATTTCAAGGGACCTGTATCAAAATTTTTTAGAAAATCGCTACTCTGATTCTGAAACTCTAAAGAGTGACTTCAATAAATACTGTTATCATATGAATATGAATGTCTTTATCTATGAGAATGAAAAAGATGTCCTTGGTATCTTTAGAGGTATTGGAAATAACGGTGAAGCGTTAGTTGAAATTGATTCAACCATTCGTCCGTTTTTCTCAAGTTCGCTTACAATTTTGGATTAGTGTTGAACTGATTTTGAAATTTCTTTGATTTCTTTGCGAATTAAGTTTTCTGCTAAATCAGGAATTACTTCCCAAGCAACTTTCTCTACGCTTTGACGACAGAATTCTTTAACCAGTTCTTCTATCATTGGCCTTAAAGACAGCTTTAATTTCTCAACGAGTTCATCTTGGTTGATATGAGAAAGATCAACAGATTCAACTGGAGCCTGTTCTTGCTCTTGCTCTTGTGCTTTAAAAGTTTGAACTGCTTCTGTTAAATCAGCTGTGACTTCATCTAAATTCGTTTCGCCGATATAAACTTCTTCTTCTGATTTTCTTGGCACAACTTCATCAACTGCCCAAAAAGCTTCAGGAGAAATTTCATCTTCAATTTCTGCTAATAGATCGCGATTTAAATCTTCTGGAAGTGTAATTGATGGATTAGTTTCCTCTTCGGCTTCAGCTTCTTCGGCTTCTTCCTGAAGAAATTGTGAAGAAGATTGAAGTCTATCCATAATATGGACTTCTTCAGAAGCCTCTTCAATAACTGGAGGAAATACTTTGTGAAATCTATCTTCTAGAGAATCACTTGGTGTGAATCCCCAGCCCTCTATTTCACTGCTTAGTGGATCGAGAGTATGCGCTGGTGAAGCAATAGATTCAACTTCAGTTTCAATTTTTTCTTCGGAAGTTTTTGCTTGAATTTTTGGCGCATCAACTTTCCAGAGATCGATATCATCATCTTTTTTCTTATGTTCTTCTGCCGGCACTTCTTTTTTTATAGCAATAGGCTCTCTGCGAACACCTTCTAGAAGATCACGGCATTTTTTAATAAATTTTGTGCTTTCAAAAGGTTTTACGATTTTATCAGCGATACCGCACACTTCAAATTGAGATTCATCAACAGTATCAAAGGTTCCAAGCATAACCATAATCGCAGCATTTGGCATGACTTGGTTAATTTGTTTTGAAAGTTCATATCCCGAGCGAGAATCAGAAAGATTGAAATCAAGCAGGATTAAGTCGAAGTGATTTGACTGAATTTTTTTTAATAATTCCGTTTCATTTAAACATTCAACGATCTCATATCCACTATTGGCTAGTGTAATATTAATTACTTTCTGGATAGTTAAACTATCGTCTGCGACCAAAACTCTTGAAGTCATTTTTGATTTTCCTCTTAGACTATTCTCAACTAAAAGAGGGTCTTAATCAATGCTATTTTTAATTTTCCTACTAATTTACTCGCGTATTAAAATTGAAGAAGGAGGGCAGACTGGTTATCGAGGTTGCCTCGCTCATTGGCAAGTTTCATTAATTCTTTGATTATTTCCAACTCACTCTCGAGATTTTTTTCAATCGTGTATTTTATTTCATTCTCCTCTAGTCTGGCATAAATGCCATCGGTTAAGAGAATGACTAAATCACCTGCAGAGATTTTTAATTCCCGCACTTGATAATGAAGATCGTCAAACAATCCTATTCCACTCATAGGGGCAGTGTGAAGAAAAGATGAAAAGCGGTCTCGGCTTAAGCTTCTGAGAGAATCAGGCAAGATTTCATTGCTCAGGTTTCCTTTGCGATAGAGAAACGCGATACAATTTCCTGTGGAAACCAAGCTCAGAACATTTTCAGCAAGAGCTGCACCGATGACGGAAGCACCGCCTCGGTTGTTCATATTTTTATTTTCATTTTCTCTGCAGATATTTTGATGAGCAACATGAAGAGCATTAATGAGAGCATTCCCCTCAATGAGATATTTATGGCTATAGAAAAATGGCAGTGTTGAATCAGGATCACCGGCTATTTTTGTATAAGAGCGCTTAATTGAATCACGGACAATCATGGCCGCTTTATCGCCAATATTTGATCCACCAAAACCATCGATGATCATAAAGAGATTGTTGACCAGATCAACTTCGGCCAAATCTTCATTCAGGTTAAGATGTGGTCCTTGATGAGTTAGCAGTCCATAGCTTTTTAATTCAATCATTGCTGTTCCAGGTAATCTCTTAGTTTGTCAGAAGCCTTCTTATAATATTCACTGTCTACAGGAGAGATTTGTTGAACTTCCTGAAACTTTTCTTTTGCATCTTGGAAAAGGCTTAGCGATTCAGAAATAATAGCTTCGCGATAAATCTTTCTGGCCTTATTTGCTAGTTGTTCTTTTATATCTACAACCTGATTAAGGGCCTCAGCATTTGAAGGTTCAACTTTTAAAATCTGTTGATAAACTTCATAGGCACCTTTTAAATCTTGCCCTTCCATTAAAGATTTAGCTTTTCCAGAAAGAGGTGCAACCGCTGTACTAATTTCATCCCTAGAAGTCTTTAACATATCAGAAGCCTCTTTGGTGAGATCTTCGTCCATATCTTTAATTTTTAGGAAATCATCCAATTTTCCAATGGCCTTGAACCATTCTTTCTGAAGAAACAAAGTTTTTCCAGGCTTTAATTTTTCAATCCTATCTTCTCTTTGTTTTTTCTTTGAAACTTCTTCTAATTCCTTTCGGGCTTTTTCTTTTTGCCAATCTTCAAGTTCCATTTTTAGTTTACTTACTTCAATATTCTCAGGATCTAGTTTAGCAATTTCATTAAAAACTTCCTGAACAAGTTCAACTCTTCTATCCTTTACATATTCAGTTGCCTTGGCCAATAAATCTTTAATTTTAATTTTCTTTTCAGCTGCTGCTTGCTCAGCAACACGTTTTTTTTCTTGCTCTTCAAGCTTGCTCAACCCTTCCTTAGAAAGTGCAATTAAAGATTGAAGAGATGAGTTAAAATTTGGATCAACAGCTGAAATTTTCAACAACTCATCAAGGGCATCACGGTAGCGTCCATTATTAAAATGATTTTTCCCAATTTCATAACGAGCTGAAAGAGCTCTTCTTTCTTCTTCAGATAATTTCTTACCAGTGCTCTTGTTAACAATTGTCTTCTCTTCAGTTTTAACAGTTGCTTTTTTAGGCTTCTTACTTGGAGCAGGGGGATTGGAGCTATCATCGCCAAACATAACCCATGCACCGACTAAAGCAACAGCTGCGTAAATGGCCTTCTTGCGTTTAGCCTCATCCTTCCAGATGCGCTTGATGATCGATTTTTCCTGAGGGGCCTCACTGACAATTTGCCCTAAGGCATCGAAGCTTTCTCCTTCCTCTGCCTGTTCTTCAACTATTTCTTCAACTTCGACAGTCTGATTCTCATCGACGGCCATGAGTCTTTGATTTTCTTCCTTTAAAAAGTCTGATCGAAACTTTACTGTAAAAGTCACACCACCAATGACGAACTCATCATTGTGATTCAATGTCGCCTTATTGATTCGATCACCATTTAAAATGGTACCATTTGAAGAGTTTAAATCTTCCAGCGTAACCATAATATTATTTTTTATAATCACAGCATGAACTGAAGAAACTTCTGAATCGTTTAGAACAATCTGACATTTCGAAGGATCGCGTCCTATATATGTTTTTTCATCTTCAAGAAGATATTTATCATAAGGAGCTGTCTCACCAAAAAGTTCAAGTTGAATTTTGGCAAAAGCTTGAATGACTTTCGTACTTTCATCATCGCTACTATCATCAATATTGTCTAATGTGTACGACTCTTCTCCATTGCTCTCTACTGGTAGCATTTCGCTTGTTGGATTCTCTTCTGAATTTAATCCAAGCGCCATTTCAGCTTGGCTCTCTGAATCCCCTTCAAAATTAAATTCGTCGTCACTAGAAGATTTTTCAGGTTCATCAAAAGATTGAAAATCAGAAGGCGCATCCGTTTCACTAACTTCATCTGCACTTGCCGATTCATTAGTTGCCTCTGCGGGTGGATCAATTTCACTGGTCAAGGCAGATATATCAATTTCACCGGTAGCGTTCGGATCAATTTTTGATATTGGTTTTGGAGAGGCAACTGTTTCTGTTGGCTCTGCTTTCCGCACAGGTTCAATAATAGGAGTTACAGCTTTAACTTCAGGGCCTGAAATATTTGTGATTGATGTATCGGCATTGGATTCATTTTCAATCGCAATTGCATAGCTCGCTATTGAAAGTGTATCTCCATTTTCCAATTCAACTTTTTGGAAATCCTCTCCATTGTGAAGGCACGCATTTTCTTTTGCAACTTTTTCTGCAAACCATTTCCCGTTTTTATGAATAATACGGACATGCTCTCTCGATATTTGTTTATCATCGAGGACAATATGACAATCTTTTGATCTGCCGATCAAAAAAACTGTTTCTGAATAATCAAATGCGAGAACTTCTTTGCCTAAATCAATTTTTTGTATCGGCTGATTTCTCTTCGAGACACTTAATTTCACCTTTCTCCAGTCCTAATTCGGATTCAATTGCACTAATTTGCAACATTGCATTTTTATATCGTTCATCATTGGGATAATTTTGTATTAATTGGATTACTCCACAGTATGAAACAATCGCAGCCTGAAGCTTCTTAGACTCATGCTCTTGTTTTCCTTTTTCAAAATTTTTTCTAATATCATCATCTAAACTCTGTTTTGCTTTAGAGAGGTAAAAACTGGCATGACCATCATTGGGATTTAAAAGAAGGGCAAGGCGGAAATCTTCCATGGCCCTAAAATAATTTCCTTCACTGAATTCACGACGTCCGCTATGAATCAGGCTCTCTAGTTTTTTCTTAGCTTCGGCATCCACGTCTGCTTTTTTAGCAGTTGTTTGAGCGAAATCTTTATCTATATCATTAACGCTTGAAGCTTTTCGTGAGCCATTATTTTTGGGCTGATCTCCTCCGTCAAATAACATAAAAAGGGCACCAAGAGCGACGACCCCAATAATTAGCATTTTGGGTGAACCTTTCTTTTCAGATGAACTCTTTTTACTCGAACTCGCAAAAGAATCAGAATCATTTAATTTAGATGAGGATTTAACTTTTGTCTTAGATGGTTTTGATGAATCTTTAGAAACTGCTGCGGCATTATCTTCATCGGCAATGATCATTGCTGAATCAGAGACTTCGATAATGCTATATTTAAAAACAGTTTGCCCAATAACTATCTTCTCCGTATCAGCTAATCTTTTTTGTGTTACTTTATGGTCATTAACGATTATGCCGTTTTGTGTACCAAGATCGGTTACAGTGTATCCACCTTCGGAAAAGGAAAGCTCTGCGTGCTCTCTAGAAATTTTCGTATCTACAATCTGAATGTCAGCAGTTTCTCCACGACCAATAAGAATTCTTTTTCCGGTCAAATAGTACACTTTCCCTTTATCTGGTCCAGTCATGCAGAGAAGACGGTAATGCGTCCCTGGCGTCGAGGGATTTTTTAGTTCGGTTGTAATTTTGACATTCGCTGCTTTATTCATATTTTATTTTATGTTTCCAGTACAAATGTTATATAAAATCCTTTTGCAAACCCATCTTTCCCTAGCAATGAGGTAACAAAAATTTCATATTGCTTTCCTTGCAGTTCATAATGTCCCTGCTGTGATGTCCCTGCATTGTTAGCTGAGTTATCACAAAGTTCAATTAAAGTTGCTGCAAATCCTCTTTCTTTAGTAATGTCTAAAATATTCATTCCTTCTGCCATTGATAAACGAATACCGCAGACGTCTTCCGCTTGAGTGTTTAGCTTTATAAGATTTTTGGCGGAGTTAAGAATCATAACTGGGCCCTGCGCTCCCTGCATGAATTCCACCAGCGTATTGACGTAGCTAGCATCACTTTCCACTTCATTAGGATCAATATCAGATTCGTCTCGTTGCAACTCACGTATGCGCTGAAGTCCTGTATTGATAGCATTTCTCACAGGGGCCAATTCCTCAAATGAAAGTTTACTATCAATGTTTCTTCTTTTTCCTCTTAAGGCCTCTTCTGTTTGATAACGAATTTCCTCAATAGGTCTTAGTGTCAGGTAGTAAACAATTCCAAAGAAAATAATTGCCACTAAAAATGACGTAACAAGTGACTCTAAATATAGCTTCGTACTTTTTGTCGCCTCGACGGCAAGTGTTTTTGGTGCAAACCGAATCGCAATAATCCCAACTTGTTCTTGAGTTCCAGTTCTAGGGTTATAGGCAAGGATCTTCTTACCAATTCCGATTTGGCCATTTTCAAGAAGCTGCTTCTTAACAAGTTTGCTATCTCTATTTTTTGTCGCCCATTCTCTCGTTTGAACCGAAAATGGATCATTGGTATATTCATTCAATCGGGAAGTTGGTCTTACAATTCTTCCTTCCAAATCAAAGAGCTCGTAAGAAACGACCCCTTCTTCACTGTCCAGAAATGATGTATCGATTCTTTCGAGATTTTTTTGTTCGAGAGCTCCGGCGTTAATGCGGCCGATTTCTTCAGCGTAATGGGCACCTCTATTGGCAATTTCATGAAGCAAAATCTCTTTTGAATCCTGTAGAACTGGGAAAATTGTAAGAGAGATTGTAATTAAAGCAAACGCTGCCGTAAGAATTGCTAAAAGCACACGCCATTCATATTCTTGATTCACACCATAGAAAATAGGCATTAATTTGTACTTAAACAGCCAGAATATTTTACCAACCAAACTATCCGGTGGATTTCCTCCACTTAAAATAACATCAATTGTTTCTTCTTTTTCTCTCTGTGCCGCTGCTACTTTTTTCTTGATAACAACTTTCTTTTCTTGGACATGTACAATTTGCAAAATTGCGTTCGGCAATCCAATTTTATCTCCACTTTTACCAATGGCACGCTTAATAAGTTTTCCATTGAGAAATGTTCCATTGGCACTTCCCATATCTTGCACATACAAAACGTCATCAGTAACTGTTAAAGTTAGATGTTTTTTTGAAACACCTTCAACTTGGAAATGAATATCACAAGAACTATCTCGCCCAAGAGTATTGTCTCCGCTTTTTAGCGTAAACTCTTGTCCTCTTAATTTTCCCCCAACAACAACTAACTTATACATACTGCCTCTAATTTATCTCCACTCTTGATATCTTTTAATAGGGTTCCAGCCTTCATTTCTAAAACTTGATGGGCCTTAAAATAAACCCAAGTCATTCTCCACGGACGAAGATCATAAAGAGCTTTAACCACTTTAAAATCTTTATCGAGAAATAAGACATCTAAACTATAAAGCATAAAAAACGTGTGGATTGAATTACATGGACGAATGAGAAATCCATCGCACGAAGGCAATTGCGTTGAAAACATCAATCCCTTCATCCGATCAAGTATCTGATTGGCAACAACCATTTTATTGCAAACCACTTCACCCTTCTGATTTTTTAAGAGATATATTTTATTTTCCACTGACCATCTCCAACACAATCGGGGCAAAGACAATCATTAAAACCGATGGAATGATTAAAAACATCATCGGAAATAAAATTTTTGTAGCGGCCGTTGCTCCTGCCTTTTCAACTTCAGATGATTTCTTCTGTCTAATTTCCACGGCCAGAGATTTTAAAATCGGACCAATCGATGCTCCCACCGAATCCGCAGCAATAAGAGTCGCTGCAAACGATGAAATTTGAATGAGATCTATTCTCCAAGCAAGATTTCTCAGGGCTTCAGCTCTACTTGCTCCAATCTTAATTTCACGAATAACGTTTTCGAATTCCTCTGTTAAGGCATTGGGCTTGGCTTTCTCAATAACCTTTGACATTGCTGCTACGAAATCCAGTCCAGCCTCAACTGAGAGAGCAAGCATATCTACGCAAAAAGGCATACTCATGATAACTTGTTTTTGTCTCTCCTGAATTTTTCCTTTCACCCAAAAATCAGGATAAAAGAAACCTACAAATGCAATTATTGGAATAAGACTTAAATCCCAATCCGCTCCAAGAAAAATTTTAAGAACAATAAAGACGATAGGGAAACCTATAATTAAGAACAATTTAAATGCAAAGAAATCTTCCGGTGTAAGAATATCAGTGAGTCCAGCAGCTGCTATCGTTCTTCGATATTTTTCTTTAAAAGTCTTTCTATTTTTCATCCCAGAAACAATTGGACTAAAGTAGCGCTTAAAAAACGGACGCGAATAGCGAAGAACCATTCCGTGTTTAGCGATCTCATCTTTTCCTTTAGTATCTTCAAGCTTTTCTTGTGCTTGAAACTGATCTTCATCTTGGAAAATAGTTTTAGCGACGAGAAAGACGGCCAGGCCGATTAGTGCAAGCGCAGAGTAGTACAGAAGACCAGAGCCTTCATATCCAACTTTCCCTTCTTTTTCATTACAGGCGGCTGGTTCAATTTTTATTTCTTTTCTTGGATCTGGATTTTCGTAAGTTCCGTCTTCTCTTAATCTTTTAGCGGTACAGGCAAGTGTTAAGTACTCTGCATACTTGCTAGCAGCGTATTTTTTTTGTCCTTCCTCACTTAAAACAGCAGAAGCACTTCTTAATTTATCAAGTTCCTCTGGTTCAAGATCTGCTTTCTCGTCGCCTTCTTTTAATGTTTTTCTTTTTTCTTTGAGAGACTCAATTGTAGATCTTAATTTTCTACTCTCGATTGGATCTACTCTTTGATTATTTTTATACCACTGAGCAAGTTGATAGCAGTTAGCCATCTGATCTTGATCACATGAATCTTTGTATAATTCGAATTTTCTGTCTGCTGACAACTCTTCAAATTCAATCGCCTTCAGGTTTCCTGAATTAAATATGAATAAAAAAAGAGACAAGCCAATAAAGACTTTTATCATTCTATCCCCATCATAACTTTATGATATCAGATATAATGAAAATTTAATGGGTAGCAATGTATAAGGAAATATTAGCCTCTTAAGATTTCTGAGCAATCTTCTCAGAAATTTTCTTTTTTAGATCCTCAAGGAATTGCTGACTAGGTTTACGATTAAACTTTTTTTCTATGTCGGGAACATAAATTGGTTTGTAGTCAGTAAAATATCTTTTTTTAGTTTCTTCTACTCGACTTAATCTATCTGTAAAATCTTGGGCCTTAATGGTTTTATCTTTCTGTGCTTTCTTAAGCCCTTCTAGACCTAAGATGGCCTCTTCCATATCACGATACTCAACTAAATCACTCCCTGCTCTAATGGCCATCATCGCAGCTTCCCCTGTTCCTCTATGATCAGTGATAGCCTTCATCTGCATATCATCAGAGAGAATGAGTCCCTTAAATTTTAACTCGTGTCTCAAAATTCTATGGGCCTCGGGAGAAAGTGAACATGGGAGATTTGGATCGATATCTTCAACAATTATATGGGCCATCATAATGATATCAACTCTGGCCTTTATCGCTTTTATGAACGGCTGGAATTCTTCTGCTTTAATTTGCTCAAGTGATTTTTTTACAATTGGTAAATCAACATGGGAGTCTTTCGTTGTATTCCCGTGCCCCGGAAAATGTTTTGCACATGAAAGAATGCCATTTGTTTGAAATCCTCGAATCATAGAGGAAATAAATTTAGAAACAGCTTCATGTTCAGTTCCAAAAGCTCGATCCCAGATAACTTTATTTTGCTCGTTATTCCAGATATCGCAGACTGGAGCGAGGTTCAAATTAACTCCGCAAGCGAGAAGTTCTTCTGACATGATTGTTGCCACATCAAAAAACAATTTTGGTGAATCAAGACGAGCGATATCAAGCATTGGTGGAAATTGAGTAAAATGCGTTTTAAATCTTACAACTCTTCCCCCTTCATGATCAGTCGCTATAAAAAGAGGATACTCTTTTCTTAACATCTGAATGCTATTAACCAATTCCGCTAATTGAGCTGGAGATTCATAATTTTTACTAAATAAAATGACTCCACCAATATCTTCTTTTTCGATAAACTTTTTTTCTTCTTCAGTGAGAGTAAGTCCACTGACACCTGTAAAAACTAATTGTCCTAATTGAGTCATAAAATCCTTATTTTATTTTTCATTTGGGTCTAAATAATCTCTTAAACCATCACCCAACAAATTTAAACCAATAATTAAGCCGGCCATAGTAATACTTAAAATTATCGCAACATGAGGAGCTTCCAACAAGACTGTTTTGGCCCCCGAAAGCAATGATCCCCAAGAATACGGACTTGCTCCGAGTCCCAAGAAACCTAATGCTGATTCACTAATTATAACTCCACTTATTCCTAATACCATATTTACAATCATGACAGGTAAAATTGCCGGAATAATTAATTTAAAAAATAATCTTATCTCACCAATTCCAATTGCGCGTGCGCTTTCTACATAAGAAAGAGCTAGTACTCGCTTAGCTTCACCTCTAGCTATTTTGGCATATCCTGACCAGCCTGTAATGATAAGGGCAAAAATCAAACCCTGCATCGATTGTCCGGTGACGGCCATAATCATGATTGCAATTAAAATACCTGGAAAAATAAAAATTAAATTAATAAGTAGATCAAATATTAGTTTGGGCCTTCCAGGAAACTTTACCGCTAAATATCCGATCAAAATTCCGATTGCTGCTGTAGATGAGGTGACTATTAAGGAAATGCTTAGAGAGTACCCCAATCCTGCTGACAAAACCTCTAGCAGTGATCTTCCTAATAAATCGGCTCCCAAAAAAAGACCTTTAGAAAAAGGTAGAGCTAATTCTAAGCGCATATCAAGCTCTGGAGTATAAGGCTTGACCAGCGTTCCTCTTAAAAAATATTTATAAACAAGCCAGCTGATCGCCCACAGAAAATAAAAAGAGAGAATCCCAAGGCCCCATTTCATTTCCTTTGTCATTTTTTTAGTCATGACTGAGTCCTTGGATCAATTTTTTCATTGATAAAATCAATAAGAAAATAAATCAGCATGTACGTTATCGTTGAATAAACAATAACCCCTTGAACGATGGGATAATCTCTATTTTGAATTCCATCAAAAAGAAGAGAACCCATTCCAGGAATATCAAAGATAGTTTCTGTTATCATCGTACCTGCAATAACAACAGAAAGTTGAATGGCCACAACATTTAGAATTGTCGGAAGACATACTTTTAAAATGCGAAGTAGAATTGCTATTTCGCTTAAACCTTTTGATCGGGTTACAATAACCCATTGTCCGCTTGCTTCCTCTAAGTATTTATTGCGAGTCACTCGCATGATAACAGCAGAGAGAGGAATTACCAGAGTTAGGACGGGAAGAAAAAGATGTTTTAAACTCCCCCATTCAGAAACAGGGAAAAGATTCAACTTGATTGAAAAAAAGTAAACGAGAAGTGGTGCTAATGAGAAAATCGGAAAAGATAAAGCAAAGAGTGAAATGAATCGCGAGAATTTATCAAAGCTTTTATTCTTTTTAAATCCTGCCCACATCCCCAAAAACGTTCCAATAAAAGCAGAGAGCGTCACTGATATACTTGCTAGTACTATTGTTGGTTTCATTCTTTCCTGAAGAAGCACCTTAACATCTTTGGAACCAAAGATAGACTGTCCCATATTCCCTCTACTCATTTCTTTAAGGTAGAGTTTATATTGAGAAAACAGAGGAAGATCTAATCCTAATTGGTGTTTAAGTTTTACAATTTCGTCTTGAGTTGCCCTTTGTCCCAAAATTGTTTCAACTGGATCGCCCGGGGAGAGACGAATAACAAAAAAAATTGCAGTTACTGCTACAAATATGGTGAGGAAAGCATAAAGAAATTTATTGATCAATTTACTCAATACTTCCTCCGGCCCCCTTCAATTCATCACTTGAATCATCTGCTGATTTTTTAGCAAGCTTGCTCACCATCGAAATTCCCTGCGAAACCCAAAACATTTTTTTCATATGTAGCTTTTCATCTATGATAAAAAATATCGATTGCCCTGCTACTTTTAAATTAAATTTAAATTCTCCTTCCTTCGTTTTCCCTTCGTATTCAAATTGGGCCTTTGAAAAAAGTGATGCCGGAAAATCTGAAAAGGTTTCGTTTAGATAGGGATATCCCTCCCAAATGACATAGAAATTCATGGTGCCAGTTTCTTTTTTAATAGCTGTATCTAAAAAGCCTGTGGTTTTAGCACACTCTATAACTTGAGAAAAATAACAATAAAGGGCCTTTGTACTTGGAAGTTTGATTTGCTTTGTCCCATTCCATTGCGGTTCTGGACTTACCATTCTTAGGTCGATTGCTTTTTTTGCAGGATTCATTTTAAGTTCTGAAAAATATCTTTTCCCACCAAACCATACATTATATTGAGAAATCTTAGGCCGTAAGATTGCCATCTTTTTTACACTTCCCAAATCAGAAAGAACGATGCTTTGTTCGAGAATATTATCAGTGTCCTTTCCCGGGATTTCGAGTGAGCGTTTAGAATAGAATGTGTTTTCTTTTTTGCTTTTATTAAACCCTGATGAGATTCTGACAACAAACTGCCCATTTTTATCAGTATAAGAAAATCGCTCTTCTCCTCTGGCCAATTCTTTTTTTAAAGTTTTCGCTCCCTTGGTTGTCGAGCAAGAGGATAAGAAAACAATAAATAATAAACAGAGATAAAATGCTCTATTCATTCTTTATAAACTCTTCAAATTCTTTTTGATAATTAACTAAATCAACAGTAATACCAGAAACATCCTCAATCTTTCTCTTAAGACTTGGGCTGTGTTTAAAATGGATTCCTACTTTAAACATCGGAACACCTGAGAATTGAGCATTGATATAATTCATTTTATAAACAATTGATGCTTCTTCGACATTAAAAACTTGAGTTTCAAAATTGAGAACAAGTGAAAAACTTTTATTTTCTAAAGGATCCAAAATGAGTTCCTTTTCTTTTGCACTGGCAAAAAAACTAAGACCATTTGATGAGAGGTCTTCAACTCTAAAGCCGGCCAACTCATCTTCATCACCCATCTCGAGATCAGAGGCCATGGCGGCTATTTTATTTTTTTGAATATTATCAATCTCTGAAAAAAAATCTCGGCTCTTTTGCTCGGCTTTGTTGAAAAAAATCACATTCGCTTTGGATGCCTTTTGAAATTTTAGATAAGCATAAACATCATACGCTGGATAAGTGAGAAGACGTTCACGCGAACGTTTTTCAACTCTGAAGCATTCTTCGTTGAGTTCAAACGTAAGTTCCTTTGTATCTTCAGCTTGTTCAATAACTTTTCCTCTTAAAAAATATTCTATTTCATTAAGAGTAAAATTAAGGCAGATTGACTCTCCATGTATGCGGATGGGTATATCTGTTTTTTCGAGTGTCAAATAAATGCGATTTTGAACGACGAAATTTTTTGCTCTTCCCTCAAAATAGCGAGGAGAAGTCTTCCAAAAAATCACTCGGTCATGATTAGAAACTAAAAGAGCTATCTTAGACGATAGCTCTTGTGAGGTAAGTTTTATAAAATTAATTTTTGGGCGTGAGCCTTCTGAGCTTTCCACCATGAAAGCACCTTCAAAAAAATTAGCTAATTGTTACTTGTCTTAAAAGTTCTAGAGATTCAAGAACTTTTCCGCATCCTCTTACAACGCATGTAAGTGGATCTTCTGCAATTGAAACAGGTAGACCTGTTTTTTCTTTAATAAGAACATCAAGGTTAGCTAGAAGAGCTCCACCACCAGCTAAAATGATTCCGTTATCCACGATATCTGCTGCTAGTTCCGGAGGAGTTTTTTCAAGTGAAATTTTAATTGCTTCAACAACTTCTGAAACAGGATCTGCAAGGGCATCTCTGATTTCATCACTAGTAACTTCGATAATTTTTGGAGCTCCTGCAATCAGGTCGCGTCCTTTTACTTCATAAGTTTTAACTTCATCATCGAATGGATAAGCGTTTCCGATCGCAAGTTTAATTGCTTCAGCTGTTCTTTCCCCGATTAGAAGAGAGTATTTTTTCTTGATGTACGAAGCGATTGCTTCATCAAATTTATCACCAGCTACTCGAACTGATTTTGAATAAACAATACCACCGAGGGAGATGACGGCAACTTCCGTTGTTCCCCCACCGATATCAACAATCATATTTCCTGATGGTTCAGTGATTGGAAGTCCAGCTCCGATAGCTGCAGCCATTGGTTCTTCAATCAAATAAACTTCACGAGCTCCTGCTTGTTCAGCAGATTCTTTTACAGCGCGTTTTTCAACCTGTGTAATTCCAAAAGGAATACAGATAACAATTCTTGGCTTAATTAGCTTTGAGCCAGTTAATGATTTTTGAATGAAATATCTAATCATCGCTTGAGTGACTTCAAAGTCAGCGATAACTCCATCCTTAACTGGTCTGATTGCCTTAATTGATCCAGGCGTTCTCCCAAGCATGTCTTTTGCTTCTTTACCAACAGCAAGAACTCTATTTGATCCTTTTGGCCCCTGGTGAACAGCAACAACTGAAGGTTCATTTACGATAATGCCTCTGTCTTTTGCATAAACTAAACAGTTTGCAGTACCGAGATCGATTGCCAAGTCGTTTGAAAACCAGTCTAAAACTCTTTTAAACATGAATATATTCCTTCCTTAGTTTACTACCATTGATAGTGTCGTATCGCTTCCCCTCTCTCTGCGATATCTGCCATAGCTTCAATACCAAGTTCAATATGAACATCGGTAAATTTTCTAAAAACTGCTTTGGCCGACTGCTTAGTCTTAATCCCACCACGTTTTAATGGATGGTCAGAAATAAGAAGAAGAGCTCCAATATTTACTTTACTCACAAAACAAGAAACAAAAAGAGCGGCAGTTTCCATCTCTACTGCGAGCACTCTTTCCTCTAATAAATTTAATTTAAAACGGTCATCAAATTCCCAGAAGCGATAATCTGTTGAATGAATCGTTCCCGTTCTATAATCCAATCCATGTTCAACTAAAATTTGAGAAACAAATTTTTGAACCTTGAATGTTGGCAATGCCGGAACTTGTTCTGGAAGAAAATGTTGTGTGACTCCCTCGCCTCTAATTGAAGCGATCGGAAGAACAAAATCTCCCACTTCAAGTGATGGGTGAACGCCACCAGCTAACCCCAAAAACAAAACTGCTTTTGGCTCAACTACCGCCAATAACTCTCCAATGAGAGCGGCCATAGCTGATCCTACACCAAATTCAATGATGGTTACTTGGGCCTTCGCAGAAGACGAAGCCTTAAAGGCTGACCCTTGAGTGTAATAACTATCAGGAAGAAGAGCATTAAACCTTTCAACATAGTAATGGAAGTTAGTGAGAATAATTTGCTTTTGGAAATCTTTGATTTCGTGACCAGTGTAGCGCTCAAGCATATCTAGAGCGATTTTTCTCTTTTCTTCATTGCCGTGAATTCTACGCTCGCGCAATTTCTTTTTGAGGTCTTCAATTTCCTTTAAGACCTCTACGCGTTTTGTAGCGCTTGCAGCACTTTGGGCAGCAGGCGTTTTTTTACGCGATTTTTTTTGCGCTGCTTTTTTTAACGCAGGCTTTTTAGCAACACTCATTGTTAATTCCAATATCTAAAATAAACTAAATCGTTTCTATTAAAATTTATCATTTCACTTAATCTGACACAACAATTAAATACTAGATTTCTCTTGATGTTTTGATAGTATAGTGACCTTGAATAATAACTGACCAAAAAGGATGAATGATCATGGGCCAAGGTAGAAAAGCAAGCGAACTAAAAATGAAAAGAAAAACTGCTCAAGCAAAGAAAAAACTAAGAATCAAAAAGAAAATTGCTGCTGCTAAAAAATAGTTTGCGCTAAAAAATTATTTCCAATTGCCCGACTAATCCAGTCGGGCAATTGAAGTAACCTATTAATTATAGACTCTCTACGCCTTCGCGTTTGATCTTAAAAGTGGCCATATCCTTTACCCAGATATCTTCATCCAATTTCCACAACCCACTCTCTCCTTGAATACTCGCTTTCTTTTCAAGTGCCAGGTCTAGATCAGAACGAGTGCTTATTGCTGGGTCTGCCTCAACGATATTTGAGACAATCTTTAAAGCATCATAGGAAATTGTTTCCACAAATTTTGGCTGTCTGTTAAATTTCACCGCAAATTTTTGGGTAAAAGCTGTTTCATTTGGTGAAAGTGACTCGTCCATGAAGAAAACATTTCCATACCTGTACCCTTCATTGGTCATCAGCTCAGATCTCCAACTTGGCACTCCCACATAACTTAAATTGAAAGCATCGAAGTAATTAAAGTTTGGCAGAATTTGAACAACTTCTTTTGGAAGTCCTGGTACAAAAACCCAATCAAAATCAATCTGAGGTTGAAGGTTTTGCAAGCGTTTAATGCTTTTGTTTTTTTCAAGATTAGCGATGTCGTTAACAATCGCAGCTTCTTCTTCTCTTTCACGAGTAAATTTGATCCCCAGTAAATTTTTAACAGGGTCTCTAAAGTCAGTTGCATTTCTATCGTAGGAAATCATCCCAGTCACATCGAGATTTTGTTTTTTGGAACGTCTCCAAAATTCATTAGCGTAGGCTTCACCCAATTCATTTTTTGGATAAATAATGGCTGGACGTTTTCCTAATTTTGAAATCATCTTTTGAGAAAATAATTGGTTCACTTGTGATTCAATTGAAGCTGGCACCTCAATTAACAAATGATTTTTTTCTTCCTTTGGTAAAGTTACCGGAGAAAGAGAAATAAAAAGAACACCGTGCTTTTTTGCTTCTAGATATTCTTTTGTTGCTGATGCCGGAACAAGTCCACCAATGACAGCAGAAACATTGTTGACCTCAATTAAATCCTTAACCGCAAAAGAAGCTGTCGCTGCAGATCCTTGGGTGTCTTTCATTTCCACACGATATTTTTTAGATGGGTCAGCGCTTAATTCCTCTAGAGCAACATCAATACCAGCTAGCGCTCTTTCTCCCAATGACTTTCTCTCGCCACTTAGAGGCAGCGCAATCCCTACATAACGAAGATCAATTTTTACATTATCGTTTCCACTTCTAACACCAAGGTTTTTAAGAAGAGACATAACGTCGTTGTTGTTTCCGTAACGTTTCTCAATCCATGCTGAGTAGTCTGCTACTTTTTCTTTATTACCTTCTTTAAAAGCAATTTCAGCTTCTCTAAAAGCTAAGTAAGGCACTGCTAAGTTTTTTTCTTGATCGAACTCTTCTAATAAACGAACTCGCTCCGTAGGAGTCAGTTTAAAAAACAATCCCTCTGCTTGTGTATATCTCTCTTCCGTTTTTAAATCGGCAATAGATTTTTTATCTTCCAAAGATCTGATTAACGCCACTAAGCTCTGTTCTTTTTTCCCAAGTTGCTCAGAAAGGAGCGCGTATAATTGATGGTATTTTTTTGCTTCGTTGTCTTGTAAATTTCTAAAATCGGCCAACGACAATGTAGCAAGCGCCTTATCGTTTTGGTTCATTTTATAGTAGGCGCTTCCGAGGTTTAAATAAATTTGCGCCTCAAGAGAAGGATCTTCTTTTGAAAGAGCTAATGCTTCTTCGAAATTCTTGGCAGATCCTTCATAATTTTTCTTAGAAAAATTAATGACCCCTGTAAGGTTTTTTACTGTACTTCTTTCAGGTAAACTAAGACCTTCTTCTTTGATTGCTGCCAAATCCTTTAGGGCAATATCAGACTTACCTTGACGAAATTTTTCTTTGATCACATTCATTTTTTGCAAAAATGTCTGCTTATATAATTTAGAGGTATCCACCTTTTCAGCAAGTTTTCTCTCTGGCGTGATCATCTTTACGCCTGAGCAGGCCGATAAGCTAACAACTAGTAAAATGAGAATAAATGATTTCATAGTATTTCCTTAAGAAGTAATTGCTAACATTCTACCAAGCCCAAGCGCTTAATAAAAGAGGCTTAACTTAACCTAATACTCGACCATATTACTCTCATATCGAATCTAGATTTTTATAAAATCGAAGTGCAATTATAAAAAACATCAAACTTGGTCCAAAAATAGCTACAAAAGGATTTAGTAATGCTGCGTGGGCCAGACTGAGCAGGTAAAAATATACGACGTAGTAGCACACTATTATAATAATCGCTTTTGAAGAGTTACTACGACTACTTCCTCTACTATGTTTCATTCCCAATGAAAAACCCAAGAACATGAATAATAGAATTTGAGGGAAGGCCACATAGCGAACACAAAGCTCGGTCTGAGTTCTATACAATGTTTTCTTTAGTTCCAATAATTCTGGAGCATTTACCTTAGTGGCAATTGCATCGCTGTAGTTGAGTCTTTTCTGCTTAATATTTTTTAGTAATTCTGAATTAGTTTTCATAGTATCGTAATGAACCAGAGTCATTGCTCCTTCAGAATTAAAAACGGGAAAATCATATTCTTTAAATACAATTTTATCTAACTGAGTTCCTTTTTCATCCATCTTAACAATGCTCCCGTCATTGAGATGAAGTCTAAGGCTGGGTGCATGTCCAGGATCTGCATAAACTTTAATCAATGAACCATTCCGAGCAAAAATAATTCTTTGATGAAAATTTTTCTTATCAATAATATTTATGAAAACATTATTGAATGTACTTCCATCAATTGAAACATCTTTTGCATACAAAATCACATTGGGAATGCTTGTAAAAAATTGTCCTGTTTTAATACTGGCAAGCATACCTGCAGATGTCAGCCTCACGATGGTGTTGTTAAAAGCAGCATCTGCCTTAGGGATTAGAACACTATAAAGCGAGGTAATCGTAATGGAGATCAACAAACTGATTGCCAAAAATGGGATATAAATTTTTATTTTACTTATCCCAAAGGATCTCATTGCGATTATTTCTGAGTCTTCGCTTAATTTATTAAGAGAGTAGTATGTTGCAAAGAAGGAAGATATTGGAGTTGCAAGTGGTAAAAAAGAAATCCCAAGATTGCCTACCATTGAAACAACTATCATGACATCGACACCTTTGGTGACGATAAGTCCGATGAGTCGAAACATAAAAAAAGTAATCATGAACGACACAAAGAAAAGAAGGCCCAAAATAAAAGGTGGAATAAAAGTAAAAGCTAAATACCTTGAAGTTACTTTTAGCACCAACTAATTTAAATCATACAATGTCGTCTTAGGTGTGGCCGGTAATCGTGGCATATCGATTTTTGGAAAAGTTCCAGTCAAGCTTTCCAAGAAAGCGACAATATCACCTACTTGGTTTTCTGTTAAATTAACGTTGAGCTGGACTTTACCCATTACTTTGACTGCTTCCTCCAGCGTTCTCACTTGTCCATTGTGAAAATATGGAGCTGTAAGAGCAACGTTTCTCCATGTTGGAACTCTCCACATGTGCTTATCATCTTCTTTTTTTGTCACTTCAAAACGACCAGTATCGGCCATTAAATTATATTTTTTGACGAACTCGTTATCCTGGAAAGTTGGAAACTTTTGGAAATTCCCCTCTCCCATTTTCATTTCACCATTAAAATTTGCACCAGAGTGACATGCTGTACATCCAACTTCTTGAACCAGCTTCATTCCTCTTTGAGCTTGAGCAGTCAACGCCTTTTTATTTCCATGCATGTATTTATCAAACGGACTGTTGCCGGCAATTAGAGTTCTTTCAAAAGACGCTATGGCCTTTCCAATATTTTCTTTTGTTATCGCATCTTCTCCAAAAACTTTTTCAAACATTGTGATGTAGCCTGGAATTTGTTTCAGACGCTCAATTACAAAGTCAAAATGTGGCATCCCCATTTCAATTGGGTTGCCTATTGGACCTACTGCTTGATCTTCTAAAGACTTCGCTCTACCGTCCCAAAATTGAACCGTGTGAAAAGCAGAGTTCCAAACGGTGGGAGCACTTCTTCCTCCTTTTTGTCCATGAACTCCAACTGAAAAACTTCTCTGATCCTCTCCTCCAAGCATGACGTTATGGCAGGAATTACATGAAATCGTTCCATTGATTGAAAGACGAGGATCAAAATATAATGTTTTTCCCAAATTGATTTTTTCAACTGTCTGCTTGTTATCTTTTGG
Source organism: Bacteriovoracales bacterium (assembly GCA_037444575.1). Taxonomy (GTDB): domain Bacteria; phylum Bdellovibrionota; class Bacteriovoracia; order Bacteriovoracales; family Bacteriovoracaceae; genus Bacteriovorax. Next base: position 374,067 of record JBBIME010000004.1, read on the forward strand.
AATTTCAGGTGATTTTGGCAAAGCTTGAAAGGCTGCAAGCACTGTCAGGGGGCATGTGGCGACTAGAGTAAGCAATAATTTTTTCACAGGAACCTCCATCACTTCCAATCTTAAGTCAGGTTTCTACTTTTATATAATCCGATTATTGCTCTATCTAAGATAAAAAAAGTATTTGATTCATTTGAAATATATATGGGTGTGAAGATATGGAAGATGACACAAAAAAAGGAGGACCGTAGTCCTCCTTTTTTATCTATTGAAATAGATCTTTTACTTTATCAAAAAAACCACGGCTCATAGGATTGGAGTGATGGTCAACTTCAGCTAAACGTTTAAACAAATCTTTTTGCTCGTTTGATAATTTAGTTGGAGTTTCAACGTGAACTGTGACGATTTGATCGCCTTGTCCGTATCCTCCGAGTCGCTGAATTCCTTTTCCTTTTAATCTCATTTTCACGCCCGATTGAGTTCCGGCAGGAATTTTAAGAGCTACTTTTCCTGAAAGTGTTGGCACTTCCATTTCAGCTCCAAGAGCAGCCTGAGAGAAACTAATTGGAACAGTACAATGAACATCAAATTCATCGCGCTCGAAAATTTCATGTGCCTTGATATTGATTACTACGTAAAGGTCACCATTAGGTCCACCAAGAGTTCCAGCATCACCTTCATTTGAAAGTTTTAAGCGTTGCCCTTGATCAATTCCCGCCGGGATTTTTACTTGTAGATCAACTTTCTTTTTCTTTTTACCGGCACCATTGCAAGTTCCACACGGATCTTTGATCATCTGACCTGAGCCATTACATTTTGGACATGTAGATGAAACAGTAAAGAATCCTTGTTGTCTTCTCACTTCACCATGGCCATTACAGTAATCACATGTTGTAGGAGTTGATCCAGCCTTTGCACCAGATCCATTACAAGTCTCACACTTAACATTTTTAGTAAGTGAAATTGTTTTTTCACAACCAAAAGCTGCCTCAGCGAAATCGATATCAATTCCCATTTGAAGATCGTCACCAGGGCGACCGCGTGATCTGCCAGCCCCTCCACGACGTCTTCCACCGCCGAGCATATCTCCAAAGATGTCGCCGAAAATATCGCCGAAATCTCCAAAATCTCCTTGCTGAAAGCCTCCAGCGCCACCACCAAAACCACCTTGGCCCATTCCTGCGTGACCAAATTGATCGTAGCGTGCCTTTTTATCATCATCTAATAAAACGTCAGCTGCTTCAGAAGCTTCTTTAAATTTTGCCTCTGCTTCTTTATTGTCAGGATTTCTATCCGGATGGTATTGCATCGCTAATTTGCGATAAGCTTTTTTTATATCGTCCTTTGCTGCCCCTTTCTGGACACCAAGGACTTCGTAATAATCGCGTTTGTTGTTGCTCATAAAAAAATCCGTTTAAGCTAATTTAAAAAAAGTCTCCCACTAGGGGAGACTTCTTTAAAGTCAAAATGTGTATATCTATTAGACTTCTTTATAATCTGCATCGACAACATCGTCATCTTTTTTCGATGAACCAGCGTCTCCACCAGCTTGTTGTCCTTGGGCCTGCTCAGCACCTGGTGCTCCGCCAGCTTGATACATTTCTGTCGCAACTTTATGAGATACGTTTTGTAGTCTCTCAACAGCAGCTTTAAGTTCATCAAGTGATTCAGAAGTTAATTTAGTTTTTGCTTCAGCTACTGCTGCTTCTAATTCACCTTTAGATTGTCCAGAAATTTTTCCTTCGCCTTCTTTAATCATTTTTTCAGTTGCGAAGATCAATCCATCAAGGTTGTTTTTTGTATCTACAACTTCTCTTCTTGCCTGGTCTGCAGATCTATTGGCTTCAGCATCTTTTACCATTCTTTGGATTTCTTCTTCTGTTAATCCAGATCCACCAGTAATTCTGATTTCTTGAGATTTTCCAGTCGCTTTATCAGAAGCTGAAACGTGAACGATACCGTTAGCATCAATATCGAATGTTACTTCGATTTGTGGAATACCACGTGGAGCTGGAGAAATTCCAGTTAAGTCAAAACGTCCAAGAGTTTTGTTATCTTTAGCAAACTCTCTTTCTCCTTGAAGAACGTGGATAGAAACAGCTGGTTGGTTGTCTTGAGCTGTTGAGAACACTTGCGACTTCTTTGTAGGAATCGTTGTGTTTTTCTCGATGATTCTAGTTGAAACACCACCAAGAGTTTCGATACCAAGAGAAAGTGGAGTTACGTCAAGAAGTAGAACGTCTTTTACGTCTCCTGCTAATACACCACCTTGGATAGCAGCACCAGCCGCAACGACTTCATCTGGGTTAACACCTTTTGAAGGTTCTTTGCCAAAAATTTCTTTTACCTTTTGTTGAACAAGAGGAACTCTGATTGATCCACCAACAAGGATGACCTCGTGGATTTCATTAAGTGATAGACCAGAATCTTTAATACATGTTGTACAAGGAACAACTAGTTTATCGATTAGGTCACCAATTAATTGTTCAAATTTCGCTCTGGTAATATTTACGTTTAAGTGCTTCGGTCCACTTGCATCTGCAGTGATGAACGGAAGGTTTACTTCTGTTTGGCTTACGTTAGAAAGTTCATGTTTTGCTTTTTCAGCAGCTTCTTTCAAACGTTGAAGGGCCATTGTATCGTTCTTTAAATCAATTCCAGATTCTTTTTTGAATTCATCAGCAAGATAGTTGATGATTCTATAGTCGAAGTCTTCCCCACCAAGGAATGTGTCCCCGTTAGTTGCTTTAACTTCGAATACACCGTCAGATGTGATTTCAAGAATTGAGATATCGAATGTACCACCACCAAGGTCGAATACAGCGATGTTTTTATCTTTTTTAGAATCAAGACCGTAAGCAAGAGCAGCTGCAGTTGGTTCGTTGATGATACGTTTTACATCAAGACCTGCGATACGACCTGCATCTTTTGTTGCTTGTCTTTGAGCATCGTTAAAGTAAGCTGGAACTGTAATTACTGCTTCAGTTACTGGTTGACCTAAATAATCTTCTGCTGCTTTTTTTAGTTTCTCTAAAACTTTTGCAGAAACTTCTTGAGGTGACATTTCTTTTCCATCAACTCTTACCCAAGCATCTCCATTTTTATTTGCGATGATTTCAAAAGGAGCCACTTCTTTAAATTTTTTAACTTCAGGAGCATCAGCTTTTCTACCGATCAATCTCTTGATCCCAAAAAGTGTTTTCTTTGGATTTGTTACAGATTGTCTTTTAGCAACCTGACCAACAAGAACTTCACCGTTGTTAGCAAAACCAACGATTGAAGGTGTTGTATTATGTCCTTCAGCATTTGGGATAACTTTGTAAGTTCCGTTTTCCAAAACTGCTACACACGAGTTCGTTGTCCCTAAGTCGATACCAATAATCTTTCCCATACATTTCTCCTTATAATTACTCTAATTCTTTAAATTAATTGTTGTTACAAACCACGACTTTAGACGCTCGCAGTAGTCTTCCATTTAATACATATCCACGTTGATATTCTGTTATAATTTCTTGATCTGCTTTTCCTGGTGCCGGAGCTTGAGCTACAGCCTCATGAAAATTTGGATCAAAAGTTTTCCCTAGAGCTTCAACGGGAGTAAGTCCATTTTGTTTTAAAACATCGATGAATTGATTTCTGATCATATCAATTCCTTTTACGATATTTTGAACTTTATCGTCGTTGTCATTCTTAAGTGCGTTTACAGTGAGATCAAAGTTATCAACTACACCCACTAGGCTTGAAAGAACCTTCTCGTTTCCGAACTTAAGAAGATTTTCTTTGTCGCGTTCAAAACGCTTTCTCATATTTTCAACTTCCGCAGCAAGATAGTAATACTTCGCTTTGAAATCCTCTTCTCTTTTAGGCATTTCGTGAGCTTTTAACTCTTCTTCGATTACATCCTTTGCTTCTGTCTCTGCAACAATCTCTTCGTTTTCTGTCTGGTTAGTTTGATCCGTCATGCCCTTATCCTTTAATTAAATCTATCTTGCCTCTAAAGGTGGTAATAAACGGATAAGTGTCAATGTTTACACCGAAATTTTTTTGTTAGACTGCTTGCAAAAAAGCCCCTAGGGGCAGATAACCTCGCGTTAATACGATCCCTGCACTACTTATAGATAGCTTCTCGCGGCCTCATCCAGATGATCTAACTGAAATTGGACATGATTGTACTTTTGCTCGAATACCATCGTGCTAATTTCAGTATTTACTTTTGCCGAGAATTCCGCACGCTGAAAGTGTCCCTCTTTGAAGTCTTCAATCGATAGCATAAACTCAGACTCAGGTTCGATAATCCCTTTTTGAACTAAAATCTTTTTTAAATTTTGAGAGATATTCGCCAAAAATTCTTTAAACCATTTTTCAGAAAGCTCAAATTCTGTAATTGAGGCTAAAGTCATATTTTGCTGAATAAGTTTGTTGTTAACTAAATTTTTGATCTTAAATCTCATTTCTAATAATTCACAAATTGTTAGCATACAGATTGAATAATGATTTTGACGAGCAAATTTATCATTGTACTTGGATGCTATAATCATTTCTTCAAATACAAATCTATTTTGTTTCACACTATAGTTGTTCGTATTGCCCGATTCGTACTCATTGATTGATCTTAAATGATGATTCAATTCAATAAAGCCATTTTGAATAGCTTTGGTCAGTTTTACAGTTAGGAAATGATTTTCAATCTCATTTTCTATCCAATTAAAGTCAGCATATTTCTTAGAATAGAACAGCCAAACGAGACGATTGGTATAACAATAAAAATCCCACTTAGATTTAATGTTGTAGACGTTAAAACTTCCAAAAGCTTGATATTGATCTTTGTAGAGGATGTTAATGTATTCAAACTCATTAGTGATAAACTGATTAATCACATTTCTTCGGTGTTCATAATTTTCACCGGCCTCTATAAGATTTTTCATCATGTAGCATTCTCTAGAGATGATATCGCTTCCCTGAGAATAAAAAGGATCGACAAAACCAAATGCCTCGCCAAGAAAAATAACTTTTTCTGGTAAAGCAAAATATTTTCTCCTAAAATCTAGCGCTGAATTTCTTTGGAAATCTAAAAGTTTTGCATTTTCTAAAAGCTTATTAACGAAAGGGTTCTTTTTAATCAGCTTTAAAAATCCTTCTTCAGTTTCTGTGTTATCCGTTACTATGCTTTTATCGTAAACAATTCCAAAACTCACAACGTCACGATCGATCGGAATTTGCCATGTCCACGAACCTTCTTTCATAAAATGGGTTGTCGATAAATATCGGCTAGAAAAGCCTGCTTTTTCACGCCACTTCTCATCTCCCAATAAATCAATGTCAGTGACATCGGTAAATCTTCCCCACGCAGAAGCAGTATTTAAGTACCCTTGGCTTACAATTGGATTGGAGTCTTTAAAAAATTCGTTGAGACTTGAATACCTTCCAGTAGAATTAACGATCCATTCGCAACTAACTTTTATCTTTTGACCTTCTCTTACAAAAGAGACTTCATGGTTTCCATTTGGATTAACTTTTATGTCATTAACTTCAACGCCAGTTAATACATCAATACCAATTTCTCGATTGAGTTCCCAAAGATCCATATCAAGACGCGCGCGATCGATTTGAAAGGTAGGAAAGACCGGAAGCATGTTGGCGCCGATCTCAGAACAGGTTTCAACTGAAAAAGGCTTATTTGAATCATCAAAAATGAATCGAAGGCCATTCTTAGGCAAATGATTCAAGTAACAATAAGTCGAAAGCCCCAGCTCTCTTATTAAAAAAAGTCCGGCCACACCAACCGTAGATTCACCTGCACACCAATTTAATTTTTCATTTTTTTCAAGGACTAGTATTTTTTTATCTTTGAAGTTCTTTTTTAAAAATCTCGCTCCAAGTCCCCCTGACAATCTTCCACCTAGGAATACGATGTCATAGTGCTCTGAAATTTTCATACATCCTCACAAATTTAAAATTAACTTTATAAAAAGATACTCCCTTTCCCAATACGAGTAAAGAAAACTTGTTTTTTAAATATATCCCCCATAAAATTTAACAATGCTATTTCATTCCATAGATTTCTTTCTACTATTCCCTTTGATTCTCATTGGTCATTTTTTCATTCCTAATAATCGGATTAGAATTATATTTTTACTGATTACTAGCTATGTTTTTTATATGTGGAATGCACCGACGAACGCCATCTATCTAGTTATCTCTACCCTGGTTACTTATTTTATTGGACTTCGATTACCGAGCAGTCACCACAAAAAAGCTCTGCTCTTTACAGGTCTTGTCCTGAACTTTGGGATGCTGTTTTTTTTTAAAGCTTATGAACCTCTTTTTCCTTTTCTAAAAAATATTTTTCCTTCTATGCCGTACCGATCTTTTTCTTTACCGCTTGGACTTTCTTTCTATACCTTTCAAGCCGTTTCCTACATTGTTGACATTTCACGAAATGAATTAAAAACAGAAAAAAACTTTTTTGATTTTTCTCTCTATCACTCTTTTTTCCCTCAGCTTATGGCCGGCCCAATTGAGAGAGCAAAAAATCTTCTGCCTCAATTAAAAGAACCTCAGCAAATTAATTATGAGAATTTCCGCAGAGGGGCCCTGATTTTTGCTTTTGGTCTCATCAAAAAATTAGTTCTTGCCGATAGACTCTCGGCCATCAGCGATATCACCATGAAAGCTTGGAAGCATAATCACTCATTCACCATTATCTTTGGTGGATACCCAATGGTCTTTCAATATTATTTTGATTTTTCAGCTTATAGCGAAATCGCTTTGGGAATTGCTCTGATGATGGGTATAAGACTCACGCGCAATTTCAATTTTCCATTTTTAGCAAGCTCTCCAATCGAATTCTGGAGACGCTGGCATATTTCTTTAATGAGCTGGCTTCACGATTATGTTTTTATGCCAATCATTGAGCTTGATTTTTCTTTTTTCAACGTTCTTATTGCGACAACGGCGGTTTTCCTTTTTGCAGGTGCCTGGCATGGTCTAGGATTAAATTTCATTCTTTGGGGAATACTGAATGGACTCTTTGTTATCCTCAACATGCTCTTTAGAAAATATGTTAAAGGTAAAAAAAACAAGTTCCTTACTCCTCTCAAAACGATAGGAACTTTTCATTTATTTGTTCTCAGCGGCTTCTTTCTTTATTTTAACAATGTCAGTGCTACGATAGAGGCATTACGCAGAGTTTTCCCTTTGAATAGTTTCAACGTAGATCCACTTATTAGTCAAATTCCCTATCGCGATCGCATAATAGTCTTCACAGCTATTCCCTTAGTTATTTTGGGAGAAATTATTTTTTCCAGAATAAATTTTTGGAAAACGTATGAGAAAATGCCTTTCATTCTTCGCTGGAGTTTATATTCATTTATTATGGTAATCTTAATTCTATTTTCTTATTCAGGTGCGAGACCTTATGTTTACTTTAAATTCTGACGCTAAAAAAATTTTAAGTAAGCTATTTTTACTTGCTGGAATTTTTATCATTATTAATATTTTTTTCTTCACCTATCTTCGTGATTATACTGTCGCATATCGCCCGCTTAATCGAAAGGCCCAAGTTCTTTTCTCTCTTTATCCCGATCCTAAAATTATAATTGGTGGAGACTCAATCGCTGAAAGCGCCATAGACCCGTTACTTCTTTCTCCTCAGGAAGGAATCAATATTGCAACTCCTGCTTCCGGAATCCAAGGCTTTCACAAAGCAATAATAAAATATCACTCAAAACCTTTAACCAAAGACAATGTCCTTATTGTTAACGTAAGCGCATTAAGCTTTAATGATGAAGTCATTTCTAATGAGCACTTTATTGGTCAAGCCGATGGCTTTTTAAATGAGGGAATTCCATACCTCGCCATACGCTGGAAAAAAGAATTTTTTAAAAACATCTTCAACATATATCAATGTTCATTTTCTTCATGCCCTTACCTTTCTGATATTTCTTATCCTGGACTTGAAAATTCCCAGCATCACGGTTTTATTCCATTGGTCTTTCCTGGCGGCAAACAGAGTACATTAAGCGAACGCAAATCGCAGTTTGCGAACTATGAGGATTATTACAAAAAAGTATTGCTTGAAGGTGTTCTGTTCAAGGGTTTTAAAAAAGATCTTTCTCTCCTTGCTCAAACCCCTGCAAAAATATTCATTGTGTTTCTTCCGCCAATGAATGCTTTTAAATCGTGGGTTGACTCTCAAGGACCAGAGAAAAAACTCCAAAATTTCATTGCACACACAAAAGCGGAATGCGAACAATATCCATCTTGTTATTTTCTGGATTATTACAATTGGGACCAATCGAAGTTGCCAGGTAACGACGAAGAAAATTATTATGATTATATCCATTTCACCTCAATTGGGGGGAAACGGTTCTCAGCAATATTAAAAAATGACATTGAATTAAAACTGAACGGGAAATAAATTATGATTGAACAAGAGCTTATGACTATCCTTAAAGAATCTTATGACATCAATGTTGAACAGATCGACCAAACAACCAACCTCAGAGAGCATCTCGATTCAATTGATTTTTTAGGGTTCCTCTTGGATGTTAAGAAAAAGTATCACATTGATATTGAACCTAGTGAGATTAAGAACTATCAAACTATTGAACAGGTGGCCGAAGCCATTCGAAAAAATAAAGCGTAATTATTAAAGAGAAACTTTTTTCACAATCAATGATGTATTTATTCCCATCATTCCAAAAGAATTTTTGAGAATGAGTTTTATATCCTTTTTCTCTATGTGATCGCGATAGACAAAATTTTTCAATTCGCATTCTGGATCAACCTGATCTACGTTAATTGAGGAATGAATAATTCCATCCTCAAAGCTTAGAATATTTGCAGCCAACTCCAATACACTGGCGGCCCCCATTGCATGTCCCAAGAAGCCTTTAGTTGCATTGATGTAAGTTTTTTCTGATTTATCAAATAAACTTCTTACAGCAATACATTCTTGTATATCACCAGAAACAGTTCCAGTGGCGTGAAGGTTTACTAAATCAATATCACTCGGGAGAAGACCAGCTTTCTTTAGCGCTAGGCCCATGCACTCAGTTTCGCGTTCATGAGAAGGAAGTATATAATCAGCTGCATCGCTGTTATAATGATAGCTAAAAATTTCACCATAAATTTTTGCTTTTCTTTTTTTCGCTGAAGAAAGTCGTTCTAAGAAATAAACCCCTCCACCTTCCGAAACAACCAACCCATTTCGATTAATATCTAATGGACGACAGGCCTTATCAGCTTCTGCATGATCAGCAAGTGCCCCTTGAGAAATAAATGAAGCAAAAGTCCCAAACGCTTCCGTTGACTCCGAAAGTCCTCCTGCTAAGGCATAATCCACTTCACCCAGAAGTATTTGCTGAGTTCCCTGAATTAATCCCATGTTTCCAGAGGCACAGGCCCCACCTATTGTGAAATGTGGTCCAGTAACTTTGAGATTGACTGAAACCTCTCCCGCTGGAGAATTCGCAATTGTTTTAAAAGTATGCTGGTGAGAAAATAGTGAAATTTTTTGATTATTGACTGTGAAAAAATCTTTTAACTCTTTTTCACTCTCGGCATTTCCGTGTTCGGCAATTCCCAAAAATATCCCAACTCTACTTTTATCGACCGACTCCCAATCGATAGATGAATCCAATACTGCTTCATTTGCACAATAGATTGCAATTGATCCAGCACGAGTTCCTCTTGCGCGCATTCGTTTTGTTTGAAATTTCAATTCATCAAAGGAACAGACGCCTGCCGGCTTTTTTCCAACATACGGAATCTCTACCAATGCAACGCCAGATTTTTTCAGTAAGACCTTTTCACGAAGATCCTGTAATGAATTACCGCAGGGTGAAACCACTCCAATTCCTGTAATCACAACTCTTTCAGAATCAGCTTTATTATTCATTTATTTCCTCTTACCTGTAATAAGAATACTCAATCGCTATGCCCATGCCAAGGGTAATGGATCACTTAATTACATAGACTTTGTTTACAAGCTTTTTTATCATAAGAAAAATATGGAAGGAAATTTTTAAATGAATACATCTAAAGTGCGATTGTGGCTTGGCCCGCTATTTGTGTTGATTGTATTTGGTTTGTTCAACTTAAAACAAAAAGTAGTACAAGATCATAAAATCGAACAAATGGATAAAGCCTTGGGATTCACCTTAAAGGAAACAAGCAAAGAGCTAAATCTAAAGCATATCCATCATAAAAACATTGTTCACAAAAACTTTAGCCGTATTAGCAAATGGTTTGAATTTCTCGGCGCAAGTGTTACTGTCGCAGACTTTAATAACGATGGTTTTCAAGATGTTTTTTTAAATGACTCTTCCCCAAAAAATGAACATGCACTATTTATCAATAATCGACATGGACAATTTGAAAACAAAACTCATCAGTTCAAAATGGATCAAATGTCTTTCCCCTATCCGCCGACCAAGATAGTCGCTTTTGACTGCAACAACGACGGTTACCAGGATCTTTTTGTACTCTCCAATTGCCCCCAATTACTTATCAATCACAAGGGGGAATATTTCGAGGATTTCACCGCTCAATCAGGCCTCAAAGGAAAATGTTCTGCTTATGGATTTGCAGCCAATGTATTTGATTACGACAAAGATGGAAATTTAGACATCATCTGGGGCTCGTACTTAGCTAATGATTTTATGTTCCAAGGAGAAAATCTTCCCGGGATTTTGCCTGATAATTTTCTCGACTCAAAAAATGATGCCAAGATATTTTTTATGAAGGGCGACGGCGGCTGCCACTTTAGTGACAAATCAAATTTAATACCCAAATCTAAATTACATGGTTGGTTCTTTGATATTGGAGTTCTGGATATCTTTAAAAACGGAAATCAAGATCTATGGATTGCTTCTGATTACGGGATTAATAATCTTCTTCGATTTGAGTCTGTGACTACAGGATGGAAGGACGAATCCAATCTTGTAGATAAACCTTCCATAAGTCGAACTAATATGGGTGTCATCTTCTCAGATGTAGATCACCAAAAAACTTCAAGTACTTTCATCACCAGCATTTTTCAGCACAGAGAAAAAGTTTATGGCAATTTACTTTTTGATTATAACAAAATTAGTAATGAATTTCAGGAACGGGGCCATGACAGCAATATTTCCTCTTGCGGATGGGCATGGGGATCACAATTTATTGATCTTAATAATGATTCTTGGGATGATCTCGTTGTTGTAAATGGATTGTTTGGCGATGGTACTAAAAAAAGTTATTGGTACAATCTTTCCGTATTAGATGCCGCTGGCAGAAAGTATATGGGCGATATTAAAAATTGGCCAAGCACAGACAATTTTGATCTCGATGGCGGTCAAAGAGATTGCATCTTTTTAAATCAAAAAGATAAAAAGCCATTCATGGATGTAACCAACTCAACTGTTTTTGATTTGGATCGAAAAAATGGAAGGGGCATTGCCTATATTGATGTCAACAATGATGGCATTTATTCCCTTATTGTCGCCAATCAAAATGACGTTTCTCATGTCTACCAAGTTACCCCTACAAATCCTTATAAATGGATCGGTCTCTCTTTATCTGGTTTTAAAAATAACAGTTTTGCTTATGGGGCAAAAGTTTTTTGGAAATTATCAGATGGCTCCGAAAGTTTTAAGGAAATGCGCCCAATTCAAGGTTTTATGTCGCAGAATGATCCACGCTTTCGTTTAGCATTTCCGCCAGATCTATCTATTACTGAGTTGTCTATTATCTGGCTCGATGGCGAAAAACAAATTCTTGATTTGAAATCGTTAAAAATGAATCAGTACAATCCAATTGTGAAGAGGCATTAAATGTTGAAAAGAATTTTTCAAGATCCGCGTTCTTATCTTTTTATTTTCCTTACGACTTACGCGATCTATGCATTAATAACTCCCGCCTTTAGTAGAAATTGGCAAGAGTTCGCGTTGACCATGTCTACTTGTATCCTTGTGGATTATTTTTTTTTAAAATTTTATAAAAATCTTTCTTTTTTTCCAACAAGTGGAATGATTACTTCATTTGGTATCTTTTTGATGTGCGACTCTCCCTCTCTTTGGGTTTACCCCCTTCTTGCGTTTATTGCTATTGCATCCAAGCACCTTATCGCTATTGATGGTAAACACATCTTTAATCCAAACAACCTGGCATTAACTATTGGAGTTTTATTTTTAGAGAGCAAGATGACAATCATTAGTGGAAGATGGGGTGGACATGCCTGGTTGGCGATATTGATAATTACACTTGGGATATTTGTAACTTTTATTTCAAAAAAAACAACAATCGTTCTGTCCTATTTAACATCGTTCATTCTTTTTGCAATACTTAGAAGTTATTACTTGCATACAAGCCTAACCTGGGTGTTTATGCCTCTAACTGGCCCTTCTTTTTTTCTCTTGGTCTTTTATATGATTACCGATCCGAGAACGACTCCGAATACAACGAAGGGACAAATATCATTTGGAGTTTTATTGGCAATTTGTGACGCTTTATTTCGACTCAATCGAAATAAATATGCACCAATTCTTTCTTTGTTTATTTTGTGTGGAACATACCCAAGTTTGATCCAATTAATTGAGTACCTGCAGCTAAAATTTGTTTCAAGTCGTGCTATACGCCAGTAGCATCTTTTCCGCTGTTGCACTCCATGTAAACTCGTTCACTAAAAAGCTCTACGGTAGAACCATCACAATTACGACAATCTCCCGTTGGTCGATTCTCTTTCCAGGAATAAATGAAACAGAATTTTAAATTACTTTGAGAGTTACACTCATCTGCCACAACAGGACAATTAATAGGCTTAGTGGAATAGGCTCCCTGCGTGCAAGCTCTTTTTTGACTTGGCGGACACGCGGCACTGGCACCAGCTGGGCCAAATTTATTTTCACGCAAACGTTGATCATTTTCAACAGAGTTATATGTAATTAGTCCTATTGCCAGAATTGCCAAAATTAGCGTTCCCTGAATAATATAGGCAATATTCTTTTTACTCACTTCTTAACTCCCACGATAGCAAGGCCAGCGCTACCAATCCTATTGCGCTTGGGAAAAGAGCGATTGGAAAAGCCCCTGTCCCGTAGAAATAATTTCTCACAAGAGCATAGGCATCATTGCCCCCAACCCAAATAAGCATAAAAAGAAGATAGAGAATTACCCACAGCTTTTTTTTGTCCAGCTCAAAATACACAAGCAGACAAATAGTGAGCCCTGTCGCAATCAAATTAGTAAAAGCGATGTGCTCCATAAAATTAAATTGTCCATGAAGAATATTGAAAAAATAATGATAAACACCAACTGAAAATGGAAAAAGTCCCGTGATAAACATAAGGACTCTTGCAATTTTAAAAATAGTAGAAGGCGTTTGTGTCGCACTCATCTTTGCCACCGGATAAATTTAAATAAATGCTAGCAAAGCGATTTATCAATCGCAATAAAAATACCCAGTGGAGGCGTTGAAGATTAGACAGTGAAAAAGTTATTCGTTAGCGCAAGCAGGGGGCGTCTCATCGCTTTCATTTTTTAAACTTTCAACAGGCCCATCCCAAGTTGCCCAATCATCCTCGGGTAAATCGTAGAGACCGTTATCAAAAATTCTTGCGGGAAGATTAATTTGCTTCAAAAATTTTGTAATACGTTTCATTCTATCAATTCTGATCTTGGGAGTAGAGTATGGAGTTGCCCAGTTGATAGATGTTTTTTCAACAACTATTTTTTCTTTTCTTAAATTGTGAAGAATGGTTAAGTCATCGTTTAAGACAAATGCCGCGCAGGAGTCGAGCATATCAATGACATCTCGATTAAAGTAAAGAAAACGAAGCGTTTTTTGGAAATCAACTTCTTCTTCATACGGAGTTCCAATCATAATCATAACAGAAACTCTGATATTATATTTTTTCTTTGCCTCACGAAGTTTATCGAAAATCTTGAACATTTTTTCAATGTTTCCAAACTTACCTAGGTTCTTTAAGATTTTAGGCGATCCACTTTCTAATCCAAAATTCAATCGGATTAAACCGCTTTGCCCTAAAAGATCCCAATATCCTTCTTCAAGCATTTTAGGATGAAAGCGAAACATCCCTCCCCAGGTAATCTTTAGTTGGTTCTCGACAATCGCTCTAGCAAAATTTTTTAACCAAATATCGTTACCATTGAGAATTGAATCCTCTACTAACATATATCGTTCATCATTTTCATATGACTTGATAAAATCGACAACTCGCTCGATAGGGAAATATCTAAACCCATCCAGAACTTTCCATCCATCACAAAAAGTACAGTGATAAGGACAGCCCCGACTAAAGACGACTGGATAATACGTTTCATAATTTTGACTATGAAATGCAGTTTTAAAGGCTTTGTCATGATATGCAATTGGTATTTTACTTAAATCAGCTGGAGGTGCTTGGAGATTATGGATGACTTCAGCATTTTCTTTTTTATAAGACAGTCCAAATAATTTCAATCTCAAGTCATCGTTAAAAAAATCAACAAAGCCAGATTCCGCTTCTCCTGCATACAGATAATCTACTGAATCGTAGCTATGAAGATGTGGCTTCATGTATTTGGAATTAGGGCCACCTATTACAATCTTTACTTCAGGGAACTGACTTTTTATTAACTTCGAAATTGCTAAGCAAACATCCCGATTATTTATAATACAAGACATTCCAATGTATCGTGGTGAATGTTCCTTAACTAACTTTATTAGGTATTTATTAAAATCAGTAATTAAGGCTGAAGTCGAATCAGAATTTAATGAACTTGTTTGTAGATCATTAAATAACACATTGTCGTAAGGTCGATTCATCGACTCATGAAATTGAGAAATAGGATCACATAAAACACTATCAATGCCGTTGTTTTTTAAGTAGGTATGCAAAGAGGAGACGCCAACGATGTAAGGTCTAAATTCATATATGGGAATACTCATCAATAATATGTCAGCCATTATATTCTCGTTGCTTTAACATGATAAATATCATCATTTTTATGATATTATCTCTAATTTTAATTAAATGAATATAAAATAAAATTATTTTATTCGATAAGTTTAAAATTATAAAACTATAATAAGATAGTAGCTATGCCAAAAAAACTCACTTCTCCAGCGCTTAAAATTTTCTCCGCTCTGATAGCTGGATTGATATCACTCGAACTTCTGCTTCAAGTCATAAGCTTTGGGCTAAAAATCACAAATAAAGAGTCTCTCATTACGAAAGATGATGAAAATCTGATTCGAATAGTCACAATTGGTGAATCCACAAGCGCTGCCAACCAATTTTCAACTCAAATTGAAGCGTGGCCTTCTAAGCTGCAAAAATTATTGAATGAGCATAATTACCCTGTTCGCGTTTATAATTTAGCTATTCCAGCAACAACGACCAATCTAATTCTCGCTAGGATTCAAAAGCAAATAAACCAATACCATCCTCACATCGTTATAAGCATGATGGGAATTAACGACTCAAGCTTGTGGTTAAATGATCAGGAGAATCTCCTATTCAAAAATTTTATTACGCTAAAAATTCTAAAATGGACCTGGGATTCAGTGAGCAACAAATTAAAGCACAATACTAAATTTAAATCTGCTCCGAGTGTCCCATTAAAAGATTTCAAAAATTTTAAAAATACCTCAAGGATCATTAAACTATTCAAAAATAGAAATTCTGATCTTGCTCAAAAGTTAGTTGCAGAAAATATAGCTAACTTTTCTTCCACTGAACAAGCTCAATACTACGCCTTCCTGGGGAATTCCCTCCTTCCGGAACCAGGAGCTTCGACCTCTGAATTCCTTAATTCTTATAATCTCTATAATATTTCCCATGCGAAATATTTTTGGGTTGAATCCACAATTGAAAATCATAGTTATGTTTTAGAGACGCTTGGAAAATCAGATGAATGCCTTA
Source organism: Bacteriovoracales bacterium (assembly GCA_037444575.1). GTDB lineage: Bacteria > Bdellovibrionota > Bacteriovoracia > Bacteriovoracales > Bacteriovoracaceae > Bacteriovorax. Next base: position 389,963 of record JBBIME010000004.1, read on the forward strand.
AGCTTGCCAAAGACTATATTCAAAGAAATGGCGAGGTAAATGACTTCATTATGATGATGTATGGTTTCTGTTCAAGTAAAACATCAAAAGACTGGGAAAAAGTATTTCAAAAATTGCCTTATAATCTAAAAATTAGTTACACCAAAAGCAGCTTTGAAACCACCAAACAAAACTACAGGCGATTACATAAAATTCTCAATGATGAGAAGATTGACCTGATCGCAATGCAATACCCATTAGTAGAAGTTGGTATACTAAAATATTATTTTCAAGACGGCCCCGATTATAGAATCGTTCCCTCACCTTATGACAATATCCACTTTGTTTCAAACCGAGAGAACTTTCTAAACTCGCTTAAAACTCACAGTTATAATGAATTATTTGTCGATCATTTTGCAGGATTTTTTGGGCATACAACTAATTTAGGACATGATTTAATTGCTCAATCTGCTTATGATAAAGTTGTGGAGATTATTTCGAAATATAAACTAACTCATCCTGGTCAACAGAATGCGCATTAAACCTTCAGAAGGAAACGAAACTTTTTGTCTGGCCCCTTGGGTTCATACCTACATGTCCCCTCAAAGCGAGAGAAGATTGTGCTGTGCCAGTCGCGAGCAAACAAATTGGTCGCCTCAGGGTTTAGATATTAACCTTTCTCCTCAGAACGATTCCTATTCTCCAACAAATTTGGAAGAATTTTGGAATAGTCCTTACATGAAAGAAATTCGTTGCAAACTCATGAGAGGCGAAAAAATTTCTCAGTGCCAGGTGTGTAACGAAAAAATACTAAGTATCGATATTTATCGGAATTATTTTAACAAACATTTATTTCCTCATTTAATTGATGAAGCTTTTGCCCGCACAAGAGATGATGGGCATACTGAAATGAAACCGATCTCTTTTAATTACAGAATAAGTAACTTGTGCAATTTTAAATGCAGAATGTGCGCAGACCAATCTAGTTCTGCGATTGAATCTGAAAATAGAGCGCTCGGATTATATCAAAACCAAAAAAATCATTGGGCCTTAAAAGAAAATAAAATAAAAATTGAAAAATTTAATAAAGATGTCGCTGAAAAAGAACTTTGGGATGCTGTAAAAAATAAGTCTATTGAAGAAATATATTGGGTAGGAGGAGAACCTCTTTTCTGGGATGTCCATTGGGAAGTAATGAAACATCTTGTGGATTCAGGTCATTCAAAAAATGTGTGGGTGCGATACAATACCAATTTAAGCCAAATAAAATATAAGAATTACAATTTGTATGAATTACTACCTCATTTTAAAAATGTGGAGTTATTTGCTTCTATTGATGGCACCAATGACATTGGTGAATACATTAGAGATGGATTAAATTGGAGTAATTGGCTTGAAAATTTAAAGAGTGGACTGTTCTTGAAAGAGCAATTTGGGAACTGGGGAATTGCACTCGATATAACCTTAACCTCTCCGGGATTATTTTCTCTAAAGAGTTTAATTGATCTGTCTGTAGAGATGAATATTAATACCCTTATAAAAACGACATATTCTTTCGATAGCACCGTTATCATGTCTCCTCTAATGATTCCTCGAAAATACCTTGATGGCATATTAGACGATCTTATTTTGTACGCAGCTGAAAAATCAATCACGCATCCCAAGGCCCAAATATTTATTAAAGCTTTGCGTGACTTAAAAAGAAAAAAAACATTTCAAGAACAGTTTGATAATTGGGAAGATGGCATTTCTAAAGGCAAGAGCTATTTATACTCAATCGATAAACACCGAGGAGATCTTGGTAAACTTGATAATATATTCAAAACAAACCATCCTGAACTTTATGAATGGTGGTCTAGTATTCCACTAAATAATTAATCCTATGTCTTATATAATTCTTCTATTAACGATTCTGTTTCTTCCGAAAAACTTATTGGCAAACGAATATGTCATCAAAGCTAAAGGCATAATAAATGTTCAATCAGGAAGCATTGACTTCAACAAGTTTATTTACATAAAAGATAATAAAATTTATCAGATCCAAGATAAATTAATTAATAAATATAAATTAATCGATTTAAGCGATTCATATATTTTACCTGGATTAATCAACTGCCATGCTCACATCTTCACAACTCTAACATCCTCAGATAAGTCTTTTCCTGCAGCGATGGAGAGAGAGTCAAAACTCCCAGATGCTTTTAGAGTTAAGCGAGCTAAAAAATTTCTTTCAGAGTATCTGCATGAAGGGTTTACCACTATTTGCGACCTGGGAAATTCGGGACACTTCCTGGATGCATCCTTAAAACAGGAGATTAAAAACGATAATAATTATCCTCGCTTATACATTAGCGGTCCAGCACTGGCCTCAGGAAATGCCCAGTTTCCCCAAGGAACTCCTGTAGATCTTGTTCAAAAAGAGTATACTTTGGTGGACAAGAATACAGACATGAATCGCCTAATCCAAGATTATCAAAATCATGAAGTCGATATCATCAAAATTATTCTTGATGGATACTCAAAGACTGATGACTTCGATGGAAAAAAATTATTTGAGTTATTACGTTCATCTCGCATAAAATATTTTAAGAAAGTTACATCCCATGCAACCTCTCCCTACGCCTATGAGCTGATTAAAAAATACGGTATCGAGAACGCAGAGCACTTATCCAGTTTTTCTGATGATAATAATCACTTAAAATTTATTACGAATACAGTAATTGGAACTGACACACTAAAAAAATTTAATTACTACAATCCAGTTCTTGAACTTTCCCAAAAACGATTAATCAAATATATCACTAGCAGAAAACTCAAAGCCGTCTTTGGGCCAGACTATTATTTTGATTCCGATTCAAAAGATTTCAACAGAGCAAAAGAAGTGAAATCGTGTATTGATCCGCTAAAAAATTTTGGAATGAATAATCTAGAAATAATTCAAGCTATGACGATTAACCCTGCTTTATCTATGAACATTGAAAATAAGATTGGCGAAGTTAAACCTGGAGCATTTGCCGATTTAATTGCCGTGCAAGAGAACCCATTACTCAACATTAGTACGTTAAAAAAAGTAAATTTCGTGATGGAAAATGGCGAAATTGTTATTCTGAAATAAATTTATTAACAACTTGAGAGAACAAAACGGCACCTTCTTCCTTAAGATGAAGTGAGTCTTCAAATAAATCTGCAGAATAAAATAACTCTTTCGGATAGGCATGAACCAATGAATTACTCGCTGATAATTTTTTGTAGAAATTTAACAAGTCCTCATAGCTATCTCTTTTTACGAAACTTTCATAAACTTTGCTCGCTGGGGTCATGATAATATACACGGAAATGCCTCGAGAAGTTGCCAAAGCAACAATCCTTTCCATAAATTTTTTATAAAGAGTATTCATAATAAACTTCTTCGGAACCCGATCACTCCTAACGCTGATTGGAGCAGAAGGAACCTCAATATGCATATTGGGATTTGAGACAAAATCATTGTATCTTTTTAGATTATTTTCATACACATGAGGAATAAATAAGTTTTCCAGCAAGCTTAATTGGTACTCGCTCAATGATAATTGAATAGATGCTAATTCATAATAATATATATAACTGATGAGGTTTTTCTCCTTTAGCTTATTAAAAAAAATTGCAGGCATTTCATATGCTCTCGTATGCAATGATTCCAACTTGTCCAAGTCATTTCCAATCTCAAACAATTCATTAAAACTAAAAAAATTCAACATAAGAGCATGATCATAAAATTCATCTCTTCCGATCAGGTTTATAGGGGAGAATCCTATGATTAATTTTTTAGGAGCAGCATGATGCTTTAAGTACCTGGTGAAATAAAAGTAAGCGTCAATCGGAGTTCCGGCACCAAGGCTCATATTAAATCTTTTTCCTACTTCAAACCTTGGAACAATGGCCGCATCAGTTGAGGAATCCCCCATAACAAGCGTTTCAAAATATAATTTTTGATCGTTAACAATCTCTAACTTGTGTTTCCAACGAGGTATATCTTGTGGATGTAATCGCATATCCACCATTGAATACAATTTAGTCCAAATTGTTATTGTTATCAGCAATGTTAAAATTAATTGGATGAAATATTTAAACATATCTAAATTGTCACAAATAAAAATGACATTGCATTATTAATATAAAATAAAAGTAACATTATTATTGAAATCGAAAGCGTGCCCCACCTGAAAACAACGGGAAGCTCATTAATGATTTTTTTAATATTTTTTTTATAGTTTTCTAGAAATACAAATACCAATGAAGCGATTATGGCCATTTTTATATCACTTCGCAGGTATGTAAAATGCTGAGTTTCAAAAAAGATTATATTTTTCAAAACTAAATTTTTGATTACATAAAGGGCAAACTGAAAATTGGGAGCAACGAGAATAAAGCCAATCACAGTAATTCCGATATAGGAAAAGAACCAAGATAACAATTTATAAAAAACAGAAATCATCTTTATATCTATCATTCTAATAAATTTGACGATCATCCTCTCTAAAAGGAAAAAAATAAACATGACTGTGGAAAGATAAAATATTTTTGCTCCTCCCAGCCAAAGACCTAGCAGAAAAAATATCAATAGCAGCCAAAATATTCTATCTTTCTTTGTCGAGGAAATGGAGCAAAGAGGAAGGTATATATAATCATGTCCCCATTGATATAACGATAGATTCCAGTTCATCAACATTTTATCAAATCGCCGTTGAGTCAGTGGAGAATTGTAGTTTTCCATCAAATCTAAATTGAAAATTTTGCTAAGCCCTCTCACGATATCAATTAAGGCAGAGTATTCAATAAAAAGAAACACAGGAGCTAGAAGTATAGTAACTAGAGATAAGTTGGCAGTATTTTTCAACTCAAACATATCAATGAATATTTGCAGTAATCGATCGCCGACCATCACTTTCTTCAAAAGACCATAAGCAATTAAAATCAATCCCTCTATTGCAAGGTTCGGATCAAAATTTTTCGAAGCTGTAAATTTTTTTGCGAGATCTCTATAGTGTGAAACCGGGCCGCCAAGTAACTGCGGAAAATATGAACTTAGCGCAAAAAAACAAAAGGCATTGTCTATCGCTTTGATTTTCCCCTTTCGAACATCAAGCAAATACGAGATAGACTGCAAAACGTAAATTGAAAAACCGATGGGAAGCGCAACATTTAAAACACTCCGCTTACCTAAATCCAAATTAAAATTACCCACATTTAAATAAAGCGGGTAATAAATTTTAAGTATTACAATTGTAGTTACTAATATTGTGAGTCCGGCGATAAATCTTTTTTGAGATTTTTCTGCATTTGCGCCAGCGATGAATGTAATCGTGGATAATAAAGCAAATAAAAGCAGCCACTTTCCACTTATCAAATAATAAATGGTGCAGCTGTAAATGGTAATTAGCAAAAATTTTAAATTTTGTTTTTTTAAATTAAAAATGAAAGTTGATAAGATGATGAAGAAAACTAAAGATATAAAAATTAATAACATCTTATAGGGTCTTCCCTTATCAAAGCAATATTATGGTATCTGCTTTTCAGCTTTTTTTACCTTGAGCTGATTTTCCTTAAACGCTTTCTGTCTTTCTGCATTTGCTTCGTAGCTAGATTTTCCAAATTTTTCTTTTTCTTTAGACTCAACTCTTTTAGTCAATTCCATTTTGTATTTTTGTATACATTCTGGTGGCCATTCCGAATTCAATTTTTTTGTTTGCTCAACAATGCAATTATTTCTTTCTTCTGCTTTAGCGATTGTAATACACTGTTGCAGTGATTTTTCGACAATTTCTAAACCACAATCTGTTCTAGCTTTCTGATCAGCGATATTCTTACATTTAGATGCAGCAGAATTTTTCTCTAATAGGAGCTTCTCACAATAATCAAGTGCAAATACACTTTGGTTAAAAAATAGATTAATTAAAAATGATATAATTACATAGTTCATTTTAACTCCAGGGAAAAATAATCAACTCACTTAATAATATTTAATCTCTGCCTTTTGTGCAATGTTTTTACTAGATAAAGTTTAAAGGTAAGCTTTTAGAAATAATTGAGCAAAAGGGTCACTATAAGAATAAAAAACTCTTTGTATATCACCCTGACTTTCAAAAAATTTCTGCTGCTGAAACATTTTTTGAGCAGTGTCAGTTATTATTAATGGAGCATCATTATAACTTGCTCGTTTAATGATTTCCTTAAAGCTTAATGTAACACTATTTGATGAGAAATATGACGGAAGCTCGGCTTCAATTTTGTTTTTCTCTACAAAATCAAGAGCTTTCTCCATGGCGATAGCAAAATCAGAAACGATGGGTCTTGGGTGGGAGTTCCTAAATTCTATGGCAACCGTCCAGACTCTCTCTGGGCATTGAGCTTTAAAAACCTGGTGCCCCCCCCAATTAGAAACAACGGCAGCACCTCCAAAAGCAAGAGATCTCAAGAGTGCCATGCCAAAGTTTTCATCGGAATGAGTGCTTGCCGATAAAAAGATATGATTTTTTCCTAGTTCCGAATAGATCGCTTCACGAGAAACAAATCCCCTGAAAACAACATCGTCGCTAACCCCTAAGCTATCAGCTAAAACTTTTAAGTCCTCTAGGCAATTCGTTGAAGCAATTCCCATATTCGGGCTGCCGAAATGATCCTCTTTGCCGTAAATAATTAACTTCGGAATATTTTTTATTCTTTCTTTTAAAAGGGCGTAGGCTTCAATCAGGAGATCGACATTTTTTTGATCGGAAATTCTTCCTACGTAAGCAAAAACCTTATTCCCCTTTGTGCTTGGCAAATCCAAAGGAAAATGGGGATAAGGGATGTCATATGTGCGAGCATTCAAGCACGTCAGTTGCATACACTTAATATCACCTGGGCAGGTACCAATAAAAATATCGCCACTGTTCATTATATCTAGTGCGCCAAAACGATATTGGGGCCATAGTCCCAAAGTTGCATGCCCATATAAATGAAGGACGAAGGGAGCAGGGATATTTAAAGTCGTCCTTACTTCTTTCATAAATCGAGAAATAGTTTCATTAAAAGCTATTATGATGAACATATCGCATTGAAGAATGAATTTTACGTATTCGCGTAACGGCTCAACATCGACATTAATAATCCGATGCTCAATTCCCAAATCATCAGAGGCGGTTTCCCAGCATTTTTCAATACCAGGCAACACTTCTTGCATACTAGTCCACTTATAATTTTGCCGAGTGGTTACTATTGCAATCCTTTTTATTTTTTTCATTGTATAAATATACAATATGAGAACATTGGAAGTCAGTTATAAAAGCATGACCATTCTAGAGACGCGATTTAAGATGTTGCGCAATCTAGAGCTATGGGTGCCAGACTGGAACATTAAGGATCAAACTGAAAACACAAATGAGCTTGATGTTCTCATTATGGGAAGTTTTTTTGAACGAATTTTCCAACCTGAGTTTTGGCCCAATAATGACTTCAACTTCTTTTGCCTTTCAACTAAATCCAGACAATGTTTGCTTAATCAATTTGGTTTTGATGAAGAAGTCGTCGGTTTATTAAATCGAAAGTCTCTTTTTCCTCCTTCCAAAAACCTAAGAGAATTCAACCTGAATTCCAAAACAACATTGATCTATGCGGGAAGACTTTCACCTCAAAAAAATATTGAATTTTTAATTTTCACAGTATTTTATCTTCAACTTTTCTACTCCTCGGAAATAAAACTCCAGCTAATGGGGGACTTCGATAATATTTACCATAAAGAAATTATCGGATGCCCCTTTACAGACTATCGAAATAAAATTTTTGATCTAATTGCAAAACTCCCATGGGTTGGCGACAAACCTGAAATTATAAATAATCTCGATGAATCAGAGTGGCTTGGACGTTTACCTGAAAATGGAATTTTTATATCTTCTTCTAATTTAATCAGTGAAGATTTTTCTGTATCTGCTGCTCAACTTGAAGAACTTGGTTATCCAATGCTATTGCCTTACTGGGGAGGATTCGTTGACGTTGATGGATCAAACATAAGACATTATCCTGTAGAATTAATTTCCAGCTCTCATGATAAAATATCTATATGCTCTAATAAGGCAAAAATCTTTTCTCAAATTATTATCGCTCACAACTTTTTATCTCCAAACACTAGAGGCCTATCTCTAGATATCATCCCAGCAAGAAAAATTAACAAGCATTACTTGGAAGACATTTATTCAAAGAACCTTAAAAGATGGGGATCTGAAATAGCACTTCTCAGAGATAAAAGTTTTTCAAACTTTGCTCTTTCAACTAAAGGTCAGGCTTTTTTTGAAGAATTAAAGAGATTAATGGCGAACTAATTTAAAATTGCCGATATACATCGAATCAATTGGAGTATTTTCAAACAAAGAAATTGCATCGTCTACGGTTTCCACAACGGGTTCCCCCATAACATTTAAGCTCGTATTCAAAAGACAAAATACATTAGTCTTTTCTCCAAACATTTTAATCAAGTCGTAAAACATTTTATTTTGAGTAGAGCGAACGGTTTGCATTCTTGATGTTCCATCTATATGTGAAACTTCTTTTAGTAGATCTTTATATTGTGCTTTGATCTTTACCGCAAAAGACATAAATGGATTATCAAACCCTTTTTCCACTTCAAAATATTCATCCCCATACTCGTGAATTATTGAACACCCATAAGGTCTGAATGATTCTCGAAACTTTATATTCGCATTTAAATAATTCTTAAGCCCTGGTCTATCTGGTCTAGCTAAAATACTACGATTTCCCAATGCGCGAGGGCCAGCCTCACTTCTTCCTTGAAACCAGCCAATAACCTTTCCATCGATTAAATCATTAACAGCTTCGGACAGTATGTTTTCGCTATAATGAAAATGAATTCCTTTCTCTTTAAATTTCTCAAGAAGCCAATCGACATTTTTAACAGAATCTACAGGTCCCAAGTAAGCTGTTTGTATTTCAAAAGGAGTTAAACTCCACCTCTCTGGATTGTTCTTTAAACGAAGTAAATTGGCCAATCCAAAACTGATGGACTCATCACCAGGAAATGGCAGCACATATATTTTTTCAAATAGCTTTGTTTCTTTTATTTTTGCATTATTTGTACAATTGAGAGCACATCCGCCTGTTAGGATTAAATTTGAAAAACCTGGATATTTTTTTCTCAGATCAACAAGGAGATTGTTTACATCTTTCTCCAATTCACATTGTACGGAAGCTGCGAGATCGCAAAACAGTTTATAATTTTTAGATTCTTCCCACTCTTTTTTGGTAATGCCTGAAAATGCATTTTCCCAGTTTAGATTTTCTTGAAAACGTATTCGATCTTCTATCTGTGTCGCCGTACCAAAAGGAGCTAGTCCCATTACTTTTCCGGAGGAAGTGGAACTCTTAAAGATAAATTCCGACATCTTTTCATAGAGCCCCCCCACTCCGTTTGAAAAAGTTTGTCCTGGGATTTTTTGTGACTTAAAAAAATTTGCTCCTCTTTTAAAGACTAACTTTAACCTCCCCGCTTCTTGAAGATAGACACTGCATTCTTCATACAATCCGCTTCCATCATCAATCTGATTACCGGCACCATCGATTACAACTATGATCGATTTCTCAAAAGGCGACATGGCCAGTGCTGCATATGCATGGGCCTCATGGTGATTTTCCGTTGTTAATAATTGATTAAATTTTTTTGAGTATTTTTGAAGATTATGTTTTTTTAGGTATTCATAAAAAGGAAATTTATTATTGAGATATTCTTCAAACAATTCTGGTAATTGAACATCTCGATTTTCAGCAATGGCCACCAGATTTTGCAGATTGTTTTCTTTGACGAAATGATCGACTGCTTTTACGCCATAAAAAGGCCATTCTCCCGAAGCTTTTTTTCGAGAGGATCTCTCTGTTAACCAAACTTGAACATTCCTTGGATCTTCTGGAAGCAGGCATACTGACGAATTGAATTTTGTTTTTCCAATTCCAATAAATGTCTTGATTGCTGTATCCATATTTATGACTTTATTTTTTGGATAATGTTCATGCCATAAGCTTCAACTTCATCCAGATTCATTTCAAAAGGCACATCGATTTTTACAGTTCTGGAGACGATATCGATTGAATTTAGAAATAAACTTTTCCTATACAATTCTTTTGGTCTAACTTCTGCCAATAAATGCATCCATTGCCAACAGGTATGCGCAGGCTTTGCCATTATTGGAATTGCGATCAACTGATCACTATTTATTTTTTTTAATAATTGATTTGTTTCTTCTACTGTTTTAAATGTCAGCAGTACAGTCGTTCCACAATCCCCATCTTCATCATTTGAAATAACCATAGGCATTTGAGCTTTCAAAAAACATTCTCGAAGAATTTTTTTTCGTTCTCTTAATCTGCTTAAAATTAAGTCTAGCCTAGAAAGCTGAACATTCATCAGTGCGCCTGTGATTTCTGAAACACGCATTGATTGTCCAATAAATGGACTTATGGTCGTGAACGCTTCTTTATGTGTAGCCCCGAATGAACAACAAGCATCCTGCACACATAATGATTTTTCAAAATATGTTCTATTACTTGTGGTAATAGCACCCCCCTCACCGGCTGAAATTATTTTATCGACGTTAAAAGAAAAGCATCCAACATCGCCGATACTTCCCAAACGTTTTCCCTTAAACATTCCCCCCGCGGCCTGAGCAACATCTTCAATTAGAAATAAGTTATTATCCACAGCGATCTTTTGAATGATATCCATTTTGCAAGGTTGCCCATCCATGTGAACCGCAATAATGGCCTTTGTTTTCTTTGAAATCAGTCTCAAGATTTCATTCGGATCAATAGTGAGGGTGTGATCAATATTGGCAATCACCGGAGTTGCCCCGACATTTACAACAGCTGCTGCGGTCGCAAAAAATGTATAACTTGGAATTATGACTTCATCACCGGCACCAACCCCCACAGAAATCAGGGCGCAAACCAATGCGTTTGTTCCACTCGTTACCAGCAATGAGTAATCAGTGCCCATTTTTTGAGCGAAATCCCTTTCAAAACGGGAACATTCGGTCTCAACGCCTTTGCCCCTGTTCCTGAAATAGCGTTTCTCCAGGATAATCTTCTCTAGGGCCTTGAAATCATTTTGGTCAGTTATATACATGGGCCGCGTCTCAGTAGTTTTTATTGAAACATTTTTAAGAACATTATATAATGATAACATCACTTTAGGGGAATAATCATGCAAGATTCATCGAATTCAAATTCAGGTAACGAAAACAAGGCTCCAAAAAAAGAATACAATTTTGGCGGCATTCAAGAATATAGCCTTGAAAAAATCGAAGATGAAATTCTAAATGAAAGTCTTTACCTAGATGTTTTCGCGGGTTCTGATGTTGTCTTCAAAGAAAATATCAATTCACTAGAAAATGTTCTTCCTGCACTGATGAACATCAGATGTATCTCTTATGACTATAAAACTAACGAATTTGCGAGCAAAGGCTTCCCAACAAATAAACAAGTCGGAGTTATCGCTCAAGATATCCAATCAAATTTCCCTGAATTAGTTAAAAAAGATAATGATGGCCACCTAATGGTTAATTATAGCCAATTAAGCACAATTGCTATTCAAGCGGTGAAAGAATTAAGCGAACTTCTTATCACTTCTAATGAAAGAATTGATCGACTTGAAAACGAAATTGCTAAATTGAAGTCTAAATAACCTGCATATTATTGCAGGTTTTGCAGACCTCATACTTGCTTCTTAGACCCTTTTTGAGATCATTCCTAAATTGAACATACTCTTCTTTGAGCCATATTATCCCTTATGTGCTCTTCGTTGATATTGCCCATGATATTTTTTTGGTTATAGTCTTCGTAGCAAGTCAGAACATTTCCTTTAACTGTTATGACAGCACTCACTGTGGGAATAAGACATAGTCTATTCAATGGACCTTTCTCTAAAGGCCTTCCATAATCAACTAATCCTCCACGATTCGTGTAGATGAGTTCACTATAATCCATGAATTTTATATTTTTCTTTTCTTCTTCACTTAGATTAATAAACGTGTCGTCGAATGCAATTTTTTTTAGACCTTGATGTTTAGTCACTACAAATTTATCAACTCCGGCCTTTATGAGTTCTTTGTATTTATCTAATGTGAGAAACATTCCATTGGTAAAAATCTCTGAGCGAGATTTCGGCAATATTTTTTTGCTGAACGATACAAAATCCTCTAGCTTGGGATGAAGTAGAGGTTCATTGTAAAAGTGATAACAAATTCGCCCTTCGTATTTTATATCGGCCAATTGCTGAATAATTTTTGAGAAGAGCTCCATACTCATCTCACCTTCTTCATTTCTTTTTGAATTTACATTCGGACAATAGTGACAGGCCAAATTGCAGTGATGATTGATTTCAATCTCAACTCCTACAAAATATTTCGTTGATATATCACCCACAAAAAGCCTCTAAAATCATCATGTTACATAAGTGTCTAAGCTTTAAACACCCTATAAACTTTACCCTTTATCCACATAATATAATTTTTATCTGCAATAATACATCTATCTTTAAGTTAGAACTAAGGATTATATGATGAAAAAATTAATTATCCTGACAATCATTTTTGCTTCAAAACTAAGCTTTGCATGTACTGATTTTACAGGGACATTTAGAGCAAGTGAAAATGGAAACATAACAAGAATTCAGCAAGTTGGTTGTGAGAGCCTATCATTCATTGATCCAAGCCTTTCATTTAATCTGCCACTTGATGGAAATTACCACCTGCGCTCAACTGACCAAAACTCCAGCATCTATTTTAAAGTTTTAATAAATGGAGATAAGCTTTTAATAAATACGAAAGTAGAATTTCATGATTCAAGTTCTATTGGTGATAACATCGCTACGAGAACTTACACTGAAGCTTCTAAGGATATTGGTGAAGAAGTTATTCGAAAAACTTCTTATGTGAATAAAAATGGCGTCGTCATCAAGCAAGAGATTTTCAGTCTCTCAAAAATATCAAATTAATTGAATAAGCTTTAACTCAAGCGCCTTATTTAAGAAGGCTTGAGCATCGCTTCTAATTTTTTCTTTAGGTAAGTTATAGTCATTTGCAAGCTCGTCTATAACTTCTCCAAGATTAGATTTTTTATCGGAAAATTTTAACCACATCTCAGCGGCAACGCCGTTAATTTTATAAAAGAAGTCATCATCAGTCATTTTCATTACAATTACTGTTCCGTCGTTGCTAGCGCGGCTAACAACTTCTGAAGATATTTGTATGCCATTTTCAAATGTAAATTCCATATAATTTCCTCTTTGTGCTTTGATTATCTTAATAAACATCAATAAAGACGTAAATAAATTTTACCCCAAACTACTGGCGCATTGAAAGATATTTTTTTATACCATCCGATAGGCTTCCATCAAAAACAATTTTTTTCTCAGACAAAATAATAATTCTATTACAATATTGATTAATTTCTTCCACGTTGTGGCTGACCATGACGACAGCTCCACTATCATCCATAAATTTTTTAATTCGTTTTTTAAATTTTTCAGTGAAGAAAACATCAGTTCCGCCAAATATCTCATCTAGTATTACCAAGTCTGCTTTTTGAGCTGTTACTAGAGACAGATACAGCCGCGCTTTCATCCCTTTACTATAAATATTGATCGGAGAATCTATAAATTCATTGAGTTCGCTAAAGGCAATTGCTTCCTCTAGAATCAACTTTCTTTCGCTATCAGAGCAGTTTGGATAGAGCAATTCAGTTAAAACTAAAGCATTCTCTCTACCTGTCAGATCTGGATAAATTGAGATATTTGTATCAAATATGGAACACACGTTATTAGCAGCAAATTTGATTTCATCAGAATTTATAATCCCTGCTAAATATCGGCACAAAGAAGTTTTCCCAACACCATTAACACCTAATATTCCAATCACATCACCTTGATGCACTTTAAATGAAATATCATCTAAAACCAAAAGCCTGTCCTTCTCTTTTTTCAATAGATTCAAAGGAGCCGTTAAGAAACGAACAAAGATGTCCCTAACCTCACGTGAGCGATAGTGATTTTGCGCGTACGAGACAGAAAAATTTTGTACTTCTAAAACTAATTTATTAGACATTGATATAAAAATCTCTCAGTTTGTTTTTAAAACTTATCACTACAAGTGCCATGATCATAATTACTATAAAGATTGATTCTGAAAAATTAATCAACCAACTTCTTAAATTTAAACTATAGAGAGAATCCTGAAAAATTTTAATAAATGGAGCAAATGGATTCACAACAACAATCCAACGATATTTCTCTGAAATAAAATCTCTAGAGTAGAAAATTGGAGTGATGAAAAAAGTTAAATTCACTACAAACTGAACAATAAATTGAATATCACGGTAAAAGACATGCCAAAAAGAAAGCAGGAGAACACTGGCAAAAACAAAGGCCAGAAGTATAGCGACACTGGGGATAATCAAAAGAATTTTCATGGCGCTCAAGTCTAATGATCCAGCCAAAAAAAGTGCTGTTAAAATAATAAAAAAAGCGACCAGGAAATTAAAGAATTGATCCACCACCTGGGTCCCGGCGATTACTGCGGGATGAAGTTTCACACCTAAGAGCATTTCTCTGGCATGGACAAAGCAGCTTGTTGTTGAATTCAAACTTTGGCTAATAAAAAACCAAGGCATCAATCCTGTTAATAAAAAAAATGGATATTGTTCAATATTAATTTTTAATATCGCTTTAAAGATGAATGCTTGAACAATGAATGTAATGATTGGGCTTGCAATTACCCAGATAAATCCCGCCCACGTCTTTCTATAGCGAGCGCGCATATGGTAATAAGCAAGAACAAAGATTAATCTAAATTTTTGCATCATTCTTTAATCTCAACGATTGAATCAAACCAATCAACCAATTCTTTGGGAAATGTTTCTCTGAAATTTTTTCCTCTTCTTTGATCATATTGAGAATAAAATAATTTAAAATCGTTCAATTGAATTTCGCGTACACTTGCTTCAGAGTGCGCGCTTTGTTCATTGTTTAAATACTCAATTAATCTATCCAAGCTAGCAATCTCCCAACTGGTAAGAAGCGAATTATTTAAATTTTTATTTTTCCAATCAAGCAATGCTTTTGCCCTGTCTTTTTTTAAAGCTTCAGGAAGAACAACTGCAGACATAAAACTTGGAAAACGAAGAGGATTGACACTAAAGCCTATATTCTTACCCTTAAATCTTCTTTTCCATTCTAAGATTGTATCCAATAATTCTATTACCGAAAACAAGCATAATGAATTTATTGTCATCATAACGTTAAAGCTTGAGACATTTGCAGTCTCAATCACTTTCTCACAATTATTAATAAATCGATCATACTCAAGGCCATCTCGAATATATTCAGCTTGTTTCCCGACGGCTTCACACGACGTATAGACAACTAAATTATTAATTTGCTTACTCTTTGAAATAAATTTTTCAATTATCTCATCCTTTGCACATAAGTTAGTATTGATCGCAAATCTAATTTTTAAGTCATCATCGATAAACTTATCCATAAGCTTCCAGATCTCATCAGACATCAGTGGCTCGCCACCAGAGATTCTTAATTCTATAAGAGTCTTGCTTAAAGTTGGCCACCATTCCCAGAAGGCCTTAATGTATGGGTTTTCATCCTTATTGAGGAAAAGATCTCTTGAAGAGCCATCGTTAGAAAATTCACCATTGCAATCTCCCTTGAGTCCAAGGTATGGCCCATGTTCTTTTATGTCGCTTCCCCACTTTGTTGAATAGGTTGGACCACAGTATGAACATGCTAAATTACACACGCGATTAAAAGCTAATTCGAGGGTCTCCAAATTAACATTTTCTTTCCAGTCTAGATTCGCAATTTCGTTTATTTTATTATCTGAATAAATGATCGTTTTAAAAACGCGATCTGATATTATCTCTTCGCTGAGATCTTCCATCTTCCAACAATATTCGCACTCTTTTGGCCGTATTCCATCGAGCATTTGTTTGCGAATAACCTTTTTAACAAGAGTATTATGAATGGCCGAAGGATTATTTTTTATTTCCTCTACGTTAATGCTATGTGAAGGTGGGTGGTGGCAACTGGAAGTTCTTCCTGAGCCAAGCCAAATAGTTGCATTAAGCCACTTAGCTGCACAGAAACTTGGGCCAATTGGATCGATTATTCTTTTTTTATATTCCAGCAAACTAAGTTCTTTGTTCATTCAAAACGCCTTCTAAAAAATCTAACGCCGATTTAAATGTTAATAATAGTTTCTCTCTTGTTTCAATATTTTTTGAGTTTTCGAGATTTGCATTTTTCAGACATCTCTCTAAATTTTTTAAATGCTCAATGGATAAATAGTCTTGCCCGTCGCCTTTTAATTGAGACATTACCGACATCATCTCCCAAGATATTTGTTCAATAAAAACATCTTCATTAAAATTCGAGACATCTACTAGTGAAACATCTAGGCTACAAAATAAATAAGGGAACAATGACAGCATTTCATTTTTAAATTTTAAATCTGAGTACAGAACATGAATTTCAATTTTATTAGCAATGTAAAATAAAACTTGCTCAATCGATTTAGAATATTTTTTTATATCCAGTGAAAAATTCTTTAAAATTAATTCAAGCAGCTCGGAAAAACTTACATTGCCCTCGAGTGATTCTGATATCTCTTCACATCCACAGTGCGCTAAATAGTTTTTCCATTTTATTAAGTCTCTACCATGGATTCCATTTGCACATATTGCTTTATTAGCAAAAAGCATCCGCAATAAAAAAGTAAATCGTTGAGCTTCAACAGTTGTCGACACTGAAGATCTTGGAAGCTTGCTCAAAAGAATCTTGTCTCTCATTAATTCAAATTGATTTAACAGAGAGATTTCACTTAATGTATATGGATAATAAACATTAACTTCTTTAATTAAAGGAAAGCTTAATAAGATCTCATTAATTTCGTTGTTAATTTTTCCAACGTCTTTATTATTTTTAAATTCAACACTGACATCAATATCAGATTTGCCAAACTTGAAAAAATTCTGTCTCAAGCTATTGCGATACCATAACGTTACTCTATTGCCATATTTTAATTTGATATAACTTTTCAGCATCATAAATGAGGCAATGTAAGCGAGTCTTCCCAATTCATTAGGAACATATTCTGAAATCTTCGCTATCGCACTGATCTCTTTTGGCTTAGTCGCCTGAAGATTTTTTGGACAAATTAAATCCCACCACTTTCTTAATTCTACTTGATTTGAAAAATATTCAATTGTGCTAGAGCGCTTTTTCGTTGAATCAATTTTAATATAATAGGTTCTTATTGCGACAAAGTTTTCTTTCAAATTATCAAGTGGTACTAAGTCTTTATGCTCTAGTAAATTTTCTAGATACTGGCGAATGTCTTTATTTTCGACATGGATTAATCTCGTAGTGACTATGTCCTTCAAGGTTTCACGATCTAAGGCCAAGGGAGAAAGTAGCAGTTCATTTCCTTCTGCGTATGATGACGATATTGAGAAATCAATTTTCTCTTTGTCTAAAAAACTCGACATGTTTACAATATCTAAAAGTACGGGGATAGTTACCGTGATATTAAAACGAATTGATTTCTCTCCTAAATGCTCTTTTAACAGCTGATAGTTTCGAAACCATTCATCCCATCGCAGGCCATCTCTAACGAATTCTGCAGTTTTCTCCACTCCGTCAATGCTCATTGAAACAAAAACTTTTGAAAAATTTTCTTTTAAATATTGAGGAATAAAAATTCCTTTGTAATTTAACGTCGAGATATTAGAGCTATATCTCAAGATAACTTTTTTAGATAAATTATTAGCAACTAAAAAATCTAGCATCTCCCAGTGTAGTGGTGAAATAAATGGTTCTCCATCTGCAAAATTTATATCTACAACCTGGCCTGAATGAATGACTTCAAAAATTTCATTTTTTAACGATAAAAACATTTCTTTCGTAATGAGATTACTGGAAAAACTTGCACTGGCCTCTTGTTCAAGTTTTTCAATCGCACTTGATGCAGTTGAGGTGCACATTCTGCACGTAAAATTACAGCTCCTATTGATCCGATAATCAATCGAGACTGGTTTTCGATCGGTAACAGGTTTCCATTCCATCTCCGATAACTTTGGAAGATGGAGCAACAAGTGCAGATACATTGTTCGCTGTGGGCCAGTTCCGTTATGATAGATGCATTTTGTGCATTCTTCAGGCGGATCCTGTTGAAGCATTTTCTCTCTTACTTTTTGGAGATATTCTGAGTTCCAATATTCATCAAAAGGCATTGCGTAATCAATTCCTGAAGGGCGGGCCACGCAGCAGAGTTTTCTTTCACCTGCAGGATTTAGATGGGAGTGCAGCCATGGGGCCACACAGTAAGGGAGCTTTTTTAAATAGGCAGATAATTCTTGAACAGACTTAAAATCATTGTTTAGCATTACTTCCAATGCAAAATCTCTCGGATTTTCCATCATAAAAGCTTTATTTCTTGGATCTTTTCTATCATGACTCTGCATCTATAAATCCTATAACAACCCATGTTTCTTGTCTTGAATATTTCTAATCCTTCATACTGTACTTTAAAAACTTGTTTATTATATACTTTGTGTATAAATCACAAATGAAGGTGCCCTCATTGCGCAACATTGAACTTAAAGATTTTATTAATGCTCCTCTTTCGCTCATTCAAGAAAATGAATTCGTCTATTTTTCTCTTCCGAAGAATTCTGTCATAACGAACAAAAACCTTATTAAAAACGCACTATCAATATTGAATAATATAACGACTCACGTTTTTGCTTCATTAGAATCTGCTGACGATTTGGGGGCTTTTTTAACTTCAAATGATCAATGTTTACCAAGCATGATCGGAGTTAAATTGGTGATTGGCCCTTATAAGCAATTCTCTCGAGGGAATTCGACATTTTTTAATGATTGTTACCACGAAACTATTGAGCAATTTGAGAAGTTAACTAAGTTAACTCCTTCAAATGTAAAACTTATTCCTGAAATTGCTTTTGCTGAAAACGATGTTCAGGTTGGTCCAACCATTTGCAAATTATTTGAAGAATTTAAATTACCATTTCTTTTTATTTCAATCAGCGGTCCACCAACTAAAAGTAAGATCTACCAGATCCAAAAAGTTTTTGAATATTTACGCTTGCGTGGCCTTAAAGAAAAAATCTATTTTTCTTTTTCAAACGCATTCTTAGAAGAATGGAACATCAAAACATTTAATACATTTTCAGGTATGCGCATGGTGCATATCGACTTATCTAACAAGTGCACTCACTCCTGCGTTTTTTGTGGTGTATGGGGCCCTGAGTTTTTAGATCGCGTAAAAGAAGAGAATGGCGGAAGACTCCCTCCTGCATCGATAGAATTTATGAACAGGCAAATGCCATTAGAAATCGCCAAAAAAATTCTCTCTCAATTGCCAGAAACGATAACAGAAGTTCAATTTGGTGGAGCGGGTGATCCTCTTACTCACCCCAATTGGCTCGAAATAGTCTGTGGTTTCCGTAAAAAGGGAATCAGGGTAGAGATTCTTACTAATCTTGATTGCATAACACCTGATCAACTTGAAACGCTCCATACCTTTTCAAAACCTCAATATGGCATGCATCTCTATGTGAACCTGTCGGCCGGAAATCGCACTACCTATTCAATTATTAGACCGAGGCAAGGTGAACATGTATTTGATCATGTTCTAAAAAATGTTGCTCATCTTTCTGATTTAAAAAACAAAGAAGGCTTTGGTGCTGATCTAACATTACTCCACGTTATTAATAAACATAACTACCAAGATATGAGCGAAATGGTTTCATTGGGGCATAAGTATAATGCTCGAGTTTGGCTAAAGCCTCTCGAGGTTCACTCTGAAATTCATAAACAATATGAAATCCCATCAACCGAAAAAAAGGCTTATCAAGAGACATTGCAGACTGCTATTTTATTGGCAAAACAACTTGGTGTTGAACTAATCCATGATTCATTAAATTATTTTAAGGGAGAACAAATTTGACAGACCCATACCAACACATGCCATGCTTAATTGGGTATGCCTATCTTCGCATAGAGACTGATGGCAATGTTATGGCCTGTTGCTCTTCTCCTTTTGTTATGGGAAATATTAACGAGAATTCGCTTGATGAAATTTGGCATTCTCATTCCTATTATAGTTGGCGTGATAAATTTATAAAAATTCATGAAACCAATTTTCATCTCAATAATCTTGAATTTTCATTCTGTAAGATGTGTCCCCATTTAAATCCTAACTATCCACTCAACAGAGCATTGAAAATTGAGCGAACATAATTTTTTAAAACATACAAACTCTGAATTTGTAAAAGAAACAAAATTATTTCAGATATATCACCATTCGCTTAATTTACCTTCGACATCCTTCCATGACTTACTTCCTGTTTCACTAGGAGATCAATCCTCTCCTCTTGCATTATTAACAACTCTTCCAATGCCTCTTGAAAATAAATTAAATCCCTCTTGGACATTTTTTGAAAATCAAATCATTCCAGATTTTTTCAATTATAAAGAAGGATTTATTCATGCGAGAAATGTATTGCAGGATTATTTTAGCAATTTGGATAAAAAAGATTTAATTGTCTTTGATCACGGTTACGATCTACCTCCTTTTCCAGGGGGCAAGTTAAGATATTTTAAAAATAATGGACAACAGTTTATTTATGATCCAACTTTTTTTGATTACCCAGAATCATTTAATTTCGGTGGATTCTCAGGGGACTGGGACAATGATGGATTTGCAGAACTTTTTATTTGCAACCTAAGTAATAACTCTCCTCTTTATTTTAAAAATGATAATGGCAAAAAGTTAACTGCGGCCAATAACCGCCTTCCAGAAATCATTACCCAAAACTTCTTTCAGGTTCTTTCTGGTAGTAAATTTAAAGATCATAGTGGAAAGCTTCACATGGCCCTAGGATCTTCCGGAGGGCCTCAACGGGCCAAGAGTGATCTTGTATTGATCAATTCGGGTGATGGTCATTTTTTAAGTAAAGATATTGTTTATCTTCCAGAACGAAGAGGAGGAGCTGACTGGTCAGCAATAGCGATAGCACCTCTTCATTCACAGCAAAATACTTTTTCAAATCTTCTAGTTAATTACCATGATGCCAATACTCAGAATGGATTGATTGATATTTACATACAAAAGAGCAATCAAAAATTTGGTCATTACAATGACAAATCATCTCTCTACGAAGAAGCAGACTGTTGGTTTCCTCGCTTGGATTTATGTTCAATTTCAAAGGATCAGGCCCAAGATGTTATAGCTATTAAAAGCAGAGGATTAAAAAAACATGTCGCTAAAGAACTCAATGTAGTATTTTTAGTGGATGATGGAGGAATCTATACAGATCATTCTGAAGAATTGCTCCCTCTTTCGAGTCGTGAATTTATAGGTTTTCTAGAGATAAAGAAATCAAATGGGCCTAGTGATATTATTTTTATGGAACATTCTGGCAATTACTTTTATTGTAAAAGAAAATGATAAAGAAATCTGAACAATTATTAAAAATCAAAGATGCTCCCAATGGTTTCTGCCTGGCAAAGTGGTATCAAGTAACCATCGACCTTTCTCGTGGATTAAATCACAGTTGCCATCATCCAGAGCGACATTTAATTCCATTGGATGAGTTGGCCAAATCGCCCTCTGCTTTACATAACACTGAATTTAAAAAAATTCAGAGAAAAAAAATGCAAGAAGGAGTTCGTCCTGATGAATGCAGCTACTGCTGGAAAATTGAAGATACCCCTGGCAACCATTTAAACTCTGATCGCTTTATCAAATCAACTGATGATTGGGCTTTTGATAAACTTGATCGCACTTTGAGTTTGCCTTGGAACGATGACGTTCCTCCTACTTACCTAGAAGTTATGTTCAGCTCTGAATGTAATCTCGCATGTATGTACTGTATGGCCGATGTTAGCTCTTCTATTGAAAAAGAAATGAAAAAATTTGGTCCTTATCCAGTTGAGGTTTCCTCTAATCATCGTGTTGCTAAAATACCTTCCACTAGTTCTCACAATCCTTATATAGATGCTTTTTGGAAATATCTTCCAGAAATATATTTGCAATTAAAACATTTCAGAATCACAGGTGGCGAGCCTCTATTATCAGAAGACACATTCAAAGTATTAGAATTTTTTGAAAACAATCCCAATCCCGATTTGGAGTTATCGATTAACACCAATCTAAGTTATGGTCCAAAACTTTGCGAAAAACTTCTCGCCCACCTAAAAGTACTTGAAGCTAAAAAATCTATTAAAAAATTTTCCTTCTTTGTGAGCCTTGATGCTTTTGGAGTGCAAGCAAGTTATATCAGACAAAATTTAAATCTTGATCAATTCATGAAAAATCTGGATTTAATAAGTCTCAACACTCCCAACTCATCAATCATCATAATGTGCACGTTTAATATCCTATCCATAGCCTCTTTCGGCGATTTGATTAATTGGATTGGAGGCCAAAAGAAAAGTGGAAAGAAGCTGGTTCTGGACGTCTCCTATCTTAAGGATCCCGAATATCTTCGCGCTAATTTGGCCAGCGACGATCTTGTAAAAATACTGCTCTCTAGTTTAGAGCAAATGAAGAAAGCTCCTGAATTTAGCCCTTATGAGACTAATAAGTTCAATAGAGTTGTTGATTGGATCATCAATTCAAAATCTGATTCGATTATTTTAAATCATCGCGCAGACTTCTATCGATTCATCAACGAATTCGATAGAAGGCACAATAAAAATTTCTTGGAAATTTTTCCTGAATACAACGCTTTTTACAAAATCTGTAAAAAATCTTCTCTGTGGTTAAGTTAATAGAGCAGCATTATCTATTAGCAGATGGACAGCAGAAAGGAATTGCATATGACCCTTGCCATCCTGTACCAGCTGCAAAATAATTCACAGGACAAAATGAAACGTTATAACCTGTAGAGGCGTCGGGCCACGATCCACCACCACCCCACATACAAGCTCCCCAGACATTATATTTCTGATTACTCAAGCACACCCCTGTTGCGTTAGAGCAAAAAGTTCCTTGAGAGTATACCGTACCGCAAGTTCCAGAGACGCTACAGTTATTAACTGTCATATTTCCACAGGTATAAGTTAAATTTGAATAGGCCGTAGAGACCCCTGATGGTGCCCAGGAAATACTCTTTACAAATTGGTTAGCTCCACAAGGAGAACTTGGTAATTGGATGTTTCCAATTATGGCTGATTTTAAAGTAAGCCATCCAACATTTGCAGATTGGGCCATAACATAGGCTACGATTGCATCTTTTTGAGCTGGCGAAAGCTGGCTAGCAGCATTGTTAGCAAGCATATTAAAAACCCAGTCTTTAGTTACGACCTTAGTTCCATCTACTGAACCAGCAACGGGTGATGGTGCACCAATTTGAGACGCGGATTTATTTAAATAAATAAATCCATTGCTCACATTAACATCACCTGAAGCAAACGTAGCTGGACCAGTAACAGTAGTTCCAGAAGCAGCTGAAGTAAGAACTATTTTATTTGCGCCAGATGTGATTGATGTATTTCCCGTGATTGAAGTTGCACCAGTGACAGTCGTTACTCCATTAATTGTCGTTGCTCCATTAATTGTTGCTGTACCATTTTGTGTTGAGTTCGCATTAAATGTCGCAGTACCATTAGTGTTGAGTTTAAGATTTGCCCCCGCTCCAGATGTTGCACCAGCTGCAATTTCAAGGGACGAAGGATTATTTCCTAATCGAACTAATCCATTTGGAGAATTAAGAATCAATTGACCGCTATTGGTTGCAATGTCTGAAGTCGCTGTAATTTTACCTGCCTCAGAAGCTCCACCATTGGTAACGGAATTAACCATCAAATCTCCATTTAAGGTGATTGCTGGATTAGTGGTACCTGTTTCGCTGTAAATATTTAATCTTTCACAACGCCCCATGGGGTCATTCATTTGTCCGCCGAGAACAGAACAAGCGGCATCCTGTAAAAATTTTGCATCGGTGTAGCAGATATCTCCACCAGCTGCTGAAAAAGTTCCATCGCCATTTTTGTCGTAGATAATTAAAGAAATATCTCTATAGACAGGAGTATTTGTATTACTTCCATTTGTGACTCTTCTAAAAACTATTCTAAGAGTCGCTATACCTGGAGAAGTCGTCGATCCTGCGACATAACCAACAACATACATCCCTTCAATATAAATGGCTCCGTTAGTCCCAGCTCCATAGATCTTAGTTGCATTTATCCCAGAGCCTGTCGATGTCTCAGCAATTGGTATTACTGCTCCTCCGGCAACTTTATTTATGACCAATACAGGTGCCCCAGCGGCATAGTTAGCTAAAGTTGCACCTGCAGCTGTATTGAGACTGATCCCTTCTAGAGTACGTTCGCAACTAAGCTTATCTCGCATTGTATTTATTATTGTATTAGAAAGAGAAGACTGTTCGATATCTTGTGATATTTTTTTTGCGCCTTTTTGGCCAGTTGAGATCATTTGTGAAACGGCAAGAATCAACCCACTCATAATACCTAGAGCAATCATTATCTCTACGAGTGTAAACCCCTTGGAGTTATCTAAATTCCGTCTTTTCATCATTGGCCTCATCATTAATCCTTTAAATATATTTTAGTGCCTTATGAGAAAAAACGCGAAACTCTCCAAATGGAGGCAAAAATTGTACATAGTTACAAGAGCTTACTTGTTTGGACGGGCAATCTAGGTGTGACTAATTATTGGCACTCGCTAATCAGGTAAATACCCTCTTCGCTCCATTTCGGCCCTTAATCGTTCCGACAGTGGCTTGTATTTTAGGCGAGTCATCTGCTCCCAAGGGGAAAAAATTGCCGGTGCCTCTTTTTTAGATTTTTCCAGCATCGCTCGAAGTTCATTCACAGTTATCCCAAGTGGTCTGAGCTTTTCTGGATTTAGCTTTGAAATTACCTCAAGTTGTTTTTCGGCGTATGAAAATAACTTAGCTTCTAAGTAAAGATAGAAATAGAGCACATCTACAAAGTCTATCGTTTGTTTCCAAGCTTCTATTGTAATAAGACCATCGCGAACTCTTTTACTTTGACCCAAGTACTTAACAAATTCAATGTAGCTCTGTCTGTGCTTTATCTGCTTTTTGGTATCCAACCACATGAGGTAATTAATTTTTTCTAAATCATTTTTTTTATCGTAATAAGCAATCATCCCTTCATACAACATATCACTGTTTATATTGGACATATAACTCTTATAGAATAATTCTTCAGAGTCTCCCCATAATCGAACGAGGTTAAAACAAGTAATCAACAAACCACCAATTATAATCGCAGGGACAAATGGAAAAATAGCAGGATAAATTCTTAACATCTTAACAGTCACAATAGCGGCCAATAAACACAAAGGCACAACTCCCAAATAAAGATATCTATCAGCTACAAAACTTGAATATTGAAAATCGTGAGGAATGAGTCCGAGACCTGGAAACATGAGGATTACAAAAAACAGGTAACAAAAAACATATGAATTTTTTCCATTGATTAGCACTACCCTTAATGAATAAATATTCATCATGACAACCGCCAGAACACTCAATCGACTTTGCCACACATTAGGCAAAAAGCTTTTATAGGTTTTGAAATTTAATCCATAATCCAGACTGTAATGAAAAGGATAGATTAATTTTTTTATATAGTGTGAAGAAGTTCTGAGCATTATAAATATGGCATCGAGGTTTGAGATCTTCAATCCGGAAACATACTCAGAAGTGTATTCATACGTAAATATAAAGAAGAAGCAAACACCAAAAGAAAGGACAATCCAATGCTTCATCACACTTTTCTTAATTGTCATTTTTTTATCAAGAAAATAATCCAGCAGAATAAATGTCGCCGGAATGGCAGCTATGCTGAATTTAAAAAGCATCCCAACAATATAGGCTCCGGATGCAATAATGATATATTTCTTTTCTTTGAGGTCTAAAAACTTTAAATACGTATAGATTGAAACCAATGCAAAAAACGATGCCAACACCCCTCTCATTGAGTAGACCCAGACGACACTTTCAACTTGAGTTGGGTGAAATACAAATATCAATGATGAAACAAGAGAAATAAAAGTTAGTTTTCCTGGTTCAATCAACTCCTCTTCTTGGATTGAAAACTTTGTCATGATATTTAAAATAATTTTAAAAACCAAAAACGAATTAGCAGCGTGAACAATAATATTTATAATCCTCAATATTGAGGCGCTTTGGTTGCTCCATGTCGAAAAAATTAATTGAATGAAATTAAAAAAAAGCGGTGTTTTGGTATTGGCGTCAGTCCAAAACCAAAGAAAATTAGCAGACGAAAAATGTGTGAGTCGGTAATTATTTTTTAAATATTCCAGATCATCGAATATAAAAAAATCATACCCAATACTCTGGGCAAACACAAAAAATGACACAAAAAGAAATAGCAAAAAATAAAAGCTATTTTTCCGGTTTAAAAACATTTCCAAATTCATTAATTAAAACCCTTTTAGCTTCGACGGCCCCGATGTTTGAATATTGAAGCAAGCTAAGTACATAAAGTGATTCAGCTAAAGACATCGTTTCCTTCTCTCTAATTAATTCAAAAATAAGAGGATGAATTGTATCCCTCAATTTTCTTTCGAAATTAGAATTAATAGTTGATGCCAACTTTAAAAATGACTCTTTGGTAATAAAACCTGTTAAACTGATCGCTCCCAAGGTCTCTTGAGCCTCTATGAATCGTCCTTGGTTCAAGTAAACAAAAACATCCAACAATGATTCACCTTTTTTTCGATCAGAGAAATATTTTAAATATGCACTTCTATCTATATTTTTTAAGCCATCAACAAAAACTTTCTCGTTAGCACTAAGACTCTTTACTTCATCAGGGTAGACCTGAGAGAAAGTTCGAGGAAAACGAAGCTCCGGATTCTGCAACACTCCCCAAAAGACAGGCGCATCGTTTCGATGAACATTAAAGATATTGTTTGAACTATTATTAGAAAAATTAATCCATGAGACTAACCCAATAATTAGACAAAAATAGACCAAGGGTTTTTTCTCTTCCGGCCTATTTGATAAAGCGTAAATGCCCCCCAAAAAGGCAGGAGCAAAAATGGCGGCCTTAACTGAGATCGTATTGCAATATGATCCGGCCAATGCCAGGAGCATTGAACTGGATTCAATTGCATAATTGTAAAAAAACAATACCAAGATAAGGACTAATAGCGGAATCATTTTTTTTCGATAAAACTTCACAACAAAAACAAAAGAAGATGCAAGGAAGATTATTTTAAAAAATAAATCTCGGAGAATTACTTTATGCTCAACAAATTTAATCCCAAAACTTTGGGTGCCTCCGAAAAACTCTAAGATTGCGTTTACAAACAATAGTGCATACTGGCCGATCGAAACAGAATTTTTCATATAAAGTAATTCTGCTTTGGGAGTCAGAGAGTTCAAAGAGAATCTGTCATAATAAACCAATACCGATGTGAAGACGGTCGCTATCAAAATCCTAAAGTAGAGATTACGCCCTCTTGTTCCATGAAAAAGATCCAGACAAATGAATAATATAAATGTGTAATCAATCAGTATTCCCAACATGAGCATAACAATGAGTATGATGTTCTTAAACTTAAAATCTTCTTTGAAATAATTCACGTAAATATAAAGTATCCCTAAAGTCTCAAGAAACGACTGCCTATAGTCTTGCAACGATAAATTATAAAAAACAAATGGTGAAAAAATTAAAATGATCGTTGCCCATGGGATTTTATTTTTCTTGTCGAACAATCCAAAGAACAACATTGCATTGAAAAAATGAACGATCAAAATTAAGCCATTAACGATTTCTTTATCGCTTAAAAATTCCTGTAGACCCATAAATATTTTTAAGTAAAGCGGCTTCATGGAATCCAGTCCCTCATAAATGGAAAATGGACTCACGACTGACTCGTCATGAAAATAAAATGGCTTATAACCAACAAATGAAGCCCAGGCGATATAAAACAATCCTGTCAGAAATGCAAAATATGAAAGTTTGTACTTATCCCAATATTCTTTTAGCATGAGAATGACTGCCCCTTGTGATACAGATCTATTGATACATCATGGGCCAAGCTTTGAAATTCATCACTAGCGATATGCAAACTTGCATAATCATCTTTATCAATTTTTTCTACTTTTTCATTTTTTAGTATATATTCAAGCATTCCTTTATCGATAGCATATTCCTTACTGAAGTCCTGATGTAAAACAAACCCATGGCATGCAGAAAGCTTCAAGATACATTTCGTTTCCAATTCCTCATTGAGTTCAAATAAAGGCCTTGCACCTCGCTGAAGAATATCGTGATGTAAAAATGAATCCGTAAAATAATAACGTAGAGGATTTATAAAGAAATACTTGCTCCCTGAGAAATCTTCACTCGCGTACTCGCGCCAATCCAGCACTCTAACATTGTATCCGGATAATTCATTGACCATCACTTGAAAGACTCTGTATCTCCATGAATCATCAAAGCTCACTTCTTCCTCGCCTCTTCTGTTTACGCTGGAGAAAAAGATAATAACTTCACAATTTTTTTCTATTTTCTTTTTTAGCTTAGACATTTCATTTTTTAAAATTTCTAACGGAATGGATTTTTTTTCAGGCGACACGAATACAACAACTTTATTCTGGGGCTTAGAGATAGTTTTGTTTAAACAAACAACTCTTCTCAGCACAACCCTTTCTCTCCATGTAATTGGCACTAACGAAGACAACTCTTCATCGACCACCACAATTGGATCAATTTTTTCTGGAGCTGGATTTCTTCTGAAAAAACTCAAAAGCGGCAATACTCCATCTCTCAAGGATATCAATTCAAATGATTTCAGCAGATATTTATTAGAGCTATCGAGTTCAAAACTAAAAAGAGGATTAAGCGAGGAACTATATAATTTTGAATCGGGTGACAAAAAATCACAAAACTTTGTCGTCAATCGAGTTCGATTGAAAAATGCAAACTCATACATATCATTACAAATAAATTTGTTATTTGTAATTAATTCCTTTATTTTTTCAAGAGCCATATTTTGCATAAACAACCTTGTAAAAATCAGACAACTCAAGTTTTCTACCATTTTTAAACGGAGAGCCTGGATTTATTTCGCTTAGTACACATAACTTTAAAAAGTCAGTACTAAATTCATTAACCGATACAAAATTCAGATCACCAATGATTGAAGAAATAAATTTTGAGACTCCATCTATCGACAATTTCTCTTGCGATTCTTTTGAAATTTTATTTCTTTCACTTGAATTAAGAGGGAGTTCATTAATTGCTTTAATTAGATTTTTTCTAGCAAGTTCAATATTTACTTGCGGCCGAGTAGCACCAAAGACAACTGGAATCAATTCAACTTTAGACGAGTAATCTTTAAAAGAGATGTATCCACCCCAATTGCTCAACAGACATGGCAATCCGCTACTTAATGCCTCAGCTGGCGACATTCCGTAATCTTCGTCATTATATGTACTAAAACTAACAAATAGATCTGCTGCATTGTATGCTTCAATCAGCTGCTTTGAATCTAGTTTGCCCAAAAATTTAATTTCATTATTTAAATACTTCTCTGAAGTTCCAGAGAACTGTGCGAAGAATGAACCCAATGGACCAAACTTCCCAGAGTATGGCATTAAAATATCATCCCAATCCCCTGCGATCCACAGATGAACTTTTTTTGGAAAAAAATTTTGAATCGTACTAAATGCTTTTACAAGCATTTCAATATTTTTTTGATAAGAGACCCTTCCGGTGTACAAGAGGATCAAATCATCTGGGTCTGCGCCAGATTTCGAGCGAAATAATTTTCTTAATTCTTCTGAGGGATCATAATAAAAATTACTTTCATCAACTGGAAAAGGAACAACACTTACATTTTCTCTCTCGCTAATGAAAAAACTTTCAACCAATTCTTTTTGTTTTTTTGAAGCAGTAAAAAAGTGTATCGGCCAATTATTTAGTGCTATCCTTGCAGCCTGCCAACCGAGACAATCCAATACAAAATCTCCAAAAAGATGCACAACAAATTTTGGCTTCTTCTCAAAAGATGTTCCCTGGTAAACACTGTCAAGTGCTTCAAGCAAACAGGCCGCATTGGGTTTATGATCTAACCAAATTATTAGATCTATATTTTGCGCCTTCAATTCAGAAGCAACATTATATGCATTGTAACGATTAAAACTCTCTGGAACTTTTATTATTTTTACATCGTTTTTCTCAAAAATTTTTCGATAAACTTTCTCAAGGTTATTAGTTATCGATTGACAACTTTTCCATGCAGAAATTTCTTCTTTTAAAATTAATGCTACCTTTTTTCTGTTCATCTGAATAAATCTCTAAACATAATTTTAATTTTTAGCCATGAGCTTATTTGGAAATTTGTAACGACACCGATAATTTGATTTTTAGGAAAAGGGTGATCTTCCTTTTTGTTTTTTATACACCTTGTATTCACCAACCCTTTATCAAAAACTTTGTTTTCATGCCAGTAATAGTGACAGACAAGACGATTCCCTTGTTTAAACAGAATTATGTCAAATCTTCTAAGCTCTTCGTGTTCCTTAAGTTTTCTAATACAAACTTCTGCTCCGACTGGAATCAAAGGAGTCATTGAATCGGAAATCACTCTATATTTCAACATTCTGATTTTATTCTCTGCTCTTCGTGATATCTTTAGCTTGTATAGTTATAAGTGTAATGCTGAGTTATTAAAAAGTCAGTAATTTCATTTAGGAGTTGATTAACGGTGTATCTTGATCGGGTATTTATTCAATGAAGAAAGTCGTTTTTAAAATTTTCATCTTCCTTATTGTGGCCGAGCTTACATTTAGGATAATCGGTTTCATTCTGAATTATCCATCATTGAAAAATAACCTGATCCAATCTACTGACAGTGGAAAAATTAAAATACTTGCCCTTGGCGAATCCACGACCGCGGACTCCTTTGCCAAGGGAATAAATAAATCATGGCCAATACAACTTGAAACTCTCCTTAATCAAAAAGGTTTGAAGGCCAGAGTTTACAATGAAGGAGTTAGTGGTACAAACTCAGCATTTATTCTTTCAAGAATTGACTCGCTTTTGCAAAAATATCATCCCGACATTGTAATAAGCATGGTTGGAGTAAACGATGCCCTTGGTGTTCCATTTTATTACAGTGAAGATGCAGCAAGCAGTTCAATTAATCTTTTTTTTACAAATTTAAGACTATTTAAACTTTATAAGTGGACAAAAAATTCATTACTAGACTGGAGATATTCAAAAACACTTAACGGAGAAACCCTCCCTGACGAACTAGATAAGTGGACGAAAGCTCAAACTGATTTTGCACGCACAAACGGTCTCAGCAAAACAGAAAGTATGTTTGCTAAAAGCATTCACGATCGAAATACATTATCTCTTGCCCTTATGAGAACTGGCGTCAACTTAATCGGAAATATGGAACCTGAAAATAGCTCGAAGTTATCTTTTAGTTTTTTCAAAAGGGCCTATGAGATCTATCCTAATAACTATTTCAATTTATTTTGGATTCTAAGAGAATCAATAACAGTGGATCCCAATTATTGCCAACACGTAAGCCGTGAAGCCACGGCGTTTGGTACTAATCTTCCCGATGGGATCTTGTTCATGATGGCAAAATGCCTTGCAGATGATAATCACTCAGGTTTTCTTTCATTGTTAAAATCAAGAAATCTTAACTTTGGTAAAAACATTACTAATTATACTTCATACCATTACTTTCATATTCACAAAAAAATTATCGCTTCAGGTGCAAAACACCTGGCCATGCAGTATCCAACGCTCCCAATTTCTCAGTTAAAACAATTGCTCCCCGATGATCAAAATATCATTTACATTGAAAATAATGACAATTTTAGATTGGCCCTAAAGACTAAAGAATATAATGAAGTATTCGAAGATAACTTTGCCGGGATGTGGGGGCATGCTACGGCCTTTGGGAATTATTTAATTGCTAAAAATCTTGAAAATCATATTCTAAAAATAATTAAGAATTCGAAATAACATCTAAAAAGATATCGCTTAATTCGGGAAACAATTGCAACATGTTTTCTTTTCTCAGTTTATTTAATCGAGAATTGTAAGCTACAAACTTTTTTCTCTCTACCTTAGGATCAAAGTCAGTAGTGTCTTTTTTGCAATAATTCAATAATCTTTCAAGTTGTTCAGTTATAACTTCAACTCGTTCGAGTCCTGAGTTTTTCAATTCGTTCTCTATGAAATCTTTATAAATTGATTCTAGTTTTTTTACTTCATTAGAATTTAAGATTTTTACATTATAAAACGATGGTTGATCCAGTATATTTAAACCAACTTGCTCGCCACTTATAATCATTTTTTCTTTTACGAGATATCTGATTAATTCAATAAGATGAAATGCATTTAATACACTTACCGTGGGAGTAATAATAAATTCTATATTTTCATTCTGAATTATTTTATGATTCTCAACTGTTTTATCCCAGCTCATTCCTTTGCGAATAAATTCCCCTTTTTCCCCCACTCCATCATAACTCAATGACAAGGTCACAACTTGAAATTTTTTCCAATAGTCTAAAGCCGACTTCTTTCCCAGATATAATGTGGATAAGTTCGTGCTATATCTTAGTTCAATGTCAGTTCTGTTTTCATGAATTAGTTTCTCAAGAAAAAGATAATGATCTGGATCTATCAGAGGCTCTCCCCCTAAAATATAGACCTCTTTCAACGAGGGAAGTACTTTGTCCAAGAGCTGCCAAAGTTCATCTTTGCTTTTTGTGGGGCGAAGTATTTCAACATTCTTGCCTCCTCTTAATTCATTTGCATCCTGATACCAAGAACTACTCGATCCCTCGTAGCAAGTTCTACATTTAAAATTACATAAATTTGAGAAGCGAATATCAAGTGAAGCTAGATTTATATTTGGAATTGATCCATCTTGAGAAGTATTTCTAATTCTTGAATCAATTAAATCTTTGTGTTTTTCATTGTATGTATTACGAAGTGTTTGCTGTCCAAGACTTTCAAGAAGATGACAATTGCGACAAAGCTCATGCTCCTCTCCTTTAAGCAGCGAGAGACGCAATTCTTTAGCTAGATCAGAATTCATTATGCAATCAAGTGAAGATGTGTGCAAATTTCCAATTTCCTTATCATCGGCACTCATACAACATGGTCTTACCCTGCCATCTGCTTCAAGATGAGCATTTAGCCAAGGTAAAATACAAAAAGTTTTTGATGGTATCATTTAATTTGTTCAATCCTAAAAAAACGTATAAACAAATGGTGCAACGGCTGAGCCTTGAGCGTAAATAATGAGAGCTCCAAATAAAATTAAAAAGACCAAAACAGGAATCAACCACCACTTTTTATTTTTTTTTAAGAATCGAAATAAATCCACAAATGTTTCAATCATCCATTCCCCTACAGCACTTCTAATCGACTACAATCCTTACATACATTATATTTGTGTCTTAACCCTCTTGCTAAATTATTTCTAAACTCTACATACCTGGCAGAATTCCAAATTTCTTGTATGTGTTGCTCGTTCACGTTTCCCATTTCATTTTTTTGAAAAAAATCTTCAAAACATGGAAGCACATTCCCTTTCATGGTTATGGTCATTATCTTTTCAGGTATTTTACAAGGAAGAAAGACTGTTTTTTCATTGCTTCCCAAATGAGGTAACACCCCACCGCGATTGGTAAGTTTTATGTCATAAAAATTTTGATATTTAATTTGGGCCCTCAGGGATTGGGAAAGATCGTTGATCGTTTCGTCAAGTTTACTATCCTGGACATCTTCATGCTTAGTGATCGTAAACTGATCAACTCCGATTGAAATTAACTCGACTATCTTCTCTTTTGTTAACAACGATCCATTTGTATAAAGTTCGATAAATGTTTCTGGCAAATATTTTTTGGTATTTTCCACATAAGAGCCTAGTTTTTTATTCAATAAAGGCTCATTGTAAAAACTAAAAGAAATTCTTCCTTTGAAACTTAAATCTGAAAGCTGGTCAATTATTTTTTGAAAAAGCTCATCTGAAATAAAACCATTTTCTATTCTATCGAATTTGGAATTCGGACAATAGGAGCAACTCTTATTGCAGTGGCTATTTATTTCAATTTCAACAGCTTCAAACATCAATAAATCCTACTGTAACTTCTTCACAAATAAATCGTTCATTAGTGAATCTAAAAGAAGATATCCTTTACTAGTCAAAGTTAAGTGAGCATCTTTATTCACCAAAGCAAGTCCCTCATTAATCCATTTCAAACTTACATCGTTCCAGCCAGAATTTTTTTCAATTCTCTCCCCCAGATCAATACCATCGGCACGTAAGGCCATATACAACTTTTCGAGGAGAAACTCTTCTTTTGTTAGGTATTCTTTTTCAAGTTTAGCTTCTTTTGTCTTCCATTTATAGCGAAGTTTTTCCTCAGCTAAAAAACCTGTCGCCGAAGGACCTAAGGCTGCAACCGTTTTTGATTGCCAATAACTTAAATTATGCTTTGACTCCAATCCCGGTAACGCAAAGTTCGAAACTTCGTAATGCCTATAGCCTTTTTCGCTTAAAAACTGGGCCACATCAAGGTACTCTTTTTCAATCCACTCTTCACTAGGAAGATCGTTATAATGAGTATAGTTATCTTTTACGGTAAGAATGTAGACACTAAAATGACTGGGCCCATATTTTAAAACTTTCTCTAGCTCAGATAGTACATTTCTTTTTTCATCTTTTGAAAAAGCAAGTCCAAGCATGAAATCCACAGAGAAATTAACTTTTTTCTGGTGAAAAAAATCCAACGTCTCATAGACTTCATCAATCCCATGAACCCGATCTAAATTTTTTACAACTTGCTTGTCCAAAGACTGAATTCCAAGTGAATAGCGATTGACGCCAACCGCTTCCCATTCTTCTAAAATTTCTTCAGTCCAACTGCCAGGATTAACTTCAAGAGTAAACTCACAGTCCGTTGCAAGCTCAACATTGTGCTTTATTAGAAAATTTTTAAGAAACTTACTTCCTTCAATTCCCCAGAGAGATGGTGTTCCTCCACCGATATAAAGAGTCTTAAGCGGAGCCCATGAGTAACCGCTCTCTTTAATCAACTTTTCGTGTTCAACAAATGAAGCATCTAGATAACGATGAAAGTCATTCAATTCCAGAGAGCGATCTACGGGAACTTTTTTATAAAAATCGCAGTAGTTGCACAGATGTTTGCAAAACGGAAAATGCAAATATAGTGATTCAATTTTTTTTCCCATAATATTTTGTCTTTCGGGTATAATAAGATGTTTCTTCTCATATTAAAAAGTTTATCAGGAAATACAATATGCAATATGAAATTTGCACTCTAAAAAACAATCTCAAAACTCTTTTCGTCCACTCACCAGGTTCTACTGCTGCAACCGTACAAATCTGGTTTCGGGCAGGAAGTGCTCTTGAAAAAGATGATCACATCGGAATTGCTCACTTTCTGGAGCATATGTTTTTTAAAGGAACAGCAACTAGACCCGGAGCAAAGATAGCTCATGAAGTGGAAACTTTTGGGGGAGAAATCAACGCCTTCACCTCATTTGATTACACTTGCTATTACATCAACACTCCAAACAATAAACTGCCTCAATCAATCAGCATTCTTCTAGATATGGTTGCCAATCCGGAGTTTAAACAAGAAGACCTTGTTCCTGAACGCGGAGTTGTCTTTGAAGAATACCGTCGATCGATAGATAGCCCGGGCCAATTTGCTTTCAGCAAACTTCAAGCATCGGCCTTCGAAGGAAGTTATGCTCATCCTATTTTAGGTTCTGAAGAAACAATTAAAAATTTTTCACGCGAACAACTGAACTATTTCAGAAATTCTTTTTACAATCTTTCAAATACTCTTTTGATTGTTTCTGGTGATATGAGCAACAAAGAAGAGTACATCAAAACAATTGAAAATTATAAATTACCAGAAGGACCTGAAAGTTCATTTCCTGAATTCCATTTAAAAAATAATGCATCTTTAGACATTCACCAAAAAGAAGTGGGGATGGCAACATTAACGATGGTTATTCAGGCCCCTCATTATTTAACTCACGATGGAGCAAGCGAAGATCTTGCTATCAATTGCTTAGGCTTTGGAGAATCGTCACGACTCTATAGCGCTCTTGTTCTTGAGAAGACTTTAGCTAACGTTGCCTCAGCTTCAACTATGTTTATGGCCAAAGGCGGAGCTCACTTTGTCCGTTTAGTATTCCCTCATAAGAATATGAATGAAGTTTTAACTAAGTTTATGACTGTCATTAATGAAACTGTTTCAAAAGGTGTAAAAGTTGATGAGGTTTCAAAGATTAAAAACCAATACCTCTCATCTAAAATTTATGAGATGGAATCAATCGAATCTTTTGCTTTCTCTCTAGGTCATAGTTATGCCCAAAGTGGCGATATCAAATGCGAAGAAGAATTTATTGAACGAATTAAATCGACAACACCTCATGCAGTTAACAAATCTCTTAAAGATATTTTCTCAAAAAATGTTCATTTGGGATTACAAATTCCTAAAGAAGCTTCTTTGGCGGAGTCTAAAAAACACATCGCTAAATTCCAAAAAAACCTAGAGGCGTTAAAGAAATCTCTTCTTCAAAGTAAGAAAAGAGAAAAATTTAAAACAGAAACATCGAAAAAAGATAAGCAGGTTCAACTCATCAGAATTAAACCAGGCGTATCATTTATCTATCGTCAAAATATTATGACTCCGACTTTTGTTCTCCAAGCTTATTTGCGAGGGGGCCTTACTGAAGAAACGGAAAAGTCTAATGGTGTCTATCACCTTTTAAGTTCTCTGCTTACTAAAGGGCATAACAAAATTAGTTATGAGAAAATTAAACTTACCCTTGAAGAGAAATCTTCAAGCATTAACGGATTTTCTGGCAAAAATGCCTATGGAATCTTGATGCACGGATTGAGTGAAAATATTAAAGACCTTTTTCCACATTTCTCTGGGGCACTTATTCACCCTGATATGCCCAACAAATATTTAAATCATGAAAAACAACTCGCAACAAGAGCTCTTACAAATCAAAAAGAAGATCCAGTGAAACAATGTTTTAAAGAAGTTCAACAACTCTTCTTTGCTAAACATCCATATGCTCTTAATCCTCTTGGATCAACAGCATCTTTAAAATCAATCACACAAAAAAGCCTATTAAGCCTTCATCATAAAAATTTAAAGACGAAAGAAATTATTCTAACGTACTGTGGAGATGGTGAGCTCGATGACATTTTAGATATTCTAAAACCTGTTTTCGATGCTCTTCCGACAAGAAAAAGCCAAGCTGTTAAATTCAAACAATACAAACCACTGCTTGGTTTTGAGCGCTTTATTCCTTTTAACAGAGAACAAACGCAAATTTTCTATGGGATTCCATGCGGAAAAATGGGCTCTCCTGAAAATCTATACTTGAAAATGCTCACCTCGCACCTCTCAGGTCAGTCTTCAGAACTTTTCGTTGAAGTACGCGATCGCCAAGGTCTTTGTTACTCGGCTCAACCAGTTCACTTTGCTGCTTTAGAAGGCGGTTACTTTGGAATTTATATGGCCTCGGGCCACGATAAAGTTCCTGCTGCTATTGGTGCTATTAAAGAATTAATTGGAAGAATTCGCGACAACGGACTGGCCGAAGAAGACTTCAATAGAATCAAAACAATGATTGAAGGGCAAAATTTAATT
Organism: Bacteriovoracales bacterium; assembly: GCA_037444575.1. GTDB lineage: Bacteria > Bdellovibrionota > Bacteriovoracia > Bacteriovoracales > Bacteriovoracaceae > Bacteriovorax. The sequence goes on from JBBIME010000004.1 coordinate 427,766, forward strand.
AATGTTCAGACAAATGAAGATTTCGCTTCGGTTTATTCTGTCCCTGTACTTCAAGCTCAAGGTCTGGATTATTACTATAAAGTGAACAAAGAAATTGAAGATCTGACTTATGAAAAGTTTCAGGCAAACATTAAAAAAGTTCTGTCTCAGAAGTGGAACACTGTCGTCGTAGGAAGACCAAACAACGGCGTTAAGTAAAAATTTTTTTGATATACTCTTGAGCTGCCTTCAAAGGGAGAATCTCTCCATTTGTAACGGCGAGCTCAAGCCTGTCACGTTCAGATTTAAGCGATTTGTTTTGAAGAATCCGTATTTGAAATAATTCCTCGGTGAGTTTTTTAAACCAATCCTTATTTTGTAATAATCTTTTCTTAGAAAAGTATCCTGACTTTTCTGAAATCTTTTTATAGTTATTGATCATTTCATAGATGGCATCTATATTTTTCTTCTCTAAGGCAGAACACACCATCGCTCTTGTTTTCCAATCTTGGTTAGGTTTCATCAACTCAAGAGCACTCGAATACTGAGCAAGTGTTTGATTGGCCTTCCCTATAAATTCACCATCTGCTTTATTTACAACAACCGCATCTGCTAATTCCAAAATTCCTTTTTTAATTCCTTGAAGCTCATCACCAGCGTTCGGCAACATGAGCACGAGAAAAAAATCTACCATATCGGCGACTTCAAATTCGGACTGACCAACTCCAACCGTTTCAACCAGAATATAATCAAATCCAGCGGCTTCAAAAAGCAGAATGCTCTCTCTAGTTTTTTGAGCTACTCCACCAAGAAATCCTTTTGAAGGAGATGGACGGATAAATGCATTTTCTTCTTGAGCGAGATTTTCCATTCGAGTTTTATCACCCAAAATAGATCCGCCTGATAAAGGAGAACTTGGATCAATCGCAAGAACGGCGACTTTGTGTCCTTTCTTAATAAGATATTGTCCAAAGCTTTCAATAAAAGTTGATTTACCGACTCCAGGGACACCTGTGATACCTAAACGTACACTTTTTCCACTGTGAGGAAGAATTTGCTCTAGAAGCTTTTGTGCTTCCTCATGATCTTCATGGCGAGAACTCTCCACTAAGGTTATGGCCTTAGCTAAACTTCTGCGATCGCCTTTTAAAAGTTTTTGAAGATCGATTTTTTCAAAACTCATTTCTTTTCCTCAAAAGCTTTCAGAAGTTCTTCAGCACAGTAAGGAATAGTTGTTCCTGGTCCAAAGATTCTTGCAACTCCGGCCTTAAAAAGAAAATCATAATCTTGTTTTGGAATGACTCCACCAGCGACAACAACAATATCGGAAGCATCCTGTTTTTTTAGTTCTTTAATGAGTTCTGGAATGAGAGTTTTATGTCCAGCAGCTAATGAAGATGAGGCTACGAAGTGAACATCATTTTCAACCGCTTGTTTAGCAACTTCTTTAGGGGTTGAAAAAAGTGGAGAGAGATCCACATCAAAACCTAAATCCGCGAGACCTGTTGCTACAACTTTAGCTCCACGATCATGTCCATCTTGTCCCATTTTCGAAATTAGAATTCGAGGGCGTCTTCCATTTTTTTCAATGAATGCTTTGATTTTTTCTTGAATCAATTTCCACTCCTCATCGTTTTCATATGACGAACCATAGACCCCAGAGACTGTTTGTGTTTGGGCATTATAACGTCCCCAAACTTTTTCTAGTGCATACGTAATTTCACCAACAGAAGCTCTCAAGCGGGCCGCTTTAACTGCTAAGTCGAGACCATTGCCAATTCCTGTTTGAGCGTATTCAGTAAGAGCATTTAATGCTTCCATCAATTTATGATCATCTCGATTTTTACGTAGATGATCTAAACGCTTAAGTTGAGATTCTCTAACTTTGTCATTATCAATTTCTAAAATTTCGTGGATATCTTCTTTTTGTAGTTTGTATTTATTCACACCAACGATGACATCCAAACCTTTATCGATACGTGCTTGTTTTGAAGCTGCCGATTTTTCGATATTAAGTTTTGGAATTCCTGTTTCAATGGCCTTTGCCATTCCACCTTGTTTTTCAATATCAAGAATAATGGCCCAAGCTTTATCGGCCATTTCCTGAGTTAAACTTTCCATCATGTAAGAGCCGCCCCAAGGATCAACTACTTTTGTAATTTGAGTTTCTTCTTGTAAAACAATTTGCGTGTTTCTCGCTATACGAGCAGAAAAATCCGTTGGAAGAGCAATCGCTTCATCAAAAGCATTAGTGTGAAGAGATTGAGTTCCGCCAAAGATAGCGGCCATCGCTTCTATTGTCGTTCTAATTACGTTGTTGTAAGGATCTTGCTCAGTGAGAGACCATCCAGATGTCTGGCAATGCGTGCGAAGAATTTTTGAATTTACATCTTTAGGATTATATTTTGAAACAATCTTATCCCAAAGAAGTCTCGCTGCTCTAAGCTTTGCGATCTCCATATAAAAATTCATTCCAATCCCAAAGAAGAATGAAAGTCTTGGAGCGAAGTCATCAATATTCATTCCAGTAGCAAGAGCTGTCTCAATATATTCTTTTCCATCAGCAAGTGTGTATGCAAGCTCCAGAACTGCATCAGCTCCAGCTTCTTGCATGTGATAGCCCGAAATAGAAATCGAATTAAATTTAGGCATATGCTTAGATGTGTAAGCAAAAATATCAGCAATGATTCTCATTGATGGCTTTGGTGGAAAAATATAAGTATTTCGCACCATAAATTCTTTTAAAATATCGTTTTGAATTGTTCCTGATAATTTATCAGGACTCACTCCTTGCTCTTCTGCTGCAACAATGTAATTGGCAAGAACAGGTAACACTGCTCCATTCATTGTCATCGACACAGAAACTTTATCAAGTGGGATTTGATTAAAGAGAATTTTCATATCCTCTACTGAATCAATTGCCACTCCTGCTTTTCCAACGTCACCACTTACGCGAGGATGATCAGAATCATAACCTCTGTGGGTAGCGAGATCAAAGGCAACTGAAATCCCTTGGCCTCCGGCCGCGAGCGCTTTCCGATAAAAAGCATTTGACTCTTCCGCTGTTGAAAACCCAGCATACTGGCGAATTGTCCAAGGCCTGCCAGCATACATCGTCGCCTTTGGACCTCTTATAAAAGGTTCAAGCCCAGGCATGGTATTTGTGAATTGGAGTTTTTCGCTATCTTCTTTTGTATAAAGAGGCTTTACCACGATTCCTTCAGCACTATGCCAAGAGAGATCTTCGATTTTTTTTCCTTTTGATTCTTTTTCTGCAAGTTTTCTCCAATCAGCTGGAGACGAAGTTTTAGGTTGGTAATTGTTATCCATTAGGTATGTCCTTTCTTATTTCTTGACCCTTTGGAGGGGGAAATATTTACCTAGATTTTAGAGTGAATGCCCGATGTTGTAAAATTTAATATGGCCTTAGAAATTGGGCCAACAAAGGAGGCAAAGCTTTATATGACTCAGGATTCAAAGCTCGTTCTTGAAAATAGCCTCCAAGTTTTCTTCTATGACATCCTCCAGGAATTCAACAAAAAATCACAGAATCCCCTTCCCAATGAAATCATTTATTATTCTTCTTTAGTTATGGATCAGTTTGGCTTTTCTCATCGCTATTTTGAAGCAGTAGATGGCAAGGTTCGCGAAAAAATTTTAGGGGTAAAACTTCTAGAAAGCGCTCAGCTTCCCAAAGCAAAACAAAAAGCCGCCATTCAAGATATTGGTGAAACTGCATTGCTTCTTTGTGGGTATTTCCCGGACTCATTTAATAAAAAAATTGTTGATACAAAGTATTATCATGACATTGGCGCTCTTGCCTACAAACGTCTCAACACTTTCACTCCCAAAGCCTATGACGTACCAAATTTTTTTGAAAAAATGTCCCGACAGTTTTCTCATGTCACTACTTTGATGAGCTTAGTTTCTGAAAAACAAGAGAGTGACCCGATGAACTTTTTTCTCATGACCAATGCCAAAAAAGCAGTCTAGTCTTTTTCTTTAGGGAATAAAGATATAAGATTTTGAAATGGCAATCTACTTAAACATTTTGGGATATAACGTCGCAGTGTCTTCCAATGACGACACAATAACAACTCATCTCAAAATGGATTTTGAACATTTTTTAAAAAATGATAACTCCAAATCAATCATCGACCTTACGATCGATTGCCAACTTCTTGGAGAAATCCCTTCTGCTATTTTACCAAAAAATCTCAAACCACTTTTTCAACGCCAAAACTCAATCACCTATGAAAAAGATGGCCTTAGATACAACGATTATTATGGAAAAGTTCTATCGCGTTTTAGTGCCATTAAAAATGAAGCACTCATTCTCGGAATTGATAGAGATAAGCTTTACGAAGTTCTCTATCTTTTTATTCTTTCTCGATCTGGAAAATATCTGGACCTAAAAGGAATTCATAAAATTCACGCTTTCTCAATTGCTCACAAAGGAAAGGGGCTCGTCTGTATGCAACCAATGAGAGGTGGAAAATCCACTCTCTTTACAGAGATCTTATCTCAATTTGATGTGGCCATTGGCTCAGATGATACCCCGCTCATTAACGAATTTGGTCTTCTCGCTCCTTTTCCTCTGAGAGTTAGTCTCGATACTCTTCCGGACAGATTTAAAATCAATGATGATCAGTACTATTTAATGAATCGAGAATTTTATAAATCCAAATACAGTATTTCTCTTAAGGCCTTTGATAAAAAAATTGCAAACAACTGCATCGATTTTATTTTTGTAGAGGCCCATCGATCCACTTACGATGAACCTTTTTTAGTTCCCATGACGAAAGTGAGACTTCTAAAAAGACTCTTTCATCACATGGTTATTGGTTTTGGTCTTCCAATTATTTTTGAATATTTTTGGGAATCAGGCCCCAGAGATTTTTTGAGAAAGACACTTATTTTCTACAAACGCTTTTTCTCTGCCGTTAAATTGTCTCTTACTAAAAAAGGATATGATTTATACATGAGTAAAGATTCAAAGAAGAATGCCCAAGCACTCATGAAGCTTTTGAACAAATAAAAAAGGCTTCCGAAGAAGCCTTAATGATTTTAATTTCGATTTTGATTTCGTTTTATTCTGGCTCAACTTCCATCATAAGGATTCCGTTTTCCAAAGCATCTCCCGCTTTCACGTGAATTGCTTTTACAACTCCAGCTGTTCCGGACTTAATTTCATTTTCCATTTTCATGGCCTCAAGAATTAAAAGAGTTTGCCCCTTCGCAACTTTATCACCAACTTTTGCCATGATTTTTACAACCTTTCCTGGCATTTGAGTGAAAAGTCCTCCAGCGCTGTCCCCTCCTAAACTTGAAGGTTTGTATCCGTGATAAAGTTTAAAAACTTTATCTACGTTTAACATCACAGAAGGAGAATCCTGACGAGCAAGCTTATTCCACTTAATCCCATCGGTAGAAGCAAAGTATTGGTCAGCAAGTTTTCTAATGAAAACCGTCTCTTTATTTATTTCATGATGATCTTTGATTGTTCTGAATTCAAACTCTGCCATTTCTGCTGAATGAACGCGAGTCTTGATCAAATCAACGATATATTCATTTTTTTCGTTGTCGACTAAATATGTTCTCATTACAACCCCATTCTTCTGGCTTCGATACCGGCAATTTTTTTGTAGACGGCAACGAAATCCATCGAAGTATCAACTTTCTCTTGTGGCTTCACAGTTGAAATGTAGTTTGTTGAATAAATTCCCTTCTTAAAATTCTCTTCATCCATGATAACTTTATGAAGAGGGATATTAGTTTTTAATCCTTCTAGAAGAAGTCCATCAAGTGCTGCCCTCATTTTACGAACTGCTACTTCACGGATAATTCCCTTTGCCACAAGTTTCCCAACCATTGGATCGAAATCTGGAGTAACTTGAAGTCCTTTATAAAGACAGTTATCAAAACGAATTCCCTGAGGAAAATTTGTTTCACATCCAGTAACAATCCCAGGAGCTGGAAGCATCGTGATTGGATCTTCAGCACAAATTCTGCATTCGATTGCGTGTCCCGTTCTCTTAATCCACTCTTGATTTGGAATTTGAAGATCTTCACCAAATGCCGATTGAATCATACAAACGATCAAATCGATTCCAGTAATTTCTTCTGTAATCGGGTGCTCTACTTGAATGCGAGTATTCATTTCTAAGAAATAAAAGTCCTTATCTTCACCCATGATCAATTCAACAGTTCCTGCTGAATCGTAATTAATTGCTTTAGCTAATTTAACGGCAGCGTTACATACTCTCTGGCGTAAATTCTCATCATCCCCAATAAATGGAGATGGAGCTTCTTCAACAATTTTTTGGTGACGTCGTTGAATTGAACATTCTCTCTCAAAGAAATGGAAAACGTTCCCTTTTCTATCCGCTAAAATTTGCACTTCAATATGGTGAGGGTTAACAATATATTTCTCAACAAGAAGATCGCCATTTTTAAAAGCTGATGCAGCTTCTCTTTGAACGACTTCAAAATTATTGCGAACATCTTGCTCATTATGACAAACGCGCATTCCGCGTCCACCACCACCTGCTACTGCTTTTAAAAGAATAGGGTATTTAATTTGGTTCGCAATCTTAATTGCTTCTTCAATAGTTGGAACAGCTCCAGTAGATCCTGGCACGACTGGAATTCCCACTTTTTGTGCGAACTCTTTTGAAACGGCCTTATCTCCCATAACTCTTACAGCTTCAGGGTGTGGACCAATCCAAGTAATTCCATTGTTAACTAATGTTTGTGAAAACTCTGTGTTCTCTGAAAGAAATCCATAACCAGGATGAACACCGTCGATTTTATACTTTTTACAAACATCAAGAATGTTTGGAATATTTAAATATGTTTCCGCATTCGTTGAACCTGGAAGTCTTACCCATTCATCACAAACTTCTAAGTGCTTTGCTTGAACTTCATTATCTGTCCAAACACCAACAGCAGTGTGTCCTAGCTCGCGACAAGCCTTTGCGATACGGGCTGCGATTTCTCCACGATTGATAATAAGAATTCTTTTTGACGTACTCATAGCTGAATGTTTCCGTGTTTACGTTTAGGTTTTTCTTGCTTCTTATTTTTTAAAGCAATCAAATATTCATAAACTCTCTTGCGAGTTTCTTCCGGTAAAATTACTGCATCCATAAATCCAAGCTCAGCAGCTCTATATGGATTAGCAAATTTTTCTTCGTAGTCGGCAATCAGTTGTGCTTTTTTATCGTCGTAAGCTTTTCCAGTTAATCCTTCCAACTCTCCTCTATAAACGATATTCACCGCTCCTTCAGCTCCCATAACTGCAATTTCAGCAGTTGGATAAGCAAGGTTTACGTCTGTCTTAATATGTTTTGAGGCCATAACGAGATAAGCACCACCGTAAGATTTACGTGTAATGATTGAGATTAATGGAACAGTTGCTTCTGAATATGCATAAAGAAGTTTTGATCCGTGCTTAATAATCCCACCGTACTCTTGAACAGTTCCTGGTAAAAATCCTGGAACGTCTACTAGAGTTAAAATAGGAATATCAAAAGCGTCGCAAAATCTAACAAATCGAGCAGCTTTTTCAGATGAAGCTATATCAAGAACACCTGCTAAAATTGCTGGTTGATTTGCAACGATACCGATCTTAATTCCACCAACCGAAGCAAAACCAACTATAATATTTTTAGCGTAGTCTTTATGAACTTCTAAAAATTGAGCGTCGTCTACGATATCAAAAATAATTTCTTTCATATCGTATGGTTTTTTAGGATTAGCTGGAACAGTTTCCTTAATTTTAACGTTGTCTCTATAAACAGTATCAGAAGTATATTTTGGAGTCGCTTTTGTGAAGTTAGCATTTGGAATGTAACTTAATAATTCGCGAACGCGTTCAAAACACTCATCTTCAGACGCTACATTAAATTGAGCAACACCAGAAGTTTCAGAGTGAGTTTTCGCTCCTCCTAATTGATCCTTTGTTACGTCTTCATGAGTTACAGTCTTAATTACATCTGGACCAGTAACAAACATGTATGAAGTTTTATCAACCATGAAAATGAAATCTGTAAGCGCTGGAGAATAAACTGCTCCACCTGCACACGGTCCCATGATCAAAGAGATTTGTGGAATTACACCTGAACATTTTACGTTGCGATAAAAAATCTCGCCGTATCCTGCAAGCCCTTCAACACCTTCCTGAATTCTTGCTCCACCTGAATCGTTAATACCGATCATTGGAATTCTGTTTTCAAGAGCGAAGTCCATAATCTTGCAAATTTTCTTTGCGTGAGCAGCTCCAAGAGCTCCCCCCCAACAAGTAAAGTCCTGAGAAAATAGAGCTACTTTCTGGCCATTAATCGTAGCGATACCGGTAATAACACCGTCACCTAAAAATTTTGTATCTCCAAGATTTTGACTTCTGTGAACAACAAAACGATCGAATTCAAGAAATGATCCTGGATCAACTAAACGCTCTACTCTTTCGCGAGCTGTGTATTTTCCTTGCTCATGTTGCTTTTTATTTCTAGCTTCACCACCACCCAACTCAGATTCTTGTCTTAGTTTAAGCAATAGCGCGCGCTTGCTCTCAAGTGTTTGAGACATAAAAAAACCTCCTAAAGAAGGTGGCATTCTATACCGTCATTCTTTAGGAGGCTACTTATAGTGCGTCAATAATTCTAAAAATTTATGCTGCTTTCGCGCGTTTATCTAGTCCATATTTTTCAACTTTCATAATCAAGCTCGCTCTAGAAATATCTAGTTCCTTTGCTAACTTAGATTTGTTGAAATTGCAGCGCTTCAATCCTTCGCGGATCATCATTATCTCTAATTGCTCAAGAGCATCTTTCAGTGTTCCTTCTGTGTTTACACCTTTAAATGCTGGTTCTGCTGAAGCTCCCCAATCTAGAATTCTTGGGCTTAAGTTTTCAGGTCCAATAGACTTTTCATCTGCTGATAAAACCACAAGTCTTTCTACTTCGTTTTCTAATTCACGAACGTTTCCAGGCCATGGGTAATCCAACATTTTTTCCATACATTTTTTTGAGTATGTCTTAAGTGCTTTTCCTGATTCATCACATCTTTTCTTTAGGAAATAATCCATAAGAAGAGGGATATCCTCGTGGCGTTCACGAAGAGCTGGAAGATTGATATTGATGACGTTAATTCTGTAATACAAATCTTCTCTGAACTCACCTTTTGCCATCATCTCTTTTAAATTTTTATTTGTTGCTGCAACAATTCTCACGTCTACTTTTTTAGGTGCAGTTGCTCCCACTGGCAGATATGTCCCTTCTTGTAGAACGCGAAGTAATTTTACCTGCATTGAAAGAGAAGTATCCCCAATCTCATCCAGGAACAATGTCCCACCGTTAGCTGTTTCAAATAAACCTTTCTTATCTTTTACAGCTCCCGTAAACGATCCTTTCACGTGACCAAATAATTCTGAGTCAAGAAGGTTATCGTTAAACGCTGAACAGTTAACAGCTAAAAACATTTTATCTTTTCTTGGTGAATAGAAGTGAATTGCTTTAGCTACGAGTTCTTTACCAGTTCCGTTTTCACCTTGAATCATAACTGATGATTCAGAATTCGAAATTTTTTCTAATAGAGCGTAAATCGCCTGCATCTTTTTAGATTTACCTACCATTGAGTGGTAACGGTATTTTTCACCAACTTGAGACGATAGTTCATGAATTTGATTTTCGCGTTTTGTGATCTCTTCGTGAAACGCCACCATTTCTTCAGCTAGAAGTCCGGTTAGCTCTTTTACGTATTCCATTTCACGAGGCCACATTTTTTTAATTTTATCGCAAGCTGCAGCTGCATCATCTGGACTAGATCCACATTCGATCATTTGTTTTTTTAACTCATCCATCTCTGCAGAAGTTGCAGTATCAAGAACAAATGGATAAACAAAAACGGCTCCAGCAAACTCCCCTTCAAATTTAACTGGGAAAGCTACACCTTTAACATTCTTATAATAAGATTGATAAATAACAACTTCTTCTTTACCTGATGAAAGTTGGTCTACCATCTTCTCTATATCTTCGGCTAAAAATTCGTGTCCGTAATTTGTTTGCATTTGCACTTTCATGAAGTGACTTTTAAATGAATAGTCTTTATTTGTATGGTCTGACCAAAGTTTTCCATGAGCATCAGTGTAAAACATTTCTACACCAAACCAATTTCCTAGAATCGATTCTAGTTTTGAGACGACGTGTAGTTTTTTTATGTCTTGCCAATTAATCATACAACTTCTCCACTTTGATTCGTGCTTAAAGCACTTAGTTGTAAAACTTTTCGGCAGTTTTTCAGAATTCTTTAAAATGTTGATAAATTTTTTTACAGAATGACGTAAGTTAGTGTGTTTCTATTTTACGTTCAGTCATATTTTGAGAATTAAGCCAGAAATCCAGACGGCTTTGGTAGGACTCTTGACCCCACTCTTGTGGTCCAGTGAACTTATTTATGTGTTTTCCCGTGGAATCAAAGAGAAAAGTTTCTGGTACTTTTAACGTACCAAAAAGATCCATTACCTTATTCTCGGTATCTATTGTAACCGCTACATTCTTAGGAAGTTTAAAGCGCCTTAGAAATTTTCTAATTTTAATTTCTTCATCATTTACGGCCACCAGAAGGAATTTCACTCCTTTTGACTCAACACTTTCAGCGTATTTTACAAACTCAGGCATCTCCTTTTCACAAGGTCCACACCACGTTCCCCATATATGAATAAAAACCCCATTACTCCCTTTTAAAAACTCAGAAGAGTTGATGCTTTTACCTGAAGCGATCTCAATTGAATTAAAATTAGGCAGCGTTTTTAAAACGAGTTCGTTAGATAAATTATCCCCATACGAATAATATTTTCTCTTTTCATATTGAGCATAGATGAAGGTCAAAATAAGAACTAAGATGATGATCGAAATTTTTGAAATAAAAGAATTTAATCGCATAAATAAAAAAAGCCTCCCTAAGGAGGCTTTGTAATTTTTAATCTACAAGTGAGAAGTAGCTCATTTTCGCGCTATCACCAACACGTCCATCAGCAATCTTAATAACTCTAGTATATCCACCATTTCTTGTTTTGAATTTTGGAGCTACTTTTGTAAAAAGATTAGTAACAGCATCTTTGTTGTTAAGCTTAGAGTAAGCTGTTCTTCTATTGTGAACTGAATCTTCTTTTGCAAGAGTGATTAGTTTTTCAACATAAGTTCTAAGTGCCATAGCTCTAGCGTGAGTTGTTTTAATTTGTCCGTGCTCAAATACTTCGATAGCAAGGTTTTTAATGATTGCTACTCTGTGAGCTGGCTTTACGCCTAAAGTATATTTGTGATTCCCGTGTCTCATAATTCCACCTAATAATTATTCTTAGTTTTTACCTAAAGTCTTACCGTCTTGCATATCTTTCATTAAGCTATCAACTTTCATTCCAAGACCAAGTCCCATGCTAGTTAAAATTTCTTTGATTTCATTCAAAGACTTTCTACCAAAGTTCTTTGTTCTAAGCATTTCGCCTTCTGTTTTTGAAACGAGTTCGTAGATATACTTAATGTTAGCGTTCTGTAAACAGTTTGCTGAACGAACTGAAAGTTCAAGTTCAGATACTGGCTTAAGAAGAGCATTGTTTGTAGGAGATGAAACCGCAATCGGCTTAGCATCGTGTTTTACAACTTGTTCTTCATCTTCAAATGTTAAGAATACTGCTAATTGATCTCTTAAAATTTTTGCAGCAAATGCAATTGAATCAGCTGGGTTGATTCCAGAGTTTGTCCATACTTCAAGAGTTAATTTATCGAAGTCAGTTCTCTTACCAACACGTGTGTTTGTAACAGAATAGTTTACTCTGTATACAGGTGAGAAAAGAGTATCTAGATAAATCCATCCAACAGGAAGATCATATTCTTCTTTATTGTCTACAGCAGTTACATAACCTTTTCCTCTAGCAACTTTAAGTTCGATCTTAAGAGATCCACCAGAAGAAATGTTAGCAATAACGTGATTTGGGTTAAGGATTTCAACGTTAGCATTTGTAGTGATGTCTGAAGCCTTAACTGGCCCTTCACCGCTTTTTTCAAGAACAAGAACAGTATCTTCTTTTCCAGAAATTTTAAATCTAACTTCTTTTAAGTTAAGAATGATTTCTGAAACTTCTTCTTTTACGTTATTGATTGTTCCGAATTCGTGCTCAACACCCTCAACTCGAATAGCTACAATACCAGCTCCCTGAAGAGAGTTTAGTAGTACTCTACGAAGAGAGTTACCAAGAGTTTGTCCATATCCTCTTTCAAGAGGTTTTGCTACGAATTTACCGTAGTCATTTCTTAAACTATCGCTCTCAGCTTCAAGAGCTACTGGTCTAATCATGCTATTCCAGTTTTTAGCTGTAAAATTATCCATTTTAAAGATCTCCTTAAATAGAAATTGTAATTAGACTCTTCTTCTCTTTGGTGCTCTACAACCATTGTGTGGAATAGGGCTTCTATCAGAAACAGAAACGATTCTAATTCCAGCTCCTAAAAGAGCTCTAATCGCGTTCTCTCTTCCTGCGCCTGGACCCTTAACTCTTACTTCAACAGAGTTAAGTCCATGCTCAGCAGCTCTCTTAGCAGCTTCTAAAGAAGCAGTTTGAGCAGCAAACGGAGTAGATTTTTTAGATCCTCTGAATCCTAGCTGACCTGCACTTGCCCAAGCAAGAGCATTCCCTTGTGGATCAGTGAAAGTTACGATTGTATTATTGAACGAAGCTTGAATATGACAAATTCCGTGCGATACGTTCTTTTTTACTTTTTTCTTAACAACTTTTTTTACCATACAACTTACCTTAATTTATTATTTTAAAGACTTGATTGATTTCTTACCAGCAATAGCAACCGCTGGACCTTTTCTTGTTCTAGCGTTTGTATGCGTTCTTTGTCCTCTAACAGGAAGACTTTTCTTATGGCGAACGCCTCTATAGCAAGCCATATCTTTTAGTCTCTTAATATTTAAGCCAATCTCTCTACGAAGATCCCCTTCTACTACGTGACCTTCTTCAAGATGTTTTCTGATTAACTGAACTTCTTCTTCACTGATGTCATTGGAACTTTTCTCAGGATCAATTCCTGATTTTGCTAAAACATCCGCTGCTACTTTAGGACCAACGCCATAAAGAGACTGAAGAGCAATTCTCATTGCTTTATTTCTTGGAATATCTACCCCTAAAATACGTGCCATATTTACCCCTGATTACCCTTGTCTTTGTTTATGTTTTGGACTGCTTTTACAAACAACTCTTAAAACACCTTTTCTTTTGATAACTTTGCAATCTTTACAAATAACTTTTACCGAAGCTCTAACTTTCATATATCCCCGCTATAACTACTTACTTCTGTAAGTGATTCTACCTTTAGTTAAGTCATATTTACTTATCTCTACCAGAACCTTGTCACCTGGAAGAATTTTAATAAAATGCATACGCATCTTTCCGCTAATGTGAGCAATTATAATATGCCCATTTGGCAGTTTTACGCGAAACTTAGTATTAGGCAAAAGTTCAGTGACCTCACCTTCAACTTCAATGATATCTTTATCGCTCATATTCCCCTAAAAAAGGATGTATATCCCAAAATAATCTCAATAAAGCAAGTGCTATTTAAGCCTATTTAATTTGTTAACCAATAACTCTTTCTAATGCGTCAAAGACTGTTTTCTCTGGCATAGAAGCATCGATCTCAACCAGCGCGCCTTTTGATTTATAAAAAGCAAGCATTGGATCTACCGCGTCTGCGAAAATTTTCAAACGATTAGAGACAACTTCGCGAGTGTCATCTTTTCTTTGTTTAAGTGAGTCTGTTGCACCACACTTATCGCAAACGTTAGGAACACGAGGTGGCTTAGTTGCAAGATTATAAATCTCCCCACAACTTCCACATGTTCTTCTGTTAACAATTCGGTCTGTTAAAATACCGAAGTCAATCTTAAAGAACACAGCCAGTGTTTTTCTTCCTTGTAGTAGTTCAGCCTCAAGCATTTCTGCTTGTGCAATATTCCGTGGGAACCCATCAAAAATATAGCTAATTTTGTCTACGTCGCAATTAGCTTTTAGGAGGGCCATTACAGTTTTATCGTCTACCAAATCACCTCTGGATAATATGCCAGAGACTTTTTGGCCAAGTTCAGTACCTTTTGCTATCTCACTTCTCAAGAGATCACCAGTAGAGATGTGCTTAAAGCCTTTCTCTACAAGCTTTGCAGCTTGAGTTCCTTTCCCAGATCCGGGTGCTCCTAAAATGATTAAATGAGGTTTCATTAAAATCTTCTATTAGGGCCGTTATATTTCCCTTTACTCTTAAAAGCTGTTTCATATTTATCAGAGTACATAAACGTTTGAACGTTTAACATTACTCTCATGGCAACACTTACCATAATCAAAAGCGATGTCCCTTCAAATCGGCTATGGCTTCCTGTAATTACTGATGGAAGAATACAAACTACGATTAAAAAGAGTGCGCCGAAAAATGTAACTCTATTAAGAACATAATCTAGATATTCCTGAGTTTTTTGACCTGGTCTAATACCTGGAACAAAGGCATTATTTTTTTGTAGCATCTCAGACACCTTTTTAGTTTTAAACTGTATAGGTGCGTAGAAAAACGACATATAAATAATAAGAAATGCAAACAATAGGTTAAATAATAATTGTCCAGGCATCAATGATTGATGAATAACATCAACGAAAGGTTTAAGAGGACTAGTTTTTGGAACAAAATTAGCAATTGTTGCAGGAGCTGCTAATAACGAACTTGCAAGAATTGGTGGCATAACTCCACCTGTATCTAAGCGAAGAGGCAAATTTTGAGATCCACCATAAACTTTGTTATTAACAACTTTTTTAGCATATTGAACGGGTATGTTTCTAAATGAACTTTCAATAAATGAAACAATATATAGTGATAGACAAATAATAGCCAAGCCAATCATTAGATTTAGTCCTGACAATTCACCGTTTCTAAAAAGTGTGATTTTCTGGAAAAGTTCAGAAGGAAGCTCTACTGCGATCCCTGTGAAAATGATCAAAGATACACCATTTTCTAGACCAAACTCAGTAATTCTCTCACCTAGCCAAAGCAAGAACATAGTTCCACCGGCAAGCGTGATCATAGTTGTTAGTCTAAACAGCATACCAGGTTCATTGATTACAGGTACACCTGTTGGGCTTTTAAAGCTCTCAAAAACGGCAGCCATTCCATAACCTTGAATACAACAAAGTACTACTGAAGCATAACGTGTCCATTTCTGAATTTTTTTATGACCTTCACTGTCTTCCTGTAGCTCTTGTATTTGAGGAATTACTTCCCCAAGTAAGCTGAAGATAATTGAAGTTGTAATATAAGGCATGATCCCTAAAGCAAGGACGGAGAAACGCTTGAATGCGCCACCACTAAATGTATTTACTAGATCAAAGATGCCACCGCCACCTGATTCAGAAAAATAAGAAGCAATCGCTGACGCATTCACCCCTGGAACCGGAACCTGTGCAGCTAATCTATAAACTAAAAGAAGTAAAAATGTATAAAAAATTCGCTTTTTTAGTTCCTCTATTTTTCCTTGAGTCGTTGACATCTAGAGTCCTTCTTCCTTAAAAACTACTTTACTGTTCCAGAGCTGTTTTTAATTGATTCAAGAGCTTTCTTTGAAAACTTTGAAACACCTTCAAAATTTAATGATTTAGTTAAAGCAATATTTCCAATTACTTTAATATTTAAACTTTTTGAAGCACCTGACAATAGTCCTTTTTCAATTAGAGTTTCTCTGTTAACTGTTTCAGACTTAGCGTATTTTGCTTCAATATTTTCCAGTGTAACAACTGCGAATGGATCAGCGAATCTAACGTTGTTAAATCCTCTTTTTGGTAAACGCATATATAGTGGAAGGTTGTTACCTTCAAAACCTGTTCTCACATGTCCACTTTTTCTAGCTTTTTGTCCTTTGTGACCTTTACCAGCTTGAGTACCTTGGCCAGAACCTTGACCACGGCCAATTCTCTTAGTCGCTTTATTTGCACCTTTTGGGCTTTGTAAATTATTTAACGTCAACATAAGTATTCCTTTTAAATTCTAAATCGCTAACTAGTTATTCTTGAACTTCTAGCATGTGGATAATTTTTTTGATCATTCCTCTTACGCTTGGAGTGTTCTCTAGCTCAGAAGTTTGGCCAACTTTTCTTAACCCTAAACCACGAACGTTCGCTTGAACGCCTTTTGTAGTACCAGGTAGTCCCTTAACAAGTTTTACTTTTATTTTTGATGATGTCTTAGCCATAAAATTTCCCGCTATTAATTTTTAACTCTTAAGCCCTTTACGTTTTTATCTCTGCTAACTGCAATTTGCTCAACAGATCTAAGACTTTTAAGGGCCTTGAAAGTTGCTTTAACTACGTTATGAGGGTTATTACCACGTAATGATTTTGTTAAAATGTTATGTACACCTGCAAGTTCAAGAATCGAACGACAAGCACCTGCCGCTTTTACCCCTGTTCCGTTCGCAGCTGGCTTGAATAGGATTTTTCCCGCATCAAACTCGCCAAGAATTTCATGAGGAATTGTTCCGCCATCTAACGGTACAGTAATCATATTTTTATAGGCTTCTTGAGTTGCTTTTCTAATTGCTTCAGGTACTTCTTTTGCTTTCCCTAAACCATAACCAACTTTACCTTTTTTATCGCCAACAATCATAAGTGCAGAGAATGAAAATCTTCTACCACCCTTAACAACTTTTGCAACTCTATTAACTGCAACAACGCGCTCTTCAAGTTCTCCACCTTGCGCTGGAGCTTTTTTCTTAGGAGCTGGGGCACCTTTTCTCTTGCCACCTTTTTTATCGCCCGCTTCAGATTCAAATTCTTCAATTACAGAAATTTCTTCAGACATATTATCTCCTAAACCTGGATTCCGCTTTCTCTAATACTCTGTACAAGTGCTGCGATAACACCTGTATACTTATATCCTGCTCTATCAAATACTGCAGCATTAAGATTTTTAGACTTCAATACTGTAGCTACTTTAGCTCCAACTTTTTTAGCACCTTCAATATTACAACTTTCACCTGCAGCATTTTTACCAAATGTACTTACAGTGAACAAGCTTACTGACTTTGTGTCATCAATAACTTGAACTGAAATATGCTTATTAGACTTCATTGCAACAATACGTGGTCTCTCAGTTGTTCCACTGATTTTGTTTCTGATCGACAGTCTCTTTCTTTGTCTCTGAAGATCTTTCTTATTTACAACTTTTCCGTAACTCTTTCTCATATAATGATCCCACTATAAGTAATTAATTATTTACCTTTACCACCAGCTTTACCAGCTTTTCTAATAATTTTCTCATCAAGATACTTAACGCCTTTCCCTTTATACGGCTCAGGCTCTCTGAAAGATCTAACTTTAGCTGCAACTTGACCAACTAGTTCTTTATTCGACCCTTCAATATCAATTTGGTTCTTGTTAACTTTAGCAGTAATTCCTGCTGGAAGTGGAAAGTCAATTGTATGAGAGTATCCCAAGCTTAAGTTAAGTGTACTACCACTAACTGCTGCCTTGTAACCAACACCGTTGAACTCAAGTGATTTAACAAAACCTGCACTAACCCCAACAACCATATTGTTGACTAGCGTGCGAGCTGTTCCCCACTGAGACCAAGCTGATGCAGAGTCATCCTTAGGTGAAATAGTAATTGTTTTACCTTCCATCTTTGCAACAACATTGTCGTTAAGCTTATGAGTTAAAGTACCTTTCACACCTTTAACTGTAACAACACCATTCGTGATGTTTACTTCTACTTTTTCTGGAATATTAACTGGCACTTTTCCGATACGTGACATGACCTAATCTCCTACTACCAAACGTTGCAGAGAACTTCTCCGCCAACTTTATTTTTCTTAGCTTCGCGAGATGACATAACACCCTTAGAAGTAGAAACGATTGAAACACCAAGACCACTCATTACTCTCGCGAAAGAGTCATAGCTGCTATATCTTCTTAAGCCTGGTCTAGAAACACGAGATAAACCAACAATCGCACCTTCTTTTAGAGCAACTTTGATTTTGATATCGTTTGGCGCTTTAGCAACAATTTTAAAAGACTTGATATAACCTTCATCCTTTAAAACTTTACAAATAGCTGCTTGAATTTTACTTGCAGGAAATTCAACTTTTTCATGGCCTGCACTAACGCCGTTTCTGATCACGGTTAACATGTTTGAGATTGGATCTGTTTGCATATATCGTCCTCTTAATCCTTAAATTACCAGCTAGACTTAGTTACACCAGGAACCATTCCCTTTAGAGAAAGATTTCTGAAGCAAACTCTACATAGTTTAAACATTCTAATGAAAGCTCTTGGTCTACCACAGTGCTCACATCTGTTTCTATGTCTTACTTGAAATTTTGGTTTCTTATTATTTGCAATAATTTTAGCTAATCTAGCCATTTAACTTCTCCGTTATTTTCTAAAAGGCATTCCAATCAATGTTAAAAGCTCTCTTCCTTCGTCGTTTGTTTCTGCTGTTGTAACGATGGAAATTCCCAGACCTCTAATTTTATCGATCTTGTCGTAGTTGATCTCTGGAAAGATAATTTGCTCTTTTAAACCAAGAGTGTAATTCCCTTTTCCATCAAAACCTTTTGAAGATACACCTCTAAAGTCTCTTACGCGAGGAAGAGAGATTGAGATTAATCTATCAAGGAATTCATACATTTTTTCGCCTCTTAAAGTAACCGAAGCTCCTAACGGCATCCCTGCTCTTACCTTAAACGAAGCGATTGAAGTTTTTGCTCTTGCAACAACTGGCTTTTGTCCAGTAATCGCTCCAAGGTCATTCACAATCGAATCAACAACTTTTGAATTTGAAACTGCATCTTTAGTTACACAGTTAACAACGATTTTTTCAATCTTTGGAATCATGTGAACGTTTGTGTACCCAAATTTTTTAACTAATGCAGGAACAACTTCTTTTTTATATATTTCTTTCATTCTGCTCATAAATAATCCCTATTAAATTACAGCACCACATTTCTTTGAAGTTCTAGATTTTTTATTATCTTTTCCAACAACAAATTTAACTTTTGTTGGTTTTTTTGTTTTTGGGCTGATTAAAGAAACATTGCTTGAATCTATTGGTAGATTCTTAGTAACAAAACCACCTTCTGGATTTTGTTGGCTTGGCTTAATGGCTCTTTTTACTTCGTTCACGCCTTCAACTGTAAGCTTGTTTGTTTTTCTGTTGAAAGAAGTGATTTTTCCAACCTTTCCAGCATTTTTTCCTGTTGTAACAACTACTTCATCATTAACTTTTAATTTTTTCATAAATTTACCTTAAAAACTTATAGTACTTCTGGAGCGAGTGAACAAATTTTTGTAAAGTTTTTCGCTCTTAACTCTCTAGCTACTGGGCCAAAAATACGAGTCCCAACAGGCTCGTTTGCATTGTTAATGATAACTACGCTATTAGTGTCGAATTGAATGTATGAACCATCTTCTCTTCTAACAGGGTATACTGTTCTAACAATGACAGCCTTCTTAACGTCGCCTTTTTTAACTTTTCCACCAGTAACAGCTTGTTGAACTGCAACTACAATAATATCTCCAACTCCTGCAGAGGTTCTCTTTGAACCACCAAGAACTTTGAAACATCTAACTACTTTTGCTCCAGAGTTGTCTGCGACCTCTAGATTAGTTTGCATTTGGATCATAACTTTATCCCTTAGTTAACTTTAAACAATTCCCATTTTTTTAGTTTCGAATACGGACGAGATTCAATAATGGTCACTGAATCACCGATTTTTGCTTTAGAAGCTTCATCGTGCACGTGATACTTTTTAGATGTGCTTACAAATTTACTATAAACAGCATCTTTAAATCTTCTCGTTACTTTAACAACAATTGTTTTTTCGTTTTTGTCACTTACAACAATTCCATCAAGTGTTTTTTTAAATGTTTTTTCTTGGCTCATTTCAAATACCCTATTTGTTTAGCTGTTTGCTAAAAGTCAAAAGTCTAGCAATATCTTTTCTAATAAGTTGCTTTCTGTGTGGCTTTTCTGCACCAGAAACAGAAGATTGGATCTTGAAAGTAAGTAATTCTTTCTTTAGCTCCAGAAGCTTCTTAGTAACTTCTTTTTGATTAAGTTTCTTTACGTCATCTAATGTGATCATAATAATTTTCCAAAATAATTTATCGGCTTGCGCCTTATTACATTTTTTTCTTAGTTAGACAAGGTTTCTTTTTTAACAATTTTAGTTTTTATAGGTAATTTATACATAGCTAGTCTTAGAGCCTCTGTACTCGTTTCCTGATCCAGTCCAGCCACTTCAAAAATAATTCTTCCTGGTCTGATAACCGCTACCCAAGTTTCTGGAGAGCCTTTACCGCCACCCATACGTACTTCTGCAGGCTTTCTTGTTAATGACTTATCTGGAAAAACCTTAATCCACATATTTCCACCGCGTTTCATTTTTCTTGAAATCGCGATACGAGCAGCTTCAATCTGTCTATTTGTAATATATCCACAAGCTGTAGCTTGTAGACCGTACTCACCAAGTGGGCCAAGTTTGTTACCGCGAGTAGCGGCACCCATCATTCTGCCTTTTTGTTGTTTTCTAAATCTTACTCTTTTAGGACTTAACATGAGAAACCTCTATTTATTTTTATCAATTTATAAATTTTATTTATAAATTTCGCCCTTATAAACCCAAACCTTCACACCAATGATTCCATAAGTAGTCATTGCTTCAGCTGTATTGTAATCAATGTCAGCTCTTAATGTATGAAGAGGTACTTTTCTTTCAGCATAACCCTCAGTTCTCGCCATTTCAGCTCCACCAAGTCTTCCTGAAGTTCTAACTTTGATACCTTTAACACCTGCTCTGAAAGCAGATTGCATAACTTTTTTCATAGCTCTTCTGAAAGCAACACGCTTCTCAAGTTGTTGAGCAATGTTTTCAGCAATAAGTTTTGCATCAGCATCTGGTCTTTTAACTTCGGCAATGTTGAAAATTAAAGTTCCAGTAGTCATTTTCTTAAGATCATTTCTAATCTTTTCAATCCCTGTTCCTTTCTTTCCAATT
The DNA here is from genome assembly GCA_037444575.1 of Bacteriovoracales bacterium. Classification (GTDB taxonomy): domain Bacteria; phylum Bdellovibrionota; class Bacteriovoracia; order Bacteriovoracales; family Bacteriovoracaceae; genus Bacteriovorax. The sequence continues at coordinate 448,838 of JBBIME010000004.1, forward strand.
GCGATACCAGGCTTAGCTGTATTGACTGTAACTTTTACTTGATCAGAAGTTCTAGAGATATCGATGCTTGCAACAGCAGCGCTCTTCATGTTCTTCTCAATGTATGTTCTCATTTTTAGATCTTCATGAAGAAGGTCAGCATATCTGTCCTTTGCATACCAGCTAGAATGCCAAGATTTGATATAACCTAATCTAAAACCATAAGGATGTACTTTTTGTCCCATTTATCCCTTCCTATGCTTCTTTTAAAACAACTGTAACGTGACTTGTTCTTTTTCTAATTTTATAAGCACGCCCTTGAGCTCTTGGCATGATTCTCTTTAGCATTGGCCCTTCATCTGTGAAGACAGTTCCAACAACTAGATTATCTAGATCGTACTTATTTGATTCATTGGCAATTGCTAATCCACTATTGATCAATTTTGTAAGAACGATTGCGATTTCTTTTTTCTCGCAAAATCTTAAAATCTTAATAGCGTCAGAAGCTTTCTTGTTTCTGATTAAATCACAAACTTGTCTGATTTTTCTTGGCGCAATTCCTACATTGTTATTTTTAACTTTAATGGCCATAAGCCCCTCTCCAAAATTAATTATTTCTTAGCAACTTTCTTATCAGCACCATGGCCGTGGAAAGTTCTTGTTAAAGCAAATTCACCAAGCTTATGGCCAATCATGTTGTCTGTTACGTAAACAGGAATAAATTTTTTCCCATTATGTACAGCAAACGTGATCCCAATAAATTCAGGAACAACTGTTGAACGACGTGACCAAGTCTTAATAACCTTGCTAGCTTTATTTGAATCATTTGAAATCGCGATTACTTTTTTTAGCAAGTGTGTATCAACGAAAGGTCCTTTCTTAAGCGAACGAGCCATAAAAAATTCTCCCTAAATTATTTTCTTCTCTTAACGATAAATTTATCTGTTCTTTTGTTCTTACGTGTTTTGTATCCACGTGTAGGTAATCCCCAAGGAGTAACAGGGTGTCTACCACCAGAAGTTCTACCTTCACCACCTCCCAATGGGTGATCCACAGGGTTCATAACAACCCCGCGAACAGTCGGTCTGATACCTAGCTTTCTAGAAATACCAGCTTTACCATGGTTAACTTTTTCATGGTCTAGATTTCCAACTTGTCCAATCGTAGCTCTACAGTTACTTTTTACCTTTCTTAATTCTCCAGATGGCATTCTAAGAAGAACAACTTCGCCTTCTTTTGCCATTACCTGAACATATGAACCCGCAGAACGAGCAATCTGCCCACCAGCACCTGGACTTAATTCAACATTGTGTACAAGAGTCCCAACCGGGATATCTGATAATAGTTTCGCGTTTCCAACTTTAATGTCGGCTGTTGCTGATGATACAATCGTGTCACCAACTGCTAACCCCAATGGAGCTAGAATAAAACTAGTTGCACCGTCTTCATAAACAACTAAAGCAATATTACATGTACGATTTGGATCGTAACAAATTGCCTTAACTTTTGCTGGGATTTCAGTTTTATTTCTTTTGAAATCAATAATTCTGTATTTTTGTTTTACTCCTCCACCTTGGTGGCGAGTTGTAATTCTACCTGCACTGTTGCGGCCAGCTTTACTTTTTTTAATTTCTAAAAGGTTCTTAGATATTGTTACGCCTTTTGTTAGGTCGCTACTATCCATTACCTGCTTTTTTCTTAGTGTCGGAGTAATTGGTCTAAATTTTTTAATTCCCATAAAATATCCTTAAAAATTCTTTAAAAACTAGATTCCTTTAAAAAACTCAATTTTTTGCCCTTGTGCTAATTGCACTAGAGCTTTCTTATAAGATGTCGTCTTCTTAACTGACTTAGAAGTTCTTTTCGTTTTTCCAGGAATGATTGCTGTTCTTATTGCCACAACCTTTACATCGTAGAAAGCTTCAATTGCATTCTTGATTTGGTTCTTATTCGCTTTGCGATTAACAACAAACCCATAGCGATTGTGAGCATCTGAGTCAGCAGAAATTTTTTCAGTAATAAGAGGTTTTACAATTACATCATTTATTGCAGCCATGATTACACCAACTTTTTAGCTAGCTTTTCAAAAGCTTGCTTTTCAATAATTAAATTTTCATATTTTACAGCTTCATAAACACTCATGTTATCTACACCTAGTGCTTTTGCTGTTTTTAAATTTTTAGATGCTCTGATAACTAAGCTTGATGAATCAGCTGTTACAATTAAAGCATTCGATAAATTTTTTGACTCCAGAAGGTTGAAAATTTCTTTCGTCTTTCCTGTTGAAACTAAAGAATCAACAATCGTTAATTTACCTGCAAGATGCTTATCAACAAGCACTGATTTAAGAGCATTAAGAACAACTTTCTTATTAACTTTTTGTTCATATGATCTTGGTTGTGGTCCGAACACTGTCCCCCCACCAGGCATAAGAGGAGAACGGCTAGACCCTTGACGAGCATTACCTGTTCCTTTTTGCTTGAATGGTTTTTTACCACCACCACTTACAAGTGACTTACCTTTTGTACAAGCTGTCCCTTGTCTTCTTCCTGCAAGAGTTGCTTTTACAACCTGATGAACAACTGGAACGTTAATCAAATCAGGAGTGAACTCGAAAGCGGCTTTTATTTTTTCTTTATTTTCAAATTTACTGTTTAATACATTTAATTCTGTCATTTTAGACCTGCCTTATTGCTTCTTAAGAGCTTTAGATATTTTAATAAATCCTTCCTTAGCTCCAGGCACTGATCCTTTAAGTAGGAGATACCCTTTTGCAGGATTTACTTCGACAACTACAATATTTTGCACTGTCTTTTTATCTGTCCCCATATGTCCTGGCATTTTTTTATTTTTGAATACGCGACCTGGAGTTGCTCTGTTACCAATTGATCCAACTCTTCTATGGAAGTGTGATCCGTGAGCTGCTGGTCCCCCGCGGAAGTTATATCTTTTCATAACCCCAGCAAAACCTTTACCTTTTGATTCACCAGTAACATCAACGTATGTTCCAGCTGCAAAGCTTTCTAGAGCTACTTCTTTTCCAAGATTAGCTGCATCTACTGATTCTGATTTTACTTCAGAAAAGTTAGTAACATTCGCAGAAACACCTGCTTTTGCAAGAATTCCTTTGTTTGGTTTGTTTAGAAGTGATTCACGTTTTTCGCCAAATCCAACTTGATAAGCATTGTAGCCATCTTTCTCAGTTGTTTTAACTTGTGTGATTAGGTTTGGGATAATTTTTACTACTGTAACTGGAATGTGGTTTCCGTTTTCATCAAAAACTCTAGTCATTCCTGCTTTAACACCGAATACGGCATCTAAAGCGATCTTCGCATCAGACATTTTTTCCTCCACAGCATCACCCTACTCTAAGGGATGCATACATGGTTATTATTATTTTTTAGCACAAAAAGTTTAACTGTTTTACTAGTACTTAATCTCTACGTCAACCCCAGATGAAAGATCAAGCTTCATTAATTGATCAATTGTCTGTTGAGTTGGTTCAATAATATCAACTAGTCTCTTATGAGTTCTCATTTCGAATTGCTCACGAGATTTTTTATCAATGTGAGGTGAACGAAGAACTGTAAATTTATTTACTTCAGTCGGTAGAGGAATTGGTCCTGCTACTCTTGCGCCAGTTTCTTTCGCTGTTTGAACGATTTCGTTTACAGATGTGTCCAATAGCTTGTGGTCGTATGCACGCAACTTAATTCTTAGTCTTGTAGCTTTCATAATATTAGTCGGTCCTTATTTTTTGTTTTTGACTTTTTATTTTGTATGCGGCCCTTTGTCAAGGACCGCAATCTTTTTTCTTAAAAAATTAATCTAGGATTTCAGCAACAGTACCAGCACCAATCGTTCTACCACCTTCACGGATAGCGAAACGAAGTGATTTTTCCATTGCTACTTTTGAGATCAACTCAACTTTAAACGTTGTGTTATCCCCTGGCATAACCATTTCTACACCTGGGTTTAGCTCAATTGATCCTGTAACGTCTGTTGTTCTGAAGTAGAACTGTGGACGGTATCCTTTGAAGATTGGAGTATGACGTCCGCCTTCATCTTTTGTAAGGATATACACTTCCGCTTGGAACTTTGCGTGTGGTTTTACAGATCCTGGCTTAATTAAACATTGTCCACGCTCAACGTCTTCTCTCTTCGTACCACGAAGAAGTAGACCAGCGTTATCTCCCGCTTGACCTTGGTCAAGAAGTTTTCTGAACATTTCAATACCTGTTACAGTTGTTTTTTGTGGGTCACGGATACCAACGATTTCGATCTCGTCGTTAACTTTGATCACTCCACGCTCAATTCTTCCTGTTACTACCGTTCCACGTCCTGAGATCGAGAAAACGTCTTCTACTGGCATTAGGAAAGGCTTATCAACATCTCTTACTGGAGTCGGAACGTAAGCGTCTACCGCTTCCATAAGTTTTACGATTTGGTTTTCACCGATTTCTGGGTTTCTTCCTTCTACTGCTGCTAAAGCCGATCCTGTTACGAAAGGAATTTCGTCTCCTGGGAAGTTATAAGAAGAAAGTAGCTCTCTCATTTCCATCTCAACAAGTTGAAGAAGTTCTGGATCGTCTACCATGTCTACTTTGTTAAGGAATACTACTAGAGCTGGTACACCTACCTGACGTGCAAGAAGGATGTGCTCTCTTGTTTGTGGCATTGGTCCGTCCGCTGCTGAACAAACTAGAATACCACCGTCCATCTGAGCTGCACCTGTAATCATGTTTTTTACATAGTCAGCGTGACCTGGGCAGTCTACGTGTGCATAGTGACGAGTTGCTGTTTCATATTCTACGTGTGCTGTATTGATTGTAATACCACGTGCTTTTTCTTCTGGTGCTGAATCGATGTCTGCATAAGACTTCGCTGCTCCACCATACTTCTTTGCCATTGTCATTGTGATTGCTGCTGTTAATGTCGTTTTCCCATGGTCTACGTGACCAATTGTCCCGATGTTAACGTGCGGTTTGTTACGCTCAAATTTTTCCTTAGCCATTGGATAACTCCTCTAATGTTTTAAATATAGATCCCTTTCTTTTCTAAAGTAGATTTTGCCAATTCTATAGGCATTTCAATATAACATTTAAACTTCATAGTAAAACTTGCTCTACCCTGGGATTTTGATCTCAGGTCAGTACTGTAACCAAAAAGTTCCGCAAGGGGAACCTCTGCGGAAATTAAATCCTTATTCTGTTTAATTCCCATAGTGATAATCTTTCCACGCTTCGAATTAATATCCGATATAACGTCGCCCGTATATTCTTGAGGTGTAACGACTTCTAGATCCATTACTGGCTCTAAAAGACGAACTCCTGCTTTCTTACATGCATCTCTAAATGCAGAAGAGGCTGCAATCGCATAGGCTACTTCAGTTGATTCATTTTCATTGAACTCGGCATCTAACAATGTTGCCTTGATATTTAAAAATGGATATCCAGCTAGCATACCACCTGGGGCCGTATCCATTACGGATTTTTTTATTGAATCTATAAAATTTTGTGGAATTTTTTTCGAATTAATCTCTGTAGAGAACAATACGCCAGCTTGATAATCAGCCGGCTCAACCTTCAGAGTTACCTGACCAAATTGCATCTTTCCTGCAAGATCCTTATGGAAAACACCTTCTGCTGAAGCTGTGCCCGAAATACTTTCTCGATATGAAACTTGCGGCTTGCCGACTCTAATACCTACATTGAATTCCCTTTGTAGGCGATCAGCGATAATCTCTAAATGAAGTTCGCCCATTCCATAAATAAGAAGCTGTCCAGTTTCTTGGTTTGCTCTATAAGAAAAGGAGGGATCCTCATTTTTTAACTGCTCAAGTGTGGCGAGAAGCTTTTTCTCATCAGCGGCAGTTTTTGGTTCAATGGCGACAGAAATAACTGTTTCTGGGAATTCCATTAAATCGTAAATGATTGGTTTATTTTCAGTGCAAAGAGTTTCGCCTGTTGTGGTTTCTTTTAAGCCAGCAATAGCAACAATATCTCCAGCGAATGCTGCTTGAATTTCTGTTCTTTTATCAGCGTGCATTTGGAAAATTTTATTAACTCTTTCACGTTTCTTTTTTAGTGAGTTGTATACTTGTTGGCCGGATTCCAACTTACCAGAATAAATTCTCACGTAAGTAACACTTCCAACGAATGGATCTGTTGCGATTTTGAAAGCTATACCGCTGAACATTTCTTCAACTTCAGGCTTTCTTGCATCAATTTTTTCAGGATCTTTTAAACTGTGCCCTTTAATTTCTCCTCTATCGATTGGAGAAGGAAGGTAAGCAACAACAGCGTCCAACAATGGTTGCACACCTTTATTTTTAAAAGCAGATCCACAGAGAACTGGGATAAAATTATGGGAAATAGTGGCTTTTCTCAAAGCTGTTTTAATATCTGCAACTGATGGCGTTTCGCCCATCAAGATTAAGTCCGTTAATGTATCATCGTATTCTGAGATACTATCTAAGAGCTCGTCTCTGTACAATTGGCATTCATCAACAAGATCTTCTGGAATATCTTTAGTCTCAATTTTTGATCCCAAACTTTCTGCCGGAAAATAGATCGCTTTCATCTCAATAAGATCTACGATCCCTTGAAAGTTTTCCTCAGAGCCAATTGGCCATTGAATCGCTGCTGCCTTCTTATCCAACTTTTCTCTAATTTCAGCGATACAGTTTTCGTAGTTGGCTCCCATTCGATCCATTTTATTAACGAAAGCAAGACGAGGGACTTTATATTTATCAGCCTGGGCCCAAACAGTTTCCGACTGAGGCTCAACACCTGAAACAGCATCAAAAACACCAATGGCCCCATCGAGAACACGAAGTGATCTCTCAACTTCTATAGTGAAGTCTACGTGTCCCGGTGTATCGATAATATTAATTACATGATCAAGCCAACGACACGTGGTCGCAGCTGAAGTGATCGTGATTCCTCTCTCTTGCTCTTGAATCATCCAGTCCATCGTCGCAGTTCCATCATGAACTTCTCCGATTTTGTGACTTTTTCCTGTGTAATAGAGGATTCTTTCGGTAGTCGTAGTTTTACCGGCATCAATGTGGGCCATGATCCCGATGTTACGAATTTTGTCTATCTGTTGCTTGGAACTCATATTTTAAAAATAAAAAGAGCTCCCCTTTCGGGGAGCTCTTTAATTAAAGAAAATTTAAATACTACCACTTAAGGTGAGCGAAAGCTTTGTTAGCTTCAGCCATTTTGTAAACGTCTTCACGTTTCTTAACCGATCCACCTCTGTTTTGAGAAGCATCGATAATTTCATCAGCGAGTTTTTGCATCATTGTTTTTCCGCTTCTTTCAGAAGCATAGTCTCTTAACCAACGAAGAGCTAGAGATTGACGACGAGCTGGACGAACTTCAACTGGAATTTGGTAAGTAGCTCCACCGATACGGCGAGACTTAACTTCTACAGCTGGCTTAATGTTTGATAGAGCTTTTTTGAAAACTTTTAGAGGCTCTTCACCTGTTTTCTCTTGAATTAGATCAAGAGATCCGTAGAAGATTTTTTCTGCTACAGATTTTTTACCACCAATCATAAGAGTGTTGATAAATTTTGTGATAACTACGTCTTGAAACTTTGGATCAGGAAGAACTTCTCTGACTTCTGCTTTTCTTTTTCTACTCATTGGATACTCCTCTTCATTCAATCTACAATAGATAGAATTACTCTCCCTAAATCACTATTTAGCAAACTAGGGAGTGTGTTATTAATATTTACTTATTTCTTTGGTCTTTTTGCGCCGTACTTAGAACGAGCTTGTCTTCTTTTATCAACACCTGTCGCATCTAAAGCACCACGAATTGTATGGTAACGAACCCCTGGTAGATCTTTTACTCTTCCACCGCGGATAAGAACGATACTGTGCTCTTGAAGGTTGTGTCCTTCTCCACCAATATATGACGTTACTTCAAATCCCGAAGTAAGCTTTACTCTACATACCTTTCTCATCGCTGAGTTTGGTTTCTTAGGAGTTGTTGTATAAACTCTCACGCAAACCCCGCGTCTTTGAGGACATGATTTCAACGCTGGTGATTTAGTTTTCGAGTATTTATCCTCGCGTCCTGTTCTGATTAACTGATTAATTGTAGGCATTTTCCAACTGCTCCTTAACTGTCTCAACTTCTGCAAAAATACTAGCTAGAATCTTTACCAAAAGATAATAGCTAGTACAAGTTTTTTTTAAAATGATAATGTTGCTGCGTTTGCTATCTCGTCTTCATTCATTACGGCTTCATAGTTTCTGTATCTTGGAATACCAGATCCTGCTGGAATTAGGCGTCCCATGATAACGTTTTCTTTTAAGCCGCGAAGTGCATCGCTCTTTCCTTCAAGGGCTGCTTGAGTAAGAACTTTTGTAGTTTCTTGGAAAGATGCTGCTGAAATAAACGAGTCTGTCGTAAGAGATGCTTTCGTAATACCAAGAAGAAGTGGCATCGCTTCTACTGGTTTTTCTCCAGCTGCGATTAACTTTTCATTTACTTCCGCAAGTTCTCCACGAGTAACCGAATCTCCTGTTACATAAGTCGAATCTCCAGGGTTAAGAACTTCAACTTTTTTCAACATTTGACTCGCAATAACCTCAATGTGCTTATCATCGATTTTAACACCTTGAAGTCTATAAACTTCTTGGATTTCATCAACGATATAACGAGCAAGGGCCTTAACACCAAGAACTCGAAGAATGTCATGTGGATTTGATGGTCCATCCATGATTGGCTCTCCAGCTCTAATGTAGTCACCTTCGTTAACAACTACGTAGCGTCCTTTTGGAACTACATAAGTCATTGGATCAGAACCATCTTCTGGGCGAACGATAATTCTTCTATTTCCTCTTAACTCAGAACCAAACTCAATTGTTCCTGAGATATCAGAAATTTGAGCTGCATTTTGAGGTTTTCTAGCTTCAAAAAGTTCAGCAACGCGAGGAAGACCTCCGGTAATATCCTTAGTCTTAGTCGTTTCACGTTGAACTTTAGAAATTGCTGTACCAGCATCAACCTTATCACCTTCTTGAACAATGATATTTGCTCCGACTTGAAGTCTGTAAGCTGCATATCTTTTTGTTCCAGGAACAAGAATTGGAGCTCCCGTTTCATCAACGATCACGATTCGTGGTTGAAGTGAAGGGTTCTTAGATTCAATTACAACTCTGTGAGATAGACCTGTAACCGCATCCACTTGCTCATTAACTGTAGATCCAACAATTAAATCTTCATATTTAACAGTACCAGAAACTTCAGTCATAACTGGAATAGCGAATGGATCCCATTCAAGTACTCTATCCCCAACTGAAACTTCCTGACCTTGTTTAAAGAACAATTTTGATCCGTAAACAACTGGGTATCTTTCTTTTTCGGCACCGCGAGCGTCTTTTACAACAAGCTCACCGTTTTTGTTCATAACAATAGTAACGCCTTCGCTATTTGTAACTGATACAACGTTTTCAAGGTGGATAACACCGGCAGTACGTACTTCTGTTTTATTAACTTGAGCACCTGCTGTTGCTGTTCCCCCAACGTGGAATGTTCTCATCGTAAGCTGTGTACCTGGCTCCCCAATTGACTGAGCAGCAATTACCCCAACAGTTTCACCGATTGAAACAAGTTTACCGCGAGCAAGGTCGCGTCCAAAACAGTATGCACAGAAACCGTGTCTTTCTTTACAAGTTAGAACTGATCTAACTTTAATTTGATCGATTTCTTGATCTTTAAGAACTTTTAAATCTTTTTCGATGAGCATGTGGTTTCTTGGAAGAACTTCCACACCTTCAGCGTTAACGATTGCTTGAGCAGTTACACGACCCATTGCTCTTTCAGCAACGTGTTCTACAACTTCTCCAGCTTCAATTCTTGAAGTAAGAGTAATACCATCAGTAGCACCACAATCAGTTGTGCGGATGATACCATCTTGAGCAACATCAACTAGACGACGAGTTAAATAACCTGAGTTAGCTGTTTTAAGAGCTGTATCGGCTAGCCCCTTACGAGCACCGTGAGTAGATGTAAAGTACTCTAGTACTGATAGACCTTCACGGAAGTTAGAAGTAATCGGAGTTTCAATGATCTCCCCTGACGGTTTCGCCATCAGACCTCTCATCCCTCCCAACTGTCTAATCTGTTGAGTAGAACCGCGGGCTCCAGAGTTGGCCATCATGTATAGAGAGTTAAATGAAGGAGCACTCATAGTTTCTTTACCATCTTCGCTGGTAAAAGTTTGAGTTGAAATTCTCTCGATTACGAACTTAGTAAGTCTTTCGTTTGTTTGTGCCCAAACGTCGACGATCTTGTTGTAACGTTCACCATCAGTAATAGAACCTTCGTTATACTCTTCTGTGATTTTTACAACTTCTTTATGAGCTTCACCTAGAATCGCTGGCTTTTCAGCTGGGATTGTCATGTCATGAACGTTAATTGAGATACCCGCTTTTGTCGCGTATTCGTATCCTAGTCTCATGATAGCGTCAGCTAGCATAACAGTTTCTTTCTCAGTTCCCACACGGTAAGCGTGGTCGATTAGTTTCCCAAGTTCTTTCTTACCTAAGATTTGGTTAATATCTGAATATTTCAAACAACGAGGAACCGCATCCCAAACGAATGTTCTACCAACAGTTGTTTCAATCATCGCGCCGTCGATACGAACTTTGATTGGTGCTTGAAGGTGAAGGTTACCTGAGTGGTAAGCGAACTGAGCTTCTTCTTTCGAAGCGAATACTTTGTTATATCCACGAGCGTATGGACGAATTCTTGTCATGTAGTAAAGACCAAGAACGATATCCTGAGAAGGAACGATAATTGGTGTTCCGTCTTTTGGAGAAAGAATATTGTTTGTCGACATTGCTAGAATACGACATTCAACTTGAGCTTCAATTGAAAGAGGAACGTGAACGGCCATCTGGTCACCGTCGAAGTCAGCGTTGAAAGCTGTACACACGAGAGGGTGAAGTTGGATCGCTTTACCTTCAATCAAGATAGGCTCAAAAGCTTGAATACCAAGTCTGTGTAGAGTTGGAGCTCTGTTTAGTAGAACTGGATGCTCTTGAACAGCTTCTTCTAGGATATCCCAAACTTCCTGCTTTTGTTGGTCGACCATCTTTTTAGCAACTTTAATAGTTGTACAGTGACCTTTTTCAATTAGCTTGTTGTAAATGAATGGTTTGAAAAGTTCTAGGGCCATCAATTTTGGAAGACCACATTGGTGAAGTCTTAGTGATGGACCAACAACGATAACCGAACGACCAGAGTAGTCTACACGTTTACCAAGTAGGTTTTGTCTGAAACGTCCTTGCTTACCTTTTAGCATGTCTGAAAGTGATCTAAGTGGACGCTTGTTAGCCCCTGTGAAAACTTTTCCACGACGGCCGTTATCAAATAGAGCATCGACTGCTTCTTGAAGCATTCTCTTCTCGTTTCTGATGATGATTTCAGGAGCGTTAAGTTCTTTTAATCTTCTTAAACGGTTATTTCTGTTGATTACACGGCGGTAAAGATCGTTAAGATCTGAAGTCGCGAATCTTCCAGCCTCTAGTGGAACTAGTGGACGTAGATCTGGTGGAAGAACAGGAATAACATCCATCATAAACCATTCAGGCTTATTTTCAGACTTAAGGATTGATTCAACAACTTTAAGTCTTTTGATGATTTTCGCGCGAGCCATTTCTGTTGTTGCAGCTGCAAGACCGCGGCGAAGTTCCTTGTTTTCGATATCAAGGTCTAACTTTCTTAGAAGTTCTTTAATTGTTTGACCGCCCATTCCGGCTTCAAACTCAATTCCTTGCTCTTTTAATTCTTGGTATTGTTGTTCAGAAATTACGCGACCAACTTCAAGCCCACCATCAACATTATTAGTAGCTGAAGAAGTTACAACGTAAGCTTCATAGTAAAGAACTCTTTCAAGTTCTTTTAGAGTAAGGTCAAGAAGAGCTCCCAAACGAGATGGAAGTGATCTTAAGAACCAGATGTGTGCTACGGGAGCAGCAAGTTCAATGTGACCTTGTCTTTCACGTCTAACTTTCGAAAGAGTTACTTCAACACCACACTTTTCACACACAACTCCACGGTGCTTCATTCTTTTATATTTACCGCAAATACATTCATAATCTTTGATTGGTCCAAAGATTTTTGCACAGAAAAGACCATCTCTTTCTGGTTTGAATGTACGGTAGTTAATCGTCTCTGGTTTTTTAACTTCACCAAAAGACCATTCTCTAATTGTATCTGGAGATGCCATTCTAATAGAAACGGCTTCTACACTTATTGGATCTTTAGGTTTATCAAAAAAGTTCAACAAGTCTTTCATTTTATATTCCTTGTGAGATTTAAATTTTTATCAAGTAACAGCAAACAAACCACTTAAGCGTGAGCGCTTTCGCGCTCACGGCAACCTACTAGCTAAATGTAGATTCTTCTTCTGTGTTTTCTTCAAGTTTAATATCCAAGCAAAGCGCTTGAAGCTCTCTAATGAGAACGTTAAACGACTCTGGTAATCCTGGTTCAAGAACTTGTTCACCTTTAACGATCGATTCATACATTCTTGTACGTCCGATTACATCATCAGATTTTACAGTTAAGAATTCTTGTAGAGTATAAGCAGCACCATATGCTTCAAGGGCCCAAACTTCCATCTCCCCAAGTCTTTGTCCCCCGAACTGAGCTTTACCACCAAGTGGTTGCTGAGTTACTAGAGAGTAAGGCCCAGTAGAACGAGCGTGGATCTTTTCATCAACAAGGTGGTGAAGTTTCAACATGTACATTGCACCAACGGTTACGTCTTCAGAGAATACGTCCCCAGTTTTTCCATCGAACAATGTTGTTTTCCCAGACTTATCTAAATCTCCAAGTTCAAGCATTTCTCTGATGTCATCTTCTGAAGCACCATCAAAAACACTTGTAGAGAAGCGAACACCTAGTGAAAGTTGTTCAGCTACTTCAATAACTCTTTCATCTGTTGCTTTCTTCAACCATTCTTTAACGGCTTCAGTTTTATAGATTTTATAGATGTAGTCTTTTAGCTCACTAACTTTTGCATTTTCTTCCATCATGGTCTTGATTTTTTCACCAAGTCCGCGTCCAGCCCATCCAAGGTGTAGCTCAAGCAACTGACCAATGTTCATACGTGAAGGAACCCCTAGTGGATTCAATACGATTTCTACTGGTGTACCGTCAGCTAGGAAAGGCATATCTTCAGCTGGAACAACATTAGAGATAACCCCTTTGTTTCCGTGACGACCGGCCATTTTATCACCTGGTTGTAGCTTTCTCTTGATTGCTACATAGACCATAACTTTTTTAATTACACCTGGTGGAAGTTCATCACCTTTGTGTAATTTTGCAATTTCTTCATTAGCTTTCTGACGAACTCTAGTGATTCTATTTCTTACGTCAGCGAAGTACTCAGAAAGTTTTTCTTCAAGAGCTGCTTCAAGAGGTAAGTAACCGATAAGCTCGAAAGGAATTGAAGCTAGGATTTCGCCAGAAATCGCAACACCTTTTCCTAGAAGCTCAGTTGTACCGTCTTCTGAAATAAGTTTATCTGTCGTTTTAGCACCCTTAAACATTTCAGCGATTTTTTGAATTGCTGAAGTCTGGATAGCTTTAATCTCGATTCTTTCGTCACGACGGATTAGTGTCGTTTCGTGATCGATGATTTCTTTTGAACGAGCGTCTAGTTCAACACCTTCTCTTGTGTAAACTTTAGCGTCGATTACAGTTCCGCGAACTGATGAAGGAACGCGAAGTGAAGTATCTTTAACATCTCCAGCCTTGTCTCCGAAGATTGCTTTAAGAAGTTTTTCTTCTGGAGAAAGCTGAGACTCACCTTTTGGAGTGATCTTACCAACAAGGATATCCCCTGGCTTAATGATCGCACCAACGCGAATGATACCAGCTTCATCAAGATCTTTAAGAGCTTCTTCTGAAACGTTTGGAATATCGCGAGTGATTTCTTCTTTACCTAGTTTTGTATCGCGAGCTTCGATCTCAAAGCTTTCAATGTGAACTGAAGTAAATACGTCTCTTGCAAGAATGTTTTCATTGATAAGGATCGAGTCCTCATAGTTGTATCCACCCCATGGCATAAACGCTACAAGAACGTTTTGACCAAGGGCCAAGTCACCTAAGTGAGTTGCTGGACCATCAGCGATTACCATACCTTTAAGAACCATATCGCCTTCTTTTACGAGAGCTTTTTGGTTGTTACATGTATTTTGGTTTGTACGTTGATATTTTGTAAGTTTATAAACATCAACTCCAGACTCGCCTTCTGAGAATTTATCTCTTTGAATTACGATTCTGTTTGAGTCTACGAAAATTACTCTTCCTGATTCTTTTGCATAAACAATTGCACCAGAGTCACGAGCGATAATTTGCTCAACACCAGTTCCTACGATAGGAGCATCAGTTCTAACAACTGGCACTGCCTGTCTCATCATGTTCGATCCCATAAGCGCACGGTTCGCATCGTCGTGCTCAAGGAATGGAATAAGAGATGTCGCAATCGAAATCATCTGAGTTGGAGAAACGTCCATTAGCTGAACTTCATTCGCAGAAACGATTGTAAATTCCCCAGCAGAACGAGCTGCAATCTGGTCACCAACAATTTTCTTTCCATCGATGTATTTAGCATCAACCTGAGCAATTACTTTTCCTTCCTCTTCGAAAGCTGAGAAGTACTTAGGTGGTTGGATTGTTCTATCTTCGTTAATGATTTGGTATGGAGTTTCAATGAATCCGTACTCAGATACGCGAGCGTAAGTAGCAAGCGATGTAATAAGACCAATGTTTGGTCCTTCTGGAGTTTCTACCGGACACATTCTTCCGTAGTGAGTTCCGTGAACGTCGCGCACTTCAAACCCTGCTCTTTCTCTTGTTAAACCACCTGGCCCAAGAGCTGAAAGTCTTCTCTTGTGAGTAACTTCAGAAAGTGGGTTTGTTTGATCCATGAATTGAGAAAGCTGAGAAGATCCAAAGAATTCTTTTACAGCAGCTGCTACTGGTTTTTGGTTAACAAGATCGTATGGCATCATTGTTTCAATTTCTTGAATTGCCATTCTTTCTTTAACAGCTCTTTCCATTCTTACTAGACCAACTCTGAATTGGTTTTCAAGAAGTTCACCAACAGCTCTTACACGACGGTTACCAAGGTGGTCGATATCATCAACTTTACCTTTACCATTGTTAAGTTCTACTAGGTATTGAACTGTTGTAAGGATGTCTTGTCTTGTAAGAACAGTTTCTTCAACTGGAATATTCATTCCAAATTTATAGTTAATTTTCATACGACCAACTTTAGATAGGTCGTATTTGTCTTTATTGAAGAATAAATTTTCAAAAAGCTGGCTTGCAGCTTCAACCGTTGGAGGTTCACCTGGTCTTAGGCGTTCAAAAATTTTAATTAGAGCGTCTTCTTTCGTCTCTGTTTTATCGATAAGAAGAGTATTTCTGATTTGATCACCGTAATTAATCATATCGATGTAAAGAACTTTAACCTCTTTAACACCAGCTTTGATTAAATCATGAATTTTAGATTCAGATAGAGCTTCGTTTGCTAAACAGATTACTTCACCTGTTTTTTCATTGAAGATATCTTCTGCTAAAACTTTTCCTACTACTTCATCTAATTCAGCTGGAAGCTCAGAAATTTTTGAATCTTCCATCTTCTTTACAGAAGCTTTTGTATATTTTTTTCCTTTTTTAACAATAGCAGATCCAGATTTTGGATCTAAAATGTCTGCACTTGCTCTTGTTCCAACCATAAGGTTGAAATCTAGTTTTCTAGAATATGAGCCATCTTTGTTAAACGTGATTTTTTCCATTTGGTAGAACTCATTCAAGAGTTCCGCTGTCGAGTATCCCATTGCTTTAAGTACAACAGACGCGTGAAGTTTTCTTTTTCTGTCGATACGAGCAAATAGAATATTTTTGTGATCAAATTCGAAATCTAGCCAAGATCCTCTATGAGGAATAATTCTCGCTGAATAAAGAAGTTTTCCTGAAGAATGCTTCTTTCCACTATCGTGTTCGAAAATAATACCCGGAGATCTGTGTAACTGAGAAACAATTACTCTCTCTGTCCCGTTATAAACAAATGACCCTGTTTCGGCCATAAGGGGAATGTTACCCAGATAAACTTCTTGTTCTTTTACAGAAGAAACTGTTCTTTGTTCAGCTCCGTCTCTGTCTACTGAAACGTCGAAGAAAACCAAACGAACAACAACCTTTAACGGAGCTTCGTAAGAGAGACCTCTTTGGCGGCATTCTTTAACTGTATATTTTGGCTCTTCAAGTGAGTAACTTACGAACTCAAGAGAGACCGTTTTGTTAAAGTCATAAATCGGGAAAACCGATTTAAAAACTTGTTGTAAACCTGAATCAATTCTCTTCGCTGGAGGTACATCCTTTTGAAGGAAATCTTCATAAGAGTTCACCTGCAACTTCATAAGAGGAGGGGTATCAAGAACTACTGGAGTATTTGAGAAGGTTTTGCGAAACCATTCATTAGGTGAAAAAACCTGAGTCATCGCGGTCTCCTAGAGAAATTCTTTAAGAAATATTCTTAGAATAAAATTATTAAAAAATCAAAACACAAAAAAGGCGTGAAGAGGACGTATCCTCTTACACACCTTTATTTTAAAATTTAATTAAACGTAACCGTCAAATTACTTAAGTTCAACCTTCGCTCCAGCAGCCTCAAGAGTTTTCTTGATTGCTTCAGCGTCAGCTTTAGAAATTCCTTCTTTTACCATTTTTGGTGCACCTTCAACTAGATCTTTAGCTTCTTTTAGTCCAAGACCAGTGATTGTACGGATTTCTTTAATTACGTTAATTTTCTTGTCTCCACCGTCTGCAAGAATAACTGTGAATTCAGTTTGTTCTTCAGCAGCAGCAGCTGGACCAGCAGCACCAGCAACAGCTACAGGAGCAGCTGATACACCGAATTTTGTTTCAAGTTCTTTAACTAGGTTAGCTAGGTCAAGAACTGACATTTTAGAGATATGTTCAATTAGTTGTTCATTAGTTACGCTCATATAAGTCTCCTTAAATAAAAATTAAAAAATTGTAATTAAGCTAGTTCGCCTTTTTCTTTCTTTTCTTGGATTGCATACAATACTCTAGCAAAAGCAGAAACAGGTGCTAGGAAAGTCGCTAAAAGAGTTCCAAGCATTTGGTCTCTTGAAGGTAAATCCGCTAGTTGTTTTACTTGTGCCTTAGTAAGCATTTGTCCGTCTAAAATACCACCTTTAAGATCAACAAGTTCAAGTGTTGCTCCGGCTTCTTTTAAACATTTTGCAGTTGCAGCTGGATCTTCAAACGCAAACGCAAGAGCGTGTGGGCCTGAAAGATTTGCAACTAAAGCTTCAGCAGATGTTCCCGCTGCAGCTTTTTTGAAAAGCGTGTTTCTTGTGACTACCATTTTTCCTTTTGAGTCACGAACAGCTTTTCTCACACTAACGGCATCATTTGAAGTGATACCAATTAGGTTTGTAAGAAAGATAGCTTTTGCATTTCCAATATCTTTTTTAAGATCTTGGATGATAGCTTCTTTCTCTGAACGATTAAGCATATATCCTCCTTTTTATTTCTGGAGGGGGATTTCGGCAGGCTTTACTGTTAATTGCTTAACAAACCGACTTTCTTCAACCCTCTTTTCTCAATTAAGCGATGTTTAGAGCTTCTACTGTATCAATTTTAATCCCTGGGCCCATAGTTGTACTAAGAGTAAGAGATTTAATATAAGTTCCTTTTGCACTAGCTGGCTTAGCTTTTACGATTGCAGAAACAATTGCATTGTAGTTTTGCTTTAATTGATCTGCAGTAAATGAACTTTTTCCAATTGGCACATGTACGATACCGGTTTTCTCAGTTCTATATTCAACCTTACCTGCTTTTTGTTCTTTAACAGCTCCAGCAACGTCAGTTGTTACAGTTCCAAGTTTTGGGTTTGGCATTAATCCACGTGGCCCAAGTAGACGAGCTACTTTACCAAGTTTACTCATCATATCTGGAGAAGCGATTACGCGGTCGAAATCTAACCATCCACCAGCAATTTTGTTAATGATGTCGTCACCACCAGCAAAATCTGCACCAGCAGCAGTTGCTTCATCAACTTTAACACCTGATGTGATCGCTACTACGCGAACTGTTTTACCTGTACCAGCTGGAAGAGCAAGAGCTCCTCTGATCATTTGGTCAGCATGTCTTGGATCAACTCCAAGTCTGAAAGCTAAATCAACTGTTTCGTCGAATTTAGCAGACTTGAGTTCTTTAGCTAATTTAATAGCTTCTTCAGAAGAGTAGAGTTTTGTCTTATCTACTTTTTTTGTGGCTTCAGAATAACGTTTTGAAGCTTTTTTCATGTTTCATCCTTTGCGGTCATGCGAATCTAGTGATTCTCCCGCTTAAACTGGTTATTAGTAATCTAGTTTCAATCCCATTGAGCGAATTGATCCTTCAATTGTTCTCATTCCTGCTTCTTTTGTTCCTGCAGTTAAGTCAGCTTTCTTAGTTTCAACAATTTCTTCAACTGTTTTCTTTGGAACTTTTTTAGACATAACTTCTGTTCCAGGTTTTTGAGCTCCTCTTTCAAGTTTCAATTTATCTTTTAATAAATATGAAGCTGGAGGTGTCTTAGTAACAAAAGTAAATGATCTGTCTGAGTAAACAGTAATGATCGTAGGAAGTACTACACCATTTTGTTGTTGAGTCTTTGCATTGAAAGCTTTGCAAAACTCCATAATATTAACACCTTTTTGACCAAGAGCTGGACCAATTGGTGGAGATGGGTTTGCTTTACCACCTGCAATTTGTAATTTAATAAAACCTGTAACTTTCTTTGCCATATATCTCTCCTACAAAACCAACATTTTATTTTAAGAAACTTTTTCTACTTGACTAAAATCCAACTCTACTGGGGTTGGACGGCCAAAGATAGATACGTTTACTTTTATTTTACCTTTCTCGTTAACAGCTTCAATTGTTCCAACGAAGTTTGCAAATGGTCCTTCGATAACTTTAACAGTTTCACCTTCAGTGAAAGAGATTGAAGTTTTTGGCTTCTTAAAGCCTTCTTCCACTTGAGAAGTCATGAAAGCTGCTTCCTCATTGCTGATTGGAGCAGGCTTATCAAGAGTTCCCCCAATAAAACCTGTGATTTTATCGGTGCTTTTTACAAGGTGCCAAGTCTTATCATTCATGATCATCTTAATCAAGACGTAGCCTGGAAAAAACTTTTTCTTAATTGTTTTCTTTTTTCCACCAGCTGTAGTTACCAAAGTTTCTTCAGGCACCAAGATCTCAGAAAAGAATTCAGTCATTTTGTAATTAACTATTCTTTCTTTTAGCGATTTAGTTACCTTGTTCTCTTGACCTGTTTGAGCCTTAGCAATGTACCATTTGAATTCTGGTGTATCGCCTTTAGCTAATTGAACGTCTTGAGTATTTTGAGATGAATCTGTCATAATTAAATACCAACAATTAAATTAATAAACAAAGCTCAATATTTTTTTGAATACAAAGTCTACAAATACAAAAATTCCGGCCACAACAACGAGAGCTACAACCAGTCCCATTGTGATTTTCAAAGTTGCATCTTTCGAAGGCCAAACTACTTTCAACAATTCATTATAGACGTCTTGGAGGTAGTTAGATGATTTGCTGTGCTTTAAAACGAAAACAAACACTGAAATACCAGTGAGAACACCTAATCCTTGAGCTAGTACTGAAAAATTTGAAATTTTTGCTTCTAGATCAAACCAGACACCTAGCTGGTCCACAAATCTGGTAACTATAAACCCTGCCAAAAGTGCACCGATTGCAACTAGGGCGTTAATCCACTTGCTTGAGTCTTCGCTCTTAATGATAGACATATTAACCTTTTTTAGATGATAAAAAATTAGAGTCTAATCTATATGCTAGAAAAAACTCAAGATGTCTATTGATTTTTCACTATTGAAATTATTGCAGCGTGAGAAGTGGCGGGTGCAGTAGGATTCGAACCTACAACCAAGTGATTTGGAATCACCTACTCTACCATTGGAGCTATACACCCATCTGAATAAAAGGGGCCGGAATATCCGACCCCTTTTTGTAAAAAATTTACCTTTAGGACTAGTCTAGGATTTCAGCAACAGTACCAGCACCAATCGTTCTACCACCTTCACGGATAGCGAAACGAAGTGATTTTTCCATTGCTACTTTTGAGATCAACTCAACTTTAAACGTTGTGTTATCCCCTGGCA
>JBBIME010000005.1:0-391101 GCA_037444575.1 Bacteriovoracales bacterium
ATACTTCTTTGCCATTGTCATTGTGATTGCTGCTGTTAATGTCGTTTTCCCATGGTCTACGTGACCAATTGTCCCGATGTTAACGTGCGGTTTGTTACGCTCAAATTTTTCCTTAGCCATTGGGCATCTCCTTCTTGATTACATTCTCTATTTAACAAGAATAATTTTTTTATTCGGACTTATAACGTGCTCTAAATTAAGTCAACAGTATGCCTGCGAGAGCAAGAGCTGACAAGAGGAAAAAATGGAGCTCCAGATGGGAATTGAACCCATGACCTCTCCCTTACCAAGGGAGTGCTCTACCACTGAGCCACTAGAGCGCATCCAAATTTTCAAAAATCAAAATAAATTATGCCTTAGGTTGTGTAAAGCAAAGTTTGTTTTGAATATGTATGATTACTTATTGAGGAAAAGAATGGAGCGGGCTACAAGATTCGAACTTGCGACATCCACCTTGGAAGGGTGGCGCTCTACCAACTGAGCTAAGCCCGCATAGAAAAAAACGGCAAGAAAATGGTGGAGAGAGAAGGATTCGAACCTTCGAAGGTATAAACCGACAGATTTACAGTCTGTTGCCTTTGGCCGCTCGGCAATCTCTCCTCAATTCCAGCTCTCACTTAAGATAGATGGAGCTGACTATAGGAGTCGAACCTACGACCGTCGGTTTACAAAACCGATGCTCTACCAACTGAGCTAAGTCAGCCTACAGTATCTAACCGTTATGCTAGGGGTATTTTATAATCCTAAGTCTTTTTAAAGGCAATATTTTTTTTGATTTTTTTATAACTTATTCTTGGCTAAATATTTTTTCCATCGCAATTGCAGCTGCCACTGACACATTTAAGGATTTAATTTTTCCCTCTGGTTTTAGAGCAATTGTCGTGTCCACAACGCGACTAACCGCATGTGACATCCCCACATCCTCAGCACCCAAAATTAAACAGATTGGCTTTTTTTCACCAGATCTTTCAAGGTTTCCTGTCGCATGCTCAGATAATCCAATACAGGTCGCACCCAGTTCTTTTAATTTGGTAATTGTTTTAGGGAGGGCCGAGCAACGAACAATTTTAATGTGTTCCAAAGCTCCCGAGGCAATGCGTGCAAAATTGGGCCCTAGTCCAAAGTTTCCTTTCGAAGAAATGAGTATAGCATCCACTCCATAAAAGGCAGCTGTTCTCATAATCGCAGCACCGTTATGGGCATCAGTAACTTGGTCGAGTGCCAAAATTTTTAAAGGAATTCTGCTCTCTAATTGAGTGTAAAGCCAAGTTGGCTCGTAAATCGTTACCGGACTTACAAGCATGAAAATTCCAGAGGGAACTCTGTTGAATTCCATATCGAGATCACGGTATATTTTTTTGGCTTCTTCTTGAAGAGCATGGCCTTCTAACAGGCGTACTTTTTCCTGAGGGATCTCTTCACGTCTAAGGCCACCACGTTTTTTTAACTCTTCCAGGCCTTCTTCGGTGGCGACGATTTTATGAATAACTCTCTCGTGATTTTTTAGAGCCTCAGCAATACTGTGAATTCCGACAATCAAATCTTGATCCATAATCCCTACTTTAAAATAGTTTGCAGTGTAGAGATTAGTTGATCTCTTTTTACTTTTTTAACTTCGCCTGTCTTTCTAAGAACGACTTCAAGTTCTCCAGAAGCAGAAAAATCTCTTTCGCCAAGGACTACTCTTACTGGCAATCCAAGAAGATCTGAATCTTTAAATTTATTTCCTGGACCTACATTTCTATCGTCGTAAACAACTTCAAGACCTGCACTTTGCATATCTTTGTAAATGTCATCTGCAATTTTTGCGAATTCTTCTGCTTTAACAATCGTAGCGAAATAGACCTGATAAGGGGCAATCGCTTTTGGCCATACAATTCCATTTTCATCATGATTTTGTTCAATCGCGGCGGCCACAACTCTTGTCACCCCAATTCCATAGCACCCCATAAGAGGTGTTGCTAATTTTCCATTCTGATCAAGGATTCCAACTTTCATGTCTTTAGTGTACTTGTCACCTAATTGGAAAACGTGACCAACTTCAATTCCTCTTTTTTCTGTAACGATGTGTTTCCCATCGAGAGTTAAGTCCCCTTCGCGAGCTAATCGAAGATCGACAATAGTGTAATCTTTTGCATCTCTTTTTGGACTGAACCCTTCAGTGTGGGCATCTTTCTTATTAGCGCCAATCACATAGCTGGCATCGAGATTAATTGATGAATCAAGAAGGATTTTAATATCGCCAGGAAGTCCAACAGGGCCAATAAAGCCTTTCCATAATTTGGCAGCTTTCATTTGCTCATCAGTTGCTGCTGTTAAGTGATCACACTTAAGGTAGTTCTGAAGCTTAATTTCATTAAGTGAATCATCACCTAATAAAAGGGCAAGAATTAATTTTGATTCCTGACCAGTAGTCGCTACGTAAACAAGTGACTTCAAACTTTGATGCTGAGGTTTGTTTAATAAAGTCGAAACTTCTTCAATCGTTGTCTTATTTGGTGTTGCCACTTCTTTTAGAGCTGTCACACTCATATCAAATTCAGTTTTTGCTCTAATTGTTTGCGCCTTCTCAACATTGGCTGCGTATTGTGCTTCTTGCGAATAAATAATTAAATCTTCACCTGAATTTGCGACAACTTGAAATTCGTGCGTTTTAGAATCCGGACCGCCCATTGCTCCAGCATCTGCTTCAACAGGAATGAACTCTAATCCAAGACGTGTAAAAATCGCGCTGTAAGCGTTGTACATATCTTGATAAACAACATCGAGACTTGCTTTGTCCATGTGAAATGAATAAGCATCCTTCATCGTAAATTCGCGACCTCTCATCAAACCAAAACGCGGTCTGATTTCATCGCGGAATTTAGTGTTAATTTGGTACAATGTAACAGGAAGTTGCTTATACGATTTAACAGTCTTTCTAAAGATGTCTGTAACCGCTTCTTCGTTAGTTGGAGAAATACAAAGATCAGCTTCTTTTTTATCTTTAAAGCGAAGCATAAGCCCGCCCATTTTGTCCCAGCGTCCAGTTTCCTGCCAAAGCTCTCCAGGAGTAACGACAGTCATAGCGACTTCATAACAGCCGATTTTATCCAATTCTTCACGGATGATTTTTTCTACTTTTCTGATAGAACGAAGACCCATTGGAAGATAGTTATAAAGACCTGCGCCTGCTTTATGGATCAACCCTGCTCTAATCATGAGTTGGTGTGATGCAATTTCAGCATCTGCTGGAACTTCTTTGTATGTTTGCCAAAAACCTTGAGAGAGTTTCATGAACTTTCCTTGAATAAATTAAATTGAATTGATGATACTATAAACTTTTAACTAATGAAATGATGGCGCAAGCGCTCTGGGGAGAGCAAAGGCTTCAACAGTTTCACGCTCAAGCGAAGCAGCAGAAACTATTTCAAACGCTGAAGGTGTTGAGAGAAGTTTGCGGCAAAGAAGGTTGTGAAGATTATGGCCTGATTTAAAAGTTGTAATCTTTCCGGCAATTTCAAAACCAAGAAGAGAGATGTCTCCAACAGTGTCTAGAATTTTATGACGAACGAATTCATCAGCAAAACGCAGACCTTCTGGATTAACAACTTTATAATCGTCGAGAACTATTGCATTATCGAGAGATCCACCCTTGATGAGCCCTTTTCTCTTTAGCGCATCAACATCCTTCAACATCCCAAATGTTCTCGCTCTGCCAATTTCATTAATGTAATTTTCACATGAAAATTCAAAAACTTTGTTTTGAGACTTAATAATGGGATGAGCAAAAACAATCGTTGAATCGATAACTAGCTTTGAAGAAGGCTCAATTTCAGCCCACTTGTCATCAACTTCAACTCGAACTTTCTCTAGAACGATTAAAAATTTTTTTGATTTATTAAGAGTAGCAATTCCTGTTTCTTTTAATAAGAAAACAAAAGAAGCGCCAGAACCATCCATGATCGGAACTTCTGGTCCATCGATTTCACAGTATACGTTATTGATTCCAAATCCATAGAAAGCCGAAAGTAAATGTTCAACAGTGTGAACAGAGTTTGCTCCAGCGCCAATTGTCGTATTGTTTTCTGTTGCACCAACGGTTTCAGCACTTGCTTTTAAAAGTGAAGCATTCGGAATATCTACGCGCTTAAATTGGATGCCAAAATCAGCCTCAGCTGGATGAAGAGTAAGAGTTACCTTCTTCCCAGAGTGGATTCCGATTCCGGTTACCGAAATTTTTTTTGCGATAGTACGTTGGTTAAGCATGTAGCTGTATTACCTGAAAAAATATAATATTACCAAAGTGTGTTATACAATTTACAGGTTGCATTATGTATTGGCAACCAGATTCGATTATAAATCCAAACCCGCCAACCCCCAAGAAAATTCCAATAGAGCAAACTTATAACCGAGCGATCTAGTGGGTTTGCCCCAATATTGAGCCAGGGCTATAATTAATAGAACTTAACCCCTTAAGAGAATTTTATTTATGAGTATCTGGCAGCGTCCTATTGACTTAGATTCTATCAATCATTTTGCAGAGAAGACTCTCGTTTCTCATCTTGGTATCAAAATCACCGGATCAGGAGAGGATTACCTTGAAGGGATAATGCCCGTTGATGATCGAACCGTTCAGCCCTATCGAAGGCTTCACGGGGGAGCTTCCTGCGTACTTGCTGAAAGCCTAGGAAGTATTGCCGCCAACTATTGCATCGATACCAAAGAATTTATGGCCGTGGGCCAACATATTGAGGCCACTCACTTAAAATCTGTCGATAAAGGAGAGGTCAAAGGACGAGCTAAGGCCATCTACATTGGAAAAAGTACTCAAACTTGGCGTATTGAAATTTTTAATGATGAAGGCACATTGATCTGTGACTCAAAACTGATCATGGCCATTATCAAGAAGAGATAATTGTCTTCAAATGATCCTTGGATTTCTGACTTATCTCTCTTCCTCTTGGCGTTCTTAACAAGAATCCCTCTTTTAAAAGATAAGGCTCATAAACGTCTTCAATAGTTGTTCTGTCTTCCGCCAGAGTTGCACAAAGAGTCTCTATGCCAACAGGTCCACCTTTGTAATACTCCTCAATAACCTGAAGAATTTTACGATCCATTCGATCCAATCCGTAGCTATCAATTTCCATAAGGGCCAGCGACTTTTTAACAGACTCTTCTGAAATCAACGACTCTCCCTTTACGAGAGAAAAATCGCGAACTCGTCTTAAAATTCGATTGGCAATTCGAGGTGTCCCACGAGAGCATCTCGCAATTAGTTCCAGTGCCTTAGATTCCAGAGTTATATTTAATTTTTTGGCATTGTTGCCAACGATATTGGCAAGCTCTACATGATTGTAAAAATCAAAATGCAAATGGGCCATAAATCGATCGCGAAGAGGATTAGACAGTAACCCTGATCTTGTCGTTGCACCAATCAAAGTAAATGGAGCAATTTGAATTTGCATTGTTCTTGCTGATGGACCTTGACCAATAACGATATCCAATCGATAGTCTTCCATTGCTGAATACAGAATTTCTTCAACAGAGATATGCATGCGATGAATTTCATCAATGAATAAAACATCGCGGGGTCCAAGGTTCGTGAGGATCGCTGCAAGATCACCTTTTTTTTCAATCGCAGGACCTGAAATCACATGAAGTTCACTGCCGATTGATTTAGCGATAATCATCGCTAGAGATGTTTTTCCCAATCCTGGGGGACCTGAAAGAAGGGCATGGTCCATTGCAGAATTTCGAATCTTCGCTGACTCGACCATGACTTCGACATTTTGAACAACTTTCTTCTGTCCGACATATTCACTAAAATCATTCGGACGAAGAAGCACTTCGTGCTTAAATTCTTCCGGATTCGTATCTGTCGTAAAAAAACGTTCGCCGTCTTCTCTATTTTCAAATTCCATAAATTATACTTCTTTTAAAACTAAATGAATCAGTTGCTCTGGTTTAGAAATATTATTTGCTCCAAGAATTTTTTGAGCAATCGGAATAATCTTGTCTTCTTTAAAGCCTAATTCCTTACAGGCCATTAGAGCATCATTTAAAATTTCATGTTGATTTACATCTACAGAAATTGTGTTTTCGACGTAAGCTATCTCATCAACCATTTCTAATAAATTAGATTTTGGAAGAGCAGTTGTTGCCTTAAGAGTCTTCGAAGAATCGCTATACATTTTCACGCGATCAATTTTTCCGCTGAGATCAAGAATTATTTGTGCTGCTCCTTTGGTTCCAAGCCCCGGAACTTTTGTAAGCGTCGCTTTCGCTTCGAGATTGACAGCGTTGATAATATCATTCACTCCAATATTGGCGATAAGAGCATAAGCAGACTTAGGTCCGATACCTTTCACAGTCAAAAGCATTTCAAAAAGTTTTTTGGCGCGAAGAGAGCGAAATCCATAAAGTGTTTCAGAATCTTCTTTAATAATATGTGAAATGAAAATTGCCGCTTGCGTCCCTTCAACTAAGACTTTGTTATAGAAAACTTGATAACCAATTCCCGATGGCGTTTGAATGACTGATTCATTTCCATCGCTGAATATAACTTCTCCACATAAAAATCCAATCATAGCATTTTTCCTGGTACTCTCGCTGGGCGCTTTTCCGCCAGACGTATTTTCATTGAGCGATTAAGTGCATGGCAAACAGCGATTGCCAAAGCATCTGACTCATCTGCAGTTTTAAAATTTATTTTTCCAAACATCATTCCCAATGCTTTATCGACAGATTCTTTTGAAGCATGTCCATGCCCCGTAACAGAAGACTTTACCAAGTTAGGGGCGTATTCAGAAACTTTCCCCGCATGAGTTCTAGTAAACGCTGCTATCATTGCTCCCCTTGCTTGGGCCAGTTTACTTAAAGCATCGACACTTTTTACATAAATAAGTGCCTCAACAGATATTTCATCGGGACGATATTTGTTTAAAATTTCTTCACAAGATTGATAGATAAGCCCCAGACGATCGATAAATTCATCGACGTGATCGTATTTCAATGCACCTGAAGTAAGATATGAAATTTTTTTTCCTTGAACCTCAATCAAAGCATAACCTGCTTTTCTTGAACCCGGGTCTATTCCTAAAATAATCACTTCGCACCTTTGTTTTTAAAAAATGTTCCCACATAAAAAACGAGTGAGCCACCAATTAACTGAATCAATTCAAGCCGCCCATAATCGCCTTTTGTTAGACCTGCGAACAAGCACAATCCAACGGAGGAAAAACCAATAAGTTGCATTCCAAGGCCAAGATAAAAAAACATAATGTATCCTCATTAAAATCGTACTGGAGTTTTTTTTCTTTGTAAAAAGATCTCTGGATAAGTTATCATCCTGAGCATGACTCAAATTCTAATCGCAGCTCCGACTAAAAAGAAAATCACTAAAGAGCTCAAAAATGAGTGTAAGTTCTTAAAAGAGAATGGCGTAACTCCTTATTTAAAAGTCATCCTTGTCGGAAACAATCCAGCAAGTTTAGTTTATACTTCAAATAAAAAAAAATATTGTGAACGAATTGGAGCCAAATGCGACATCATCGCTCTTGATGAGAATGTCGAGCTAAAGATTTTTTTAGATACGATTACAATGATCAATCGTGACGATAATGTTCACGGCTGTATTATTCAGCTACCACTCCCTAAACATCTTTCACATCTCGATGTTGGAAAGTTGGTTTCGGAACAAAAAGACGTCGATGGATTTCATCCTGACAATCTCTATGCCGTAATGAGCAATCACAATCTCGATGATCATTTTGTTTCTTGTACTCCAAAGGGAATCGTTACTCTTTTAAAAGAAAATCAAATAGAAATTGAAGGGAAACGAGTCGCGATAATTGGCAGAAGTATGATTGTTGGAAAACCTCTTGCTTGCCTTTTTACCAATCTCAACGCAACAGTAACTCTTTGCCACTCTAAAACTCAAAACCTTAAAGAAATTACTAAGGAATGCGACATTATCGTGAGTGCCGTTGGCGTCGCTAATTTGATTGATGAAACTTTTATTTCAAATAAAAAAAATCAAGTTGTTATTGATGTCGGAATGAACACCAATGCCGCGGGGGAGCTTTGCGGGGATGTTAACTTCGAGAAAGTTCAAGGACATGTTCAAGCTATCACTCCGGTTCCTGGCGGAGTCGGCCCAATGACTATCATTTCCCTAGCGCAAAACCTTTTACAAGCTAGCAAAAAAAGGTTATCTCTTTAGTCTCTTTTATCTCAGGAGAAATCAATGTCTATTCAAAAAACTTCATTGCATGAAGAGCATCTTTCATTAAACGCCAAAATGGCTCCTTTTGCAGGCTTTGACATGCCTTTGCAGTACTCTTCCGTAAAAGAAGAAGTACAAGCTGTCAGAGGTAATGCAGGTGTATTTGATGTAAGTCACATGGGCGAATTTTTGGTTGAAGGTCCTGATGCTGTAAAATTCGTTGATTACATCATGACGAATGATTTTAAAAACGCAGAAATGTTAAAAGCTGTTTACTCTCCACTTTGTCGAGACAATGGAACAGTTATTGATGACATGATTGCTTATAAGTTAGCTGAAAACCGCATTCTTATTTGCGTAAATGCTTCTAACATAAAAAAAGATTGGGATTGGATTAGCACCAAAACTTCAAATTTTAATATCAAATTGGAAAACCATTCAGATGATTACTCTCTGCTTGCTATTCAAGGCCCTGAAGCAGAAAACATTTTAAAAAAGGCCGGTATCTTAACTGGATCTCAGTCTTTTCCATATTATTCAATTCTAGAAACAACTCACCAAGGCGAAAAATTAATTATCGCTCGCACTGGATATACAGGGGAAGATGGTTTTGAAGTTTTTTCAAGCCATGTTTTTGCTAAAAAATTCTGGAAGCAATTGCTTGAAATGGGAGTTAAGCCTTGCGGACTCGCAGCACGCGATGTTTTACGCTTAGAGGTTTGCTACCCTCTTTACGGGCACGAACTAAACGATGAAATTACTCCACTTGATGCAGGCCTTGCTTGGACAGTGAAGCTCAATAAAGAAAATTTCATTGGTAAATCTGCTCTTGCTGAATACAAACCACGTTTTCAATTAGTAAAATTATCGCTTGAAAGAGGGATTCCTAGAGAGGGTTACGCTGTTTTAGACAGTGCCAATAACACAATTGGAAAAGTTACTTCAGGCACAATGTCTGTAGTAACTGGAAAAGGTATTGCAATGGCACTAATTGAAAAAGAAAAAATTCCAAGTGACAAAAAATATCTAATCAATATTCGAAATACAAACTATGAAGCAAATTTCCACTCAAAAGCTTTTATTACGGGAGGACACAAATAATGGCTCACAATATTCCATCAGAACTAAAATACACTAAAGACCATGAATGGGCCCAAATTGAAGGTGACACTGCAGTTATCGGTATCACTGATTTCGCTCAATCAGCACTTGGCGATATTGTTTTCGTTGAACTACCAGAAGTAGGAAAAACATTAACTTCTCACCAAACTTTCGGTGTTGTTGAATCAATTAAATCTGTAAGTGACCTTTACTCTCCTGTTTCAGGAACAGTTATTGAAGTTAATTCAGGACTTCAGAACACTCCTGAACTTTGCAACGCTGAACCATATGGATCTGCATGGATGATTAAAGTAAAACTTAGCAACGCTCAAGAAGTGAGCTCTCTTTTATCTGCATCTGATTATCAAAATTTTCTTTCTACATTGTAATTATCTAAAATATTGGCGGAATGTTAGGCTTAGCATTCCGTCATTTCTTCTTTGCAACAAAAAAAAATTTAATTTTTCCTTTTTTTCTGATTTTTTACTGTGTTTTTTTTATTCACACCGATTGATTTCTTAGAAAAAATTTTTATTTAAAAAATTCTTTACGGAATTTATCAAACACTTCATACTCACCAACACCTTAAACAATAAAACTTTTTTTTGAGATAGGATTCATTATAAATATGATCTCTGATAAACAGGTCGCTATTCAGCTTCTTAATACTGCTGTTATTAAGAGCAAAGAAAAAAGAATCAACGCTACATACGAAGAGAGATTGGCAAAAATTTGTAATTCTCCCGTTATGAATGCCCTTTTAGTAGCAGTCGATCATCTTTCTGAAGAACAAAAAGTTTCAAAAGATCATGCAGCTGTTGAGCTCATTGAAACAATCAGAGAGCTTGATTCAATCTGGAATGATTACGTTTTAATGGAAGGTATTGGTAAATTAAAAGATCTTCTTAAAAATAATATTCACTAACTTTTTACAACAAATCCCCATTGAATTACGGCCCTGCCACCAACAATCAAACCTTTCGGAGGGTTTGGAAATGGGCCGGCTTTATTAAAGGACTCGACCGCTGCTTGGTCGAGTTCTCTTACACCGCTTGTCCCATCAATTTTAATTTCTAGGATATTTCCACGATCATCTAGAGTAACAGTAATGGCGGTGATTAGATTGTCACTCGCAGGAAGCCTTCTTCCAGACTTATAAAGATTTTTTGCCTTGCTCTGAATTGAACTTCCCCAATACTGCTCAAGTTTTTGGCGAATGCGATGATAAAATCCATAATACTTAAATTCGGTTGTATTTAAATTGGTCATATCTCCAAGTGGGACGTCTTCCACAAAGTCATTATTACGTGCCAATCCAGTTGAATCAGTGCTTCCGCGCTCAACTCCCAGACCTGCTACTTTTTTAGATTCTGAGGCCATCTTGCGATTCACCTCTTCAACTGCTGCAGCTTGAGCCTTCTCATCATCTTCAGGTTTTGAAATTTTAACTCCACCCAAATCGCTTAGACTTAAGCTTTTAGGGTGTACCTCTTTAGCCTCTTTAGCCTTTTTAACCTCGGCAACTTTTTTAGGGGCTATAGCAGGCTCAGTCATTTGATTTTGAACTGCTTCTGATCCTAGTTTATTTCCCATGCCTGCTTTTTTGAAAGCTCCGTTAAGCGCTGCCATCGTTTGGCGATCGAAAGTCTGATCTGCTTCACCTGCAAAACGAGATTCCTTAGGTCGCTCTTTTTTGCCATTTAGTTCGTTGGCCACAATTTGATTGTTTTTAATATCTTTGATTGCCTGAAGTTGTTTTGGCGTTATGAATTTTACAGAATCGAGTCTTATAGAACGATCAACATTTGAAATTGAATGATGAGCTAGTTCAGAAGAAAACGTTTTCGGCTGAATGCTTTTATAAACATATGAGAGCGCAAACGTGTGAAGCACTAGCGAGAAGATAAGCGCGAAAGAATATCGAGATTTCTCTTTTTCTGTATACTTCATTTTTCTTCCTTAAAAACAATTGAAGTTTCTAGCCTTATTATCGGCAGTTTGGAGGAAAAAGATTAGGCCCAATATCCCATTCGCCATTAGCAATTGATCAACAAAATCAGCTATTGATTTTCAAAGTACTCGTCATCGCCTAGGGGTCTGGTTTTAGGTACTGCTGGCGCATTTCCTGATCCAATTGCTCCCGGAGCGATGTCACTTGCTTCGGCAAAAGACTCTACAATGGCCCCAGGGGAATTAGGTGCTACTCTTCGTCCAGTTTCCTTATTGATCCATGCTTGAGTAATTCCAACTGGCATTTCAAAAGGCTGGTCTCCGAATTTTTTTATGTTCGCTCTCATGTATTCCTTCCAAACAGGAAGGGCCGAGCGAGCTCCCGTTTCTCCATGGCCTAACGTCTTATTGTCATCAAAGCCGGCCCAAACGGCAGTCACGACATTCGAAGTGAAGCCTACAAACCAAGCATCGACATAGTCATTTGTGGTACCCGTTTTTCCGGCGATATTTGGACTTAAATCTCTAGCAGAAGCTGCCGTTCCTGAGGTAACAACCCCTTTCATTAAGCCTGTCATTACGTAGGCTAAGCGTGGATCATAGACTTGTTTATCTCCAAGTGTTTTCTGGAATGGATTTGTAACTTCCGCGACAGGTGTATCTTTTTTCTCTTTATCAGTGTCCTTATCTGTTTCACCTGGAATTTTCATATCGTCCGAGATTTCATTGATTGTATATTTTTTTCCATCGCGATCAACAACTGAAAGTATCGCTTTTGGCGTTACAAATTTTCCTCCATTTGGAAAAATGGCGTAGGTTGAAACCATATCTCTTGGGCTCACACCAAATGTTCCTAGAGCAATACTTAAATTGCTTTCAAGTTTTGCATTAAATCCAATGCGATCAACAAATTTTAGAATTGTTCCAACTCCGACTTTGTCTGCCATCTTAATCGTTGGAATATTTCTCGATTCTTCCAATGCCGTTCGCATTGTCACTGGACCTTTGTAATCGCCCTCGTAATTTTTTGGCTTCCAGCTTGATGCAGAATCAAATCCAGGAAGGGCTTCAGGAGTATCCATAATTATGGTTGCTGGGTTATACCCATGCTCTAAAGCTGCAGCGTAAAGAATTGGCTTGAAAGATGAACCAGGCTGACGTTTTGCTTGAACAACACGATTAAACTTCGAAGTTTTAAAATCATTTCCTCCAACATAGCTGATGATTTCCCCTGTACGCGCATCAATTGAAAAAAGTGCACCTTGAACTTCAGGAACTTGATCGAGAGAGCATACGATATATTTTTGACTCTTAATTACGCTCGCATTCTTTGATTTGTTTAAATTAACAGTTCCGTCTTTTCCAAGGTAACCAGCAATTCCAGAGGACTTCTTAACAAGTTGAACGTGAATTAAATCACCCTCTTTCAAAATCGTAGAGGGCTTCGTCACTTCTTGGTAATAAGCAGTGTTTTCACTGATACTTCTCTTGTGTGCCCATTTAAAATTATCAAATGGAATAATCCCTGGTGAGCCTGCAAGTGAAATATAGATAAGATGAAGAGCATCATCAACTTTTGTTACAACCGCTTCATACTGGGTATTTGATTCTAGAACGTTGGGTAGATCATCTTTATCATTTAAACCAGGAGAAAAATGTTCATCTTTAATTGCTTCAGCAACTTTCTTTTCTTCATCTTTAAATTGATCGTAATCTTTTTCTTTAAAATTAAATTCAAAAACTTTTTCGCTAGCATCGTTGATTGTAAAAAATGCTGAGCGCTTTTTATAAATATTTTTACGATTTTCTTTTTCAAACTTATCAAACTCATCATTGCCGATATGAGCAAATGGCCCCTTATATCCTTGGCGCTTATCTATTTCTTTAATTCCTTTTGTAACCTGTTCCTCTGCAACCTTCTGAAGCTCCCAATCAAGAGTCGTTTTGACCTTAAAGCCATCAACTAAAAATGCTTTTTCGCCAACAGAATCCACAACCTTTTGACGAACCCACTCAGTGAAATAACCTGCTCTCAATTCATCTTCGCGAATTCGATAAACAGTTTTTTCTTTTAGCGATTGTTCAAACTGAGCTTTAGTGATTTTTCCAAGCTTATACATTCTCTCAAGAACGTAATGCTGTCTCATTCGAGCCGCTTGAGGCTTTACATAGGGCGAATATTTTCCAGGAGCAACGAGAAGACCTGCTAGCATCGCAGCTTCAGCAACTGTTATGTCTTTTAATTCTTTATTGTAATATCCATGGGCCGCAGCTTTTACTCCGTAATACCCACCACCAAGATAAACTTGGTTAAGATAGAGATGAAGAATTTCTTTTTTATTAAGTTTTTCTTCAATTCGTTGAGCAAGAATAAAATCTTTAATTTTTCTCGTAAACGAGCGTTCGGAAGTTAAGAGCAGTGATTTTGCCACCTGCTGAGTAATTGTACTTCCCCCTTGCACCACTTTTCCTGCTCTAAAGTTTGCAAACATCGCTCTGGCCAATCCCCAGTAATCAACCCCTTTGTGTTCAAAAAACTTATCATCTTCTGCAGAAAGAAATGCATCAATCACTCGAGCAGGAACATCTTTCATGTCCACGATTTCTCTTTTCTCCAAACCGATTTCTGCAAGCAATGCTCCATCTTTAGAATAAATCTGAGAGGCAAGATTTGGTTTGTAATCTTGCAGCTTTTCGATTTTTGGAAGATCAAGATTGAAGTAAGCAAAGAAAACAGCCCCTGTTACTCCAGCGATAAATCCCAACCCCAAAAGAGTTAAAATAATTTTAAAAATGAGTCCTTTCATTTATTCGTTTCCTAAATTAGATATACTATCAATTTTTTCGTGTATTTTTTTTAAAAGTACTGGCGTTTGTTTTTGCATATACTCATATAATCTCTGCAAAAAAAGTGGTCCGTCTTTTGTCGAGTCTAAATTCATTGAAGAGAGAGGAAGAGTAACACTATAATCAAAATCCCTTCTTTCCTTTTGAATATG
Organism: Bacteriovoracales bacterium; assembly: GCA_037444575.1. Taxonomy (GTDB): domain Bacteria; phylum Bdellovibrionota; class Bacteriovoracia; order Bacteriovoracales; family Bacteriovoracaceae; genus Bacteriovorax. The sequence goes on from JBBIME010000005.1 coordinate 14,257, forward strand.
TCCAGCAGTTACACCATAGACACCAATCAAAAATTCATTAGGACTATCAAAATCAAACTTGGCACCTAAAACATCTGCCGCAATCGTAAATTCTGCTCCCAATCCTCTAAGTAAACGAGCATTAAAAACTTCTTTTTCAAAGGCAGTTGAATATTTCTGACCAGTTTTTGAAACTGCAAAATTATTTGAAAGCTTTAAGTTAAGTAAAAGGAGATCTCTAATATTTCCCTTATCAAAGTAGTATGTTTTTTTTGTGTTGTGGTCATAGAGAGTAAGAAAGAGCTTTCTCTTTGTATCTTGAATATTGATATTTCTAAATTTCATTAAAAGAGCTTTATCTACTTCATTTATCCAATCTTGATCATAAGGCTTATTTTTTTTCTTCTCTTTAAAGTATTTGTAAAAATTCCATTCGATTACTTCTGGGGTCATCCCTGTTGCGTACATCGCTGCAACGATGGCACCAAAACCAGTTCCAGTAATTATGTCTGGGGCAATGTTTTGGCGCTCAAGAATCTTAAGGAAAGAAACATAATTAATGGTCCTATAGATACCAGGCCCTAAACTTAGACCAATTCTTAATTTTTTTGTTTCACCCCGTGGCGTTTCGACTGCCTCTGTGTTTGAAAAGACGTCTCCCCCATGCTCACCAACTCTTACTGTTTCCTCTTGAGGGACAACCTCAACAGGTTTCTCGGTTTGGTGATCATTTAGTTTTGCATCAACCTTATCTGGGCTTACTCTCCCATATTTATTATGTGTGCTCTTAATTGATGAACAACTAGCGATGAAAAAAATAATCAAAATAAGAGAGAGTAACTTATTCATTAAATTCCTTAGAATTCTTCTTCTTTTAAGCTTTCAGTAAGAATAGAAATTTTTTTCTCAGCAACAGAAAGCTGCTCTTTGCATTCTTTATAAAGCTTAGTTCCAATTTCAAATTGCGCTAAACTTTGCTCAAGGCCAAAGTCTCCCGACTCTAATTTGCTGACAATTGATTCTAATTCTTTTAATGATTCTTCGAAATTTTTTTTGGTAGTCATTAAGTGCCTCCACCGCGCTCAAAAATTAATTGAGCGATTTAGACCTGTAAACTGTGTCAAAAAGACCACACTTTTTCGGCCAATTTTTCCACTTTTTTATTTTTGGATTCTCTCCTAAAGATACATTATCAACGACTTACTTGGAAGTTCTTTCAGAGGGACAAATTTACCTATGTAGGGAATTTGGCACCTTGCAAGTTATAGTTGAGAAAGAATCTAGTTTGATCTGAAGGCGGGAGGATTAAAATTGAGAGAACTTTGGGTGCCCTTATCAGGTGCAATCGCTCAACAAAGAAATGTTGAAACAATTGCTAATAATGTGGCGAACGCCAACACACCTGGTTTTAAAAAGGAACAAGTTGTATTCAAAGAATATTTGGCAGCCCTTGAAAAAGGAGACGCGCAAATCGATCTTCCCCAAAAAGAGTGGAAGTCTGAGGATTTTTATCGCAGCTATAATGCTGAAGATGCCTTTGTTAAAGTTGATGGTACATATACACTTCATGAGCAAGGACAGCTTTCTCCAACTGGAAACGCTTTCGACAATGCAATTAATGGACCTGGATTTTTTGAAGTTCTGACCCCAAACGGTGTTCGCTTTACACGAAAAGGAACTTTCAGCATCAACAATGAAGGGAAATTAGTTACTGATCAAGGATTTTTAATTCTAAGCAAATCACCTCCTCCAACAGCTGGAGTCGATGGAAAAATAGAAATTACAACACCTCCAGAATCGCGAGCGATCACAGTAGGAAATAATAAGTTTACTATCAATCTCGAAGGAGAGGTTTTTAGCGGGCCAAATAAAGCTGCAGACCTTTCTTTAATTGAGTTTAATGATGTTCATGCTCTGAAAAAAGAAGGCAACGCTCTTTTTATTAATCCTGATCAAAAAAATATTAAAATCGGTGAACTCAAAACGAGTGTTCATCAAGGCTTTGTTGAGCAATCCAATGTGAATGCCGTTAGTGAGATGTCTTCATTGATTAATGCCAACAGAAACTTTGAATCGATTCAAAGAGTAATAAAGACCTACGATACAATGAGTGGGAAAGCAGTTAACGAAATATCTAAGTTCTAATATGAGGTTTAGCTTGAAGAAATTAGCATTAATAGTTGTGGTCATTGGAAGTTTTAGCGAAGTCCATGCGATGATGAAAGCGCTCAGCACTGCTGCTTCTGGGATGTCGGCACAAGAAACTTACGTCAGTACTATTTCAAACAATATCGCGAACGTTAATACTGTTGGTTTCAAGCGCGGAAGAACTGAAATTGATGATCTCGGTTATGAAACAATTCAAGAGCCAGGAGCTCGTTCATCTTCATCGACAACTTATAACGTGGGAACTCAAATCGGTTCTGGTGCGAGAGTCTCTGCGGTAAGAAAAGAATTCACTGCGGGAAGTGCCCAAGTTACGAACAACCCATTTGATCTTATGATTAATGGTGAAGGTTTCTTCGGAATTATTATGCCCAATGGTGAATTGAAGTTCACTCGCGATGGTTCATTTAACGTCGACGCCCAAGGGACATTAGTTAACAAGCAAGGATATAAAGTTTATCCAGGTTTTACTTTCCCACCAAACACATCAAGTGTAATGATTTCTGAAAATGGCAAAGCTGATGCTTATGTAAAAGGTCAAGCCGAACCAACTGGCGTTGGGCAAATTCCGGTTTTTACTTTCGTAAACCCTGTTGGACTAAAATCAACAGGAGCTAACCTTTATCAAATTTCTCTCTCAAGTGGTCAGCCAATTCAAGGAATCGCTGGCGAGAGCAATGCCGGTTCACTTATGCAAGGGGCACTTGAAACTTCTAACGTGAGTCCAATGACAGAGATGACTGATCTTATTCGTGCTCAAAGAGCATATGAGATGAACTCAAAAGTAATGGGTGTTGCAGATCAGATGATGCAAACAATAAACAATATTAGATAGATCGAGATGATGAAAAAATTAATTCTTTTTATTCTTTTTACTCTCTCTTTGAACGCTTCAGCAGAAACAGCTTCATGCTCTGTTGAATTGTTTTCGAAAGTCTATCGTTTGGAAAATAATCAAACTCTCAACAGCTCTGATATCGTTCACTCTTCAACTTGCGATTCTTTGGTTTTAAATAAAATCTCTCAGATTATCTCTAATTCAAATGGAGCAGTTGGAGCTGATTTTCTCAAAAGAGAAATTGAAAAAGATTTCCAATCTCTTTCTGTTAACATCACTCCTCGAAAGCTCTCTTTTTTAGAATTAAATACAACTCTTCGTGAGCAACTCACAAACAGTTCAAATCTTTACTTTCTTGATTCAAAGTCACTTAACGGACTAAGAACTCTTGGACTCATTGAAGGTGAACAACTAAAAGCTAACTGTGAGTCATGTAGCTCTTTCGGAGAGAAAAACATTAAAATTGATATCGTTAATCCATTGGCCAACTCTACTCGCACAGTTTGGTTTTCTTCTAGAATCATGGCCAAAATTAAAGTTTTCAAAGCAAAAAGGAACCTAAGCTTCCAACAAAAACACCTTGAAGCAGCAGATTTTTACGCTGATGAAATTTATTCCGGAAATCCCGACAATCTCGTTACAACTTTAGACAATATTCATTTCTATAAAGCTAATAAAACTATCATTCAGGGAGCGGCTGTCTCTAATTTTGATCTTCAACCAGTGAACCTCATCAATTTTGGAACACCGGTGAATGTGGTTTTAAAAAATCAAAACATTAATCTTCAAAGAACTGCTCTTCCAACACGCTCTGCGATCGCAGGCGAAATCATTGAGCTAAAAAACCCAAACAATAATAAAATGATTGCTGGAAAAGTAGTCGATTATAATAAAGTGGTGATTGAACTATGAGAATAAATTCATTTTTTCTTCTAACCTCTCTTGTCTTCTTAACTTCTTGTTCATCTTACATGAACTCAATTTATAGAGACTTCGAACAACAAGAGAGAACCAATGCGGAAGTTGATGTTCCCTCAGATAACTTTGATCAATACAGACATCCAAAGCGAAGAACTTCGAGCGAATATAATCGCGTCGATCGCACGGTGACAACCGCAAACGCTAAAATGATAGCTCCACAAATTAAGCGCCAGTACAAAGCAGAAAAGGAAGCTGTTAAGCGCTACACTGCTAGTGATTTAACAGATAACGGGAATGATGGAAGTTTATGGGCAGGCAGTGATCCAAATGCATTTTTATTTTCAAACAATAAAAGCAAAAATGCTGGGGACATTATCCAGATCAATGTTCTTGCTCGCTTGAAAAATGAAATTACGATGGAACTTAAAAAAACTTTTCCTGACAATCCCTATGAAACAAGAGCTAACAACGAAAATAAAAATGCTGACACAAGAGCTCCTGCGGGAAGTGCTGACGGAAAGCCGGAAAAAAAGGAAGCGGTTGCTGAAAGCACTGGAGGCGAAGGCGCTCAAGATAAAATTTCAGGAGTTGTGGTTGAAGAGATCAATCGTGAACACTTACTAATCAAAGGGCGTAAAAACGTTCTATTTAAAAACAGAAAAAGAATGGTTGAAGTTCAAGCTCTTGTTTCAAGAAAAGACATTGGAGAAAATGATACTATTAGCTCTGATGCTATTCTTGAATCAAATGTGTCTGTTGTAAGATAATTAAAAATACTCATTAGGATGATGAATATGAAAAAAATCTGCTTAACTCTCGCTCTTCTTCTTGCTCAGTCTGCCTATTCAGCACCGAGCAGATTAAAAGATCTTGTGACTGTAAAAGGCGTTAGAGAAAATCCGATTATTGGCTATGGTTTAGTTATCGGGTTAAATGGTACAGGAGATGCTGGCGGAGAAATCACCAATACATCATTGAAAAAAATGTTTGAGAAATTAGGACTTAATCCTAAATCAGAAATTACATCTAAAAATGTTGCCGCAGTCGTTGTAACTGCCAAACTCCCACCCTTTGCAAGAGTGGGACAAAAAATTGATTTAACTATTTCCTCTATCGGCGATGCTTCTTCTTTAGCTGGAGGAACATTGCTTGTTACTCCATTAAAAGGCGGTGATGGAAACATCTACGCTGTTGGATCTGGAGCTCTTTCAATTGGCGGGTTAAAAAAAGGGGCGAAATTCGCGACAACAGGAGCAATTCCAAGTGGTGCTGTTGTTGAGAGAGAAATTGCTACTGAGTTCGAAAAGAAAAATTCTTTACGCCTCAGTTTAAATAACCCTGACTTCACAACCGCCGCTCGCATTGAAAAAGTTATCAACGAAGAACTCGGCGGGAAATTTGCCTCAGCAAAAGATTCGACAACTATTGATTTAATTGTTCCAGTCCAATATGAAAGAAATGTTGTTCAACTCATGGCCATTATTGAAAATTTTAAAGTAAATCCAGACAGTGCTGCAAAGATTGTTATCAACGAAAGAACAGGGACAATTGTTGCTGGTGGAGACGTCGTTGTTGCTCCAGTTGCCATTAGCCATGGCGACCTTACCATTGAAGTAAAAGATGATGGAGGGTCAAAAGGCGGAAAACCAAACACCCTATATTTCATGGAAAAAGGTACGACCTTAAATGAATTAGTAAAAAGCCTTAATGCTTTTGGGGTTGCTCCAGAGGACTTAATCTCAATTTTTCAAACACTTAAGAAAGACGGGGCCCTTGTTGGCGATATTGAACTAATCTAGTTGTGTATTTTTTATATCTAGCTTTTAGGAAATTTTTTGTGCTAAAATTTTAGAGTTCCCAATAAATGGGGACCTTGCTCATAACTTAGGAAGAGTTTTCATGAGTGCACCTGGAAATATTATCAATCGCGGAATTAATATCGGATCAAAACAGGCCAAATCGCTTGAGGGCAAACCTGTCGACGATAGAAAATATATCCCGAAACAATTTCAAGATGTCGCTGAAAGTATGGAGTCTCAATTTGCTGAGGCCATGCTTAAACAGATGAATCAAACAGTTGATGAGAGTCCTAGTGAAGATTCTGGTATGGATTATTATAAATCGCTGCAGACAACAGAAAGAGCGAAAATGATGTCCAAACAAAATAACTTAGGTCTACAAAACGTTATTTTGGATCAAATCTACCCTAAACGCCTCCGCAACGAGATGGCCCTCAAGCAATATGAGGCCCAAGCAGACATGATCCACCACAATTTGCCTAGCTATAAGCTTTACAAAAAAACTGATACAATAGAGATGGGGAAGAATGATTCTACCCCTGTGTCTGGTGATAAGATTGTTACTGGACAGAGCTCAGAAGGAGACTTGCCATGAGCGCAATTGATAGCACATCTTCAAGATCCATTTTTTTACCAAAAAAAGACACGCGTGAAAGCGGGAAAGTTGGTCCAGCTGGATTAAAAAGAAACTCTGAAGCGAGAAGAAATGAACTAGATACTTTCTCAAAAGCAGATTCTAAAGTTGATATCCCAGACGCAATTAAAGATTTTTCCCGCATAAAAAAAGTAGCTGACGCTGCTCCCGCAATCGATAACAGCGATAAGATCGCACGCTTGAAAGCGCAAATCGCTGATGGTTCTTACAATATCGATTACGACGGACTAAGTGATAAAATTCTAGAACAAGAGTTCTAGGTACAGCACTTCAAAAGACCCATGGATGGGAGCTTTAGATGAATGATAAACTGGCCATTATTTACTTCGAAGTCACGGACTTATGGAAACGTTTGTGTGAAGAACACAACGACCTCTTTGGCGTCACTTGTGACGAATACTCCCTATTGCTAAAAAGTGAACTCGATCTTCTCGAAGAAAAACTCGTTGAAAAAAATCAAATCATCGCTCGCATTGGGGCCCTCGAAACTATTCGTCGTGAACTAATTGCGGAATTAAACTCGTTATTCCCTGAAAAGAACATTGATAGCGTCTCAAAACTCTTAGAATTTATGAAATCATATGAAGTTGAAAAAAATCAAAAACATCTTTTTCGCTTCAACGCTCTTTTGATTGATATCATCGAAAAGATACAAACTCAAAACAAGCGAAATCAACTTTTTATCAACAAAGCACTACTCTCACTTAAGCAAATCCGCATTGAAGCCACTGGGAAGAAAAATTATTCAACCTATACTTCAAAAGGTTCTGCTATAAGCTCGAGCACATAAGGAGAGAGCGTGGCAGACTTATTAGGTATTGGTAAAACTGGTCTTTTTGCTTCAAAGAAATCACTTGAAGTAACTGGTCACAACCTCTCAAACGTCAATACCGAAGGATATTCTCGTCAACGAGTTATGCAATCTACAGCTATCCCTACAGCGACGGGCGGATTCGTTCAAGGTACAGGGGTAAAAGTTGACGGTGTTACTCGCTTCAATGACGAATTCATCGATAAAAGGCTAAATACGGCCTTAGCTTCGAGTAAGTATTACGATACAAGAAGTGAACATCTCGACCAAATTGAAAGTATCTTTAATGAAGTCGATAATGATGGACTCAATCAAATCTTAAACAAATTTTTTAACTCTTTTAGAGAGCTTGCCAATCAACCAGAGAACGAAACGATTCGATCTGTTGTTCGCGATAATGCTTCCCTGGTTGTTAAAGACTTTCGACGTATTCGCGACACACTAGATGCTCAAGCACAAAACATTGACAGAAAAATTGCTTCAACAGTTGAAGATGTCAATCAGATCCTCTCGCACATTGCAGATCTAAACGGAAAAATTTCAAATATTGAAGCTCAACAAGGTGAAACTGGAGATCTTCGAGACCAGCGAGATCTTGCTGTTAAAAACCTTTCTGAAAATTTTAAAGTTCATACATATACTGATGAAAAAAATAGATTTGTTATCACGGCTCAAGGTATTGGTACTCTTGTTACAGGTCTTCAAACTCAACCTCTTGCTGTTATTACAAAAGATAAAGGTAACTCTTCAAACAACATGAATGCCTCTGCAGAAGTTGTTTTAAGAGATCGTCCTTCTCAACCAGTTACCGATAAATTTCAAAGTGGATCTCTCGCTTCGATCATTAAAGTGCGCAACGAAGATCTAAGAAAATTACAAGATAACATTGATGGTATCGCTTATCAGTTTACATCATCAGTAAATGCAATTCACCGTCAAGGTTACGTAAATCGCACATTAAATATTGGCCCAGATGGCACACCTTCATTGGCCGATGCCAAAGGACTAACAACAGGTATTGATTTCTTCGTTCAGCCGCTTGAAAAGGATGGAGCTGCTTCCAATATCGATCTTTCTGTTGCAGTGAAGGACGACCTCAGCAATATTGCGGCTGCAATGGCACCAAACGCTCCGGGTGATAACCGCGTAGCTATTGGTATTTCTCAAATTCAGCATGAGAGAATTGCTGGTGAGGGATCAATTACACTCGAAGAAAAATATCTACAATCAATTGGTAATATCGGTCTTGAAACAGGGAAGGCCCATCTAGATGCTGAGCAGGCCAATGGGATTCTTGCTCAGACGACCAGTATACGTGAACGCTTAACAGGTGTTTCTATCGATGAAGAAACCGCTAACATGGTTCGTTTTCAACATGCCTATGAAGCTTCAGCGAAGATGATGCAAGCTGCGGATGAAATGTTTAAAACCGTTTTGGAACTCAAAAGGTAATAGCAAATGACAAGAGTTTCTGAAAATAGCTCCACTGCCGCTTTAAAGTACGCTCTCAATAAATCGAAAGCGAAGATGGAAGATTTGCAACGAAAGGGTTCGACTCTTAAGGCGATCACTAAACCATCTGACAACCCGGTTAGTAACGTTGAAGCGATGGCGCTTACATCATCATCCAACGACAACGTTCAGTATTTAAAAAATAGTGAGTTTGCCCTTTTGAGTTTGAACGTTACTGAAAAATCACTGGAAGAATTAACTGACATTATTTCTAAAGCTAAAGAAATTGCCATTGCTCAGTCTTCTGATTTTTTCAATGGCGATATCAGAAAAAATATCGCGAATGAAGTTCAACAGCTCTATAATCAAGCGCTGGCCATCTCCAATAAAAAAGTTGGGCTAAAGCACATTTTCTCCGGAACTAGTACACTGACGACACCTTTTGATTCCAATGGAAAATACAAAGGTGATTCTGAACATGTTAGCTTAGAGGTTTCCAGAAACTTTTTTGTTCCTATCAACCTCACAGGAGAAGAAGTTTTTTTTAGCGCTGAAGATGGCGGTACTATTGAAAACCCTCTCCAAAAATTTGAACAATTTGATAAAAGTACAATTAGTAATTTAAATCGAGATGTTGCTTCTAAAAGTGATGATGAAGCTGATGGCGATACGACCAATCCATTTAAATCTCGCGATAATATTTTTGCTCAACTTGCAGGGCTTACAAATGCCCTTGAAAGCAATGACCCTAAAATGATTCAAGGCCTTCTTGAAAAATTCGATAACAGTATTAGCCGATTGATTACTCTCAGAACTCGCATTGGCTCACTATCCAACTCCGTTGAGTCCGCTAAGTCGACGCTTGAAAGTGAGAATATCGACCACGCCTCCAGAAAAAGCGCACTGCTTGATGCCGATGTCGTCGATCTCTTCTCTGACATCAACAAGCAGCAGGCCATTCTCAAGACCACTTATCAATCTACTCAGGGCGTAATGAACCAGACGCTTATGGACTTCCTACATCGTTAAGCTGCTAACCCTCCGCGCATATTTTCTTGACTAAAATAATTTAGTTTTTACTTGCTTTTTAATATTAGGAATAATATATGAAGCATTGCGAGTCGGATTAGGAAAGTTCCGACATTTGCGATTGAGGTTGAGTTATGCTGGTTTTGACAAGGAAGCTGGGCGAAAGCATCGCTATTGACGATCATATTAAAATTGTCGTTGTTCAGATTAAAGGTAAACAAGTCCGTCTGGGGATTAAAGCTCCGCCGGAAACAAAAATTCACCGAGAAGAAGTGTATAAAGCTATTCAAGACCAAAACACTGAAGCTTCTCAGGCGGATTTAACTTCCATTACAAATTTAGCAAACGAGTTAAACAAGAAGTAATTTCCTGCTTGCTCTTTTGCCCCTATGGCTGCTAGAATCGTTGACAGAGGTCGATATATGACCTTTTTGCTCAACGGAGGCCTAAGAGTGAAAATCAAAACAACTAGATTTGGCGAACTAGAAGTCGATAAAAAAGACATCATAGAGTTTACAGAAGGTTTACTCGGTTTTGAAAATCTTAAGAAATTCTTTATTGTCGATCCAGGGGATCAGACTTTAATCCTTTGGTTACAATCAATTGATGATGCAGGAACAGCGTTTCCAATTATTGAACCAAAAATTTTCCAACCAAATTACATGGTAAAACTTCTTCCAATTGAGCTTAACAGCTTAAGCTTGGAAAACTTGCAAAATGCAAGCGTGTACACTGTTCTTACAATTCCACAAAACGTTACTGAAATGTCGGCAAACTTAAAGGCACCGATCATCATTAACAACAAAACAAAAATTGCAAGACAGATTGTTCTTCAAGATTCAAAACTTGAAGTTAAATTCAAAATGTATATGGATCTAAAAAAATACATTGTTAACTATGCTTCTGATGATTCAAAACGAACAAATGTAGCACCAGCTAGCAAAGAGCAAGGGCCAACAATTGTTCAAACAAATGCTGCTCAAACTGCTAACAACAACAAGAATTCTTCTCCAGAAGCTGAATAAAATTTAAAATTAAATGCTAAAAATAAAAAGGCCCTCGAAAGAGGGCCTTTTTCGTATTTGTAATCTACTTATTATCTAAGGTTTGTTTCAGTTGCGGTTCTAGAGAGATTTAAATACATCCCCGCTTCAGCGTGAAATGGATCTTTTAAAAGAACTTTTTCCCACTCAGCTTGTGCCTCTAAAACGTTCCCATTTCCGTAGTGTAAAACACCAAGAGCGATTCTTGCAGGCGCATAGTTAGGCTCTTCATTTTTTAGAGTTCTTAATTCTTCTATTGCTTTAGCTATAAAGCCTTTTTTGGCATAAACTTTTGCGATTTTAATTTTAGCTTCCAGATTTTCTGGATCTAGGCCAATCACCTTGTTGTATTCAAAAAGTGCTTCATCGTATCTGTTATAGGAAAGATAGAGATCAGCAATCTCGTAATGTTTTGAAGCAAACTTTTTATTGATATGCTTATCTTCAGTAAGCCCTGTTCCTTTAGTGTTCCCTTTCACTCTTTCATTGGCAGACTCGAAAACTTTTTTGGCATCTTCATACTGACCAATATCATTGTAGAGAACAGAGAGACTAATGGCCGCATCTGTGTGCTCAGGGTTTAATGCCAACACTTTGTTAAATGCTTTGATGGCCTTTCCGATTTCTCCGTTAATATGAAAGATGTTTGCAAGAAGAAAAAATGCATCAACATTATTGTCATCTGATTCAATAATTTCGCTAAGGATCACTTGAGCTTTTTTATATTCAAGTTTTTCAAAACATTCTCTAGCAGATTTCAGCAATTGTTCGTTATTTGAAGTATACATTTTAACCTCAGTGATTAATGTGTGAAGCAGCCTCATCAATTCTAGTCAGAATGCGAAGCTTCTCTTCTTTGTTTTTCAACGTTTTTAAAATATCTTCATAGCGTGCCTTAGCGGCTTCAAAGTCTTTAGTTCTGAAATAAAAATCTGCAATGTAGATTTCTTTTTTCTCAATCATATCTTCAATTTGATTAATTCTTGTTTGAGCGTCTTTTACGTACTCAGTGTTAGGGTAATTTTGAATTAGCTCATTAAAATATTTAATGGCTTCTACCCCTGCAGATAAATCGCGATCAAAGGTCGCTGGCAATTGACGGTAGAACGATTCTGAAATTCTAAAAATAACGTAACCAAGCTCGTTATACTTAGGGTGAAAATCGCGGAATAAAATATAAGCAGAAGCTGCTTCTGCATAATTTTCTTGAGCAAATAAAATATCTGCCTGAAGAAGTTCAGCGTGAGTAGCGTAATAACTGTAAGGGTACTGAGAGCGAATTGAATTTAATTTTTCAGTGGCCTGAATATAGCGAGATTTTGAGATTAAATCTTTAGCTTCTTTAAAAAGAATTTCAGCTTCAGTACTTCCTGCTGGTCTTTTAGTTGAACAAGAAATTATTACAAGCGAAAATGATAGTGCTAAAAATCTCAAAATTCTCAATGAAAACCTCAAATGACTTAATCCTTAAAAAGGATCGTATCATCTGGAGCGCTCAGTGTAAATTTCATTGTAAATTTCTGTAATAATAAGTTTGATTGCAGCAACCATTGGAATTGAGATTACCATTCCCGTAATGCCCATATAGTGCGATCCGACGATAACACTAACGGCAACAATCATAGGGTGGAGATTGACAATCTTGGAAACTAAAAAAGGGAAAACAAAGAAAATATCCACTACGTTAGCAATAGCATAAAGAGTGAGAATTGCTCCCATTGTAGGCGATGTCATCCCATATTCGATCATCCCGAGAATCACTGCTGGAATGACCCCCAAAAAAGGTCCTACATAGGGAACGATGTTAGTAAGTCCGGCAATAAATCCTAAAATGACAGCATACTTGATATCCAATAGCAGAAGGCCCATCGTTATAATTCCACCAACGATAAAAGCCTCTACAAATTTGGCAAAAAAGTAATTTCCCAATTGGCGATTGAAGACGTGAATCACGTAATAAAAACGTTCAAAAATATTGTTTGGTGTAAAACTAAGCAACATCTTTTTGAAAGTCTCTGAGTCTCGAATAATAAAGAAAGTGAAAAAAGGAACGAGAAAAATCCACTCCATTAAATTTGCAATATAGTTTGGAAGTCGAACAACAAAACTTCCTGACCAGCTCTGAAGATTTTCTAGTCCTTGATAAAGATAAGTATCCCCTATTTCATGTCCGGTTTTATGCTTGATAAATTCACGCACGAATTGAAACTGCTGAATTACATATTGCTCAATTTTGGGAATAATATTTTGGAAATTTTGAGACTCCGCTGAAAGAAGTGGAATTATCTTAAATAGTGGAAGGCCAATCAAAACGGCCAGAGCAATGAAAATCAACAATGTTGCCATTGTTTTACTTAAGCGCAAGGCCATTAACGAGTTCACTATCGGAGCAAGCGCCAAAGAGAGAATGTAAGCGAGGGACAATGGAATCGAAATTCGAGGCAGAGCTAAAACCAAAGAGCAAAACAAAACAATGATTGAAGCAAAGAAGATAAGCTGAATTTTCGAAATGTTTTTTCGATTACTGAGAATCATTTTTTGCTTCCAATTGTTTTATGCGTTTATGTAACTTGCTGGCTTCATATGTGAGATAGTAAAGTCGATCAGCTAGTGCAATCGAAATTGATTGAATTAACTTTGCTGCAATAACCGGATGGCGAACAATAAGATTATCTAAATCTGGTTTAAAAATACCAACCAGCTCACACTTGTTTTTTGCTAACGCTGTTGCTGTTCTTTGATTCCCTTCTTGAAGAAGAGCAAGTTCACCAAAATAGCTGAACTCTTCGAGAGCTAAAAATTTTTCGTCACTAACTTCTGAACCTAAATCGTCGTGACTAAGTTCAATTGTTCCTGAATAAATAAAATAAAAACCAATTCCAATTTCACCCTCGCGAAAAACCACCTCACCTTCAGAAAATTTTCTATTGTGCATGTACTTTGCAAGAATTCGAAGTTCGTTGTCAGAAAAGTTTTTTAGTAATTCAATATTTCTTAGGAATTTAGGAATGGAATGTTTCCGTGCTCCACTTAATGGATTGGCCATCCATAAGTATTTCATCATGGAGAAATCTATCTTTTTGGCAAGCTCAACCTTGTTTATGCTAGCTTCTTTTATTTCTTTTTCGTATGAGTTTTCCATTTTTTCTCCCTAATAAATGCCCAGTTGATCTTTGCTAATCCATCCCGCTAGAGAAATTGGAAACTTTACATAAAACCAGCCTTCTTTAAACTCACCAAGAATAATTTTTGAGCCTGCTCTTACTTTGCCCTTTTCCGAAAAAATTTTGGATGGTCCTTCAAAAAGTGAGACATCCTTAAATGCAATTGCATAGTTTATTTTTTCTAGATAAAGCTGAGAAAACAAAATAGGCAGTACAATTAAAACAGCACACAATCCCATCGTTATTTTTTTTACTATTTTTTTAGATTTTACTAAAACAAGTCCGAGTAACAGCAATAGAAGTGAAAATGAAAGATAAACTGATGCTGGAATGGCCAGTGCAGTATCCATCAACTGATCTGGAAGTAATGAAGAAGTCGAAAGGTCATCAACCTGCAATTGAGTTTTGACATAAGTAAGATTATTAAGTGAAGAGGAATTGATATAACCCTCTTTGATCGCTTTCTCTAGATGAAAGCGCGCAGCGGGATAATCGCCCATTTTGGAATAAACTGTTCCGAGATTATAGTGAAAAATACCCGAGCTTAATTGTTGCTTATTCTGCAATAGATAGTTTGCTGCACCTCTGAAGTCTTTTTTCAGATAAAGTTCTTCGAAAGTTGCAGGAACAGATGCCCCTTCCATTTTCTGAGTAAGTTGTGTTGTCCCCTGAGGTGACTTTGCTTGTGGGCCTGTGTTAGTATTTTTCATAAATTAATTATCGCTTATAGCAAATCGTTTGCAAGCGAGAAAAAGCATCCTCGAAAACATAAAAAAATTAAAAACAATTCACATTTTAATTGAGCATAGGAAGACAAATGACCATTGGAGTTCAGTCCCCAGAGATTCACGAGCATTTTAATAAACTTTTTTCGGCCATTTTAATGGAGCAGCAGAAGTTTGATCACGTTAAACCTGCAGAGGAAGAAAAAAAAGAACTGCTGGCCCACAAGCTAAAAGAGTATGAACAGCTAAAAGGGCGAGGATTTTTTTATTCCTTCATGGCATCTGGCCGAGGACACGGACCGTTTGTTGAGTTGATTGACGGATCAGTAAAATATGATCTCATCAATGCAATTGGTGTAAATCTTCTTGGACACTCTCATCCCATTTATATTAAAGCAAACCTTGAAGCTGCTACATCAGACACAATGATGGCAGGAAACCTTCTCTCATATCAAGAACCTTATGAATTAAGCCAAGTGCTTCTTGATTCAGTAAAAAATTCTCGCTTAAAACATTTTTGGTTTTCTTGCTCGGGATCTTTTTCAAATGATACTGCCCTTAAAATTTTGTGGCAGAAAAAAGCACCAAACTATCGCTTGATTGCTTTCCAAAAATCTTTCGCAGGAAGATCAATTGCGATGCAAGACGTGACTTACAATGCTGGTTACCGAGAAGGCATGCCAAAATCTATCCAGGTTGATCATGTGCCTCACTACAATTACAAAGATCCTGAAAATGCACTTAAAAATACTCTCGATGCTCTAGATAAATTAATCGAGACAAATGGAAACACCTACTGCGCTCTCTCTATTGAATTAATCCAAGGTGAAGCTGGATTCATTTATGGAACAAAGGAATATTATGAAGGAATATTCAAATGGGCGAAGAAACATGGAATTTACGTATGGATCGATGAAGTTCAATCTTTTGCTCGAACACACCAACTTTTTGCTTTTCAAATGTTTGGGTTAGATGAATACGTCGACGTTGTTACTGTTGGAAAAGTTCTTCAAGCTTGTGGGACATTTTACACTGAAGAATTAAATCCAAAGCCAGGTTTAATCGCAGGAACTTTTAATGGATCTCTTGCTTCAATGAATGCAGGAAAAGCAACTGTCCGCTATCTTAGAGAAGGAAATTTCTACGGCGAAAACGGAAGAATTAAACAACTAGAAGATAAGTTTAAAACAGAATTTAAGAAACTTGCCGAAGGAAGCTGCAAAGGAAAAATTCCGTACTATGGCGGAGTGGGTACGATGCTTTCATTTGAAGTAGGTGATGCTTCAGCTGATGTAACTAACAAGTTCATGAAAAAACTTTTTGAAAATGGGAACATTTCTTTTTCTGCCGGAAAAGATCCAACAAGAGTTCGCTTTCTTCTATCACTCTCTCTGCTAGATGAACATATTAAGGAGATTTTCTCGATTCTAGAGAAAACAATATTGGAAGTAATATAGGAAATATTATGTATACTCTCAGATCGGCCAGTCTAAGCGACCTTGATGATCTTTACGAATTAAGTCAGCTTGTATTATTTATCAACCTGCCCCCTGATCGTGAAATTATTAAATCGAAAATTGAAAGCTCGATTAAATCGTTCTCTAATCCTTCTAAAAATCTTTGGGAGAATTATTATTTATTTGTTTTAGAAGATGTTCAGGCAAAAAGAATTATTGGTTGCTCTATGATCCACGCACAGCATGGAACAGAGGATGAACCTCATTATTACTTTTCAGTGTCACAAGAAAATAAATTCTCTAAAACTCTTAACACTGGATTCATTCATGGAACTCTAAAGCTTGGTCTTGATACAAATGGACCAACAGAGATAGGTGGACTTGTTTTAGCTCCTGATTATAGAAAGAATGAACTGAAACTTGGGAAACAACTTTCTTTTGTTCGTTTTCTTTATATGGGAATGAACAAGAAAAGATTTAAAGATGATATTCATTCAGAGTTAATGCCTCCATTTGACAGTGAAGGACACGCTCCGCTTTGGGAAGCAATCGGAAGACGATTTTTAAACATGGAATATCATGACGCCGACGTTCTCTCTAGAAGCAACAAAGAATTTATTTTAAGTCTTTTTCCGGCAGATACTATTTATCTCACTCTTCTTCCTATCGAAGCAAGAAATGCGATTGGAAAAGTTGGTGAGCAAACTGCTCCTGTAAAAAAGATGCTTGAAAGCATCGGATTTAAATATACCAATGAAGTTGATCCATTTGATGGTGGCCCTCATTACCGTGCCAAGATGAAGGATATTAAACCTGTTAAAGAAATGTTTGAGTGCGAAATACTCATTCGCGATTCAATAATTAAAAGTGATAGAACACACATTCTTGCAAGCCTTCCTACTGATGATGGAGAATTTAAAGCTGCTTACATATCAGGAAATCTAAATCGAGGTACCCATTCTCGTTTTATTATTGATCCAGATGAGGCAAAAATTCTTGGATTAAAAGATGACTTTAAAACTTTTGCAACAAACCTCTAACCAGAAGGTGATATATGAAATTTAAAATTTTAGGAAATTATTATAATAATACTTTTCATCTCCCTCCAACTAGCGGCCCTCTGGCCGTTGAAAATATTATAAAGAGATATAGCCCTGCGGATCTCTCCCTTTTATTGTGGGAAGCTCCTATTGATTATAAAGATGTCGATCGAGTTGTTGAGTCTGCTTCTTCTGGCTTTAAGGCCTGGAGAAAACTTTCTCAACAAGAAAGAAATAATTTTCTAAAAAAATATCAGGAAGAAGTTGCAAAAAGAAAGGATGAAATTGCCGTGGCCATTTCTTATGAGATGGGAAAACCTCTTTGGGAATCTAAAACAGAAGTAGCTTCTGTCGTTTCTAAAGTGAATGTGACAATTGAGGATTCACTTCCAAGAATCGCTAACAAGCATATCGACAACATTATGCCTAAAACCAACGGGCATATTTTCTATAAACCAATTGGGCCTTCTCTTATCATTGGTCCATTTAATTTCCCATGCCACTTGGCCAATGGACAAATTCTGAGTGCCCTGGCCGCTGGTAATTCTATTATTTTTAAACCATCTGAGAAAACGTGCTATTCGGCCCAAATTCTTATCGAATGTTTTCACGCAGCAGGCTTCCCTGCAGGTGTCATTAACCTTATTCAAGGAGATGGAGAAGTTGCAAGAAGACTTCTTAAAGAAAAAACAATCAAAGGTGTTTTCTTTACTGGATCCAAAGAAGTTGGGAAAAAAATTCTCGATATCACTCATCACGATTTATCAAAACTGGTCTCACTTGAACTTGGTGGAAAAAATACAACAATTCTTCACAGCGATGCCAATATGGACCACGCTCTTTCTGAATTATTGAAGGCGTGCTTTTTAACATCAGGACAACGCTGTACTTCGACTTCACTTATAGCCATACAAAGAAATATTCATGAAGAGTTTATTGCTAAATTTCATGAGCTCTCTAAAAAAATTATTATTGATCACCCGATTGAATTTACGCGAGAACCTTTTATGGGACCTCTTGTTGATCAAGCGTCTGTAGATACATATTTATTATTCATGGGTATGGCAAAACGTGAAGGCATTCAAGAAATCATGAGAGGTAAACAACTTGAAAAGGCAAAGAAGGGTCACTACGTTTCACCTTCTATTCACTTAAGTGAAAAATGGAACAATGACAGTATGTTCTTACATAGTGAAATCTTTGGTCCCAATGTGACTTTTATTCCATACGACACCATTGAAGAGGCCATTAAAATTGCCAATGCTACAGAATATGGCCTGGCCGCTTCTGTTTTTACAAAAAATCATGACATCTTTAAATTGTGCGTTGATGAAATTGATTCAGGCCTTGTGAACTTTAACCGCTCAACAGTTGGCGCTTCAGCTAAGCTTCCATTTGGCGGAGTAAAAAATTCTGGAAATTATCGTCCAGCTGCTTTAACAACAATCGATGCTTGCGTTTATCAGATGGCCAGTTTGGAAGTTTTAAGTGACGAAGCTGAAGATATGAAATCAATTATCGGATTAGACTTATAATTCACATTTCTTGTTAATAGAGTGAGGATTGTATTTGGCCGGACTAATGCAATCCTCCTCCTCTTGAATTTTCTCTGGGACCGAGGCTGGAGCTCTCGTCATCGAAGTAAATGCCTCCTCCGATTTTAAGTTTTCTACCGCTCTAGTGTAGGTAAACGCCATCAAAACAAGAAAAGGAATGTATAACCAATTCTTCATTAGTACTGCTTCTTATTTACAAGAACACCGGCCTCTTTGGCCTGTGCTGAATTAGTATTGCTGCTTTTAATTTGCTCTACATCGACATGCGAATTTTTTTGATAAAGTTCAATGATCTCTTTTTGCTTTAAAGTCTGTTGAGATCGTTTTAATCGAGCCTTCTCAATCAAAATGAAAGAAGACATATTTTCGTTATCTTTATGATCCTCTTCATATTCTGTATGAGTTGGTGATTGTGACTCCGATAACGTTGCCTGAGCTACATCGGTTAAAGAGACAACTTCATCTTTAGCAGGAGAAACTTCGCTTACTTTTTCTTCTGTTCTATCTGCTTTTTTAAAAGGCAAAATTTTAGCTTGAGAGTTCTCTGCCTCATAAATTTCTTCCATCATCATGGGCGATGAAAAATCTCGACTAATCCCATGCTCAACTCTTTCATTCATAAGATCAGTGAGCGAAAGAAACTTCCCACCATTGTGCTTGGTCGCGATGTCGCCGATCTCCTCAGGGGTAATCAAGCGCAATAGATTCATAATTAAAAAATTTGGTGAGGCCATACTTGGAGCTTATCGGCTAAGATTTTAAAAACTTGAGTAAAATCATCAACAGATGAAATCCCTTCCAAAACAGTCATTTCAGCCATTTGCGGAGCATTTCTTTAATAATTTTTAAAAAAGTACTGGACATTTAGTCCTTTAATTTTTATAACTTGTAGACTTATTTCTATCTTTTATTGGGAAGTGGCGCAGCGGTAGCGCAGTAGACTGTTAATCTATTGGTCGTGGGTTCGATCCCCACCTTCCCAGCCATTTTAAATCCAACTTTAATCCAATATATTTTTAAGTTCGCAAAGGGTCTTCCATGAAAGAGCAATTATTTTCAAAAGATTTCCACAATAATATTAAAAAGAATGTGGAAAAAAATTTTCGCGAGTTTATTGAAGATCTTCGTGAAGATTTTAAACGCGGATTTACTACAGATGTTGTCGATGCTGATTTTTTAGAACAGCTTAGCGATATTCTTCAAGACGAATGCTTCGATAAGTATTCACCTCTTAAGTTCTATTGGTTAAACCTAATCGATAATTTAATTTACCTCATTCAACTTCATGAAGAACTTCTTTCTGAAAATGACATCGACTCAAATGAATTAGAGGAAATTGAAAATGAGTTGTTTAATTTTTGGAATGAATCTGAGCTGGCCGAAAGTTTCCACGGTTACTTAAACGAAGGCGCTCCCGTTATAGAGGCATCAAACAATCTTCTTCCACTTGTCGAAAATCAAATTATTTCTTTCTATGTTCTTCATTTGAGTTTATATCGACAAGAGTTTGAAGATGCTCTTATGTATCAGACAGTTCCTGAACTGGGTGATTATGAAAAGAAATTTTACTTAGGAGATGATCATCGTTTTGTCACTTTAAAGAAAACGCCTGAAACATTTCCATCATTGCCAATACGCTTTATCTCTCAAGAAGAAAAAAAAATAGCAATTGAAATTGACGATGTCGCCGTTAATCTTGTCATCGAAAAGGGATCCAATCCAGTTAAGGTTGATGAAACTGACCTCTACGTTCTTTCGGCATTCGAAGAAGGTGAAAAGAAAATTGAGGAATTCAAAAAATCAATCAGCTCAGCGCTTGCTCAAATAAAAAAAGCTGCTCCTCACCTTCATACTACATTTAAGAGCTTCACCCACACCATTGTTTCAGTGAGCGAAAAAGAAGATGAGAGCTATTCAATGCAATCACTTCCTGGTTACTCCTCCATTAACATAAATAGCGCTGATCAAGTTGAATTAATGAATGAGTTAATTCATGAGAATGGACATCATTACTTAAATGCCCTCCTTAATCATCAAGAATTAATTAATGATGATGACGCTAAAATTTATTATTCGCCATGGAAAAAAACCCCTCAAACCATCCATGAAATATACCGCTGCTTCTTTGCTTTTTATTGGTCATTAGAGCTTTACTGCTGTCTATATTCTGCAAGTAAAGAAGTAAGTGCAAAAATACATCAAAAAATGCTCGTTGAATTTTTAAGGCTCGATTATTGTCGTTTAGATTTTCAGCATGCTTTTAAAAACAAGCGCATTACCAAAGATGGAAATCAACTAATCAATATGATTTATGGGCGAATAGATGAACTAAAAAAAGAAGTAAATTTAGCTGCAGTTGATACGAGCGCCCCGAAAGAAGTGACTGAACTAAAAAATGGATTAACTAAGGCCAGAGCTCTTAACAAGCTGATTTAGGCGCGACTGCATGTCATTGGCAGGCACTAAATCCCCCTGCCGAGAAGAAACAAGGATTCCTTCTTGGTAAGTGAGTATCGCTTTTTTCTTATCACTAGTGGCTTCATAGGCTTTTCCAAGAAGAAGATAAGCGGTTGAATACTTCGGATCCACAGAAATAACTTTTTCTAAATTCTTTATAGCTGCCTGGTATTCTTTTCTATGAAAATAAATATCGGCCATTCCATAAAGGGCAATTGTATCTTCTTCGTCTATTTCTAAAACTTGCAAAAACATTTTTTCTCGGCGAAGTAGATCCTCTTCTTTTTTCTTTTTCTCTATTTCTAATTGTTTTTTCAGTTTCGCTTCTTCCCCGTAAAAAGCAAACGACTTCACCGTTGCAAGACTCTTTTCAGCCTCGGCCTCTTCAATCTTTCCTAGCTTCATTAGATAAAGAGATTTATTTGTATGGGCCATTACAGATTGAGGATTTACGGCTAATAATTTATCCATCAACTCGATAGCTTCCTGGAATTTTCCCATTCTTCCCAAGATGACTCCTAATGATTCATATGTATCGGCTAAAGTTGAATCAAAATCTATTGATCGCACCATTGTATCTATTGCCTCATCAAGATTTCCATCTTGAAAAAGAGATACTCCTAGATGATAGAGCTCTAGAGCAATATCTCGTCTTGAAAACCCTTTGTAATAAGGCAAGTCAGTGACTGTGGCTTTAATTTTTTTATCTGCGAAAACAATTTCAAGTTCTCTACCGGCAATTCTAAAATCTCTGTACAGCTTTACCTGAAGAATCTGGCCCACTTGATAAAGCAAAGTTCCGGCCTTTCTTTCATCAATTAAGAAATCTGATTTTAGATAAGATGAGAGGTCACACTCTTCATTTAATTTCAAAAGAACTGGATAAAAAGCCGCGCCTCTATTGTTTTCAATCTTGGCGACAGTCTCCTGGCCTAAAAAACATCCCTTTTTATACGAGATTGCCACTTCATTAAGGAAGCAATCATTGATGAAATAGGAATCATCAACATCGACTCCCCATTTGGGCCAGCCATTTAATATTCTTATTTTTTCAAGTTCGTTTTCATTGGTTAATGGAAGAGAAGGATGACTTTCTAAAACAAGCCTTGCATTTAATCCATAAAAATTAAAATCAAAAAACAATCCATCAATGGGCGTATCTTTTAAAAAATAATTGAATCGCAGCCACGGATTGTTATCCATGATTTCCAACGAGACATCGTCCATTATGATATATTTTTCAAAATCATTTTTTATTTTTAAAACGGGATCATTAGGGCAAAGAAGAAAGAGACAGTCTGCAAACTTAGCGATGAAAAAGTATGCTTGGAGTTTTCCTGTGCGATTTAATCTCGCACTCAATTGTCCTTGGTTTAACTCTAGCAAGAAGAGATCATTAGTGACTTGTCCTTGGAAAAAAGATTCTCTGTCACAACCAGTAACTTTTACAAGTGACCAGTCCTTTAAATGCAATTGAGTTGGATTAAAACGAATGGATGACAACATTTTAAATTTAGACGGAGAAGGATTCGCCACAGCCGCAAGTATTAGTGGCATTGGGATTATTGAAAACAAATCCTTTACCATTTAGGCCATCTTTAAAATCTAACTCTATGCCTTTTAGATAAATTGAAGATTTTGGATCGATATAAATTTTAATGTCGCCAAAATCGATCACAGTGTCTTTTTCTTTTTTTTCAGAGAACTCGATTTTATATGAAAGGCCAGAACAACCGCCCCCAACAACTCCGAGCCTTAAACCCATATCTAATTTTTTCTCTTCCTTTGAATAGATTTCTTTAATATGTTGAAGTGCCTTTTCAGTCACATTAATTATATTTTGTTCCATAAATCCTCACCAAATTTAGCGCACTAATTTGGTTCTATATTAGCACAAAATTCGTCCTCTCTGTAAGTTTTTGCCGCTGGTATAAGCTATGATTATTGTGGGGTAAAATAGTTTAACGAGGTAATTGTTAATGGCCATCATACTGATCTTAACCAATGAAAATGGACAAACTTCTGAATTGCCAATCACTGGCAAATGCGTTGTTGGACGATCGAGCTCCTGCGATTTTACTATTAATGACAAGCAGATGAGTGGGAAACATGGTTGTTTTGAAATCGGTTCAAGCGGAGAACTCTTCTATAGTGATCTTGGATCGACCAATGGTTCCTTTCTAAATAATAGTCAGATTCACAAAGTGCAATTTCGTACAAATGAAGTGCTCCTCCTTGGAAATACAACCATAACCATTGATGAAAAAAAACTTACCACCAAAGAGCGTGTAAGTATCGGACGAGGGATTGCTGATGACACCGGAAAGACAATCGTTCTTCCATCTGCAACGAGATCACTGGTTCGTGAGACTGCACTCCCCCCTGCCACTCCACAAGCAAGCGAGTCCAAAGAAGCACCAAAACCTAAAAAAGGGATTGTCTTGAATAAAGATTTAAAAAAGAAAATTAAATCAGATCTTACGACTATAAAAGCTGACAATCTCATTGAGCAAGAAGCTAGTTCAGGTGTAACTAAATTTTTAAAACTCGATCTCTTTAAAAAAAAGAAGAAATAGATTTATTCCTTTGCAGGAACCCAATTAATTTCTTCTATCTTTTTGGAAGCATTTAAAAATCTCGACAGAATGAAAAAGTAATCCGAAAGGCGATTAATAAATTTAAGTGCATTTACTGGCAACTCATCAGGGTGTTGATTTTCATAATCAACCATCTGTCTCTCAACTCGTCTGCTTACTGTTCTACAAACATGAAAGGCAGATGCTTCTATAGAACCACCTGGAAGAATGAAGCTTCTAAGAGCTGGAAGAGTGTTGTCCATCTTATCTATTTCATTTTCTATCTTAAGAATCAAGGCTTCTTTAATTTTAGGCAATTTATGTTCTGCTCGCTTTTCTTTTTCACAAGCAAGATTGCTTCCCAAATCAAAAAGAGCTGATTGAATTTCATGGAGGAAAGTTCGATCAAAAGTTTTATCGAGATGAGATAACCCCAAACCGATAAATGAATTGAGCTCGTCTACTTCGCCGTACAAACTAATGCGAGGATCACTTTTATTAATTCGTGTTCCTCCAACTAATCCAGTTGTTCCTTTGTCACCGGTGCGTGTGTAGACAGCCGCTTTTTTCATTACATATTCCTTCTGTATTTTCCACCAACTTCATAAAGAAGGTTTGTAATCTGCCCCAAGCTTGCATAATTTACAGTGCTAAGAAGTTCTTCAAAAATATTTCCATTATTAAGTGCAACTTCTTTTAGACGCTTCAAGGCCGTGTCTGATTTATCAATATTTTTTTCTTTAAATTTATTCAGTCGATTGATCTGATCCATTTTTTCATCATCTGTACAGCGAGAGATTTCAATTTCCTTGGCCATTTGCTCTTTAATATTTGGAGCAATATAAGTGTTTACTCCAATAATTGGAAATTCTCCTGAGTCTTTTAGCGTTTCATAATAAAGTGACTCTTCTTGAATCTTAGAGCGCTGATACATTGATTCCATCGCACCTAAAACCCCACCTTTATCTGAAATGTTTTCAAATTCGCGAAGAACTTGTTCTTCAACTATGGCCGCCAATTCTTCAACAACATAAGCTCCTTGAACAGGGTTATCTGTTTTATTCATTCCGAATTCGCGATTGATAATCATTTGAATCGCCATCGCTCTTCTAACTGATTCTTCCGTCGGAGTCGTTATAGCTTCATCATATGCATTGGTGTGAAGTGAATTACAGTTATCAGAAAGGGCCAAAAACGCTTGTAGAGTTGTTCTAATATCATTGAAGTCAATTTCCTGAGCATGCAGAGAGCGTCCAGAAGTTTGAACATGGTATTTAAATTGTTGCGATTTTTCATTCGCACCATATTTATCTCTTAAAGTTACTGCCCAAATTTTTCTCGCCACTCTTCCCATGACGGTATATTCAGGATCTAATCCGTTAGAGAAAAAGTATGAAAGATTTTGCGAGAAATCATCAATCTTCATTCCTCGGCTTAAGTAGTACTCAACAAAAGTAAATCCATTTGAAAGTGTAAAGGCCATTTGAGAAATCGGATTCGCTCCTGCTTCAGCGATATGGTATCCAGAAATTGAAACGGAATAATAATTTTTAATAGCGGTTCTGCAGAAGTACTCTTGAACATCTCCCATCATTTTAAGAGCAAATTCCAACGAGAAGATACATGTGTTTTGAGCTTGATCTTCTTTTAAGATATCTGCTTGAACAGTCCCTCGAACTTGTCTCATGATTTCGATGCGCTTTTGTTCATCCCAGAAGTCTTCACCTTTTAAGGCCTGTTTCATAGCTGTATTCATAAAGAAGGCCAGCATGATTGGAGCAGGTCCGTTAATAGTCATTGAAACTGATGTTGATGGATCGATAAGGCTAAAGCCTTTGAATAGATCTTCCATGTCATCAAGGGTCGCAATCGAAACTCCCGCTTCCCCAATTTTACCAAAAATATCAGGACGTTTATCAGGATCCTCTCCATAAAGCGTGACGGAATCAAATGCAGTCGAAAGACGTTTTGCATTGTCATCTTTTGAAAGATAATGAAATCGTTTATTAGTTCTAAGAGGCCCACCTTCACCAGCAAACATTCTTTTAGGATCTTCATCCGCTCGTTTAAATGGAAAAATCCCAGCAGCGTACGGAAAGAAACCTGGAAGATTTGCATTTTTAATAAAACGATATTTTTCTGTCTCCGAATGAAAAGTTGGATAAGCAACTTTTGAAATTTGATTCTGAGAAAGTGATGCATATTTAGTTTTAACTTTGATTTCTTTTCCACGAACAAAATATGAAAAGATACCAGATTCATATTGAGCAACTGTATCTTCAAAAGTTTTTAATTCTGAAAAAACTGATTCTGGAAGTGATTCCTTCACTTCCTTAAGCTTTGCCTCAATATCTTTATTTCCTTTTAAAAGTTTAGCCGTAATTAGAAGGGCCTCATAATCTTTTAATTTTTCCGCGTTCTCTATCGCCTGACGGTTATATTCGCGAACCGTTCCAGCAATATCTCTAAGATATAGCGCTCTTTCTGGAGCAATAATTCTTTTCTTTTCTGTTGGGGCCTTATCTCTTTTTAGGGATTCAAGATTTTCAGCTTTTACGCCCATGCTTTTAACGATGTCATAGAAAAGAGCGTTTACACCGACATCATTAAACTGACTTGCCATTGTTCCATAGATTGGAAGTTGATCATCTTCAGGAGCTCCTGGGTGACCAGCAAATTGATTGTGATTTCTTCTCCACTGTCTTCTGATATCACGAAGAGAATCTTCTGATCTTGGTTTTTCAAATTTATTGAGAACGATAAAATCAGCGACTTCAAGCATTTCAATTTTTTCAAGCTGGGTCGCTGCTCCATATTCGGGAGTCATCACGTAGATACATTTATCTGCTACTTTTGTAATTTCATCTGATGCCTGACCAATTCCAGAAGTCTCAACTAGAATTAAATCAAAACTTTGCGATTTTAAAAAAGAAACAACCTCTTTAATGTGAGGAGAAAGTTCGGTATTTGAATCGCGAGTAGCAAGAGAGCGAATATAAAAATTAGGAAAACTTGCGCTTCCTAAACGGATTCGATCTCCAAGCAGAGCTCCCGATGTTTTCTTTTTTGTTGGATCAACAGAAATAAGAGCGATCTTTCCGTTGGGTGAATGACGGTAAAAACGAAGAAGCAATTCGTCGATAAGAGATGACTTACCAGCTCCTCCAGTCCCAGTGATCCCAAGAACAGGAACATTTCCTGTTGTGAATTTTATAGGAACTTCTCCATTATCTTCAATGGCAGTAATAACTTTTGAAAGTTGTCTGTCATCCAATTTTTTTACGTCAAACTTACTGAAATCGACGCCATCAAGAGTTGATCCACTGGCCTTTTCAATCATATCGTCAATGATTCCATTAAGGCCGATTTCCATACCGTCTTGAGGGGAATAGATACGAGAGATTCCTCTAGAGTGAAGCGTCTTCATCTCACTTGGAGTTATAACTCCACCACCGCCACCAAAAATTTTTATATTTTTTGCTCCGGCCCCATCAAGAAGCTCGCGGATATAAGTGAAATACTCCATGTGTCCGCCCTGATAAGAACTCAAGGCAACTCCCTGAACGTCTTCCTGAATAGCAGCATCAACAACTTCTTGAGCTGAACGGTTATGTCCTAAGTGAATAACCTCCACGCCTTTGGACTGGAGCATTCTTCGCATAATGTTGATTGATACATCATGGCCATCAAAGAGGCTTGCTGCCGTGACAAATCTAAGTTTTTTCATAATAGATCCATGTTTTTGAAATGATAGTAAACGCAATAACTTTAATTCCTGGTAAATCTATTAGCAAGAAAAGGCGTTCTAGGTTATAATTGGCTTTAGTTATTAACATAGTTTTAATGAATTTGGTTTGCCAGAAGCACCAATAATGGCCAAAAAAGAGTCCTGACCATGACAACTGAAAACACACCAGTCACTGAAGAAAAAGAAACAATTATTGTGGAGAACCCTTTCCATACCGCTCGTTTAAAACCTAAGCGCAAAGGAAAGAAACCACCTAAACTTCTTGCAGTAGTTCACCAATCTGGCTGCACAGGCTGTGAAGTATGCATTCAAGGCTGCCCTGTAGATTCTATTGAAATCGTTCCTGGGCCAAATCCTGAAAATCCTTCATTTCAACAAACTGTTGAGATCGATCTTTCTCGCTGTATCGGATGTCAGAACTGTTCTCAAGATTGCCCTTGGGAAACGATTACAATGTACGAACACGACGATGCTTTCACTGCTTGGTCTAGTGAGACTTTGTTTTCAAATCTATATCTTGAAGAGAGCAAGGTTGAAGAATTAAAGAAAGCAGCTACGGGCGAGTAGGCTTAAAATCTTTCTTTATTATTTTTACGATTATTGCTGCAAAAAAGATCGCTATTGAAATTAATTGTGATGTCGACAATGAAAGCCAGAATATCCCTCGAATCTCATCCCCTCTAAAAAATTCGACGATAAAACGAATGATCGAATAATAAAGAAGATAGTTTGTGACGGCGTAGAGATTGCCTTTTCTATGCTCAATCCACTTAAGACTAAAGTATCCTAGAGCAAAAAGCGCAAACGCTTCATAGAGCTGAACTGGATGCCGATAAACACCATCCATAAAAACCTTCCACGGAAGATCACATTGAGAGCCAAAACAACACCCCGTTAAAAAACAGCCCATTCGTCCAATGGCATGTCCGAAAATTAACCCGGGAACCAGCAGATAGCTTTTTTCGAAATCAAACTTTTTAAATCCCAACGAGTAAATTAAGTAGAAGATCAGTCCAAAGATTAATCCGCCATAAAAAACAAAGCCTCCACCTAACCAAAAATAGTCAGCGTAAAGGTATTGATAAATTTTGTGTTTTGATGAAAAAAGGAGAAAAAAAAGTTTGGCCCCAAGCCAAGCAAAGACAAAGACACCAATGAATAATTTAAGTAACTTTGAGGTATCCTCTTTATTTTTTTCAAATAAATATTGGGTTAGGTAATATCCTACTCCCCACGCCAATCCCATAAATAGCGGATACGCGTAGAGAGTAAAGATTGAGGATTTAAACAGTACCGGAAACACTGTCTTCTTTCTTCTTGCTAAAAAATAACAGTTCAACAATTAAAATGATGGCAGCGATGGTGATGGAACTATCAGCAATATTAAAAGCAGCAAAATGATGTGTTCCAATGAAAAAATCAAAAAAATCGACGACGTAGTTCATACTAAAGCGATCTATCAGATTTCCAACTGCTCCTGCAAAAATCAAACTATAAGATAAGCAATGAAAGAAGTTTTTGTTTCTTGATTGCCAGATCAAATATAAAAGCCAAATGCATGCGACAACCGGTAAGGCAAAAAACAAAGGGGTTCTAATGTAGTCAGGAGCGTAAGCAAGCATTCCAAAAGCTGCACCAGGATTGCGAACGTAAGTAAGATGAAACAAATCAGGTATCACCGGAACAGATTCACCAAGAGTAAACTTTTGCTGAACTATGCCTTTTGTAATTTGATCAGAAATAATTATCGTTGCAATTACAACGCTCATTTTAAAAATTCTATTCATGTTTCTTAGCCGTTTACGTAATCTTTTGCATTAATTTCGTACTTTTCAATCTTACGAAGCAATGTCTTCTTTGGAATATTTGCCTTCAGAGCCGTTTGATTAATTTTCCCACGGTTTTGTCTTAAGGCCCAAACAATAAATTCTTTTTCAAAGAGATCTTTGGCAATCTGGAAATCCATAACCATTTCTTTTGAATTTAGAACATTGTTAAATGAGAATCCTTCTAGTGCGCGAGTTTCTTCATCGCTCTTCATATCGAGAATTGAGTCTTGAATTCCCTCAACATCAATCATCAAATCTGCACTCTCTTCAGGCTCTGGAACTTTCGTTGCTGAAGTCAGTTTTAAGCTCGAAGGAAGAGATGGCGGTTGAATCATGTCAGAAGATTCAATAATGAATGCGTGTTCAATTACGTTTCGAAGTTCACGAATATTTCCAGGCCATGAATAATTCACTAAAAGATTGTTAGCATCATCACTCACGCCCTTAATATTGAGCCCGTGAACATTGTTAAAATATTTAATATAGTAATCCACAAGATGTGGGATATCGCTTTTTCTCTCACGAAGAGGTGGCAAATAAACGGGAAGAACATTTAATCGATAAAACAAGTCTTCGCGAAACGATCCATCTTTAATCATTTGCTCAAATGGCTTGTGTGAAGCCGCTATCACGCGCACATCAACTTTAATATCTCGATTGGAACCAATCGGTGTAAAAGTTTTTTCTTGAAGAACGCGCAAGAGCTTAACTTGCATCGTAGGGCTAATATCTCCAATTTCATCCAGGAAAAGTGTTCCGCCATCAGCGTACTGAAATTTACCAAGCTTTCTCTCACTTGCTCCGGTAAATGCTCCCTTTTCATGCCCAAAAAGTTCCGACTCAATTAAATTCTCAGGAACAGCTGCTAAGTTTATTGTAACAAACTTGGCATCTTTTCTCGGGCCATTGTAGTGAATTGCGCGAGCAACAAGTTCTTTCCCTGTACCAGATTCTCCGCGAATCAATACCGGTGTATTAACTTTAGCCAGCTTATCTATTACGTTGAAAACTTTTTGCATAACATGTGATTCACCAACGAATTGGTCATCACCGCCAAGAGAAAGTCTTGGACTAGAAAAGAGTGAAGTCTCAACAAGTGAGCGGGCCTTAAGAGCGCGCTTAATAAGAGCAACTAAGTTTTCACTGGAAATTGGTTTTTCAAGGTAATTGTAGGCGCCTTCTTTAACAACTTTTACAGCGTCACTAACATTTGAATATGCTGTTAAAATAATAACTATGACTGATGGATCAACTTTTTTAATTTCCGTTAAGGCAGCAATCCCGTCCATCTCTGGCATGTTAACATCCATAACAACCAGATCATATTTTTCTTTGTAGACAGCATGTAATGCTTCTTTTCCATTGTTGGCCACATCGACCAAAAAACTATGATAGAGCAAAGCCTCTTTAACAGAGTTTTGTAAAACCTTATCATCGTCTACGACAAGCACTCGATGCATATAAATCTCCTAGCACTATTGCTACTTCTAGTTTACTACTACTGGTTAACTAATTTCACTAAGAATTTTGTCTCTTTACTCACCGTTGACTCCACAGAGATAGTTCCACCGTGCAATTCGACAAAATACTTAACAAGATAGAGGCCTAGGCCCGTCCCTTTTATTGAATGACTTGCATCATTCTTTATCCGATAAAACTTCTCAAAGATATTTGAGAGCTCTTCTGGTGGAATACCCGCTCCATTGTCCTTGATTTCTATATAAACCCACTTCTCATCATCCCAGGTTTTGATTTCGACAGTAGAACCTGCTCCGGAATATTTTATCGAGTTTTCCACAAGATTTGAGATAACTCTGGTGATCAGGGTCACGTCGATCTGTATTGGGTACAGAGGTGCAAGATCTTTTTTTAATGTAACGCCCTTTTGAGATGAACTAAAGGACAATTCTTTGGCAACAGACTCAATTACGCTGTTAACATCCTTTGAAACTTTATTAAGTCCAAAATTGCTCGACTCTATTTTGGTTAAATCAAGAATGCTTGAAATAAATTTGTTCAATTCTTTAGTGGAGTCAATGATCAATTGAGACTTTTCGCGAATCTCAGGATTCGTCGCATTTTGATGATAGAGATTGTCTGCAACCCCTGCAATTTTAGCTACGGGTGTTTTTAAGTCGTGGCTCATAAGAGAAAGAAAGTTTTGCTTTAACTTCTCTACCTTCTTTAGAAGTTTTGCCTCTTCCTGGATAGCAAATCGGCGCTGGTACTCCCCAATTGCTCTAAAAGGAATCCAAATGTAATACACCACAAACACTGTCACAACTAAATGGGCCGTATAAAGCCAGAAGCCCATTAAAACAAAAAGGAGATAAGAGAAAAACAAAATTGAAACGAGCATTAAGATCGTTATGATCAAGCCGTCTTTTGGTTTTAAACGAGAAATGAGAATGGAGAGAATTATCCCAAGAACGAAGGCCAAAACATTTGAAACCACCCTTGGAATCATTTTTATCGTTTTATTTTGAATCAAGGAATCAATGATACTTGCGTGAACAATCAGTTTGGGCGCTTTATATTCTTCTTGATTAAAGGGTGTCAGATAAAAATTATCTCTCTGGGATATATAATTGGGACCAATTAAGACAATTTTATCTTTAAAAATTTCTGGTGAAAAATTCCCTACCAGGACACGGTGAAAAGGAATTGTTTTATATTTAAATTCACTATAGACTGGAGAACTTGGATATCTAAAAAGGACAAAGTTTGCATCAGCCTCATCATTATAGTAAGCACCAAGAACATCCTGAACATTAATAGTATTTTTACCAATCATCCTTCGATATTGATTGGCAGTTAGAAGGTGAAATGACTCTTCTCCTGAAACATTAAATATCGCTCGTCTAACAACATCGTCTTTAGCAAAGATGTTGTTGTCTATATTTAGTTGCGCCAAGGAATAATTAAAGTCACGCAACTCTTCAGGAGGAAGAATTTCGCCGATCGTCTCATCCAACTCAGTTGCAAAATCAACTTTGCCACCTTCAGAGTTAAACTGCTTTAAATTCTTTTTAAATTCATTAAAATAAAGCCGATCATCACTTGAGATTTCTGGCATACGTGAGAAATAATCAATAATTTTAGGCTTTGCTGAGAGCAATTTTTGAAGAAATCTCGAATGGGTGGCATATGTATACGGATAAGTATCCCCAAGGTAATCATCACTTTCTTCATCCATTGTCACAATGACAATTTCTTTAGTTGGCTTAATCCCAAAATCCAGACGGACTCTTAAGTCATAAAAAATGCTTTCTAAAGATGCTAGAGGATATTGAAAAAGTATAGTTACGAAAATCAACGTAAAAAAAAGTGGATAGTAATCAGAGAGATCAATTTTAAATTTTTTTAATTTCATTTAAGCGCTTTCACTCTCGTATCGATACTCACGTTATCAATGAGGAGATAACCTAAAACATCACTAGTCTGATTTTTCACATGATTGAGTTCATTCATTACTAATCCACCAATGCTTGGTTCGTTACAAGCAGGTAGATGATTCACTTTAAACAGGGCTGAAATATAAGCTTTTTTTAATCCTTCTTGCTTTCCAACCTCCTGATCAAATTTTAAAACTGCTGCCTCTACTTCATAGAGTTTAGCTTTTAAAAAATAGGCTGGATAAAGGAAAACATTTAGCACTCTAGAAAATGACTCTCTCTTGATTAATGATCTAACCAGGTAAATTGGAGAATATAGAATGAGAAAAATTAGACTTGCAATTGTTCTATGCTTTACCTCATTAGTTCTCAACTTTAATAAAGAGGCATAGATTAAACTATTAAGTTCATTTCTAGAAAAAGTTCTATAGATGTTTTTCCCAATAATTAAGGCAGGTTTTCCATAATAAGAGTTGGCATAATAGACGTTGTTGATAAATACATTTGACCAGTAAACTTTTACTTCTGGAATTTCACAGTGGCAGCAAAAATTTTTCACCTGATTGATCAAAATTTCATTATCTGTCACGTAACGGGCCTTAGCAAAGATGAGAATTAATTTTTCTCCCCAGATGGAAAGAAATATAAAAATGAAAAGGGCCACAATTATTCCGACCAAAAATCCCCAATGCAAATTGAATAACAAACCAACCAAACCGAAGGTCATGAAAAAGATAAAAAAAAGAAGAAATAAATATCTCAAGCGGTAAATAAAATTCCTCCAATACTTAAGTAAAGACTGTCATTATTACATTGGTCTTCATAAATTATAGACAATAATCCTGTCCAGAGCTATAAGGCATAGAGTGCTTTTTGCAGATCAAACGGGAAAATGACCCCCGCCACAACCACTTGAAATAATAGGGGTTTTCACGGCGCGGCTCTCATGTTTCGGGGATCTGTGGTAACAATGTGTTTGCATTATCATTCACGGGGGAGCTTTATATGAAATTTGAACGTCTATTGTTTGGGACAGCTGGTGTTCCGAATTCTACTCCAAAGAAAAATAATCCTATTGAAGGTGTTAAACAAGTGCACGCACTTGGTTTAGATTGTATGCAACTTGAATTCGCTCACGGTGTTCGTATGAAAGAAGAAGTGTCTTCTGGTCTTAGAAAGGCTTCATATGAATTAGGAATTCCACTAACATCACATGGCCCTTACTACATTAACTTAAACGCTCGTGAACAAGATAAAATCGATTCATCTGTTGAACGCATTATTCAAACAGCTAAGATCTCTGATCTCTGCGGAGCAGAGTCTATGACTTTCCATGCTGCTTTCTATATGAAAGATTCTCCTTATGATGTTTTCGATCTCGTTCAAAAATCTTTGAGTGTTATCGAAGAAAGACTTAATCGCCTTGATATTCAAATTGAACTTCGCCCAGAACTTACAGGAAAAACTTCTCAATTTGGATCTCTTGAAGAACTAATTGATTTAACAAAATCTGTTTCTTCTTGTTCTCCATGTATGGACTTCTCTCATCTGTTTGCTCGTACTAACGAGTACAATACATATGAAGAGTTCTGTACTGTTTTAGGTAAACTAAAAGAAGAACTAGATCCAAACGCTCTTCAAAATATGCACATTCATATTTCAGGAATCAGTTCAAACTCTAAGGGAGATTTAAAACATCTTAACCTTGAAGATTCTGATTTTAACTGGCGTGATCTTCTTCGTGCTCTTAAAGAATTTGATTGCCGTGGTTACGTGATTTGCAACAGCCCAAATCTTGAAAAAGATGCAAAGATGATGAAAGACTTTTACGCGACTTTATAAGAAACAAAAAATGTGCGGTCTAAAATAATTTAGGCCGCAGCTTTCTCGATAGTTCCAGCCTTTTTCTTTTCATAATATGCCCGCATCCACGTTACATGATCATGAGCACTCTCTTCTGAAAGAAATACCAATTGAATATCTCGATCTTCTTTTATCAAGGCAATGTTTTGGAAATTGCCGTTCAATTCAGAAAAAATATCGAGTAGAGAATCCTGATCTAGAGATTGATCAACGTAAATCAAATCAGCACTTTTTATCTCTTTGAAGATCGACCAATTTGAAGGGAAATCCAAGACTGCCTGCTTAAAATATAAACGATAGCACCCTGAATTATTTTGATAAGAAATCTGTTGATGAGTCAGATGCTGCTGATTTAAATAATCAGCAATAGAAATATAATCAACCTCATTTGAGCGTTTCTCAAAGTAGTTTCTTAGGTCAAGAAAACTATTGGGCTGATCCTTTTCTAAGGATTCTGTGCATGTTTCTTCAATCAGTTTGGACAGGAGTGTGTCTTCATCATTCTTCATCATGCGAGGCTTATCGGACAAAGACGTTTTTTAATTGAGGCTTAGCTTACTATTCCTCTTTCTAGGCAAACTTTATATAATTCTGACCAAGATACTCGGGCGTCTGGTGATCTTTCGAAAACAAGGCCAATTCCCCTGTCATAGGAAGACACTAGCAAGGCCTGATGGCGAAAACGAACTCCTTCGTAATTGGAATCCAAAAAATATTTTTTAGCAGGATCTAGTTCGATACTATGCTGCTCAGGCAATAATAAGAAGCAACTTTCCTCATCAATGTTAGTAATGTGCACAGGCTGAGCGTCTTCTCCATTTTCATTGAGGCCAATGCTTGCCTTCAGATTAAATCGAGATTCTTTTTCCAAATCATATTTTGAAAAGAGAGGGTTAAAAGCAGCTAGCTCTACCTCTAATTCCCAACTAACAAAGAAATAAAAAGCAAATACCAAATAAATAAAATCTAACACCAAGGTTAGCTTATTGAAGCTTCCAGAAAGAAGAATAAAGCTTTTGCCGACAATAATTATCAAACATATTAGAAGCATTATTTGAGAATATTTTTTTATTTTAACGATCATGTATCCTGCAATCGCAGTCAGGAATATGATAATGAAATGATCAACAAAGAATGATCTGATGGCAATAGTCGAAAAAAGCGAATTGCCTCGGGCAAGAGAAGCGATGGCGTGTAAATAAACCAATGAGAGAGTCAAAAATAATATTAGGTTTCTATGTCCATAATTTCGTTTGAGGATTTTCATGCCTATATACTCAAGATGCCCAATGCTTTGTTACTATTAATTAATGATACCATACTTAGAAATTAACACACTTTGTATTTCCTGCGACAACTGCAAATTAATTTGCCCAGAGAATGCGGTATTAAAAAGTGGATCCAACTATATAATCGAAACATGGTCATGCACTCTATGCAATGCTTGCATTGAAGTGTGTCCCGTCGATTGCATCAAGCTTATCACGGAAGATTCTAAGAAAAAAATATTTTAAATCTTTTGAACCAGGCCCTTAGCGGAAATTGAGTGCGATGAAAACTTAGCGGTGTAATCTAAATCAATTGCACTATCATTTATATCTAAAAAAAGATTTTCATCACCCTTGAACGCCAGGTGTTTTTCTAAAAATTTACCCATGGCACTTTTTCTTTCTGAAATCTTTGAGAGGTTGAAAATATTTTCAGCATAAATATCGGCAGTCCCAAAGTCCCAATATTCAAAATGTTCTGGTGTTATGAATTCAACTTTCTCTTTTTTATAATTAGCAACCGTCTCCCAAA
Organism: Bacteriovoracales bacterium; assembly: GCA_037444575.1. Taxonomy (GTDB): domain Bacteria; phylum Bdellovibrionota; class Bacteriovoracia; order Bacteriovoracales; family Bacteriovoracaceae; genus Bacteriovorax. The sequence continues at coordinate 50,560 of JBBIME010000005.1, forward strand.
ATTTTGATATCCCAGGTACAGGAGCAAGGCCGTTCATATTTAGGATCCCAAGTCCAGAGTAAGTAATGAAATCATTTTTCATTTCTGTGTTTTTCTTTATTTCAACAAGGCAATTGTCTTTAAGAACAGTCTCATTGTAAGCCGAATTTTTGCTCACCCTTATTCCAAAAAGAACAGCCCGGCATGTTTTAATTCTTTTTAAAGATTGAGTCCAATTTTGGTGATCAAAAAATATAAATTGATCCCCATTGAGTAAAAGCAGATTTCCTTTATAGCCAACTTCTTTTTGAGCAGCCAAATTGTGAATGGCCCCTCCTGAATCCAAAAGAGGGTCTTCGTACAAAATCGTAACTTTTCCTAAAAGATTTTTCTCTTTTAAGAAACTTTCTATTTCCTCATGGAGAAAATGTGTGTTTATGTAAATTTTTTTTATCCCTAAATCTTCACAGTAGCGAATTTGTAATTCGAGTAATGTTTTGAAATAGACAGGCCAGAGAACCTTTGGAATTTTTTTTCCAATTTCTCCCATGCGAGTTCCAAGGCCTGCGCTCAGAATAAGAGCATAATCAATTTGCATAATATAAACTCGCCAATATCTTTCTCTCTTTTGCAAAATCTTCATAGGCAAGCATGATCGCGCGTACTTTTTCAAACGCGTACCCAATATACTTCACATATCTCAAGTCTTTTCTGTCTGCATAAATGTAAGCAAAACTTCCGATTGCTTTATATACTCTCTGAATCGCCATCATGTCATAAAGATATTTGAATTGTTCATAAGATTTTGAATGATCAAATTTTTTGAAATATTCATTGAAATAATATTGTTTTAGTTTTTCTTTATTTTCATTGTCGAGCTGATAATAACAATCTTCCAACAGAGAAACTAAATCATAAAGAGGAGTGCCCATTCTTGCATCTTGGAAATCTATAACAATCTGTTCTCCTTTTTTAATCATTAGATTTCTGGAATGATAATCTCGATGAACTAATACTCTTGGTTCTCCTGAAAGCATATAGCACATATCGTATAGCTTCTTGTAAAGGGCCTCTACCGCAGGAGTTGTTACATCTAATCCCAAATACATTTTAAGGAAATATTTTTTAGTGAATTCCATTTCTGCAAATAATTTCTCAGTATCAAAGGCCAATTTGGCAAATGGTTCATCTTTATATTTTTCCATGTCGACTTTGTGAATTGTATGCATTAAATCGATTGCTTTTTTATAAAATTGAAACTCTTCTTCTTTGTTAGCAATCAGAGCTATTTCTTTTAGAAATGTAACGTCGCCAAGATCTTCCTCTAAAAGATAGCCCGTGCCCAAATCCTTATCAAAAATCAGTGGTACTCTTACTTTTTCATCGTGAAGTACTCTTTGCAGTTTCACAAAAGGTGGCTCTTCTTCTGGTGTTGCTGTCGGATTGTCCAGACAGACTACATAGGAAGTACTTGACGTCCAAATTCGATAATATTTTCGAGTTGAGGCATCTCCTGTTAGCTTTTCCACATTTTCTACAACGTCATCGCTCAAAAGGTTTTTACCAATCGTCTTTTTAAATAATTCTTCAACTAAAATTCTTTCGGATTGTCCTGCTTTCATTTGTTGCTCGCAATATTGTTTAATAATTTATAAAAACCTTTCGATGAATTAGCTTCGATAATTTTCTTTTCCACCCCTGCTATTCCCTGTTTTGCCATAAAGTTTTTGAATAGATGCTCTTCTTTCGAAATGCCTATTGCATCCCCCAGAAGAAGAGAAAAATCCAGCGTGTTTCTATTTTGTACTTGTATCCAATTTAGATAGGCTGAGGCATCAAACCCCGCCCGCTTTAAAACAAAATAACTCCATTCGTTGACTTGATATTTTGTTTCAGATCGCAATTTCGCTATTTGAATCATTTTTTCCGTATTGTAAAAACCAAGGGGAATCATAACTCTTTTTTCATAAATATTTCGATCACTTTTTAAGATTTCAGAAACTATTGCTGCTACAAATAGTTCTTCACTTTTTAAGTATCGTTCAATCAATCCACTCGATAAAAAAAACTGTGCCTTAGGCAATGAAAATAAAAAAGGTGTTTTACTAATTATAACATGAAACTGAGGTTTATATTCATGTGTTAACAGAACTTCATTATTTGAAACGATTCTTTCATAAATCTTTTCTAAAAAATGAACTGAATCTGGTTTTAATTTTATTTCATGAATATCTTCGCTTTTTAAATAGACTGGACCTATCGAAGCAAGATGATCAATATAATCGTGTTCTGTTACTTCACTTAAGTTCGAATAGTCATTCAAACTCTTCGAGGAAGTTGCACAGCTTGAAAAAAGTATAGTGATAATTGCAATGATAAATAATTTCATAATTAGGAACTAATTATAATCCATTATTCTATTTACACCAGTGCGACTCGAGCTATAAAATAAGATATGCTTTTAAATGGTTTTAAATTGCCAGTCTTTTTTTGTCTGCTATTTGTGATGGCACTATCGCCTCTCCATGCTCAAAATGTTTTAGACGACATCACCGAAGAAGAAAGAATTGATGCCCCTACAACCAGTGAAGAGGCTCCTAAGCTTGTTACAGAGACAATTAAAGTTATCTCACCCTCAAAAAAAATTTTCATCCTAACCAATGAAAATCAATCTTTCTCCAGAGGTGATTTCGTTAGTATTCTGCTTGCTAACAAACTTGTTTCCCGCGCACTTGTCGCAAAAACCACGGATCAGAAACTTTCGGGAATCAAAATTGTTAAAATTTACAATTCTGACCTTTGGAAGCAACTTAAGGCCGGAAAAGAGGTTCTAATTCTCAAAGGCGATGACAGCTATTTTACAAACAAAGAAAAAGCTCCCGAAAAAGAAAAAAATGGAAAAAATAAAAAAGATGAATCTAAAGTTCAAACAGATGAAGATCTTTACAACTCAACCTCTATTTCTGGAGGTGAAGATGATCTTTCCATGGAAGAAAATAGTAAACGTTTAATTAAACCTGACAATTTAGTTTCTTTAAACATTGGACTCCTTCAGGGAAAAGATGTTGGTGGGGCCAATAAACAATACACTCATTTCAATGGGACTTGGGGCTATCAAGTCTCAGACAATATCTGGGCTGAAGGTGGAGTCGGTACCAACACCATCCGTGATTATCCTTCTGTCGGTTTAGATACTCGATTAATTAGTTTCACCGTTAAGGGGAAGTACACTTTTAGTGCCCCTTTTTATAGTTATCTTCAACCTTATGTCGGTTACCAGTCTGTCACTGCGAGCTCTCCTGGTGCCGGAGTTCCTGATGGTATAAAAACACCAGCGGAACTTGCCCTAGAAGTTCAGGCCGTAGATGCCCAGAAAAAAAGCAGTGTTATTTTTGGTGTAACGCTTTTGCGAAGAATAGTTCCTGGATGGTTTTTTCGAGTTGATTTAGGAACAGACATGATCAATGGTGGTTTAAGTGTTGAGTTCTAAAATTATAATTAGTTTTATATTTATATTTGCTCTCGCTGGCTGTGGCGTAAAATCTAAGCCTTTTGTCCCTCCTGAAAAGGCCATAAGTTCATATATCGAATCCTATACGGGCACTACTGATAAAGAAAACAAACAAGATCCAAATGCTTTGCAGCCTAATCAAGAAAAGAAAAAGTAATGACTTTTCTTAACTCTTTTTTTGTTGCGACTGGTACAAATCTTGGTGATCGCATTCACAATTTAAATTCTGCTAAATTCAATCTGCAACAGCATTTTGAACTTATCGCCGAAAGTCGTATCTACGAGAGTCCTGCGGTGGATTATTTAGATCAACCCGACTTTTATAATCAAGTATTAGAATTCAGAGTTCCTAAACTTGATCCGGAAGAAGTCATGGCACTTCTTTTAAAAATTGAAGCAGAGATGGGGCGCAATCGCCTCATTCCAAAGGGACCACGCTTAATTGATTTGGATATTTTGTTTTGGGGCGATAAAAAAATCCAAACTAAAACATTGATTATTCCTCACCCTCGACTGTTTGAAAGAAGCTTCGTAGTTCTACCTTTGTCTGAACTTCCCGGGTTTAGTGAGTTAAAAAAAAGTTTTAAATTTAAACTTCAATTCGATAATTCTGCCCATCCACTTTCCTGATTGACCAGTCCTAATTACCTTCTATAATTTTATTATTCAATTTACCCAACACTTGGACCAAGCATGGATTTTAGCTACACACCAGACCAACTGGAAATCAAAGATCTCACAATGAAATTTGCTAAAAATGAAATGATGCCAAAGGCTCATGAATATGATGTTAAGGCTGAATTGCCTCACGATATTCTGGAAAAGGCATGGTCTCTCGGGTTAGTGAACACCTGTATTCCAACGGAGTATGGAGGAAATGGATTTTCTGCCGTTGATTCTATGATCATCACTGAGGCACTCGCATACGGCTGCATGGGAATGAATACATCCATTATGGCCAACGATCTCGCTCTACTTCCTATTGTTATCGGAGGATCCGATGAGCAGAAAAAAAGATTTCTCACTCCATTTACCGAAAGTTATAAGATTGCGGCTTTCTGTTTAACAGAGCCTGGCAATGGTTCGGATGCTGGCGGATTAAAAACTCTTATCAAAGAAGATGGCAACGATGTCGTCATCAACGGAAATAAGATGTGGATTACTAACGCAGGCTACGCTGATCTTTTTGTCATTTATGGAACTACTGATCCCTCCCTTAAACACAAGGGCATCACAGCGGTCGTCGTTGAAAAAGGAACTCCAGGAATCGAGATCGGAAAAAAAGAAGACAAGATGGGACATCGCTGTTCAGACACTCGCGCTGTCACCTTCAATAACGTTCGCGTTCCAAAAGCCAATGTCTTAGGTGGACTCAACAAAGGTTGGGGTATCGCCATGAAAACTCTTGATCACTCTCGCCCAATGGTTGCTTCAAGCGCTGTTGGTGGTGCACAATGTGCTTTTGACCACGCTGTAAAGTATGCAAAAGAACGCGTTCAGTTTAACGTTGCCATCTCTCATCATCAAGCAATTCAGTTTATGATTGCTGACATGGCCATGAAGATTGAAGCTTCGAGACTACTTGTTCACAAGGCTGCTTGGCTTCTAGATAACAGTATGCCTAACACTCAACTCGCTTCTTATGCTAAGGCTTTCGCCGCTGATTCTTGTATGCAAATAACTACGGATGCAGTACAAATTTATGGTGGCTATGGGTATAGCAAAGAGTATCCCGTAGAAAAAATTATGAGGGATGCTAAATTGATTCAAATTTACGAAGGCACCTCTCAAATTCAAAGATTAGTTATTGCTAAAGAAATATTTTCAAGGAGCTAATAATATGAATATTTTTGTTTGCGTAAAGCAAGTACCAGACACAGAAACAAAGATCGTTCCAAGTGGAGATGGATCTTTCATTGAAACAAGTTCTATCAAATGGATCATGAATCCATACGATGAATTCGCTGTTGAACAAGCCCTTCTTGTTCAAGCTGCTAACGCAGGATCAACAGTTACTGTTGTTCGCGTAGGATCTTCAAAAGATACTGAAGCACTAAGAACTGCAATGGCAATGGGAGCAGACGATGCTTACCTTGTTGAAGCTGTCGATAATCTTGATTCATACTCAATCGCAAAAGCTCTTAAAGGAGCGATTCTTAAATCAGGAAAAACTCCTGATTTAATTTTAACTGGTAAGCAAGCTATTGATGACGACTGTCTTCAAGTTCCACAAATCCTTGCAACGATGATGGAGCTTCCATCTGTTTCTGTTGTTGTTGGATATGAAGGATCAGCAACAGACGTTACTGTTAAAAGAGAAATCGAAGGTGGAGCTCTTGAAGTTTACGGTGTGAAACTTCCTGCTGTTATAGCATGTAACAAAGGAATCAACACTCCAAGATATGCTTCTCTTCCAGGAATCATGAAAGCTAAGAAAAAGCCTCTTACTACATTATCTCTTGCTGACGTTGGTGTTAGTGAAGCAGACAGAAGAGTAAAATATTCTAATTTCCAATTACCTCCAGAAAAACCACCTGGAAAAAAATTCGATGCAACTGATGCTGCAAAAATGGGCGCTGTTGTAAAAGAAGTTGTTGGACTATTAAGAACAGAAGCAAAAGTAATTTAAGAGGATTGTATGGCAAAAATATTGGTATTCACTGAACTACACGGATCACACGTTAAAAGTGTTACACTTGAAATTTTAGGAAGACTTTCTGGACACACAGTTGAAGTCGCTGCACTTGGAACAATTCCAAGCGAAGCAACTGCTGATCTTGCTAAATTTGGAGCGGCAAAAGTTCACTCGTTAAAAGGTGCTAACTTAGATAAATATTCTCCAGAAGGATATGCAAATGCTCTTCATGGATTTATCGCTGGCGGAAATTTTGATTACGTTTTCGCAGGAGCAACATCACTTGGGAAAGATTTATTCCCTCGTTTGGCTTCAAAATTTGATGCTGGTATGGTTTCTGAAGTTACAAATTTTGCGATGGAAGGTGACAAGTTTTCTGGAACTCGTCCTCTTTTTGCTGGAAAGTGTTTTGCAAAAGTTGAACTTTCAGGGCCAAAGCCTCACTTTGTAACAGTAAGACCAAACGCTCTTGGTATGAACGCTAATCCAACAGCTGGAGCTGCAGCAACTTCTGAAGCAGCTGTTGATGCTGGTGTGATCAGAGCGATGATTAAAGAAATCGTTAAAGGCGCTTCGGAAAAGTTAGACTTAACAGAAGCAAACATTATTGTTTCAGGTGGACGCGCGATGAAAGACGCTTCTAACTTTAAAGTTTTAGAAGATCTAGCAAACGTTATTGGTGCTACAGTCGGAGCATCAAGAGCAGCCGTTGATTCTGGATACGCTCCACACGCTATGCAAGTAGGACAAACTGGTAAAACAGTTGCTCCTTCTCTTTATATCGCTTGTGGTATTTCAGGAGCGATTCAACACTTGGCCGGGATGAGAACATCAAAAGTTATTGTTGCAATCAACACTGATCCAGATGCTCCAATCTTCACAAAAGCTGATTACGGAATTGTGGGAGATCTTTTCACAGTTGTTCCGCTTCTTACGCAAGAATTTAAAAATCTACTCGGAAAATAGTTTTAAAACTAAAAGGCCCTCGTAAGAGGGCCTTTTTATTTTTAGCCGATGTGCATAGCTGTCGTGAATTTTGTTAATGGTTTAGGTTCAGAGCTCTATCTACACTTAATTCAAATTCATCTTTTTTGTTTTCTTCAAGAACTCGTTTGGCAATATCTTCAATCTCTTTATCGGAAATGTTTAAATTTTTAGCTTCCTCTAAGCGCGTATCGCAATTCTTCATTATGAGCTTATCAACCACTTCATCGCCAGAAAGAGTGGCCCCAATCGCACCTTTGAAACAAAAATATAAGTCTGTCTTCACCATGCTGATGGTAGCAAGTTTTTCAAACTTTAAATCTGAAGAAGTTGATGACAATGAAGCTAACTCCGTATCTGTTTTCGCGGCCGTCTTTGCTGCTAACGACCCCATTCCACCAGCAAATGAGATTGTAGACATCGAAAATAGACAAAGAATTGCAATTAATTTTTTCATTAATATCTCCAGTTAGTTTTAATAGTAACGTCATTATGGCATGAATAATTGCAACGATGATGAAATTGAAAAAATTACAATTTTGAGTGTCGAAAAAATAGACACTAATTTTCTATAATCATAGTTAATCTTTGTAATCCCCACCGACCACAATCTTTTCGCTTTTGATTCCAAAATACAAAAAGCCCGATTTCTCGGGCCTATTATTTTAAAATTATTAGATATTTCTTAGAAAGCGAAACCATTTTGTTCAGCAGTTGCTTTAATTTCTTCTGCGCTTAACACTTGTACTGGTTCTTGGTTTTCAACATTTTCTGCAACTTCTTTTCTTTCTTCGATTACTTGAGTAGCTGCTTGAACTTCTTCTGGTTGTGAAGTCATTGCTTGGTTATCAGCTTGCTCTCTATCTGATTCTTGAACTTTTTCTAATTGTTCTTTAGTTACGAAGTTAAGCATTGCACCTGCGATTGGACCAGTTACGAAACTGATTCTGTATCCATCTTTTCCATTGTTAAAAACAACACCAGAAACTTCTTCACCGTTAACTTCTGCTTTAAAAGTTCCACCATCCATTAGATCAGCAGTATCGATTTCGATATTTTGAGTTTCACCATTTGGGTTTTTTAGTTCAACTGAAAGACCAGTAATTGTTTTAGCAGTTAAAGATACTTGTCCTGAAACATCGTTACCAACAAGAACCTGGCTTGATTTAGCTTGATTAAGAGCTCTTTCAAGAACTAGTTCAACTTCTTCATTAACTACTAGTGATGCATTTTCTTTTGCTACTGCAACTTTTTTTGCTTCTAAAATTTCAAAACCGTTACCCATTTTTTTATATAGAGCAATTGTTCCGAAGTCTGAAAGAAGAGAAATTCTATAAACTTGTTCGTTATCTTTATTTACGCGAACAATTCCATTACCAATTAGTTCTAATGGAACTTTGATTGATTTTTTAGCGTCTTCTGGATTTGCGAATTTATCAAAAGCTACTTTTTCATCTGATCCTACAATTCTTGTGATTTCCCAAGCTGTATTGATCTTCTTAATATTTTCAGCATTCATTGGAAGGTAAATTTGAGCAACTCTTGATACTGCTTCTGAAGCTACACTTCTTTCTACTGGAAGAATTTCTTGTTCTTCAACTGCTGTATTGATTGCCTTAGCAGAATGAGAGTGCATATCTTTAATCGTTCCGGCCAAAACAATTGAGCTAACACTCAAAACTGCGATGATGGCTTTTTTCGATGTTAATACTGTCATACCCATTCCCCTTTAAAGTTACTTATGCTTTATAGAGCAAGGGTCATGCCACATGGCAACAATCAAAAACAAGGCTTTTTTGTAACTAAGGCACTGAAATTTGGTGGTAGATTGGTCAGATGGTAAGAGCTGCTGCCTAATTTTTAGGCAGCCTGCTTATAAAATTTACATGTTTTTGCTTGTCGCTTTGACTATTATAAGTCGTTGAAATTACTTCTTAATTAGTTCGTATAGAGGAACCTGACATCTATCTCTGCCAAGTAAAGACCATGACGTCGTTATATCCTGAAAAACCACATTGCGGTTCTTCTCATTGAGCTCAAGCATTGGTAAACACTTGTCTTTATTACCTTTTGTATCAAATTCCGAATGCATAAGAGTATAATTCGAATCACTTACCAGTACAGAAAGTTCACACGAATAGGTTGCAACTCCAGGTCTGCTGGGCTGAGCTTTTATACGACATCCGACACTTTCATTAACTTGAAGGCTTGAGCGATCGATTCCAAGTTCACTTGCGAGCTTGTCAAAATTTCTTTCGACCTGTGCTTTATTTTCTTCACAATTTTTTTCTGCGCGGGCCTTTATCTCAAGGGCCGCCTGGCCCTGACAAGTTTTCCAACCATTACTTACCGATTCTTCATAGGCCATAATTGTAAACTTATTGCTTACTTCATTGTCGCTGGCATATGCCAAAGTTGATAGAAAGGATGAAGATACTATTAGGGCAGAAATTAAGTTCTTCACTGTGACCTCCGAAAGCAATTATGTAATTGCTCTAGATAGTATCAGAATGAAAAAATTTATGAGGGAGTGTGTATATTTTTTATGCTTTATTCAGCTTTTTTAGGTTTAACGTCCCAGTCACTATGTGAAGAACGATATCTTTTTAAAGCAATTACCACTAAGTCAGCCACTGGTGTGCCTGTGTGTTTCGACATTCTCTCAAATGATTCAACAACATCTTTCTCTATCATTACTTTAAGTTCTTTTAATTCGCCTTGATTTTGAACCTGATTTTTCATACTTTCTCCGCATTCCCTTACGTGTAGGTGAGATAATTAGAGTTGAGATTTTAGTAACTTATTTCTAATTTTGGAACACCTTTATTGCTCTTTTTTTGCGCAAACTCACGAGAGCATTGGTGACTTCAAACTCCATCAACCTACTGTATTTATAGACGTCGGAAACTTTGCACCACTCGGTTAAAATAGATAATATATCAAATTCCTCGGGTGTTATTTCTTCGGGATTCACGATTATTTCCGGATCAATTAACAGCTTTAAATTCATCGGCGGTTTTAACTTTTTAGCCTGCACATACAGCTGATAAATTTTTGAAGCCTCAGTCTTTATTTCATCAAAGGCCATTCTCATATTGAAGTTACTTGCGGCCACAAGCTCTGGTTCAACAACAAATTTAAAATGGCTTTGCGATTCGACATCTTCAAAAATCATTTTATAAAGAGCGTTCCTTCCATTTTGTTGTCCAAAGGTTGCCCCAACAATGGCGCCTTCGTGCAAATAGATGACACCTTTAAATTGTCCAGTAGACGAGAGCAACAGGTTCACCTTTCCGGTAAAACCAAATGATGTTTGCTCTTTAAGGACTTCCATTAAATTCGTCATACTAATAATTAAAACCTATTTAAGAAAAAAGTCTCTTAAAAAATCCTTTCTGTTGTTCATTGCTTGGATTATCAGATGAATCATTGAAACAATGATCAACATTTTTTGCTAGTGACATATAAGCATTCCAAACAGGACGTCCTTCATATTTTTTCTCATTCATATAAGGAAGTCCTTTATCAGAACCTTCGCGAAGAGCAACTTCAAGTGGTATCTCTGCTAGAAGATTCACCCCAAGTTCGGCTGCAGCTTTCTTCACTCCACCTTCTCCAAAAATAAAATATTTTTTATTAGGAGCATCGTCTGGAACAAAGTAGCTCATATTTTCAACCATTCCTAGAACTGGAATCTTCACTTGGTTGAACATATTTAATCCTTTCTTCGAATCAAGGATTGCTACATCTTGCGGAGTCGAAACAACAACAACACCATCAATATCTGTTGCCTGCACCATTGATAATTGCATGTCTCCTGTTCCAGGAGGTAGATCGATAATTAAATAATCCAAGTCTGACCAAGCAACATCAAATAGAAATTGATTGAGAACTCCACCAAGCATCGGACCTCTCCAGATTACTGGATCTTTTTCATTAATAAAAAGACCAAAGCTGATGAATGGAATTCCATACGCATCGATTGGAAGAATTTTTTTATCTTCAGTCGCACTTGGTTTTGCTTCTCTCTTATTGAGCAACATTGGCATAGATGGACCGTAAACGTCAGCATCAAGCAATCCAACTTTTTTTCCTAGATTTTTTAGAGCAAAAGCTAAGTTAACAGCAACAGTTGATTTTCCTACACCGCCTTTATTTGACGAAACGGCGATAACTTTTTTAGCACCAGCCACTCTTTTTTTCTGGGCACCAGCTGGACCATGACCAGACTTAATTTGGGCCGGTTCTGATTTTTTTTCTGCAGATGGAGAAAACGTTTTTCCAGCAAAAACGTCTGCCGAGTTTTCCGAAATTGTCAGAACTGTAATTTTTTCCGGTGAATAGTATTCCGAAAGAGCACGTCCAATTGAACCTTCAATCACTCTTTTTTGTTCCGGAGAAATCCCATCTCTTTTGTATTTGAATACCAATTCATTTTGGTCGGCTTTTACTTCTACGATACGCCCCTCTTCCTTCAACGTTTTCCCGCTGTTGGGATTAACAATGACATTTAATAGGTTCGTGATTTTTTCATTAATATTTTCGGACATACAAGACTCCATAAAATTCTGACTAATTTACTGTCCTGTTATAACAAATCTGTGTCTCTTTCACAATTTTATAGAATGAAGCGATGATTTAATTTAAAATAAAATGACGCTTTATTAGTTAAGGGGATACTGAGTGTCTTACAGTCGAAAAATTTATCTTATAAACCCAAAATTTCAAATACGATTTAGTCTCTACGTATGTATTTTGGTGTTCTTAACAAGTATCATTTATCCATTTTCTATCTATGAATTAATGAATAATATTATTACTCATTTTTCATTGAAGAATCCTGAAATCGCCTCTCACTATAGTAGTAAGCGCGATGCCCTTATTTTATTTTTGATTCTTTTACATCTTGGATTTACTTGCTTAACATTTTTTATCTGTGTGTTTTTTTCACACAAGATTGCAGGACCTCTCTATAAACTTCAAAAGCATTTGAAGCTTGTTCGAGATGGCGAAAATCCAGGGAAGCTATTTTTCCGAAAAGGCGACTACTTTCAAGAACTGGCAGATGATGTAAACGAAACGTTTGATCATCTTGAAGATAATTATAAAAATGATTTAGTATATCTTAGCGAAGTCACTTCTTATATTAACAACCTTAGCTTAGTTGTCCCTGATGATAAGCGAGTTGTGTTGAATGAAATTTCTTCTCGTCTCTCTCGCATACAAGAGAGATTTACCAAAGAATAAGACGGGGCTTTGAGCTTTGTGGAGGTTCGTTTGTTGAGGCTCATATCATTGGCCATCCTTAGTGTATTTTATTTGTCTGTGGCGCTGGCCACTCCAAATTTAAATTTTGCCAATTCTGCTATGGCAGAAGAGGTTCCATTTCGCCTAAATTACAGCGCCATCGATTTCGACTATGGAAAAGATATCGATTTACTTTTTAGCGAATTGAATAAAAATCAACTGAAGAAAAAAACGGTTGATAGTTTATCAAGATACCAAAATAAAGCACACTCGTTTTCAATCCTAAATTCATCTCATGATCGTTTAAAGGCGATAATGTCAATTGATAACCAGGACTCATTTTATAAAAGCTGTACTATCAGTTCAAAAAATGCAAATGCATATACTGACAGCATTGCAGACCGAATTAATATTTCTATCGACAAGTATTGCCGCTACTTATTTCTTAAACGTTTGAGTGAGCTTTCTCCAAACATTAATTTTTCTTCACGAGATCTAGCTTATTTTAAAGATGCCAGCCCTTTTTTTACCACAGGTGAAAACCGCGCTGATCTTATTACGTTCTTAAAACATTTCAAAACTAACCCAAACGAGCATGAAAAACTTTCCAATATCTTGATTGAAAAATTTATTGAATTTAAAATTCGTCCTCCATCAGCTGTTTTGACAAACTTAAAAGTAAACTCTCAATTTAATAAGTTTTTACAAAATAATTTAAATCTTGATGACAATTCCACAACGTATTTCCAAGAGGAATTTCAGCGCCTTTCAAAAAACGCGCAAGAAGCTGCTGATCGAGGCGATACTCAACAGGCCAAGACTCTTATCACAAGTGCAGTGAGTTTTTATAATAACAATAAAAATTTTATCAACACTAAAAAAGCATGGTTTGAAACAATCCGTTTGGGAAAAACTCTTTTTTATAAAGAGCGAGATAACGATGCTCTCGATGTCTTTAATATGGCAAAAGGCATTGCTTCAAAAGAAGATACTTCGGAAACCTATTTTTATCTCTTATGGCCTCATGTGGTTAATCGAGACTTCAAGGCAGTGAAGGCCGTTGTTGATAAACATAATCTCGAAAAAAATTTTGAAAAATACGATTCCAAATTGCAGTACTGGATCGCTTATTCCTTGCTAAAAACTGGCGACGCTAAAAAAGCGACTTCTTTGTTTAACAAAATAGTAGAAACATCTCCTTATTCTTTTTATTCAATCATTGCATTAAAAGAGCTGGCACTCTTAAGCAAAGGATCTGTGTCTGAAACAGATATTCTTTCAAGACTAGTTTCAAAAAATGATCCGGCCGAATTCTCTCTTGATAAAACGAGTGGAGATCTAAAAGATTCACTTCGAAGACTTTCTGTATGGAATAAAATTGGAAATGAGCGATTTGCGACTCTAGAACTCCGCTACATCCAATCTCTTTCAAAAGAAAACACATTTAAAGATTCTGCTTTTTCAAAAACAATTTCTTCTCAAGCTCATAAAGAATTTCTGATTATGAACTTGATTAGACTTCTTAACTCACAAAAAAAATACATCACTTCTTTTAAAGTTTTTCAGGATTCACTAGATCAAAACTCACTGAGTTTAAATGTTAAATTAATCAAATTCATTTTTCCGCTTAACTATATTGATGTCATAAAAAAGAATGCTGAGAATCTAGATCCTCTTATTGTTATATCTCTTATTCGCCAGGAATCCGCCTTCAACCCTGAAGCTAAATCTGGCGTGGGCGCAAAAGGCTTAATGCAATTAATGCCTGCAACAGCAAAAAGATTTAATCGTAGAGTTAAGGTCACGCATCTTGGTAACCCTGAAATAAACGTTGCTATAGGAACCAGATACCTTCGTCAGTTAATCAATCGCTTTGACGGCAATTTAATCTATGCGCTGGCCTCTTACAATGCTGGAGAAAAAAGAATTGATCGCTGGAGAAAAGAGATTTTTAGAAATGACGATCCTCTTTCAACAATTGAATCTATTCCTTACGAAGAAACTCGCAACTATGTGAAGTTGATCTATCGAAATAATTTTTTCTATTCATTAATTGAAAATCGCCCAGCTCTTATGGTTCCTCTAGAGGAAACATTTAAGGTGGGCGCTAATGGGAAAGCTTACTAATTAATTTATAGGATTAGTTAGACGTTGAAGCGGAAGTGCATAATGTCGCCATCTTTAACGACATAGTCTTTCCCTTCAACTCTGAATTTTCCAGCTTCTTTAACTTTTGCTTCAGATCCATATTTAATTAGATCGTCGTAGCTAAAAACCTCAGCTCTAATGAAACCTTTTTCGAAATCAGAGTGAATGATACCAGCACACTGAGGTGCTTTAAAACCATCTTGAAAAGTCCAAGCGCGAACTTCTTTAACACCAGCTGTGAAATATGTTTTAAGTCCAAGCATATTGTAAGCAGCGCGAGTTAGTTTATCTAACCCTGATTCTTCAATGCCTGCTGCTTCTAAAAATTCTTTTTTCTCTTCAAGTGTTTCAAGAGAAGCAATCTCTGATTCAAGCTTCCCGCAAATAACCATAACTTCTGAGCCTTCTTTTTTAGCATATTCTTTAACTGCTTTAACGTGCTCATTGTCTTTTGTTAGACCTTCTTCATCAACGTTACAAAGATAGATAACTTTTTTCATCGTGATGAGGTTTAAATCTTCAAGTGCCGCTTTATCCTCATCTGAAAGAGATGAATTTCTAGCTGCTATTCCACTTTCAAGTTCAGTTTTTAATTTTTCTAAAAGTGGAAGTTGGATTTTGGCAGATGTTAACACGTCTTTATTTTGCGATTTTAAAAGTTTTGGAATGTTTTGAAGTTTTTTCTCAACAACCTCTAAGTCTGCAAACGCAAGCTCAAGATTGATAGTTTCAATATCGTCTTTTGGATTAACTTTTCCATGAACGTGAATGATGTCGTTGTCTTCAAAACAGCGAACTACGTGAACAATTCCGTGTACTGCACGAATGTGACCTAAGAATTGGTTTCCAAGTCCTTCTCCTTTTGAAGCACCTTTTACAAGGCCCGCGATATCAACAAACTCAACTGTTGTGTAAATCATTTTTTCAGGCCCGATGATGTCGCCGATTTTTTTCATGCGTGGGTCGTGCATTGCTACGATCCCTACGTTTGGTTCAATCGTACAGAACGGATAGTTTGCCGCTTCTGCTGGAGCTGAAGTGATTGCTGAAAAGATTGTCGATTTACCGACGTTTGGAAGTCCTACGATTCCACAATTGAGTGCCATGCTTGATCCTTTATTTAATTAAACAATTTTTTTCTTACTATAAGTTGTTGCCGCTTTATCAAAACCTAATTTGATATAGTCTTCGAGGGCCTCTGCAGCGCCTTTTAAAAACGGGCGGAAAAAATCTTTATCTTCTCCGGTATACCCCGAGAGAACCCAATTGGAAACATCGCCATGTACCGGACGGCCAATTCCCATGCGAACACGTCTAAATTCTTGCGTTCCGAGACATGCAGCAATTGATTTTAAACCGTTATGCCCCGCTAATCCCCCACCTTTTTTAAAGGCAATAGTACCAAAAGGGAGATCGAGTTCATCATGTACGACTAAAATATTTTCTACGGGAATTTTAAAAAAATTCATGAATGGCTGAACGCTTTCTCCAGAAAGATTCATAAATGTCTGTGGCTTTAGAAAATAAACTTTATCGGATCCATTACTGTAAACAGCGTATTGCCCTTTAAATTTATCACTCCACTTAAGATCTCTTGCAAATGAAAGCTCTTCAAGAGTGTCCCAGCCAATATTGTGGCGAGTGTTGTGATACTTTATTCCTGGATTGCCTAGGCCAATTATTAAACGATCCATATCTGCCTAGTTAAATAAACAACGAGCTGACAGAGTCGTTATTAAAAGTTCTATGAATTGCTTTGGCCAAAAGCTCTGCGGTTGAAAGAACTTTGATTTTCTCTAATTTCTTAGCTGCTTCTGTAAGAGGAATTGTGTCTGTGACGATTACGCGATCAAGTTCTGCGCACTCTGAAATTCTCTTAATTGCTGGATCAGAAAATACAGGGTGAGTCGCGCAGGCATAAATCTTAGTTGCTCCATGCTTTCTAAGTGCTTTGCAAGCCTCAACTAACGTTCCTGCTGTATCGATCATGTCGTCAATGATGATACATTCTTTTCCGTTAACGTTTCCGATAACATTCATGGCCTCTGCGATATTTTTTCCAGTACGGCGTTTATCGATCATCGCGATTTCTGCATTTAATTTTTTTGCATAAAAACGCACGCGCTCAACTCCACCAGCATCTGGTGAAACAAAAATTGTGTTCTCATTAAAAATTTCATTTTTAATGTAGTTTAAAATAACTGGAGAAGCATAAATATTATCAAAAGGAATATTGAAAAATCCTTGAATCTGTCCAGCGTGAAGATCCATCGTCACAACTCGATTGGCCCCTGCAACTGTCACAATATCGGCAACTAGTTTTGCTGATATTGGAGTTCTTGGAGATGCCTTTCTATCTTGTCTAGCATATCCGTAGAATGGAATGACTGCAGTGATTGAACTTGCCGATGCTCTTTTGAGGGCATCGATCATGATTAAAAGTTCCATCAAATTATCGTTTACCGGTGTGCATGTTGATTGGATAACAAAAACGTCAGCTCCTCGAACATGTTTTTCAATTTCACAGAAGATCTCACCGTTGGCGAAACGAACTAATTGTGGATTGACCAAAGGAACGTCAAGATAATCTGAAATTTGATTGGAGAGAGACTGATTTGAAGAACCAGAAACTAGGACGATGCGTTTCATGTGATCCTCCTAAGGAAAATGGTTGGGGTGCAAGGATTCGAACCTTGGCATGGCAGAATCAAAATCTGCAGACTTACCACTTGTCGACACCCCAATATGTCTTATTTGCGTGTTATGAATATAAACTTTCAGACTCTTTTTTGCAAGAGCTAGTTGGCAAGATCACAGCCGAATTGTTGAAAACGCTTTCCGCGATCACGATAATAATTTTGGAAAACATTGAAAGCTGTGGTCGCACCGTATAATCCAAGTGATTTTGTTTTGCGCTCCCCTTCGTATCCAACCCAAATGACTGACAGATTTTTTCCATCAAAGGCCACGTACCAATTGTCGTAACCGTTATTTGTGGTCCCCGTTTTACCAAAGAAGCGAAGTTTCTGCATAACCGCATCGACAGTATGTTCAACCGTTGTAAGGTTTGGATCAGAAAGAGTGTACAGAACACTTTGGGATTGCTCTCTTTCGCCATCTTTTAATTTTTTGCATTCATTTTTTAAAAATTGAGCATAGATACTGCGAAGTTCACTTACACTAAGCTCCATACCTCCCAAAAGCTCAGAAGGAAACTCTTTAAGCGGTGTTTTAAGTGAACTGAAATAAGGCTTTAGTTTTTCCTCTATTTTTTCAAAACCAATCTCATTAGCTATTCGAATAAGAGGTCGGTTGTAAGATTTTAACAATGCCTCTGTCAGAGTGATTTCTGGCTCTTTGATAACATGAGCTTCTTTAGGAGACCAAGGTCCAGAAAGAAGTTGCAGTTTAATTTCTTTAGTGGAAACCATGTCCGTTAACTTCTTTCCAAATTCTTCATAAACGCTATAGACGATAGGCTTAATTGTACTTCCCACTTGGTGGCGTTCAGAAAAAAGTGCCTTCTCTTTATTTCGCTCAATTCTTGAATAGTAGCTGTAGGAGCTATTCCCATTTACTGGCCCAAGCATAACCTTAACAGAGATATCACTTGCTGAAGCTTGCTTGTTTGCCATCGAAGAAAATTTCTCATTAATTTTCGAGCGGACATCCGCCACCTTTTGAATGAGTACAAATTTTTCATAATTTGAGAGAGTAGGCTCGTTGTCGTGTAACGTTCTCCAAATAGATTGATAGTATTGTTGCTTTTCTAAAAGTTTTAATTTGTTAATCCATCGATCCCAATCACCCTGCGTCCATATCTGGCTTTTATCATTCGGAATAAGATTTTCCTGAATCAATTTATTGTATACAACCAGCGATCTCTCTTTAAGACGTTCCACTTTTTTTAGAGGGGAAAAATACGTCGGGCCCTTCAAGAGACTGATGAGAATCGCGCCCTCGTAAGCGCTAATATCTGCCGGCTTTTTTCCGAAATAAAATAATGAAGCTGCAAGAACTCCTTTTATTTTTATACCTTGAAGAGCTCCCCAATAGACTTCATTGAGATAAGCTTCGAGAATTTTTTCTTTAGGAAATTTGCTTTCAATATAAACAGACATCACCATTTCTTTAAATTTTCTCGACAAGGTTTTTTCATTGGTAAAAAACAAATTTTTTACCAACTGCTGAGAAATAGTTGAACCACCTTGCTCAAATCTTCCCTTGCGAACATTGGTGACAAAAGCACGAAAGATCGATTTTACATCAACACCGAAATGCTCTAGATAGCGCTGATCTTCAACGCCAATTAATCCTTTCCAAAAGATTGATGGAATGTAATCAAAAGAAATGTAATGCTGATAACAATAGATCTCCGCGCAGTCATTGCTGATCAAATTTTTTACTTCGACGTTTTGATTAACTTGCAGAAGCCCTGGAGCTTCTTTTAATTCATATAAAGCATTGCTTTGCTTTTTTTGATTAAAAAATTCATCGGCAGGCTCTTTCTCAGCAGAAAAAAGGTAAAAGGCCTGAAGCTCATCGCGTTTTACGACAGAGCCTTCATCCAAAACAACCGGCGGGTTAATTGTGGAGAAGTAATCATTTTCCTTTTGAGTCTTTTCTTCCAGAACAGACAGAGAGGTCTCAGCAATAGTCCATTTTACAAAACCGAACCCCATGATGAGGAATATGACTAGTGAGACTAGTGAAATTTTTAATATACGAATTGCCCATTGCTTCATGCGATTTACTTCATTTCTTGTTTTTGACTTAACTACCTTCATTTCATATAGTATTTTAAGAAATTTTTCCAATACTTATTGTTCTATTTTGTGGAGTATTTTTTATGCCCAAGCAAATGCCAAAACTATTAGCAATGGCTTTTCTCGCACTTCTACCTGTTGCCTCTTTCGCTTTACCAATTGACTGGCATGGTTCTTTTGGAGTGGACTCAACTTTATTAAGTGATTTTCGTCGAATTAAAACTAAAGATATCAACTCTACAGGTGATGGATCTCAGGAAGTCGGACTTGATGCCAACGGAAAAAAGTCGAATGCTTCATGGCAAAGCTATGTTTTTAGATTAAGCCCAACAATGGTGATCAATGATGCCGCTACTTTCTTCGGTGAATTGACCACTGGATACGCTTATGGTGGATTCCTAGGCGATAGCCCAGCTGTTGACTCTCAGGCAACTGCAAGCACAGCAGGAACAAATGGCGCTCCGCTATTTTACCATAACCAAAGCCGTGGCCAAGGTATTAACGTAAAGAAAGCCTACCTAGAATTATACTCGGATACAGCAACCTATATGATCGGCCGTCATACTACAGAATGGGCCCTTGGTGCTATTTACAATGATGGAAATGATGTTTGGGATCGCCACGCTTCTTCACGCGATGGAATCACCATGAAAATTAAAATTGGAAACTTCCACATTGCTCCTTACTGGTCAAAAGTTTCGAATACCGGTTACACAGACTCAACCAACATCAAAGAATATGGAGCGAGCCTCCTTTATGACAATCAAGAGCGCGATATTGCTTTTGGTATCTTGTACGGAAAAAAATCAAGCGGTTCTTACAGCCAAACTTTCAGCACGACAATGAATGGTGCCACCGCTTTTCTTAATGAGAACGACATCACTGTTACCGACCTCTATTTCAAAAAAGTTTTTGGTAAATTTGATATGGGCGTTGAAGTTCCACTTATGTCTGGTGACCTTGGAAGAACAACAGCAACAACCAACTCAACAACCTATTCAGCGAAAGCATTCTTGCTTCAAACAAATTTCAAGTGGACAGAGACTTGGACAGTTGGACTTGATGCTGGACAAGTTAGTGGACATGATGGAAGTACAGCAAAATTCAGCGCTCTATATCTAAATCCAAATTTTCAAATTGCTAATTTATTGTTTAGATACAATATCGCAGCGTTTGGAAATCCTGCTGCTGCTAGCATTTATGATTCATACGTTACAAATGCTCGTTATTTTAAACTTCACTCAAGCTACAACTCTGAAAAGTGGACTTTTGATTCAGCTATTATTTTTGCAAAAGCATTGGAAGTTGCTAGAGGTGGAAACACTCTTGCCTACAACCACACTAAGAATAAAATTTTCACTTCAACAACGGCTCAATCAAAAGATCTTGGGACAGAAATTGATTTGAATGCAAAATATCACTGGAATAAAGAGATCACGATTGGATCTGGCCTTGGTTATTTATTAACTGGAGATTATTTCAGTTATACAAACGATCCAGCTAAAACGAATCAAGCAAAAAGCTCTCTTCTTCTGCAAATCAACACTTCAGTAACTTTCTAAAAATAAAAAAAGGGGAGCATGGCTCCCCTTTTTATTTTCATTACTAATTATTAATTACATTCTCGGTAAAGTTGGCATTTGGAACTGCCCAGGCTGAACTGGCATCTGAGGATTCACCATTTGCGGGTTATACATCCCAGTGTTCCCCATCGCAAAAGCCCCACCTTGTTGTCCACCCATGTAGTATAGAGATGGATCATAAGCAGTTGTTTGTTGAGGTCCAGTGTAAGAAGGAAAACGATCTGCAAAATTATCTTCATAGCTTGAGTATGATGATCCGTATGGCTCATACATTGATGCATCAGCGGTTTCAGCAGCTACTTGACGTCGTTGATATTCATTATAATTTGTTCCCATTCTCGCTAATTTATCATTGCGCCCTTTGATATAAAGAAGGTCTTTATCGCGCTTTTTAAGTTCTGAGTTTCTTCTTTGCTCAACACCACCCATAAAGGCCTGGCATTGAACTGGATTAGTTGGAGCTCCTGTCCAGCCAGCAGCACAGTACTTATTATAATTTTTCATTTCAGTTTGTTGATAATCATTCCAGCGCTTATTCATTTTATCGATAGCGGCCGTGCGCTCTTTTTCTGTTTTTTGTAGTGGAAATGTATTTCCTTGCCCTACTAGATACTGATCTGTCCAGTCGTTCATCACTCGATCAAAATTTTGAAGTCCGGCATATTGTTTTTGGTTTGCTTGCTCAAAAGATAATGGCTTTCCTCTTTTTTCATCAACAGGGCCAGCATACACTTTTCCATACAGAAAAGATTTCAAGCGAACATCTTCAATTTGTTTTGCTGAATCAGTGATTGCATATTTCTCCATCACTGAATACAGACTTGCAAACGAAGAATTTGGTCTTTTTGAAAATGTTCCAACGTCTTCGTTAATTTTTTTAATCTCTTCATCCACTACTTTTAATCGCGAATCGTCTTCATTTAAACTCTCTCTTTGTTTCATTAATTCATCTAAATGATAGATTGCTGGATTTAGAAATTTATTATTTAACTCTTTAGTGAGGTCAGCGTATTGTCCTGTTAACTTTTTCGCTGTTGATTCATCCATTGTGTCTTTTTCTTTGGTCATGCGATTTTCAATTTTTGTCATATCAGCTGAAATTCTTGCGACGTCTTGTTTCACGGCGGCAAGGTAACCGGCATCAAGCTCTGACTTGATCTTATCAGCAATATCTCTCAATGCATCGGCGTTCCCAATAGACTTTCTCGCTTCAGCAATTTTTTGAGCATCGCCAGTCTTACAGACGGCCTTGAGTTCTTCGATCATTACATCTTGACCTTTATTAAGATAAGTAATTTGTGGTTGAATTTTTTCAGCGGACATACAAAGAGATGATGGCAAGCCTACATCCTGATCAACTCCATATGTAGATGGATAACCATCTTTTCCACCAAAGGCTTTTGGGTAACCATATGAAAGCTTCACTGTTTGTTTAACATCTTTGTCTTTATCAAATGAATAATCTAGAACGTAAGAATACTCAGAATATTCTTTTCCGCTGATTGTATCGTGATCGATTTTTCCTTCTTTAAAGATACTTTTTTCTTCAAGACACTTTAAATATTGAGAGTATGTTGTTCCATCTTCTAACTGCATCATGACCGTTACACTTTTTGTTGAAGGGTCTTGATAGAGCTGTGGTTTAAATTTTCCACACGTATCAACTGAAGCTGGCATCTTTACTAAGATTTTATTATCTGCTCTTTGCTCAAACGTTGGAAGTGATCCATCGCGAGTGATGTGTTGGAAAAAATCCAATGGAAAATATGTCGCTGCATCTGGATCCTGCTTACAAGAAACAGACGCTGTTCCTTCTTTAATTTCAACTTTTTCTTCCGCCTTTCGTCCTGGTTCAACTTTAACGTTCGAGGAAGTTTTTCCTGCCGTTGATCCTCCCGAGCTACCTGAAGTTCTAGAGCTTGAAATTCCTGCATACGTTGCTTGAGAAAGCAGGAGTCCGCAGGCCACACTAGCAGTTAGAAACTTAGCTGGTTTTAATACGTGTTTCGCTTTTTTGTTCATACGAATTTTCCTCTTGAACCTAGGGTCTAATAGTTCTCAGCATCTTTACGGATTTTTGACAAAGTTACTTTAATACTTAATCAAAATAATATGGATCTACATCTGTTTTCAAAGAGATAGTGTGAGGAGGGTGGTAGTTTTTGCTAAAAGTCTTAATCAGATTGTGGAGTTGGTTTATATCATCACTTCTGATCATTATAGACCAGGTGAATTTATTGATCTTCTTCTCCACCATAGATGGTTTTGGCCCCAGTATCTCTACCTTATCAAAATGTTTGGCGGCCAGAGTGCGAAGAGCATTTGCTTCTTTAGAGCTCTCCTTAATGACGGTTTCTTGCGATTTAGAATTAAAGTAGATCACGACTAATTTCTTTACCGGTGGAGATGAACACAATTCGCGCATTGGAATTTCATCGTGATAAAACTCATCGAAGCTATGATTTATAAGATAAGAGAATATTTTATTTTCTGGAGCAAGTGTATGGACAAGCACTTCTGCATTTTTTCCAAAACGTCCTGCACGACCACTGACTTGAGTCAGTGTTTGATAAACTCTTTCATTAGATCTAAAGTCCGGAAAATTTAACTGAGAATCTATTCCCAAAATTAAAACGAGATTTACATTTTCAAAATTGTGTCCCTTGGAAAGCATTTGCGTTCCAACAAGTACATCAATTTCTTTTCGATGAAACCTATCTAAGACAACTTCAAGCTGAGTAAATGTTTTAATTTCATCTCTATCAAATCGTTCAATGACTTTATTAGGTAGTAACTCTTTTAATATTTCATAGGCTTTCTCTGTTCCAAATCCTTTAGGAGTTAGATTGAGATTCATGCACTCTGGACACATTTCTGGAGCTGGTTCTTTATATTCACAAGTCTGACAAGAAAGTTCATTTCTCTTTTTAAAATATTTAAGACTCGTGCTGCAGTTCGGGCAAGAAAACTGATGCCCGCAGGCATTACACTGAAGATAGTTGGCATAACCTAAGCGATTAATAAACACTAGCGCCTGTTCACCTTTTTCCAGCGCTTTTTTAATTTTAAATATGCTCTCACTGGCATAAGGCCAGAGCATTTTTTCAGATGCAACCTTGGATCGCCCACGCATATCAATTAACTCGACAGTGGGAAGTTTCGCATTTTGTGCTCTATTTTTTAAAGCAAAATAGTGTTTTGTTTGAACGAACGCTTTATACGTTTCAACCATCGGTGTTGCTGATCCGAGTATCACTGGAATTTTCTCAAGTGACGCTCTCTTAATCGCTACATCTCGTGCATTATATGTGCAGCGATCATCTTGCTTAAAAGATTGATCATGTTCTTCATCGACGATGACTAGACCTAAGTTTTTTATTGGGAGAAAAACGCTGCTTCTCACTCCTAAAATCATTTTGGGTGAATCATCCTCCTGTAGCAATTTCCACAACCCAAACTTATCTGAATTGCTGATGGCACTATTATAAGAGTAGATCGGAACATCTAAATAGGTTTGAAATGTTTTTAAAAACTGCGGCGTGAGATTTATTTCTGGCAACAAAAAAAGAACTGATTTTTTTTCTGCGAGAATTTTTTTTATTAGGTCCAGGTAGATGAGTGTTTTTCCTGCTCCTGTCACTCCATGCACAAGCCACTTGGAAAACGAATTTAAACCGTTTGCGCTTATTTGCTCAACTACATTTTTTTGTTCAGCATTTAAAACAAAATTGTAAGCTCTACCTTCACCTTGATCGAAATTAAGTTTTCTTGGACGTTTCAAAAACGGAGGAAGAACATCATAGATTAACTGCCCTACCGGATAATGATAATAGTTTGCCATCCATTGATAGAGTTCACATTCAATCTCTGACAGGAAGATTTCAGACTCGACTTCATTGATTTCTTTTATTTTTTCTATGTCTTTGAGATTTGATTCGTCATCGCTTCCCCAAACACATCCATCGATGATCCTTTTCCCTAGAGGAACTTTTACAAGCATTCCTCGCTTTATTGTAGAAGCTTGTTCTGAAGTTGCTTTATAAGTTAAAAGTGATCCATTAAATGGCGAATTAACGGCCACTATAAAATAGTGTTCGCTCATGAATTAAAATAAGAATGAATAGCTTTCAGCCGCTGCTGATGGAGCACTCTTCTTTGCTTCTTCATATCTTTGAATCAACTTTTTTTCACGATTTGTTTTTGTATCTAGACCCAAGATCTGAAGTTTTGTTGTCTGTCCTTTTGTATCCTTTATTTGAAGAATTTTAGGCAATTCATTTGTACCATTAAAAAGAACATAATCATTTGCTTCAACTTTAAAAGCTAGATCCCCTGAAATATAATCCAACTTGCGCAAACGTCTCTCTTCATTGCTAAAGTAGGCTTGAGTTGATTTCCAATCCACTTTCCACATGAATTCGTTATCTTGTTTTACTAGTTCAATATTTTTTGAACGCTCAAATGTATTGGCCCTGAAGAGTTCGACAATTTTTGCTTTATTCTGAGGATCCTGAGGATTTAATGGAGAATTAGCATCTCCTTTCCCTTTATTTGTCTTCAGGTAATCTCGATAGGCTTTCAGGAGTTTCAATTTTTCTTCATTTAAAACATCTTTATTTTTTACAACCTGTACCCCAGTTTTCTCAAGGAACATCTCCATTCCTTGTGGGTGATTTGTCGCAAGCATCATAAGCACAGAGTAAAATAATCCTTTATCGATTGTTTTTTCTTTCTTAATTGCGGTTAATAAATCTGGAATATATTTCACGTCTTTAATCTGAGAGTTAAGCATTTGGCCATTTGAATAAGCTACTTGCAAAAGAGAGATGACGTTAGGATTTTCAAGCGAGATCACAAATTTATAAAAATCTGACCTTCCTTCAGCCGCTGATCCAACTGGCGCCTCTTGTGCCATCGCCTTAATCGTAATTAAATTTCCAGGAATTCCTGCATTATTTAAATTTTTGAGTAAGCCTTCTTCTGTCGGAACAGAAGCCGTAGCAGAAAAAGTTAAAACAAGAGCTAACAAGCATGCCAGGAATTTCATAAATCACCTATTTAATTTTATATTTTTCAACTTTTTCTTTAATGAGTTTTCTCATCATTTGCTCTGAATCTTTATTCATCAATGCAAACTCAATCGTTGCATTTAAATAACCTTCGATATTTCCCGTATCAAATCTCTGCCCCTCAAATACGTGAGCGTAAACTTCACTTTCTCTTGCGAGAAGGTTAATTGCATCCGTTAGTTGGTATTCACCACCAACACCTTTTGGAATAACTTTGAGCGCATCAAAGATTTCTGGACGAAAAACATAACGCCCAGGTGTCGCAAGATTTGAAGGTGCATCTTCTGGTTTTGGTTTTTCCACCATGCTTGTCATACGCATCGTTTTTTTGGAAGAGTCTAAGAAGTCTCCCTTTACCACTCCGTATTTGTATGTTTCTTGTGGATCAATTTCCATGACTCCAATAACGTTTCCGTTATTGTTGCTTTGTGAAATATTAATCAATTGCTTTGTGACAGGATTTGGACCACGAACAATTTCATCACCCAAAATAACTGCGAATGGTTCATTTCCTACGATGTCTTTTGCACACAACACTGCGTGCCCTAGGCCCAGTTGTTCTTTTTGACGAATCGAAGTCACTTCGACCATCTTTCCAATTTGCTGAATCAACTCGAGCTCTTTAATTTTTCCGCTTTTGATTAAGAAATCTTCTAAGTCAAAATTTCTATCAAAATAATCTTCAATCGCATTCTTTCCAGACGAAGTGATAAAAACAACTTGCTCTATACCTGACAAAATTGCTTCTTCAACCACGTAGTGAATCATTGGCAAATTGATGATTGGTATCATTTCTTTAGGAACTTGTTTAGTAGCAGGTAGAAATCTTGTTCCTTTTCCCGCAACAGGGATGACGGCGCGACGAATTTTCATTATAATTTCCTCTTAGACATACAACATTTTAAAGGGAATTAAGAACATTCGCAATCATATCAAAAAATCTTTGTTTCTAACAGTATTCTTGTTATCAACAAGTGTTCACTCAAAAATACACGAGTTTGAAACAACACATTTAAAATCTATGGCGGGAACAGGCGTCGGCTCTATCCTTGCCGAAGAATCTGCTTTTTTAAATCCTGCTTCATTATCATTTTTTCCCACTGCTTCTTTTTATGTGCAAAAAGATTCTGCAAAGCTCTCAGAAGGAGGAATAGATCAACCTAAACCAAAAAACTTAGGCTTTGTCCTTTCAGATGGAAACCCTTCTCTTAGTGGATCTCTCAGCTATGTGACTCAAGAAGAAAGTAATATCAAAAGAACTCGTTGGGGTACGACTCTATCGAGTCCCATGGCAGATAAGTCTGCTTTTGGAATTAGTGTCCGCCAAACAAAAGATGAAGACTCTTTAACAAAAACAGTTCGCAAATATTATCAAACTGTTTTTGGCGTCACTCACTCCATTGATGAAAAGTTCTCTCTTGGAGTCGTTGCCTATGACCCTTTTAAATCTCAAGGCCATGAAACGAAGGCACTGATTGGAATGCAGTATGTTCTTATGAGTTATATTACTGCCGCGATAGATTTTGGTGGAAATTACTCTGCTACTGATATTTCTAAAACTTTGCTTTATAAAGGCGCTCTTCAAGTAAAAGTTCTTGATGATTTCTTTTTGCGCTTTGGTGGATTTAATGACAAGTCTCGATCTGAAAGTGGAAATGGATTTGGTCTAGCATGGATTCAACCCCGACTTTCATTTGAATTTGCAATCAAAAATACTAAGCGAGATCGAGACGTAAATATAAACCAACCGGATGCCAATTTTAAAGAAACATCAATGGCCGCGTCCATTCGTTTCTAAAATTGAGAGATAAATGGCAAAAAAGAAAACTGATGTAAAAGATTTAAAAGATGAAAAAAAGAGAGAGCAAATAGTTGCGCTCTATCGAACTCGTTTAACTCATCTAAAAAAAGCACAGGCCCTGGTAAAAGATGATCGCATGGCCTTAGCCGTTGACTCCTATACAAAATATCTTGGAATTCTCGCTCTCTATTTTGATACAACTGAAGATAAACTATCACCGACCATGTTTGACCCTGAAAAGGATGTCACAGAACTTCTATTAATTAGCCACGCATACTGGGACCTTGCTAAAGCATTTGATCGAAGCCCAAATTTACAAAGAGAATGTTTTAGATGCCTCGATCAATTTACTAAATTTTCGATTGGCTTTAAATATCAGCACGTCAACGCGCAAATCATTCGAAAATTTAACAATAAAAAACAGGCACACAATCCAAAAGCTTTCGAAGCTGCTTATCATAAAATTCAGATTCATTCTAAAAAATGTTATATTGCTTCGATGTGCTTTGGAGAACTCGATGAAAAAACCGAAACTCTTCGTCACTTTAAGCTAGCAATCGCTCCTTATGAGTTAGGAAAAGATTTTATCGATTTCTATTATCGCGTCTCTCCTTCTCTTGTGAATTTTTTTGATAAGAACTCTCGTTTTAAAAAGATTGCGGAAACTTTTATTATTAAACCATCACTTAAAATTTTTATTTTAATAATTAGGCCATATGTCCAACATAAGAAAACTCATTCTTAAAGAATGGTTGCGCTTTTTTACAGGTTCTTCTTTAGTGCTTTTAATAGTGCTCTCTCTTGGGCATATTTTAAATGCACTTTTAAAAGACTCCGCTGATTTTCAAACAATCTACACCTCGCTTTCTCTTGAAATGCCTAGTTTCATGATCAAAATTTTCCCAGTTTCATGCTTGATTGCTTCTTTGTTTTCCATCAATAAATTAAAAAGTCGAAACGAACTAACTGCTATTTTTGCCAGTGGGTATTCAAGAAGAAAATTCGTCACCGACATTGGAACAATTGGCGCCATTGTTGGGGTTATGCTTTTCTTTATTAACGCCTATCTCGTTCCCCATACAAAACACCAGCAGAATCTAATAAAGAAAGGATCTCCCCAAACGCCAGGAGCGATTAATAAAGCAACAGTCTCAATCAATGCACTTAACTCTGGAAAGATCTGGTTTAAAGGACAAGATTATTTTTTTTCATATAGCTCATTTGATCGAAAAACGAGCACGCTTTATAACTTGACGCTTTATTTTTATGACAAGAATTTTAAGTTTACCGAACAAATTAGTGCAGCCTATGCTGACTATCAAGAAGGAAGCAAATGGCTGCTTCATCGCGCACTTCATTTTACCAATCTTGAAACTAAAACTTTTCCAAGTGTTCAGTACTTTGCAACAAAGCCTTTGAGCATACGGGAAACGACTGCTGACTTTAGTCAAATTAATGCAGACATCGAGACTCTGAGTATATGGAAACTTTATGACTATATAGGAGTACTTAAAAGTAATGGTATTAATTACAGTGAATACTACGTTACGTTTCTAGATAAATTCGCTTCTGGATTCACTTGTCTTGTTCTCTCGATACTTGCTTCCATTGCTCTTTTTAACCCGAACCGTCGCAATAGCTCTTTTGGAGCTAACGTTGCATTCGTTCTAAGCTTTACTTTTATTTATTGGTTTATTTACTCTTACTTTCTTTCTCTTGGGCAATCCAGCAGAATTCCAGCTGTTGTTGCGACATTTGGCGTTCCACTTATTTTTGTTGCCTATCTCTCGGGCTATTTTATTTACCATCGCAAATTGCGCTAATTTATGATATCTATTCCCTATGAAAAATAATTTTTTAGAGAACTATAAACTGGAAGGAGAAAAACTTGATATTTTCACCTACCCAGCTCCAATATTAAAAAAAGTCGCTGCTCCCGTTACCGAATTTAATGAAGAGCTTCGCTCTCATATCAAAAACATGCTGTACACGATGTATCACGCTCCTGGCGTTGGTCTCGCGGCACCTCAAGTTGGTCTTGGATTGCGTTTTTTTGTTATCGACGTTTGGTTTAATCGCGAGAAGGTTACTCTCGCTGATGGTTCGGAAGAATACCGCTTGTCTGATTTTAATCCCATGGTTTTTATCAATCCTGTTTTTAAAAAGAAAGAAGGTGAAATAATTCACGAAGAAGGATGCCTAAGTGTTCCCGGGGTCTATGAAGATGTTAAGAGAGCAGAGGCCGTCATCGTTGAATATCAAGACATGTTTGGAAACACACAAGAGATTGAAGCTGATGAACTTCTTTCTGTTTGCCTTCAGCATGAAAATGATCATCTTGATGGAATAGTCTTTATCGAGCGTTTGAGCTTTTTAAAAAAGCAACTTATTGAAAAAAAATTTTTAAAAAATCAAAAGAAAAAATAAATGAAGAAGTTAAATGTTGTTTTTTGTGGCACTCCCGATTTCTCTGTTCCTACTCTTGAACTTCTTCACCAACACCCCCACATTAACTTAGTCGGTGTTGTCACTATGCCTGATCGACCAGCAGGAAGAGGACAAGAACTAAAGTCACCACCTGTTGCTGAATATGCAAAACAAAATAAAATTCCTCTTTATCAAGTTGAGAACATCAATCGTGAAGATAAAATTCTCTCAGAACTTGAATCCAAGAATGTCGACTTTATCTTAGTCTTGGCCTTCGCGCAGTTTTTAGGAAATAGAGTCTTGAATATGCCAAAGCTTGGTTGCTTTAATATTCACACTTCTATTTTGCCAAAGTACCGAGGTGCTGCTCCCATTCAATATGCTCTTTTAAATGGAGATACTTCAACAGGAGTTTCTATCCAGAAAATGGTAAAGGAAATGGATGCTGGAGATCTCGTCCATTTTCACGAAATGCCTATTGCTGAATCCGAAACGGGAGGCCAGCTTTACACTCGCCTTAAATTTCAAGCAGCACTGAGTACGAACACTCTTATTGAAACCATTTTGAATAATAAATTAGTTTTTTCTCCTCAAGATCCAAAAGGAATTAGCTTTGCTCCAACTTTAAAAAAAGAAGATGGTTTAATTAATTTTAAGGATTCAACAATCTCTAAAATTCATAATCAAATTCGCGCTCTTGACCCTTGGCCTGGCACTTATTGTTTTTTAGGTTCACAGCGATTGAAAGTTTTTGAAATCGAAAAACTTCAACGTTCGTTAAATCCAGGGGAAACTTCAGTTGATCATGGTCATCTTGCTGTCGGAACTCTTGATGGAGTTGTCCGCTTGTCTTTAGTTCAACTCGAAGGAAAAAAAGTGTGCAGCGATACTGAGCTTTTAAATGGCCTAAAAAATAGGGGCGGAGAGATTATCATCAATCCGTAAATTTTTATGACGATCATTTCACCAAGTCTTTTAGCATGTGATTTTTTGAATATTGAATCTGAACTTAATGCGTTTAAGGATATAAAAGATATTTGGTTTCATCTCGATATCATGGACGGGCATTTTGTTCCAAACCTCACCTTTGGCCATCCGATTATTGAACTCATTGTTAAAAAAACGCCACACAAGTGTGATGCTCACTTCATGGTGACCAATCCTGAGTTTCATGCAGAAACCTTAAAACACGTTGGCATTCATAATTTTACTTTTCACCTGGAAGCTTGTCCTGATCCTTTGGAATTTGCTAAAAAATTAAAACAGTATTATCCAAGCGTAGGCATTTCTATTAAGCCGAAAACCCCAGTGGCCGCACTCACTGATGACATTTTAAAAGTAGTCGATTTAGTTTTAGTAATGTCAGTTGAACCAGGTTTTGGTGGTCAATCATTTATGCCAATTGCTTTCGATAAAATTAAAGAGCTCAAAGACAGAAGAGACACACTTAATTCCCACTTTCAAATTCAAATCGATGGTGGTGTAAGTGATAAAAATGCAAAACTGTTGATCGAAGCTGGAGCCGATAACCTCGTCGCTGGATCTTATATTTTTAAACGAACCAAAGAAGAGTACAAGGACGCTATCATTTCCTTAAGATAAGCGCCCCCCCTCTTTATCTTGGCAAAACTTTAGTCCCAAATCAGTACCACGCCCTCAATAATTTCAACGTAAGCCACTGTAATTCCATTCAACATTAAGTAAACATTAAAAGTTTCCGATTCAAATTTATAATAACTTAAATATGGTCTTCGTGATTATAACTACTTTTGTTTTTTAACTTAAAATAAAGGTAAGATGAATGGAGCTAACAATGAGCAAAACCTTCCTATCGAGAATCTTTTGCCCTTCTCTTTTCTCTCTTCTTTTTTTACTCCCAAACATTTCTTTTGGCTCCTTAAGCTATTCAGGTCGACTCGTTAACGCTAACGGATCACCTGTTGCGGGCCCAGTGAATTTATTAGTCGAACTCTCATACACGAATGCCCCAAGTACTATCCTTTGTTCGCAAAATTTTTCAAACATTGCCTTAAGCAATGGTGTCTTTCACTTAAAACTCGATTTAAATTGTGGCGCTAGCACTCTTCCAGATATTTTTCTCGCTGTACCCGCTGGTGAGGCAGCGGCACTTCGCGTGACCGATATCACTCACTCAAAAACTTATTCCTTTCAAGCTGTGTACTCAATGCCTTTTGCAAATATTTCTGAAACAGCAAAACAACTTGTACAGATGGGTGCAACGAACGGACAAGTCTTAAAATGGAATGACACATCTAAAAAGTGGGAGCCCGGAGCTCCTGGTAGCTCTGGATCCGTAACAAATGTTTCTGCTAATGCTCCATTGTCAGTGGCTGCAAGTTCAAGCACTCCAACGATTTCTATTTCTCAAGCAAATGGAACAACAGATGGATACTTATCTGCGGCCGACTGGACAACTTTCAATAGCAAACAAGGAACAATCGTCGCGGGAACTTCTGCTCAATATTACAGAGGTGATAAAACTTGGCAGTCATTAGATACAAGTGCTGTTGCTGAAAACATCGCCA
Organism: Bacteriovoracales bacterium; assembly: GCA_037444575.1. Taxonomy (GTDB): domain Bacteria; phylum Bdellovibrionota; class Bacteriovoracia; order Bacteriovoracales; family Bacteriovoracaceae; genus Bacteriovorax. The sequence goes on from JBBIME010000005.1 coordinate 83,256, forward strand.
ATTTATATTTTACAAATGCACGCGCTCTAGGTGTTCCACTTACTAGTTTTAGTGTTGGAAGCGGGGCCATTACAAATTCAGATACAATCATTAGTGCTTTTGGAAAAGCGCAAGGTCAAATCGATTCACTCAACACAGCTTCAGCAAACTACTTAGTAAAAAATAGCACCGACACTATCAGTGGTGTAGTTAACGTTGGGACAACTGGTCTCTTACAATTAGGATATGCTCCTGTTGGATTAACAGATGCTGCTAACAAAGCTTATGTTGATACCAAGTTAGACTTAACAGGTGGAACGGTTACAGGTGATGTAAGCTTTAACACTCAACTTAAATTAAAAAATGGTGGCGCTTCGAATTACGTAACAATCAAAGCACCAGCGACTGGAACGACAGCGTATACATTATCTCTTCCACTTACTGCTGGATCAGCAAATCAAGTTTTGACGACAGATGGATCTGGATTAACTAGTTGGACAACCCCATCAACAACTGCAACTCCAAGTGGAGCGGCCGGTGGCGACTTAACAGGAACATATCCAAATCCAACCATCGGAGCTGGAAAAATTGTCGATTCTAATGTTTCTGCTTCAGCGGCCATTGCTCAATCAAAAATAGCAAACCTCACAACTGATTTAGCCAATAGAGAATTATCCGCTAACGTTCCCGCAGATGTTAGAGCAACAACTCTTACAGGATATGTTGCAGGTATAAACACTTCAATTACTGCATCTGATACAGTACTTAGTGCTTTTGAAAATACTCAAGCTCAATTAAATGCCAAAGAAGCTGCGATTGCAGCAGGAACGACTGCTCAATACTATAGAGGTGATAAATCTTGGCAAACATTAGATTCAAGTGTCGTTCCAGAAAATACAAATTTATATTTTACTAATGCGAGAACTCTTGGTGTTCCATTAACTGGATTTGCTGCAAGCAACTCTGCAATTGTTGCGACAGATTCTGTTCTTGCTGGTTTTAATAAAGCTCAAGGACAGATTAATAATCTAGTCACTTCTAAGGCGAGCTTAAGTGGAGATATCTTCACCGGCGATGTAGCTTTTAATACTCAAATTAAACTCCGTGATTCATCAACTAATTATATTCAAATTAAAGCGCCTGCGGTTGTGCCAACAACATACACAATAACGTTGCCATCGAACGCTGGAACCAATGGACAATTTTTACAAACAGACGGGACAGGATATACCACTTGGGCAACAATCCCATCCGCGCCAGTTACAAGTGTTAATACAAAAACAGGTGCAGTTGTTTTAACAACAACCGATATCGCAGAAGGAACAAATCTTTATTTTACAGATGCTCGCGCAGTAGCTGCTTCACTAACAGGATTAACCGTAACCAATGCTACAATTGCAGCGACAGATTCAGTACTTGTTGGTTTGGGAAAAGCTCAGGGACAAATCAGTTCACTTTCAACAAGTGTTTCAGGAAAAGAACCAGCAATCACAGCGGGAACATCTGCTCAATACTGGCGCGGTGATAAAACCTGGCAAACATTAGATACAAGCGCAATTCCAGAAAATACAAATTTATATTTTACTAACTCCAGAACTCTTGGTGTTCCACTAAGTGGTTTTTCAACATCAACTGGTTCGATTGTAGCAACAGACACTGTGTTGCAAGCTTTTGGAAAAATTCAAGGGCAATTAAACAGCAAGGCCAACTCGTCAAGTATAGTCGATTGGTCAATCGCTGGACCAGAAGTAGTTGATCCATCCCGACTAAATTTAGGAGTTGGAAATATCTCTAAAGCGCTCGCAACAGATGCAAATGGATTTATTGTGGCATCACCAACAACATCTACCGAGCTTGGATATTTATCTGGGGCAACTAGCAATGTTCAAACTCAATTAAATGCCAAGCAATCCACTATTACAAAAACATCAGTGTTGCCTGTGAGCAAAGTTCAAATTTATGGGGCCAATGCCACAAACTATGTTGAATTATCAGTTCCGACTCTTGCTTCAAATGTCGCTTTTAATTTTCCAACATCTAATGGAACAGCTAACCAAGTACTTCAAACAGATGGATCAGGAAACACTTCATGGGTGGCAATCCCATCAGCGCCAGTTTCTAGCGTTAATACAAAAACAGGTGCAGTTGTTTTAACAACAACTGACATCGCAGAAGGAACAAATCTTTATTTTACAGATGCTCGCTCAATAGCTGCTCCACTAACAGGATTAACTGCAACTAATGCTACAATTGCAGCAACAGATTCAGTGCTTGTTGGTTTAGGAAAAGCTCAAGGACAAATCAGTTCACTTTCAGCAAGTGTTTCAGGAAAAGAGCCAACAATCACAGCAGGAACAACTGCTCAATACTGGCGCGGGGATAAAACCTGGCAGACATTAGATACAAGTGCTGTTGCTGAAAATACCAATTTATATTTTACGAATGCGAGAACTCTTGGTGCTACTCTAACAGGATTTAGCGCTAACAATTCATCAATTGTTGCAACTGATTCAATCTTAGCGGCCTTTGGAAAAACTCAAGGACAGTTAAATAATAAACTTGATTCGGCAAGTTTTGTTGATTGGTCTGTTGCAGGATTAGCTACAATTGATCCTTCTCGATTAAAACTAACAAGTCCATCAAAAGCGATGGTAACTGACGCTAATGGATTTGTGACAGCTTCATCTGTTTCGGCAACTGAGCTTGGATATTTATCTGGAGTAACAAGCAGTGTTCAGACCCAACTAGATTCAAAACTGGCCAAGGCCGGTGGGACAATGTCGGGAGCTTTATCTCTAGATGCTACATTAAAAATTAAAGGTGGTAACGCTAACTATGTTACCTTAACCGGCCATGCATCGACTAACGCCTATACTTTAACATTGCCACAGGCCCTCGGCTCAGCAGGAAGTCTTTTACAAACTGATGCCTCTGGAAATCTATCATGGCTAGGTCTTCCAACTTGTGCCGCCGGAGAAGTGCTAAAATCAAATGGTTCAACATTCTCTTGTGTGGTTGACCAAAACACTGAGTACAACGGAACCTCTAATCGCGCCATTGTATCCGCATCTAATGGGGCCTTAACTTCTTCTGACACAACAGATACTGAAATTGGTTATGTTCACGGAGTAACTAGTAATATTCAAACTCAACTAGATTCAAAAGAAATAGCAGCAAACGTTCCAGCAGACGTAAGAGCAACAACACTATCAGGATTATCAGCCGCAGGGGGATCTATTACTTCTGCAGATACAGTGTTATCTGCATTAAATAAACTCGCCTTTGCTAATGGTGACTATGTCTCTAAGAGTGCAGATCAAACAATCAACGGAACTTTGGCCATCAATTCACTCAGTGGATTTATCACCGTGCCAACTCCATTGAATGTGAACGATGCTACTCCAAAAAATTATGTTGATTCTGCTGATGCTCTAAAAGTTAATAAAGCAGGAGACACAATGACTGGCGCTTTAACAATTACAGATACGACTGATTCAACAACATCTTCAAATGGTTCACTGGTTCTTGCTGGTGCAGCAGGGATTGCAAAGAATTTAAATGTTGGTGGAATTGCAAATTTTGCAGGCAATGTTGCAATTGGTTTAAATGGAGCGACTCCAAATGCGAGACTTGATGTTGATGGTGCTGACTCAAGCACCGGCGTTGCTGTCAATGTTGAAAACTCAACAGGTGGAGTAATGCTAAATATTTTAAATAATGGAACCATGAACGTCGGTGGAACTCTTTCTGGAAATACTAATTTCGGTAACACTGGAGGCGCTTCTACAACAACAATTCAATCTGGTACAGGTGGGGTAAAAATTGGAGCTGTTGGTTCTGCGCTGACAATGGGGATCGTAATTGTTGCCAACGAAGTTGCGAATTTTAGTATGACAACAACTGCAGCGGTGAGAACACTTCCAACAATGACATTGCCAACAGGTCATGGGATCACAACTTCAACGCCAGTCTTTTGTTCTTTTGCATCGAGTACGGCACCAAGTACAACAAACGTGGCGAAAGCATTTCATGGTTATGTAACTGCCACAACTGCAACAAGCGCAACTGTTAAAGTAACTTACTATACGGACGTTGGTACTGTCGCTATTACTTCTGTTAAGTGTTATGCAATTCAATAATTCATAAGTTTCAATCGAGGGTATGGGGGATATTAAGATATCACCCTGCCTTTTATTTATGTCACTTTTTAAGCATTTCTTTTTCGGAAGATTGCCTAGTTAGGTCACTCATCCTTAACATTCTGAGTGTGAATTAAGATATAATTATGAATGGTAAGGAATTAAGCAATCTATCTCGCCCTCTTGGTCTTAGAAGAAGTTTTAAGATCAAACTTTTAATTATGTCCGCTCCGATTTATTTGTATCATTCATTGGCCATAAAAGATTATTGGAGACTGCTTTTTATTTCGTGTATTGCTCTTTACGCACCCGTTTTGTGGACTGCTTTTGCGAGCTATGTTGGCTATAAGATTTATTCTCAATTTCGTGAATCTAATTTTTCAGAGAAAGAGAATGCTCAAAACAAACTCATTAGTTCTTTGCAAATGAATCGATTAGAAGAATTCGCGCAGACAATTGAAGCCAATCCTGACGTGCTTTACTGTGACTATCACCAAAGATCTTTAATGGCCTGGTGTCAGTATTACAAAAACACCAAGGCCCAAAAGTTAGTTGAAGAAATGATGAGAAAATATCCCCAAGAATCACTTGCGGCTTAGAAGCGGTATCGCAATCCTAATCCACCTTCTAAATCCAGATTTGTATCAGGAATAACATCAAAGGCCAGTGCCAGCTCTCCAAAAAATTCTACGTTGGGATTTACAATTTTATAGTTAACTCCAATTGGAGCGCGTGGACCTATCGCGATATCTCCATCGTGAGTCCCTTTGTTGATAACCGCAAATCGACCACCAATTCCATAGTAAAGTTCAAGAGGATTCGGTGCATTTACATTAAAGCTATGTGCATTTTCGATTAAGTAGTCTGAGTGAATTTCTAAACCCAAATCATGGGCTAAAGAATAGGCCACGACTGCATCCACCGCTCTGTTTTTTCCTAGTTCCATTTTTCCTGAAAAACCAGTTGGAGCACCTAAAACCACTCCGAGTTGGTATTCTCTGGCAAAACCAATTTGAGCAATTAAAAGAAGACTTAAAGACATGATCAGTTTCATAGATAAGCTCCGTGTTTTAAATTAAAAGGCATTAATGATGATAATAGAGTTTTTTAATTTTCAAAGGGAAATTGCGCCAAAACTGAGTTTTCTAATAAGGTACTTTTTTTCATTACTACTATGCAAAACACCGTTACATTCGATCTTCAATATTTTAATATCTCTCTCTGTCTAACAGTGAATTTATTGGGGAACTTAAATGAATCTTGTCCTTACTGGAAGTAATTTATCAATTGATAGTGTCTATCAAATTGCACATGCGAAATTAAATGAAGCAACTCTTAGCATCCATCCTGACTCGTTAAAAAAAATGGAAGCTTCTCGCGCTTTTGTTTTTGATATCGTTAAAAAAGGAAAGCCTGTCTACGGTATCAACACTGGTTTTGGTGCTCTTTCGAGTCGTCACATTGAAGAAAAAGATCTCGCGACTTTACAAGTAAATCTAATTCGCTCTCACTGCACTGGTGTTGGTAAACCATTTTCTAAAGAAGTCACTCGGGCCATTATGCTTTTGCGAGCAAACTGTTTAATCTCTGGTTTCTCTGGTGTGGAGCCATACGCTGTAAAACTTCTTTTAGAATTTTTAAACAAGCACATTACTCCAGTTGTACCAGAGAAAGGATCAGTGGGTGCTTCCGGAGATCTTGCTCCTCTTTCTCACATTGCTCTTGCTCTCATTGGAGAAGGCGATGTTGAATACGATGAAAAAATTGTCTCTAGTAAATTCGCTATCGACCAGATTGGAATGAAGCCAGTTGTTCTAGGTCCTAAAGATGGTCTTGGCTTAATCAATGGAACAGCTTGTATGGCAGCCCTTGGTGCTCTTGCAAGTTATGAAGCAAAACACATTATGAAACTTGCAGACATCGTAACGACCTTAACACTTGATGGGGTTAAAGGAACATCTGCTGCTTACAATCCGAAGATCACCAGTCTAAAACCGCATAAAGGACAAATCGAAGCTGTTTATAACTTAAACAAGCTTCTTGAAAATTCTCCATTAAAAGATTCACACCCTGACTGTGGAAAAGTTCAAGATCCATATTCCCTTCGTTGTGTTCCTCAAGTTCACGGAGCTTGCCGACAAACTCTTAGACATGCTTCTGAAGTCATCTCAACAGAGCTAAATGCCGTGACAGACAATCCTCTTATATTCGTTGAAAGTGGAGAAGTTATTTCTGGTGGGAATTTTCACGGTGAAGCTCTCGCTCTTTGCATGGATTATCTAGCAATGGGGCTTGCAGAAATTTGCAACATCAGTGAAAGACGAATTGAAAAAATGATGAATCCAAGTTTCTCTGATCTTCCTGCATTCTTAACAATGAACTCTGGTCTCAACTCAGGACTTATGATTGCGCACGTTACAGCTGCTGCTCTTGTAAGTGAGAATAAATATCTTTGTCATCCGGCCAGTGTTGACTCTGTTCCGACTTCAACCGACAAAGAAGATCACGTTTCAATGGGAGTGACAGCAGGACGAAAACTTCACGAAGTTCTAAGTAACGCAAAATCTGTTTTAGCAATTGAACTTCTCTGCAATACACAGGCATTAGAATTTCAACGCCCATTAAAAACTTCTCCGGCGCTTGAAGAAGTTCATGCCGTAATCAGAAAGCACGTTGATAAAATTGATGAAGACAGAGTATTTTTTAAAGATATCAACAATATTATTAAACTCATCGACAGCGGAGAAATTATTTCTGCAGCAGAAAAGCACATTGGAAATTTAGAATAGTTATTGCCCAATAGTTTCTTTTCGAAATTTATAATACATGTCACCAGATAAAAACTGATGAGCAAATTGAATTCCAGTAGCAATGCCTAGGCTCGCTACTGGGTTATCTGCCCCGAGGCATAGGACTTGGAAAATGCCCATCCCAACAATAATGCCTTTAGGAATTCCAATTGCGGCATTCCAGGCACGGTCGTTAACCCAACGGTCAACCCCTTTATCTCCTGTACTCATAAATGCTGACATATCGCCAGTGTTCATTTGAGTTAGCACCGCTTTTACTAATCGTTCTTTTACCTCAGTTTTTTTTAAATCAGCTTCAGTGAGGGTTGAAAATTTTTCATCTGAAATCTTATATGGAACCTTTCCTAAAATTGTCTCGCTATTGTTTGAGGCCAAAACTTTTTTATAAGTTTCGACGATATTGTCTTTAAATTTTTCAATTAGTCCTTCACGATTAATATATTGATCTAGAACCAGTAATTCTTTTTGAGCATCTTTTGAATGTAAAATTCCTTCTACTTTCTTTCTAGCATCTTCTTCCGTCCCGCCATAAAGTTTTGAATATACAACTGCATCTATTACACCAAGCTGAGCTGAGCCGACACTGGCCTGAACATATCTTTGTTTTAAATTTCCGTCTGGCGATTTTATAATTTGAGAACTTATTTTTGTAAGAAAATAAGTCATGGCAATATCATAGCCAAGCTTTCCATAAAATTCTTCAGGATGAGAATCTAGTTTTTCCTTGTTATTAACGTAATAACCACTAGCAGTTCCCCCAACACCAAGCGCCATTGAAAACGCTGTATATTTTGCAGCTGCAGATTTAATTTCTGGTGTAACGGTTTTAGATTGGCAGGCATAATATCTTTTTTGTAGTGCTGCTCGGCTTTCTCTGGCCAAAGCCTCTGCCTCTTTAGCTGCTTCTGCTTCCGTACGTCCTTGAGACATTAAATCTTTCTTTATAGAATTTCGCTTGTAATTTTCGTAGAGATAAAAGCGGTTTTCTTTTTGATAAAATTTTTGAACATAGCCACCAGGATTAAATTCACTCGAAACCAAAACGACATCATTCAACTTCTCCAGCGCTAATTTTTGCTCATCTGGTTTTAGGTGTAATACAAAATTAACATAATTCTTTAAACGATTCTTGTCTTTTTCTGAGGTTATAATTTTATTTAACTTTTTAACCATCTCTTCTGTTTCGTCTCTGGTCAAATGCAAATTGGCCATAGATTCTGCCAAATCTTTTTTATCTTTTTCGCTGATTAGTGGGTTTGTAATTTTATCTACAAGTCCTTCTTTTTCTTTTTTTAATAACAAAGCTGCTTCTTTTTCTTCTTTGGCAATTGTCGCTGCTTTTATTGGCCTTAAGCTCGCCAAAAAAGGAAGTGCTGTAAGAGACATATTAATAACGCAAGAATTTAATGAGGTCAGTTTAAAGCTTAGAGTGTTTTCTTTTGAACAAGTTGGGCCAACATTTGCGCTCTCTTTTTCTAGATGATTTATAGCTTCCTTGCATTCTGATGCTACAGAGGAAAAGGCAGTAGCACTTGAAGCCACTTCACCAGCAAGCAAAGATGCACTCCCTACTGCTTTCATGCGACTTCCAGTTTCAAAGACTCTCGTTGCCATTTGCCCTAATCGAAAAACGCCACCAGCTCCTCCTGCGAGTAACCCGACTCCAGTGGAGGCAACCATTGAGTTTAACTCATCCATTCCCTTTTTATCGCCTAATAAGTTTCCGACACAAGAAGCACCTGATAAAACTTGATCTGCTTCAAAATCTTCTCTTGTTTTTCTTTTTCCAGTTGAAATATTTGAATAGTTCTTTGTGCTGAAATTATTCATTTCTTCAACGATATTTGAGGTACATCCTCTATTGCTTTGCAGACATTCTTTTGAAAGAGCTGCCTTGTTCAGATTTTTAACCAAAATTTCGCGAGTTGCCTTTAATTGAATTTTATAATTATCTTCAAATATTTTTTTGCTACATCCCTTTCGCCCTTTAAAAGCTTAAGCTGTATATTGAATAAATTTTCCCTAAGAACGTCACCCGACAACCACGGGGTCATTTCATTAATAGCTTTAATCTTTTCTTCAATTTCTTTAAGAGCTAGATCGCGTTGACCCTTGGTAATCTTTTTGGAAAGATAAAAACTTTTCAGCTCTTTTTTTTGTCGGTCTAGTTCGATTCTCTGGTCCATCGTTTTTAATGTAAACTCGGCCATTGTGCTTAGTGCTTCTGGATCGTGACACTTTTTTAAATCTTCACAGCGAGAAGAAATTATTTTGTCGCAAACAATGTTGTCTAAAATGGGCAAATTTAACAACGCATCTGTTTGGGCGATTTGATTTATTGTTTCTAATTCCGAATCCAATATATTTCTATTTAAACTATGGGTATAGGCTACAATTAATCTTTTAGCATTCTCCTCACTTGTCGAGAGTCCTTGAAATGTTATTTTGTTATTTTGAAGGCATGAATTAATTTCATCGTCTGAAATTTTATATTCATGGCCAAATCTTTGATTTAAATTTTGATCTAATCTATTTATTGAAATTTTAGGAGCATATTGCTGAGATAAACATATACCCATGATGTCGTTTCCAACAATTGTACTGTAAAGTGTTCTCTTTAGAGTTTGATTAACAAGATTATTTACAACTTCTGAACAGGCAACTCTACCAGCGCTCATGACAGCACATTCCGCGCAGTATTCCCGAGTTGAAACCACTCCTAACGATGAGCCTCTACCATTTAATATATCAAGATCACTTGCTCCCCAAGAAGATGTCGTAACGAAAATTAATATGAATATTAATTTTAATCTCATTAACTATTCAACCTCTTCCAACTCAATAACCCCTTCAATTTTTGTTTTTCTCGGAATAAATTTTGAGCTCGGAGGACACAAAAACTCATCCTCACTTTGGTCAAAATTTGAAAGTTGGGATATACCAACACATTTTTTACTCTTAATAACATATACCGTTGAGTCTTCTACCATTCCATGAAGTTTGTTATTTTTAATTTCATAAGCACCTGCAAAACCTTTTGCCGTCGAACTATGTCCAGAAGTTGAAAGAAATCCCTTGTCTAAAACCACAGGCTTCTTCTTTTCGATTGCTTCTTTTAATTGAAGCTTGATGGTATCAGGAATGGCCCTTGTTCCTCTAAATAAAAGCCTAGAATCTTCAACCGTTTTAGCTTTCTGTAGTTTTACGATAGCGCTTATTGCAAGGGTTACTTGCTCTTTTGAATTTCCAATACAAGTGCCATTTCTCAAACAAGCATTCATCGAACTATAGCCGCTTCCGGTATAATTTTGGATTGCTCCCCTTTCTTCTGTCGTTAATATTTTATTTAATTCTTCTTGTGACAAATTTCCTTGAAATGATTTTTGAATTGCACTCAACAAGTTATTATTTACCTCATAAACTCCTTTCATCGACATGCTATAATAACCATAACTATTATTTTTATTTTCGGGTGCTTTTGTTACAAGATGTGCTTGAACCCAATCTGCAAATTTTTTTGAGTTCTCTGTTTCTGTAAAACCTAAGATGAAATTATCATATTCATTTTCGGTCAAAATGGATTCAGGTGTGTTTTGAATTAACTCACACGAGGATTTTTTAATTTGGCCAAAGTCTTTGGGATAAATTTTACTCAGAATATGTAACGATTCAGTTAAAACATCTTTTGATAAATACGGAGCTAGCAGTTCATGACCTTCGTGACTCCCCTGCCAAGAGGAGATACCAAGACCACATAATTTTTTAAATGACAGCTCTACTTTTTTTTCCTTATTTTCGTCCTTATATTTCAATCTGGTCTCATCAGAAAAAATAGGCCATTTATTTAAATCAAACCCAGTACATTCATTAGATAAGTATAAATCAAGCCTTGTATTATCACTTGTCATTTGCCACATCTTTTTCATGGCAACCATCTTCATAACAGTAAACATTTTTGAATAAACATCTTCTCCGGAAGTATTGTTGTCACTTTTAGCTTCCATTTCCGTTACAAATTTTTTTAAGGCAAGATCATTTTCATCATCTGTAGGCAAGTCCATGTCTCTACAATAGGCAGGTATTTTACCAAGAATGGGCTTCATCGCTTGAATCATGTTTACTGATTCATTTGAAATCCCAACGACTCCATCGGCACAGGGAACTTCCTCTGCCATAGATAAATTTGATAACAATAGTAAAAATACAAAGTAAATTGTTTTCAAGCTACGCCTCTTATGAATATGACTTCATATTATTTATTTCTTTTCTTACCTGTATCCAACATGAACACCCATTACATATGTTGTGTCCCCATCTGAACTGATTATTAATTCCGATCCTGTCTCAATTTTTTCATCGCAATCTTCCGGAGACGTCATTAGTACTCCTTCTGGTGGAACATTTTCATGATTCATCATCCAGCGTATTGAACCATCAAGCTTTTTTATTCCAATATTTAGTTTTGCCCAACCTTGAGTTCCCCAACCACCGTCTGAATTTTGAACACCATCGGAATGTGAATCGCCACAAGCAACATCAACGCTCGTAAGCTTCGCTCCGGCCCTTAGAGGAATGTTTAACGTTTTAGCTCCATAAATTTCTTTGGCCCCAGGAAATTTTCCTTTAAATTTTTGTCCACCACCCAAGGTGTACTTGTGATTAGGATTCTCTGGAGTAAATGCTGTTCCATCGGAGTATATTTTTTCAACCTTGCTCGTCTCGGGCATTGGTGAAACCTTCAGAGTAAGTTCGCTTAGCAAGACACTATCTGTTCCAACCGAAGTTACCTTCATTGCATCAGGCTTTAGCATTTCTTTTGACACTTCTCCTGTTTTTAAATTTACGTGCCCATATGTATCCCAGTTATATAAATTTTCAATTTCAGCATCGCCCCTAATTTCAGCGAACTTTGCTCCATTCTTGCCACTTGAGGGACCATTCCAATAGCTCCATCCATTTTGTGAATGTACCTGTACAGAACTAAGCCCCGGTTTATCATCCCATTGCCCGGGAACATTATCTTGTCCAGGAAGTTGCCGATGCCCCAGAACCATAAATCGAACCCCTCTTTCTCTAAGTTCAAGCGGGATGTGAAAATAAACAGAGTCGTTTGGGCTCATTTTTATTTCTGGAAATTTATAACTAACAGTAGAGCAAGTTTTTTTAACGGGCTCGACATTAAACTCAATGACGTGATCGTTATTTTCCTTGGCAAGCTTCTCAAGTTCTATTGTTTTTGATTTCTGATCGACAATAGACAATAAAGCTAATTCAGACTTAGCAGGTTTTGTTGCACAACCATTTTGTTCTTCTGATTTAGCCGAAATTGATATCAATAAAATTAAGCTCATAATTTTATTCATAGATAATTCTCCACTATGGCTATTCGGTATTTAGAGTTATTTTTTTGGTAAATTCATAAGAATATCCCAAAGAGAGCAAATTTTTCCCTCTGTGTGTTGAATTTTGTCGTTTATTTCAATAAAGTTATCCAAATATTAATTTTCCTTGGTGAATATATGACAAAACCAATCCCCCTTCCTCCAACAGGATCAACCTTAACTTGTAAGGGATGGCATCAAGAAGCCGCTCTTCGCTGTTTATTAAACAATCTTCATCCCGATGTTGCTGAAGATAGAGATAATCTCATTGTCTACGGTGGTAACGGACAGGCTGCGAGAAATCACAAAGCTCTTTTTGATATTATCGATGCTTTAAAAAATTTAGAAAACAATGAAACGCTTCTTGTTCAATCAGGAAAGCCTGTTGCTGTTATGCCATCGCATTCACATGGCCCGCGCGTTTTAATTGCCAATTCAAACCTTGTTCCTCACTGGGCAACGTGGGAGCACTTCAATAAATTAAAAGATGAAGGCCTTATGATGTATGGCCAGATGACTGCTGGCTCTTGGATCTACATTGGCTCTCAAGGTATTCTTCAAGGAACTTATGAAACATTTATGGCCGCGGCTGAAAAACATTACGGTGAAGGATCTGACCTTACTGGCAAATTGGTTTTAACTGCTGGAATCGGAGGAATGGGAGGAGCTCAACCTCTTGCTGTAAAAATGGCAAATGGTGTTTGTCTTGCTTGTGACGTAGAAAAATGGCGAATTGAAAAAAGATTAAAGACAAAATATCTCGATGTCCTTTGCAACACTTTTGATGAAGCTATTGATCTCGCACTAAAATCACGGGCTTCTAAAAAAGCAATTTCCATTGGTGTTGTTGGAAACGCCGCGGACTTCTTCAAATACGTTTTAGATAAGGGTATTGTTCCTGATCTAGTAACAGATCAAACATCTGCTCACGATCCTCTTAATGGTTATGTTCCAAACAAAATGAGCGTTGAAGAAGCTTTAGCTCTTAGAAAATCAGATCCTAAAAAATACACAGAGCTTTCATATCTCACGATGGGTGAGCACGTAAAAGCGATGCTTGCTTTCCAAAAAATTGGTTCACACGTTTTTGACTACGGAAACAATCTTAGAGAAGGAGCAAAAATAGCAGGCGTAACGAACGCCTATGACTTCCTTGGATTTGTTCCGGCCTACATCAGACCACTTTTCTGCCAAGGTTCAGGACCTTTTAGATGGGTTGCTCTCTCTGGTGACCCGGAAGATATTCGCGTAACAGATAACGCCCTTAAGGAATTATTTCCTGAGAATAAAAAACTACACAACTGGCTTAATAAGGCCCAAGAGATGATTTCGTTTCAAGGTCTTCCTGCAAGAATTTGCTGGCTTAAATATGGAGACCGTGAAAAGGCGGGACTTTTATTTAACAAACTAGTTCGAGAAGGAAAAGTTAAGGCTCCAATCGTTATCGGACGCGATCACTTAGATTGTGGTTCAGTTACAAGTCCAAATAGAGAAACAGAAGGAATGCTTGATGGAACAGATGCTGTTAGTGACTGGTCTCTTTTAAATTTAATGATCAACACAATGAATGGCGCTTCATGGACTTCTTTTCACCACGGTGGTGGAGTTGGTATTGGATACTCTCAACACGCAGGAATGGTTATTTGCGCTGATGGATCAAAAGATATGGATGAGAGATTATCTCGCGTATTAAATTCAGATCCGGGAATGGGAATTGCTCGTCACGCCGACGCAGGTTACGAGATTGCAAAAAACTGGACCGGTAAAACGAATATTAAATTTCCAAGCTTATAACCATGACAATTAAAATTTTTAAAAAATTTTCAGAGATTGCTACACTTTCAGGCGCTCATCAAAAAGATGGACGACACTTAAAAGCATCCGATCTCGGCATTATAAAAAATGCTTCAATTGTTTTTGATAATGAGAAAATTCTTTGGGCCGGAGCTGACAAAGATTTGCCAGAAGAATTTATGGAAAAAGATTATCCCGAGATTGATGTCTCTGGAAAAGTTTGTGTGCCCGAAATTGTCGATTCGCACACACACCTTGTTTTTGGTGGAGATCGCGCGCATGAATATTCAATGCGCTTAAATGGGGCAAGCTACGAAGAAATTGCAGCTGCTGGTGGAGGAATTTTAAACTCCATGACAGGAACTCAAAAACTCACTCGAAATGAATTATTAAAAATTGCTACTCAAAGAGCAAAAACAATCCGCTCTTATGGAGTTGGGACAATCGAAGTTAAATCTGGTTATGGTCTAACTTTTGAAAAAGAATATGAGCTCTCGCATGTCATTCACGATTTAAAAAATCTCGTTCGTCCTGATATTCAAATTATCAATACTTTTATGGCTGCCCATGCGGTACCAAAAGAATTTTCTTCTTCTTATGAATACTTGAAAGAAGTTGTTTTACCTTTATTAGACAAATTAGGAGAAGAGCAAATTTTAGATTGTGTAGATATCTTTCATGAACAAAATTATTTTTCTCATGAAGATGTTGTCTCTTTATTTGAAAGAGCAAAGAGATGGAACATCAATGTAAAAATTCACGCCGATGAATTTAACGATAATAAGGGTGCTGTGCTTGCGACTAAATACGAAGCACTTTCTGCTGATCATCTTTTAAGAACATCTGAAGATGGAATTCTTGCACTTGCAAAATCCAACACAGTTGCAACTGTTCTTCCGGGAACAGGACTCTTTTTAGGAAAAGAAAAAGCTAATGCTCGCGCACTTTTAGACGCTGGAGCAAAAGTCGCTATCGCTTCTGATTACAATCCAGGATCATGCCACTGCGACAACTTAATCATGCTCACTTCAATCGCTGCTCCGATGTATAAAATGAGTCAAGCTGAGCTTTGGTGTGCAATTACAATGAATGCTGCCCACGCTGTTGGATTAAAAAATCAGGGTGCAATTATTCCAGGCCTTAGACCTCGTTTTACAGTCTTTAACACTGATTCTATTGATCGAATTACCTATAATTGGGGCAAGAATCTGGCGAATTAACCTGAGTTTTTTTGTTTGGTTTTTTAATTATACTTAACTTTTGAAATAGTGTTCCGATTAAGCTCGTATGAAAATAAGTTTTTTCTTATTCACAATTCTTTTTCTTCTCACTTCCTGTGGAGTCGACAAGCTTAAATCAAAAAATTTGGCAACACAGACAAGTGCCCTTGGACAAACTGGCCAAGCTTGCGCCTGTAACTCTTCCTATACTCCCGTATGCGCGAAAGATCGGCACGGGGTTAATTCTGATTTTGATAATGCTTGCCTCGCTCAATGCTTTAATGCGACAGTTGTCAACCAAGGTCATTGCGATTGTGCTTCATATCCTTATATGGTTTGCGGGAGTGACGGGAAAGATTACACAGAATGTGATGCTAAAGCTTTAGAGAAGGCAGGAACCATTCAAATCGTAAAATACATTCCGTGTGCGGCTACTGGCCTTTAATCCACTTCTTCATTTTCTCAATCATTTCAGAAGAATTAAAATCCATTGGTCCATTGCTGAAATGAACCACTTTTCCTCTATTAAAAATGATCGTTACAGGAATCGCAGTAAATTTAAAACTTTCAGCAATCTTAGTATTTCTATCAGCAATAATATTCAACTCATTTTTAATATTTAATTTTTTTAAAACTTTGTGAATGTTTTTTAATTGATCATCTTCATCCGTATTGAAGGCCAAGACTTGAACTTCATCATCTTTGAATTTGTTTTTCATCGCGATTAATGAAGGCATCTCTTCTAAGCATGGATTGCACCATGAAGCCCAGAAATTATAAATCGCAATTGGAGCCTTCGTTTTGGTGTTCTCAATTTTTTTCCCAGTGATTGTTTCGAATTGTCCTTTCAAAAAAAGATTTTCGTATAGCTCATATTGAGTATCGGTCTTACTCGTTGTCCCCGCTGTGAGCGTTTGCAGACCAACTTGGCCTGCGATAAAAGCAGAAAAAACCATGACAAATACTATTACTGGTAAAAATTTCTTCATTGTGATCACCTCTAATCTCTTTAGAATTATACTATGACTTCACCAAAAGAGAACCCACTGAAAGACCAAAAAGGTCAGACATTTATTGAATTTATTTTCCTCCTCGTTTTGTTGGTTACTATCTCTTTTACTTTTATGCGAGGTTTTTCCACCCACGTCGGGACTCGCTGGGAATATATGCTTAGAATTATTGCTGCTCCAAATGGCAGCGAAGTGACTTTGCCCTAAACTAGTGAGGCCTTATGAAATACATCCTTTCCATTGACCAGGGAACGACTGGAACGACAGCTTGTTTAATTGATGCAGAGACTTTTCTCTTCATTGGAAAAGTTAACAAAGAATATCCACAAATTTTTCCCAAACCGTCTTGGGTTGAGCACAACCTCAATGATATTTGGTCTACTGTTGAGTTCACGACTCGTGAACTTCTCCGCTCACACAATGTTCAAGGCTCACAAATTATCGCCATCGGGATTACTAACCAACGTGAAACAACTTGTGCGTTTAATCGCGCGGGTACCCCTCTTGCCAACGCCATTGTTTGGCAAGACCGAAGAACTTCTGAATTCTGTCATGAATTAAATTCTCGCTCTGGCCTTACAGAAAAAATTAAGACGTTAACAGGTCTTCCGATTGACCCATATTTTTCTGCCACAAAAATGAATTGGTTTTTAAAAAATAACTCTACAGTAAAAGACGCTAACGAAAAAAACGATTTGCTCTTTGGAACAATCGATACCTTCCTACTTTATAAATTATCTGGACACACATCACATAAGACCGATGCTTCAAACGCGTCTCGAACAATGCTGATGAATTTAAAAACGACCAACTGGGACCAAGAACTTCTCGATCTATTTGGCGTGAAAAAAGAGTCCCTTCCAAGCATTGAAGATTCTTTCGGTTTATTTGGAACAACTAAAGGCCTCTCTTTTCTTCCTGATGGAATTCCTATAACTGGAATTTTAGGAGACCAGCAATCTGCTTTATTTGGACAGGCCGGTTTTCATGAAGGGGAAATGAAATGCACATACGGAACAGGTGCATTTGTTCTTTTAAACACTGGCGATAAACTGGTGTACTCAAAATCAGGATTACTAACGACTGTTGAATACAGACACAAAGGAAAGGCCTGCTACGCTCTCGAGGGTTCAAGTTATATCGCAGGGGCAGCGGTTCAATGGCTTCGCGATAATTTAAAAATTATTTCTAAAAGCGCAGAGGTTGAAACTCTTGCACGTGAAGTAAAAAATCTAGATGAATTAAAAAACATTCTCTTCTTCCCATTCTTTTCGGGTATCGGATCTCCTTACTGGAACGCTGAAGCTAAAGCTTCTATCGTTGGATTAACTCGCGACTCTAATCGCTCTCATATTGCCTATGCTTGTCTCGAAGGAATTGCTCTATCCATCAACGATCTTTTAATGGCCATGAAAAAAGACACAGGTCTTCCTATCTCGACACTAAAAGTTGATGGTGGTGCTGTTGAAAATAATCTTTTGATGCAACTTCAGGCCACTATTTCTGAGACGACTATCATTAAACCTAAGGTTATTGAGACCACTGCTTTTGGAGCGGCCCTGGCTGCTGCGATTGGGGCAAAACTTGTGGAACTTGATCAACTGAAAAACATTTGGCAGAAAGATCGTGAATTTAAAATTGAAGATTCTCTTCTTCAATATACCAAAGACAAAAAAATTCTTTGGAATAAAATCATTAACTCTTTCTACCAAAATAATTAATTTTTATTTTTCAGAACAGATATAGAAATAAGGACCGTGTTCTTTTCCTTCGTAAACGAAAGGATTGACCGCTCCTTGCATTGGCTTATCCATGCTAATTACGGCGACAAACTTGTCGTGTTCGCACGAAAGCATGTGATCTGGTGTTTGCTCTTCTGTGCATTCAACTTTATCAAACTTCATTTCACCCTTATTAGACGAGAAAGTGATAGTCGATTCAGTGTTGTTTGTGTCGATAACCATTTTTGTTAAAATAAGAGTTGAGGGAATCCCTCCAACCAATCGACATGTCAGGGTATTTGCCCAAGTGCTAAAAGAACTAATTAAAACTAAAATCAAAATAACTTTTTTCATTTTATTCTCCAGATTGCCTTTGATTCGTTAAGGGACTAATTCTTTAAAATACTGGCAAATCTTCTCTTGCTTGCACAAGATATTTTTCAAAACTAATTGTTACTTCTACCCATTAATAATGGACTCGATATCGCTAGCTTTTCTTAATCCCACAATTTCAATATCATATTTGCCCTTTAACTCACGCGCCGTTTTCTCGGAAGTCACTACTCGCTTGTAATTGAGCTGGGCCATTTCTTTTATGCGCATCTCCATTTGGGGTATCGATCGCACTTCGCCAGTAAGGCCAATCTCACCTACAAAGATAGTGCTGGAATCAATTGGTTTTGACCTATATGAACTTAATAAAGATGCAACGATTGATAGATCCGACTCTCTTGAAGCAAGCTTCATTCCCCCTACGACATTCAAATAAATATCGTTAAAGCCTAGAGGCAATCCAAAATATTTTTCGATAACTGCAACCATCATCGCCAGACGATTGTTGTCTACGCCTTGAGTGGTTCTGCGTCCGTTTCCAAATTTATTCTCAACAACCAAGGCTTGAATTTCAACAAATAAAGATCGCGATCCTTCGATGATACAAGTTAGAGATCTACCATACGATCCTTGAAGTTGATCATCGAGGAAATATTGAGAAGGATTTTTTACTTCATCAAGTCCACTTTCTTTCATTTCAAAAATTCCAACTTCGTTCGTATTTCCAAAACGATTCTTCATTGCTCGAAGGAGTCGATAATGGCCAAACTGATCACCTTCAAAATAAATAACGGTATCAACCATGTGTTCGAGAATTTTTGGACCAGCGATTGATCCTTCTTTCGTAATATGACCGATAACAAAACAAGTGATGCCATTAGCTTTCACGTGATTCATTAGCTCGTAAGTCACTTCGCGAATTTGAGAAACTGTTCCTGGAGCAGAATCAATTTCAGACGAAGAAGTTGTTTGAATAGAGTCGATGACAAGGAAGCGAGGTTGCAATTTATTAATTTGCTCTAAAATTTTCTGCCAATTTGTTTCGTTGTAGATATAAAAATTTGAGCTATTGACCCCAACTCTCTTTGCTCTTTCTGCAACTTGATTAACCGACTCTTCACCACTCACATAGAGAACAACTTGATCTGAATAACTTTGAGAGAGTTTCCCCATTACGCTTGTTAAAAGTGTCGACTTTCCTATTCCCGGCTCTCCGCCAATTAAAATGAGTGATCCTGGAACAACGCCGCCGCCGATAACCCGATCAAATTCCCCCATGCCTGTTACAACTCGAAATTGTTTTTCTAAAACAATCTCATTAATCAACTTAGGAACTTCACTCCCTTGCGCTGTTCTTTTATGAGCGCGGTTTAGGTCTTTAGCCGCGATACTTGTTTCTTCCGTAAATGAATTCCACGAGCCGCACTCTGGACACTTCCCCATCCATTTAGATGTTTGATAAGAACAATTTTGGCAAATGAATGTCGAGAGTTTCTTGGCCATTGGAAATTTCCTATTTCAGAAGTTTTAATAATTCTTCTTCTGTAATTATTCTTGTCTTTAATTCAAGCGCTTTTTTGTATTTGCTCGAGTTTGGATCTGTTTCATTGGTCACAAGCATGTCAGTATTTTTTGAGACAGAGTTCACCATGATTCCTCCGCCCTCTCTGATCATATCTTCAATAACAGATCTCTTTTCTGAAAGCGCACCAGTAATACAAATTTTAAGTCCCGAAACTTTTGTCTCTCTTGTTTCCGGAGAAGTAAGCACAAATCCTAAATCGATTAACTCATCAATCAGGTTAAATTTTTCTCTGAGAGATGTTAAAAATTCCGTCGCTGATTTTTCTGCAAACGACTCGATACTCATTAGTTGTTCTAAAGTTAAATTTTTAATTTTATTTATATTATCAAATCCTGCGCGAACAACCTTTTCACATTTATTATAAGCACCACCTGAAATACCAAGTGAAGATAAGAAGGTAATTAAGTCTATGTGTTTTGTTTTTTGAATTGATTCAATCAACTTGCTACTTAGCTTTTCCTTCACTTTCTCAAGCTTCATTAAGTCACTGGCCTCTAGTCGATAAAGATCAGGGATATTTTTTACCATTTTGGCATTAATGAGCTCATCCAATCTCTTTCCACTTAGATCTTCTATGCCAATCTTTTGAATGAAGTTTAGAATTACTTCTTTGTTTTTACCGGGACAATTTTCGTTCTTACAGTAAATTCTGATGTCCACAATCTCAACTTTTGAATGGCAGCTTGGACAATGATCTGGAATTGAGAACTTGTTATCAGAAGGTTTAACGACTGAAAGAAATTTCGGTATAACTTCACCTGAGCGGATAATTTCAATTACATCGCCAGCTTTTAAATTATTTGCACTAACAACGCCATAATTATGTAGAGTTACTCTGGAGATCATGGCTCCAGATAATTCCACTGGTTCAACATCTCCAACGGGAGTAAGAATTCCATTTCTTGAAACGGACCAAATAATCCCTTTGAGTGTCGTATTTTTTGATTCACCTTGAAACTTGAAGGCCAGTTTATATCTAGGGTGATGAGATGTTTCGCCCAATTCATCGTGAAGAGACATCTTGTTATACGTAAAGACAAGTCCATCTATTTGATACTCACCTTCGGTCATAAAATGCCTAGCGCGATCAATGACGTCCTCTAAACTGGCCTTTGTTTTATGAATTTCATAATCCGGGATAATAAATCCATGTTCCTTTAAGTGTTTAAATTTATCTTCTTCATGTTTGATTTTTTCATCGCTCAAATAATCAAAAGACATAAATTTAATATAGCGACAAAGTTCTAGGTTCTCTTTTCTTCCCATAAGTCCGGCGACAATGTTTCGCTGACTAGTAGGTCTTTCAAGTCCAACTTCCGTCATCTCTTTTGAAAGTCTAAAAAAACTTTCTTCGTCACAATAAAGCTCTCCTCGAACTTCAACTTTATTTTTATTAGTTATGAACTTAGGAACGTTACTTATCCACATAACTTTTTTTGTTATGTTCTCTCCGAAGGTACCGTCGCCTCTGGTTTTAGCCAGAGAGAGTTCACCGTCTTGATAAATTAAAGAACAGCTAATGCCGTCTAACTTCATCGTACTTAGAATCTCTTCTTTATCCATCCAGGAAACCAGGTCATCAACGACATAGGTCTTTTCAAGAGAAAGCATTTTTTTATCATGCTTAATCTTGTCACTTGCGGATGTTGTCGTCCCCACAATTTGCAATGTCGGATTTTTGGGATCAAGAGCACGTAATTCATCTTCTAATTTATCATATTCAAAATCAGAAATTTCAGGGCGGCCTTGATAATAAAGTGCTTTATGCTTGATAAGCTCTGCTTCGAGCTTTTGTATACGATTCATTTCTAGTCTCCAAACAATATTGGATTAAAATGTAAAAATCGTACCTATCTTAGCAGAAACATCTTTGAATTGCTCTTCTTTTGTGGCGCCTGTAAATGTCGCTTTATTAGATAAAACCGACACACCTCCACTAAACGTGATATTTGGCGCATATAAATATTGTCCACCAAATTCCAAGTGGTAATTTGAACTTGAATCTTCTCCGCCAAAAATCATTACTTTTTCTTTATAAGAAGACGTTAATAGAAAATCGAAAAGAAGATACATTCTCACGGATTCAAAAACGGGAACACTTCCTCGCGTTCCTAGCATCAATCCACTGAAAGTAAAATCGGTGTAACCATCCACCGTGTTTGTACTAAGAGCGTAATCGTAATTAGCGTATCCTGCGAAAATATCAATCTGAGGTCCATAGAAAAAGCCCATTGGTAAATACTTATACCCAACTTTTAATCTCGTTGTAGAGTTTGTCGTATTATTGTGCTCGACAGTAAAAGTTCCTTGATCTTTAGAATATTTACCGAATTTTTTTCCAAGATCTAAACCAAACCAATAGTTTCTGGTTGCCCATATTTCAGTTTCTACATCTGCTCCATACAAAATTCCAGACATAGATTTTTCTGTTGCACCCGATTGGGTTGTGGTCGAATTTCCAATATTGAGGAATAATCCAAGTGTTCCCAATTTTCCAAATTCTTCTTTTTCTTTTTCTGGATAATTAATTTGTTCTACCGCTTTTTGTTTTTCAGTTGCACGAGCTTTTACCCAATCTTCCAGGCGCAATTTTTTTTGACCTTCATAGCTTGTAACTTTTGCTTGCGCTTGAGTATCGCTGACATCAAAAACTTTTGCTTCAGCAATTTTTTCTGTCTGAAAATCGACAACTTCTTTTAAAAGAGGATGCTGACGCTTTACTGTTGGTCGTTCAATGATGATTTCGCTACCATTGTAGATATGAGATTTTCTTCCGATATCAATTGTGAACTGATCTCCTAAAACACCTTTGATTCTTCCGTCGTATGGGATCGTCTTCTCGTAAACATCTAGCCAGTTTTTTACAGTTTGAGCAATTAAGGAAATGTCGTTACTTTTTAACTGAGTCTGCTCTTTAAAGTAGCGATCCTCTCCGTTTTCACCAATAACTTCAGCCTTAATGTCCGTTGTTCCTGCCTGTAGCTGAAGAGTAATTCTTATAAGAGTTCCCGCTCTTGTTTTATCAGAAATAACTTTTAACACATCTTTATTGGCCAAATGGCTTTCAAGGTTTTTTGAATATTGCCCTAAAATATTTATCAACTCTGAATTTGATTTGTATGTACACCAACTACTTTCTTTAATGTAGTTTTCAATTTCTTCAAAAACTTTGTATCCAGCTTTATTATCTACTCCATCTGTGATGGGCAATAGCATGCAATTTCTCATAGACTCAGATGCATTTGCATTTAATGAAGCAATAACTAAAAGAAGAAATAAGGAGGAAAGTAGTTTTTTCATAATTCTATTTCTGGAAGCGGTGGCAATTGTGAATTGGTCTGATTTTCATAAACGGCCAGAAGCATTTTTAAATCGTTTACTTCCTCTTGGAGCTCACGATTCTGTCTCTTTAAAAATTCTATTTCAAGCTTTTGAGCAAGCTCTATTTTTTCTCTTGAGTATTCATTCTTAACTTCTTTAGTCCATATAAAGTATTTACCATTTTCTTCTTTATATTTTACATGGCCCGCTTTAATTGCTCTGCGAATTGTTGAAATCGACGTTTTTTTTGTGTTTGCATAGTCGAGTATTGATAACCAAATTCCATTTTGATCCATGTTCACTCCGTTTAATACTGAATATTTTAGCTCAAATCTACCCGAGAAAGAAACTTTTTATAGTTGTCTAAAGTTGTCATGTATTTTTTCTTCTAAAGATTTTCTAAAGATATCTGTAGCTGTGTTATCCTAAAATCATGTACCACAATATTAATATTGAACCTTTTAAGAATAAAAAAACGGCGCTTGTTCTCTCTGGTGGAGTTGTCAAAGCGGCTTCTTGGCATCTTGGCGTTGCTCTCGCTTTAGAAGAATTTGGATTTGTCTTAAAACACAATAAGTCGCCCATTAATCCAGACTATGAAATTTCAACTTATGTTGGTTCAAGTGCTGGCTCATTGATTAATCTTTACTTTGCTTCAGGTTTTCGTCCTGTTGATGTTATCGATGCGACTATCAATCGCAAAAACGCTCAGACGTCACTTAAGCCTGTTACTTATGCTGACATGCTCTCTCGAAAAATGCCTTCGCGGGATCCATTTAATTTTGATTTCTATAATCCATTCGAAGGATTTCCTACTGTCATTAAGCAAATGGTTAAACCCCTTCTTTCTGTTTCAGGATTGTTTTCCACTGAGGGATTAAACCAGTACATGCAAAACCACGTCATCCTCTCTCAATCTTTTGAAGAGTACATGGCCGACATGTTTGTTGTAGCGACTCAGTTAGATCACTCTAGAAAAGTTATTTTCAGCAAATATAATTACCCAAGTCCTATTCACGATTCTACTGCTGAATACTACACAGGAGTTGATGTCACTCAGGCCATCGCTGCCAGCATGAGTGTCCCTCCATTTTACGCTCCCTTTGCTGTAAAAAACCCTCGCACATCACAAATTGACTACTATATCGACGGTGAAATTCGAGAGACTCTTTCTAATCACGTCGCGGTTGATAATAAATGTGATTTTGTTATTAGCTCCTGGACTCACACTCCTTATCATTATCATGATGAGGTTGGCTCACTCATTAACTACGGCCTTCCAGCTATTTGTATGCAGGCCATTTATCTAATGGTTCAAAAGAAAATTGTTGCTTCTCGCGGACAAAAAATTTTAGCAAAAGATATTATCGATACTGTTAACGACTATATGTCTTCTAATAATTTCACTCAAAAAGATCGATTAAAAATTACTTCGATTCTTGAGAGAAAATTGAACTACAATCCCAATATCAAATTCATTGATATTTATCCTGATCACTCTCACTACAAGCTCTTTTTCACGAACTCCTTTTCTCTTGATCCACAAAAAGCAAAATACATCATGACTGCCGGATACAAGAAAACGTTTGAAGTGTTTAAAAAATTAGAATGGGAATAAAAATATTTTAGAGTTGTTCAATTAGATACGAGCCTTCTGAGCAGAAGGTTTTTAAGAATTCCGTTGATCCATCTTCATAATTAAGTTTGACACTTAAAAGTCCTTCCATGTCTCCTACCAGAAATGCTTTTTCCGCTTTTTCTGCGTTGTCTCTTGAAAAGGCTCCGTCTTTGTCTAAGAAACTTGTTTCTACAAACATTTCGCCGCTGCGATTTTTTCCATTTGCCGTAATTGAACTAAGATCTTTTGATAAGTTTATTTGAACCATACAACGCTCTTTTAGAGAGTTCACTTGGTTTTCTTCCATAACTTTTGCAATAAATTCATTGCCAGGAATTTCGATATCTTTTTCATTCCATGAACCAACAAATACGCTGTCGTTTAGATGTTTGAATTCGAAGTATTTTCTCATTCCTGAAGCTAGGCTTGGAACTTTGATTTCATACGCGTTTAAAGCTTTTTTCTTGGCAATATTATTAGTATTAAAGAAAGAGATTGCTCCTCCATCAATAACTAATTCTTTTTTCTTATGGCCTAAAAGGTTTCTTGTAGTGAATGTAAATGTTTCTCTTTCGCCATTAATAAATTTTGGATCTTCAAAGTACATTTCTCCATCGCCCACATAAACAATCTTTTGAGAACTTTCTTTGTTGTCTAATAAGTAGCGAATGAGAATATTTCCTGTCTTTACTCCAGCATACATCACGTAACTAGCACCATTAATGGCCGAGAGTGTTTTAAAATTTCTATCAAAGAAAAAGCGATGGTTAAATTTTGAATCAATCTCTGTATCTACAATTGAAGAATTTAAAGCAATCATCAGTAGATTGCCTTCGGCTGCTAAACCTTGCTTTTGTAAGAACGCTTGAATCCCTTCTTCATTAATAAGTGGAATTTCTAGGCCTTTTGCAGCTCCTAAATTTAACTCTACTCTTGTAGGAATCAATCCGTGTGCTTGAACCACTCCCGTTTGAGTATTCATTTCGCCTGATAATGAATATCCAAGAGAGATTTCTCCATTTGATTGGTCGTCTGCTCTTTCTGCTCGATCATAATCTGGAACAAACTCAAAAGAGTGAGCTTGCTTCATCTTTTGAGTATTCAAATTAATTTCTTTTGCTCTAATGATATACTGAACTCGATGAGTACTCACTTCTTCAGTTGGTGCAAGAAAAGATGCCTCTTCTGCCTTAGTCTTAATACTGGCCTTTCTCTCATTCGTGTAATCATACACAATATTTTGATCTGAATTTAAATCGATTTCTTTATCATCTACTTTTACAGGCTCTTCCAATGTTGTTTTTTGAGTATCCACTGGAATTATTCTTTTAATCGGAGTACTTCCAATTTCGCGATTAATTGCTGCTTTAACTGTATTTGAGATTGGTCTTTCATACAGCTTTTTATCCATCGGTTTAGCAGAAATTATTGCTTCAGATTTTTTATCTGAGTAGTCAAACATGACCATCTCGTCTTCTTTTACTTCTTTTACTTCTTCTGCAATTTCTTCTCTTTTTGCCGCTGGTTGAATTGTTTTAACTTCATCTGCTTCTATAGGGGCAGCTTCTGTGCTTGCTTGTCCAGTGACAACTTCATCTTTAATCTCCTCATTATAGGATGTATTCAGTGCAATTCTTTCAAACTTTGAATACTCCATCTTCTCTACATCTAGTGCATACAAATTAATCAACTCTTTATTGTTGATTTCAAATGATGATAAATTTTCTGCATTCATTATAGTGGCAGCGGGTGCGACAGATTCAGCAACTTCAGCAGTAGCTTTTTTTGAAGCTTTTGCAATTATTGTTTTTTTCGCAATTTTCTTTTCAAGAATGGAGTATCTAGACTTTTTAATCTTGCTTGTAATTTCTTTATCGATGACTTTAATAATGTCATTAGTGACAACTGTAACTTCTTTCGTTGTTTCATTTTCTGAAGCCGACGAAATAGTCTTAATGTTTTCTGCTAAGTTAATGAAGGCTGAATAATTAATTTTCTTTGCTTCAAATCTTTCTGATTCAAACGCATAAAATTGCGACAGCAGAACTGCTGATAAAATGAAACTTGAAGTTGTGACAAAGGCCTTTTTTATGATCATAGCTATAGATTAATTCTAGCAAAGCCTGATCTGCTCACAACAAAAGAGTTATTTTTGCCTAGTATTTTTTGAATAGTCGTTTGATTTTTAAGTAAAATTTTGAGTACTCACAAGAAACTCATGAGTACTCAAAACGATTGAACTAGCGTGAACGCATGAACTCGCCAACCTGAATGCGAATTTTCGCTCTTTCGGCCTTACCTTGGTAGTGCTCGATTTCTTCAAGTGTGAGTCCTTCAGTATTTTTAAGGTGATCTTCAGCATTTTTAAGTGCCAATTTAGCTCTTTCAACATCAACATCAGTACTTTCTTCTGCCGTGTTGGCCATGATCACAACTTTATTATCAAGAACCTTGCACGCCCCTTCGGAAAGTGCAAAGTTTCTATCTGGATAATCTGCTCCACCAAAAACAGTTAGCACACCTGGAGCTAACTTCGTAATGATGTGAGTGTGGTCTTCTAGGACATTGATTTGTCCGCGGACAGTTGGAATTAGCAACGAGTCCGCAAGAACACCTTTCGCAATAATCTTAGAAGGCGTAAGGATATCAACTGTAAAATATTTCATGTCTCAATTCCCTTAGGATTCCTAAAAATTATTTCCCTGCCTTAATTTG
The DNA here is from genome assembly GCA_037444575.1 of Bacteriovoracales bacterium. Classification (GTDB taxonomy): domain Bacteria; phylum Bdellovibrionota; class Bacteriovoracia; order Bacteriovoracales; family Bacteriovoracaceae; genus Bacteriovorax. Next base: position 110,882 of record JBBIME010000005.1, read on the forward strand.
TGCTGCTTTTTCATGAACCATATCAAGTCCACCAACTAGGTAGAAAGCTTGTTCTGGTAGATCATCAACTTCACCATTAAGGATTGCTTTAAACGCTTTAATCGTATCTTCCATCTTTACGAATTTACCTTTTAGACCAGTAAATTGCTCAGCAACGAAGAATGGTTGAGACAAGAATTTTTGAACTTTTCTTGCTCTTTGAACGATTAACTTATCTTCTTCAGAAAGTTCATCCATACCAAGGATCGCGATGATGTCTTGAAGTTCTTTATATTTTTGAAGAATCTTCTGAACACCGCGAGCAACGTTATAGTGTTCTTCCCCAACGATAGCTGGAGTAAGAATTGACGAAGAAGATGAAAGTGGATCTACCGCTGGGTAAATTCCAAGCTCAGCAATTTGTCTTGAAAGTTCTGTTGTTGCATCTAAGTGGGCAAACGTAGTCGCTGGAGCTGGATCGGTATAGTCGTCCGCTGGAACGTATACGGCCTGAATAGATGTAATCGAACCATTCGTAGTTGAAGTAATACGCTCTTGCATAGCTCCCATTTCAGTACCAAGTGTTGGTTGGTAACCTACGGCAGAAGGAATACGTCCAAGAAGGGCAGAAACTTCAGATCCCGCTTGAGTAAAACGGAAAATGTTGTCTACGAAGAAAAGTACGTCTTGGTTTTCTTCATCGCGGAAGTATTCAGCGATTGAAAGACCTGTAAGAGCAACGCGAGCTCTAGCTCCAGGTGGCTCATTCATTTGTCCGAAGACCAGTGCTGTTTTATCAATAACGCCAGAGTCGCTCATTTCGTGGAACAAGTCGTTCCCTTCACGAGTACGTTCACCAACACCTGCGAATACAGAGTATCCACCGTGCTCAGTTGCGATGTTATTGATTAGCTCTTGAATAAGAACCGTCTTACCTACACCGGCACCACCGAATAGACCAATCTTTCCACCGCGAACGTATGGAGCTAGAAGGTCGATAACTTTGATCCCTGTATAGAATTGCTCTAGTTTTGTTGATTGTTTATCAAAAGTAGGAGCTGATCTATGGATGTCGTAAGTTTTTTTAGCGTTAACTGGGCCTGCTTCATCAACTGGCTCACCGATAACGTTAATAATTCTTCCTAGACACTCTTTGCCTACTGGAGCTTGAATTGGCTTACCAGTATCAACTACTTTTAGTCCACGAGATAGACCTTCAGTTGAGTCCATCGCGATACAACGAACCATGTTGTCCCCTAAGTGTTGAGATACTTCAACAGTCAGGTTCCATTCTTGATTCGAGATCGACTTGTTAGTTAACTTTAGAGCGTTATAGATCGCTGGAATTTTCCCGTGAGAAAATTCAACATCCAGAACGGGCCCCATTACTTGTTTTACAACACCATAATTTTCAGACATTGGTGATCCCCTTAACCGTTCAGAGACTCAGCACCCGAAACTACTTCAGATAATTCTGTTGTAATCGCTGCTTGTCTCAGTTTGTTCATTTTTATTGATAACGTTCTAATTGCTTTTTTACAGTTTCCAGAAGCAGAATCCATCGCACTCATTCTTGAACCGTGTTCAGCAGCAACTGCATCTAAAAGAGCAGTGTAAAGCGTGCTGATATAAGTTTGAGGAATAAGTGTGTTTAAGATTTCAGTAGGATTTGGGTCGTACTTGAAATCGAATGGAAATTTTTCCGCCAGTTCTTCTTTTTCAGCCAAGTCCATTGTCATTGGCAATAATTGTTTTACATCTGGAGTAAATGAAATTGCAGAGTGGAAAATATTGTATGCAACAAATACTTTTCCAACTTCACCAGTTGTAAATAATTCACCTAGCTCAACACCTACATGTTCCATCTCTACAAAAGTTGGTTCTGTTTTAGCAAAAGTATATGTTTTGCCTTTGTTGTAAGTTGAAGCAAGTAAATCTCTTACTTTTTTCCCAATAAAATAAACTTTTACATCGAGACTTGTTTCATCAAGAAACTTTCTCACTGCTTTAGCAAGCTGAGAGTTGTACGATCCGCAAAGACCTTTATCAGAAGAGATAACTAAAAGAACTGCTTTGTTGTTATCTTTCTTCTCGTGCAAATACTCATGGTCATAATTTTGAACAAGTGCTGAAACAACTTTAATAGTTGATTCAAGCTCACGAGCGTACGGACGTGAATTCAAAATATTATTCTGAGCCTTTGCAAGTTTAGCGGCCGAAACGAGCTTCATCGCTTGCGTGATTTTAGAAGTACTTTTGGTACTTTTAATTTTCTTTTTAAGCTCTTTAATATTCGCCATTGTTATTAATTCCTAAATTCTTCTTAGTATGTCTTAATATTTCTTAGTAGCTAAGAAACCTTTAACTGCTTCTAGAATTTTCCCTTCGTTTGCTCCAGAAATTTCTTTTGCATTTGAAACTTCAGTCATAACGTCGCCATGTCTTGAGTGTAAAAATGCTAGTACATCTTTTTCAGCCACTCTAACTTGTGCTGTAGGAACAACGTCGAATAATCCTTTAGTCGCAACAAGAATTGCAACCGCTTGGTCGATAACGTCAGCTGGAGCGTATTGATCTTGTTTTAGAAGTTCAACTAGTCTCTCCCCTCTGTTTAGCTGTCTTTTTGTCGCTTCATCAAGGTCAGATCCAAATGCTGCGAAAGCTGCAAGCTCTCTGTATTGAGCTAGATCCAGACGAAGTGTACCAGCAACTTTTTTCATTGCTTTAATTTGAGCAGATCCACCAACGCGTGAAACTGAAAGACCAACGTTAACAGCTGGACGGATACCAGAGTTGAATAAATCAGACTCAAGGAAGATCTGGCCATCTGTAATCGAAATTACGTTTGTAGGAATGTAAGCAGAAACGTCACCTTCTTGAGTTTCAATTACTGGAAGTGCAGTAAGAGAACCAGCTCCTAGTGAATCATTCAATTTACATGCGCGCTCAAGAAGTCTTGAGTGAAGGAAGAATACGTCCCCTGGGAACGCTTCACGTCCTGGTGGACGACGAAGAAGAAGAGACATTTGTCTATAAGCTTGTGCTTGTTTTGTTAAGTCATCATAAATGATTAGAGCATGTCTTCCGCTATCTCTATAGTACTCAGCCATTGTACATCCAGTATATGGAGCAAGGAACTGCATAGGAGCAGAAGAAGAAGCTGTAGCTGAAACGATAATTGTATACTCAAGAGCACCAGCATCTTTTAGCTTTTGTTGTACTTGTCTTACTGTAGATTGTTTTTGTCCAATTGCTACGTAAACACAAATTACGTTTTTACCTTTTTGGTTGATGATCGTATCGATAGCGATTGCTGTTTTACCAGTTTTACGGTCACCAATGATAAGCTCTCTTTGTCCTCTTCCGATTGGAATCATAGAGTCGATTGCTTTAAGACCTGTTTGCATTGGTTCGTGAACTGATTTACGAGCGATGATCCCTGGAGCCTTTAGCTCAACAACGCGAGATTCTTTCGTTTTAATTTCGCCCATACCATCGATTGGCTCTCCGATAGCGTTTACAACTCTTCCTAAAAGAGCGTCACCAGCTGGAACCTGAACGATTCTTTCAGTTCTCTTTACAGAAGTTCCTTCTTTAATTGAAGTGTCTTCCCCAAGAATTGCAATACCTACGTTATTTGTTTCTAAGTTAAGAACCATTCCCATTGTACCAGACGCGAACTCTACAAGTTCTCCGTTCATTACGTTTTTAAGACCGAATGCTCTCGCGATCCCGTCCCCAACAGTTAATACAGTTCCAACTTCATCTACTTGAAGTCTTGTTTGAAAGTTTGAGATTCTTTCTTTAATAATACTTGTAATCTCTTCTGGATTCATTGCCATTTTTTACCTCAACGTTCCTTATGGGTGTATTACGAATTTAAAACACTTTCTTTAAATTTTTCTAATTGATTTTCTAGAGATGCATCTAACTGAAGATCTTCAACAGTTACTCTGTATCCCGCTGATACATTTTCATTTTTTTTGTATTCAAGAATCGCTTCTCTTCCTAGTTTTTGTTGAAGATAAGATTTTAACTTTTCTTTAACATCAGATGGAATTGATTCTTCACTTCCTTCGATTGTTCCGCGAAGGAATCCTTTTTTATGATCATCAATCACGATAACGTTTTTGAAGATCATCGGCATAAGGCCAATTCTTTTTTCTTGAATTAAGAATTGCATGAAGTTTTTTGTAATTTGAGACAAGTTAAGCTTGCCCATAACTACGTCAAGAACGCTTAGCTTTTCTTCTGCTGTAAAAACATCAAGGAAAAGAAGTGTTTCAAGGTCGTTACTTTTATTGATTGCTTCGTTTAACGTTGTTAGCTCGCCAGCTAAATCAAGTTTTAACTCTTCAGAGAGTTCAACAAGTGATTGGGCATAAGCTTTAGCGATAATTTGCTCTTTCATTCTATGTCCTATCTAAGTTCAGAAACGATTTTTTGAGTTGCTTTAGTTTGGAAATCTTTGTTTCCCTTAATCGTAGCTTGTGTACTCGCCACAACTTTATTTAAAAGATCGTGGTTTAATTGATCAACAAGCTCTTTTCTTTCGCCTTCTAGTTTATTTTCAAGATCGCGCTTCATGCGAGCAAGTGTTGTTTGAGTTTCTTCGTTTTGATTTTTAGCAAACTGTGCAGCATCTGATTCGTATTCAGTAGTAATTTTTACTAGCTCAGAATCTAAATTTTTAATTTTTTGTTGGAAGTTGTTTAAGCGCTCTTCTGCATCTTTGTTGTTTTTAGAAGCAGAATCCATAAGAGATTTAACATCCGCAGCTTGCTTGTTAAATTTTTCTCTAAGAGGTTTAACAACCTTAGAAAGAATCGCAAGCAGAATAATAAAATTTACCAATGGGTATTTTAAATCAAGTATGCTTACTTCGTGGTGAGCGGCTTCCGCTGCTTCCTCTGCGAAGCCCACGGAAATGAATGATATGAACAAAAATGAATAATAGATAATCGATTTCACTATAATCCCTTATTTCGTAAGTTTTTCAACTAAGTTGCCAGCAAGCTTGTCAGCTTCAGCCATTACAGCAATTCTTTTTTCTGACATTTCTTTAGCAATTTTATTTTTTCTATCGTCGTACTCAGCATTGATTTTTTCTTCTTCAGATTTAAGAAATTCTTTTTCTCTGTTTAAAACTTCTGTTTTCTTTTTCTGAGCGACTTGTTGAGAATCAGAGTGAGTTTTTTCAACTTTTGCTTTGTATTGTTCTGCAAGCTCTTCTGCTTGTTTGTAAACAGAGTGTGCGTGTGATTCTAATTTTGTAGTTTTGCTTTCTCTGTATTCCAATAGCTCTTGAATTTTTCTAAAAAAAAGTGGAGCAAGAATATTGAAAAAAACGAGGAGAATTCCAAATTGAACGAGAACTGTTTGATCGATCTTTAGGGCCTTTAAAATTATAACAATCGTATCCATTGTTTTTTAGTACTCCGATTTATCAGTCTTCTTAATTTGTTTTGCAAAAGAAGATCTTTCCAGAAGCGAAAGCTCGCAAAAAATTAATAGATTTCTGTGAAAAAATTTGTCACTAATTAATAATGTTTTAAGGCTTTAACGTCAAGAAAATTTAAGGTAATTGTAATATGATGCTTAGCTGTACTCTAAATAAGAAATCATTCTTTTCCTATGTTTATAACAGGTAGCAATAGTCCACTGGACTATTACTTCAGCTAAGAATTTTGAACGTTTTTCTTATCGCGCATTTTTGTCGTTCCGTGGAATATAACGCCTTCTTCTACAATCAAACTTGGCGTAGTGATAATTCCTTCAAAACGTGCTGGTTTTAGAATTTCAACGCGCGAGCTTGCTTTAATATTTCCCTTCACAGATCCCGCGATGATGATGATATTGGCGTTGATGTCAGCGTTGATGATAGCTCCTTCGGAGATAACAACAGTGTCGTTTGAGAATACGCTTCCATTTACAATTCCTGCAATTCGGGCCGTTCCATTGAAGGATAAATTTCCTTCAAACTTACAGCCTTCTTCAATAATGGCAGAAACTTCACCGCGGCGTCTTTCCATGAACATACCCTTCTGAAATAAAAAGTGGTCCCATAGGACCACTCTTTAAAATTTTTTTCTAGCTTTATTCTACTTTGATAATAGGAACTCATAAATATCGTTAAATTCTGCCTCATTGCTGAATTTCAACACAAATTGACCTGCTCCGTTCTTTCCAGAGTTAATGGCAAAGTGATATCCCGTTTTCTGTTCAAGAGTCTTTCTAAATTGATCAAGTTTTTCATCAAAAAATGGATTTTTTCTAGCAGCTTTTTCTTTTAGGGGTTTTTTAGCCTTTATTCCGTTTTCTAAGTCGCGAACCGACCAATTATTAGAAACAGCTTCATTGGCGAGTCTAATGGCATCTTCGCGCTCTTTAACAGCTGCTAAAATCTTAGCGTGTCCAAAAGATAAAACTTCTTTTTGAAGTAAATCAATAACTGGTCGAGGAAGATTTAAAATTCTTAGAAAGTTCGCAACAGTTGAACGCTCTTTTCCAAGTTTTTTCGCAACATCTTCTTGAGTAAGTTTGTATTCATTCATCAGTTGATAATAAGCAAGTGCTTCTTCAACACAGTTAAGATCTGAACGTTGAACGTTTTCAATGATCGACATGATCATTTTCTCACGATCAGTTGCTCTTTTAACCACAACTGGAACTTGCTCCAGACCAGCTTTTTTAGCTGCTCTTAATCGTCTCTCACCTGCTACCAGTTCGTATTGACCATTTTCAAGTTCGGCAACGATAAGGGGCTGAATAATTCCATTTTCTTTAATTGATTCTGAAAGCTCTTCCAAATCTTTTTCTTTGAAAATTTTTCTAGGTTGATTTGGGTTCGTTTTGATCGAACCAACATCAACAAGAAGTGGAGTATTTTCAATGCGCACTTCTACTTCTTTTTCTTCAGTTGTAGGTGCTGCAAAATGATTATTATATGTTTGATTAATTACTGACTGTGGTGTCGATTCTTGAAGTAATGAAGCGATCCCTTTACCTAATGCTAATTTTTTGGCCATAACAACTCCGTAAGCTTATTGCTGAAATGATTGGTTTCCATCAAAGTTAATATTTTCAAGAGACGGTAGAATATCCATGATTAATTCTTCAGAATTTTTTTCTGAATCGATATTCACCGCTGCAACTTTTGATGGCCCATTGTTTTTGAAACGTTCTTTCAAAATAAGTTCCTTGGCCAAAGCGAGATAGGCTTCACTGCCCTTAGATTCAATATCATAAAGAATGATTGGCTTACCAAAACTTGGACATTCTGCAAGCTTCACATTTCTTGGGATAATAGTATTAAAAACAACATCGCCGAAATGAGATTTAATTTCATTGGCAACTTGTTTATGTAATCCAGAACGCGAATCGTACATAGTAAGTAAAATTCCATCTAATTCTAGATTTGGATTTAATGATGAACGAATAAGTTTAACTGTATTTAATAATTGGGCCAATCCTTCCATTGCTAAATATTCTGTCTGCATTGGAACAATATAAGAGTTCGCTGCATTCAGAGCATTCACCGTCAAAAGACCAAGCGAAGGTGGACAGTCTATAATGATATAGTCGTAATCTTTTTCAACAGTTTTAAAGGCATTCTTTAATTTTGATTCGCGAGCAAACAAACTTACCAATTCAATTTCTGCTCCTGATAAATTGTTATCAGATGGACAGATATGAAAACATGGAAGTTCAGTTTCATAGATTGCTTCTTTAAGACTGATCTGCCCTATTAACGCGTGGTATATATTTTTTTGAGAAAACGTTTCTTTAGATAGCCCAATACTAATGCTCCCGTTTCCTTGAGGGTCAAGATCAATTAGTAGAGTTCTTTTCTCGGCTACTGCTAGACACGCCGCCAAATTCACCGACGATGTAGTCTTGCCAACACCACCTTTTTGGTTCATCATTGCTATAATTTTAGCCATTTAGACTCCTTCTCATACATAATTTGAATGAGTATTTATACAAGTTTTTGTAACTAAAGTAACTCAGAAAATTTAATAATTTTTTCAGTTTGAATTGTTCCACGTAGAACTTTTCTATTTTTAAAGCCCAACAACACGCGACCTTCAGTGCCTGGTACATCATAGGCTTTTTCTTCAATCAACTCCCAGTTGCTCTCGATCATTTCCTCGATGTCTTCCAGCTCATAGAAGTTTGGTCCTTTATAAAAGAAGACGTACAAAGTTTTATTGGTCCTTAGCATTGGAAGATAGTCGCTAACTTTTCCCACTCCCTTGAAGGTAATGACAGTATCAACATCAAAGTCGACTGTTTCCAATCTTTGATGTTTTAAAAAAACATTCGTTAATCCCAACGCAGCTGCGATCTTCTGGACCACCTGTGCCTTTTTAGCTCGCGCTTCAAAGCCAATAAATTTCTTATCTGGATTATTGAAGGCCAAGGGCAGTATTGGAAATCCTCCACCGAAGCCAACGTCAACCATTAGCTTTGTTTCCTCAAGAGCATTTCTAAAAACTTTGCTTTCAGTTTGAGGTAAAACGGAATCAATGATTTGCTTTTGATAAAATTCTTCTGGAGAAGTAATTCTTGTCAAATTAATGCCAGCAAATTCTCCAGTAAGCAGATCTAGGTATTTTTTACTAAATTCTTTCATTAAATTATATTCCCGGCCACGTATGCTAGGGTAGCAGGTCTTATTCCTTCTATTCTTTGCAATTGGGCAAATGTTTCAGGTCGAATTGTCTTTATTCGGAGTTTGCACTCAAAAGAAATGTTCTTTGAATCAGCAAGCTCTTGCCAGTTAATCTTCTTTCGTCCCAAACGATTAATTCTTTCTGATTCAACAACAGCTCTATCGATATAACCTTCATACTTAGTAGCGATGGCAATGGTTCTAACAACATCTAAGCTAAAAGCAACGCCGAGTCTTCGCGATTCACGATCAAGAACTTCAATTGGATTATTATCTGGTCTCTTTAGAAGTTCTTTAAAACTGATATTGTTCTCTAGTGGACCGTAGCTGTATTCAATAAAGTAGTTTTTGTTTTCTACAGTAGTGTAAAACATCGTCGAATCAACCAACTTCTCTAATAGATCTACTTCTTCAAGGAGGTCTTCTTGGAATTGATCAATAGGATAATTCAATTCTAATTCTCTTCTGTATTTTCTCATGCGAGAGATAGTGTTGTCTTCTCTGACGTAAAGACGGTTTTCTGAACGAGCGGTAAACAAGCGATAAGGCTCATCTCTCTTATTTGTCACCAAATCTTCAATCATGACCCCAATATAGGAGTCATTTCTATCTAAAATAAGTGGATTTCGCCCTAAAAATGATAGGGCGGCGTTTATTCCAGCAATAATTCCCTGTCCCGCAGCCTCTTCGTATCCAGAAGTCCCACAAACCTGGCCAGCAAAATATAATCCAGGAACTGAATGGTATTCCATTGAACGTGAAAGCTCTGTTGTATCTACGACGTCATATTCGACAGCGTAGCCATGAACTAGAATCTTGGCGTTCTCTAGACCATGAATTGTCTGGATAAAACTCTCTTGAACATCTTTTGGCAAAGAAGTCGATACTCCGTTGGGGTAAATTGAATCCAAATCCAACCCTTCAGGCTCAATAAAGACATGATGAACGTCCTTTTCAGTGTAACGAAAGGCTTTATCTTCTATGCTTGGACAATATCTAGGTCCAACTCCTTTGATCTGACCATTAAAAATGGGAGAACGTTCTTTGTTTGCTCTAATTATGGAAAGAGTTTGCGTGTTTGTCTTCGTTAAGTAGCAAGCGACCTGTATTGACTCTCTCGCAAAAGGAGAATTCATAGAATGGAAATTTCTTGTGCTAAAATCACTTTCTTGAGGATCTAGTTTTGAAAAATCTATTGTGTTTTTATCTAGTCTTGGAGGAGTTCCGGTTTTGAAACGACTTGGAAGTGTTTTGATCTCTGCAAAAAGCTCAATTAGACCAGGAGACTTTTCACAATCTACTCGCCCGCCCGACTTTTGCTCTTCGCCCGTATGAAGCTTTCCATTGAGAAAGGTTCCTGTCGTCACAACTATTTTCTTTGAAGAATATGTTCCTTCATCTGTTTTAACAATAAATGCATCTTCAGATTTCTCAACTCTTTTCACCATTGTGCGAATGATTGTTAAATTCTTAACAGAGGAAAGGAGTTCTTCTGCTTTTTTTGTATAGAGCTCTTTATCGATTTGAACTCGAGTCGATTGAACCGCAAAACCCTTTGACTCATTTAAAGTTCTGTACTGAATTCCGGCCATATCAGCAACAATTCCCATCAGTCCACCAAGAGCGTCAATCTCTCTTACAACTTGTCCCTTTCCCACTCCACCGATAGCTGGATTGCATGGAGCGGAAGCCAGTCCAGAGTCCGGGCTTGAAATAAGTCCAACCTTCAATTCAAATTGCGAAGCAATCCATGCTGCTTCAGAACCAGCATGACCACCGCCAATAATTAGAATATCAAAACTATCTTTCATATTGTTCCACGTAGAACATTTAATAATGGATGTGAATAAGTAATATAATTTTTTAGAAAAGACTATTTCCCAATGCAAAAATTTGAGAATATGGAATTAAGTACATCATCCGGAGAAAGAATCCCGATCAATTCACTCAAATAATTAGAAAAAATATTAACCTCAGAAGACAAGATCGCAATATCATCTATCCCTTTGATTTTATTAACAAATTCAGACTTTTTTAAATATAATGTGTTTATGCACGCACGATGTCTATCTAGTAAAATCGGTGAGTTAGCAGTTAGTTCTTTAAATTTAGTCGAAATTTGGCCCTTTACAAATGGTTCTATAGGGGCAGAGGGCAACTCTGATTCAGAACTGGGATGCGCAGCTCTCGCAGCTGGTTCTATAGGGGCAATTAATTTTGAAAGTGGTTCTATAGAACCAGATGAACTAAAATTTAACATTGGTCCTATAGAACCAGATTCAAAACTAGCAGTAGCTAAGAAATTTGAACGAATTTTTGATAAATCTAAAAGTGATAAATGGTGGGTAAAATTCTCTTTATCAGAGTGAGAAATAAGTAAAATATCAAACTCAATTCCTGCTAATTTATCGAGATAAGCAGGAGTTGTTTCAAAGGGATTAATAATTAAAATTTTAAAAAAAGAGCGCTGTAAAATTTCAAAGGCCCGATCAATTCCGATGTTTTCAATGACGTCACTTGATTCGCGAATTCCAGCTGTATCTACCAATTTATAATTGGTCCCATCAATGTGGATGAGCTCAGTTATGTAGTCTCTAGTTGTTCCAGCAATATTAGAAACGATGGAGCGGTTTTGTTTAACCAAAAGATTAAAGAGAGAGCTCTTTCCTGCATTGGTTTGCCCAACGAGGACAACCTCCGGAGCAAGAAGTGAAGAAACATTCCCTTGGGTGCGAGTGTGAAGAGAATCGAGAATTTTAGAAAAATGAGTGAAAGAATCATTAAATAATTTTTTGGACTCTTCCTCCCCTACATCTTCTGAAAAATCGATCGATAACTCAACTGCAGCCTTTAATTTTAAAAAACTATCGTAAAGCGCAAGATACTGGCCATGGAGCTCGCCCTGGAGAATGTCGAGTCCTTGGGAGAGCATTAAATTTGAATTGGCATTCAAAAGCATATCGAGACCCTCTACTTGAGAGAGGGATAATTTTTTATTTTTTAAAGCACGGTAGGTAAATTCACCGGGGTGGGCAGAGCGAAATCCCGCTTCTTTAATAAAAAGATTTAGGATGCGTTGAACGTTGAGCTGATTGCCGTGAACAGAGAGCTCAAGAACATTTTCCCCTGTATAGCTTTGACCTTCTGGAAAAAAGACAAGAAGACCATTATCCCAAACTTGATCACCAGAAAGAATATTCGTTAAATATGAATAGCGAGGTTTGACTTTAGAAAGTGAAAAAGAAAAAAAAGACTGAAGTGACAAAAGTGATTTGAAACCCGAGATCCTTATAATTGCAATTGCAGTATTGGCGTCAGTGCCAGTACTGCATGCAATAATCGGTGAATCATCAGTGTAAAAACTCATAATCTAACATTTTTTTTAATCGGCCATTCTGTAAACAAGGGCCTGTTGAGCGACACCAACAACTGTCGACACAAAAATATAAAGAACAAGCCCAGCTGGTAAGCTCTTCATGATGAATGCAAAAACAACAGGCATAAACATCATAATCTTTTGTTGAGTTGGATCCACTGTCGTTTGTGGAGTCAATTTTTGTTGAGCAAGCATCGCAATTCCCATTAGTACTGGAAGTACATAAAATGGATCGTGAATACTTAAGTCATGAATCCATCCGTAAAAAGGAGCTCCAACAAGCTCAACTGCACTGTAAAGAACGCGATAGATTGCAAAGAAAAATGGCATTTGAAGAAGAAGTGGCAAACATCCACTCAATGGATTTGCGCCTGCTTTTTTGAAAAGATCCATTGTCTCTTTTTGCATTTTTTGTGGTTCATCTTTGTATTTTTCTTTAATTTTGTTCAACTCAGGTTGAATCTGTTGCATCTTTTTCATACTCTTAAACGATTTATACTGAAGAGGAAAAGTAACCAATCGAATAAGGATTGTTAGAAGAATAATCGCAATACCGTAGTTAGGAATATATTTGTAAATGAATTGAAGTCCGCGAAGAATTGGCACAGCTAAGACAGCGAAAAATCCAAAATCTACTGATAAATGAAGATTATCACCTAGAGAAATAAGAGTGTCGTAATTTTTCTTTGTAAAAACTAAATCACCTGTAAAAGATTTCGCCGCTGTTGGAATTTCAACAATCATTTGACCAGCTTCAGTCGTTTTATACTTTGCTGCTGTTTTATCTTTTAAAACAAGTGCAAATAAGTGGTAATTGAAATCAACTCCAAACCATTTAAGTGTTGCATCCTCTTCTTTGTCTTTAGACACGGCAATGTGGTTTACATCATTGCTATAAAGAGCAAATTGGCGAACTTGTCCGTTATCCAACTTCTTAGCCTTAGCATCGAAAACAAAGCGAAATTTATATGGCTTTTCAGAAGATAAATTAAAATTAACTCGTCCATTGTCTAAAATTGTAGATGTAAATGTTACACCGTAATTTAAGTTTTTTCCTACAAGCTTATTTGGTCCCTGTGGTTCCATTTGGAAAAAAAGATCCGTTGGACCGTAGTCCGTTACGACTTGAATGCGAAGAGGAGTTGCTGAATCAGTAAGAGAACCAAAGCTGAAAACAGAATTTGGATTCTTCATTTCAGTAACAGAGAGATCATTGTTGATTTTAAATTCAAATCCATCTTTTTTAAGAGTATTTGATGTAATTGTCATTGGCTGTGGAGCTGCTGTTGCCCCTGTAGCACTCAATGTAGCTGGAGTTGCTGTCGAAGAAGTTTTTTCTTCAGCTTTAGCCGCAGTAGCTTCTTGCTTTACAGTAGATTTAAGAGTGTTTTCAGTATTTTTTGGAGCAAAGAAATATTGCCAACCAAAAAGAACAATACCAGAGAGAAGAACGGCAACAAATGCGCGCTTTTGATCAGAATTTAACATGAAAAAAACTCCAATAAATTATTGCTTAGGAACGGGATCGTGGCCGCCTTCGCAAAAGGGATGACATCTAATTATTCGTCGTGATGAATACCATAGAGCGCGATGAATTGGAAACTGTTGAAAGCACTCTTTTGAATATTCCGAACAACTCGGATAAAAGCGACATTTCGGTCCCAATAATGGCGAGATAAAATATTGATAAAATCGAATGGGAAGAATAAATAAATTTTTCATTGTCCCCTATTGATTTGGCGATGAAGATAATAAAAAAACTCATCTATGTTTTTTAAGAGTGACTGCTCTTTTAGATCCTGGCTCCCATTAACAAGTTCACGGTTCCAAGAAACAACAAAAAGAATATCAGTCCCCAAGAACTTATACTTAGATTGACGGAAATATTCACGGATCAATCGCTTTAAACGATTGCGATCGTGAGCCTTTCCAATTTTTTTTGGAACGCTCAAACCAATGCGAGTTTGATTAAAAGAATTTCTCTTATAATAGATGATTAATGAGGGCTTTTTGAACGAAAGAGAATCGACTTTAAGCTCAGAAAAATCGCTGGCCGAGAGAAGGCGAAATTTTTTTTCAAACCGACTATCGGCCACAAACTATTACTTAGTACTAGAAGATACTGTTAAGCGAGCGCGACCTTTTGCTCTTCTTGCTTTAATTACATTCTTCCCGCCTGGACTAGCCATTCTTTTAAGGAATCCATGTACTCTTAATCTTTTTAATTTTTTTGGTTGCCACGTTCTTTTGCTCATTTAGCTATCCTCTAAAAAACACAATAAAATATTGAAGAGATACGATTATATTTTCTTTTGTGAAAGGTCAATCATAAACAGGCCGCGTCAGTTGTAAGAAAATGTGAAATTATGTTTTATTGCTATTAACTTTGGGGCCATGCTACATCTTTCCACCACAGAATTTTTGGCAGACTTTCGGAGCACACACAATGGCGCATGATTTTCCATTCGATCATTTCCTAAAACTTGGTAATTCGGGCTCTTTTAATCATTTTTCGACGGATTTATCTAATAGTTTAGAAAATTCTAGCAACCAAGCTTTTCCAGAAGAAGAGTTAAGTGCTATAAATCACGAAGTTCTCAATCATTTAAAGACAATTGTTCCGGATCTTAAGTTTAAAACTTATTTTGAAAACAACTTAGAGCTTAAAACTATCAATGAAGGCTCTGTTGAATTTGAAGTTAAAACAGCTTTCATTAAAAAATCAGTAGAATCTTATAAAGAAGAGATCGCTAAAGCATTATTTAATGTTTTAGGTACTCAGTATGAAATCCTAATTGATAGCAAAGACCAAAATGAAAATATGGCTGGAGGATTCGCTCCTTCTTCAAATAAGTCATTCAGTGATGTTAAGTTCACGTTAGATCTTACTCCAACTAAAGACGATTTGGCGGCAAAGGCCCAAGCTCAATACATTGAGCACATGAACCCAAACCAATCGGGAATCATTATCGATCGCTCGAAAACTTTTGATAATTTCATCGTTGGTCCAACAAATAATATGGCCCAAGCGGCTTCAAAAGCTGTTGCTCAAAACCCTGGCAAAAATGGAAAATATCCTTCTTTATATGTTCACAGCAATTCAGGACTCGGCAAAACTCACCTTCTTCACGCTGTAGCCAATGAAATTAATGAAAAACATCCAAATTTAACTGTGTGCTTAATTACTGCACGCGATTTTATGGATGAAATGATCACACTCATGAAAAACAACAGAATTAATGAGTTTGTTAAAAAATACACTGAAAAAATTGATGTCCTTATGATCGATGACATCCATGAGTTGAAAAACAAAGAAGGAACGCAAGATCAGTTCTTCCATGTCTTCAATGAAATGCATAATAAAGGTAAGCAACTTATCTTTACTTCTGATAAACGCCCTAAAGAAATTGACGGTATCTCAGAGCGTATTAAAACGCGTCTTCAATGGGGACTTGTTGTTGATATTCAACCGCCAGATTTAGAAACGAGAATTGCTATTTTACGACGTAAAATGGAAGCTCTTGATCTTTACGTGACTGAAGACGTTTTAACATTAATTGCTTCAAGAATTAAAACAAACATCAGAGAGCTAGAAGGATCCTTAGTAAGACTTAAGGCCGTTAGCGAACTCATGAACGTGGAAATTGAAATTGATCTTGTAAAAGAGCAATTAATGCTTCCAAACAATGAAGCAGAAAAAGAAATTTCAATTGAATATGTTGCAAAGGCAACCGCTCAGTACTTTAGAATTCCTCTGGCCGATTTAAAATCAAAAGGAAGAAGCCAGGACATCACTAAAGCTCGCCATATAGCCATGTATTTGGCCCGTAAAGTGGTCAATGCCAAACAACAAGAGATTGGGGCGTTCTTTGGTGGAAGAGACCATTCATCAGTCATTCATGCGGTAAACACGATTGCTGATAAAGTAAAAACGGACTCCTCTTTGGCAAAAGACATAAATGCGATTGAATCGAATTTATAAAGAATAAGAATTTAATTGAGAAAGATAATTAAAGGGCCAGTGATGGCCCTTTTTTTATATTCAAGGTGAAAAATTTTGAGCTTATCCACAAAACTGTTCACATCTACTTAACAGAGTTATCCACAAAAAAATGGTGGATAACCAATGGAAAACTTGCTCTTTTCATTTGCTTGATAAACAATAACTTCGAAGAACAAGTTTTCCACAAAAATTTTTCCACATTGTGAATAATTTTGTGAATAAAAATAATAAAACAGGTAAGCATGGCCCATTTTGGGACCAAAAAATAAAGCATGTGAAAAGGCCGTTAATAAAATGTGAGTTAGACGGTAATTTTAGGACAAATAATAAGAATATGCGTCTAAATTTCTCTTAAAGCTCAAAGGTTGTTAAAAGTAATTAATATAAACAAATAAGTTAATAAGTTGAAATTGTAAGTCTTTTATATATTTTCCACTTATCCACACTGTAATAATAAAAGTATTAATAATAATAAATAATATAAGAAAGAAGATTATCCTAAACTTCACAGTCTGAAGACCCAGTGAAGCTTGATTTCACTTGTAGATAACGTTAAAAATTAGAAAATATATTTATCGGAAAAAATTATGTTAGTTAGAATTCCTGTAGCTGAATTAAAAGAAACTCTTAATAAAATTCTAAGTGTTGTAGATAAAAAAAATACTCGATTAATACTAAATTTTATTCAAATCCAAGCTTACGAAAATCGAATTGAACTATCAGCTACTGATCTAGAAGTATCAGCAAAGTTAACAACTCAATGTCATGTGGAAAAACCAGGTACATTTTGTGTAAATGCCAAAAATATATTTGATATTGTAAAAGAACTTCCAGATAAAGAATTAGTAATTGAACTACAAGAAGGATCTAATAGTTTAAAGCTTACTTGTGACAATATTAATTTTACTCTTTTGATCTATACCAGTGAAGAATTTCCACATCTACAATTTGGAACATCTGGAAATGAATTCAAATTAAATTCAAATCAGATAATTGAAATTATCAACAAAACTTCTCATGCAATCTCAAATGATGAAACGAGATTATTTTTAAATGGTATCTATCTACAAGAAGTAGATGGAAAACTTAGATCGGTAGCAACAGATGGTTACCGACTAGCACTTATTGAAACTGATTTAAGCAATAACAAAATTGAAGCTCTAATTAATGGGATTATTATTCCTAAAAAAGGTGTTTCAGAACTTAAGAAAATTGCAGAAGCGTATCCAGATAAAGAGATTAGTATTTCTGTTGATGAATCTTTTATCTATTTAAATGCTAATAACACTTACCTTCTGGCCATTAGATTGATTGCAAAAGAATATTTGAAGTATCAAGCGGTCATTCCTAAAAAAACAACATTCCATGCTGATGTTGAAAGAGGAGCTTTTTTAAATGCTGTGAGAAGAATTAAAATCATGGCAAATGAAAGATCTAACGGTGTGAAACTTATCTTAAAAGAAAATGAAATGATCGTAGCTGCTAATCACCCATCTTTAGGGGAGGCACAGGAAAAAATTAATATTCATTATTCTGGTAAAGAATTTGAAATTGGTTTCAATGCTAAATTTTTAATTGATACACTTTCAATTTTTGGAGATGAAGAAATTAGAATGGAATTTAACAATGAATTAAGTCCAGTAGCTATTAAATCTTCTAAGAATCAAAATTACTTATGCATCATCATGCCACTTAAGTTGTAATTAAAAAAAATGAGTAACTTTAAAATTTCTAAATTGCAGGTCACAAATTTTAGAAATTTAAATCCTGATATTATTTCGTTTTCAAATGGTATCAATTGCATACTTGGTGAAAATGGAAACGGTAAAACTAATATCCTTGAAGCAATCAATGTATTAGCGACAAAAAAATCATTTCGTAAAAATACAAGTTTTCCACAATTTCTAAGTATTGATGGTGAAAAACCTGAAATAATATTTTCATCTGTTTTTGAAAATCAAAATTTAGACAAAATAAGCTACACATCTAAGATGACCCATGAATCCATTCTTTGGTTTTTAGATGGATCTCCTATTAAAAAGAAATTAGATATAAAAATCGTTTTTATAAATCCATTTGATTCATATGGTTTTCACAACAATGCCAGCGATCGCAGAGAGTGGATTGATTATTTTCTAAGTCAGCTGGATGACACTTATAAAAAGAGTTTGAGTAAATACAATCAAGCTTTGCGCTTTAGAAATACATTGCTTTCTAAGAAGCCTTCGAAGTTTAAAGAACAAATTATTGCATCTGATGGTGAATTAAGTATGCTGTCTATGTACCTGACAGCGAGAAGAGTTGAATTCCTGAGAGAAATTGAACCCTTTATTGGCGAGACGTTTCAAAAAATCTTTTCAGAAAAGCATAATCTGCAAATCAATCTTGATTCACGCATAATTAATTTATCCGCCGTAAATGTGCAGAAAATTTTTCTTAACAACCTGGAAACAGATTGCGAAAGAGGTCATACATCATACGGTCCACACAAAGATGACTACGTGCTTCTTTTTGATGGTTTAAATTCTTTTGATTTCTGTTCTTTGGGTCAGCAAAAAATGAGTTATTTAAGCCTGTTATTTGCCTATATAGAGCTTTTTCGGTATAAATATATGTCCTACCCCATCGTACTAATTGACGACGTTTCTGGCGAGCTAGATCAGTATCGATGGCGAAGACTCGTGGAGTATTTAGAAAAACGTGAATTTCAAGTTTTGATAACTACGGCCAACGAAAAATTTAAGGAAGAATTAGACCGAATTAGCGGAGCCAACAAGATTCACATTAAGAACGGCTCAGTCATTCACTAAAACTTCTCTCTCAAAAAATGGAATTATTTAGAGGAGTACCGCTTTGGAAAACAATCAACCCGAATCTATTTCAAAAGTAAACACTGAGTATGGTTCAAATCAGATTAAAGTTCTTGAAGGATTAGATGCCGTAAGAAAACGTCCTGGTATGTATATCGGAGACACTGGTGTACGCGGACTTCACCACTGTGTGTATGAGATCGTAGATAACTCTGTCGATGAAGCACTTGCTGGTTATTGTACAGACATCAACGTTGTTATTCATATCGATAACTCTGTTTCAGTAACAGATAATGGTCGTGGGATTCCGACGGACATTCACCCTACAGAAGGAATTTCTGGTGCCGAGCTTGCTTATACTAAACTTCACGCAGGTGGAAAGTTTAACGAAGAAGGTGGGGCTTATAAAGTTTCTGGTGGATTGCACGGAGTTGGTGCCGCAGTAGTAAACGCACTTTCAAAATGGGTAAAACTAGAAATTAAAAAATACGGTAAACTTCATGAGTTAAATTTTGATCATGGTAAGGCCACTGACAAAATTAAAGAAATCGGTGTTCTTGAAAATCCAAAAGAAACTGGAACAAAGGTTACTTTTAAACCAGATAATGAAATTTTTGAATTCTATGAATTCAACTACGATACTCTTGCTAATAGATTCCGCGAGATGGCGTTTTTAAATCGAGGCCTTCGAATCACGCTTAAAGATGAGAGAAGTGAAAAATCAGATAACTTCTTTTTTGAAGGTGGGATTTCTGAATTTGTTAATTATCTAAATCGCGCGAAAGCTCCAATTCATAAAAAAGTCATCTATTTCGTGCAAACAAAAGACGATTACGAAGCAGAAATTGCAATGCAATGGACTGATTCGTACAACGAAGTAATCACTTCATACGCAAACAATATTTCAACACCTGAAGGTGGAACTCACGTTTCGGGATTTAAAACTGCTCTTACTCGCGTGCTTAATAACTACGCAAAAGATAACAACCTCTTGAAAAATATTAAAATCGCTCTAACGGGTGATGATATGAGAGAAGGTTTAACTGCAGTTGTTTCTGTAAAACTAAAAGAACCACAATTTGAAGGGCAGACAAAATCAAAACTTGGTAACTCTGAAGTTGAAGGGATTGTTAACTCACTTGTGGGTGAATCTTTCAAAACTTTCTTAGAAGAAAATCCAGAAATTGGAAAAATGGTTATCAAAAAGTCCGTGGATGCAGCAGCAGCCAGAGAAGCAGCAAGACGAGCGCGTGAACTTACTCGCCGTAAAAACGTTTTAGAATTCTCAGGTCTTCCTGGGAAAATGGCAGATTGTCAGGAATCAGATCCTGCTCAATGTGAACTATATATCGTAGAAGGGGACTCTGCGGGCGGATCGGCAAAACAAGGGCGCGATCGCAGAGTACAAGCAGTTCTTCCACTAAAAGGGAAAATTCTTAACGTTGAAAAAGCTCGTTATGAAAAAATGTTAGCTTCTGAAGAGATTAAAAACTTTATTCAAGCGATTGGTACAGGTGTTGGTAAAGATACATTCAACATTGCCAAACTTCGCTACCATAAAATTATTATCATGACCGATGCCGACGTCGACGGTTCTCACATTAGAACGTTGCTGTTAACTCTACTCTATCGCCAATTCCCGGAATTGATCGAACAAGGCTACATCTACATCGCTCAACCACCTCTTTATAAATATAAAAAAGGAAAAATGGAAACGTACTTAAAAGACGATAAACGTCTGGAAGAGTATTTGATTAACAATGCAACAGTTGATTCAAAAATTAGTATCAATGGAGAACTAGTTTCTGGAGAAACTGCAAAGCTATTAATCAACAAAGAAAGCATGTATAGAAAAAATCTTTCATACTACGACACTCATTACGATTCAGATCTTTTGAAAAAATTAATTGAAGATGGCGCTCTTAGATCAGACGACATGGCCAATAGACCAAAAGTCGAAGCAGAAGTTAAAAAACTTCTTGAGTACTTCAAAGGTTTAGAAACGCAATCATTAAAATATTACAGCATAGTAATTGAAGAAGATGCTGAAACAAAAGCTTGTTCATTAAGACTAAGCATTAAAACAACATCTAGAACTAAGAAGTTCAAAGTTAGTCCAACTTTCATGAGATCGCCAGAATTCGCTGATCTTGTAAACAGCTTTGACGGTATCAAAAAATACAACAGTGCTACTTTTAAAATTGAACGCGAAAAAGACACAAGAGAATTTAATTCTCTAACAGCATTTTCTGAATTTGTTATCCAAGATGGAAAACAAGGCGCTTATATCCAACGTTATAAGGGACTAGGAGAAATGAACCCAGAGCAACTTTGGGAAACAACTATGAATCCAGCCAACAGAACTCTTCTTCAAGTAAAAATCGAAGACACTGTTGAAACTGATCAAGTGTTTACAGTTTTAATGGGTGATCAAGTTGAGCCAAGAAGAAAATTCGTTGAAGAAAATGCGCTCAACGCTCGTAACTTGGACATCTAAGAATTTAATTTAAAGGTAAAAAAATATGTCAGAAGAAAACAACAACACAATTAACCACGGAAATATTTCTCCAGTCGTTATTCAAGATGAGATGAAAAGCTGTTACCTCGACTATGCAATGTCGGTAATCGTTGGTCGTGCTCTTCCTGATGTTCGCGATGGGATGAAGCCAGTTCATAGACGCGTTCTTTATGCAATGGACTCTCTTAACAACTATCACAACAAACCATTTTTAAAGTCTGCCAGAGTTGTTGGGGATATTATCGGTAAGTATCACCCGCATGGTGACTCTGCTGTTTATGGAGCGATTGTTCGTCTCGCTCAGGATTTCTCGATGAGATATCCACTTGTTGATGGACAAGGAAACTTTGGTTCGATTGATGGTGATAGTGCAGCAGCTATGCGTTACACCGAGATCAGAATGAAAAAGATTTCAGAAGAAATGATGGCAGATTTAGATAAAGAAACTGTCGACTGGCAACCAAACTACGACGACTCTTTAACTGAACCAAGAGTTCTTCCAACAAAAGTTCCAAACCTTTTAATCAATGGATCTTCTGGTATCGCAGTTGGGATGGCGACAAACATTCCGCCACACAATTTATCAGAAATCATGAATGGTCTTCTTCTATTAATCGATAACCCATCTACTTCAATTGAAGAACTGATGAAAGTTATCCCTGGCCCGGATTTCCCAACTGCGGGAACAATCCATGGAACAGAAGGAATTCGTTCTGCTTATCACACTGGAAAAGGTGTGCTTCAAATTAGAGCGAAAATCGATGTAGAACATAATGCTAAAAAAGATCGCGATAGCATTATCATTACGGAACTTCCTTACCAAGTTAACAAAGCAAAACTTATCGAGAGAATTGCTGAACTTGTTAATGAAAAAGAACTTACTGGTATTTCAGACATACGAGACGAATCTTCAAGAGAAGGTATTCGTATAGTAATTGATTTAAAGAAAGGTGAAATTGCGACAGTAATTATCAATAAACTGTATAAGGCAACTCCACTCCAAACTTCATTTGGTATCATCTTCCTTTCTATCGTCAATGGATCTCCAAGAATTCTAAACCTTAAAGAACAACTTTCATTCTTTATTGATCACAGAAGAGAAATTGTAATCAGAAGAACTGTTTACGAATTAAAAAAAGCAAAAGAGCGTGCTCATATTTTAGAAGGATTAAAAGTTGCCGTTGAAAATATCGACGCGATTGTTGAGCTAATTAAAAAATCAGAAGGACCTGTTCAAGCTAAGACTAACTTGATGGGTACTTACAAATTATCTGATATCCAGGCGCAAGCAATTCTCGACATGAGACTACAACGCTTAACTGGTCTTGAACGCGATAAGATTATTAAAGATTACAACGAGATTATGAAAGAGATTGCACGCTTGGAAGAAATTTTAAGCAGCGACGAACTTATCACTGGAATTATTCGCACTGAATTCCAAGAAATACTAGAAAACTTCGGCGATAAGAGACGCACTGAAATCATCGCAAAAGCAGATGAAATTCAGATGGAAGATCTTGTGAAGCAAGAAGACGTTATCGTAACTATTACTCATAAAGGTTATGTAAAACGTATGGCAATGGATACTTACCGCACTCAGAAACGCGGAGGAACCGGAGTTAAAGGTGCTGATGGAGCAGATGATGATTTCTACACATCAATCTTTACTGCCAACACTCACTCGACACTTTTTGTCTTTACGAGCAAAGGCCAAGTGTTCTCAATAAAAGTTTACAACATCCCTGAAGGAAACCGCACAACGAAGGGAAGAAATATTGTTAACTTGATCCAGGTTCCACCAGGCGAGACAGTTAAAAATATTATGATTGCTCCAAACGAGACTGAAGGAAAATTCCTCATGATCGCAACAGCAAAAGGGATTGTGAAAAAATCTGAACTTGAAGAATACAAAAATATTCGTCAGTCAGGGTTAACGGCAATTAAGATTGTTGAAGGAGATGAACTTCTTTCTGTTAGAATTACTGACGGTAAAAAAGATGTTCTTCTATGTTCTTCTTCAGGAAAAATAATTCGCTTTGCTGAAACAGACTGTCGTCCGTTAGGTCGCGTGTCTCAAGGGGTAAAAGGAATTGAACTTTCTGACGATGAGAAAATCATCGGTATGGAAATCATTGATGACTCTGTTGAAATTCTATCTGTAACGGCAAATGGTTACGGAAAACGCACAAGTGTTTCTGAATACCGCAAACAATCTCGCGGAGGAAAAGGAATTCTAGCGATGAGACTCACAGAGAAAAACGGTGACATCATCGATATTAAACCAGTAACAGATAAAGACGACTTAATGATCATTACAGATAAAGGACAAGTAATCAGAACTAAAATTTCTGGTATCTCGCTAATGGGAAGAACAACCCAAGGCGTGCGTCTGATTAAATTAAAAGAAGGTGAGTCGGTTGTTGCTGTAGAAAAAATTATTGATCCAGATGAAGATTTGGATACGGAAAATACTGCAAGCAATGAAACGGCACCAACGACTGAAGAATAAAATATTTTGGGTAGTGATCCTATTCACTACCCTTTCTTTATTATCCTGTGATTTTACTCCTCCGATAAATCGCAAAATTATCGACGCCCAAAATTACATCACTGAGCAAAAATACAATAAAGCTGCTTTTCTCTACGAAGATATTTTAAAAAGTAATCCAGGCCCGGAACTCAGACTCAAAATTTGTTACCAGCTGGGAGAGCTTTACTCTATTTACTTGGGTCAGTATAAAAAAGCGGTTTATTACTACAATGATGTAAAGGATTTAACAGAAGATCCTCTATGGCTTATTAAAACGGAAGAAAAGCTTGCGGATATCAATTTCAATTACAGAAAAAATTATAAAGATGCGATTAAAAATTATACGAGGCTTTCTGAATTTACTCCGAAGCTAAAAAAATATGATTACTTTCAACTGCAAATTGCTCTTGCCTACTATTTTTTAAATGATGGGGAAAATGCAATCAGACAATTGACTAAAATTCAAAGTGACCCTAATGGTGAATATTTTGTTCGCTCTTTTTATTATCTAGGCCTGATCTATTTTGAGAAAAAAGATTTCAATAAAGCACTCTTTGTCTGGTCAGAATATTTAAAGCGGGAAACTAAAAAAGAAAATATCGTTCAGGCTAAATTTTTAGTAGCAAATATCTATGAGTCGACAGAAAATTTGAAAATGGCCTACGATATTTACTATTCCATTGCCAATGATTATCCCAATCGAGATGTTATCCAAAACAGAATGACAGCTCTTTATGAGCGTCGTGTTTCAAGGAGACGTTGATGTTTAATCGAAAATGGCTTCAAATCATGGGAATTGCCATGAGTTTGCCCTCAACGATCTTTGTTACAGTCTGGGGGGCTATGCAATTAAAGAAAATGCATATATTAACTCAGACTCAAGCAGTTTTACTTTTTCTTTCAATAATTGGCGGAATGCTTTTCTTGATGGTTTACTATGCATACTCACGCAAAAATTAATTTCAAAAAATACTCGTTCTTTTCAGCGGTCCTTCTTATCGCCTCCTATTTTTTAGCGAAATCTAATGCCGAAAGAATGGTGATGCTCGCTGTTTTTGTCGCGGCATGCCTCAATCAGTGGATGCTGGTGAATGTGGTTCGTGATGTAACGCAAAATGCAGCAGCAGGAGTGCCTGTAGATAAAGTAAATATGGTTATGATGATCATCGGAAAGGTCGTAATTGTACTGGCTGCGCTAAGTTTTGGTGTACAAATTATGGGGAATCGGATAATAATTCCTGTACTTATTTACGTATTACAAATAGCAGTCCTCTACCTAAGTTTTGACAGAGTTACTGATCAAGCTGGGGCGGAAAAAGGATCAAAATAAATGAAAAAATTCTTCTTTTTGAATCTTCTTAGTCTAGTTGGTTTAAGCTCAAATGCATCAGCAGCTGAAAGCTTTACTTGGGCATCTCAAGTTGCAAAAATGACAGGCCTCGAAGAAATGTTTCATCACCAAGGTATTCATCACTATGAACACCTTTTAACTTTTCCTTTAATTTGTGTTCTTCTTGTTGTTGCAGCTCTTGTTTATAGAGCTCAAGTTGCAGACAAAGAAAAAGCAGTAGTTCCAGATAGTGGAATATCTTTTAGAAACATCGTTGAAATGTACGGATCATTCATCATGGCTCAATGTCGTGCTGTTCTTGGTGAAAAAGATGCTCCAAAATATTTCTCATTCGTAGCAACTATCTTCATTTTAATTTTCTTATCAAACGCAATTGGATTGATTCCTGGATTTTTACCTCCAACAGAATCAATCAATACAACTCTTGCTCTTGGGGTTTTCTCATTCCTTTACTTCAACATTAAAGGATGTAAAGAGCTTGGAACACTTAACTACCTTAAGCACTTCGCGGGACCACTTTGGTATATGGCGATTTTGATTTTCCCAATTGAAATCATCTCTACTTGTATTCGTCCAATATCACTAGCGCTTCGTCTTTACGGAAATATGTACGGGGACCACATGGTTCTTGGAACTTTCTCAAGCTTGGCACCAGTTGGCGTACCTGTAGTGTTTATGCTTTTAGGTTTGTTGGTTTCATTTATTCAAGCTTACGTATTTATTATGTTATCAATGGTCTATGTTAGTTTAGCTACTGCTCACCACGATCATGGTGAACACCACGCTCATCACTAATTGAAACCGAATTATTAACTTTTTGAGGAGACATTTATGTCAAAGAAAATCCCAGTTATCTTAGCTTTCGTTCTATTCGCACTTCTAGTTTCTAGCCAAGTTTTCGCACAAGGAACTGCACCAGCTGCAGGTATGTCTGAAAAAGCTATTAAGTACATCGCTTACTTCTTCGCTCTTGGTCTAGCTGTATACGGTGGTACACAAGCTCAATCTAAAGCTGCTGCTGTAGCTCTAGAAGGAATCGCTCGTAACCCAGCTGCTGCTGATAAGATCCAAACTCCAATGATCTTAGGTCTTGCACTTATGGAATCACTTGTAATTTTCGCTCTTATCTCTACATTCCTTGTGTAATTTTTTTACAAAAGAAAATTCAGATAAAAAAAGAAGGGGGCCGATAAGCCCCCTTTTTTTATGTCAATTTAAACCAAGCTCATATTAGAGAGAAAAATAGCTGCGGCATTTGCAGCATTTAAATGGGCCACTTGCGGATTGATTTTAATTTTTAAAATCACATCTGACGCATCCAAAATATCATGGTCGACGCCATGACCTTCACTGCCGATAATGAGCACACACTTTTTGGGAAAGTTATAGGTAGCAAGATCTAGTGATCGATCAATATTTGCCGTGGAAATAATAGTGTAGCCCAGTTCACGCAATTTCTTTAAATCTAATCGCAAGTCGTTTGAGTGATAGGTTTTCATGGAAAAAATATTTCCCATGGAAACACGAATGCATCTTCTTAAAAAGGGAGAGCAGGTTTTCTCGTCAGTGATAATGGAATTGATATTAAATCCAGCAGCTGATCTTACGATGCTGCCAACATTTTCGGGTGAACTTAATCCATTTAAAAGAATAATGCGATCGTCGAGTTCGGTCAGGTTTGAATCCGTTGGTTTTTCAATAAGAAATAAAACTTCAAATTCAATTTTAAATCCTGCAATAGATTCAAGAACGAAGCGATCTGCAATAAAGTTTGAAGAAGAATTCAGGTTATATTTTTCAGCAAATTTCTTTGTGGATAAAGTTTTTAAAACAGTCTTTTGATTGTGGATAAACTGCAAAAATAATTTTTCGGATTCACAAACAACAAGGTTTTTATCGTGAAGAACTCGATCTCTCATTTGAGTGAATTCTAAAACTCTTTCATCTGTTGCACTCGTTATTTCAATCATGCTTTAAGAACTTTTTTTAAATATTTACCGGTGTGAGACTTTGGATTTTTTGCCACTTGTTCAGGTGCTCCTTCCGCGACAATTTCTCCTCCCCCACTTCCTCCTTCTGGGCCTAAATCAATTACCCAATCTGCTGTTTTAATAACATCGAGATTGTGCTCAATAATTAAAAGAGTATTTCCTTGTTCAACTAATTGTTGAAGAGCTGAGAGTAAAATTTTTATATCTTGAAAATGAAGACCAGTTGTTGGTTCATCAAGAACATAAAGGCAATGCCCTTTTGTTCGTTTGGATAATTCACGAGAAAGTTTTAAGCGCTGAGCTTCACCACCAGAAAGAGTTGTAGCGGGCTGGCCTAATTTCATATAGCCTAATCCAACAGAGTTAAGGGTAGTAAGTGTTCTTGCAAGCTTTGTGTGATTTTTAAAAAACTCAGCCCCTTCTTCAATCGACATGTCGAGTACTTCAGAAATGTTTTTTCCTTTATACAGAACAGATAAGGTTTCAGCGTTGTAACGAGTCCCTTTGCATTCAGTACATGTGATGTAAACATCAGGTAGAAAGTGCATTTCAATTTTCTTTACACCGTTTCCTTCACATTCTTCACAGCGACCGCCTTTAACGTTAAAGCTAAAGCGCCCTGTTTTGTATCCTCGAATTTGCGATTCATTAGTTGAAGCAAAAATATCTCGGATGTCATCAAAGAGACCTGTATATGTTGCAGGGTTAGAATGAGGAGTACGTCCGATGGGAGACTGATCAAGCTCGATCACCGTTTTAATTTCATCAACGCCAGTTAAAGAATTGTAATTAGCTTTTTGATAAAGTGTTTTGTGGGCATTCGTTAAATGACTTTTAACGGCGGGAACTAAAATTCTGTGAATTAAAGTCGATTTACCGGATCCACTTACGCCAGAGACGCATACTAATCCACCAAGAGGAAATGTGACGGAGAGATTTTTGATATTGTGTTCGTTGGCGCCACTTAATTTCAAAAACTTGTTAGCTTTTTTTCTTGATGATGGAATTTCAATATTGTGTTCACCGGAAAGAAATTTAGCTGTAAGAGATTTTTTATCTTTTAAAATTTGAGGAATAGTTCCATGGGCAACAACTTTTCCACCATGAATACCAGCTCCAGGCCCCATGTCTATCAGATAATCAGAAGCGAGCATTGTGTCTTCATCGTGTTCAACAACCAATACCGTGTTTCCGATATCGCGAAGAGATTTAAGAGTTTTAATTAAGCGGTCATTGTCTCTTTGATGAAGACCAATACTTGGTTCATCGAGAACATATAAAACTCCCGAAAGAGCAGAACCAATTTGGGTGGCAAGACGGATTCTTTGAGATTCACCACCGGAGAGAGTCATCGCACCTCTGTTGAGAGTTAAATAATTTAAACCAACATCTAAAAGAAAACGCAGGCGGGCGACGATTTCTTTTAAAAGCTTATCAGCAATAATTTTTTTCTCACCTTCAAGCTTGATGTTGTGAAGGTAATCAAAACATTCGGCAATGGAGAGGACGCAAAGATCCATAATGTTTTTATCGCCAATCTTTGTAGAAAGAGCAACGCGATTTAATCGCAAGCCATGACAGCTGGGACAAATTGATATGTTCATAAATTTTTCTAGATCCAGGCGAACTTTGTCAGAGCCAGATTCTAAAAACTTTTTTTCTAACCAGGCACCAAGGCCCGGAAAAGATTTTGAGAATTCAAAATGTGAATTTTCTGAAGTGAAAGAATAGCGATAAACTTTTTCAGTTCCATTAAAAAGAATGTTGGTAAATTTTTTTGGCAATTTTTTAAAAGGAACACTAACATCGATGCCTTCTTCGTCAGCAATAGTCTCAACCATTTTGTACAAGAAAGAATTTCTTTTTGAAAGTGGAGTGACAGCCCCTTCTAATAGAGGAAGGCTTTCATCAAAGATCATAAGATCGATGTCAAAAATTTTGGTCTCCCCTAATCCATTGCATACTTCACAGGCCCCAATTGGCGAGTTAAAAGAAAAAAGGCGTGGCTCTAGTTCGGGAAAGATCTTGTCTCCCTTTGTAGATTTATTGTGTTCAGAAAAAGTAAGTTCCTTTTTATCGTCAACTAAAACAGTAACGTTGCCTTCGCCAAGTTTTAAAGCATATTCAATTGAGTCAGCAAGGCGTTTTTCGATATCTTCCTTGATAACAATTCTATCAACGACAATATCAAATTGTAGTTTTCCTTTTGGCGCTTTGGTGTCTTCATCAATTTGGACAAGCTCACCATTCATACGAGCTCGAGAAAATCCCATTGTTAAAAATTTTGAAAGTAAATCTTTAAATTTCACTTTATCTGTATGAGGAATTGGTGCCAGGATTTGAAGTTTGGTTTTATCACCAAGTTTAATTAGCTCTTTTACAATTTGAGTCGGGGTGTATCTTCTAACCTCTTCTCCAGTGTCTGGATCATAAAGAGTTCCGATACGAGCAAAAAGAACGCGAAGATAATCATAAATTTCAGTTGTTGTTCCAACTGTTGACCGAGGGTTTTTACTAGAAGTTTTTTGATCAATGGCAATTGCGGGAGATAGACCAGTAATGGATTCTACCTCTGGCGGTTGATACTGACCAAGAAATTGTCTAGCGTAACTAGAAAGTGATTCGATATATCGACGTTGTCCTTCAACATAAATCGTATCAAAGGCTAACGAAGATTTTCCCGATCCGGAAGGCCCAGTGATAACGGTTAAAGTATTTTTAGGAATGCTGATCGTTACATCTTGAAGATTGTGAACAGCGGCCTTAACAATATTAATTTCGTTGATTGACACTCATAACCTCAAAGCAAGTTTTAAAAAGATAAAGCATCCCAGAGATATTTGCTTTATTCTTACCATATAATTCAAAGGCCGTGCCATGATCTACACTCAGGCGAAGAAATGGAAGACCCAGAGTTATATTAAGTCCAATAAGTCCGTATTGTGCTTTAAATTGAGCAAGGCCCTGATCATGATACATGTAAACCAGAAGTTGATTCTTGGTAGGATTGTGAAGATGATGAAGGGTGTCCCCAGAGATCGGCCCATTAAAAATTTTACCATAACTTTTTTCAAGTTCAGCGATAGCCTTTTTGATATGCTTTTCCTCATCGCCTAGAATTCCATTCTCGCCAGCATGGGGATTAATTCCCGAAAAAATTATTTCATCGAAGGAGAAAAAATATTTTTTAAAATTATTTAAGGTAATTTGAATTTTATTGATAATTAAATCAGATGTGATAATTTCGGAAACTTTTTTCAACGGAATATGATCGGTAATAAGCAGAACGTTTTGCGCGAGTCCTTTAAAGGTCATAGAGATATTTTTATTGTTGAAATAAGCTCTAAAGAATTCAGTGTACCCAGCATAATTAGCATTGTTGAAAATGAGTTGATCTTTAGACGTGGGTAATGTCACTAAAATATCGGTTGGCCCAATAAGATTGAGTGCTGTTAGAAGAGAATTGGTTGAAGAATATGGAGTGCTCTCAATATTTTCTATGATGTTAAGATCTTCAAATAGTTTTGGAGATAGTTTTAAATCAGTTAGATTTTTATTAAGATCACTTTTGTTAACAACTAAGCGGATAAGCTTTTTCTCTTCTTCGGAAAGAAGAAGAAATGATTTAAGAAAAATTTCTAAACCAATTCCGGATTGGTGGCCTTCTGTAACGAAGATCATTTCCTGTGCCCTTTAACTAGAGCGAGATTTTTATATAGTGCTTATTTTTTTCGCGATCAAGCCATAAGCTAACTTCGGTTTTTACAGCTGCTTCAAAAAGATCATCGCGAATTTTTTCTTTTTGTTTTGAAAAAGCCTCCGATTCTACTAGGTCTTTTTTAGCAATATAGAAAACATGGTATTGACCATTGAGATTGATTATAGAAGTTAATGCTCCTTCATCTGTTTGCTTCAGAAGATTTTTTAGCTCAGGAGCAATACCCTCTTCAGTCATGTCATCAAGATTGCTTGTCGTCATTGTTGAGAAAGATTCTGGCAGAACACTGTTTATACGATATTGTTTAACAATCTCCACCATCTGAGTTTTTTCTGATTTTGAAAGGTCTTTTGTAATCGCATAATCAATTAAGGTATATTTAAAATTTAAGCGAGCATCTTTAATATTTTTTTTGAAGTATGTGTTTTTTACATCTTGCTCAGAAATAGCAATTGTTGGAGAGATAACTCGATTGATAAAATAACTGTATTCAATGGCCTCTCGTAAAGTTTCAAAATACTCATCAAACGTAGAGCCCTGTTGTTTTAAAAAAGTCATGAGGGCCTTGCGATCAACGTTTAATCTTTTTTCGTTTGATTTAATTTGAGCTTCAACTTGATCATCAGTGATTGAATAACCAATCTCAGTTAATTTTGCACGTATTAAGAATTTATTGATGGCAATATTTAAAAGCTCTTCATTTGAAAAATTTTCTTTGTCGTAGATCATCGGAGCGACATTTTTTTTAATCGCGAGATTTTTACCAGTACGTACAATTTGCGATAAAGTGATGATATTATCGTCAACGATAGCAGCAATTTTATCTAATAATTTAGCTTGAACCGAAGTTTGGATTAATAAAGATAAGAGAATTAAAAAACCTTTGAATTTCATATAACCCACTCTAAAAGTACTAAGACAATTAGAGTAAGTTATATGATTTTACTGTGCAAGTCGCAAGGATGATTACTTTAAAAATTCTTTGTTAATTTTAATTTGAGCGCCTTTACGACTTTCAGCGAAATACTCATCAAGCATTTTGTCGCGTTTTTGGTCGTAAACGATCTTTTTATAGATCGCAGGATCTACTTCTTTCCACTCATGGACACCTAAAACTTTAATGATGTGCAATCCAAATTGAGTTCTAACTGGAGCGGAAATGAAGCCGTTTGCTTTTCCGTTAATTGCTTTGAAGTATTCAGGAGCATATTTTACAGCTGGAAGATAGCCCATGTCTCCACCAGATGGAGCTGTTGAGCTTTGAGAATATTTGTTAGCTAGTTCTGGCCAAAGTTGAGGTTTTGCTTGAAGTTGTTTGTAAACTTCTAGCGCCTTTTTCATAGCTTCTTCAGTTTCAGCTTTCTCTGGAGTTACTCTGATTCTAAAAAGAATATGTGCTGTTCTGTATTCTTTATTTTTTGCGTAATAGTCTTGAGCTTCTTTATCTGTAACAATGATGCCTTGAAGCTTTTTCTCTAAATCCTTAGAAATTTTAGCATGGTAAAGAACGTCTTCCATCTTTGCTTTTACGACTGGATCTTCGTTTAATTTTTCTTGTTTTGCTTTTTCAACACCGATTTCACGGTTGATGATGTCGTATAGAACTTTTTCTTTTGTCACAACTTTGTCTGAAACAAACATCAAGTTTTGTTCAAAAGCTTGATCGAGTTGTGTTTTTTTAATTTCTACACCATTTACGGTAGCGACAACTGGATCAACAGCTGCTTTTTGTTGTGCTTGGGCAAATGTTGAAATTGAAACAAGAAATGTTGCGGCCATTAAAAGATTTGATTTTTTCATCATTGATTCCTGATTAATCCTACAAAAAATATTTTATACAATTTAATGATAGCAGAATTTTAAAATTAGGAAGAACAAAATCACTTAGATGGAATTAATTGCTCTGAAATTTCTTTAGAAAACTTGAGTAAATCGTTCTGACTTACGACGGTTTTATGGTTGTAAATGACTCGATAATCCGGAGTAAATTGATATATTTTCGGTCTGGAGATAAAGAAATTTACAACGCGATCTCGAAGATCCGGATTTGATTCCAAAAAGGCCTTATCGAACCTAAGGGTGATGGATGCTCCCCCAACTTGGACAGATTTCAGGCCTAAAGTTTGGAGATAAATTCTGGTTTCAAGTACAACAAAAAGGTTAGTGAGTTCTTCACTGAATATTCCATAAACGTCTTGGAATTCTTCTCTAATACTTTCAAGAAGAGAGAGAGTTTCACAGTTAGAAAGACGCTTATATTGTTTAAGTCGCTCACTAGGATCACTAATATAATGATTTGGAATAAATGCAGGAAATGGGGTGAGAATCTCGATATCTTTTTTAAGAAGTTTTCTCTCACCTTTAATTTCATTGATAGCATCTTTTAAAAGCTCCATATAGAGCTCAAGACCAACAGCTTCAATATGGCCTGATTGAGTCGCTCCTAAAATATCACCAGCTCCTCTGATTTCTAAATCGACAGAAGCGATGTTAAATCCCGAGCCCATATCTGCATAAGTTTGAAGAGCATGAAGTCTTTTTTGAGCGATCGTTGAAATTTCTCTCATGCGAGGAACGACAAAATAAGCATAAGCTTTTTTATCAGAGCGACCGATTCTTCCTCGAAGTTGATGTAGTTGAGCAAGTCCATAAGTGTCCGCGCGGTCAATGATCATTGTGTTTGCATTGGGAATATCTATCCCCGATTCAATGATCGTTGTTGCAATGAGAACTTGATAATTTCCATTGTAGAAAGAGTTAATTCTATCTTCGAGTTCTTTCTCGCTCATTTGTCCATGGGCAAAAGTAATCTTCGCTTCCGGAACTAATTCTTTAATAAAGGCCGTGTATTGTTCAATGTCGTGAACTTTGTTGTGAACGATGAAAACCTGACCACCTCTTTGTAGCTCTTTATGAATGGCACTTTGAATGGTGAGTTCATCTTCTTTAATAACATAAGTTTTAATAGACTGACGTCTTGGAGGAGCCGTTTTAATAAGAGAGAGATCGCGAAGGCCCAAGAAGGCCATTTGCAATGTTCTTGGAATTGGTGTCGCTGTTAAAGTTAAAAAATCAACGGACGCTTTCATCAACTTAAGTTTTTCTTTGTGTCCAACTCCAAAGCGCTGCTCTTCATCGACAATAACTAATCCGAGGTCGTGAAATTTTAATTTATCAGATAAAAGTTTGTGTGTTCCGATTAAGATATCAATCTCGCCTTTTTCAGCTTTTGCTAAAATTTCTTTAGATTCTTTGGCGGATTTAAAACGGGATATAAATTCAATTCGAACAGGAAAATCTTTAAATCGTTTAGTGAAAGAATTAAAGTGTTGAAGAGCTAAGATGGTTGTTGGAACTAGAACGGCGACTTGTTTTTTATCTTCAACAGCTTTAAAAGCAGCTCTCATCGCTACTTCTGTTTTCCCAAAACCGACATCTCCACAAACTAGGAAATCCATCGGCATCGACTTTTGCATAGCTGCTAAAACATCTTCAATCGCACGCGACTGATCAGGCGTTTCGTGAAATGGAAAAGCTAGTTCGAATTCGCGGTATAAATGATCAGGCTCAGAAAAAGCATAAGCAACAGAGGATTGTCTTTCAGCTTGTAGTTTTAATAGATCAAAGGCTAAAGTCTTTGCCGAAGTTCTTGCGCGTGCTTTTAATAGCGCAAACTTATTCGTGCGAAGGCTGTCTTTCTTTAAATCAGCGTGAGCGTCTGCATGTTTTTGGATTTGATTTAGTTTGTAAACAGGAACATAAACCTTGTCGTTTTCAGCGTATTTTAAAACCAGAAAATCTGTTTTATCACCGCCGATATCCAGGGCCTCTAATCCTAAATACTCCCCTACCCCATACTCGCTATGAATGACATAGTCGCCAGTTTTTAAAGTGGCAAGTTGCTCAGCAAACAAATCGAGATCAACTTTCGTTGTCTTTTGAACTTTTGTTTTTTTAACCGAAAATAAATCACCATCTGTTATGATGAGAAATTTTTCACCTTCATAATAAAACCCTTCCGAGAGTTTATAAGGAAGAAAATCAATTCGATCTTTTAAACTTCGAGGATAATCTTGCAAGTCGATTAAATGCTGAATCTCAGCTTTAGAGGCATCACTATACGAAGAAAAAAATATTTGACCTTGAAACTCAAAATGCTTCTTTAAAAAATTTAAAGCAGCTTTTATGTAATCAGGCTTAGGCAGAGTAGGATTAATAAATTGATTAAAGAATGTTGAAGTTTTTATTAAACGCAAATCTACTGAATCTGAAACTTCGGTAAAGTTTAAACTTAAATTGAGCTGATCTATCAGCACAACTTTTTGTTTCTCGAGATTTCTTAAAAAAGAGAAATCATATAGATGATCATAGTGAGGCAAAATATTTTCACTATTTATATTTTCTTGTTCATTTTCAAAATCAACTCGAAGCGATTCAATAGTTTCAAGAAAAGATCTATGTGTTTCGTTAGCGTTTATGACAGAAATAATGCAATCGTTTAAATCAAAAAAATCAAAAAGAGTTGAAGCTTTCTTAAAAAAAAGTGGAACATACGCAGGGTAATTTTCAAATAGTAGGCCTTCAGAAAGTCTTGCTAAAAGTGCCTTTCTAAATTCAAATTTATTTTTATATTGTGGCCCTGGTTGTGGGATGTTTTCACGAAGAGTAACGGGAAACTCATCAGTAGAAAAAATCCCGGCCGCTGGTGAGATCGTCACTGAAGTAAATGCATTTTCTCGAATCGACTTCTGGGTTTCTAAATTAATGTCATGAATTGATTCAATCAAATCATCAAAATAGGACAAGCGCACCGGAGAGAAGCCAACGGGATAAAGATCGAAGATTTGGCCTTTTTGAACAAAAGTTCCTGGTTCTTCAACAGAAGTGGCCGATGAATATCCCATGCCCACTAATTTTTTTGCTAAATCAATCGGTGCTATGATGTCATCGACTTTTAAATTAAAACTAAATTCATTGAAAAATTCCGGCGGAGGTGTTTTTAAGGACAGCGCTTCAAAAGATGTGATTAAAAGAAATTTGTTTTTATCCGCCTTAAATTTATTTAATCGGCTTAAAACATCGAATCGATCGTAAAAACTTTTTTCGGAAGAAATTACACCGCTATATGGCGAAGCCTCAAGTCCCGGATAAAAAAGAATTTCTAGATTGACCTGCAAATTTTGCAAGGACTGCGTTAAATCTTCCGCTTCATCATTTGAAGAAGTGATAATCAGGTGAGACTTTTTTAAAAATAATTTCGGATTTTCTCGCAAGAAACTGCTGAGGACAAAAGCCCACTGCTCCATGTTTGTGCCATACAAATGGAGTTGCGATGAACTGTGTTCATCCCAATCGAGAATTTTTTGAAGCAGTGAATTGAAGTGACTCATATGATTAATAGTTGAGCAAACAAAATCTTTCCAAGATATTATATTTTCGTGTAATCTAAGAAAACTAAAAAATTGGATTTTTTATCTCGGAGATCAAGATGTCGACATTCAATCTAGACGTCTACATGCCTGTTGTGATTTTAATAACGCTTGCAGTGCTTGTGGCCGGTGGATCAATTTTGTTGGGAAGTATAATTCGTCCTCATCATCCCAATCAACTAAAGGAAAGTGCATACGAGTGTGGTGAAGAGCCAATCGGCACTGCATGGGCAAACTTTAACGTCAGGTTTTATGTTATCGCTCTAATTTTTATCGTTTTTGATGTTGAAAGCGCATTGATGTTCCCAGTAGCTGCTATCTTTAAAAAATTTAATGAAATCGGTCTAGGTGGAACGCTACTACTTTCAATTTTAACTTTCACTTTAGTTCTTGTAGCAGGAATTGCTTACTGCTGGAAAAAAGGTGACCTTGATTGGGTTAAAAGTTTTAATGCCCCTCAAGTTAATGCTTCAAAGGATAAGTAATGAACTCAACTGTAGTCACCTATCTTTCACAGTCAAAAGAATTTAGTTCAGTCGTTTCATGGCTTACAAATCTTTTAGGTTTTGATGCTACTTCGTTTGTAGCATTTGTTATATTTGCAATTGGTTGTCTTATTGTTGTTGGAGCTCTTGCAACAATCGGTGGTCTTGGAACATACGCGGAAAGAAAAATTTCTGCCGATCTTCAAATGAGACAAGGTCCTAACCGTGTTGGTCCATACGGAATTCTACAATTCTTGGCTGACGGGGTGAAGATGATCTTAAAAGAAGACATCATTCCATCTCAAGCAGACAGATTCACTTTTATTCTCGCTCCTTTTCTTTGTATGGTTGGTGTTTTTGCAACTCTTGCCGTTGTTCCTTTCTCAAGCGGATTTATGCTGGCCGATTTAAACGCAGGTGTTTTTTATCTTATTGGTATGGCATCTTTGGTTGGAGTTGGTGTTTTCCTTGGTGGATATTCATCAAACTCAAAATGGTCAATGCTGGGAGGGATGAGAGGTGCTTCTCAAATTATCTCTTATGAAATCCCTGGAACAATTACAATCATTTCGATCGTTCTTCTTGCCGGTGGTCTTTCATTTAAAACTTTAATTTCTGGCCAAGGTGGACTTCCACAAGAATGGTACTTGTTTCACAATCCATTCGCTTTCATGGGCTTCTTTGTTTATTTCACATCAGCTCTTGCTGAAACAAACCGTGCACCATTCGATTTACCAGAAGCGGAATCAGAACTTGTATCTGGTTATCACACAGAGTATTCAGGGATGAGATTTGGTCTTTTTGCCCTAGCTGAATACATTGAAGTTTTTGTTGTTTGCGGTGTAGCCGTTGCTCTATTTCTTGGTGGATACAAAGTTCCTTTTGATCTAGGGTCAGGGAAAATCTTAGTTGAAAAGCTAGGCCTTGATTCAATGTTTGCTCAAAATATCGGGCAACTACTTGAGCTTGGATCATTCTTCACAAAAACATTGCTTCTTTATTATGTAGTAATTTGGGTTCGTTGGACTCTACCTCGTTTGAGAGTAGACCAACTAATGACTCTTTGTTGGAAATACTTAACTCCAGTTGCACTTTTCAATTTAATTGGATGTGCAGTTTGGATGTATGCATTTAATGGAAAATCTATTTATTCACTTATCTTTGAATCAGCTGTGACAGTCGCAGGACATCACTAATATAAAGATAAGAGAGTTTTAAGGGGACGAGCTGTGTTTACGAATACACTTTTTTTATTATCGGCAGCATTAACAGTTGGTGGAGCACTCGCTGTTGTTTATAGCCAAAACTTAATGCACGCATGTATCTATCTTCTTGCTTCGCTTTTTGGAGTTTCAGGATTGTACGCATGTATTGGTGCAGACTTCTTAGCGGCAACTCAGTTGGTTGTATACGCTGGTGGTGTTGTTATCCTAATGTTGTTTGCCATCATGTTAACTGGTGGATCTGGAAACAAAATAAATCGTTACGGATTAGAAAAAATTGCGGCCATGGGAAACAAGAAGACTTATTTCTTTGCTGGTTTCGCCGGAATCCTTACTTCACTTGTTCTTCTTAAAATTATAGCGAATATTTTAAAAGCTCAGCCAAATACTGTTCTTTCAGCTAATGAGCCAACTGTTGCTAAATTGGGAACACTTCTAGCGACAGACCATATATTAGCGTTTGAAATTTCATCAGTGCTTCTTTTGGGTGCACTAGTTGGTGCAGCGATAATCTCTAGACCAAGGAAAGAAAGAAATGATTAGTTTAGGATCATATTTAGCGATTTCATTTGCTCTTTTTATTTGCGGAATTCTGGTAATGATTGCGAGAAAAAACATCATCGCAATGCTTTTAGGAATTGAGCTTATTTTGAATGCTTCGGCACTTAACTTTGCAGCCTATACAAAGTTTGCAAATAACAACCTTGATGGCCACATCGTAAGCTTGTTCATCATCGTTATTGCAGCAGCTGAAGCCGCAGTTGGACTTGGAATTGTAATCAGATTCTTCCAACTAAGAGAAAGCATCCATATAGATGATGCAGCAACATTACAAAATTAATGAACTGTTAAGGATATAGAGAGAATTATGGATTATACAATCTCAACCGTTGCACCCATTGTACTACTGCCGTTTTTCGCATTCGTGATCAATGCTTTCATCGTAAAGAAGTTCACAAAACTTGCGGTGGCAATCAGTACTGGAGCGATCTTTGTTTCATTTTTATATGCACTAAGAATCTTTTTCGATTTTATGAACGTGTACTCAGTTGGGTACCATATTCATAAAACTTTTAATTGGTTTGATCTAAGTACTGGATCTCACGTTTTTAAAGTAAACATGGGGATCTATATAGATAACATGACTTCTGTAATGCTTTTAATGGTTACAGCAGCTGCAACTCTTATCCATGTTTTCTCGACATGGTACATGCACGATGACCCGCGCTTTGGAAGATTCTTTGTTTATCTTTCACTCTTTACTTCTGCAATGCTAGGCCTTGTTCTTTCAGATAACCTTCTATCAGTTTTCATTTTTTGGGAGTTGATGGGATTTTGTTCGTATTCATTGATTGGTTTCTACTACGAAAAAGAAGGCGCAGGAAACGCATCAATGAAAGCGTTCATGACAACAAGAGTGGGAGACGTTTTCTTCCTTCTTGGTATTCTTGCGGTCTGGTCAGTTGTTGGTAACGTTACTTTTGTCGACATCTATAAAGCAATTGGCGCGGGAGCATTTAACAATCTTTACGCTCTAGGGATTCCTCTTGCGACTTTTGCAGGGTTCTCAATTTTTATGGGAACAATGGGAAAATCAGCACAGGTTCCACTTCAAGTTTGGCTACCAGATGCGATGTGGGGACCAACTCCATGTTCAGCACTTATCCACGCAGCAACTATGGTTGCCGCTGGTGTTTATCTATCACTTAGAATGTTCCCGTTAATGGAACTTGGTCATCTACTGCCTTTCATTGCAATGATTGGTGGGATCACGGCCTTTGGTGCAGCAACGATTGCTCTTGTTCAAACAGACATTAAGGCAGTACTTGCCTACTCTACAATTTCGCAACTTGGTTACATGGTTATCGGAATTGGAGTTGGTTCATACAACGCTTCTTTCATGCACTTAATTACTCACGCTGTTTTTAAAGCGTGTCTCTTCTTGTCTGCTGGTTCAGTTATCCACTCAATTCACTGCCAAGAAATGCCTCAAATGGGAGGCCTTCGTAAGAAACTTCCTTATACTTTCTTTGCAATGTTACTTTGTTGTTTTGCTATTGCCGGTGTTCCGTTCTTCTCAGGATTTGTTTCTAAAGATAGAATTTTAGGTGACGCTCTTGTGATGGCACTTTCAAATCCTGTTTACATTCCAGTGGCACTACTTGGATTTGGTGGAGCTTTCTTAACAGCATTCTATATGTTCAGAATGCTTTTCTTAACTTTCTTTGGAGAGCCTCGCGATCACCATATTTACGATCACGCTCACCATGAACACTTGGGATGGAACTCAAACATTCCTCTTTTAATTCTTTCGGTTTTCACTCTTGGTTTATTCTACTCAGGGTCATTCACAGGACAGAGAGAAGTAAATCTTTTCGGATCTAAAAACGAATGGTTCTCAACGTTAATTCATAAGCCAAGCGCTACGACGCTACATCACTTTAATGAGTACAAATCAGAAGAGTTTGGTGCCGTAGATACACGCGATAAAATTGAACTTCCAAAAGCAGAGTTCGATGCTAATCACGGAATGAGTGAAGAAGAAGCTCACCATGTCCACATGATTCACCGTATGGGTGCACTTATGTCGATCATCATTGCATTCTCTGGAATTTTCTTAGCGTACTCAATGTACATCAAGAAATCAGTTAATCCAGGATGGTGGACTGGAACTTTTGCGAAATGGACAACAGCACTTAAGAACAAGTACTACTTTGATGATCTATATGTGGGAAAAATTATTCAAAAAGGTTTACTACCTTTTAATGACCTTCTCGCAAAATTTGATATGAATTTCTACGATAAATACGCTATCGATGGATGGGAATCTGTAAATAGATGGGCCTTCACTATTTCTCGTTGGTTTGATAACACAATTATCGACAGCGGAATGGTTGATGGAACAGGAGCAAGCGTACGCCTGATGAACGTGGTTTTAAGAACCCTTCAATCAGGAAAGATCCAAATGTACATCATTGTGATCATTGTTGTGCTTGCTGGATATGTTTGGACGTTAAGTTTTTAATTAAGTGTTTTATATAAGAGTAACTTTATAGAAGGAGTTAACCGGTGTACGGTTTAGATTTATTAAGCTGGATTTTGTGGATGCCTATTATTGGAGTAGTTGGAGTTTTGTTATTTCCAAAAGAAAAAACAACAGCGATGAAAACGTGGGCACTTATCAATACGATCATTACCTTTGCGCTGACGATCTTTCTTTATTTAAAGTTTGATAACACAGTCCCAGGTATGCAACAGGCCTTTAATGTGAGAATTCCATGGATTCCTCAATTCCACATTTATTATGCCTTAGGGGTTGATGGTATTTCTCTTCCAATGATTCTTCTTACAGGGCTGCTATTCATGCTTTGTATTTTGAGTTCGTGGACACAGATTAAAAAATCTATCAAAGCTTATTTTGCTCTACTCCTTCTTCTGCAAAGTACAGTTTTTGGTGTTTTCATGGCACTAGATTTCTTCCTGTTCTATGTGTACTGGGAAGTTATGCTTTTACCAATGTTCTTCCTTATCGGAGTATGGGGTGGAGAAAACAGAGAATACGCTGCTGTTAAATTCTTCCTTTATACTTTCTTTGGATCAATTCTAATGCTTGTTGGTATTGTTGCTCTTTACTTTGCAACTGGACAAACGGACAACTCATTTAGCATTCTTGCTCTTTCTGGTGGAAAATTTGCGTCACAAACTCTTACTCTTTTTGGGCAAACAGTTTCTTTCAGCAAGCTCTTCTTTGTGTTCATGTTTATTGGATTTGCAATCAAAGTTCCGGTTTTCCCTTTCCACACTTGGTTACCTCACGCTCACGTTCAAGCGCCAACTGCAATTTCAGTAATTCTAGCTGGTGTACTACTAAAGATGGGAACATATGGATTCTTAAGAATTGCTTTTCCAATCTTCCCAGACTCAGCAAAATACTTCGGTACTGCAATTGCTTGGTTAGGATTGATCAACGTTATTTACGGAGCGCTTTGTGCGATGGCACAGACGGACGTTAAAAAACTTATCGCTTACTCATCTGTTTCTCACATGGGATTTGTAATGCTTGGTTTGGCAGCGATGACAGTTCAAGGTATGAACGGAGCTGTTCTTCAAATGTTCAACCACGGAACATCTACAGCAATGATGTTCTTCATGATTGGTATTATCTACGAAAGATCTCACCACAGATGGATTGTTAAACCAGATGGTTCACGTGGATACGGCGGTGTTTATACACAACTTCCAATCTACTCTATTATTTTCATCATCGGTATGTTCGCTTCTATGGGTCTTCCGG
This sequence comes from Bacteriovoracales bacterium, assembly GCA_037444575.1. Lineage (GTDB taxonomy): Bacteria > Bdellovibrionota > Bacteriovoracia > Bacteriovoracales > Bacteriovoracaceae > Bacteriovorax. The sequence goes on from JBBIME010000005.1 coordinate 153,263, forward strand.
GGATGTCAGGATTTATTTCTGAAGCTCTTATCTTCCTTGGTATGTATGAGAAATACACAACAATTACAGTTCTAGCTCTATTTGGATTGTTAATTGGTGCCGCTTATCTTCTATGGATGTTCAAGAGAATGTTCTTTGGAGAAGTTAATCCAGAAATTAAAGGGTATGCAGATATGACAAAACTTGAAATAGCTTATATGGCTCCACTTTGTGTAGCAGTAATTATTTTTGGTATTTGGCCATCTCCAATCCTAAACATGATGAAAGCATCAGTAGGACAATTGGTTTCTTTACTAGCAACTTTCTAGGAAATTGAGATGTATTTAAATTATTTAGCTAACGTTGGTCGATACATTCCAGAATTACTTTTGGTTGTTCTCATGATGGGGATTATCTTTCTTGAGGTAACCTATGCTGAGGATGAAAAGAGTAAACGATATATTTTTATCGCAACCATTATTGGTTTAGTTGCAACTCTTGCCAGCCTTATTGTGAATTTGTCAGGCAAAGGGGAAGCAATCTTCAACGATTCAATGATCATTGATCCATTCAGCACACTAATGAAGATGGTAATGGTTCTTGGAACTTTGGGTGCGTTTTACCTAAGTTCGTTTTCAAAAGATATTTATGAAACTTTGAAAACAGAATTTATCATTATGGCCTTAGGTGTTTTGATTGGTGGTATGATTTTGGCTTCAGCAAACAATATGCTGATGCTTTATCTTGGGATTGAAACTCTTTCGATTCTTTCATATGTCATGGCCTCGTTTAAAAAGAATGATGAGCGCTCAAGTGAAGCTGGATTAAAGTATGCTCTTTTTGGAGGGGTCTCTTCAGGGATTGCTCTTTATGGTATGAGCCACATGTTCGGTGTTCTTGGAACAATTCAGTTTTCAGGAATGGCCGCAAACATTGCTAAATTAGATCACACTCAATTTCTTATCCTAATGCCATCTTTTGTTCTTTTCTTTGCTGGTATCGGATACAAAATTGCTTCAGTTCCATTCCATATGTGGTCACCAGATGTTTATGAAGGATCTCCTACTCCTGTTACAAGTTTCTTTGCAGTGGTTCCAAAAATTGCAGGGATTACAGCTCTTGTTAGAGTCACAATGATTTTCTTTGCAACTCCATCACCTCTTCGTGTTGGATGGGTTGGCTTAATGATGATTATGGCAGCTCTCACAATGACAGTTGGTAACGTAACAGCGATTGGCCAAAAATCAGTAAAGAGAATGCTAGCATACTCATCTATTTCTCACGCAGGTGTAATGATGGCCGGTATTGTGATGATCAATGATATCGGTGTTCGTGCGGTTGCATTTTATGCGATTACATATCTCTTTATGACAATGGTAGCGTTTTACATTACAAGTATTGTTCAAGATAAATACGGAAATGATCATTTTGAGCGTTTCACTGGATTAGCATACAGATACCCATTCATGGCAGTCATGATGACTGTTGTAATGTTCTCATTAACAGGTCTTCCACCACAAGCGGGATTCATTGCTAAGTTTAATATCATCAATGCTCTTTTAAGTGCTAAGTACTATTCACTAGCAATCATTCTTGCACTTAACTCAGTAATCGCAGCTTACTACTATATGAAAATTGTAAGATTGATGACCCTTAAGACTCAAGAGTCGAATGAAACAATAGAAGGATTTGGATTTTTAAACCAACTTATTATTGTTGTTATGACTGCTCCAGTGTTTATCCTTGGAATATTCTGGGAAAGCATCATGACCTTGGCTTCTGGTGCTAAAATCTTCATCAAGTAATTGATTGGAGCGAGTGAGGGATTATGGAATTTGCTTCGTTTGTTGTTTTTTTTATTATTGCCTGCACGCTTAGTGCAGTTCTGTTAGTTATATCGTCTATCTTAGGACAAAAAAGAAAGGCCATAAGACAAAATGATATCTATGAGTCGGGTGTAAATCCTGTTGGAAGTGCAACCAGACAATACGATATTAAGTTCTATGTAACTGCAATTCTATTTTTGCTGTTTGATGTGGAAATCGTTTTTCTTCTGCCGTGGGCGCTTGCTTATAAAGACAATGCTAATCAATCATTCATGATTGCTGGGTTTGTTTTCTTTATGGTTATTCTGTTGGTTGGATATATTTTCGTCATCAATTCTAAAGCACTAAAGTGGGAAGAATAAAATGTTAGAAGCAGCGATTGAGATACTGTTAAAAACAGTTGTTATCTTAGCGCTCCCTTTGGGAGCATTGCCATTGATTATTCACGTGGAAAGAAGAGGGGCAGCTTTCATGCAGAAGCGCTTAGGCCCTAACCGCGTTGGACCTTTTGGAATTTTTCAACCTCTTGCTGATGTTGCAAAGTTCATGTTTAAAGAAGAAGTGCACCCAGCTCACGTTCGTCGCTTTTTTTATACAGCGGCACCAATGGTTGCTCTAGTTGTAGCGATCTTGCCTTTAGCGTGTATTCCTGTTGCTGGACCAATCGAAGCGTTTGGAAGAACAATTTTTCCAGAAGTATTCAGAAGTGATATGGGAATTTTCTTTGCTTTTGCCGTTTCTGCTCTTGGATCATATGGAATTCTTATCGCAGGATGGGCTTCAAATAATAAGTACTCAATGCTTGGAGCATTACGTGCTTGTGCTCAAATGGTTTCATATGAGTTGTCTCTTTCAACTTCTGTTGTTGCAATGATTTTTCTCTATGGAACAAATGATATTCACGGAATGGTAAGCCAACAAAGTGGATACTGGTTAGGTTTCATTCCTCAATGGGGAGTGTTCTACCAACCTGTGGCAGCGATGCTTTTTCTAATTGGTATTTTTGCTGAATCAAACCGTCTTCCATTTGACTTAGCTGAAGGTGAATCAGAGATCGTTGCAGGATATCACCTAGAGTATTCTTCAATGAAGTTTGCACTCTTCTTTATGGCCGAATACATTCACATGATTGCATTGTCAGCCCTATTTATCATTATGTTCTTTGGTGGCTATAGCCTTCTTCCTGGAATGGAATTAATCGCTGGAAAATCACCAATTCTTCTCGTGATCTTACAAGCAACCTCTTTAATCATTAAAGTAGCAGTAATGATTTGGTTTTTCGTTTGGGTTCGCTGGACTCTACCACGTTTCCGTTACGATCAATTAATGAATCTAGGATGGGAGAGACTTCTTCCTCTTGGGATTGTGAATTTAATAGTGACAGTTCTTTTTGTTTATTTCAGGAATAGATAATATGGCCGCAGATATACTACTTACAATTCTAACCGTTGTGTTTGCACTCATGGTCGTTTTCTCGAAGAGGACAGTTGTTGCTGCCTTTTCACTTCTCATGACCCTGCTTGTGATTGGGATGATCTATTTTCAATTGGGCACAGTTTTTCTTTCAGCAGTTCAAGTTCTTGTTAACGCTGGAGCAATTGCGATTCTATTTGTATTCGTAATGATGCTCATCGATGTTGAGCAATTCACAAACAATCGCGAAAGAAATAAATGGAAGCTAATTGCTTCAACAATCACTGTTTTGATTCTTTTGGGAGTATTTGCCATTGTTATCAACAACAATATCGAATCACTTTCAGCTGTAAATCTTTCAGACAATTCAATGAAGACTCTTTTTGCAAAACTTTTTGATGTTTACTATCTTCCATTTGAATTAGCGACAATGCTTCTTCTTGCTGCAATCGTTGCTTGTGTTGTTTTAGCAACTCATGACAAACATCAATCGGAAGAAGAGTTAATTGAAGCGCACAATGTGGAGGAAAAGCAATGAGCATCTATTATTACCTTTCAGCTTTCCTTTTTTGCTTAGGTCTTCTTGGAACGATTCTTAAAAAAGATTTAATCTCAATGCTTCTTTGTCTTGAACTCATGATGGGTGGCGTCGGACTTCTTTTCGTTTTATTCTCAAGATCTACAGGATTGATTGACTCGCAACTAGTAGTCATCTTTATGATGATTATTTCTGCATGTGAAGTAGCAATCGGGCTAAGTTTAATTATTGCCCTCTTTCGCAAAAAACAAACTATTTATACAGACGACATTAAAATTATAACGGAATAAGAGTATTTATGTACGAGAACTATTTAGCGCTCATTCCCTTCTTTCCCCTGCTCGCTTTTTTACTCAACTCAGTATTAGTAAAAAACAAATTGAACAATGTTCAGGCTGGCCTTATTACTTTTATGGGACTTTTCACTTCATTTATTTTAGTGATCTTGCTCTCACTTCACGTTCAGGAATCAGGACCTGTTCACGTTAAGCTTTGGGACTGGATGGAATACAAAAATATTGTTTTTGATATCCATTTTGTAATGGATCAACTTTCAGTAATTCTTTGCTTAATGGTAACTGGTATCGGTAGTGCAATTGCATTCTTCTCAATCGGTTATATGGATCATGAAGAAAAAGTTGGAAAGTTCTTTGCGTTTTTTGCGCTCTTTGCTTTCTCAATGTTGCTTCTTGTTTTAGGTGAAAACTTCTTAGTTCTTTTTATGGGATGGGAAGGAGTTGGTTTAAGTTCATACCTGTTAATCGGATTTTGGTATGAGCATAAGAAAAATGGTGATGCTGCTAAAAAAGCTTTCCTCGCTAACCGCGTAGGAGATTTTGGTGTGGTTCTAGGTATGATCGGATATGCACTTGTGTTTAAGACACTTTCATTTCGCGATCTTCAACATCCAGACTTGGCAATCATTGCAGCTAATAAAGAACTTCTCATTGGATCAAGTTTACTTCTGGTTCTTGGGGTAACTGGTAAGTCTGCTCAAATTCCTCTATTCATCTGGCTTCCAGATGCGATGATGGGTCCAACTCCAGTATCAGCATTAATGCACGCTGCGACGATGGTTACAGCGGGAATTTTTCTTCTTTGTCGTGTTTCGAATATCATCGTTCATTTCTCTGTTGTTCTAGATGTAATTGCATGGATTGGAGCTCTGACTTCACTGCTGGCAGCACTAATTGCAATCACTCAAACTGATATTAAAAAGATCCTTGCTTACTCAACAGTCTCGCAACTTGGATACATGGTAATGGCCTGTGGACTTGGAGCTTTCTCAACAGGACTATTTCACGTTTTCACTCACGCATTCTTTAAGGCCCTACTTTTCTTGTGTGCAGCTTCGGTTATCTATGGATGTCATCACGAGCAAAATATTTTTAAAATGGGTGGATTGAAAAAGAAAATGCCAGTAACGTTCTGGACGTTTGTGGTTGGATTTCTTGCAATCGCAGGGATCCCGGGATTCTCAGGATTCTTCTCAAAAGATGAAATTTTATCAATGGCCTTCAGTAATCCAGGAAATGGAATTTTCCTTTATGTAGTTGGATTAATCAGTGCACTTATCACCGCATTCTATATGACAAGAATGTTGGTGCTTGTCTTCATCGTGGAACCTTCACACGATGTTCACGATTCTCATGAACACCATGTAAAAGAGCACGATGAACACAACAGTCACGAAATTCACGAATCGCCTTCGGTTATGACAATCCCACTTGTCATCCTTGCTCTTTGCAGTTTTGCAGCTGGGTATGTTGGTATGCCTCACCTTTTCGGCGGGCATGAGTATTCAAGATTATTTCAATCATTTGTAGAAAAATTTACACCTGCAGCTACTGGCCACCACCACGTTTCTGAAGAAACGGAAATTGTAATGATGGTTGTGACTACCGTTCTTATTCTTTGTTCAATGGGGCTTGCCTACTACATCTACGTTAAAAACGATAAAGTTAAGATGAGAGACAGACTAAAAGAAAAATTCTTAAGCTTGTGGATTATCAGCAATGAGTTATTTAAAGTCGATGAACTGTACGAAACTGTAATTTATAAACCGCTCTATAAAGTAGGACACTTTCTCGTTGATATTGTTGAAGCACTAGTTATCAACGGAGCAGTTAAGGGCGTGACAAAAGCTGTAGATGGAAGCGGTAAATTTCTTGAAGAAACAAAACCAGAAAAACTTGAAATGGGAATCCTTTACATCGTTATTGGGGCCACAATTATTGTAACACTTATTTTTAGTGAATTTACATTTAGATAAGTAAAAAGAGACAACGAACATGGATCAATTATTTCTAATTAAATTTTTAATACCACTTCTTTGGGCAATTGGATTTATTTTTGCTCCAAAGCAAAATGAAAGAGCGATAAAGTTGTTTGCACTTATCGGTGCAACAGTTGTTCTTGCATACTCTGCAAAGATGTTTTTGGATCTTCCAAATCCTGGCGCATTAACAGAACTCTTTAAGTTTGAAATGCCACTTTTCTTTAATATGACTTACACATTTGCAATGGATGGATTGAGTGGATTACTACTAATTCTCAATTCATTTCTTCTACTCGTTGTTGTTGTTACAACTTGGGAAATTAAAACAGAAAAACTTCGTTTATATTATTTCCTTTTATTCACTCTTACTTGGGCGGTAAACGGTTCACTTTTAGCAACTTCTCTTTATGGATTTTATATCTTCTGGGAAGCGATGCTGATTCCACTTTTTATTCTTGTGGGTGTTTTCGGTGGTGAAAATAGAAGATACGCAAGTTTCAAATTTTTTATGATGACGGCAGCAGGATCTATTTTGATGCTTGCATCAATGTGCTACATGAGTGCACTCGCATACAAACTTAATGGTTCTTATGACTTAAATTATGAAGTGATCAAATCTCTCAATTTAAGATATTCAGGATTTTGGTCTCCTCAATCTCTAATTTTCTGGGCATTCTCAATAGCATTCTTTTTAAAGGTTCCAGTATTTCCATTTCACTCGTGGCTTCCAGATGCTCACGTTGAGGCTCCAACGGCGGGTTCAATTCTTCTTGCTGGGATCTTACTAAAACTTGGTATCTATGGTTTTTTAAGATTTGTTATTCCATTTTATCCACAAGCAGTTGATGCCTATAGAGATATCGTTCTTTACCTCGGTGCTATTGGAGTTATCTACGGTGCGCTTACCGCCTGGGTACAAAAAGATATTAAAAAACTCGTGGCCTTCTCTTCCATCTCGCACATGGGATATATTATCATGGGAGTTTTCTCTCAGAATCCTTTTGCGGTGAAAGGAGCAATTTTTCAAATGGTTGCTCACGGGATTTCAACACCAGGACTCTTCATCGGCGTTCATTATCTTTACACAAGAAGACATACGAAAAAAATGGATCAGTTTGGAGGTCTTGCTAAAGTAATGCCTCGTTTTGCTGTTCTTTTCTTTTTAATCACTGCTGGCTCAATGGCCGTTCCAATGACATGCGGATTTGTTGGCGAGTTTATGATTACCGCGGGTGTTTATGAACTTAATAAAGTTGTTGCGATCTTAGCAGCGACAGGGATTATACTTTCCCCAGTTTATCTTTTGAAAATGTATCACTTAACGGCACTTGGAGAAATTACTCATGAAGAAAATAAATCGCTTGAAGATTTATCTCTTCTAGAGGCGACACCAATGATCGTTCTTTCGGTGTTAACGATCCTCTTGGGTCTTTACCCGAAATTAGTAACTGCAATGTATGAAGGCACGATTAATTTTTTCACTCACTCAGGTTTATAGAAAATGGAAAATTTATCATTTGTTCAAAATGTAATTATCTTTATCGCTCTCAATGCAGCGGCTCTCCTTTCTTTAAATATAAAGAAAAATGGAAAGTACATTGCTTTTGGATTGAGTTTAGTTGCATCAGTAGTTTTCTTTGCAATGCTTTACACTCAGGATGTTTTTAATCTGAGTGATCTCTTCACGCTGGACGGAAATAAAGTATTCCTTTTAAAACTCGTTTCTCTTTTAAATATTCTTATGATTCTTATCAATGGCTACAACTCTCTTGAAAGAGTGAAGAGCACGTTGTTAATCAGCTACATGTTCCTGGGAGGTGTTTTCCTTTTAGGTGCCAATGAATTAGTTACTTTTTATGTTGCTTTAGAGACAATTGCTTTAATTGGTTACACCCTTGTTGCTACATCAAATTTAGAATATTCACGAGAAGCAGCGGTAAAATACCTTATTCAAGGATCAATTATTTCCGCGATCTTTCTTCTTGGAGCAGCTCTTTATCTCGGCGCCACTGGAGGATTGACTCTCGTTGGTGCGACTGTTGTAAATCAAGAACTCTACGCCATTGCCGTTGGAATTTTTATTCTAACTGCATGTTTTAAACTTGGAGCATTTCCGTTTCACGCTTGGATTGCGGACACTTATTCAAACGTGACTTTAGGAAACCTCGCTACAAACTTTTTCATTTCAAAAATAATCATTGGGTATAAATTCATTACAGTTCTTCAAGCTCTTCTTGGAGAATGCGATCCTCACTTTCAAGATATCCTAATAAGAATTATCCAAGTCATTGCTGTTGCCTCTGCCTTTTATGGAAACATTGTCGCAATCGTTCAAGGACAGTTTAAAAGAATCATCGCGTACTCTTCAGTGGCCCATACTGGATATATGTTGATGATGATTTGTATGACTCCAGATGAGTCGTACGAAAAGCAATTGATTAGTTATTTAGTAGTTTACTCAATGACCGCAACTGGGGTGATTTTAATACTTAACCAATTCGCACAACTTAACAAAAACGAAGATGGCCGAGGAATTTTGACATCTGGATTTTATCGCAATAAAGGCCTTGCAGTTATTCTCTCTGTATTTGTTTTAAGTTTAGGTGGAATCCCTTTAACTGCTGGCTTTGCAATGAAATACATGATGTTTACAAACTTCTTTAAAGAAGGCTTTAACATCGAGACAACTTCAATCTTTATCAGTTCGGTTGTCGGTTTAGCCTACTATATTCGTTTTGTAAGTGATCTCTTCACTGAAAACCCAGATAAGATGAAACTTCCTATTATAAAAACCCGGTTTAGCGAATCGCTAGTTCATGTTATCATTTTATTGTCTATCTTCACGTTTGGAATTGCTCCATCACTCTTTTTGGGATTGAAGTAGGATAGACGGAAATGAATGGGTGTAAAGTATAGAATTCGGCTTCAAAACGACCGAGTAATCGGTCCGTTCACTACTGAAGAGATCGGTGAGCTTTTTTTAAAAAGTCACATCAATGGCGATGAACTTTGTCAGCAGTTTCCTATTGGTGACTGGAAAAGCATTAAATCGTTTTCAGAAATCCAAAACCTTATCGACAATATCAAAAAGAAAAATCTTACGATCACCAAAGTTGAAAAAAATGTTGAAGAACAGGATGTTTCATCAAAGAGTGAGAAGACCCTATCTGGAATAAAAGCATTCAAAGAATTTAAATTTGGCAAAGATGTCAAAGTGGATGTCGACTATGCCGAGCTAGAAAGAAAATATAAGTCAGGCAAGGGCGAAGAATCAGAAGAAGAAGAAGAAGAGGACCCAAATAAAACGAGAGTGATCAGTAGAGCGCCGAGGAAAAATGTTGAGGACGTAGACAAGACAACTGTCATTCCATCGAAGGCCCAGAGACCGACAAAAGAGACAACAGAACTTCGAAATAAAAGACTTGAGGAAGAAAAACTCCAAAAAGAATTAGAGAAAGCTGCAGAGAAAGAAGTTGAAACAGAAAAAGCTCCGACAAGAGAAGAATTGGTTAATGAAAAAACGGAATTCATAAACCTTTCTAGCATCCTTCCCACAATCAATGCTCAATTAAGCGTATCGGAAGTCGAACTTGATCAAAAGGCGCGCATTGAAGAAAACAACGAGAGAATGCGCTTAAAAGAAATGCAAGCGCAGATTGAGCGCGAGCAATCTGATGAGGATGAAGAATTCGAAGAAGAATCAGATGAGATCGCTGAGGTAAAGGATCAAAAAGGCAAAATATCAGCGAAGCCTCAGAAAAAGAAAAAGAAAAAAATGTCCATCATTGTGGCAATTGCTTTTCTTGCTATTTTTTATGTCCTCCTAACACCTGATGAAAAGCCTAAGGCTACAGGCCCTGTTTTTATCGAAGTTAAATTTCCTCTCAATCAAGAATATGAAGACGCAAAAGGTGCCAGCGAAGCCTTGGTTAAAGGGCGCGTGCTCTATGCAAAAAATGCGTACACCAATCGAGCAATGGCCGCTGAACAATATCTTATCTCGCTTCAAAAACAATTTAGTTCCAACGAAGCTCTGGGGGAATTAATTCTTACTTATTCAGAGCTATTAGATGAAACAAAAGAACCGAAAATATCGGCACACCTCATCTATAAATTGATTCAGCTTGCAGAAAATAAAATGCTGAGTGATTTAAATGTAGTGACAGGTGCCGCGCATTTTTATGGAAAAATTGGTAAAAACCAAACTGGTATTAACATTGTAAAAAATTATTTTAGAGCAAAGGGTCCAGTCTCAAGTAAACTTCTTGCTTATTATTTAGATTTACTAATAAATGCCGGTGACTTGGTTGAGGCCAGAAAGGTTTACACAAAATTAAAAGACGCGCCTAAAAAACCTTTTGAAGCTTATTATTATCTAGCTCATTTCAATGAAATTGATGATCAAATAGCTGAAGCACAAAACATAATTGAGGAAGGTCTAAAGTATTATCCCAATAGTTCATTATTGCTTTTAAAGAACGCTGATTACTTATTTAAAAATCAGTCTCTAAAAAAATATGAAGAAGTTTTAAATAAGTGTCTGCAGAACAATGTTGAAGGCTCACCTACTTATACTGCAAAATTTTATTATCATATGGGACTTCTCTATGCTTCGAAGAAAAAGAATGCAGAGGCCAGTAACTTTTTTAAAAAATCTTTGAACATTAGAGAGACTGAAGAATTAAGATCAATGCTTTCGAGTTTAGAAATAGGCGGAGACAAACTGGCCCAATCGCTTATCTTAGAAAGTAAAGTTCTCGATTTGATCAAAAAATCAAAAGCAGAAATTAAAAATAAAAATCTAGAATTAGCATTCTCGCTTTCAATTGAAGCAGTTGATGCGGCTCCAGACTTTGTCCCTGCAATACTTCTTCAAACACAACTACAATTGCGCCGAGGATTGTTTGATTCGGCAATCAATACACTTCAACGAGCTATTAATGCCAATCCAACGAACAATGTTTTAAAGAAGAACTTGGTCACAACTTATTTAAAGGCGTACAAACTTGAAGAGGCCCAAAAATTATTGATAGAAATTTCTCAAACGAAATACGCTTTTGGCAGTGAATACGCTTCTCTCATGGGAGATTTCTATCGAACGAGTTCCAATATTCCACTTGCAGTAAGATGGTATACGGAAGCTCTTAATCGCGATCCACTGAGCGATTATGATATGTTTCAATTGGCAAAACTTTATCTTCGAATAAAAAAATTCAATGATGCTAAATCAAGATTAGCTAAGGCCATTATTCTTGATCCAAAAAATCCGGACTATCTAGCAACGAATGCTGAAATTATGTTTGAGCAAGACAACACGGACACAGCAATTGGATATCTACGAGATTCAATTACAGAAGTAGGTGAATCACCAAGACTTCTTTCTGCCATTGCGACTCTCTATTATAAAAGTGGACAAGCTAAAGAATTCCAAAGCTACTATAAACGCATTCAGGAATTGCCAACAAAAGAAGAAGGCTTCTATGAATTCCTGATTTACGCTTCAAAGCTTGAAGAAAGAAATGAAGACTATATCAATTACAGTCACGAACTTCTAAAGCTCAACCCTGGAGATTTAAAAGTTCGCCTAGATCTTGGTGAAGTTCTTTTTCAATTGAAACGCTACAAAGAAGCGATTGCTGAATTTGAAGAAGTAAAAGAGAAACTCGCATCTTACCCGAAAGTCCATTTCATGCTGGCGAAAGTATATTTAGCGATGGGTGATATTAAAAAAGCAAAAGAGATGGCGCTAAAAGAACTTGAACTCAATCCTAGTTTAGATTCAGCTCACTATATCGTCGGTGAAGTTGCGAGAATGGATAAGGATTATCACACAGCGATTGAAAAATATGAGAAAGCGATCAGTTTAAATCCGAAATCTGTGGAGGCCTTAATGGCCATGGGATGGATTAAACTTGCCCAGAACTATACAAATGAGGCCATTGAGCTTTACGGGCGAGCAATGAGAGAAGATAAGAGCAATCCTGAGATCCACAAACAAATTGGGTTTGCATATAAAGCAGCAGGTCAAAGGGCCCTTGCTAAAGAAAAATTTGAAGATTACCTGAAATTGAGTCCCGGAGCTGCTGATCGCGATCAAATAGAGGCCCAGATTAAAAATTTGCAATAGATTAACGCTTGTCTTTTTTGCGTAAAACCACTAATATTACCTTCTAAGTTTTGCGGAGGATTGGCGGAGTGGTCGATCGCGGCGGTTTTGAAAACCGTTGAACCGAAAGGTTCCGCAGGTTCGAATCCTGTGTCCTCCGCCACTTCTAGACTTAACCCTCTCCTAATTTTAGACTTAAATTGATTGATATATATTGTTGGAGATGTGGGAGAGTGGTCTAATCCAGCGCCTTGCTAAGGCGTCGTACCCCGCAAGGGGTACCGTGAGTTCGAATCTCACCGTCTCCGCCACTCTTTAAAATTCTTTGCGCAGACGTAGCTCAGTTGGATAGAGTACTTGACTACGAATCAAGTGGTCGCAGGTTCGACTCCTGCCGTTTGCGCCATTTTTCAATCACAAAAATCCCTACATTTACTCAACAAACCGAAATTCAAAAGATCTCAATTCGGTCACTTGTAAATTTCAATTTGATCGAAGGTTACTGGAAGTTACAGAAAGTTACGGAGTGAATCTACACTTTGGCTATTTTTTGTCTACACCAGCTATTGGACTTTTGATTTGAATCCTCTGAGATGTGCTGAGACTGTTTTACCAGTTTTTGTAGTTGATCCTTTCACGCAAGTTGGTCTTGCTGGAAATTTAACTTTTGGTGCTTTTGGAGCTTTAAATTTTTTCATATTCCTCACTTGGTGATTAGATCACTTTTTATTAGCATTGAGCTTCTTGAGCACGTTACAGGCTTTTTCATGATTACCATCGCTGCATGCAACAAAGAGATAGTGATACATATCTAATTGATTTCCTCCCTTGGTGCCAATAATGTGGGCAGCATTCCAACAACTGGAATAATCTTTTTTAGAACAAGCTTTATCGTAATAAGCAACGGCTGAGTTAAAGTCTCCTTTGCTATAATTTATTTCGGCCATTAGAACACAAGCATTTTCATTTTTGGGACAGAGTTCACTTGCTGCCTTGATTGCCAAGTCCGTTTTACCACTTTCGAAATTAAGTCGAGCAAGGTTAATACATGAGAGTTCATAATTATTTAGACATGCTTTTTTGTAGTAACTTGTAGCTTTATCTACCTGCTTAAGTTTTGAGTAGACAGTACCAGCATCATTGCAAGCTTGGACGATGCCTTTGTCACAAAGCTTATTCAAAGAAATTTCAAAATCGGCAATATCTTGATTGGTGGGATTTTTTAAATCACTTAATCTTTTTGCACTGATTTTACATGAATCAATATCATCTTTTTTGCATTTCTCTATATCGGGATTCGAGGCAGAGCAAGAGAACGCTACAAAGGCAACACTGCTCAGAAAATATAATTTTAAAAAAGTGGAAAAGGTCATTTGCGCTCCATTATTTTACCAAGAATTCAGAAATTGGTTTTTTACCATAGGCTTTTGCAACAGTTGGTAAATCAATTATCACTTTGAGTGTAACTTTGTTTTCAGAAACCTTCTTAAAGTCGAATGTTGAATTTGCTAGAAGGTAGTTTCCGAAAAGTTTGAAACGCTCTCGCGGGTTTTTATCAGTCAATTCGGAATAAGAGATTTCTTTATTAATGGTACCAGGGTAACTGTGCTCCCCCTTTGGAGGTTCATAGTACTTCTCAAAGGTATAGCTATCGCGAAATTCGGGATCATCTTCTAAGACAATTTTCTCTTTTGCGATTGCCTCATATTGAGTCGGAAATAAAGTTGTTTCAATCTCCATTACTTTTTCCAGGATATCATTTCCCTCCTCTGACGTTATTGGCACCGGGAGATGCGCGAGAGCAAAGTTTCTTAACTTAGGATTGAAGGCAAAATCGTTAGTAATTTTTCTTATTAGAGATCTCGTGAATTCGTTTAGTAGATTTTTACGTTTAGATTTAGCTTCTTCAAGACTCATCCCAGACATTGATGGATATTCAAGTTCAACTGTTTTCTCCATTGGTTGATCAAGGCCTGAATCGCCATAAAACTCATTGGAAAAACCATTTATAGAATAAAACTCAACGGCTTTTTTAATTTTGCTTATCTCTAGTATTTGAGATACTTCAAAGCCCTTTTCTCCAAAATTTTTACCATTTGAAATATAATAAAAATCATTTTGTTCATCAGGGGAAAGTTTTAAACCACTCTTCCAATGGCCACCAGATCTTTCATTGATCCAAGTGTCTCTATCAAACTTAAGCGCATTAGAATGGTTAACGGTCAAAAAATTAAGATTGATTTTATTGTCAGAGTGGCGGATGCCTTCCATTTCATGATCAAGTTCAAAATATGCTTTCCCACAGAAGAGATTATGCGAGGAATATAAAAATCTTAGATTATCAATATTTTGAGATGAGCAATTTTGTCCCTTTCGATCTCGTGGTGAGCAGCTATATCTGTCAATCCAATAAGAAGTTCCAGATAACTCAGCCCCCTCTCTTTCAGATAATTTTTCATCATACATTTTATCAAAACCAGTTTTGGTTAAGGCGGAATTGGATTTCTCGCACCACTCCTTATTTGATGGAATGAAGGCGACATTTTTAAGAGGATTACTGGCGCATGATTGAATTAGTGGCACAAGTACAATTAAAAAGGACTTAGCCTTATTCATACAGTTTCTCCCTATCTTTTCTTTTTTTATTTTCTTTTTGCCGAATTTTTTCTTCTTTGTTTTTAGCATCAACTTCTTCTTTTGCCCTTCGAGCATCATTCAGCGCCCTTGATTCAACTTCTTTTTTTAAAAACTCCTTCCATGAATTAAGTTGTGCAACTGTTGGTTGCTGATTTGTGTTCATGTGGGGAGCGAAAAAATTGCTAATGCTAGGATTTTCTGTTCTAACGAGTGACCACGTTTTTATGCCAAAAATTTTCAAACCTGGAGCGGACTCTAATTGATCAGAACCAAAACCAACAGCAGCTTTATATGCAAAGTCCTTTATGGCAGGAATAAGTTCTTCATATCCACCTTTTTGACAGAGCTTGCTTGACGACGATATTAATTTTCCAAAGGCATTATTTTCGAGATAATACCAAATCATTGTACAGCCCTCTTTTTCATTTATTGCGCCTTGGTTTTCAACAAGATCTTGAATGCAAACAATAGAGCTAACTGCGGGAATCCCAGTGTTGGGTTTGGGGGTAAATGAAGTCGTAGCTTTTGGAACAGCGATTGAGCCACCGACTACATTGAATATTTCATTCGTGAAATTTCGTTGTAAGAACTCTTGAGTGTCATTAAGTCCGATTGCAATTTTGCACGTTTTTTTCTTTTCGATAAAAGATACTGCGCGCGGAAGTTCGAAGTCTGTCCACGAAAAAGCTTTTGCTGAAAACAGTAAAAGGGTGAGTAATATTGCTTTCACATAACCTCCGATGTTCGGAATTATTTTTTTTGATCTACTTTTTTTATGGTTATTTCAAAAGTGCCAGAAAAGATGTCTTTTTTTTGGAATAACTCTGTTATTGGAATAGTATTTTTTTCTGGTTCGCCATATAGAAGCTCGTGAATAGTTATCTGGAAGTAGTTTGCAATGTCTTTTAGTATTTCGGGCGAAGTTGGGAACCTACCGTTGCGGCCTACCCATTCGTTTACCGTCGAAGGTTTTTGGCCAATATCTTTTGCAAATTGGCGAACTGAAATTTTACGAGCTTTGATTAGCTCGTCGAGAATAACTCCGAATTCTTTACTCATGACTCTATTATCGGACAGAATAAAGCCATGCTGCTCTAAATCCGAACGTTCGGCCAATGTGTCCGATGTCTCGTTCACGGTTGTGTCCTAGCAAGTCTATGGGCCATAGTGGATATTACCATCCAGTCCATATCGAGAAGTGCATTCATCGTTTTTTAAATATGAGTTTTCAAAAGAGATATCAACTAAAGCTGTACCTACTTCTGTGAATAATTCAGTTAAATAATATGACTCTTCTAACTGGAATCTTGCTTGGCGGACAATAGATCGATGCATGAGACTTAGTGGCCAATCCCCCCTATAATTTGGGTTTAAAGTAATACCATCATCAAGATATCTATTCACAAGAGGCCATGCTGGTTTATAACCGCCATCATAATACAGCGTTGGGCCTTGGAAATATAAAGTACGATGTCCCCTGCCAAGAATGCAGTGACCAAGTTCGTGAAAAACAACTGAGCGTCGATCCCAATTTGTAGCCGTGGCCCAAAAGGTTGGATCTATTAAGACAATATTGTCGTTTTTATATGAAACACATTCACCGAGGACATGGCCAGGAAGCGTGCTGAGATCTGAAAAATTATAATAAATGCCTTTGTTCAAAACAGAAGAACCATATGTTGAAACATACGAATTAAATTCATTAACATATACTTCAATACTTGGATCTTGAACTTTTAAATTGCCATTTAATTCTTGTTGATTTGGAGGCAAAGGCATAGGTGAAATTGGATAAAGATTATCAAGACTATATTGATCGCTCGGTTTACAAGCAGATAATGAGAACAATAAAAGAAGTAGAAAGTTTGGCGATTTAATTTTCAATACCTGCCTCTGGTATGAATTTGATATCGGCTAAATCTCGTGTGTGTCTCCAGACAGACGTAATTGAAATTCCAGTTGTGTGGCTTATTTCGCGAATGCTCATACCCTCATCTCGCATACCCTTTATCAAATTGGTTGAAATATATGAGGCTCGTCCAATCTTTTTTCCATTCAACTTGGCAACACTTTGACCATTTTTAATTTTTGTTTTGTGAACAGAACCTAAATTTTTAAATAGAATTAGAAGCACTTCTTCACTAAAGCAGGAAAATGAATCGAGAGATATAAGTTCTCCATTGGAATATAGATCAACCTGGATCGCACTTTTGAAGAACATACTTAATGTTTTAATAATTCTATCCAGCCTATCACCAAACAAAGTAAGTTCGAAAACAACTAGATTTGAAACATGTTGTTCTAAGCAATCTCGTAATAGCTTATCTGCATTTGCATAGTTCGAGTTTGAATCATAGCTGATATCTCTTGTCCCAATCAGCCTTATCAGGTCTACAGCGGTTTGTAGGAGATTTTGATCTTCGCCATTATAGACGATTCTAGATTTCATTGAATAACTCCTGATGATGTTTTGATAAAGGGAGTAAAGTTTCTATATTGGGAGAGCAAGGATGAAACCATAGGAACTAGCTCAATACTATTATTTATGAGAGCATCAAAACCTTTTGACGGTGTAAAAGTGGAGCAATGATTAAGACTTACAATTAAAAAGTCATTTCCTGAAGAAAAGAAAAGATTGTTACTGTTAATGACACTTGAAAAATGTTTTCTGATTGAAAGCTCTTCATTCATCGATTGTGTTTTAAAACTACCAAATGTCACTTCTATCATGAAGTTCGAATCCCGAATGGTTATTACTACATTCGCCCCGTATTTAGAGACACCTTCATAAATTTGATAAGGGGCTTCCGGGGCATCCATATTTTGAGCGAAGTATCCAGTAACTTGCTTCACCCCCAGCTTGGCCATGAATTCATCGACGTCAAAAATCGGTTTCTCGCCTTCTGTTGGTTTGTTGACCATTTTTATCTCCTATTTCTATTGTACAGCACTGTATTTTGCACGGCTTTATTATTTAATAAAGTCGTGTAAAATTTACTTGTTATGTTCATTAGCATGTATTTACAAATAGGAATATTAGGTTGTTTTATGGCAAAAAAAACAGGCAGAAGTGAAAAGACCAGAATTGGCAAAGCTACGAAGAAAGATCAGCACATGTCCGGTGTTTGGAAAATGGCGACAGTGGGTGGAGAGGAAAAATTAAATATTACTATCAGGGTTAATAAGCAAGTTGCTGAAGCTTTCAAAGCGCTTTGTGAAAAAAGAGGTGCTTCGATAAGTAAAGTTGTGGAAGCATTTTTTAAAAATGAACTATCTAAATAAGGATCGGTAAGGAGATGAGTAAAAAACAACTTCCTCTTGGAGGCTTACCAAATGAAGTAGCTGAAGTATATGAAGAACTGCTTAGGGCATATTATATTGAAAATGGATTTTTATATCCACCGCCAAAAGAAGATGAACTAACCAGGGTAGGAAAAGAACTAGAAAAGCTTTCAAGAAAAAGTGGCGTTGATTTAAGCCCTGGAGAAGTTTTTTTTAAAATAGCGGAAGCAAAGATTAGATGCTTCTATTATTCCTCGGATCAAGAGGGGAACACCTATCCACAAGAAATATCACGGGATGATATATTAAATTCAGGACGCTTGAGAGAAGATAAAAACGAAAAAATTTATATGAGTGACTTGCAGAAAGAAGCCTATCAATTGTTTAAAGGTGAGCCTGGAGCAGAAAGAGATAATTCGACTCTTAAAAATATTTACATCTTAAAAAAAAATGTTCGTGAATTTAAAAAGGCCCTACTGCCGCAAAAGGATTTTAATAAAGACAAGGAGCTGGTTAGCGAATTTGAACTAAATATTTTAAAGGCTTTAGTATCCGTATTGCAGGTTGAGCTAAAGAAAACTGTTCAAATGGCCACGATTGAAGCTCTCAAGTCGCGTAAAACTCAAATAATTAATAAAGATTCACTTAAGCTTGTCTGGCTTTATGAAAAGGTTGCGACAATCATAAGTGACAAGATGACGACTAGTAACGATCCCACTGATGAAATTAGTCGTCTTATGCAAAATAATGAATTCAAAGAAACAATAAAAAAATATTTAAGATAAAAATTTTTTATCCAAAAATTTTCAAAAAAGTTACCAAAAACTTGCAAAATTACGTCTACCTTAAAACGACATATTGAAATTACAGGCTTTTTTAAGAGCCCATTTTTTCCCTTACAAATTTTTACCGATTTTTTAAGACACTTTAAGCTGATCTCAAAATTGGAAATAAATCCAAATTGGTTTACGAAAGGAGATCTTATGAAAGTGGTAAAAAAAGAAGTCGATCAAAAAACGCCAATTGAAATTTTTATTGGTGTAACAAGAATGACTAATGATCCAAGCGAAATGTATCGCCAAGATGATGACGGAGACGACTATGATCGCAGTTTAGAGGAGCTTTATTCACAAGAAATTGAGAATTATGAAGCGATGAGAGGTTTATGTGAGTAATGAACATCTGGACCTTATCAAAAGTAATTGTTTGGAAACCCTTGGCCGTGAACACTTTGAAAAATTAAATCAGGAGTCATGCATTAGCATGGAGGTCGCGAAATTAGCAAACCTCACATCAATGGCATCTGAAGAGGTCTTTAAAAAATTTGGTCACTCGTCCGTGGCGATTCGCTTTCCATATTGGAGTTTGATGTTTAATGATTGGAAGGGGGATTATAGAGTAAGATTTGATAATCCTAAAATTGTTTCTAATACGGGAAAGAGACAAAGATATAGTCAGCCCAAAGATTCCTCCACAACCTTATATTGTTTACCATCCGATGTCGTTAAAATTAATAATATTAATATCCCATTGATTTGGACGGAGGGAGAGAAGAAGCATTTGTCTATCAGATCTCATAAATTTTCTGAAAAATATGCAGTAATATCTGCTCCTGGTTGCTGGGGATATATTTCAGATGGAGAAGTTTCAAAAGAATACGATTGTATTCCTCTTAAGAACCGAGAGGTATTCTTTGTCGGTGATAATGATTTAAGATTCAACGAGAATATATTTAATGGATATAAAAAACTAATTGAATACTTTATTTCAAGAGGCGCCTTCGTGAATCTTGTTGATCTTGGAGAGAAAGCAATGATTGCAAATAAGTGTGGTGCTGATGACTTTTTAAAAGAATTTGGGGAGCGAGAATTTATCGAGCGAATGAATAATCCAATTGTTAAATTAGCCAACCCAGAATGGTTATTGACACAAGGTTTGTGTGACGATGAGTTTTTTGCCCAAAGTGCTTGCGCCTCCGATGAACAATTTGAAGTATTGGAAAAAAAAATTACAGGACTCTTTGGTATAAATCGTGGACAGCTCCGCAAGAAATTAAAAAAAGCTAAAAATCAATTTAATTTGCTTTGCGATCCGGACGACAAAATATTTTATGATGATACTGCCGAGACTAATAATCAGTATACGGAAAGAGCAAGTAAAAAAATTTCAAAAAGACACAACTTGCTTATATTAAAAAATACCCTACTTGTTGTTGATTATGAGAAGCGAGAGGTTCAATTTTTATCGAGCACGAAAAGCTTAAAGGGTTTTCTACGTAGCGCAATTAACGTTTCTACGTGGAACCGTAATTATGAAGTTGGGAGTATGCATTTTCAGCAAGATTGCATTGATCAAATTAAATACAGTCCCAAAAAATACTTTAAAGATGTTGATGAAGTTGAATCGATTGTAAATGTTCCTTATGTTTTTGGGCAAGATCAAGAATTGCTGAATGGGGTTTTTGATAATATATGCCATCTAAGTAAGCCGCTATCTCTCGATTATGTTGTCGACAAGGACACCAATCCCCTCTTTAAAGTTTTAAATTATCTTCCATTCAAAACGGAAGGAGATCGCGATGATTTCCTTGGATGTTTGATTGGTTTGTTTTTTATTCCATATCACTTAGGGGATCACCCAATGCTTATTATAAAGGGGGATGCGCCTGGGAATGGTAAGTCAACCCTGTCTGAAATTATCGATACACTTGTAAACCATGAGCCCAGTGGAGCCTTGTCGTTTAAGTCCAATGAAGAAGAATTGGAAAAACAAATATCAACGAAACTATTAAGATCAAGCGTGGTTATTATTGATAATATTAGATCGGATAGACCAGTTTCTTCCCCCGTTCTCGAAAGATGTGTATCTGAAAAAGTGCTAACGTTTAGAGAGCTTGGCTCACAAAATACTTTAGAAAGAGCGAATGATTGCCTATTTGTATTAACCCTTAATGGAGGGACTTTTTCTGGAGATCTTCTAGACAGATCAATTGTTATTGAATTGGCCCATGAGAAAAAAAAGAAAGAAGCATTTCCACATAGTGGTCAAATTAGTGACTACGTAAAAAAGCATAAAGATGAAATACTTCAAACTTTAGCCATCATGATTAGAAAAAGTTATTTCCATGAATCTTTTTCGGATCGACAATATAATCTTCATCGCTTTAATGATTTTGCCAATAAAATTAAAAACATTATGGCAGCAAATGGTTATACCTTTCTTGAGAATTCAAAAGAAAAGAGTATGTCGAGTGATCCTTTGTTAATCGCACTTGTTCGGTTAACTCAGGAAGAAAAAGGAACACATCTTGTTTCAATGGCCGAAATTAAGAAGAGCGACAGTGAGGGGAAAAACTTTTTTTACTATCCTAAGTCTGCTAGCGACATTGTTGAAGAGATTAAGATACGTAAGTATGAATTTCAGAATGATTTACAATCCGCAATGCTTGGTAAACAGTTACAGCGATTGGCTAGTCAGGGAGCAAGCATCGTCGAATATGATGATGAACGGTTTAAGGTGGAAATTGAGTGCGTGAAGAGCGGCAAAGGCGGAAGAAATAAGAGTTACTCTGTTAAATCATCTTTAATTGAAGCAGGTAATTTATGATACGTGGGAAGCGTGAGTAAAACCAAGGGGAAAAGAGAAAAGAAATTATATTTTTTTATTCTTTTTCCCCCTATATCTCCTCACGTATCTCACGAAGTTCCAAAACCACAAGATTTCGGAACGTATAATTATTTCCGAGCAGTAACAGATAAGAAAAAATTAGGATAGAAGTTATGACTGATATTGCACAAGGTGGTACTGACCTTAATAAACTGACATGGATGACAACACAAGAAGCGGCGATATATTTGAGAGTAACCGTAAATAACTTAAAAGTAATGATCTGTAGAGGGATCGTGAAGCCATACAAGCTTAACAATCGAAATCGTTTTCGTAGAGATGATTTGGATTATTTAATTAAATCCTCTTTAAAGGGCACGAGAAGATGAGCATTAAGAATTATCAAACAAAAGACGATAAATCCTTTTGGGAAGTTTACGTTGCCGTTCGTTCGAAGGCTGATCCTCGAATTCGAGTTCAAAGAAGAGAGCGTGCGCTAGAGTCCAAAGCAAAGGCTGAACGAAGAGAGCGAGAGCTTTACGACTTGGTATTGAGAGAGGTTGTGGCAAAAGAAGGCCTCTCTCCCACTTGGGGAGAAGTTGTTATTAAGTGGGAAGCTCATCGCAGATCGCTTGGAGATATCCAAGAAGACACTGTTGATGATTACTTCTCTTCCCTTTCAATTTGGACAAGACCCATCTGGAACAAAATTACAAGTGAGCTTGTTAAACAAGATATTAGGTTTCTCATGAACCAAATGGTGGAAGCGGGCAAATCTAGTGGGTTTCAATCGAGAGTTTTGAATGGAATTAAGCGTGTCTATACATGGGCAAGAGAGGAAGGAATAGTTCGAGGTGGGGTTGAAAACTTAACAACTGGAATAAAACTTTCTAAGGCAGAAGAAAAGGTTCCAGATATACTAACGATTGAAGAAATTAAGAAACTGCTTTCCGAAGCAAAAATGCGCGCGCATAAATGGTACCCGATTTGGGCCGCAGCGGTTTTTACTGGTATGAGAAGTGGTGAATTGTACGCGCTTACTTGGAGCAATATTGATTTGCAGAATAAAGTCATCACTGTTTCAAAATCATATAATAAAAGAAAGGCGATCATTAAATCGACCAAGGCAGGATATTTTCGAACTGTACCGATAAACGATTCACTTAACGAAGTATTGCTTTCTTTACAGACAACCACCACCGCTCCTCATGATTTTGTATTTCCCCGAATTAGAGAATGGAGTATGGGCTTACAGGCTGGTGAGCTTAGAAAGTTCTGTTTTGAGATTGGAATCCGCTCGGTGAAGTTCCATGCGCTCAGGGCTTGTTTTGCCACTCACCTTTTATCTAATGGTGTTTCACCCGCGGTGGTTATGAAAATTGCTGGGTGGCAGGGATTGGATACGATGCAGAGATATACGAGACTTGCTGGAGTGTATGAGAGAGGGGCTACAGATTGTTTGAGTTTTTAATTCTATGTTTTTTATTATATTCAATCTTTTCCAGTAGAATTTTTTCAGTTTGTTCAAATTTTGAGGAGTGAATTAGGTGGGCTTTCCTTCTTAATTCAAACAAGGCAACTTCGGGAAAAAGATCATAAATTTCAATTCGCTTTAAAACATCTCTGCCAAGATTTGGATTGCGCTCAAGTTTTTGTAGCGTTGATAACGAGATGGAAAAAACCAAGGCAAAGTCGCGAAGCGTTAAGCTTAGTTCATCTCGAAATTTCACGTAATCGAGACTAGAATATTCCTGATTTTTTTCAATTTCAAAAACAAAAGATGAAGGACCTTTCTTTCCAATCGTGGAAAGCAAAATGATTTCATCCTTTTCATTTGTTGATATGCCGAATTTTTGGCAATATTCAATATATGCGGGATTTTTTTTCGAAGGGATTCTATCTGCAAAAGAAGAAAATAATTTATCTGATTTATGAGTTCTTTTTGTTATTGGAAGGTCTGGTCCAATAGGTATTGAACTATCTGAATAAGCATAGTTTTTATCGTATTCGAATATAAATGAAGTATCTTTTTTATAAAGTCTTCCAACAAAAACCCTAGAGGATCTTCTTTCAAGATAGACATTTAAAATATCATTATTAATTATCAAATTTCTTTCCTTCTTTTTTCAATAATTTTAAGAAATGCTTTTTTTCTGGTGTCGCTTAGGTCGGATTTGGTTACAACCTCTATAATTTTCTCTGTTTTTATTTTAATTTTATTAATAAATTCAGTCACAACTTCTTCGTGGCCGAGCCTTATAAATTCTTCGACATAATCTTTAAGCGTAGGTTCCTTAGTCCCGAGAGTGCATATTCGGCCTTTTGGATTTAAATCGGCACCAAGTAAAAAAGTCTCCTCGATGCCAATGTAGCCAGGATTATCATAAATTGGTGAAAGGGTGTACTTTGAAGGACCTTGCTGAATAATTGCAAGGTTTCTTCCGTGTCTATCATGATTCCCTATAAAGGCATCAAAGAGACACATATTTATAAATTCCTTGGTGTCGCTTAAGCGCCCGCACTTTTCATCTATAACGCCCATGATGTCTTCACATGAGTACTGCTTTTCTCCTAAGAAATGATAAATATGAATTAAGTTTGCAGAATGTTTTTTATGCATAAAGTTTTTAGTAACGAATGTGAATTTTTCATTGTGTAGCTTTATAAAATAAAATTCAGCTACGTTTATGCCGAGTTCCTTGGCAATAATATTACTAAGCCACTCGACTAGTGGCAGTTCGGGGTATTCGCCTTGGGCAACTTTTAAAATATATTGCTCTCCGCCTATTTCAGCAGAATATTTTTTAAACATTCCGTGGAAGAAACTTGTATTCATTTCTCCAATACTTAGTTCTGCCGGGTCTTTAGAAGCTTGTTTTAGGGTGACATTCTCGAAATCTAAGTCATTACTTATAGAAAAACACTTATTAAAACACTCGGGATGCAGCCCATGCTTCAATATCGCAATATCGGTAACTGTTTGATTACAATGATAACACTTCATATAATGTGGTAATTGTATCACAAAATAAACTTGTGTCAACATTACTACAAAACAAAGTTGTACCAACGTTGATACAATATCATTTTGTAGTAATGTTAATACAAATTAAACTTGAAGCATTTAATCAGAGTCAAAAGATATAAGTAGCCAAGAGAGTTACTATACCATGCAGATCTTGGCTGAAGACTAATTTGCGCAATTTCAAGACTTGAATAAATGAAACATGAAAAGCATTTGAATTTTTCCAACGAAAACAAGTGAGTTTCTGGAGCCCAGTTTGTTTCAATGAGTTTTCTTGACACTTACAAACTCGATTAGAGATCATCATGGCCATGATTCGTAACTTGAATAAAATGAGTAGAAATATGGCGGGAAAAAATCCATCAGCGGAAGATAATTTCTGGAAGAGTTTCGTGGCTGGAACTCAAGAAAGATTTGGCGATATTTTCATATCGTATCTCATTACTTTCGAAATTCTGTATAATTGGAAATTTCTTTATACTTTGATTATAAAAGACCCAGAAAAATCTGAAAAAATAATTGCGATTGCTATAAAGTATTCCGGAGCTAGCCCTAATCAAGAATTTAGAAGTTCGCTTTCTAATCTTGTATTATCAATAGCGAGTGCACTTGCTATGTGTATCGCTTACCCTTTTATTAGTCACGGAATAAGGTATCTTCGGAAGAAAATTTCGTATTGGAGTAACCGTATTTTATTGGAAGACTATCCAACAAGAGAAGAATATCTCGACCTGATCAGCAGGAGTAATAAAATATCAGGCGAACTGGAAGATGTTAAAAAAAATCGCCAATCTGAAATCGATAGGATTGTAGAAGTTTTTCTAAATAATGAACTAACGCCAAATAAAGACAAAATACCTTATAGAGTAATGAGAGCATCTAATAATGTCGTATTTGAAAATGATCAAATTGTTAAAAAGACACTAAATGGAAACATGATTGAAAAGCTAGACCCGAAATCCACAAGTAAGGAAAACCTTTTTATAATAATAGAGAAAATTGACTACAATTTATATCTCGTTGCTCCAATCGTACCAAATGTCCCAATAACAAAAAAAATGAAGGACAGTGGAAAACCAATTCTCGTTATTGATAGCTCTGGCAATCCATCATATGTAGATGATAAACAACATCTAGCAATGAGAAAAAATTCAGATTTCTTTTTAATGGCACAAATTAACAATCAAGAAATTTTCACAAATACTAGTTGGCCTTAATAAATATTTACAACCGTGACGTAGGGGGGCTGTGTGGGCAGTAGACCAGAGACAATTGAGAAAATGAAAAAAGCACAAAGCCTTTTAAAAAAAGGTAAGACATTCGAAGAGGTTGCAAAAATCTTAAATTTAAGTGTCTCAAGAATTCGGGAATATCAGAGGGGCGTAAATTGGTATTCAAAAGAACGCAAAAATAAACCTATCAAATAGGGATTTGAATTAGGAATAACCTGTTACTGTTAATAAGAAGGTGAAAATGGACAAAAATTTCCCTCAAATCTATAATTGTCTACACGTTGTAGATAATAGCTTGAAATAATTAGACATAGTGCTACTCCTGCCGTTTGCGCCATTTTAAAAATCCGAAAATTTTCACTTTCATCACATTTGATTTCACAATCAATTCAAATACTTTTTTGTATGAGTTAGTTCCTACTGGTCTTCATATTGCAAATATATCTATAGAGTAAAGTTCTTTGCTATTAGAGCTTCAAAAAAAGGAGGGCTTATGGCAACTGCAGACAGCATGCTAAATCTTTCTCAAGAATTTTTATCCCCGGATATAGTACAAAAAGTCAGTGACGTCATAGGACAATCAACCGAAAAAACAAAAGAAGGTTTAAAGTCAATTATTCCTGCATTCATGTCAGGAGTCGTAGATAAAGGTTCTACTCCAGAGGGCGCCGCGACCATCGTGGATCTTGTAAAGACACACAATTTTGAATCAGTCGCTCTTCCTGATGAAACTAAACTGAGCGAAGGAAATGATGTTGTTAATAGCATCTTTGGAAGCAATTTAAATAATGTTGTTTCTAAGCTTGGGACATCAACAGGACTAAGCACGGCGAGTGTAACAAAAATGCTTAATTTGATTGCACCTGTGTTCATGGGAGTTCTGGGATCAAAGGTAAAAAAAGAAGAATTGAATTCATCTGGATTGATGAATTTTTTACAACAGCAAAAAAATTCTATCGCAGGGCTTGGAGCAAAAGTTTCAGATTATTACAGCATGGCCGCAAAACCAGCAGCAGAGCTTCCAAAACATCTCACCCAAGAAATACCTTGGAGAAAAATATTGCTGGCAGCACTCGTTCTATTGGCAATTTGGTTTTGGTGGCAAAGTACTCATCAAAAAACTTATCCGCCAATAATAATAACATCTACTCCAACAGAAAGAGCAGTTATCAAACTAGTTCCTGTAACTCCGTCACTAAAAGAGTTGAGTGCATTTATGGTTGAAGGAACAACAGCTGATCTTCCAAAGCATTTTCGCTTTGAAAAATTAACATTTGCAAGAGCATCAACAGCACTTGTTCCTGGAGCTGGCGCAGAATTAGATAAAATTGCGAGCGTGATGAAAGAGTATCCAAATTCACGAGCGCGCCTAGAAGGTTTTACTGATAACGTCGGTCCAGCTGAAGTGAATAGAGTTCTTTCCGAAAGAAGAGCTCTGGCGGTGAAAGAGCAGCTTATTGCTAGAGGAATAGATGCGAGCAGACTTCAAACAGTTGGTATGGGAGCAGAAAATCCTATTGGCAACAATGCTACTGCAAAAGGGCGAGCAAAAAATCGAAGAATCGAATTTGTAGTGACGAACATAAAGTAAAAAAAAGGGCCATCTGAGATAGCCCTTTATTGTTTTAAAATTTAAAACGACAATTAGTAACGGTTTCTGTTTCCGCCACCGAATCCACCACGTGATCCGCGATCTCCACCACGGTTATCATTTGGAACCATTGGTTTAGCTTCTGATACAGTCATTGTACGACCATCGAATTCTTGACCATGGAATTTGCTGATTGCTTCTTCAGCTTCTTCGTCTGTAGACATTTCGATAAATCCGAAACCTTTGCTTCTTCCAGTATCACGGTCAGTGATAACTTTTGAAGAATCTACAGTTCCAACTTCTTCGAATTTTGATCTAAGAACTTGATCGTTTGCTGAGTACGGAAGATTTCCGACATAAAGTTTTCTACCCATATATAACCTCCTAAGGCTGGGGCCGCTTAGAGAAGGGTGTTTTGACCGCTGATCTAAAGACGACTAATTTTCGTTTGCAGCCTAACACTAATTCTTGAAATTCCCAACACAATTCATTCTTTTTGTTTTATAGATAATTGTTATAGGGTTCAATTGAAAAAGAGAATGAATACATGTAGTTTGCTCTTCTATGGACCGTTCAGTTTTAAGTTTAATGGGCTTTTTTACAGGAATTGTTGACTCCGTTGTTGGCGGAGGAGGACTTATTTCTCTGCCTACCTTGTCTGTGGCCATCGCTCCAGGTGCTCCTGCAATTGCGACTAATAAAATTGTTGGCTCAACAGGGGCTTTTATTGCACTTATTGTTTATGCTCGCATGGGTCATTTGAAATGGAGAGAAGGTCTTTCTTTTTGTCTTGTTTGTGCCGTGGGATCTTTTTTGGGCAGCTCGATGGCGCCCTTTGTATCAAAAGATTTTTTTCGCTATTTGATGATTATAGTTTGCCCGATGATTTTATACGTCGTTTGGAATAGAGATAAATTTTTTAAAGAGCGAGAGAATTTTGTAAAACCACACTACTCTATTTTTTTCTTGTCAGCATTTGGCAGTGGTTTTTATGATGGATTTTTTGGGCCCGGCGGAGGAACGCTCATGTTCCTCGGTTTATTTTTAGGGACAGGCTATCCCCTTCTCTCATCAATTGCGATTTCAAAAATGGCCAATACCATTTCAGCAACAACTGCTCTCGCTACATACGCACACGGTGGATTTGTTCACTGGAAAGAAGGTTCTATTATGGCCTCTGGTATGATTGTCGGATCATTTATTGGAGCAAGTTACGCTTCGAAAAATATCACAAAAATTATCAGACCGATGCTTACGTTTATCGTAATTCTTTTGATGATAAAATTGATTTGGCTTAAATAAAAAAGCCCGAGCGATCATTTTACTGATAACTCGGGCCATCCTGCTTTCCTTCAAGGAGGGAAAGAAATTATTTAATTGTTTTAACTAGTGCTTCGGCCATTTTCTTTGGAAGTGGAGCATAGTGAAGTTCAGACGCAAATTTTTGTCCGTCTTTTAATGCCCATCCTAAAAAAGCTCTTACTTCTTTTAAAGGAGCAGAAGCTTTATCTTCAGGAAGAAGAATCCAAGTGAAAGATGAAATTGGATAAGCTCCTTTAGCGTCAGCATTGATAACAGAAATTCTTAAATCACCAGATACATCTTTTACAGAAGCAGCTGATTTAGAAATTGAATCAACAGAAGGAGAAACAAATTCACCCTTTTTGTTTTTTACAGATGCCATAGCTAGCTTGCTGTT
This sequence comes from Bacteriovoracales bacterium, assembly GCA_037444575.1. Classification (GTDB taxonomy): domain Bacteria; phylum Bdellovibrionota; class Bacteriovoracia; order Bacteriovoracales; family Bacteriovoracaceae; genus Bacteriovorax. The sequence continues at coordinate 182,475 of JBBIME010000005.1, forward strand.
AATAGCGTATGCAAGTTCTACATATCCGATTGCTCCTTCAGTTTGAGCAACCATTGCTGTTACACCTTCGTTTCCTTTAGCGCCAATACCAACTGGCCAGTTGATATTTTTTTCCAGCACCTACTTTGTTTTCCACTCACTCGATACATCAGCAAGGAAAGTTGAAAAAACAGCAGTTGTTCCAGAACCATCAGATCTTCTTACAACTAAAATATCAGTTGCTGGAAGTTTTGCTTTTGGATTTAGTTTTGCAATAGCAGCATCATTCCATTTTGTGATTTTTCCTTGGAAAATATTTGCTAGAGTTTCACCATCAAGATTTAATCCTGTTGCAATTCCTTTTACATTGTAAGCAACAGTAACTGCTCCAAGAACAGTTGGGATGTGACGAATTGGCATTTTTGCTGATTTTAATTCTTCATCAGTCATTGGGGCATCAGTTGCTCCGAAATCTACGGTTTGTGCGAGAACTTGCTTAATTCCTCCACCACTTCCGATAGATTGATAGTTAAATTCGACATCTTTGTGAGTCTTTTGGTACTCCGAGAACCACTTTGAATAAATTGGATAAGGAAATGTAGCGCCTGCACCATTAATCTTTTGAGCAGCAGAAACAGTAAGAGACAAAGACAAAAGAAAAAACATCAAAAACTTTTTGAACATATTAACCTCGCAAAAGAAGTGAATCTTATTGAAGATGATCTTATGAAAATTGATTGATTTTGTACTGTTAGATTTTGGTTAAGACACAATAAAAAAAGGGCCCGAAGGCCCTTCTAAATTTAACTTTTAAATGTTTAAAAATTAGAATTTTGCGTTTAGGTCTAATTGTAATCTTTGGAATTTCTTTGCATCTGTAGCGATAAATTGTTTTCCGTTGAAATACTGAGCATTTAAAGCTAGAGCGCTGTTTAATTGGTAACCAGCAATTACTCTATGTCCTTTTGCATCAGTTCCACCTTTGTAGAAAGAATCGCTATCTGCGAAAGAGTCAACAACAGCATCTTTTTCAACTTTTTTGTATGCGTAACCAACTGTCCAAGATCCAGCATCTTTTAAGTTACCAGCTTTAACTCCTGCAGTATAAGCAGTGTTTAGACCATTAGTATTTCCAGCAGTGTTTTTTGCATAATCAACATAAACAGCAAGAGGAAGAGAAACTGGAAGATCAACTTGTAGGCCAGCGTTTAATACTTTGTATTCTAGGCCAGCAGTGTTTGTAATAAGATTGTTTGTAGTATTATTTGCTGAGCCATTTCCTGGGTGAACTTGTCTTAGGTTAACAAAATTGTAGAAAGCTGCTTCTACAGTAAGTTTTGTTTCACCAATGTTGGCTTTAGTAGCAAGTTGGTAAGCTTGAAGACTTGCTTCTTTTACTGTCGCTACTTTAGTTTGAGCGATATTAAAGCTTCCGAAGTTAGCCATTAAATCTGCACCAGCAAGTTTAGTTGAGTAATTAGCATGAAGACCATCTAAGTTTTCATCAGCGTCCCAAATCATTTCTGATCCACCAACAACAAGGAAAGGAACTGCCATGCGGCCAGCATTTAAAGTTGTTGAAGAAAATCCAGTGTATGAAAGGTTTGCGCGATCTAAAGCAATAAAGTAGTTACCGTTGCTTGGATTTGTTGGTGTAGAAGTTGTTTCTGCAAAAGTTTGGTTAGTAGATGTACCACCAGTACCTGTTGCAATGCGAGTTTCAACCTTTGTGTCTTCTGTAATTTGAGCAGCTAGGCCCAAGCGAAGTCTTAATCTTTGAGTGTTGTACTTTTCTTTATCTGCTGTAGATACACCCTTTTGATCGTTAGTTTCATTTCTAAATCTAAAATCCCCTGACCATTTTAGGCCTTCTGCTGACATTGCAACACTTGAAGATGCTGCTAGAACTGAAACAATAAGTAGTTTCTTCATAATCCTTCCTTTTAAGTAATCAATTAATCTAGTCCGAAAATGATTTATGAATCTTAATAAAAAATCAAGTTTATAATTGTCAGGATTGTATTTTTATCTCTTTAGCACCTGATATTGTTGATAAAATTTTAAAATGAATGATAATGAATTATGGACAGTATCGAACACAGCTTTAAGTCAGAAACTAAAACGATCAAGTTTTTGATGAAGGCATTTTTTTTCTTCATACACTTGGCGATAATGACAGAGATCGTTGCTGGTCCGAAATTTAGATTGGTGCTGCGTCTGATTTTTTTTCTGTATTTATCCACACCATATTACAAAACAATTAAACATCGCTATTACACTTACTGGTCCCTTTCATCACTACTTTTTCTCTATATGTTGTTTAAAATTCATGAGCAATTTTTTGAACTCCATCACGCTCACATTGGAATCCTCTACCTCATTTCATGCTTTATTTTGATAATGAAAATGTATCTTCTATCCTCGCCTATTTACTACCCGAGAGTGAGTTGGTGGGAATACGATTTTCGCTATAGAGATGATTTAAAGATCACTGTAAAAATAAAAGACTCAGAATATGTCGCGCGATTGACTGATCTTCGAAGGTATGCTGGATGTGTGGCCCTCTTTGAAGAATTAAAATTGGGAACAGAAATTATAATTAATGCAAAAGTTGATGATGTTTCAGTGAATCTTCGCGGACAAGTGATGAGCAAGAGAAAAGATTTAATTGGAAGACCATTTATTTATGGCGTGCAATTTAAATTTGATAGTCGGAGTAATAAAAAACGTTATATTCAATTAGTCCGATTGTGGAAAAAAGAAAAAAATAATAAACGCCGATTGAAGTTTGCCAATGTCACTTAAACAACCTAACTTACAAGATCAATTATGGCTTATGGATGAAGCTTTGCTGGAAGCAGAAAAAGCATATCGCGAGGATGAAGTCCCTATAGGGGCAGTGATTGTCAATTCAAATGGCGCCATCTTATCTCGCAATCACAACAGTAAAGAAAAAATTTATAATCCTTGCGGGCATGCTGAAATATTAGCGATTACCGAAGCAGCAAAAAAATTAAGTAACTGGCGCTTGTTAAACTGTTCAGTGTTTGTGACCCTTGAGCCTTGTCCGATGTGTTTAAGTGCCATGATTCAGGCGCGAATAGGAACGCTCTATTTTGGAGCCTACGACCCTAAAGGCGGGGCGCTAAGTTTGAATTATAATTTATATAAAGATCAAAAGCTCAATCACGCTTTTCCTGTTGTCGGTGGAATTCGGCACTTCGAATGCTCAAAGCTTCTTTCTCGTTTTTTTAGAGAGAAACGAAACAACTACAATAAGAACTAGCGAAAGATTTATTCCTGTGATAATTTTTTTTGCATAATTTGCGGAGAATTGGCTGAGTGGTCGATGGCGCTCCCTTGGAAAGGGAGTATACGTGAAAGCGTATCGTGGGTTCGAATCCCATGTTCTCCGCCATTTTATCCAACTAAAGTGCTCAGGAATAAATTACTTCCCTATTTACCCCAATATAATTTGTTACTATCTAAAGATGACTAAGAAATGTTTAGCCACTTTAATTGTCGTTCTTATTTTTCCAAAGTTTCTAAGGGCAGAACCATGTCCAATTGATCTGAACAGCTTTTTTCCAACTGTAAAAGTTCCCGAAATAGGCGTCGAAGTAAATCCTCACACCCATTTTTGTTTTGATGAAAAAAGTGTTTCAGATCCAGAGACTCTTAAGAAATTTAAGATGCTAAAAGAAAAAAATGTTTTGTCCAAAAGCAACTGTGTTAAAGATGAAAAATTTGATTCTCATACCAATCAACAAATCACAGATCTTATATTGGATACAATAAGATCTACTGCCAGTATCTATACTCTCGGAAATGAAATTAAAATCCCTCACGGAAATGAGCTTTTGATTTTAACAAATTCCAATGACGAAGATTTCGTTAAGAAGGCCATGATTGATAAGAGTAATGAACTTGATCACAAAGACACAATTGAAATTGCAGCAGCTGCTGTTTCAAGTTCGTTAATTGGAATTGTTGCTGAAAGAAATATTTCTGCTTTCAGAAATAAAGATGGATCGCTTCAGCACGATAAAGTTCTCCATGCCAATGCAGGAGCGCTCATTAATATCGGCGGAGTCGCCGGTTCATATTATATTGTGGAAACGCTCGGTCTTGGGAATAAATTTAAACTTTCAAAAACTCAAAAGAAGTGGACGATTCTTTTAACAGGAACAGTGCTTGGCATGTTGGCCGGTTATGGAAAAGAACGTTTTTACGATTATTATCATCAAGACAAACACACTTACGATCCGCACTTAAAAGGCGATATGGGAGCAACTTGGTTAGGTGGAGGTTCGCTCAACGCACTTACTGGAGCTATTTCATTCCAATTTGACTAGATAGGGGCCAGCGACGAGCTGGCCCTGAAGAAAATTATTTCTTAGCTTTTTTGCCTTCTTTTTCAGCTTTCACTTCAATAGATTTTGCTGTCATCGTGTATTCAACAGTAACTTTTGCTCCAACTTTAAGTTCACCAGTAACTTTTGTAGCAGCATCTTTAGAAATCTCCCATTTTTCCTTTCCCTTCTGGACCACAATTGATTTGTCATTCATTTCTAGAATTGGACCAGTAACCTGGTAAGCAAAAGTGTTTAGAGAAAAAGCTAGAAGCGTCATAACAAGTAGAGATTTCATAATGTCCTCCTTAGTTTGATTAATGAGGAAACAATTAAATCAAGATTATACAGTAGCGTCTAGTCCTTACGCCTTGACACATAACCGACCACTTAATAGTATGCTCTTCGGTAGTTAGGGAGCTGCAAAGGTATATGCGGCCAACCCCGCCAGGTCCGGAAGGAAGCAACGGTAACTGTCATTGCTTTGTGCTGTTTTCCTAACTGCCGTCTCAATTCAATTTACTAATCCCGCGAAATTCATTACCTTTTATAGTAGGAAAATTCCCAAGGATTCCAATGTCGTACCAAGTATTAGCTAGGAAGTGGCGCCCTAAAAAATTTCAAGATGTGATCGGACAAGCTCATGTCACGCGCGCTCTTCAAAATGCAATTGTTAATAAAAAAATCGGCCATGCGTACATGCTGGTTGGGACTCGTGGTGTTGGTAAAACATCTGTGGCGCGAATTTTCGCCAAAGCAATTCGCTGTGAAAATTTAACAGCAGATGGAAATGCTTGCGGTGAGTGCAAGGCCTGTTTGGATTTTGATACTGAGACTTCTATGAACGTTATCGAAATCGATGGCGCTTCAAATAACTCTGTCGATAATATTCGCGAACTCATTTCAAATGTTCACTATCTTCCGACTTCTGGTAAATATAAAGTTTATGTTATCGATGAAGTGCACATGCTTTCAACGAATGCGTTCAATGCGCTTTTAAAAACATTAGAAGAGCCACCAGCTCATGTTGTTTTTATTTTTGCAACAACTGAGGCGCAAAAACTTTTAGGAACAGTACTTTCGCGCTGTCAGCGTTTTGATTTCAGAAACGTTTCAGTTTCTGATTTAGTTAATCACGTAAAAGAGATTGCTAAAGTTGAAGGAATTAAATTTGAACGTGAAGAGCTTATTCATCAACTGGCCGTTCTGGGGCGAGGATCGGTTCGCGATACTTTATCACTTCTTGATCAAGTACTGACAACTTCTCAGAATGAAATAATTACGGAAGCTCACCTCTCCTGTTCTCTTGGTGTGGCGGGACCTTCGAGTTTAAGAAATATTTTAGCCGCTCTCTACGCGGGAAATACAGAATCGCTATCAAGCATTTACAACAAACTCTTGGAAGAAAATGTTCCGGTAAAAAATATTGCCAGTGGTTTATTAGATGAACTTTTTGCTGATTTAAAAACGGATAAAAGTTTAAGTGCAGCTGAACTGATCTGGATTTATGAAACGATGGCGCGTGAGACGTCGTGGATATTCACATCTATTGCACCAGAGAAAGCTTTTGAAGTCTTATTGTTTAAAGTGACATTAAGACGAAGTTTTTTTACTAACAAAATAAAAAAAGAAGAAGTTGTTGTTTCTGGCGCTAAAGTGGTTCAACCAACTCAAGCAATTCAAGCAACCGAAGAAGCGCCACCTGTAAGTGTCGCCAGCGTTTTACAAGCAGAACTTCAAAAGGCAGAAGCAGAAGCTCAAGCCCTTGCTGTAACGCCAAAAATGGAAACGGTTGTGGCTGCACCTTCACCAGTTGCAACTCAATCAATGCCAACGTCAACAGATATGACCTGGGAAGGATTTCTCACATACTTAAATTCTAAATCGCCAGCTTCGGCTTCAAATTTAGAGCAAGGGAATATTACCTCGCCTTTGAGACTTGAAAACGGAGAGATCTCTGTTGAATTAGGATTTGGTTTTTCTGGAGCGGTATTTTTTGATTATCTAAGCGAAAGTGAAGTTCATCAAAAAATCGTTAATCATCTTTCTGAATATTTTGCGGTCGATAAAAACAAAGTTCACCTGCAACTTAAACAGGTTGAGAACAATGAAAATTTTGTTTCAACTGCAGAAATTAAAGAACAGCTAGCAGAAATATCTCTTCAAGAAAAAATAGAAAATTTTAAAAACAATCCCCTTTTAAAAGAGGCGGAGAAAATGTTCAACGCTAAGGTTGATAAAGTAATTATAGAAAATAAAAAATAATAAGGAGTTTAAAATGAAAGGATTAAATGGATTAATGAAACAAGCGCAACAAATGCAACAGAAGATGGCAACTCTTCAAAAAGAGCTTGAATCAAGAGAAATTGAAACATCATCTGGTGGTGGAATGATTAAAATCAAAATCACAGGGAAACAACAAATTCTTTCTATTTCAATTAACAAAGAATGCGTAGACCCTAATGATGTAGCAACTCTTGAGGAACTTGTGAAGACAGCTGTAAATCAAGCAGTGAAAGAGTCACAAGATATGGTTTCAAGTGCAATGGCAAAAATCACTGGTGGAATTAGCATTCCAGGGATGTTCTAAAAATGGAATTGCCTGAAAAGCTTTTAAGAACAGTTAAGCAATTTGCACGTCTTCCAGGTGTTGGAGAAAAGACGGCCCTTCGCCAATCTTTGATCATGACAAAATGGAACAAAGAAGATTTGGTGGCGTTTGCCGATGCGATTAAAAGCCTTTCAGAACTCAACCACTGTCACAAGTGTGGAATGTTTTGCGATGATGAGCTTTGCAAAATTTGCTTAGATCATCATCGATCGAACTCCAAAACAATTTGTGTGGTTGAGTCTGTGACAGATTGCCTAGCAATCGAGCGCAGTGGAAACTTTCGTGGGAAATTTCATATTCTCTTTGGCGTTTTAAATCCTCTTTTGGGAATTGGCCCTGATGAATTGAAACTAGACAACCTCATTGAAAGAGTAAAAACAGAGGATGTTGAAGAGTTAATTTTGGCCGTAAATCCTTCAGTCGAAGGCGATGCGACCTGTGCCTATATAAAACAAATGCTTCCTGATCATGTTCGCGTAGATCGCATTGGATTTGGTATTCCAATGGGGGGAAGTTTAGAGTTTGTTGACTCCTTAACAATTACAAAAGCACTGGAGAATCGCAGACACCTATGAGTGCAAACAAGAACATTCCAAAATATGTCGAAACTTTTTTTAAGTCTTGTGAGATCGATGAGAAGCTTAATCGCTACTCCTTTTTTCTTATTCGTCATGATGGTGTTGTTCTTTATCACAATAATAATTTGGCGGATTCTCTTTCGAAATCTTCGATAGGTGCTTTGCTCGGCGGCGTTTGGCAAGCAGCTCGAGCTCTCGCCGATTTTATTCCCAAAAAAGAATTTAAAGAAGGCTATCGCTTAAGTTTTGATACTTCGGCTCAAGGAATATATATCGTGCCAATCACTGTGAGTACTGAAGAGTTTTATCTTGGTCTCATTTACCATGATGAAGTGAATCCTGGATTTATTAAAAATAAAATCAGAGAAATGGCCACAAGCTTTGGGGAATACCTGGAACAAGAACTCAAAGAATCATTTGAGAAAAAACAGACCCAAAAAGATACTACAGCGAATGGAAAAAATGATTTTTTGTTCGGGGATATAACAGATTCTGAAATGGATCGCTTGTTCGCTTTTGCGAAGAGCTAATGTCTAAAGTAAAGGTAGAAAGATGTCTTTCGTAAATTATGTAACTAAAGAAGTAAATTGCAAGATTGTATACTATGGGCCAGGCCTTGGTGGAAAAACGACCAATATTCAATATGTCTATCAGAAGACTAGTGGCGATAGTAAAGGAAATATCATTTCTTTAAATACAGAAAATGAAAGAACACTTTTTTTTGATTTTCTTCCTCTCGATCTTGGTGAAATTCGTGGCTTTAAAACTCGTTTTCACCTCTACACAGTTCCAGGACAAGTCTTCTATGAAGCCTCGAGAAAACTTATTCTTCGCGGAGTGGATGGAATTATTTTTGTTGCTGACTCTCAAGTAGAGCGAATGGAATCTAATATTGAATCGCTTAAATCACTTGAACGAAATTTAATTGATCAAGGTTATGACATTGAAAAAGTTCCGCTGGTCATGCAGTGGAATAAGCGCGATCTGCCAAATATCACTTCAGTTAAAGATCTGCATGAAGCTTTAAATAAATGGAATGTTCCAGAGTTTGAAGCAGTTGCCATTAAAGGATCCGGAGTATTTGATACTTTGAAAACCATCTCTAAGTTGGTGCTTATGAATTTAAAAGGTGGACTTGAATAGTTACTTAAAAAGTTTTTTGTAATGAAGAAACAGGAGATGAGATTTCATTAATGCTTCTTGATCATAGAAACTCGATCTACTACCTACTAAGTGATGCCCTTCTAACACTCCAAGATTAATTCCATTGAAATAAGCTGGAAACTGAGCATTCTCTACGTCGACAATTCCATCGTTTGATTTCTGACTTCTAAAAAGAGCTTTCGCAAGAATCATCCAAATGTGACTTTGATGCCATTTGGATTCAAAGGCAATTGCTGTATAGAATGGCTTTTGAGGGAGTGCTTTGTGGTTTTTCTTAAACCAGCTCTCTCGATATGTGCGAGAAAGAGATTTTTGTAATTCTTTTGCAAGAATATCTATCTTTTTTCCAAGAAGAATTTTAGAAACTTCTTCAGGAAAGCGGCTAAGTGTATTAACCATTCTTAAAATTTTATTATTTACATGATCGCTTCCCATTATGGGAGTTGCAATAAATGAGATCCCTAAAATTTTTGGCGAAAGATCCTCGCCTTCACCTTTTAAATAATGAAGGGTATCGATTCCACCTTTCGAGAAACAGAAAAACCACAGCTTTTCATTGGGATTTTCTTCAAGATATTGAGCAATTTGTTTTTTGATAAGAACAGCATTTTCCCTTGAGCCTTTTTTTCCATCAACCGCAGGAGCAATATGCTTTATAGAGTATTCATCTAAAAGATTTTCAGCTCCTCTTTGGAAAGCTGGAGTCGAAAAAATTTCGTTAAGCACACCAGAAATAAGGACAATGGTTGCATCCGTGGGGGGAATAACTAGGGCCGTCTTATAGTCATGATTTAAGTGGGCGTGAGTAATTTCTGTGTAAATTGTTTGAAAGATTTCTTTATCACTTGCTTCAACGGATCTTTTGTTAATAACGCCAGCAAGAATTTCTTGTGCTCTTGGACTATAGAGATTTTTATTTTCAATCTGACGGATATCAAAAAATGATTTGAGCACAACAAAGGCAGAGCGACTAACCCAAATACCAGAATTGGTCATAGATAAAAGCGATTTTACGAAATCTTTTTTAGTCCGTGATGATCTGATTTTTTGAATATTAAATACAAACTCTTCAAGGGAAGTCGTTTTCGCATACGAAAGAACATCTCTGCTTTTTTTAATTCGCGAGCGGTATTGTGAAAAGGATTCTGAAAAAGTGCTTAATGCATTCATTTTTACCCAGGGTGCCAAGACTTCTCTAGCACTTACAAAACGTTACCCAAAAGTAGTTAGGAAATGCAACTTGCTATGTGCCCGACCAGTAAACTCAAAAAAAATTCAATGGTTTCATTTAGATAACTTTTATCATAAAATTCTCTCACGGTTAATTTTACTACGTCAAACTTGAGAGCGAGGAAATATATATGGGAACAATTAAAATTGGTGTAATTGGTGGCAGTGGTGTGTACAAAATTGAAGGAATTGAGGTTGTTAAAGAGCATCTTGTCTCTACACCGTTTGGGAATCCAAGCTCAGAGATCATTGAAGCAAAATTAAACAATGTTTCTTTTTATTTTCTTCCACGCCATGGAAAACACCACTCGTTTACGCCAAGTGATGTTAATTACCGAGCAAACATTTTCGCTCTAAAAGAATTAGGTGTGGAATATTTAATTTCAGTTTCTGCGGTTGGGTCGTTGAAGGAAGAATTCCCACCAACTTCATTCGTTATTGTAGATCAGTTTATTGATTGGACTAAGCAAAAGCGCGAACGCACTTTTTTCAATAATGGTTTTGTTGGCCATGTTTCTGTTGCAGAACCTGTGGAGAAACAACTGCAACAAATGATCGTTGAAACATGTAAAGAAGTTGGTGTGAAGCACGGAAATGGTGGATCTTATATTTGCATTGAAGGCCCACAATTTTCATCGAAAGCAGAGTCGCATATGTACCGAAGTTTTGGTGCAAGTGTTATTGGAATGACCAATGTTCCAGAATCATACTTAGCTAAAGAAGCAGGAATAGCTTATGCAACTATAGCGATGGTTACAGATTACGATTGCTGGAAAGAAGAGCACTGTACATTAGAAGAAATCATGAAAGTTATGTCCACAAATAATCAACAAGCTCACGCGGTCTTAAAAAAATTGATTCCAAAATTAAATTCAAATCTTTTTAGCTTTAAAAAAGAAAACACATTTGCAGTATTGTCTAAGCCGCAAGAAATGACAGCAGAACAATCACGCATGCTTGAAGTGTTGATGAGATAATGACTTATACACAACACTACAGCGTATTAAAAAAAGAATGTATCGACTTCCTCACTGAAAATGTAAAGGAGGGAGAAGTCGCTTACTTTGCCGATCTCACTTTTGGTGGAGGTGGGCACTCATTTGAATTCTTATATCGAAATCCTCATTTTCAAGTTCGATCGACGGATCAAGATCCTGATGCTTTAAAAAATGGTCAAAATCGAATTCATCGAGAAAAAATGGAAGATCGGATTAAGTTGTTTAATACCAATTTCGTTCATTTTCCAGAAATGGCCCACAAAGAATGCCCCGAAGTTTTTAAAGAAGGCGGCTTCCAAGGGATCCTTTTAGATCTAGGTGTTTCATCTCATCACTTTGATGAAGCTGGAAGAGGTTTCTCTTTTAGATTTGAAGGACCTCTTGATATGAGAATGAATTTTCAATCAGATGATTTTTTGACAGCTGAAGAGATTGTAAATAGCTACCGCGAAGAGAAGTTGGCAAAAATTTTTGCAGAATATGGCGAAGAGAAATACGCTAAAAGAATTGCAGCTAAAATTTGCGAAGTCAGAAAAACGAATCCAATTAAAACGACCAAGGATTTAGAAAACATTGTTTTTCACTGCTACCCAAAAGAGCAGCGCCATGGAAAAACCAACCCTTCTACTCGAGTATTTCAAGCACTCCGTCTTGAAGTAAATCGCGAGCTTGAAGTTTTAACCGACACAATTACTCACCTAATTCCTCTCTTAAAAATGGGTGGAAGACTTGCGATCATCAGCTTTCATTCGCTTGAAGATCGAATCGTAAAAAATCTTTTCAAAGAGGCCAGTGAGAGCGTGGATCTTCCCGTGACCATCCTTACAAAAAAACCAATTGTTCCGTCGGAAGAAGAAATTTTAAACAATTCTCGTTCAAGAAGTGCTAAACTAAGAGTATTAGAAAGAATTGAAGTAAAAAAAGACAAAAATAAATATAAGAAAGATTTCAGGCAAGAATAATCAAGGAGTGATTATGGCCCATGGAAGAAAGTCCAAAGATCAATCAACGATTGGTAAAAAAATTAAGGAAATTATCTTTAGCTCACAAGGCTTCCCTATTTTTTTATCATTCACCACACTTGCCATTCTTTTCGTATTATTCAGAATGAAAAACGTTGAGATGGATTACAAAATCACAAAGGCCAATCGCGATATTGAAAAAGTTCTTTTGGATAATAAAGAACTAAAAGCAAAAAACGCTCGCATGCTCTCAACTGATAGATTGAGACGTCTTGCTGTCTTTCATCATCTCGATCAACCAAAACAAGATCAAATTATTGTTGTCCCATAAGTTGGGGTGTTGAGAACCTATGAATAGAGTTGAAAAAAATAGAATTATCTTTGTCTTCACATGCTTTTGCTTGTTCTTCTTATTTGTATTAGGAAAAGCATTTAAAGTTCAATTAGTGGATGCAGGTGATTTAATAGGAAGGGCCAACTCTCAGTTTTTAAGACAAGCAACGGTTTATCCTAAACGTGGAAACATTTATGATCGCGAAGGAAATCCTCTTGCTCTTAACGTTCAGACTTACAGTATCTTCACTATTCCGAAATCAACCAATGGTGATAAATCTGTTTATAAAAAACTCTCAAAAATCATTCCGGAAATTTCTTATAAAGAAACAATCACAGCTGTAAACAAAAGAAAAAGATTTACTTGGATTGGAAGAAAACTTCGTCTCTCAAAAGAACAAGTTGAAGAAGTGAAGACATTAAAAGGAATCTTCATTGAAGGAGTTCCTGAAAGAGTTTACCCAAATCACGAATTACTTGCTCAAACTTTGGGCTTTGTTGGTTTAGATAACTCGGGTCTTTCAGGGCTTGAGCATCTGTATGATAAAGAGCTCAAAGGAAATCCTGTTCAATTAAAATATACAATCGACAACAAAGGTCGTCCGATAAAATTTGAAAGTCATCAAGATGTGACTGCGCAAGCAAAAGACATTTATCTGACAATCGATAAAGACATCCAGGGGATGGCAGAAAAATATTTAAAAGAAGCAGTTATCAAACATGCTGCAGATAAAGGTGGTGTTGGTGTTATTGATGCAACAACAGGAGAAATTCTCGCGATTGCAAACTATCCAGCTTTTGATCCAAACGATGTGAAGTCATCAAAACCAGAACATAGAAAACTTGCTTTTGCGACAGATCCGTTTGAGCCTGGATCGGCCTTCAAACTTTTTACGGTTGGTTCTGCTCTTGAACATAAGGTAGCAAAGCTTGATTCAAATTATTACTGTGAACAAGGTCATCTAAAAGTAGATGGACACGTTATTTCTGAAGCGGAGTCTCACGAGCGCTATGAGTGGTTGTCTGTTGCAGACATTGTGAAATTTTCTTCGAATGTTGGGACGACAAAAATTGCTTTTGACTTAACTTTTCCAAAATTTAAAGAAACATTGAAGTCGTTAAATTTCGGAGAAAAAACAGGAATAGAAGTTCCTGGTGAATCGCGCGGTATTTTTACGGAAGCTGAAAATGTAACTCCTCTTTCGCTCTCCAACATGAGCTTTGGCCAGGGAATTGCAGTTACGGGTGTCCAAATGCTTGCTGCATATGCAGCGATTGCTAATGGAGGTGAGTACATTCGCCCGACATTAATAAAGAAAGATCAAACACAGGTTGCAGAGCTTGAACCTGAAAATGACCATCAATTAAAAAAGCGCGTGAGAGTTTTTGCCCCAAAAACAAGTGAAGATTTGACCACTGCTTTGATTGGAGTTGTGGAAAAAGGAACAGGCGTTCCTGTTCAAATTCCACATTTTAAAATTGCGGGGAAAACAGCAACGGCCCAAAGAGCTGATAGAAGTGGTGGCTACCATGGATACGTATCTGGCTTCATTGGCTTTCCAGTCAACGTGGATCACCCTTTTGTCATCTATGCTTATATTGATAATCCTCGCGCTGGTGGATATTACGGAGCAGCGGTGGCGGGCCCGGTGTTTAAAAATCTAGCGCAGTATATGCTTTATAAAAATAAAGAGATTAGCAAACTAGCAGATGCTGATGTTAATGCCGAAAAAGAATTGGATTTGAAAAAAATAAAAAACAACATCGACATGGTCCAAGAAAAAGCTTCCGCGACTCGTGTTTATGATCCAAATGTTGTTCCTAATTTTATTGGTCTTGATAAAATTTCAACAACGAATGTAGCTGGTAAATTAAATTTGCAGTTGATTCACAAAGGAATGGGAGTTGTATCGTCGCAATCCCCTGCTCCTGGAACGCCCGTAACGAGTGATTTAATAATTAAGTTAGAATATTCACCACCAAATTATGAATAAGAATCAATTACTGTCATTGCTTGCTGATAAGATTGTTTCTAAGAATTCTATCAGTGATCTAGACTCTGTTTTAAAAAACATCACGACCAATCTTCAAAAAGCAGAAGAGGGAGATGTTGTCTTTTATAAGGTCAATCCCAAAGATGATAAATCAGTAGAGAGCTTTAAAAAGCGAATGAGTACTGCTCACCAAGGTCTTCTCATTTTAAATACTGAAGCAGCCGAGCTTGTAAAAAACGATAACGTCATCTTTGTTCCGGCAGAACAATTTCTAAGCTCACAAAAAATTCTTCTTGATAAGCTTTTCCCCAATAAAAATAAACTCAAAATGGTTGGAGTTACTGGGACGAATGGAAAGACGACAACAGTTAATTTGGGCATGCAGATTTCCAGCATGATTGGCCATCCTGCGATTTCAATTGGAACAATTGGTGTTCAGGATGTAAATGGTGCTTTAATTGAAGACATTGAATCGACAACTCCGTCCTATGTTGAATTAAGAAAATTAATTCATCGCTATCAAGATAAGTATGATGCTTGTTTTATGGAAGTGAGTTCACACGCTCTTGTTCAAGATAGAATTCATGACATCAAACTGGACGCAGCAGCCTGGACTAGTTTTTCTCAGGACCATCTGGATTATCACCGCACAATGGAAGAATATTTCAGAGCAAAGCTTCTGATCGAAAAAAAATACCTTAAAGAAAATTGTGTTCTTCTTGTACCTCATCTCGAAAAAGAATTATTGAGCATGATTTTAAAAAATTCTCCAGCGACCAAAGTAAGAGTAGCAAAAACATTGGATGAAAGAGGCTTTGGAAAAACGTTAGAGGACCGTCCTCTTTTTTATCACTCATCTTATAATCAAAGTAATGCTGAGATTGCCTTGGAGTTAAATGCTGAAATTTTTGGCGATGAAACTTTAACGAAAATAAAATTAAAAGACATCAAGACTCCTCCGGGGAGATTTTCAATTGTCGAGCTCGGCAGTGATAATATGGCCATTGTGGACTATGCTCACACGCCAGATGCACTCGTGAATATTGGAAATGCTATTAAAAACGCTTTTCCCAATCACTCGCTGACAGTTGTTTTTGGTTGCGGAGGAAATCGGGACAAAACAAAACGTCCTTTAATGGGTAAAGCCGTTTCGGGTTTTGCTGATAAAATTATTGTTACATCAGATAATCCTCGCGATGAAGCACCTGAAGATATCATTATTGATATTCTGGCCGGAATCAAAACGGGTTATGAAGCAGTGGTTGATAGAAAAAAAGCAATTCATGCTGCCCTTGAGACTATTGGAAAAAAAGAAATTGTTCTTATCGCAGGCAAAGGTCATGAAGAGTACCAAGAAATAAAAGGTGTTAAGCACCCCTTTAGCGATTTTAATGTCGTTAAAAACTTTAAGACTGGAAATTAAAATGCTCGCAAGTCAATTTTTCCCGAAGATGTCTTCAATTCTTAAAACAACTGGGCCGGCCGCTGTCGATTTAGTGATCAATACCGATTCCAGAACATTTAAAAGTGGTGAGACATTTGTAGCTCTTCATGGTGAAAGCTTTGATGGATTTAATTACCTCGAACAAGTTTTAAAACTTGGGGCCCGTGCAGTTGTATTCTCAACTAAAAAAGGAAGAGAACAAACGATCCAAAATCTTTCTTCCCTTTACCCAAATGTATTATTTGTTGAAGCAACGGACGCCTTAAAGTTTATTCAAGAGCTAGCGTCTCTTTATATTCTGGATTGGAGAAGTAAAAAGCCCAGCAGAAAAATTATCGGCATAACGGGATCTAACGGAAAAACTACTCACAAGGAAATGACTTTTTCTCTTCTTAATTCTCTTTTTCCAGACAAGGTTTTGGCAACCAAAGGTAACTTAAATAACCATATTGGCGTTCCTTTAACGATTTTTAGATTAGAAGAAAAACATGATATCGCCATTATTGAAATGGGGATGAATCACCAGGGTGAAATTGCTGAGCTTTGCGCTATCGCACATCCAGAACATGGAATGATCACCAATATTGGAGCTGCTCATATTGAATTCATGTATTCGATGGACAACATTTTTGAAGAAAAGAAATCGCTCTATACATCCGTTCTAAAAAACTCTCACGGAAGTGGGATGTTTGTGGTTAATGCGGACGATGTTTTCTTAACGAGGCTTGAGCCATCGTCAGGACTTACTACTTATGGTGAAAAAAACGGAGACATTAGAGTTCAAATAGAAGGTCAAAAAATAGTTTTCAACTTTCAGGGAATAAGTTTGTTGATAACTAATAATAATATTCACGAACACCACAATTTAAAAAATCTTGCAGGCGTCGCCATCTTATCACTTAAGCTCTTCCCTGAAAAAAGTGAGGAAATTGCAAAAGCAGCAAGTAATTACCAACAACCTTCAATGAATCGTTCTCAGTGGGTAGAAAATATTTTCCTTGATGCATACAATGCCAACCCAAGTTCAATGAGAGTTTCTATCGATTCATTTATAAATGCCATGAAAACCAAGGGCATCGCTCTTGATGATTGTTATTTTGTTTTAGGCGATATGAATGAACTTGGCGTGTTCGCTGAAGATCTTCATCAAGAAATTGCCGGACATTTAAAATCCAACGGAGTCAAGAATGTCTCCTTTATTGGCCGCTACAAAGATTTTTACCTCAAAGGATTCAGTGATCCAGTAAGCACTCATTTGAACAAAGAAGAGTTTCACGACGAGTGGAAGAAGATTAGAAAGAATTATAAATTCGTCTTTGTTAAAGCGAGCCGCTCTTTACAACTAGAGTCCCTGATGAGTATAGTTTAAAGTTGGTCAATTTTTTTACTCAATCATAGGAAAGTCAGGATGCTTTACCACTTACTTTATCCATTAAGTCACATCGTTAAGTCGTTTAATATCTTTAAGTACATCACTTTTAGATCTTTTCTAGCTTTCCTGCTCGCAAGCATCATTTCGGTTTTTTGGGGAAAAATTTTTATCGCTTTTATGAAGCGCATGCAGTTTGGGCAAATTATCAGAGATGATGGCCCCGAGTCACACTTTAAGAAAAAAGGAACGCCGACCATAGGTGGTGTTTTTATGCTCGGAAGTATCTTTGTCACGATACTTTTATGTGGAAACTTTGTTTCGGTTCCACTGCAAGTAACTTTGGGAGTCACGTTTTCTTACTTTCTTTTAGGTTTCTATGACGACTATCTCAAGGTTTTAAAGAAAAACACCAAGGGAGTTTCCGCCAAGGGAAAACTTGTTTGGCAATTTGCGACAGCATTCGTGGCCATGTTTGTAGTTATAAAAGGAAACGTGATCGATACTCAGTTGTATCTCCCTTTTCTTAAAAACCCCGTTATTGATTTGGGTTATGGCTATATTTTGTTTGGTTCAATTGTCATCGTCGGATTCAGTAATGCGGTTAACCTTACGGACGGATTAGATGGGTTGGCCATTGGTCCAATTATGATTAGCGCAGCGACATTGGGCTTTTTAACTTATGTTACTGGGCACAAAGAATTGTCTCATTACCTCTATATCCCTTACATCGAGGGTGTTGGCGAAATCACCGTGCTAACTTCGGCCATTATTGGTGCAGGAATTGGCTTTTTGTGGTACAATTCGTACCCGGCACAGATTTTCATGGGTGATGTTGGTTCGCTCTCTTTGGGAGGAACACTCGGAACGATTGCAGTACTTGCTAAGTCAGAATTTCTATTCGTGGTTATCGGTGGGATTTTTGTTACAGAAGCTTTGTCAGTAATCATTCAGGTTGTTTCATTTAAAACTCGCGGCGTTCGCGTTTTTAAAATGGCCCCAATTCATCATCACTTCGAAAAGCTTGGCTGGCCGGAGACGAAAGTAACAGTTCGCTTCTGGATCATCAGCGTTTGTTTGGCAATCTTTGCTCTCTCAACGCTTAAAACGAGGTAGTTAAAATGGAAATGGAAAGATTCAGAGGTAAAAAAGTTTTAATCGTTGGTATTGGGAAAACTGGTTTTTCACTAATCAACTTTTTTAATAAATTAGAATGCGAAATTCGCGTAACAGATATCAAACCAATTTTCGATTTGAACAAATCGGTAAAAAAACTTAAAAAAATTGAACCAACACCAGAGATGACTTTTGGTGAACATAAAGATGAAGATTTCTTGGAAGCAGACGTTGTTGTTTATTCAGCCGCTATTAATCCAAGTCTTCCTCAGTTAGAATTGGCCCGCAAAAGTGGCAAAGAAGTCTACAGTGACTTCGCTCTTGCTTATAAACTTTGTAAAAAACCAGTAATTGCAGTTTGTGGTTCTTATGGAAGAACAACAATTGCAGCGATGATTGGTTTTACTCTTAAAATTGATGGCAAGAATGTTTTTGTTGGTGGGACTTCAGAAAACCCATTCATTGAATATTGTCTTCTTCCAAACGCAAATGAAATTGATTACGTTGTAGTTGAAGTTTCAGCTCTTCAGATGAAATCGCTTCAAGATTTCCATCCGAAACTTGTTGTACTTCCTAATATTGGAGAGAACTTTTCTAAAGCAAACTTCTCTTCAGTTAGCGAATACATGGAAACAAAACTTTCTATTATTAAAAAACTTTCTCCTGAAGATATTCTCGTTGCTAATTACGACTCTCTTGCAAACAATGCTTCAGTTAGAAATGCTAACTGCCAAGTTTACTGGTACTCTCGTCGCTCTTACGTGACATTGGGAGTAATGAATGAAATTCAAGGAACTCATTTCCACGATAGAAGAATTCACTCAAACATCAATTATCACTCAGAATTTAAAGTTTCTAAAATGAGAATCGTTGGCCAAAACAACCGCGAAAACCTTATGGCCGCAGTGACAGCTTGTAAGGCCATTGATGTAAGTGATGAAGCGATTCAAACTTGTATCGAAAAATTTCCAGGTATTCCTAACAGAATGGAATTTATCATGGAGAAAAATGGTGTTTGTTTCTACAACGATTCAAAAGCTGAAACGATGCCAGAAATGCTTGCGAGTTTAAAATCATTTAAAGAGCCAGTTATTTTGATAGCTGGTGGAAAAGATAACGAAGATTTAAACTTCGAACCGTTTGCTAAAGATATGATTAACAATGCTCGCGTACTTGTCCTCGTTGGAGAATGTAAAGAGCGTCTAAACAGAGCTCTGGGCGATCATAACCAGACTTATATTGTCGGGTCTTTTGAAGAGTCAGTTCTTTTTGCTTACCAAAAATCAAGAACAGGAGACGTTATTCTTCTTTCTCCTGGAAACCCAGCTTCAGATTTCTTCCGCGACTACGAAGAGCGCGGGAACTATTTTAAGAAACTGGTTTACCAACTTTAAAATTAATTCTTTGAATTCTTGAAAACTTTGCTAATCTATTATTATGAACGAACAAATTTCGGACATTGATAGATTAGTGAAGACTTTCTTGTCGACCCTGGCGATTATCATCACCATCGGTCTCATTATGGTTTGGTCAGCAAGCTTTATTCTTGCAGCCGAAAAATTTGGAAGTTCTCTTCATTACATTATTCGCCAACTCGTCTACTTAGGTCTCTCTGTCGGAGTGGCCTTTACGGTTTCGCGTACTAAATACACTTTTTGGCTTAAGTATGGCTATTTGATCAATATCGCAGCATCAATGATTGTGGCACTGACTATTGTTAAAGGTGTTGGTAGCGCAGCTAAAGGAGCAAGTCGCTGGCTTACTTTTGGTGGAATGAGCCTCCAGCCAGGTGAGATTGTAAAATTCACAGTGATTCTATCTGCTCTTTCGTTTTTTGAAAATTGGAACAAGATGGATTTAAAAGAGCGCTTAAAACATGGCGGATCATTATTTTTGCCTCTGGCCCTTTTAATTAAGCAACCCGACTTTGGTTCATTTTCCATCTGCTTTATCGTTATCGCTTTTGTTTGTTTTATGAGTTCTTTTCCGCGTAAATATTTCTACTATTCACTAATCGCAGGTGGTGTTGGTGGAGTATTTATTCTTTTTTCTCAAGCTTACCGAGTAAAACGGTTACTAACTTATCTTGATCCGTGGAAAAATCCACAAGGGTCAGGTTTTCAAATTATTCAATCGTATATGGCATTTGCTAATGGTGCAGTATTTGGACAAGGTCTTGGGAATAGTAATGAAAAACTTTTTTATCTGCCAGAAGCGCATAACGATTTTATTTTTTCAGTAATAGGTGAAGAGTTGGGATTCGTAGGAGTCTTTCTCATAATATGTTTATTCATAGCTTTTATCTATTTTGGTTTTAAGTTAGTGTTGCAAGTCAAAGATCGCATTGGAATCATTCTTGGATCAGCAATTGTCTTTGTTTTAGGGCTACAAGCGCTGCTTAACATGGGCGTTGTACTCGGATTACTTCCAACTAAAGGTCTCAACCTTCCATTTATCAGTTATGGTGGGTCATCGTTAATTTGCAATTTTTTCGGTATTGGTCTTCTCCTTTCGGTGGTAAAAGGATATCGTGATCAACTTCAGGGAGACCTTAAGTATCAAGCGAAAAAGTCTGCTCGCGATACTGAAGAGGAAGTCTACGCCTAATCTCCCGCCAAGAAGGAGAGAAAATGTTTCGAAACAAAGCTCTAAAAAACAGTTCTGTAAAAATTCACTTTGTGGGAATTGGTGGTATTGGTATGTCCGGTATCGCAGAAATTCTTCTCTCTTCTGGTTATAAAGTTTCTGGCTCAGATGTCGCTGAATCGGCCAACGTTCAAAAGTTGAGAAGTCATGGAGCTGAAGTTTACATCGGCCACAAAGAAGAAAATCTTGAAGAGGATGTTACGGCAGTTGTTTATAGTTCTGCTGTAAACGATAGCAACCCAGAAGTTGTTCGCGCTAAACGCGAAGGCGTTCCCGTTATTAGACGAGCAGAAATGTTAGCTGAACTTATGAGATTAAAATACTCTCTTGCTGTCGCCGGAACTCATGGGAAGACGACGACCACTTCATTTCTTGCCACAATTTTAGAAGAGTGCGATCTCGATCCAACTTATATCATTGGTGGAATTGTTAAGAATTTAAATGGTCATGCCAAAGTTGGTAAAGGAGAATTTCTCGTTGCTGAAGCAGATGAATCAGATGGATCTTTTCTACTTCTAACTCCAGTTATGTCCGTTATCACAAACATCGATAACGATCATATGGATCACTATGGCACAGAAGAAAATCTTTTTAAGGCGTTTGTTGAGTTTGCCAATAAAATTCCATTCTACGGCGTTGTCGCTTTAAATGGACACGATGATAAATTGATTCAATTAAAGTCTGAAATGAAACGACCTGCTGTTACTTTTGGAATTGATATTCCTGCGGATTTCACAGCCCGCAATGTAGAGCTTGGACATTTTGAAACAAAGTTTGATTTATATTACCGAGGTGATTTGCAAGAAAGATTTCATATAAATCTTCCAGGTCGCCACAATATTTTAAACTGCCTTGGAGCGACTGCCCTTGCTCATCACATGGGGATTAGTTTTAAAGACATCGCAAGAGCTGCCAGTAAATTAGAAGGTGTTGGCAGAAGATTTCAATTGCTCTTTAAAGAAAAAGGTTTTGAAGTCATTGATGATTATGGACATCATCCAACAGAAATTGCTTCCACTCTTAGAATCGTTAAAGACACTCGCCCGGATTTTGAAAAGATTGTTATCTTTGAACCACATCGCTTTACAAGAACGCGCGATTGTTGGAATCAATTTCTACACTGCTTTAATGATGCTGATAAACTTTATCTGCTTCCAATATATGCTGCCAGTGAAACTCCAATTGATGGAATAACAACTGATCGTCTACTAGATGATATCAATCGCCTTCATCCTCAGTTTGCTAAAAAAATTGAAAGCATTGATCAGCTTCATAAGATTCTTGAATCGCTTAAAAATGACAAAACAATCGTTGTCACACTTGGGGCAGGTGCGATTGGAAAAACAGCGAGAAAGTGGGCTGGTTTAGAGTAGTGAATAGCTTAGTAGATTTAAATTCAATTGATGGCGTGACAGTTGAGATTCAAAAGGATCTCAAAAAATTTTCAACCATGCGACTGGACGCTACCGGCGACTTGATCACCGTTAAAAATGTTGAAGCTCTAAAAAAAGTCGTAAGAAAACTCATAGAAAACAATGTTCACTATCGCGTGCTCGGTTGGGGCGCAAATATACTTCTGCCAACTATGTCTACCATTCCCTATCTTCAATTAGATTTTGATTTTGATCGAAGTGTTTTTGATGGTCCTCGCGATGAATATGTTCTTCCGGCTTCAGTGGCGCTTGCGACTCTCACATCTCACGCCAGCAAGTTTGGTCTAAGGGGATGGGAAGTGTTCACGGGAATTCCCGCAAGTCTTGGCGGGGCGATCTTTATGAACGCAGGAACAAACCTTGGAGAAATTGGATCGATTATAAAGGAAGTAAATTTAGTGACAAAAAATGGAGAAGAAAAGTTGATCAAAATAGACCAGCATTCTTTCTCCTACCGACAAAACAACTTCATTGAACCTGGAGACGTTATTTATCAAGCCCGATTAATTCACTTTGGTATTAATGAGAGTGTAACTAAGAAAATTCGCGAGTATTTAGAGATGAGAACTCGCACTCAGCCCCTAAGGGAATGGACTTGTGGATGCGTTTTTAAAAATCATCAGGATCTTGATCGCGGTGTAACTTGTCGAGCTGGTCTTTTTATAGATATAATGGGCCTGAAGGGATTTACGTACAAAAATTTACGGATAAGTCCAAAGCATGCCAACTTCATGGAGAAT
This sequence comes from Bacteriovoracales bacterium, assembly GCA_037444575.1. Lineage (GTDB taxonomy): Bacteria > Bdellovibrionota > Bacteriovoracia > Bacteriovoracales > Bacteriovoracaceae > Bacteriovorax. The sequence continues at coordinate 205,424 of JBBIME010000005.1, forward strand.
ACTGGCGAGAGTTCTTACGAAGACGTGATAAAGATGATCAGCGTTCTTCAAAAAGAATTAAAACTCCAAACAGGAGTCTCGTTTGAAACAGAGGTTGAGCACTAAAAAAAGGAAAAGTCAGGATGACGTTTTTTAAGTCCAAAAAATTCATCATCATCGCAGTTGCGATTGCGATTTTAATCGTCACCAACATTGTCACCTCTTCTTTAGGCCCAACATCGGGTGAGACTAAATTCAGTGAAGAACTCTCTTACAGATCTAATCTTGGAAAGTGTCCAACTCGTCCAGCTGGAACAATGGCCTTACAAGTTGTAAAAACTTTTGAGCAATCACACTCACTTCGCGACGTAAAACTTAAAATTGTGAATGAAAAATGGGCAGATAAATATTTTGTTACTGACTATAAAATTCAATACGATCCTTACAGCAAAGTCCTCGATTTAAATTTTAATTGCCCAGAACCTCTAATGAAGGTTCAAATTTATAAAAATAATGGAGCTGATTCTTACGAAGCGATCCTGGTGGACAACGGCCAACTTATGGATCCTACTTATGAAGCTCTATTAAAAAGTGAGAAAAAACTTACTCACGATCTTCCTTATCTCGCACTACCCGTTGGAGAAATGGAAGATAAAGTTCAAAGCGATGTCACTAATCTAGTAAAAGAGATGCGCCCTGGCTTGAGAGCAAAACTTTCAGAAGTTATTTTAAACGACAATAAGGAACTTACCATTATTCTGTCGATTAACGGCCATCCATCTAGTGTCTTTATGGGACCGGATGAGTGGGGGGAAAAAATTGGTAAGCTGGATAAGATTGTGAACTACATGGAATTAAAAGAAAAAATTCCGGCCATTATCAATCTTACAAACAGCAAAAAAGTTGTTGTCAAGTTTAAAGACAAATTCTAACATTTTATGTGACAGAATGACTCTGTTGGCATCGTTAATAATAGAGAAAGGATTCTCCAATGAACGAAAAAAACATCATCGTAGGTCTCGATGTAGGAACGACAAAAGTTTGTACAATTGTTGGTCTTCAGCATCCAAATTCTGAATTAGAAATTATTGGAATCGGAACACACCCTTCTTACGGACTTAAGAAAGGATCAGTTGTTAATATCGACAAAACAGTTCGCTCAATCCAGAACTCGCTTGAAGAAGCAAGGCTTATGTCTGGTGTAAATATTGGTAGTGCCACTATTGGGATTGCTGGAAGCCACATCTATAGCTTCAATAGCTCTGGTGTTGTTGCTATCAAAGGAAAAGAAATTACTCAAGACGACGTCGATCGCGTACTTGAAGCAGCTAAGGCCGTAGTGATTCCTTCTGATAGAGAAATTCTTCACGTGATTCCTCAAGAGTTTCGCGTAGACAATACAACTGGAATTAAAAATCCAATTGGAATGTGTGGAGTGAGACTAGAAGCTCATGTTCACATCGTAACAGGATCAATTCCTCTTATTCAAAATTTAGTTAAATGTGTAGAGCAAACTGGAATTGAAGCTGAACATATCACGCTTCAACCTCTTGCCTCTTCAGAAGCTGTTTTATCAAGTGAAGAAAAAGAATTAGGCGTTGTTCTTATCGACATTGGTGGAGGAACAACTGATATTGCTGTTTGGAAAGATGGAAGTCTTATCCACTCGCAAATTATTCCAATTGGCGGGAACCATTTTACAAATGACCTAGCTGTTGCTCTAAAAATCCCTCATAACGAAGCAGAAAGAATTAAAATCAATCACGGAAGTGTTCTTGCTGAACAATTAAATCAATCAGCTCATATTACAGTTCAAGGTCTGTCTGGAACTAAACCGCGCGAAGTTCAACTGAGCGTTGTCGCAGAAGTTCTAGGGGCTCGCGCTGAAGAGTTGTTTGAAGTAATCAGAGTGATGGTTGAAGATAAAAAACTTCATGATCAAATTGCGGGAGGATTCGTCCTTACTGGTGGTGGCGCTCTTATCAAGGGAATGCCAGAACTTGGCGAATATATTCTTATGAGATCTTGCAAAATTGGTTATCCAATTCCATTTGGGGGAATGACCAACATTATGCAAAATCCGAAGTTCTCAACGGTTCTTGGGCTTTTAATTGAAGCAGCAAAAAGAAAACCGTATATCCCTACTCAAAATCAGAATGCCAATAACCATCGAGTGATGTTTAATGGTAATAATAAAGATAAAGATTCTGCTCATTCAAATACAGACTTAATTGGAAAATTAAGCGAATCATTAAAATCTGTATTTAAGGAAATATTTTAATTAAAGTTGTTGTTCGGGAGGCCCCTATGTTCGAGATTACTGATACAGAAAATACAAGAATCAACGGTGCACGTATTAAGGTTGTTGGAGTTGGTGGCGGCGGTTGCAATGCTGTAAACACAATGATTCGCTCAGGACTTTCGGGCGTAGAATATATCGTTGCTAACACTGATGCTCAGGCATTAAATATTTCACTTGCTCCAACTAAAATTCAGTTAGGTGGAAGTGTAACAAAAGGTCTAGGTGCTGGAGCTAATCCAGAAATCGGAAAAAAATCTGCTCTTGAAGACTATGAAAAAATTTCTGAAGTTCTTAAAGGTGCAGACATGGTTTTCATCACTGCTGGTATGGGTGGTGGAACAGGTACGGGTGCTGCTCCAGTTATTGCAAAACTTGCAAAAGAACTAGGCGCGCTTACTGTTGGTGTTGTGACTAAGCCTTTCGTATTCGAAGGAAAGAAAAGATTTAAACAAGCTGAAGAAGGAATTAGAAATCTTGAAGAAAGTGTAGACTCACTTATTACGATTCCTAACCAAAGACTTCTTTATCTTGCTGGAGAAAATTTATCTCTAGTAGATACTTTCAAAAAAGCAGATGAAGTTTTATTAAATGCTGTTCGCGGTATTTCTGATTTGATCAACAATACAGGTCATATCAATGCTGACTTCGCTGATGTTTCTACAGTAATGGCAAACAAAGGTCTTGCTCTTATGGGAACAGGAGCTGCAGCAGGTGCTGGACGCGCGATCAAAGCAGCGACAGACGCTATCTCATCTCCTCTTCTTGAAGATATTTCGATCAATGGCGCAACTGGGATCATTATCAATATCACAGGTAGTGACTCTCTTACTATGCATGAAACAAATGAAGCAGTTACTCTTATTATGGAAGCTGCTGATGAAAACGCTGAAATCATCTTCGGAACAGTTATTGATAATAACTGTGGCGACGATGTTAAAGTTACAGTTATCGCCACAGGTCTTGGTGGACAGATTAGAGCAAATGCTGGTCACTTCCAGACAGCTGTTGCTCCTGCAGCTCAACCTGTTCAACAACAGGCTCCAGTTCAAGCAGCACCAATTGCTCAACCGGAACCAGTTTATGTAGCTCCTGTTCAACAACAAGCTCCAATTCAAGCAGCACCAGTTGCTCAACAATCAGTACAAGAAGAGCGCGATATTTTTGCTCCAAGAAGAGCACCAGCTGCTCCAGTAGCTCCGGCTGCAACAGTAGAATCAGTTGACGATCGCTCAGACTTCGATCGCTTCATGAACGATAGAAACGCTTACACTGCTCAACAAAACAATGAAGATGCAGTAACTCACTCGCATAACGAAGAGCCAAGACAACCATCTCGTTTAATTCAATCGATTAGAGATGCAGCTAATCGCTATGAAACTTCAGCTCGACCGCAAACAGCTGCAGCACCAGCTCCAAAAATGGAAGTTGAATCAAACACGAGAGCTAAATCAATTGCTGAAAAACTTGGTTTTATTAATTTTGATGAGGATGAATTCGATACTCCTTCATTCTTAAGAAAAGAAGAAAAAGCTGAGCAACCAGCTCGTCCAGCTCACAGAGATTTCAAAAACATTGATCTGTAATTAGAATTTAAATTAATTTCTTATATGAGGCCCAGATTAATTCTGGGCCTTGTATTTTAAAATGGCCTGGCTAAGTTTTTCTACATCATCTTCACGAACATTGAGCTGAATAAACGATTCGATAAAGTCATTTTCGATATTGATCTTATAGTGAGTCATTACAAAAGTTGGAATATTCTTATTCTGCCAGAGATCGCGTTTAAAATTGTAAATATATAAACCATCTTCTGGTGTATCAGGAGTCGTTCGAACGTCTGTAATTTGCTTCCATTTGTAAGCTGCAAAAGTTCTAAAGTGCTCTTTGCAAAAATGCATGCTCTCGTGATCAACAAGACAATCTTCGCAAAACACTTCTTCACAAATCAAACAAGAACCAACTGAAGGTGCGTCTGGGTGATGAATGCAGTAATGTCTTTCCGTAATTTGTGCTTCCAGTTTTTTAGGTGACTCCACCTCTGGTGCAATAGAAGGAGCAGAGAAAGTATTTTCTGATTTTGGCGTGGTTAAAAGTCTAAATAAAATGAAAATCATCGCTCCCATTAAGAAAAAAATGGTCAGGATGAGAATAGCAATAATAACGAAAGCGTTGTTCTGTAAAAATTGGTTCATAAAATGTGAATAAAGGTTTGTGGTTTATATCCTAGTATTTGGTCAAAGTATTTTCTTATTGCGACTCTTAGTTCCTCTGTTGTTTTTTCCATGTCTTTAAAACTAATTTGCACAAAATAATTTTCGAGAAAGCGTTTAAATTTTTCGTCATTTTTAGTAACAAGGTTAGGAAGACCCTGAAAGGTAAAAGAGAATTTTTCAACATCAGTTAAACTTTTGGAAACCTTCAAGGAGATAAAAATAGTACCATTGCAGGCCATTTTTCTTCGTTCACTGATTTTTTCTCTCTCTAAAACAAGTTGTTTTCCATGAATAATAACTGGATCTAGTTTTTCTCCCTGAATAACCTTTAAGTTCAAGCCAGCATCAATATGCATTTCATCAAAGTTTAAAAAATAGTGTGGGATGGCGCTTGGGAAACTGTTTTTAACGTGTTCAACATGCGCGCGAATAAAAGAGCTTTCTCCGTGAATAGGAATGATATCTGTAGGGTTAAATTTCTCATAGAGGTGAACTAGATCATCTCTTCCCGGGTGCCCAGAGACGTGAATCATTTTATCTTGGGCCGTGATAACTTTAGCTCCTACTTCAGAAATTTTATTCATCAAAAGAGAGATCTTTTTTTCATTACCAGGAATGGCCTTGGAACTTAAAAGAACTAAGTCATCTGAGCAAGGTTTGAAAGTGGAATCCTCTCCCATGCAAAATCGTCTGAATGTTCCTTTGAAATCGCCCTGGCACCCAGAGAGAAGAACAACGACATTTTCTTGTCCTGGAGTTACGGATTCAGCCATCTTAACCACTGAGTTGTAATCAGGAATCATGCCTAATTCATTTGCCGTGTTCAAATAGCTAATCATTGATCTGCCGTGAGGGATTAGTTTTCTTCCGTGTTTTTTAGCAAGACTTATAAACGTCATCAAACGATGAATGTTCGAAGAAAAACAAGTGATAAAAATTCTTTTTTCGTGGCTTTCAAAAATTTCATCGAGAACCGGAATGAGATCAGTCTCAGATGGCGTTTTGCTAGTAGAGCTTGTGATATTCGTGCTATCAGCAAGAAGAACTCGGCGTTTTAAATTTTTAGAATGCTTAATAAGCTTATCAAAATCGAAAGGACGCTCATAAATAGTTTTATAATCTATCTTAAAATCTGAAATAAAAAAGAGTCCAAGCTCCTCTTTATGATCTTTTATGAGAAGGCCAACTGTCTCGGGAATAGAGTGATTGACGTGAATTGGATCAATCGTGAAATCTTTAAAACCAAGTTGGTCAAAGTGGCGATATTCAGTAATAGGAAATGGACTGCTACTAAACTCCAATTTTTTTCGAATAACTCCCGCAGCAAAAGGAGTGGCTAAAACTTTTATTTGAGGAAATTGTTTTATGATGTGTAAAACAGCTCCGATGTGATCTTCGTGACCATGAGATATAATTAAGTGGGTTGGTGTTGGAACGCTAGAGAGATCTGGGATGAGGTAATTAATATCGAAGAAATCTTCATAGGGAAAAAGAATTCCAGCGTCAATTAATATGGTGTCATTTTCACCTTGGATCAAAGTCATGTTTGATCCAATTTGTCCAATTCCGCCAACGGGTTTTATTTTGAGATAAGTTTTTTTCATTTTTTCTTCGATTGTTTTTTCTTAGTTGATTGAAGGTGATTAACTTTAGCCGCTAAAATTCCGGCAGCTATATCGGTTTCTTCGCCGACGATAAAATCAGCGAATTGTCTTTGGGGATCGAGGTATTTTTGATACATCGGTCTTACTGTTTCATAGTATTGAGTGATAACAGAATCAAGAGAGCGTCCGCGCTCTTCGACATCTCGGTGAAGACGTCTAATAAATCTGATATCAGCTTCAACGTGTAGAAAAGCTGTTATGTCTGATAGCTTTCTAATTTCTTCATCGTATAAACTGAAAATTCCTTCAAATAAAATAACTTTCGAAGGTTTTATCGTAATGGTTTTTTTCAGACGTGAATTTTTTTTAAAATCGTAAAGTGGAGCCTCTATCGATTTGCCATTTTTTAAGCTTTCAAGATGCTGTGTTAAAAGTTTCCAGTCAAAAGCAGCAGGGTGATCGTAATTAGGCCCACCGCTTGTTTGAAGTTCTTTAGGCAATTTGGGTAGATAGTAAGAATCCATGTGGACAACAGATATATCTTCTTTAACTTCTTTGCGTACTTTATCGGTGAAAGTTGTTTTTCCCGAACCGGAACCACCACAGATGGCAATGATATACATAGAGAGTCCTTCTTCATTGGTATTTTATAAATAAAATGATAAATTAAATAGGTTACAAAAGAAAGAAGGAAGACGTATTGCTTAAGATAATCGCTCTATGCACTGGACTGTTTTTATCTGCATTAATTAAAGTGCAGGCAGGAGAGAAAATTAATATTGCTATCTCTGCAGCTCCAAACAATCTCAATCCCTTTTTTTCAACAGACGCTAACTCACAGAACATAAATCGCCTTGTTCACAAATCATTGATAGATTTTAACCAAAAAATGCAGATTCAGTGTCGGGCCTGTAGTAGCTTTGAAGAGAGGATTTCAGGCAATAAACACATTATAAAATTTAAATTGAAAGAAGATCTCACTTTCAGTGACGGAACTCCCGTGAGTGCTGTGGATGTGAAGAAATCTTGGGAATATTTCGCAAAAAACGAAAAGATTAAGTCCACTTTTATGGGTGTGTTTGATTCAATTGAGAATGTTGATGTTTTGGATAAATACACTCTCGAAATAGTCTTCTCAGGATTTCAACTGGAAAACTTGTACAATTTAGGGATTCTAAAAATTGTTAAATTAACAATTCCCAATTTGGATTCCATGGCCCCGACAGATGTTATAGGTTGTGGCGATTATATTATAAGCGACATTAAACCTCTGGAGATTACAGTTTCTCCAAGAGATTTAAATAGACCGGCATTCGTTTTTAAAATTATCAAAGATGAGACAACGCTCGCCTTGAAGCTGATCAACAAAGAAATTGATTTATCTGTCGCCAATATGTCACCTCGGAAAATAAATTGGCTTAAGTCCAAAACAAATATTTTAAATGTGTGGGATATGCCAAGTGGAAATTTTCTTTTTATGGGTCTTAATCATAAAAGAGAAGTGTTTCAAGATGTCAGGGTGCGAAGAGCGATCTCTCTGTTAATTCCGAGACAAGACATTTTAAAATACAAATTGAAGAATACAGCGATTCTGTCTGTGGGGATGTTTTCACCGGCCTTTTCTGAAATGTATGAGCCAAAAGAAGTAGAACCTTATGATGTAAATGAGGCAAGAAGACTTTTGGCAGAAGCAGGTTTCAAGAAAAATAAAAAAGGTATTTTAGAAATTAACGGCAAAGAATTTGAGATAGATTGGAAAGTAAGCAATAACAAGGCCGGTATAGAAATTGTTGAGGTGATCCAGCACTTTTTAGAAAAGGAAGGAATTAAGGTTAAAGTCAGCATTCAGGAGTGGGGAACTTTCATGAATGCTTTTAAAAGTGGTAATTTTGACGTTGTCATAAGTCAATGGATTGGTCTGACTGGCCCAGATATGTTAAAGTTTGTTTTCCATTCAAAGAGCATACCTCCGAAAGGGGGAAATAGGACAAGCTATAAGAATCTAGAATTTGATAAGATAATAGATGCAGCTTCTTCTGAAACAAATAGCTTAGAGAGAACTAAGCTTTACAAGAAGGCCCTAGATATTGTGAATAGAGATTATGCATATATAAATTTGTGGCACCCTAATATCATTTGGATTGGAAATAAATGTTTAAAAAACTTAGAGCTTGAGCCAACGGGAGGTTTTTACCCACTCGTTAAATTAGAAAAAAGTCATGAGGGTAACTGTGGAAAATAAAAAATTTAATTTTGTTCTTGTTCAATATTCGAGAGAAAATATCGAGCTTGCAGATGCCATCAATGCTTATGCTGTTGAGGACTTTGGTTGCGATGGCGTTGAAGAGTTCTCACTGGAAGAAGCGCGAGTTGATGAGATCCTTGGGGAGAGGGCCTATTCTGGCGGAGACATTCCTGAGAGTCTAATTGATGAAGTTCAGGCTGCGACAATCAATCAAGAGTCTATCACTTACAAATATTTCTTTTACCAAGACAACTTTGAAGAAAATGCCTCAGAGTTCGTTTTCTTCTTGAAAGAAAATTATTCAGAACTTCCTCTTTTTACAGCTCAAAAAAACTTTGAAGACTGGAACGCAGAATGGAAAAAATTCTACACACCGATTATCGTCTCGGACCGTTTGGAAATCATTCCTGAATGGTTGAAAGAAACGCGTGAAGAAAGTACTGCGCAAAAAGTTTATATTTACCCGGGAATGGGGTTTGGAACAGGCACACATGAAACGACCTATTTGTGCTTGAGTTTGTTCGATAAAATATTTGATGAATTAAAGCCTGGATCATCATGCCTGGATTTTGGATGCGGGTCGGGAATTTTAGGGATAGCAGCTTTAAAGACAAAAGAAATGCCAACGTTGTTTTGCGATATTGATAAAAGCGCACTTGATAATTGTGTGCAAAATCTTGTTCTCAATTTCGAAGGTGAAAACCTAGAAGGGACTAAATTGATTATTAGAGATAGGTTCTTCCCAGAGAAAAAGTATGATCTGGTATTTGCCAATATTCTCGAGCATGTTCTTATTATGGAAAAAGAGCCTATAGTGTCTTCTTTAAACAAGAATGGATACCTGATTGTTTCAGGACTTCTCAATCACCAAGTAGAAAATATTGTGAGCGCGTATAGCGAATTAAAGAAAGTTGCAGTTGTCTCCAAAAATGATTGGAGTGCTATTTTATTTCAGGGATAAACAATGAGAGCGATCTATTACCCATTTGTAAAATCTGAAGTTAATAAACATATTATTGTTACGGATGAACAAGCAAAGCATCTTCAAGTTGTACGAATACGGCCCAATGAAGAAGTTTTGGTTTTGAATGGAAAGGGAATGCGTGCCCTTACAATAGTTGGTGCCATTTCAAAAACTCAAGTAGAACTTTTAGTGTCTAGTGTTGAGGAAGCAAAATCAGGTCACCAAATTTCTCTGGCCATCGCCATTCCTAAAAAAGATGCCTTCGAAGACATTTTAAGAATTGCCACAGAGTTGGGGGTAAGAGACATTTACCCTCTTGGCTCAGAATTTTCTCAATATGACTATGAAGAAAATGAGCGATTCGATCGCATTGTAGAAAGTGCTCTCGTCCAGTCAAACAATCCTTTTCTTCCTAAAATTCACAAGCAACAGAGTTTGGAAAAATTTTTAGAAACATATAAATCCTCTATCTATTTCTTTGATTCAAGACCTTCCGAAAGTGGACAACCAGAAAAAGGAGAGGGGGAAAAAGTGGTTTTAATTGGGCCGGAAGCTGGATTTTCAGCTCGAGAAACTCAAATAATTCTAACTAAACCAAATGTAATTTCTATACACATGTCATCGCCGATTCTTAGGGCTCCGACAGCGGTTGCAACTTCGATAGGTTATTTGCTCGCACCCTGACATTTCAAATAAAAATATGATTGATGCTTTGTTTTTAGTGTGAGAATCTATTTTTAGCACACAAAGTAAAAAACACCATTCCAAGGAAGATTATGAATCCAGAAAACCATTCATTTTCAACTCCCAAAAGCGCAGCTCCAATTCAAGTTAATCTTGATGAATTCAATATTAGCGAAGAAAGTTTCAAGCCGATGACAAAAGGATTGGGTTTTCACCACGAACAAAAAAGAACGTCGTTTAAACCAGCGCCAAAAGAAGTAAAGGCTTTTGGAGCAACAAGAACTCAGCAAAAGGCAACTGGCCCTTTAAATCCATTATCTGCTCAAACAAGAGCGACGACTTCATCACATATGCAATCGGGACTAGAAGCATTTTACGAAACAAAAGGCTCAACAGGTTCTCAAACTAATATTCTCGACAAGAAAATTGAATTGGCGGAAGAGAAGATTGAAGCAAAAGCAACTTACAAAACTGCACCTGCTTTTTCTCAGTTTTTTGCCTGGGCAATCGATGTTTTAGTTGTGGCAAGCTTTGTAGCAATCACTGGAGCACTTCTGGTTTTTGCTTCTGGAATTCAGTTACACGTATTTGCTCGTCTCATTTCTAATCAGGATTTAATCGCGTTTTCAGCTGCTATTTTTGCCATTTACTACCTACTCTATTTTACCATTCTCGATCTTTCTGGAAGCCCCGGTAAGACAATTATGGGCATACGTTTAGTAAAAAGCGATAATTCAAATGTATCTGTGAAAAATACTTTTGTTCGTGCACTTGTTTCGCTTTTGTCTAGCGTGGCACTTTTTCTTCCAATGCTACTTGATTTCCAAGGGCGTCTCTCTGATACAAAGTTGGTGAAATAACTTGGAAGTTTTATCAAAAGAAACCCAAGAATTTTTAGATAAAAATAAAGGCAAAAAAATTGTCTTTACCAACGGCTGCTTTGACATCCTTCACTTGGGTCATGTTGAATATTTAAATGAAGCGAAGGCACAAGGAGACGCATTAATCGTTGCGATTAACTCTGATGCCAGCGTAAGAAAAATAAAAGGTCCAGATCGCCCAATCAACAATGAAAATGATCGCATGCAGATGCTATTAAATTTAAAAGCAGTTGATTGCGTTCAGATTTTCACTGAAGAGACTCCAGAAGAAATAATTAAATTGGTTAGGCCCAATGTTCTCGTTAAAGGTGGAGACTGGAAACCAGAGCAAATTTTAGGTTCTGATTTTGTTTTGAAGAATGGCGGGGAAGTTAAGAGTCTTCTTTTTAAAAAAGGTTATTCAACCAGCAATTTAATTCAAACTGTTCAAGGCAAAAAATAGATCCCTTTCATTTGCTTCCGGAGTAGTTCAATCAGGAATTCTTTCTCAAAATTAAATCAAAAAATGTTTCCGTGAAAAGTTACACACAGATAGAAGATTTTCTTGTGAATAACCTCAAAAAATAAAAAAATATCTGATCAATTCCCTCCAATGAAAAGTTTCTTATTTCAAAAGAAAGCACTTAAGTATGTTTTTTGCCCTCCGATAACTTCATTAGCAACTGATGGGACGGTTGCGAAACTAACAAGGATTCATACATGGTTGTTTGAATCTTAATTTTTAAGGAGGAAGGCATGATTCTAGGAGATTAGTATGGGATTAAGAATTAACACAAACGTTCAATCATTAAAAGCTCAGTCGGCACTTTCACGCGTTGAAGAAGGAAAATCGAATACACTTGCAAAACTTGCATCTGGTTCAAGAATCAACAAAGCTGGTGACGATGCGGCAGGTTTAGCGATTTCTGAAAAATTAAAAGCAGAGATTAGAGGATCGCAACAAGCGAACAGAAACGCTGGAGATGGTATTTCGATGATTCAAACGGCAGAAGGTGGATTAAATGAAACTTCAAACATTCTTATTAGATTGAGAGAACTTTCAGTACAAGCTGCTTCTGATACGATTGGTGAACAAGAAAGAAAATTTTCAGACTTGGAATTCCAAAATCTTACTCAAGAGATCGGAAGAATTTCAGCTTCAACACAGTTTAACGGTAAAAAACTGTTGAGCGGTGAAGGTGATACACTTGATTTTCAAGTTGGTATTATGAATGATCAAAAAAATGATCGTCTTTCATATAGACCACAAGATTCAAGTGCAAGACCATCAGATCTTGGTGTTGAAGGACTAAATGTTTTAACAAAAGGTGATGCTCAAAGTAACTTGGAAAAAATTGATGGTGCGATTAACAATGTAAACGGTAATAGAGCATCTTTGGGTGCGCTACAAAACAGACTTCAGTCAACAATTGCCAATTTGGAAACTAAGACTGAAAACTTGTCTGCAGCGAATTCTAGAATCAGAGATACTGACATTGCACTTGAATCAGCAGAGATGACTAAAGCAAATATTCTTTCTGCGGCTTCAACATCAGTTCTTGCTCAAGCTAACAACGCTGGATCAGCTGCTCTTAAATTGATTGGTTGATTTGTAAAAAACATTCTTAGAAACAACAAAGGCCTGGGGAAACCTGGGCCTTTTTATTTATAGGATTACAGGCAAGCACCTTTGGCACACTCTAAATTCTCTAGCGCGACATCTTCATCTTCAGCGCCTTGTATTTCGTTCATGACTTGGTTGTATCTTGAGACAGTCATCTTTTCTTCAGGCTGATACTCATAAGCCGAAGTATCTGATTGAGGCATCACAGAACAACATCTAATAGTCGACTGGCCATCAATTAAAGTTTTAATGAATTGATTAAAATTCAATTTAGTCGGATCGTATTTTAAAGTGTAGCTGATTTGATTTCCCGTCTCCGGCATTGGAGTAATTCCATCTTCCATCACTCCCCTGATCCAATATTTCTCTAGCAATCGTAAATATTGATATTGCTCTTCTGGCGTTGCCTCTGCTGCAGTTACCAGTTTGTCTCCCATTCCAATCTTGCAAATTTCAGGCTGAGTTGGAAACCCAACAACGGTGGTGCCTGAATAAGTTTTTAAAATTTTAGTTGGGTATCCGCGTTTTTTATAATTTTCAACGAGGGGATCATCATTTCTAAATTGCACCCATCTTAAATACTCACGCATGGATGGAAGGTGGGCTCCTTCTGTTAATCCAAATAATTTCGACGTTGTTCCGGCTGGTTTGATAGTCGTGTCAGTGTGAGGGACATTAACATTAAGCACTTTGGCATAAGCTATGGCCTCACTTCTTACAGCACGTTTAAATCTTGAAACGAGAAGCCACATCTCACTAGATTTTTTCTCATCAATAATATCTTTAAAACCAAATCCAAATCTTTTCCAGGCCCATTCATGAAATCCAGTGATCCCAACTCCAATTCGGTTTGTGCGATTCACTTCTCTTTTGTACATGCTGTCCATGAGATTCACGCGCATGAGTGCACGAGTAGCAGTTTTAAATGCATCTATAGCTTCTTCATCAGAAGTTGCGTGATAGGGAACGACATCGCCGATAACACAATAGCCACCAAGAAGATTAAGTGAGATCTCTCCACATGGATTAGTTATTTGTTGATACTTTAGATCTTTGCATACAAGAGCAAGGGCCTTGTTGAGATTAATGGCCTCAATGCTAAGTTTATACTTTTTACTCTCGGCAAATTTCCCATCTAGATATCCATCAAATCCAGTGTTGTTTTGAGTGAGCTTATCTTGATTAATAATTCCAGGCTCTCCTGTGCCGTCGTGATAGGAGGCATCTGCTATGGCATTAAAGACAAGTCTCGCATGCTCTGTCATTTCTGATTTTTCTTTTGAATTTTTTACATAACTCCAGAACTCTTCATCGACAGTGACAGAATTATTTGAACTCCATAGATGTCCACCTCGTTTGATGGAGATAAAATCAAAAACAGTTTTATCTCGCCAACTTTTAGTTGCCATTCTTGCAGCTCTTCTTGCTCCACCTACTAAAACACATTCTGCGAGATAGTGATCAGCAAACATCGCTGATCTCCAAGGATCCATCGAAGCTTCGCGAAGCTTTGCCATTTTTTCAATCGCCAGCATTAAAGGACCAGGGCCAGAAGCTGGTCTATTCTGCATTCCTTTAATCGGTTTGCCTCTTCCTCTGACAATAGAGAAATCTAAAATTAAAACTGAATCTCTATGTGTGCCATCAAAGGCCATGACTTCCATTTTTTCAACGGCCTGTGCCCAACCTTCTCTAGAGTCTGGCACGGTAAAGAGATGAATTGTTCTATTTTTATAAACGTGCTCTGCTGATTTTAAATCTAATCTTTCTGAAATCTCTCCAGATAAAACATCTGGATGATTAGAATTGATCACAGGAACAACAATTGGCAAATTTCGATAATTAACCAACATCAAATCATCATCCATTGAGCGACCAACACCGCTTCCATTTAACAATAAATAGAAAAGTAAAAATGAACTCGCACTTGTTGCACAGTTGGTGAACACTTCCATATTTCTAAAGGCTTGATTTTCATCACCATGTTGCAAATGGCGTCCTGACATCAAAAGAGTTGCTTGTCTTAAATGATTATGCATTTTGCTAAATTCAGCTTCAGCATCTTGTGGATGAAGTATTGTATTCCCACGGGCCACTCGATAAGCGACATCCTCCCATTCTTCCATTTGTGATTTGGCAGTCACGGATAAAAGAATAGAAATATTATTTCCATCGCTTTTTAAAACTTCATAGCTGTAATCAGAAAAGTCATTATTGAGGCAGTAGTCTCTAACCTCATCGTTTAAACTTGTGGATTTTAAAATTTCAAGTTCGAGTTTGTGAACTTCTGGAGTGTTTAGTTGCTTGATCGTTTTTCGATTAATGGTTCTGTCAGCAATGGCCTGACCCATTCCTTTTGCATAAGATCTTGCTTTGGTCATTTTCATTTCTTCCCAAACCTCAAATGTACAAGCGGCCACTAATTCTAAAATTTACAGGCCAAGTGCCAATAACTCCATAAAATTTGGATAAAAAATTAATTCCCGACAAAAACACTTAAGTTTTTACCCGAGTGTTCCGATGGGTTATTTGTCTGACTTTTTTGGTCAGAAATTACAAACAAAGAAAACGCGGGGGCGTTTTCGATCAAGGAGATTATCATGGGTTTAAGAATTGCTACCAACATTGCCTCGCAAGCCGTGCAAAAGAACTTAAAAGAGGTTTCTAACGCCGGTAACGCTGAATTAGAAAAGCTTTCATCTGGTAAGCGCATCACTAAAGCATCTGACGATGCCGCTGGTCTTGCGATCTCTACAAACTTAGAAGCACAAACAAAAGGTTTAAGACAAGCAACACGAAACGCAAACGATGGTATCTCGCTTGTTCAAACCGCTGAAGGTGGATTGAGTGAAACATCAAACATTCTCGTGCGTTTGAGAGAGTTAACAATCCAAGCTGCTTCAGACACAGTTGGTGAACAAGAAAGAGGATTCCTCGATAAAGAATATCAAGAGCTAACTAAAGAAGTTGATCGTATTTCTGAATCGACAACTTTCAACGGAGCTCAGCTGTTAAATGGTAAAGGTAAAGGAACAATGGATTTCCAAGTTGGTGCCTTCGCAGGAGAACAAAACAAAATCCAATTCCAATCTGACACAACAGATTCATCGGCTTCTTCTATTGGAATTTCTGGAACTTCAATAGCAGAAAAAGATAGTGCCCTAGATGCAATCGCAAACGTAGACTCTGCGATTGAGAAAGTATCAGGACAAAGAGCAGATTTAGGTTCTATTCAGTCGAGACTTGCTTCGACTGTTAAAAACCTTGAGACACAAACAATTAACCAAGATAGTGCTCGCTCAGTTATTCAAGACGTGGATGTTGCAGATTCTTCCGCGAAACTTGCTTCAAACAACGTAGTGAAAAACGCAGCGGTATCTACTTTATCTCAAGCTAATGCAATCCCAATGTCAGCAATGAGATTGATTGGCTAATAAAGTTTAAGAAGAGTGTATTCCCGAAAGGGATTGCACTCTCTTCTTAAGAAAATGAGATAAAGAGAAACTCTGAATAGAGCATCTTTTTTAAAATGAATGAATGATATTTTAGATATTAAGTAATCTCCAGGGAGCAATAATTATAGCAATGGTTATTCCTCTCATACTTAAACCCAAGGCCCTCCACTTCCCCGCAATATAGGTGGAGGGCCTTTTATTTAAGTAATAAATTGGTTGATTAAAGCACTTTACTCAATTTTATTTCACATCTAAGTTATCGAAAATCTTCGATTTCAAAACTTTTTTTAATCCGAGCATAGTATTTTACTTAAGTATTTTCCTGAGTCGTTCGATAGGTTGTTTGACTGACAAAAGCAGTCTAATACAAAACAAAGAGAGTGGGGACTCTCGAAAAACAGGAGAATTTTATGGGTTTAAGAATTGCTACAAACATCGCATCTCAATCAGTACAAAAGAACTTGAAAGAAGTTTCTAATGCAGGTACCGCTGACTTAGAAAAACTTTCATCTGGTAAGAGAATCACAAAGGCTGCTGACGATGCTGCCGGACTTGCGATCTCTACTAACTTAGAAGCACAAACAAAAGGTTTAAGACAAGCAACACGAAACGCAAACGATGGTATCTCGCTTGTTCAAACAGCAGAAGGTGGATTAAGTGAAACATCAAACATCCTAGTACGTTTGAGAGAGTTAACAATCCAAGCAGCTTCAGACACTGTTGGTGAACAAGAAAGAGGATTCCTCGATAAAGAATATCAACAGCTATCAAAAGAAGTTGATCGTATTTCTGAATCGACAACTTTCAACGGATCGCAGCTGTTAAATGGTAAAGGTAAAGGAACAATGGATTTCCAAGTTGGTGCCTTCGCCGGAGAACAAAACAAAATTACATTCGATTCTAATGAAACAAACTCTTCAGCAGAATCAATTGGTATCGGTGGAACGGGAATTGCGAATAAAGACGATGCATTGTCAGCTATTTCAAACGTAGATGCTGCGATTGAAAAAGTATCAGGACAAAGAGCGAATTTAGGGTCGATCCAATCAAGACTTGGTTCAACTGTTAAGAACCTTGAAACACAAACGATCAACCAAGATAGTGCTAGATCTGTTATCCAGGATGTGGATGTTGCGGAAGCATCTGCAAGACTTGCCTCAAACCAAGTTGTGAAAAACGCAGCGGTAACTACTTTGGCTCAAGCTAATGGTATCCCTAACTCTGCTCTAAGATTAATTTCTTAATGATTAAAAAGAATTAAAGGGGAGATAAAACTCCCTTTTATTAAATAGAAAAAAGACTTCTGTTTTAATCCCCCCTCTCTACTTTTTGTAGAGAGGTTTTTGGGGGGGAAACCGGATAAAATATATGAATGAACAAAAAAGAAGCAAAGATTTTGATAGATTGATAGTAGAAGCGGTTAAAGAGAACTACTCATTCTTTGCTTGGCAATCCATCGGTGGGGTTGTTGAAAAATGCGAATTGAAAATTAAAGCTTTTCGCAAAGATTATAACGAAATGGAATTGGAATTATGTAAGGGAGAAGATGAGAAGCTGGCAAAAGTTATTTCGGGAAATAGAATCTTAAATATTTATGTACCAGAAATATCAGTTTCATTTTCATCAGAACTCAAATCAGTTTCAGTAGATAAGAAAGTTAAATTATATTTACCCGAAGATTACTCATTTTATGAAAGAAGAAAACATGAAAGAGTTCAACCGAGTAAAACATGTTACGTAAGCTTTGAACACAACAAGCAAATAATAAAAAAATCGATCTATGATTTTAGTCTCGGAGGAATAGCAGTTATTCTTCCAAAGTCAGATAAAATCATAATACCCAAAGGCAAAGTGTTTACATTTGTTTTGGAAGTCGGTGCCAGAAAAATTAAAGTAAAATCCGAGTGTGTAAGCTCCATCACAATAGACCGCTTTAAACTAGAAAATCTTCCTTATGGAGGATTCAAGCTGGCCTTTCGTTTCACAGAAATTTCAAACGAAGACAAGGCCATTATCACCGAATTCATCACTCATGAATTATTGCTTA
Source organism: Bacteriovoracales bacterium (assembly GCA_037444575.1). Classification (GTDB taxonomy): domain Bacteria; phylum Bdellovibrionota; class Bacteriovoracia; order Bacteriovoracales; family Bacteriovoracaceae; genus Bacteriovorax. The sequence goes on from JBBIME010000005.1 coordinate 223,401, forward strand.
AACAAGTGACCAAGAAAGCCAACTAGAATAAAGAACCCCAGCGCACCTTGGGTTTGCCGGGGTTTAAGATTTTAGAAAATTGGAGAGCAAGGTCCATGGATGTTGTCATTGCAGTTAAAGTGAACATAAGCAGCAATAAGAACTACACCTACAATAATAGCAGTTGCACATCTTGATCTTCTTCCTTGCCAGCTAGCACCATTAGCGTATGTGCTATTTAGTTTTGAAACAATAAACGCACGCGCTTCTTCGTTAGACATTTTAGAGTGAGCAACGATACTTGTTAATTCGTTGATGTCGTTTTGAATTTGTTTATCTTTAATTTTTTCTTTAGTGAAGTTAATCACCTCGTCCATTGTTACGCCATCGTGTTGAAGATTAGAGATTTCTTTTTCAAATTCTGATAAAGTGGCATCAAAAAATTGAGAATCTTTTTGGTCCCACTCAACATTTAGTTTGTAATTTAGAGAATCAAACGCTTTGTTAAGTTCAATGGCAGATGCACCAGCATGTTGAATAGGTGTAGCTGCGTAGACATTTGTAAAAGTTGCAACGAGAAGAACAGCGATAAATTTCTTTAACATAAAACCTCCATTGAGATTGTTAAGGGCCTTGCTCAGTTTTTAAACTTAAAAATATTTAGAAACAACTATCTTTGTCTGACAAAACTGATAGTAAAAACAGTTCGACATTAGTCATATTATAGAAAATTATGAGTAGAGGGTTATTTCGTTCTAATCGTAGCTATTATCTATGTTTCCAATAGAAATTTTCACAGGTATGCACTAGAATAATTATATGAAGTTTTCCGCAATATCCGACGTCCACGTTAAAGTTTCAGGCGATCCTGCCGAGGATTTGCTGCTTTCTTTTTTAAGAAATTCGGATGTCGAATCAAGCGATGTGATCTTCCTTTTAGGTGACATATTTGATCTTATGATTGGGCCTCACTCTCAGTACTTTGCTCGTTTTCAAAATTACTTCGATGAATTTAAAAAGTTAATCTCAAAGGGAAAACGAATCTGCTATATTCAGGGCAATCACGATTTTCACATTCAAAATTTATACAAGAAATTTTTTGAAGTTAATAAAGAACTAGACCCATCTCTGTTTTCTATGGCCCCTTACTTTGAATTTAACGATGCAGGGAAAAAGATCTATTTTTGCCATGGAGATGATATTGAACTTAATAACCCAAGTTACAAAATATTTAAGAGCATTGTGACGAGTCCCCCACTGCGCTATTACGCCAATAATCTCATGCCTCATTTTTTAATAAAAAGTGTTGGTGAATATTCAGCAGAAAAATCTCGAAAAAGAAATAATAAACGTTATTCCACCGAAGCTGATCTCACACCTGTTAAGGAAAATTTCAGATTTTCGATTGAGACTTTTCATGCCAAACATCCTTGCGATATTTATGTTTTAGGACACAGCCACGTAAAAGATTATTATCAATCAAAGAATGGATTTGAGTACGTAAATAATGGATATGCTCAACACTCGAAAACTTATATCTCTATTGAAAATGGAGATATAAGTTTCAAGCCAATTTCTTTATAGAATTGGATTCATTGCCTTTAGAATTTCAGATTTTTTTTCACCAATTACTTGGTCGATAAACGAGATCGTGCGAGGCTGATCATCAATCACTTTTGTACTTTTTGAAACGTTGATGATTTGAGTGGCAAAATTGGCAATTTGAGGAAGATGGGTAATAGCCAACACTTGCGAGCATTCAGAAACTTCCATTAGAGATTTCCCAATACACACAGCGGTCTCTCCACCAATTCCGGTGTCGATTTCATCAAATAAGAAAACAGAAATAGTATCATTGCTAGACAAGATCTGTCTTATTGATAGAAGAATTCTTGAAAGCTCTCCACCAGAAGCAATTTCCTTAACTTTGAAGAAACCTTCTCCCGGGTTTGTCTCAGCGATAAAGTCTACCCTAGAAAACCCTTTAGGACCTAGAGCTTCTGATCGATTAACGATGATCTTAAGTGAAGCCCCATTCATTTTTAATTCGCGCACTTTTTCTGTAAGCTCAAGAGAAAGTTGCTCTGATTTTTGAACGCGGATTTGGTGAAGCTCTTGAGCAAAAGCTGTGCATCGTAATTCAAGATCGTTAATTTTCTTTGAAACAAGACTGATTTTATCATCGACTTGAGAATAAGAATTAAGCTCTGATTTAAACTCGCTATAAGTTCTAATCATTTCTTCAGTCGTGCCACCAAATTTTCTTTTTAGGCGCTGATAAAAATCAATACGATCAATTATTTCTTCAATGTTCTCTTCATCGAGGTTGGCATTTAAATCTTTTGAAAGATCAAAAGAAACATCTTCCAGAATAGATTTAACATCATAAAGCTTAGTAATAATTTCTTCTGAAACAATTCCTGGGCTTTTCTCAGCTCTATTTAAGCATGTTTTAAGAAGGCCAAGAAGATTTATATCGTCATCAGAAATTGCTGAAGCAAGGGCCCCAAGAGTTGTTTGGCGTTTTTCAATGTTTAGAATCATATCTTTCTTTTTCAAAAGATCTTGTTCATCTTCTACGCTTGGACTTAGCTTTTCTAATTCTTCAATTTGAAAACGAATATAATCTTCACGTTGAGCGCGAATGTTTTTTTCGTTTAGCAGCTCAGCAAAATCTTTTCTTAAGCCTGCTAATTGATTGTAAAGATTTTGGTAATCGGCAACATCGCCACTAAGGTTTGAATAAGAGTCAAGAAGAACCAGTTGATAATCTTCACTTAAAAGTTTTTGATTTTCAAATTGCCCTACAAGGTCAATAAAGCGTTTTGCAAACGCAGAGAGAAGAGATGCTGAACATGCCTGGAAATTCAAATATGATTTTGAAGATTCGTTAGCAAAAATAATTCTTTTAATAACAACTTCATTTCCTTCGAAGGGATGACCAATTTCATTGAAGTAGGATTTAATTATAGAATCATCTGTTGAAAATACGGCTTCAATTGTAGCAAATTCTGCATTTTTTCGAATAAGTTTTTTGTCTGCACGAGCTCCAAATATGATTTGGAGAGCATCAAGGATTAAACTTTTCCCTGAACCTGTTTCGCCAACAATAGCATTAAACTTGCTATCGAATTGAATTTCTTGATTTTCAAATGTTGCAAAGTTTTGCAAGTTTAATGATTTCAAATAAAGAGTTTCATTTGTTTTCATTTTATCTCCCGAGCTCCGTGTGTGAATTTTTCTTTGAGAGTTCTAAAATAAGTGCGAGATGGATTTTTTATTAAATGCACAATCTTAGTTTTTTTCTTGGTCACCCTTACTACTTCATTTGATGTAATGGTAACTGCCTGCTGCCCATCTAAAGTTAGTCTGATGGATTCATCGGGCCTGGTGGCCTTGATCTCAACACTCGAGTGATCAGGAATGACTAGGGGCCGATGAGTCAAACTGTGAGCACAGATTGGTGTGAGTGTGATTGCATTAACACTAGGTTGAATGATCGGTCCACCTGCGGCCAGCGAGTAGGCCGTTGATCCAATTGGTGAACTAATAATTAGTCCATCTCCAGATAAATTATAAATATGCTCACCTTCTGATTCTACAGAAAGGGTCAGCATTCTAGATATTTGATTGTTGTTTATGACAACATCATTTAAGAAATAACCTTGGAATGAAGGTTTTCCATTATGTTTTGAGATTACTTCAACTTGATAAAGATTAAATTTAGTAAGTTCAAAATCGCCTTTTAAAGTTAATTCAAGTTGATCAAAAAATTCGCCCTTCGTAAATTCGGTAATAAATCCCATGTGTCCCATGTTCACTCCAAAAATTGGTGGTGAACTTTTAGATATATTGCGACAGATTCCAATGAGTGTCCCGTCTCCCCCCATTGAAATAATTAGGTCTGAAGTAGAGTGAAGTTCATTTTCTGCAATGAAATTTATATTTTTTACATCGCCCTTAAAAATTTTATGAATGCGTTCTTGTTCCTTATCTAGAAAAGAAACGGTTTTCTTCCTTCTTAGGAGCCATGTGATCAGATTAGATAAAATTGTTTCAAATTCAGAATTAACTCTTGGTTTTAAAACAATGCTAATGTTTTTAATTTGGGCCACGTTGAGCTCCTTCTGATAAAAAAATCTCTAATGCTTCTTCAATATTTTCAAAGGGCTTTGACAAAAGCAGACATCCATATTGAGTTGCCTTTTCAATGACGTGAGGAGAACTATAAGCGGTGATGATGATAAAGAGCTTACTAATCTCGGACATAGTGAAGCGTGCCTTTGATTCCTCGATAACGTCAAAACCAGAAATATCCTGGAGCATAAGATCGCAAATAATGCGGTCAAATTTTTGATTGAGGATAAGTTGGATGGCTTCACGACCGCGACTTTCAACTGTGACTTCAACACCTTTTTTTTCCAAAAGCTTTTTAAGCGACTTTTGAATAAGTGGTTCGTCTTCTATAAGTAGAATTCTCTTCAAAATAAACTCCCTAGACTAGGGGTAAGTTTATCGAGAAAGTTGCGCCAGGAAAAGGCGAATTATTTTGAAAATGAATTTTACTTCCAAGTTGTCTGGCAAGGTTTTGACAGATTGATAGACCCAGCCCAGTTCCAGAATCTTTGGTGGTAAAAAAGGGATCGAAAATGGATGATGCAAGCTCTGATTTAACGCCTGGCCCATCGTCAACGATGGCAATTGTGACGCTTTTGTTCTCTTTTATCAGTTTGATAGTAATACTATTTTGGAAAACTCGTGGATTGGTTGTTTTAATGGCCTGGGCTGCATTGATAATTAGATTAAAAATTATCTGAGTTAGGCAAGTTGGATTTGTCTGAATTTCAATGGAGTCTTGATTACTAAAGCCAATGCACTCAATTTTCTTTTGTATTTCCTTAGTCTCGCTCTTTGTAAGAGTTATGACCTCTTCAATAAATTTATAAAGCTGGATTTTCTTAGATTCTTGTTGGTCGCTATAGAGATTTGAGAAGTTTTTAATGATGGTTTGAGAGCGATTAGCATTTAAACAAATTTCTTTAAGTAATTCTTTTGCCTCATCACTATTGGTGTCACTGGCCAATAAGGATCCGGTTAAATTTAAACCGAAGAGAGGATTAGAGAGTTCGTGCTGAAGTGTGTTTAAGAGTTCTCCCAAAAGAGAAACTCTCTGTGAATGATAGAGTTCCGTTGAGATGGCATCTTTGCTCAAATTAGAAAGTTCCATAACGGTATTATCTTCACCTTCTATAGGAAAAACCATCAAATGAGAGTTTTCAACAGTGTTATTTCCTTGATGATTGGTAAAGATCGTTTGTGAGTTTTTCTTAACAAATATTTTTTCAGGAAAATTTTCCAAAGATTTTTTTAAAATTTCTTTTTTAAAATCATTTTTTTCTTTGTCTAATATTTTCATCAAAAGGGGTTGAAAATAAGCAGATAAATTTTGAAATAGATCTTGTTCTTCTTGGCTTGGAGGAAGAAACGAATTTCGCGAAATAAGATAGATGACAGAGTAATTTTTTAAATCAATTTCTTTGGCCAAAAAGTTACCAACAACATCGAGATCATCCTTTAAATTAATGGATTGATTAAAAATCTTATTTTTGCTTTTCTTAACTAAATTAAAAAGAGAATTGAAGCTCTGAATACTTATGAGTTTCGTTTCTTCGTAGTTTGGATGATTGAAAAAATAATTTTGCCCTACTGGTTTTCCTTTCTCATGAACGAGAACATGGCAGGATTCAAATGAACTCAAGGATGTAAGTTTTAAGATAGATCGAGGAAGCTCTTTAACCTCATTGGTTGACAGCAAAAGCTTGCGCAGCTCTTCTTTAAATTGGAATTTAGTATGAACTTCCGAATTTGTTTTAGAGTTTTTCAATGCCTGAAAGATCTTTTTTTCAAAAGAACTTATGGAAAAGCGCAAAGGCTTTGTCTTTAAAGGCAACGAAGCAAGCTCAACGCTAGTTAAGCTTAGAAATTTTTTAACTTCTTTAATTCCGGTAGGACTTTGATCTTCCACTGAGTAAGGTTATCGACCAGCTCATACTCTAGCAAGTCACAAAGCATGATGACATCATTTTTTTCTTTAGCCTGAAGAAGGGCCTTGATGACTGAAAGGAGGTGAATTTCTAGTCTCTGAACTCCCTCATCCTTCACGACTTGCCCTTGAAGCTCTGTCTTAATAACTTTATACACTTTCGAAATAAGTTGGATGTAGAGATCCATGAGGTCGACTACTTCTATAAAAGAAGCATTGGCCTGATCCATCTCGCCGGCATTATAAAAAGCAATAAGCTTCTGGATTTGAGAAGTGATGTAATCCACGTAACCAAAACAAGAATCAATTGATTCAAAAGCAAGTTCCAGTGAATTGTTTTTTGAGTTATTTAGTACCGTCATTGCAACCTACTTATTTGCATCAAAGCGAGTATTGATCTTGCTCGATACGAGTTTATGTTCTGAAATAGTGTTTTCGATTAATTCAAATAAAATACTGCAGAGACTCGCACATTCTTCAAATGCGTAATACGAGCTTTCTGTTAATTGCACCATGCTGTCGCCGTAGAGGTTTGCTTTTCTAACAGAGAAGTAATCGATAATTGGAGCAAGGTTCGGTGAAGTTTTTTGAACCATGCTTTGCAATTGATCTATTTCATCAATTTTCTTTGAGTATTCTTTAATTCTCGCGATGCTTGGAGTTTGTGAGGAAATCTCTTCAAGAATAAAGCGAGAGTATTTTTTTCCAAATTCTGAAAGCTCATAAAGGTGTTGAAGCCCAGTTAGAGCATCAAGCAGCTCTCGATGTGTATTGTTCGTAAGTTTTGGAAATGGAATATTTTCTTCGTGATCACTGAGTACAAATGACCAGGCGATTTTATAAAGAGATCGGAAAATGTCTGCGCAATCGACATGGTTATCAATTAAGCTCTCAAGGCGCATTTGGCCCTTTTGAAATTGAGTTCGATAAAAATTAACAGAACTGATATGGAAACTTGAAACAGTTCCTTTCACCCATTCAGGAGTAATTTCATTGTGCTCAAGGAGTTGCTTTATAGAGGCGCTGACAACTTGATAAGGAATGTCGTGATGACATTGATTAAAGCTGCAGGCGTCAGATGGAAAGCATGGAAAACATTTTGTTCTTGGTGCCAAGTTGTAAGCGTTTGAGTGATAAGGTGTCGTCTCATATGGTCGAACACTTCCCAGAGAAATCGTGAGAGAGGTTGTATTGTTAATCGCGGCCAGGTGCCCGACCATGGAGTCGTGACCAACAAATAATTTTGCTTTTTTTAGTTCCATAGAAAGCTCAGCGAGAGTTGTTTTTCCCGTGAGGTTTTGAATTCTGTGCCCAAACGTTTTAAGCAGTGGGTTCTCAGTAATCATTTGAGATTTTAAAACTTCGTTTTTAGCTCCTACAATTTGAATTGTATAAGAGTCATTTTCTTTAAGGGTGCGGTAGATGACTTCAACCCATTTTTCCGCTCTCCATGCTTTTCTTTCTTGAGAAGCAAAGGGATGGATAATAATTGTATTTGATCTCGAGGTCTTTGCCGGAGTTGCTTTGTTTTCAGTCGATTTAATTCCAATAATGTTTTTAAAGAGATCTACAATCGAAAAGGGATTGAGCGATCCTCTCATTACTGTTGAGAAAACGACTTGAGACCATTTGTCATTGATCATCATTTTATTATTGAAATCAAAGTATGATCCAATCTTGTGTTTAGATTTTATCAAAGATGAAAGATAACCAGATGATTTTGAAAATGAAAGATTAATGAGAACTTCAATTGTCTCACCAGAGATCTCTTGCAGGAATTTGTTAATTCCATCAAGGCCAGTTTTTAGGCCAGCTATTTCAGAGTTTTCAAAAATTTTCTTTGTATCCAAGTAGTAAATTTTATCAAAAGTTTTCTTTAGGATGAAATCAAGCGGTTTTGCAAATTGTGATCTGGCGATAAGAACAATTCGGTATTCAGGATGATTTTTTCTTAATTCTTCAACGGCTTGAGCGGTTTGGATTAGATCTCCAAAGCGAGTTAGTTGAACAATTGCTAGTGTCGACACAGGCGTTTCAAGTTCTGGTGTGCGAGTTTCATTGCTTGCTTTCATGCAGATCCTCCTCGCTAAGAATAGACAAAAGAATAATTTTTAAATCTTCTTCATTTATTGCTGTTGAGTTTTCTATTTTATCTTTAATCCGACTGAGTTCGCGATTAATGTCTTCCTTGAGCATATCCATGACCAATCCTAGGTTGAGATTTTCTTAGCTATTTACTGGTTCAGCACCACGATTAATAAATTCTGCTTTCCGCTGAGTAGTAATGCCTTCTTCTAATTGTTTAATACAATGTAAAATCTTTTGAATATCAGACTTGAGCTCGTAAAGAAGAAGTTCAACTTCTTTAGCATTCTCTTCAAATGATTTTGCATTGATTGATTCAATTTTTGTTTTAAACATTGTCACGGGGATTTGAACTAATGAGTTTGTGTCAGAATGTGAAATCAGCTTGCCCAAGTTTACAACAAACTCTTTTGAGCTTTTTCTATTTTCTAAGCTCTGTAACAACGATCTGAGTGTTCCTAATAAATCTTTCATCACATTGGTGACATTTGTTTTTTCTCGAGCTGACCAGTTGTTTGCAGCGGTTAATCCAAAGTCAATAATGTCGTCATAAATTTCAGCTGATTCGTTTTGGTCGTAGATCACATTAATAAGTTGTCTCGACATCAATCGATGAATTTCTGTTTGAGCATCGATAGTCCCTGCGACAACGGAGTAGCGAGCGCCTAGTTTATCAAATGAACATGTATAGAGAGTTACATCATTTGAAAGTTTAGGGCGTATTGTCTTACTTTTGGCAAAGAAGTATAGCAATGACACAAAGATGTCTTGAGCTTTAATTTGAGAGTTTTTTTCGGCGCTACTATCTTTTGCTTGAGTAAAGTTTCTATCTGTAATGATATCCGTTAAAATTAAACTTCCTTGGGAATAGCTTCCTTGTTTTAAGAAAGGAGCATGGCCAAGAGAGATTTCCAGAACTGGAGTGTCTGCCAGGTCGGCAATGTGCTTAATGGCAGTATCTGGTGTGATGAGTAGATCAATATTCATTAGAACCGAAGTCATCGCTGTAAGGTCAGACTCAATGATACTTAATTCGTTTTTAAATTTTTCGTTGATAGCTGAGGCATATTTTCTTTCGCTATCAATAGGAGCAATCAAAAGCACAGGAACAAGTTCATTATTTGCTTTTATTAAAGTAATTAATTCATTGATTGTTTCTTCTGGGATGTCTTTTGCGGCGTCAGCCGTTTTTAATTGGATTCCAATAATTTTTGCATCTCTATCTGAGCCCGTTTGATTTTTGCGAATGGTGTTCATGTTGCTAAAAGCAATGGCGTTGTATTCAGAGTCCGAAAGAAGTTTTTCACCCTCTTTGTTTAATGTTGCACCAACCATTTTGTGATAGCAGTCTACAAAGTGAATAGGAGCATATTTTACAACGGGAAGAACGTCGTTAAAGAGAATTTCCCAGTCGTTATTTGTTACAACATTTCTTTCTTGATTAAAATGAACTCCAGTCACTTTATCAGTTGATCCACGAAGGTATGAGCAGAGGTATGCACCGACAAGATCATTTGAATAGTTAATGATCTCATCCCACTTTTGCTCCTTAATTGACTCTAGCTGAAGAAAGAGTTGCTCTAAGGCAAATCCATCGGAAAAGAGTTTATTTGTTTTAAGAGTAATGATTTCTTTTCTATCAATCACATGAAGAGTTGAGATATTTTTTAAGTTTTTAGCCGCCTGAGCGCTTTCTTTGTAAACGAGAAGTGAGACATGGTTTCCTTCGCTCGATAGCGAGTTGATGAGATGGCCTGTTGTATAGACATCGCCAAGCCTGCGCAGGTTGATGATCAGAATATTTTTCATTTTAAAGCTCTCCCATCCCAATTTTCTTCTCATGACTATTCTTGGTCATTTCAACGAGTGCCATGGCAAGAAAGTCGTTCTGATCAAATTGAGGCTTTTGGGGAATTTGATTGTAAAGAACTTCCTCAAGAGTTGAATTAGGGTCAAAACGTTTAAGATATGTTTTTACTTCTGAAGAATTTACAAATTCCATAATCCCACCAACACTTTTTGGAGCTTCGAAAGTGAGAATGCTCTTGAAGTAATACTGGTAAAGATTGAACGATGGCGGATGAGCAATCATCGCCGGTTTTCTTAAAAGAAAGTGAATAAGGTCTATGTCACTGTAAAGTTCAGCAGAGCTAAACCCAGAATAAACAAGAAGATTTTTTTTGTTAAGAAGCTTGAACTCGATACAGTCGTCATAGACTTGAGTGTTCGGTTCGATCACAATGACTTTAAAATCATTGCCGTGAAATTGAGTTAGTTTTTCAATGATAGCATTGACGTGATAAGCGAAACCCAATCCCAAAATTAAAACTTCGTTTTTATTTTTTAGCACTTCCAAGTGAGAATCAACTAAGCCTTCGGCTTCTTTGGAAGGATTGTATATTGAGTGAAGATGAACATCGTTTACGACGGGAACCTTCTGTTCAGTTCGTGAAGTTCTTACTTCATAAGAAGAAATTTTTGGTAAATTCATGTGCACCTCTGTTCCTCATCCTTAAGGTTCAAAAAGGTAGATATTGAGTTGAACTAATCATTAGTTCAACACTTCTATTTCCTCACGTTCCCAGATTTTTGTCAATGAACAATCTGGGAACGCTATCGGCGGATTATTTTTTGTCGAGATGATTGTAGCCTTTAAACATTTCTTTGTTTTTGAAAATGAGAGCAATCTCTTTTGTGGTATTTTCTTTTTGTTGACCCAAAAGCTCAACTGTTTCTCTATCAATGGCAATCATTCTTTCAGACCAGATACTTAGGTCATGAAACCAGGTTTTTAAAATAAGAATTCCTTCTTGGTCGATGTCGCCTGCGCTTAAGCGGTTGATTTGATCTTCAACTTGTTTTTGAAGTGTAGCTACAATATTTACAATGCGATCGCGATTTTCTGTTTCACTGATCACTCGATCCAGGTCTTCATTTCTGGCGTAAGCATTGATGCTTTCACTGCAATGAAGTGCCAAATCAAGCATAGAAAGGTGTTCTTGAACATTTTCAAAAAGTTTTTCAATCATAAGAGTCCTATTATAAGTAAGGTTTAATTATTTTAATTCGCCATTTGGATTTTGAGCAGGATTAGTTTTCAATCCTTTAATTGCTTCACTCCAACCTTCATAAAGCGTAGTCAATACATTCAAGCATCCTTCTAGTGGTTCAGCATCAATCTTAATGTTGGCCTGAGTACTAGAAAAAAGTATGTAGTCATAAAGAGATGACAATTCCTTAGCAATGTCCCCACCAACTTCGAAATCGAGACTGTTGTTTAGTTCAATCACGATGTCTTGAAGCTTTCCAATATATTCACCTTTTTGCGCAATTTTCTTTTCGTTAATTGCTTCGATTGCTTTCTTGCAATTTTTAATGGCCGCTTGGTAGAGCATTAAAAGAATTTGCTCTTTACTAGCAGTGCTGACCGCTGTTTTTTTGTATGCTCCGTATCCGTAACTCATATAGTCCTCCTATTGATTATCCTAATTCTTGAACAGGGTTAGCGCCGCCACCACCTAGAGAAGCGACTCCAGCACCCTGTGATTTTATTTTTGATATTGTTCCTTCTAATCTTGAAAATTTATCTTTTAAGTTTTTTTCTTTCTCTTCCAAGAATTTTTGTTTTTGACTGATTCTTCTATCAATCTGTTCGATGTTACTTTGAAGAGATTTTTTACGGCTTTGGATAAGGCCATCTGGCGTACGAAGAGTTGTGTTTACGGTGTCGTTAAGGTTATCCATGAAACCCTGAGTTTTACCGCCTTCTTCTGTAAATGTTCCCGTAAGGATTTGAGACACAAGATTGTAGTTGGAACCAATTAACGACTGAAATTTTTTCTGGTCAAATTCCAACATCCCCTCGCGACTGAAGGTCAGCCCCAATTCTCCTACGCGGTGAAATCCTGTATCTGTTTGAACATCTTTAAAGACAGCAGCGTGAATACGACCCTCAAGAGACTGGAGCATGATATCTCCACCCAGTGTTCTAGAGGTATCAGTTTTATCATCAATGGTATTTTGTTCCTTGATGAATTTTAAAACAGCATTAAGTTTTGTGATGAGATCACTTACTTTTGCACCAACGGCATCAACGTCTTCACCGATTTTAATCGTGAATTCTTCGCCTGGTTTTGCTTTTTTTAAATCGATTGTTAGACCAGGGATCATTTCTTTGAGTTTGTTTTCTTGAGCTTCAATTTCAAAACCATCGAGCTTAACTTTGGCGTTGTGAGCTTCTCTTTGAAATTCCAATTGAAAATCCTGGTCACCGTCAACGAAATAGAAATAAGGAAAATCAACAGCGTTGTCGCTACCAGTGTTGTTTAAGCTTAGAACCAGTCTAAACGGAGTATCAGATCCACTCCCGTCATTGATGACATTGGCAGTAACACCGAGATCTGTGTGCTTGTTAATGAGTTTTGCAATTCCACTTAAGGAAGCGTTCTCTGAATCGACATAAATATCTTTAGTCTCTCCACTTGGAAGAGTGTATTGAATAAATCCAACACCAACATAAGAATTATCTTTGTCCTCAAATCCAGTAGACATGGCCGAAGATTTTTGTGCGAGCTCCGTCACTTCAAATTGATAGTTTCCTGGAACTGCTTTGTTTTTATCTACAGTAACTCCGATAATATCGTTGTTAGTATCAACTTTTAATTCGCGGAGGGCGCGAGCATTGGCATTCGTTGAAAGATTACCGCGTACATCTTCAACCATTTTTAAAAGTTGATCGACGAGGCCTTTCTTGTCAGCGATTTTTCCTTTTTGTTTTTCCATATTCTGGATAGGAACTTGTTCAGCAGCCATAATCTGCTTAACAATATCCTTAGGCAATCCAGTAGCGATGGAACCAAATGAGATACCCAGAAAATCCTCCTGATTTAAAGGGAACTATTACCTTCTAAGAATACCATACGGTAGGACCATTCTATATGAGGCAGGATTTTCTCAGCGGGTTAGAAAAGGAAGTTGAGTGAAGAGATTTGGTATTAATTCCTTGTGAAGCGGATCAATGGCCCTTAAAATAAAAAAAGACCGGATGGGGCCGGTCTTTTCTAATTCTAGGATTAAGAAGTGGAGTATGGGATCCAAACTTCTTAATTACTGATTTAATCGGTTATTATGGAAAATACTTTAGTAAATGGTTCAAACATATTTAAATTAAAATGGAAATTCTTCACATATCGTGTAGTTAGCTATTTTTCTTTTTTGCTCATTCCGGTCTATGTCCAAAAAGGGATGCATATCTCTCCTTGGCTTATGGCCTTGATGATGACCCTTTATATTCTTTTTATTGTGAGCCAGTGGTTTCTCTTGGGAAAAGAGATTGATCATCGTTTGAAAATTTATTTCCGAGTGAATTCATCAATCGATAGAGTTGTCTATCGCCTCTTTCTAGGAATGTTCTTTTTTATACTGCTTTTTAACATCATCAATCTTCTCGATGCCAAGTGGATTTATAATAGCTACTGGATTACCTGGGCCATCCTCGGTCTCTTTTATTCATGGCCTACTCGTGGAAAAATTATTCAGGAATCTGTTTCATCCAATTTTGGCGAATTTCGATTTTTAGATAATTTTGAAAAGACATTAGTTGGACTTGTTTTTGTTACGTTTGTTTTTTCTCTACCCGATCTTCCGCCACTAGTTAATATCGAAATGTTGAAACTCTATTTTGATCCAATGGAAAAAATAGGAAATCCAATGTGGAATTTTCTATTGATCAATTATTATCCATTTAAAGGATATCCAGATTTATTTAGACTTGCTTGGAGTTTGCACTTTTATATTGTGGGAGTGGGGCTATTTCTTCTGGTCTTTTATGCTTTTCTTCGCTTCTTTGTTTCGCGCAGACTTTCTTTGCTTGGAGTTTTTGCAGTTGTTTCTTCATGGTCTTTTAGCAAAACTCTTGAAACAAATATTGAGTTTGCAATGCTCACGACATATTCACTTATTTGGATATGGACACTTTTGTGGGTTACTAAAAGTTCTACTTATCGTGCAGGGCTTTTTATGGGACTTGTGAGTTTTTGGGGAACACTCATTAATCCAAGTTATGCCATTTTAGTTTTTTTCCAGGTCGGTTTTTTAATTTTCATTTATCTTAAAGATCGAACATTGTGGTTTAAGCGCCAGCTGTTAAAATACGCACTCTTTGGTGTGATCCTCACAATTTTGCGTTTATTATCTCACTCTGATTTATTAGAACCACTTCACTCCATTGACTGGAAGATTGTTAGATATGCAGCTGTAGAGCTTAATCGCAAAGGATTTTACATTCTAGGAGTCATGGGACTAGTGATTACTTTAATTAAATTCTTCAGGCCAAAACTCACAGTCCTGAAAGAATTTCAGATTGAGCATGAGAGCATGAGCATTTTTCTTCTCTCTTTCTCCCTCTATGTACTTTTTTCACTTTTCTGGGACGACTCTCTCATTACTGGTTTTGGAATGATGTGGCCTTTAGCTTTTCTTGGCCTTATTCCATTGGAATTATTATTTCAATCGCTCTCTCGCGTTCGCTCAAGTAGAAATATAATCTATGTAATATATATCCTGATCTGTCTTCTTGATTCCCACTTTGAAGGACGAGTTAAAGTTTTTCTGAAAATTTTTAACAGTTAAAATTTTTAAATATGCTACAATAATAATTGAGATAGCGAAGACAATGATGTCGACGTTAGCGATGGAGTGGTAATGTTTAGTTCAGGATTGACTAAAGGTATCTACAACAGCTTCTTGCGTTCTTATCAGTTGGACAAATCAGAACTAGAATCGACTCCATTTATCTATGCAGACCCTGACAGCGGCGAAGTAAAATTAGTAACGAATCTCCTGAAGACAAGTGAGATTGGTTCAGAAATTTTTGCTGTTTCAATCGCTTCAGAAGGCGGCGTAGAAGTACTTTCGACAGGGAATAATTAAGATCTAAAACCGCTACTAAGGGTTTTGATTTAGTATTCACCAATAGATAGTGTGTAGGCACTTATAGGGTCGAATTACCCTATAAAAATGGTTCTTACATCATCTATCTGCTAATAATACCCGAGTGACAATTTTTTGACTTATTGTGAATAACTACGGTGTTTCAAGTCCAAAATAACACCATTATGAAAGCAAGCGAAAAGTGAATGTGAATATCAGTCCTAACTATTGAAAATAATGAACTCACTTTTTTTTGGGAAATAATAAAAAATATTGAGTGGAAAACTAAAAATGTGGATAACTTGCCATGTTTTGTTGATAAAATAACCAAGTCAACTATTTAAAGAGAAAAATTGTAAGAAATTTTAATGGCGCAGAGTGTGGTTTTATGAAAATGTTCCAAAACGAAGTTATTCTTGAGTTGACAAAAAAGCTCGAAAATTTTTTTGGCCCCAAAGCCTCTACAAACATGCAGGTGGATTTAAAAGACGACAAAAGCTTCGTTACAGAAATCGATCTTTTTATTTCAAGTCACCTAAAAGAAAAATTAGCTAATCACGCTGAATTCTCTCACTATGCTTTTTTTAGCGAAGAGGATTTTAAAGAATACACGTTTCCCTGTGCGATTTTAGATCCAATCGATGGAACTCGCGAGCTTGTGAAAGGTCGCCCTGAGTGCGTTGTCTCCTTAGCACTGATGAAGTCACATAATATTGACGATCCTAAAAACTTTGCATGGCTTTACAATCCCTTTAGTGGATTTTCTCTCGATACACACACTCCTTTTGTCCCTTCATTAGATAAATCTGTTCAAAAAATTTTGACGTTTGTATCACGCTCAGAGTTTCACAGAGGTCATTACAATAAATATTTGAATCATCCTCAAATTGATATTACGCCGAGAGCGAGTATCGCTTTTAAATTGGGACTTCTTGCTAGCGGCGCTTGCGATTTTGCTATCAGTCTCGAACCAAAAAATGTCTGGGATATTGCCGCCGGAACTATTCTTTGCGAACAAAGAGGAATTCATTTTTATGAAAATGGGAAACGGATCACAACCTTTGATCGTGAACGCTACAACGGTGCTCTCATGTGGGCCCCTGAATCTTTAGCGCCTCTGCTGTTGGAGGTTTTTAAAGATGAATTTAAAAACTGAATTTCAAAAATGAAAAAAAGTAGTTCACCTTTTGGAATAAAGAACAATTTGTGAACCAATGAGCTTATCTACACCTCACCCAAATACATGTGAGGTTGTGTATGAATTACTCTCTTCTAAAAAAATTAATCAATCTAGAGGCTCCGATTTTAATCACTGGTCCATCGGGAACAGGGAAATCAAAGCTCGCCCAGAAAATATTTGATCATTCAAATATTCACAAAGAAAAATTTCTCACTTTGCATTTGGCAAGCCTCAAGGAAGATCTCTTTGAAAGTGAACTTTTTGGTCACAGGAAAGGATCTTTTACCGGAGCGATAGAAAATAAAAATGGCTATTTTAAGGACGTAGGAACGGGAACTCTTTTTCTAGATGAGATCGGAGAACTCTCGCTAGAGTCTCAAAAGAAACTCCTCTACTTACTAGAAGAAAAAAAATATACACCAATCGGTTCAACGAATGCTTTAAATTTTGAGGGAAGGTTGATAATGGCGACCAATAGAGACTTAAAAGCGATGGTCAAAGAAGGAACATTTCGCGAAGATCTCTATTTTAGATTGAGCATTTTTCACCTGGAGCTTGCGCCCATTAACCAAAACAAAGAGAAACTTCTCTTAGATATCCATCGTGTGTTTGAAAAGCTTAAGGCCAAATATAATCGACCGCATCTGCAGATTAGTTCAGAAGTCATCAGTCTTTTATTGAATTCTCCTTGGAAGGGAAATTATAGAGAATTAAAAAATTGTCTCGAGTTTGCAGTGGCCCTATGTGAAAAAAGAGAAATTAGTAAAGAAGATTTGCCTCAATGGTTTTTAGGTGACCTCTCGCCGAAAGAGGCCCAAACAGAAACAGATTTTATTTCGCATTTCCCAGAAGATTTTAATCAGGCCCTAGAGGATTTTGAACATTGGTACCTTAAGGCCATGTTTGAGCGTTTTTCTGGAAGGGTTAACGAGACGGCCAGAATCTTGGGAATAAGTAAAACCACCCTGATAAGCAAAGCGAAAAAATATCAAATCGATACCCTTCAAATAAGAGCAAGGGCAAACAGTGGAAAATCAGGAACTTTAGCTGCGTAAATTTTACAAAACATTATAGGAGTTAATTGACTTTGAAGTGAAAGAAGAGCAAAAAACAAACACAAAATAGTCTTAAATTCGTAGAGGTTTTAAATGCTTTTTAGAGGCGCGATTGTGACTTTGATCGGTATTCTTTTTTCATTCCATGCTTTTGCCTCTGGAGAGGTACTCATTAATGGAAAAGAAATAAAAAATCGCGATCAGCTTCATACTCACATTGCTAAAAATTTAAACTTTCCTCGCTTTTACGGGCGAACTTTGGATTCTCTCTATGATGTAGTTAGCACGGACTTCTCAGGTGAGAGCATAATAAAAATTAAACACCTCAACATTCTCAAAGCAAAACTTGGAACTGATTACATCGAAGGCATGGTTCAGTCGATAATGGATGCAGCTGAGGACAATCGCCACGTGATTTTGGTGCTCGAGTAATCATCCATGACTTTTAAAGTAAAAGACCATTATTTTCATAAAGCAAAAAAAGAAAATTTTTTAGCTCGAAGTGTATACAAGCTCGAAGAAATCGATGAGCGATTTAAGATTATTAAAAAAGGCGATCAGATTATTGACCTTGGCTACCATCCGGGCTCGTGGATCCAGTATACTGCTGAGAAGATAGGTAAAGATGGCCTAGTCATTGGTGCCGATATTAAAGAAATAAATAACAAATTGTTAAATTTATCCAATGTTCGTCTGTTCAAAAAAGACGTTTTCACCATTGAGAATATGGCGGAACTTGGAGTTTCCGACCAATTTGATGTGGTATTATCAGACATGGCCCCAAATACGACGGGGATTCAGTCTGTCGATCAAATTCGCTCGCTTAATCTTGTTGAAATGGTCTTTTCTCTCCTTCCTCGCTTCCTAAAACCGGGTGGAAATCTAGTCATTAAGGTGTTTGAGAGCAATGATGCACAAATTTTCCTAAAGGCCCAAAAAAATCGTTTTGAGGAATTTCACTATCTCCGACCAAAATCTGTTCGGTCAGTAAGCAAAGAATTTTTTGTCATTGGGAAGAGTTTTAGGCCATAATATTAGCTTACATGAAGTAAACACATCATGGCGGTTGATAAACATGGATCAGTTTAAAGCGAAAACCCAAAAAACAAACAGAAAGTTTGTCTTAATAACTATGACTCTTGGCCTAGGCTTCTTCTTTGGAGGAACAGTCTTTAATATCTGCCAGGGGAAATTCAATCAGAAATTAGATGCAGCTGAATTAAAAGATGGAGCTGTACCTCTATTACCTGCTGGATTTAAAGAGACTATGGAGCGATCTTTTCTCCAAGGTTCTGAATGGCCAGAAAAACTCACGATTGATAACAGAGCAATGAAAGTTGAGTATAACTTCAACGAAAACCTCACAAACTACGCCAAAAATTTATTGAAACAATATCGTTCAGATTACACGGCCATCACAGTAATTGATAATGAAACGGGAAAAGTTTTAGCAGCCGTAGGTTATGAAGGAAAAGGAAATAGATTTGATAAAAATCTTGTCCTTTCAAATACCCATCCGTCAGCAAGCTTAATTAAGATTGTTACAACTGCTGAACTTCTTCAAAATTCTCCAGTGAAAAAAGAAACAATGTTTGATTTTAGAGGAAGAAGCACGACTCTTTTTAAATATCAGATTAATGATTCAAAAAATAATCGCTGGGACAAAACTCAAACTTTTGAAACTGCGTTTGCTAAATCAAATAACGTCATTTTTGGAAAAGCGGCGATTAAAAACACTACAAGTGAAAACTTAGTGAAGATGGCCGAAGGATTTGGATTTAATCAACCAATCTGTAAAGAATTCAGTTTTTTAAGATCGGAAATTCATCCAGTGAAAGATGATTTCTCTTTGGCAGAGTTAGCGTCTGGATACAATGTCGATACAGTAATCTCTCCTATTCACGCTGCTGCGATGGCATCTGTCGTTGCTAACGATGGAGTCCTAAAAACTCCAAAACTTATTTCTAAAATCGTTGATACAAAAACAGGTGAGAATATCTGGCCAGAAGTTAATTCTGAAAAGCGAGCAATCTCTCCAGAGACATCAAAAGAAATGCACGAAATGATGGCGATGACTATCGATGATGGAACTGCTAGACGATCATTTCGTAAAATGAACAACGGATACCGCGATGTCTTAGATATCGGTGGAAAAACGGGTAGTATCACTGGCGGAACACCTTTTGGAAAAAGAGATTGGTTTGCAGCCTATGCCGTTCCTCGCGAAAAAACTAAAGGAAAAGGGATTTCAATTAGCGTAATGAACGTCAATGTTAAGAAGTGGCACGTAAAATCATCTATGCTAGCTAAAAATATTATTGAATACTTTTATAAAAATATTAATCCCATCGCCCTTGGAACAGGTGGCGAATACAAACGTGCTCCGAGTGAATCTCGTCCTAAAAGAAGACATCACCGCCGCCACAAGAGAAATGCATAGGTAACTTATGACAGAGGAAACGCTCTCAAAAAAACAAAAAATGATCAAAGAAACGAAATCGATCATTTTGATTATTATCGCTGTACTTACTTTTCGATCTGTCTTTTTTGAACCATTTAGAATTCCATCTGGATCAATGATTCCAACACTCATGATTGGAGATTTCATTCTGGTAAATAAGTTCGCTTATGGATTCAAAGTTCCATTTACAGACTTAGTTCTTGGGGACAAAAGTTTTGATCCCATCTATGTTGCAGGCAAGAGCGATCCAAAGCGTGGAGACGTTGTTGTTTTTAAATACCCAAAAGATTTATCTGTAAATTACATTAAGCGTGTTGTTGGTCTGCCTGGCGATACACTAGAAATCAGAAATAAAGTCGTTTACATAAATGATAAGCCGATTGAACCAAAAGAGTTTGATGGCAAAGAAATCATGAGTGATATGGACGATAAATTTAAAGGCTACAATTTAAAGTTCTATAAGTTGAAAACTGGTGAGCATGAGCACGTGATTCAGCAAGACAGTGACAACTATTTCAAAGTTGATTTTGATAAAATCACAATTCCACCTGGAAAGTTTTTTATGATGGGAGACAATCGCGACTTCTCTTACGATTCGCGCTACTGGGGATTTATTTCTCATGAGCAGATCAAAGGGAAAGCAATGTTTGTTTGGTTCTCATTAATCTTCCCATTTGGGGAAAATCCAATGAAGTTCCGTCCGGGAAGAATTGGGACTGTTATTAACTAAACTAAGTCGGAAAAGAAATTTTGGTACAACCATCGTTACCTTCGATGTTTTCGAAGTGCAATTCTTTGTATTCTTTTCTTAGATAATTTCGAAGCCAGTTTTTTAAGATGCCGTCGCCGTGTCCATGAATAATTGTGACAAAAGGAATTTCACCTGAGAATACTTCTTCAATAGCGCCTTCACAGGTCTTTTGAAATTCGTCTAAGCGCATTCCGCGGCAATCTATTTCAATTTCACCTCGAACTGCGCGCTCAACATGAATGCGAACACTTGGTGTTGGCGGTTTCGCTCCAGAAGGCCAGCGAAGGCTTTGAGTGGTTGCCCACACAGAAAGGGCCCCGTGCTGAATTTGGATTTCTTTTTTTCTTGGATTTAGCTGAACGACTTTTACGTTCTTTTTTATATTCACAGAAAATACAGTCATATTGATTTGGATATCTTCAAAGGCAATTGGACGATAATGAGAGTATTTTTCATCAACTTCCGTCTTAATGGCCTTGTTTGGAGTTTCTTTATTGAGTCCTGATTGAATGGAGCCAATTTCGTTGTTGAGATGTCTACGGTTTTGAATCTCGCCTTTTTTAACTTCGTTGAGAACATTTTCTGCTTGTTCAAAAAGAGAGCGAATTTTTTTAGTGTAGTCGCCTAGAATTTTTTCTCTCTCAAGAAATAGAATTCCTTCCATCGAAGCTTTTTGATTTTTAAGTTCAATCTGCAGATTGCGATTTGCTGATAATAATTTATCAAGCTCTACTTTTTTAGAAGAGAGTTCCTGTAATAGAGATTCATAAGTTATGTGCTTTTGATCTAATAGTGTCTTTGCCCTGTCACTTATTTGGGTTTGTAGCCCAAACTTAGCTGACAAATTATCAAATATTTTAAACGCTAGAGAGCTGCCTGGTTCCCCAAGAATTAACTTGTAAGTTGGGCGATTTGATTCAAAATCAAAGCCGACATGGCCAGAGACGTAGTCTCCACGAGCATGCATGAACGTTTTTAAAACTTGATGGTGAGTTGAAATAATAATTTTTGAGGCCGATCGAGAGTGCACTTCTTCTAAGAATGCAATGGCAAGAGCAGAAGCCTCTTCAGAAGAGGTCGAGTTAAATATTTCATCAATAACGATTAAGTTTTTCTCTCCTAAATTTTGAAGGAGCTCTAAATAGTATTTAGATTCAGAAGCAAAAGAGCTTAGGCCTTCTGCTAAATTTTGGTGATCGTGACTGAAATAGAATAAATCTTTTGCAGGATAAATAAGAGCATTACCTGCGGGAACAAAAAGGCCCATGTGCACAAAAAGAATAGAGATGCACATTGATTTAAGAGCGACAGTTTTTCCACCCGTGTTTGGTCCGGAAATGATTAAGCCTTTGTGATTTTTATCCAGAAGCAAATTATTCTTAACTGGGTTTCTGATCAAAGGATGAAAAAGCCCATTGAGTTCAAAATAAAATTGCGTAGAGAGTTCTGGTTTTGTCAGACCTAGCTTTTGTGAATAAGTTGCCTTGGTATTTAGCCAGTCAATTTCAACAACCCACTCAGAAATAGATTTTACTTCTTCGGCGAAGGCATGAATGACCTTGCTTAATTCAATAGTAAGTTTAAGGATTGTCGCTTCAATCTCTGAGAGAAGATGGATGCGCTTATTGCTCTTGTCTCGTATTTCATAGGGTTCTACAAAAAGAGTCATTCCCGATTGAGAACGAGAAACAATAGGCCCTAAATCTGAATGGTAAGAGTCAGATCGGACCGCAAGAACATAGCGATCGTTGATAATGTCGTAATTATCCATTTGCAACTTAGAAGAATAGAGATCGCTTTTAGAAGCCTTTTGAATGCTGGTGCGAAGATCGCTTTCAAGTGCCAGAACTTCAGCATAAAGTTTTCTTAAAACAGGATGTCTTTCATAAACAGCATTACCTGAGAAATCGACAAATTCTCTGAGTGGATTAACAAATTGGCGTTTTAGTTTTAAAACGACGTCTGGAGCGAGTCTAAAATCTTTATCAAAGACTAAATCACTAAAAGCGCCGAAATTTTCATTATAGGCTTCAATCAGCAGACAGAAAAAATTCAGCTCTTTCGATTCAAAAAACTTCCCTTTAAAAAGATCCGGTATCAGAGAGAAATGGTTTGCGCCATCTGGAAGCATGCGAAGTTTGGAGTTAAAGAGTACGGAGAAATCGTCATAGCTTTTGATGAAATGCTCTAGGCGATCCAGGTCGCGACCTATAATCTCGGCTTCTTTAAACTGGGGAGCTGTTGCAAGTCTGTTTTTTGTAGATTCAAAGTGTGCTAAACTAGCAATGTCTTCCGTTAATTGGAACCAATCAAGAAGCTCGAGTGCTTCGCTATTACCATTGAGAAGATTTAAAGACATGATTCAGACTCACCAACAATTAAAAATGATCTGTGAAGAATATAACAGTTTATTCTCAAAAAATGAATTTTATCCTCTCCAGAAGGCCTATACGACGCCACACTTTTTGGTGCTCTCTGTCCGTTTTCCAGGGAGATCAGTGGCCTTGTACATTGGACGCGGAAACCAATACCAGGGTGTATTTATTGCAGACAAACTTCCTCCACCGTATCTGCGCGTGCAAGATCGCCTACTTGATTACCTTCGAAAATTTTTAGTGGGAGCAAGACTTGGCAAAATGGAAGTGGATGAAAAAAGTATGGTCTGCCTCTTTCACTTTAAAAATGACCACGCTGATAATTCTTTTTTGTTTGGATACAAAGACAGACAACTATTTTTTGCAAAACAATCTAAAGATGAAGTGTACTTGAGCTGGAATGGAGAGACGGTCGCTAGTAGTGATTTATTGTCTCTTGTGGATCCTTTTGGGCCAGACAAGGTCATGGCCAACCTTTCTCTTAAAGTCTCTACAATAGAAGATTATTTGAAAGAAGAAGAAAAGAAAATTAGCGGGAAGCCTATTCAGAGGAAGAAAGAAAAATTTCTATCGCGAAAAATTCAAAATATTACTCATGATTTGGAAGAAGTAAAAAATTGGAATTTATTAGAGGATGATTTAAAAGAAGATCGAATCGATTTAGATGTTGATGAATTGAAAGTTCATGGGCAAAAAATTAAATTGTATGGACTCAATTCTCTATGGCTTAAGCGCGATCTTGTTTTTAAAAAAATTAAAAAACTAAAAAAAGCAGAAGAGATTTTATCTAATCGATTAGAAGAATCTCAAATAGAGTTTGAGAATGTGAAAAAAGGTGATTTTGATTTTGAAGTGACCAAAGAAAAAGTTATTCAGCCTCTTTGGATAACTCATGCAAAAACAGCATCTAAGTCTCAAACTTCAGAATTTAATATCAAAAATTTTAAGCTTAAAAATCTAACCGGGGTCATCGCACTCGATGCTGCAAGCAATGATAATATTCGCACTCAATGTTCAAAGGATCACTACTGGTTTCACATTGAAAACTACACAGGATCTCATTGCATTGTTAAAACAGATGATTTTTCTAAGTTATCCCAAGAGGATTTGTCAGCTATTGCCTCTATGCTTCGGGATTTTTCAAAATTAGAGATTACGGAAATACCACTCCTTTATAGTCAGTTAAAAAATATTAAGGGAATAAGTGGTGCTAAAGGCAAGGTAATCATTAAAAAACCAAAGCATTTAAGGTGCCTATATATCAATTGGAAAGAAATAATTTCCATTCTTTAAGCTCGCTTGAAAGCAGGGCTTCCTCCTGTACAATTAAAAAGATTAATTAAGGTGAAAAGGCCAATGAAAAAATTATTATTATTTATCGTTTTAACACTTTTAGGTTCAACTCTTTGGGCACAAGAAAAAGTTGAAGAGCTCGAACAATATGAAATTCGAAGTTATGCTCCTCAAAAAAGTGGGGTAACTGATTTAGTATTTGAGGCACGCATTGATAACTTAACAGAGATGCTATCCAAGAATTTAGTTTTGGGTAAATTGGTCGATGTTTATTATAAGATTTACTGGCTCTCGCCTTCTCAATACAAAATTGAAGTCATGGGTCTAAAAAAAGGATTCCCAGAGGTCAAGGCCGATTTGATTTCACTCATCAAGGGAAAGTTGGAATTCGTTCTTCCTGAAAAATTTTCTGATAAGTTTAAAGGTTACACTCTTAAATCAGAGCCAATTGCAGATGGAAAATTAATACGTGCCATAGATGCTACCTATACGATGGCCGTTCCAGAGGTTGATATCGTTGTCGATAAGTCTGGCCAATTAAAAACAATTGAAACAAGAGCTCCAATGTCCGCTGTGAAAACAGAATTTTTCCATTCTCCAAAGGCGTGGAGCAATAACAAACTGGTCTTAGATAAAATCGTTCTTACTTCAAAACAAGGTGCGACTAGCCTTACTAGTACGAATGATGTGGATTATATCAACGTAAATGGTATTGGTTTTCCAGCGAAAATTACTGTAAAAAATGTCGCCGAAACATTGATTCCTGCCAATGAGAAAGAAAAAGAAAAAGTTATTAAAAATGAAACGGGAACAATAATCCGTTTTACAAAATACGAAGTAAACACAGGCAAAGCTCAGCGCTTTATTAACGAAAAGTAAAAGCAGGGGTTAAAATACGTGAAAGCAACAATGCGATCAATTCATTTACTTTGTATTTGTTCGCTATTTATGTTTACGCTTTCATGTCAGAAGCAAACAGCTCCTGAAATAGTATCAGATCAGATTAAGACTTCTGCTGAATTAAAAAGGCTTGATGCCTGCTCGCGTGTTAATTTCAGTAAGGGCGTAATTCTATATAAGAACGTGCTCGATCTTTTTGTATGTACTAAGTGGAATGAGCAGTTCCCTCATATGTACGAGTCAATGCAACACATAGAAGCAGCTAACTGGGACCATTTAATGGCGCCAGTTGATCATGCATTTATTGAAAATCAACAAAAGCGAGATAGAGTTTTTAGAAACATTCACGATCTTGACTCTAAAGGCGGATTGAATGATTTGAGTTACGTTATAACTGCTCTTAACGAAACGAATTTTTTTGATTCAATGAAGGCCTTATTCGCATGTGCTGAACCTGGACATGATCAAACTGATCCGATTTGTGCAAACAGATCGGGACGAATACCAGAAAAAAAATCCTTAAAGAATATTATCAAGCTTGTTGATATCGCTCCAGAGAATATTGATAATGCTTCTCAATTTGTAAAACTGTTTGTAACAGCTCTTAATGGACATCAAGAAGAGTTGAGAGATGAAATTAACAAATTCAGGGCATCACCTCTATATGTGCCTCTGCGCTTGAAAATGATGGACGCCATCGCTAGTAAAGTGAAAGTTGGACTAACGGATGAAGATAGAAATTTCCCTGGAAAAATTCTCCTTACTGGAAATAAAAATGGAGATACCCCTTGGATCTATCAATGGATTCAAGATGTAAAATTAGGTAAAGAGAAATTCAGAGACCTTCTTGAATATCCAGTTTTGACTAATCCAGAATTTGTCAGTGAGATTAAAAACTTAAAGAAAGCTTATGATGGAGGAGTTTCTTGTTCTGTTAAGAGCACGAATGAT
Organism: Bacteriovoracales bacterium; assembly: GCA_037444575.1. Taxonomy (GTDB): domain Bacteria; phylum Bdellovibrionota; class Bacteriovoracia; order Bacteriovoracales; family Bacteriovoracaceae; genus Bacteriovorax. Next base: position 249,404 of record JBBIME010000005.1, read on the forward strand.
CCAAATGATTTAATTGAGTTTGATTTTAAAACACATCTTTCAGAATATGTGGGTGTCATTCGCAATAGGACATACAAAGATTTTTACGACTATTCTTCTGCAGATATTGTTGGCCTTAAAATGTCTACTGAGGTTTGCCGCGAGCTTGAAAGTAACCGCTACAACGTGAACTTTATAAAAGTGCTTTCGCATTTTTCTGATTTTGTTGGAGAAAAGAAGTTTTACGACCTCGTTAGATTCCTGGTCCATAATAGTACCGCTAAAGGTGATCTAGATAAAACTTTTGCAGAAAATCTGTATCTTTTTGACATGATCGCAGGAGATATTTTTTCATCTGCTAATAATTTGAATTCAAATATTATTGCGAGCACTCGGAATTTTTATCCACTAGTTTTTGATGTTGTGAAAGATCTTCCAGCAGAAGCTTATGCTAATCTTGGTGAGTTTTTTCAAGCGGTTGGAAAAGAAAGCAATGATGCAAAATTTAAAGGCATCGCGGATGTTTGGAATTTCTTTACACCTGAAGAGAAGAACTTCCTGTTTAATTTTGTAGACCGTCACTTCGACAAAAATGTTAAGTATGTTCTTCTTTTTGATTTTTACACTAAGTTCTTAGATGACTTTAGAGATGTTCAACCACAATTAAAAGATGCGTGGATGGGAACGGATTCTAAAGAGGAAGCATCGTATTTGGCGATGCAAGACCTTTTTACCAATTTTGCAGGAAGGGAAACACTACAAGATTTCAAAAAGTTTTTCTCTCGCGATCAAATTATAAAAGTTTTAGAAGTCATCTCTAATGGTGCAGCTATCAACAAAAATGCTAAAGAAGAGATCCAATATATCTACTCTGATAATTACGTGACTCGCTCGAGAAGTGAAAAATATAAATTTACAGTGCCCTACGATCACGACGAGATCTCAAATTACAATGCTAAAGATGTCATTGAGTGTATGAAAAAATTTAGTGACATCCATAATGGCTTTTATGAAATGGTTCGCAATTTACCTGCAGCTTGTGCGAATGTGAAAGAAGGCAACATGGCCTTTAGGTTTCATGCATGGCTAAATGCAATTAATGAAAGTTTTGAAAGCTTTAAAAAACCTTCATCTTCAAAAGATTCTCTTTTTGATGAAAAGGGAATTCTAAGTCCCTATATGGTCAACACAACTTTAGGCCTAGGGAAAATTTTAGATAATCTGGTCGGTCCATTAAATTCAAATGTTCCAACAAAAAATGGGCTTAGCTATTTGCTTTCTTCTTTTAATTATTATCTCAACCAGAAACAAGCAGCTCCACTTGTTGAAAAAAATCTTGATTGGTTGAATTCCTTTTTGAATGTGAGTCCAGAGAATAATGTTCAGCATAGAAACGCGCTCATTAAATCCCTTTCTAAGGAAGAAAATTTCTCTAATTCAAGAAGCTTATTTAACAACACTGGAATACTGCTATCTGAATATGGAAATTGGATAAAAACTGGGGAACTCGCTCGCGCTCAAACGCGATCGCTTGGTACTTATGATCCTAAAAATGATTGCGCAAATGTGATTAATCAACATGTTTCTCCAAATCCATGTCCTAGCAAAGACGTGGTAAAGAAATATGGAAATGACATTCTCTATTTAATGCAAAATGTGTGGGAGAAAGAACAAGGATCTCCTGTTGCACTCTTGTTGAAAGCAGCAAAAACAGGTGATGGGATCGAAATTCCTTACCGCGGAAAAAATACAAGAAAAGTTCGCATGAGCCTAAGAGATACCTTCCGCTATTTTTACGATACAAGCGATAAATCTCTACCGATAAATAATACAATTGTGACGTTTGTTAACGAAAACAACATCTCTTCAAGAGAAACGGTGACAACGTTAGAACGAATTGAATCCGTTATCAGAGAGGTTAGATTTAAAAATAACTATCTTGGAGTCTCGTATTTAAATAAAGTAGTCTTTGGTGATGACTACAATGCAGATGTAATAACTAAGAAAAAAATATTACAAAAATGCGTAAAGATCCCTTATGTTCGCTGTGGACGCAAAATGGATGATAGCGATCTTCGAATGGCACTTAACTCCCTGGAAGTTTACGATGGTCTTCTGGATGCAAACAATGGTCGAGGTCTTGAGCCTCGTTTTCAATTTGGTGACTATTTAAAAACATTCCAGACATTGCTTGTTGGTTCTTCTCCAATTGAGGCCCAAAAAGTTAAATTTTTTCCTTTAAACGATAAAGTTCTAGAGCATCACAATGGGAAAGTTTTAGGCGATATGACTCTTATGACAACGTGGAGTAACGCCGGCCGTGTGATTCGTGACCGAGTGGGAAGAACGCGCTCTGAGTTTGAGGCCTTTATTAATCGAGAAGATTTTAAACGTGTAGACCGAGCAATGCTTTATGGATTTGATCTTCCAACAGCAACACCATCAGCAGAGAGATTGATTAATAAATTACAAAGTGTTCCATCTGGTGAAAATCAAAACTTGTTTGGTAATACTGTAGATTGGATTTCGTCACTTTCATATGAACAAACACGTTTGCTAGAAGATACTATAGCTAGAGCGCTAGTTGTCGGGTCTTATCTCGGGACGCCTGAATTGGTCTTTGAAAAATCTGGATATGACTCTCTTTCTCAAAAATATGCCAATAACAATCTTTTCCAAATTTTTCTTGGACTGGAAAAGTTAGTAGATTATTGGCCGACACTTAAAAATAATTTTCCAGGTGATGTAAAACTTATTGATGCAATTAAGCCTATCAATACAGCACTTTATTTTTTAACGACAAAATTGAACTCCTCATCTGATCCGATGAAAAACACGGCTTACTTAGCATTGAATGATTTGTTTTTAGCCCTACAAACTTCAGTATTTGATCAGATGCCAAATCCTCAAATCGGAGGAAATGCAGATAAAACAACGCAAGGTTTAGATCTGTTGCTTGAAATGTTTAAGGATCAAAAACTTGTTAACAGTACTTATGCACTTGCCCGCGCCGATTATAATTATCTTGATGTTTTTCATCAAAATAATGGGGAATGGTTTTCTACAGTAGGACAAAACCTAAGAAGAATGGCCGAGTCAAACAGAGTAGATATGACGCCTTTGCGTGACTTCTTAGCTTTTAGCTCCAAGAACGTTGTTTGTTTAAGTGGAGAAAGTGTTTGTCCGGCAAATTATCATTATGATGAACCAGCAAACATCGTTCATTTCTTGAATAAAAAGTCAGATTCAGGTCAGAGCAATTTTATGATCATGAACCAAAAATTATTTATTGAAAATACAGTTAACTTGTCACATATGATCGATGACCTTCTCATTTGCGTAAAAATAAAAGAAGTAAAACCCCCTCTAAGTCTTAACTGAGTTTAATACTCAGTTAAGACATATTCTCGCAATAATTCTCATATTGAAGAATCTAAAACTCGTTCTATACTTAAGAGATAACAGTAATTTATCCGCTTAGAGGCCCATCTGAAAACATTACAGCTTCTCTCTAAATCATCTATGAAAGTTCTTCGTGGAGAACGAGAATTATCAGAAAAGGATGTTGAAGAAATTCCAAAGGGATTAATTCCAGGAGAATGGGTTTGTCTTAATGATCAGAGTGGAGGAAGAAAATATTTTGCTTATGTTAATCCGTACGCAGAGATATTTTTTAAAATAAAAATTTTAAAACAATGTGATCTTAATTTCAAAATTAATGAGGAAGAAAAGAAAGTTGCAGAAAGTATAATTCATGAACTACTTATGGCCTCAATTAAAAAAAGAGAAGTGTTTTTTGATTATGCTCATGGTTCTCGTCTTGTATATGGAATCAATGACTCTCTTCCAGGATTAATTGTTGATAAGTACAAAAAATATATTCTTATCCAAATCAACACTGCTGGACTTGATCGATTTCGAGATTTAATAAAATCGACATTGGAGAAATCCTTCACATCTCACACTGTCGTGTTTTATGACAACGAAGAATACAGAAAGGCAGAGGTACTTCCGACTTATAACAAGGAAGGCGTCGAAAGTGATCTAGAAGTCACAGAGAATGGACTTAATTATAAAATACCAAAATCTGTCATGCAGAAAATTGGTTACTACTATGATCATCGCGAAAATCGCAATCGAATAAAGTCGCTTCTTCCAAGAATAAATATAAAAAAAGAAAGAGGTCTCGATTTATTTTCTTATGTTGGAAGTTGGGGATTGCATCTACTCTCAAGTGGTGTTCAGTTTGTAGAGTTTGTTGACCAAGGACAAATGCAAAATGCCATTGAAACAAATCTTGGTCTAAATAATTTTTCTGACAGAGGAACTTTTGTCAGAAGTGACGTTTTTAAGTATCTGGATCTTGCGTTAGCAGAAAATAAAAAATTTGATGTAATCGTTAGCGATCCTCCAGCTTTTACAAAGTCGGAAAAAAATAAAACAGTAGCACTTCAAGGCTATGAAAAACTTCATTTAAAAGCGATGAAGCTTTTGCAGAATGAGAGCATCTTTGTTGCTGCTTCATGCACTCACTATGTGAATTATGACGAGCTCGATAAAACTGTCCAAGATGCAGCTTTTAAGAATGGTCAGAAAATTCAATTGTTGGATTTGGGAGCTCAGGGCTTTGATCATCCAATGAGCGGACTTAAAGATAAAAGTTTTTATATTAAATATTTAGTTTATTACGTAACCAGAGGTTAATTATGAGCAGCGCTCAAACTAGAGAAAAAATCAATTTAGCTCTTACTCAGGCCAAAGGAGTTATCTTTGGGCAAGATAATTTATTGGATGCCATTATGGCCGCTCTTATTTGCGAAGGGCACTTACTTATTGAAGGGATGCCAGGACTCGGGAAAACGATGTCGGTTTCAACGATGGGAAAGTTATGTGATCTTTCATTTAAGCGTATTCAATTCACTCCAGATCTTCTTCCATCGGATTTGATTGGGACAATGATTTATAGCCAAAAGAATGAAGAATTTAATACGAAATTCGGGCCAATTTTTACACAACTTCTTTTGGCCGATGAGATAAACCGTGCTCCTGCTAAAGTTCAAGCGGCCTTACTTGAAGCAATGGCCGAAAAACAAGTAACAATTGGTGAAGAAACTCATCGTCTCTCTTCTCCGTTTGTCGTTCTTGCCACTCAAAACCCAATCGAGCAAGAAGGGACATATCAATTGCCAGAAGCTCAGCTTGACCGCTTCATGATGAAAATCAATGTTGATTACCCAAGCTTTAAAGCAGAAAAAAATATTCTAGATGCTAGAAAAAATCCTCAGCGATTAGAGCCTGTTTTATCTACTGATGATCTATTGGGTGCCCAAGAATTTGTTGAAGCTGTATACGTTGATGAAAAAATCAAAGACTTGATCGTAAAAATTGTTCACGCAACGAGACCATCTTCAGAGCACTTTAGAAAAGAATTTAATGGCGTTATCACTGCGGGAGCTTCTCCTCGAGCGGTGATTTGGTTGTACCGAATTTCTAAGTTTATGGCATTTATGGAAGGAAAAGATTTTGTAACTCCTGATCATGTTTTAAAAATTGTCCCAAGTGTTTTAGGACATAGAATGATTCTTTCTTATGAAGCTGCTATTGATAATTTTAAAGCGACAGATGTCGCTCTAAAAATTGCAAAGTCGTTGGTGTAAAGAAGACTTAAGTAGAGTTAATGATTTATGAATATTACAGAAGTTAGAAAAGTAGTTGGTAAAATGAAGGCCAATCTTTTTAAGAATGCAAACTCACATTCCGTGGGCATGTTGAAAACTAACTTTAAAGGGACAGGTCTCCAATTTAAAGAACACCAAGTTTACACTTTTGGTGATGATATCCGTTTCATCGATTGGAAAATTTTGGCCAAAACAAGTCACCCCTATGTTAAAACGTTCAACGAAGAAAGAAATGTTGAGATCGTCGTCGTTATTGATGCCTCTGCAACAATGCTAACTGGATTTAACGGCGTTTCCAAATTGCAGGCAGCGATTGAACTCACTTGCCTTCTCTATTTGCTTGCTAAAGAAAGCAATGATTTTGTTCACGCTCTTATTGTTGCTGATGAAATCATTCACGTTCCAAAAAAATCTGGCGAAGCAGGAATCAGCCATTTTATTTCCATACTTGAAGATAAAAATATCCTTAACGAGCATGGAAAAGTTAATCTGGATCGCAAAGTTGGAGTCGGTGCAGATAAGATGCAAAAATATCTGTCCATTATGAAGCACTTAAATAGCAAACGTGAAATCGTAATGCTTTCTGATTTTAATGATTTTATCGATTCTGGAGCCTTAAAGAAAATTTTATACCGTGCCAATGTTCACTGTTTTCAACTTCTCTCTCCTCTTGATGAAGCCAAATCTCTTCCATACTCTCTTTTTGCTTCGTCAAGCAGCAAAGATAAAGGAAGTCTTGGGAAGTATGATTTAACTGGCAAAAAAGAGCTGGCTAACGAGTTCGGTAAAAAGTTTAGACAGCTTAGAGTTCAAGAAAAATATCTAGAAAATTTTGTTAAGGAGATGAGATGAAAATTTTATCTTCGTTGGTTTTATGTTTTTACTTTATTTTTTCCACAGCTATAGCTTCTGAAATAAAAGCAGAACTTAACATACATTCTGAGACAGCTATTTTAAAAGAAGGTGACCTGGCAGAAGGTGTTTTTAGAATCTGGCCTATTGAAAATGCCGATTTTAATGAATTTAGAAAGCTTCAGGGCATGAATTTTTTTAACTCCCTAAATCTAGTCCAAATTCACTCCATTGATACTTCCGTCAATAATGCTGACGTGGTTGAAGTAAAGGGATTATTTTTAGTGAAAAATGAGAAAAAGCAGACGTTAAATGCAATCAACTATAAAGGGCAGAGCATTCAATTAATGGCCCCTCCAATAAAGATCATGCCGCTGGAAAAACGCTCAGATGATTATTTTATTCTGGATCAATCTGTAAGCTATTCGAATATACAGAAAATTTTAATGGCCATAATTGCTGGTACTTTGATTGTTTTAGGATTTTGGAAAAGAGGAAACATTAAACAGTTTTTAAAGAAATTTAGACATGATCCAACAGCGATTGCGATTAAAAGATTTAATGAAAAGTTTTTGAAAGCTTCAACACGAGAAGATTTTGAAGAGATTTATTCCTTGAGAAATGATTGGTTCAAATTGGTTAAAATTCAAGCTTCTGCCTATCAAGAATTTTTTAAAGTGATGAATCAACACCAATATAAAAAAAATTGGGGCACTGAAGAGTTAAGTGAAGTTCAGAGTAGTTTTGATATTATTCGTGGGAGCTTCAAATGAACTTTGAATTCCAACATGTCTCCTACGCCCTGTGGGGTGTTGTCGGTCTTGCGTTTTGGCTTGTAAGTTTTTTCTATTTATTTAGAAGACCACAATTATTTATTCCGAAAAAGTACAAGAAAAGTGGTTTCCCGATTTTGCGCTCGCTTATCTTTCTTGCCGGCATAGTCGGGTGGCTATATATCTCATTTGCTCTTGCAGGACCCAGAAGGCCAATGGGAATGGATAAAAATACAATTGATGTAAATGATATTTTTATTGTTCTGGATCTTTCCCGTTCAATGATGGCAGAAGATTTAAAACCTAATCGAGTAGAAGCAGCTAAGCAAAGAATAAAAGATTTTACAGCGCTCTTTCCAAAAGATCGAATTGGAATTGTCATTTTTGCCGAAAGAGTTTTTACGCTCTTACCTCTTTCCACAGACCTTGAATTAATTAGAAAGATGGTCGATCAAATTCAACTCGGACCTCTTGGTGATGGAACAAATATTGGTGATGCCCTCGCCCTGGCAGTCGGACGATTGTTACAGTCACAAGCCAAGAGCAAAGTTATTCTTCTTCTTACTGATGGTGTAAGTAACGTCGGAACACTTACTCCAATTCAAGCAGCAGAGATGGCTGCATCTAATAAAATTAAAATTTATACAGTTGGAATTGGTGGGGATAAAGACGCAAGAATTCCAGTTGGCCCTAACATGTTTGGAGTTCAGCGCTACCAAGTTATTCCTGGTGGAAGCGTTGATGAAAAGGGATTGAGAGAAATTGCAAACATGACTCACGGTAAATCATATATGGCGAGCAATAACAAGGCCCTCCAAAATGTTTTGGATGAAATTAATAAAATGGAGAGAACTCAAGTTGAGCATTCTGGAAGAATAATTTATCAAGAATTATATTTTAAATATTTATTAATAGGAATTTGCTTTTTAATTGGAGCAGAATTGAGTCGTCGTCTTCTTCTACGGGAGGGGCCATGAGTTTTGCCAATACTCAATATTTCACAATTGCACTTATTGCAACAATCATAATTGCATTAGTGTTGATCCGCTTGAACACTCATTTTTTTAAATGGGTTAAATCATATTGGTTTTTTGAAAGAACATGGACAAGCAGAGTTGCTACATTTTTTTACACTTTGAGCATATTTCTTTTTATGTTGTCTCTGTTAGATCTCAGAGGACCTGAGAAAAAAATTCGAGCAAGTCTTCCTGATCAAAGAACTATCATCATGATCGATACTTCCGCCAGTATGCTTGCTGAAGATGTTAGACCAAGTCGATTTGTAAAATCGCTACAACTCGCTCGACACTTTGTAAAAAACGCAGCAGGACACCAGATTTCTATTGTTCTTTTCTCTGATATTCAAAAACGCCTGATTCCCTTTACTGACGATATCGACCTTATTGATTCGAGACTTGCCGCTCTCGAGAAAACAAATACCGTCGCGGGGGGAACAAACATATCTCAAGCAATCGATGAGGCCATCTCATACTTTGAATTTGACTCCAATGATGATGATAAGTCCAAATCTGGAAACTTGTTGGTCTTTACTGACGCTGAAGAAAGTGAAGGAGCGTTTAAAGTTAATGTCCCTTCAAACGTAAATGTGGCCATGGTTGGTGTCGGAACATTAAAGGGATCGAATATTCCGATCCGTTTTGATGACGGAAAGGTTAGAGGATACAAAATGTTTAAGGGAGAGCAAGTAATTACTAAGCTCGATGAGGATTACCTCAAAAAAATTGGAAAAAATATCAAGAGCTATCACTATTGGATTGCAAATTCATACTCACTCCCAACAGAAGAAATCATGAACTTTTTTAGGGGCGCATATAATAAAAAACAAAGCACAGGAGATTTGCGAATTCGACCTGTTTACTCACATTATATTCTTATCCCTGCAATAATTCTTTATTGCCTTTCTGTACTCCTTGGTCGCTTTGCTCTTTTTAAAACGGCAAAAAACTTAGTTATTCTTCTCGCTCTTGGTTTAAGTGCTCATTCGCTGCAAGCGCAAGAGGAAGGGGCAACAAAAGAAAAACCGATCAATCCTGAGATAAAAAAAGATTTGGAAATAATCAAAGAAGGAAAAGCCGATAGAAAATACATATTAAAAGTAGCTGAAAAAATGCTCAAGGATAAGGATGATCAGCGCGCCACAGAGCTTTATTCGGAATATGCCAAAAAAAATGATGACGAGGAAGTTCGTTTTAATTATGCCACTTCTTTGTTAAAGGCCAATCGACAACAAGAAGCTTTCCCTATTATTCAAGATTTAATGAAGACTTCCAAAAATGAAGAATTAAAAAATAAATTGCGTAATAATGTTTTACTCGCAATGGATCCTAACAAGCAAAAAGAAAATCAGAAGAATAAAGACAAAAACCAGGATCAAAATAAAGACCAAAATAAGGATAATAAAGATAGCAAAGATAACAAAGATCAAAAAAATCAGGATAAAAACCAAGACAATAAAAAAGACGGCGGAAAAAATAATAAGGACGACAAAAATAAAGACAATAAGTCCGGCGGGAAACAAGACAATCAAAATAAAAAGCCAGATCAAAACGACAAAAAAGACGAAAAGAACAAAGACAATAAAAAAGACGATAAAAAAGAAGGAAAGGATAAAAATCAAAGCGATCAAGACAAAGAGGACCAGAAACAAAAAGGACCAAGTACGCTAGAGGAAAAAGAAAAAGAGATCGAACAAAAAAGAAAAATGGTAAAAACACCTGCAATGATAAAACAGATATTAAGTGATGATCGCGAATTACAAAAGAGAATGATGGATACATCCACTAATATACGTGGTGAACAGAGACCAAAGAGAGACTGGTAATGAAAACAATAAAATTATTATTTTTTATATTTGTAATTGGACTATTGCCTAGCTTGAAAGCGGCTGAAGTGGATGTTGAAGTAAGTCCTCCAGAACCTCTTATGAATGAAAGTTTTTTTGTCACATTTAAAGTCAAAACAACTGGAAATGTCGAGCCATATATTTCATTTACTCCGGTCGGGGCCACTGTTCAGGGAAAAAGAGAACAAGGCGTTTCAATCTCTACAACTGTGATCAATGGAAAATTTACTACCACGCGCGAACAAAATTATGTGTATGAACTAATCGCTGAAAGAGCGGGCCAGGTAACAATTAAAAATATTAAAATTGAAATTGACGGTAAAATTACCAATGTGAAAGATGTTCACGCCAACGTTTTGTCGCAGGCAAGAAGAGTTCCAGACGTGTTTGTTGAGGCGCAAGCATCAAAAACAAAAATCTATTTGGGCGAAGGGATTGACGTAAATTATTATCTTTTTTTAAAAACGACATTGACCTCATACGATGTTAAAGAATTTCCAAAACTTAATAAATTCATTAAACGCTTTCATCATATAAACACTCCTCCTGAAATGGTTCAATATAAAGGGCAAGTTTTTAAAAGATTTTTCCTTTACTCGGCGAGATTGTTTCCTGAAAAAGTCGGGCCAGCGGTTTTAGATCCAATGACTGTTACTTTGCAGGTTGTTGAGAGTGACTACTCATCTCCTTTTGGGGGATTTGGTATGGGATCTCAACGTGTAAAAAATAAGGAACTTTCTAGTCAGAGAATAGAGGTTGAAGTTCTTCCTTTGCCTTCAGAAAATGTTCCGCCTGGTTTTACTGGAATGGTTGGGGAGCATGACTTTACTTTATCCATTCCTAAAAATAAATATCTCGTTAACGAGCCTATTGAAATCAAATTAGAGGCTAAAGGGAAAGGTGCATTGGAAAATATGGATGCACCAACAATTTATAGTGATAATAATTTAGAACAATTTGATACGAAATCAGAAGTTTCTGAAATTGGAACTCAGTCGGCGAAAAAAGTGTTTGAATATACTCTATTAGCAAGAGGCCCACTCAGTATTAAGCAAAGGGAATTGAGTCTTGCATATTTTGATCCTGCTACAGGACGCTATGTGGAGAAGAAACTAACTATTCCTCCCCTAGAAGTCAGTGGCGTGGCCACTCAAGCAACAGGAGGAGGATCGCCTCAAGCTCAGCCTAAAAATAAAGAGCAACGTGAATCAGAAGGAGAAGATTTTTTATCAAAACTTTTCTCTTCTTCAAGTTCTGGGAAGAAAATAGATAAAAATCCTATTGGTCTTGTCGGGCCGAATTTAAAAGGAGAAGTGCACTGGTTTGAACGTTGGGTAGATTTAATTAATATGGCCATTGTCCTAATGATTTTAGGCGTACTTGCCAATTGGTACTTTTTAACTAGAAACACAGCGGTTACGACTTCTGGGTCAGCATATGAAATTAAAAAAGATATCGCTCATATGAAAAGCAAAGGGCTTAATTATTCAGATCTCTATAAAGTAGTGGCCGCTCTTGATACCCAAAACAGAATGTCTTCAGGGGGCGTATCAATAAATCAAATAATTGATGAGAGTTCTCTAAGTATCGAAGCGAAGTCTTACTTTAGACAAACACTTCAAGTTTGCGAAGAAAAGAATTTTGGGTTAAATAAGCAAGACAGAAAAATTGCATTTGAAAATAAACACTTTAAAGAATTGTTAAAAAATATATGATCGCAATAAAGAGTATTGAAGAATTAATATCAGTATACCCAGAAGAAAGAATCCAAGTGACTATAGGTAACTTTGATGGCGTCCACGCCGGACACAGAGAGTTCCTTTCTCGAATTAGTCAGGATTGCAAGAAGACGAAATCAAAATTTGTCGTCATTACTTTTATTCCTCATCCCTTGCAAATTTTAAGAGCGCAAACTGGATTTCTTATAAACACCTTCACAGAGCGCAGAGAACTACTTCGTGAGTGCGGGGTTGATTATTTACTTGAAGTTGACTTTACCAGAGATTTTAGCACTCTTTCACCTGAGGACTTTTTAAAGAAGTTTGTGTTCTCGTTTTCAGGTATTCAAAAAATTTATCTCGGATATGATTTTGCCTTCGGGGCCAATAAAGCTGGAGACTATAATCTTGCAAAAAGTCTTTGCGAAAAAGCAGGGATACAGCTTATTCTTCAAGAGGAGTTCAGATTAAATAATGGTGCTGTTTCTTCAAGTGTCGTTCGCTCTGAAATTCAAAAAGGAGACATGGTAAAAGTTAAAACGCTTCTTGAGAGACCTTATTTTCTATCCGGACGTGTTGTGAAAGGCCAGGGAAGGGGGAAGCAAATTGGATTTCCTACCGCCAATCTTGACTATGACAAGGCCCTTATTGTTCCGACAAATGGTGTTTATATTACTCAAACGACAATCCATGGAATGACTTATAACTCAGTGACGAACATAGGAACTAATCCAACTTTTAATGATGGATTGGAAACGAATATTGAAACTCATCTTCTAGATTTTAATCGTGACATCTATGGTGAGCAAATGCGAGTCTCGTTCCTTAAAAAACTTCGTGATGAAAAAAAGTTCTCAAGTGTGAACGATTTGATTTCTCAGATTGATACCGACGTGAAGTTGGCAAAACAATTTTTTAGACATGATTAAATTAGCTCTTATTGGCAAAAATATTCAACATTCTCAATCTCCCGATCTTTATCGAAGATTGCTAAGTGAAGAAGTTGAATACGATCTCCTAGACTATCAAGATGAAATTTCAATTCCAAAGGCCAGTGAACTTCTATCAAAGTATAGAGGCATCAACATTACGAGTCCTTACAAAAAACATTTCTTAACAGAAGTAGAACTCACAAAAAATGCAATAAGGTTAAATGCTATCAATTGCCTCGGTATAAAGGATGGGAAAATTATTGGTGAGAATACGGATTACCTCGCTATAATAGATATTTTGAAAGAGTGGCTTAATCAATTTCAAAAGCTAAACGTGATCGTTCTCGGCGATGGAGTAATGTCAAAAGTTACTAAATTTGCCTTAGAAGAGATGAGACTTGATTATAGAGTTTTCTCAAGACGAACAATTCCCAACTTTGCTCAATTGAACTTAAAAGAGGTCTTTGAAAAAGAATTTAATCAATTTAATCAGGAACTCGTCATCAATACTTGTTCTAGAGAATTTATTTTTAAAGGGATGATTGATACAAAAACCATTTTTTGGGACTACAATTATAACTTTTCACCCCATTCTTCATCATTACCATCCAAAGTGAAGCATTATGTAGATGGTTCGCTCATGCTTGAGCTTCAAGCAAGACATGCCTTAGCCTTTTGGTCAATTTAAGCAAATTTTTAAATTATTAAAATCTTAAAGAAGAACTCTTTTCATTCCGATAAGTCTTTAAAATAACGAACGCTCTTTTGATGTTGTAAAAACTGTATGTTTAGAAAAGAATTTGCTGGAGTAATAACTAAGACGGGAATGGTTCCAGTAAAGGATCTACGGCCGCTTGTTATTGACAAAGATCCGCTTGTTATTTCTGAATTCGGTTTATTGCAATTTAAATTTTTCGATGACGTAAGATTTGCAAAACAAATCGCAGATAACTACAGACTCATTTACATCGATTTATCAAAAGCACGAGTACCTGATAAGATTTTTAAAATAGTTAAAAAGAGCGACATTGTAAAATATAGAATTATTCCAATTCAAAAAAATGCTAAAGCCGTGAGTGTTGCCATCTTTGATCCTTCACTCATTAATCTCCAGGCTGAATTACAAACTTTATTCCAATATCCAGTTGAGTTCATTCTAACAAATCTTTCTTCATGGGCAGATCTGTTTTCCCGAGTTCCTGAGAGCATTGAAGATGTTCTTGAAACCATTCGTGAAATTAAAGCAGATTCAAAAAAAGAAGATAATATTAATGAAGATGATATTGGAGATGACGTCATAAGATATGTTAATCGAATCTTAGCAGAAGCATTTGTTATGAAATGCTCTGATATCCATGTTGAACCATATGAAAATAATTTTCGTATTCGTTATCGTCAAGATGGAAGTCTGATTGAAGCAGCCAAGCCACCTCGAAATTTAATGTTGCCGATTATATCAAGAGTGAAAATTTTAGCCCAGATGGATATTTCGGAGAGAAGAAAGCCACAGGATGGACGTATAAAATTAGAGATCGGCGGAAAGCCAATTGACTATCGTGTATCCTCTCTTCCAACTTTGTTTGGCGAAAAAATAGTTCTTCGACTTCTAGATTCATCAAACTTGCAACTTGATATGACCAAACTTGGATTCGAACAAAAGCAATTAGAAGTTTTTAAAGAAGGGATTTCTCGCCCATATGGGATGTGTTTGGTTACAGGCCCAACAGGTTCAGGGAAAACGACAACTCTTTATTCTGCACTTGCAGAGTTAAATACAATTGATTCAAACATCTCTACAGCTGAAGACCCTGTTGAATTTAACTTGGAAGGAATAAATCAGGTTAACGTTAAAAAAGATATTGGATTAACTTTTGCGGCAGCTCTTAAATCTTTTTTACGTCAAGATCCAGATATCATCATGGTTGGAGAGATCCGAGATGGTGAGGTTGGTGAAATCGCTATTGAAGCCGCTCTTACTGGACACTTGGTTTTGTCCACTCTTCACACTAACGATGCTCCAAGCACTATCACTCGTTTGATAAATATGGAGATTGAACCTTTCTTAGTTGCTGCAGCTTTGAACGTTGTTGTTGCTCAAAGATTATGTCGACGTATCTGCAAAGATTGTAAAGAGGTTGATTCGGGTACGACCCAAGAGATGCTTGTCGCTTGTGGGATTTCGCCAGCATCTGCTTCGAAGTTGACAGTGTATAAAGGAAAAGGTTGCCCGACATGTAATAATACTGGTTATAAAGGGCGAGTGGCCATTTATGAAGTATTAGAGATGTCTCCAGCAATAAAAGAAATTCTTTTACGTCATGGGTCTGCTGATGAGATTAAGAGACAAGCAATTAAAGAAGGAATGAAAACGTTAAGGATGTGTGCACTTACAAAAGTAGCCCAGGGATTAACAACTGTTGATGAAGCAATATCTAACTCTGCTTCTGATAAAATGTAGGGAATATCATGAGTAGCAATGATACTAAAAGTAAAACGATTGGAACAATGGAACATACTGGGACATCTCATAACGTTGGAAATGATTCACTAAAGATTCAGCAGTTGTTTAAGTTGATGGTTGATAGTAACGCCTCTGATTTGCATATTACTTCAGGAACTTCACCAGGACTTCGTATTCACGGTGAAGTTATCAAAGTAAAAACTTCACCTCTTACTGGAGAGGATACCAAAAGATTAATTTATCAAATTCTTTCAGAAGATCAAAAAAATGAATTTGAAAAAAGACTAGAGCTTGATTTTTCTTTTGGGATTAAGGGCCTTGCTCGTTTTCGTGCGAACGTTTTTAACTCAAAAGGTGCAGTCGCCGCTGTATTTCGTATTATTCCAAGCATTGTTCCAGATTTTAAACAGCTCAATCTTCCAAATACATTGCTTAAAATGTGTGATGTAAGTAACGGGCTTGTTCTTGTTACAGGTCCTACTGGATCTGGTAAGTCGACAACGCTTGCTGCTCTCATTGACTATCTCAATCAACATGAGGCGGGACATATTATCACTCTTGAAGATCCCGTCGAATTTGTTCACTCTCATAAAAATTGCTTGGTCAATCAACGTGAAATTGGGACAGACTCACTGACATTTCACAATGCTCTTAAAAGTTTGCTCAGACAAGATCCAGACATTGTTCTTGTTGGTGAGCTTCGTGACATGGAGACAATTGAGGCAGCATTGACTATTGCGGAAACAGGTCACTTAGTTTTTGGTACTCTTCACACCAACTCGTGTGTTCAAACTATTAACCGTGTTATTAACGTTTTTCCTGCCCATCAACAGATTCAAATTAGAACTTTAATGTCCTTCGTTCTACAAGGAATAGTTTCTCAGCAGCTAATTGCCAAATCATATGAAAAGGGACGAGTTGCCGCCATGGAGATCTTAGTTCCAACAAGTGGTATTCGAAATCTAATTCGAGAAGATAAATTGCATCAGGTGTACTCACAAATGCAAATTGGTCAGGATAAAACAGGAATGGTTACCATGAATCAAAGTTTAAAAAAACATGTTGAAGCAGGCGCGATCAGTCCAGAAGTGGCCATGAGCTATTCAAATTCACCCGACGAATTGGCCACACAATTAGGTATTAAGGTAAAATAATTAAATGGGAATGTTTAAGTACGAAGCCGTAGATGCTAATGGCAAAAAGGTTTTGGGACAGATAGATGCTGCTTCTGAAAGAGAAGTGAGAAAGGCACTACGCCTTCAGGGTGTTCGTGTAAAAAAAATCACACCTCCTACGATTTTAGAATTCGATCTGGGCATGTGGATGGTCGATAAAGGCATTGCGAAGGCCATCGGGATGAAAGAACTCTCTAACTTTACCAAGCAGCTTGCAGTTATGATTGCAGCTGGTGTTCCTATTTTACAGGCCCTTGAAATTCTCTATCGTGCAGAAAAAAATCCATCACTAAAAGCGGCAATCAAAAAAATTGCATCAGATGTCGGGGAAGGAAAAACTATCGCAGAGGCCATGTCAGCGCAAAAAGGATTTGATAAACTTTATTGCAACTTGGTTCGTGCAGGAGAGGCCGGTGGTATTCTCGAACAAATTTTAAAAAAGCTTGCAAGTCACATGGAAAAGCAAGAGAAGACTAAGGCCCAGATCAAATCGGCCATGATGTATCCGAGTATTGTCTGCTTAGTCGGAGCTGTTGTCGTCTGGGCGATGATGGTTTTCGTAGTACCTCAGTTTACGGGGATGTTAAAGGAAACTGGACAAGAACTTCCTTGGATCACTCAATTTGTTATTGATACATCAGAGTTTTTTGGAAAATACACACCCATTATGATCCCTGCTTTTTTTGTGGGGCTGGCTTCATTTGTTTCTTATATAAAAACACCTGTTGGAAAAATTTTTTGGGATAACTTCAGTATGCGACTTCCACTTTTTGGTAAAATTATTATCAAAGGGAATTTAAGTTCTTTTTCAACAACTCTTTCAACTCTTCTCGGGGCCGGGGTTCCACTCATTGATGCTTTGGATATCTGTATTGAAACGCTAGACAGTAGTGTGATTGCTCAAGACATAAGAGAAGTTAAGAAAAAAGTTGTTGAAGGGAAAACGCTTACAGAGCCTCTGAGTAAGATTGAATATTTTCCTGAGCTCGTTACTCAAATGATTCGAGTTGGAGAACAAACGGGGCAGATCGATCAGATGCTTGCTCGAGTCGCAGAGGTCTTTGAAGATGAGGTTGATACGCTAGTTACGGGGATGACCAAATTGATTGAACCTATCATCATTGTCGTCTTAGGGGGAATTATAGCGACCATTCTAGTTGCCATGTACCTTCCAATGTTTATGTCTGCGGGAGCCTAAACAAGATAGGAAATTAAATGGTTATAGAAAACTAGCCGATAAGTGGTATTATAAATAAATATTCAATAAAAAGAGGCTCTAAAAATCTTAATTTTTTTAGCTTAAATTTCTTGAATAAACTTGAAGCCAAATCTTAATTTTGGTGGATTTAGTAAGGAGTGATTTATGAATAAATGGTTAAAGAATGAAGAAGGGTTCACGCTGATTGAGCTTATGGTCGTTGTTGCGATCATTGGTATCCTCTCAGCAATTGCGGTTCCAAATTTTAAAAAGTATCAGGCCAAATCAAAACAATCTGAAGCAAAGATTCAACTTGCTGCTGTTTATTCAGTGGAAGTTGGAGCACAAGCAGATTACGATTCATTTGCGACATGCTTGGATACTTTGGGCTACGACATTTCTCCGAAAGGGTATTACAGAATCGGTTTTACAGCAGGAGAAGTTACTAACGTAGCTCTTCGAAATGCTAATTGTACTGCAGGAACTTTTGGATGGAACCCATCAATTACAGTTCTTAAAGCGGGTGGGGCTATTCCTACTGCTGCTAACTTGCCTGCGTCTACGGTGGCCGCTGATGGGACAACATTCACAGCTGGTGCCGCTGGAAATATTGCAGGAACTGCTTATGACACGTGGACGATTACACATACGAAATCTTTAATAAACGTTACTACCGGTTTCTAGAATTTTTATGAACTCCTCTTGTTAAAAGAGGAGTTCTTTTTTTTATCTAAATAATTATTTTCTCCATTTCGGTCTATATGGACTCCACTCTCTTTGGGCCTTGAAAGAAGCACCTATTCGAATATAAGGTTTATTTTCTAAGTCTACAGTGGAACAGTTCTCTTTTTTATTATTGAGGCAATCCAAGTCGAATTCCGCTTTTAAGCTATATCGATAATCAAAGATTCTCATTCCGATAGCTGTCTCCTGTGGAAATTTTTTTTGCATTTCATTGAGCATTGTTAAGGCTTCTTCATACTTTCCTTGACTGGCCTCGACTCTTACTAGGGATCCTAGGAGGTAAAAAGGAACGTTGGGAAATTTTTTTAATTTCTTAAAAAGTTCTTCTGATAGGGCCTGATCGTGGGCCTCAAAATAGAAATGAAAGCTGGCGTCTTTAATCAAAGAATAATCATCCGGGTATTCCTTCAACCCTTTTTTGTAGATAGCACTGGCACCTTCGATGTCATCTTTAATAATTGAAAGATAAGGACCACCGAAAGCATAATTTTGATAAAACTTTGGCTCTAGTTCTGAGATCGAATTAAATCGAAGAAACATCCATGAATTTAAATCCTTCTGCTTATAGTGTTCAACATCACTTTCGATAATGGTCGATACCCACAACGTAGAAGAGATCAATCTCTTTAGACCTAGGTTAAAATAAGTAAAAAGCGATGAGTTAAAATTAATCGATTGGTTCTGCTTTGAGATGAACATCAATGGCTTTTCATTGTTAATGTTTACAACGTAAGCGATGCTTAGAAAAAGAATTGAAAGCAGATAAAGATAAAATTTTTTAAAAAGTTTAATATCTTTCATAGAGACTTATTATATCATTGAAGATGAATTTTAAAAAATTGATTCCGAGGAAATACGTTGCGTATCAGTATATTAATTATTGCTAAAAAATATACAGAAAGTGACATGTCTTTAAAGCGAGCGAGTCTGCTTCACGCGGATGGAGTTGACTTTGAAGTCTTATTGGCAGAGGGAGATAATCCCTCTTTACAGCGTAATGAACTAGCTAAGATTGCCAAAGGAGAGTATCTCCTTTTTTTAGATAATGACTCAGACCCAGATGAACAAATTCTATCAATATACTCCACATTGGTAAGAAAATTTCCAAACACAGTTATTTTTGGTGGACCATCATTATTAAAAATTGAACAAACTAGTCTTCAGATTGTTTTACGTTTTTTCTTTTCATCATACTGGGGAATAGGGCCATTTAAGAGCAGATACAATTCAATTGGACTCGTGAGATCGACCACAGAGAGAGAGTTGATCCTTTCGAATATGCTGATTAAAAGAGAATACTTTATCAATTCAGGCGGATTTAACAGAAATTTTTATCCCGGAGAAGAGAATGAATTCATAAATCGTGATAAACATCGCGATATCATCTACACACCTGAGGCCAGGGTCTATCGTTTCCCAAGAGAAACATTGAAGGACTTTTTATTTCAAATGTTTTCCTATGGACAGGGGCGAGCAAAACATCTTAGCTTGGATTTAAAGGATGCAATATTTTTATTGCCAGCATTCTTTTCACTTTATGTTGCAGGAGCTTTTTTCATATTGCCCTCTGTTTTGTTTAGCTTGTATTTGATCCCATTGTGGATCTATTTATTAATTATTACTGCATCATCACTTCAAAGATTTCGATCTAAAATCAATTATTCACTTCTTAGTTTATTATGTTTCGGTACGGGACACTTTGCATATGGTCTAGGAATTTGGACGGGATTGTGTAGATATAGGATTATAAGGAAGCTCTTTGTTGCGCAAAAAAAATTAAGCTATTTCAACGTGATTAGAATTAAAGAATTTAAAATGGTTTCGTAAACTCTTGTTAAGGAATAGAATTATCAAATGATAACGTTTCAAGAAATTTCAAAATCATTTAAGTATAACTTTTGGGAAAAGGAATTTAAGGCCCTTGATAATGTTTCTTTTTCTATCAATGAAGGAGAGCTTGTCGGTTTCTTGGGGGCCAATGGTGCAGGTAAGACGACATTGATAAAAATTCTCATGGATTTTTCTCGCCAGGATTCAGGCCAAGTCGTTTTCTCGAAATCTCTGGGAGAAACGTCAAATCAAATTAGGGCATCACTAGGATATCTTCCGGAGAAAGCCTATCTATATCAACATCTAACTGGCCGAGAATTTCTGGAATATACTGGAGGTCTAAATGGAATAAAAAAAGATGAACTCCACAGGTTGATTAATTCCTGGGGGGAGAGAATGCAGATTTCTTATGCCCTCGATCGTCGAATTCATGGTTACTCAAAAGGAATGCAACAGCGATTAGGATTTATCAGTTCGCTAATACATAGACCAAAAGTTCTTATTTTGGATGAACCTCTTTCTGGATTAGATCCACTCGGAAGAAGAGATTTTAAAAATATTTTAAAAGAGCTTAACAATGAAGGTATAACTATTTTCTTCAGCAGCCACATAGTTCCCGACGTTGAAGAAATTTGCCAAAAAGTCATTTTTATAGAGAAGGGTAAGTTGATTTATGAAGGAAGCATAGATGAACTAGTTTTAAAAAATTCAAATGATCAATATAAAATTAAATTTATAGAAAATGAGAAGATGGAATCGATCATTGTTCATGAAAAGGAAAAGCATGAAACGCTTCTAAAGCTTGTTGAAGAAGGGGTAAATATAATTGAGATCGAGAAAGAAAAACCAAGTTTGGAAGAAATAATTTACAAAATAAAAAGATGAAAAATATATTCACAGTTGCAAAATATACGTTCATTGAAGTTTACCGCAGTAAAGTAATGATGAGCATCCTTTTTTTAGCTTTGGGTCTTGTCCTTATTACTTACATTGCCTCAGAATTTACCTATGGAGCTCCAGCAAAAGTTGCTTTAGATTTCGGGTTAGGAATAACGACACTTTCAAATTTGGGAATGGCCATATTTATTGGTTCGACATTACTGACTAAAGAAGTTGAGCAAAGAACATTATATATGATCTTATCCAAACCAATTTCACGCTTTTCTTTTTTGACAGGGAAAATTGTCGGACTCTCTTCCGTTTTAATAATCAATACAGCTGTGCTTAGTGCTCTTTCTATCGCAATTTATATTTTTCATGGAGGGAGTTTTCAAGAACTCATTTTGTGGGCCAGCTTATTTTCTTTCTTGGAATCTTTTATCATTTTGCTGGTTGCTGTGTTGTTTTCTTTAATCACTAATACCGCAATGTCTGTTATCTATTCAATTATCATTGCAGTGATTGGGCATTCATTAAATGAAACATCGAAATTAATATTTGCAAAGATGAATCCATTTTTTAATTACGGTGTTAAGCTCGCCAGTGTCCTGCTGCCAAATTTGTATAAATTAAACTTGAAGGATTTTGTTTTATACCAACAAGGAATCCCTTCAGCTTATCTCGTTAATGTTCTCGTTTATTTTGTCTTTTATTCATTGGCCCTATTAATATTTGTCACTCAAATATTTAAAAATAAAAACTTGGATTAATTTTGGAAAATATTTTAGTGCTTTTTTCAACAATTTTCGGATTACTAATAGGGAGCTTCTTAAATGCTCTTATTTATCGTATTCCTTTGGGAAAAAACATTGTTTATCCACGCTCTTCATGCCCTCATTGTGGTCACATAATAACCTGGTATGAAAATATCCCCGTCCTTAGTTTTGTATTTTTAAGAGGTAAGTGCTCGAGCTGCAAATCTAAAATTTCCTGGCAATACCCTGCAGTTGAACTTGTAACAGGTTTTTTTGCATTTTTGATTGCACCTCAATCGCTGAATTCAGCAGATCTGTTTAACTTTTTCTTTTTTCTAGGAGTATTTAGTGCATTCTTAGTTCATTTTATAGTTGATCTAAAACATCAGATTCTTCCTGATTCGATTAACATTTATTTAGGACTTCTATTTTTTACGGTAAGTTTCATCATGCATCCATGGACCCACTGGCTTCTCGGTGGAGCTTTTGGGTTGGGATTTCCTTTATTAGTTAGTTGGATTTTTTATTTATTAAAAGGGCAAGTTGGTTTAGGTGGAGGCGACATAAAGCTCTACGCCGTCTTGGGCATTTATCTTGGTCCTATAGCAGTCATGCAGAACATTTTTTTAAGCTGTTTTCTTGGTGCTCTTGTGGGACTGGGGTTGATGGCATTCAAGATTATCAAGAAAGAGAATCCTATTCCTTTTGGCCCATTTATTATAATCGTGGCCGCTTTCCAAATTTTTGCTGAAAAGTGGTTTAATCATCTTCTTAAGATTATTCCTTGATCAGATTTATTTATTAAATGTATAATTTTATAAAGAGTAATTCTGATAAGGCATAATTTTGAGTTCAAAAAATATCGTCGATTCGATTAAAGAGAAAATTGGTGAAGCCCTATATGTAGGACCAAAAGGTATTATTGGTGTGGATATTGGTCTTTCGGCTGTCAAGTTAGCCGAGGTCGCTAAACAATCAGATGGAACGTATAAAATTATGCGATACTCTTCAGTTAGTCTTCCAGAAGGGACTATCATTGAAGATGAAATTCAAAAAGAAGATGAACTTCTAAAAGCTCTTCAGATGGGCCTAAAGCAATTGCGTTCAAGTAATCGTTTTGCCTGTGTTGGTCTTTCAGGTCCGAATACTTTAATTAAGCGCCTTCAATTGGCCGGTGGATCCGAAGAAGAAATTGAGGATCAGGTTTCATGGGATGCAGAACAATATCTCCCTTTTCCTATCGATAAGGGAAATCTCTCATTCAGTATTGTTGGAGAGAACCAAGGTGGTGGTGTAGACGTCATCATTGGTGCAGTTAAAAAAAGCGTATTAGAATCCTTCAAAGATCTTGTAGAGCGCGCTGGTTTAAAGGTGAAAATTGCTGATCTCTCTGCAGCTGCTACATTAAACGTCTTTGAAAATGTTATGGATGCAGATGCAAAAGGAAAGGGAAGAACCTGGATTTTGATGGATTTAGGGGCACAAAAAACTCATTTTATGATTTATAAAAATGGAGTTTTAGTTTTTTTCAAAGAAATTAATATCGGTGGACTCACAATTACTGAAGAAATTCAAAGACAGATGGGTGTAAATTACGCTGAGGCTGAGGATTTGAAGATTCTGGGCGATGGAAGCGGAAATATTCCAGAAGAAATTGTAGAAATTATCAATCAGGTTCTAGATACCTTCTTTGCTGAATTAAAAAAGACTATTGATTTTTGGGTAAGTGCAACCTCAGAGGATCAATTTACTGGATGCTATCTTACCGGAGGCGGAGCTCAAATTCCTGGATTCACTGAAGCCTTACAAGAATTGATAGAAACTGAAGTTCATATCCTCAATCCGTTCAAAACTATATCATATAATAAAAATAATATTTCAGAAGATATGATTGACGATATTGCATACAGAGGAGTTTGCGCAATTGGCCTGGCCATGAGGAGTCTTCCTAAATGATTGAATTAAACCTCCTCGAGAAAAAACAACCGCTGCGCCTTCCTGTCGTTTTAGGGATTGATCTCAATAATTTAAATTTCAAAATGATCGGGCTTGCCTTCTTTATTTTTTACATTCCTGAAATTTTTGTACGTAATCATTTCGAAGATCAAACCAAGCAAGAGCAAACGATTCTTCAGCAGACAACTA
Organism: Bacteriovoracales bacterium; assembly: GCA_037444575.1. Taxonomy (GTDB): domain Bacteria; phylum Bdellovibrionota; class Bacteriovoracia; order Bacteriovoracales; family Bacteriovoracaceae; genus Bacteriovorax. The sequence goes on from JBBIME010000005.1 coordinate 273,386, forward strand.
ATGAATACGACAAAATCTCAAAAGAAATAGCTAAGAATAAAAATATTAAGGCTCAGCTAGATGCTTACAACAATCAAGTTGAAAAGCTCAAAGTCCGTTCAAGCCAAGTAGATGAAGTACTTAAGATAAAAACAAATCCTAAAAAAATTTTAGAGAAAATTGCCAGAAGTATTCCAGAGGATCTTTGGTTTGATCAATTAAAAATAAACGAGAATAAGGATATCATAATCACTGGTGGGGCATACACTCCAAGAAGTATCGGGGAATTTATCACAATCATTAATGATTCTCCTTTTTTTGGAAACAGTCTGGTTCCTACCAAGCAAGAAAGTAAGCAAGAAGTCTTAGATGGAGTCCCGAGCAACTATGAATCTTTTGAGTTGAAGGGCAAGATTACGAACTATGATACGAGATTAAGGTAGACCATGGAAAAGTTATTAAAAAATATTCATTGGTTTATCATCTTATGGGCACTAGTTAATATTGGGTTACTAGTTAAAGATTCCGATGAAAAAATTAGTGAAATTAATTCTCAGCAAGAAGTTCAAAGACAAAACTTGCAGAAGGCCAAAAAAACAAGAAAAGAAATAATGAGCTTCTACAAAGATATTGATGAAGCTAAAGGTCGCATTGAAAGAGTTGCACGAGAAATTGAAAAAGCACAACAGTTGTTGCCAAGTGAAACATCCGATACAGAGACAATCAATTTGCTTAGAAAAATGGCCCAAGAAGTAAATATTAAGGAATTGTTGATAGTTCCAGACAATGACATGATTCGCGATTTCTATATTGCGCGAAGATATAAATTTAGCGCAAAGGCTACTTATTTGCAGTTTCTTATAATGTTCGAAAAAATTTCGGAAAGTAAAAGAATTTTAAATGTTACAGATTTATACTTTAAAAAAATGGATCTTCCACAAAGAGGTAAGTACCAACTTATAAATGGGGAATTTACATTAGAGGCTTATCGATTCAATCCGAACTATAAAGAGGATCGAGGAATTGAAAGAATTGAAAATGAATTTAAAAATGAACAGAAGACTCCTGCAGTGAAAGGCCAACGACCTCCTCATAAAGCAAAGGCAGAAGAATAAAATGAAAATTATTATTGCCATGATTTTAATGACATTCTTCCAAGGATCGTTCGCGCAAGACGGCCAGGAAACTTCCGGTACAGCTTACAGTCTTTTCAAGAGTAAAACATATGTTAAAAACCCTTTAGATCTTAGAGATCCTTTTAAGAGGCGTATTAATAAAAGAAAAGGACAATCCCAAACAAAAACACAGTCCAATGGCATTTATTCTAATGTTATGGACAGTATCGAAAATAAACCGATAGAAAATATTCGAATTGTTGGTGTTATAGTCGGCAAAGAAAGAAGAGCGATGGCAAAAATAATGAATGGGTCAGTACTCGCTCCAGAGGTTTACTACCTTAAAGAGGGAATGAAAATTGGACCCAATAATGCTGAAGTTAAGGCCATTCTTCCTGGTGGAGTCGTTCTCGTAGAAAAAATTCGAAATGTTTATGACCAAGATGAGTACCTAGAGACAGTCCTTCCTCTATCAAATGAGTAATTCACTCAATTATAATTCTCTTAAAAAAAATGAGATCTTTTTTAAAATGCTGTTATAATTTAATCAAGTCCTCAGTATTTTAGGAAGATAAACATGAAGACTTAGGGATGAGTTGCATGAAAAAAGGATTTTTTCTTAGCGTTTTCATATTCTTTATATCTTTGCATTCTGCAATGTCAGCGGAAATCAAAGCAATCAACTTTACTCAAAAAGGTGAAGTGAGCGAACTTGAATTCGTACTAGACACGAATGAAGTAGAAGCTAGTAAGTTTCAGGTTAAAGAAGATAAGCAAATCATTGTCGATTTTGCTAAAACAACAGCTTCAGATAGGGTAATGCGCGCTTTTGATACCTCAGAATTTTCTGGTGGTGTTGTCTTTGTAAAGGCCTATAAAAAACCTAAGTCAGAAAAGGATATTAGAGTCGCAATACAGTTGAGAGATAATGTTCGTTCTGTTTTAGTAAGAAAGCCAAACCGAGTGGTTCTTCAAATAGAAAATCGCTATGGTGTTTTCTCCCAGAAAAAAGTGGAGGAGAATCAATCGTATCAAGAAAAAGTATCTGACATTCCAACGTCACAAGCATCGAAATTAAATATTCCTAAATCAGAATCTGTTGAAGACATTCTCGAAAACATTGCGATGTCTGGAAGAAAAAAATACATTGGAAAGAAAATTTCAATGAATTTAAGAAGCGTGAGACCAGATGAAATTTTAAAGATGATCGCAGATACATCTGGATTCAATATTATTGTCACTGAAGATGTAAAAAAAATAGAACCGGTTTCGTTAAATTTAAATGATGTTCCATGGGATCAAGCGCTGGATACAGTTCTTGAAATGAATAAATTAGTCGCTAAAAAAAATGGAATGATTCTTCTAGTAACTACTTTTGAAACCGCAGCAAAAGAAAGAGAACAAGATAAAAAAGCTAAAGAGGCCATGATAGAACTTGAGCCTCTTATGACAAAAGTTTTTCCAATTAGTTTTGCTAAAATAGAAGATTTAAAACAAATCCTTTCAGAATACTCTTCTGATAATCCAGGAATGACCGGAATTGGCGGAACGGCTGCAGCTTCGTCAAAAAGAGGAAAGATCAGCGTTGATACTCGAACAAATTCTTTAATTGTGAAAGACACAGCAGAAGTTATCGAGCGTATGAAGAAAATTGTTGAGGTTCTAGATTCTCAAACGCCACAAGTTTTAATTGAATCTAAAATTGTCGAAGTTTCAGAGCGCTATACTAAAGAAATTGGATTAGATCAGGGGATCGGATTTGGGTACGATCCATTTAGTGCTTCATTACAAGCTGGGGCCGTAAACTCAGGGTCTTTTTCATTCAGCTCTGCTCCAGATTCAACGAAATCTCTTTTTGGTTTGACCATCAATCGATTTAACAAATTAGTTAATCTTGATTTTAAATTGAAGCTTATGGAAAGTGAGTCAAAAGGAAAGATCATTTCAAGTCCAAAAGTTATTACAAAAAATAACGTAGCCGCAAGTATTACCCAAGATGATTCTACTTATTACCTTGATACAAATATCTCAAGTGGGACAACTGGAACAAGTACAACACAAGCATGGAAATCTCAAAGCTCAAGATTGGAGTTGGCAGTTACTCCACAAGTTACAAACGAAGGATCTATTTCTCTGGATGTACAAATTAAAAAAGACTCTTTAACTCCGGTTGTACAAACAGGGGCTCCTCAAGATGAAATCAAGCGTGTCGTAAAGACACAAGTCTTGGTGGATAACGGTGCCACTGTTGTTATTGGGGGGATCTATTCTTATCAACAACAAGAAAACCATTCAGGAATTCCATTCTTGAAAGATGTTCCTTTAGTTGGTTGGTTATTTAGAACCAAATACAATCCTTCAACAATTAAAAAAGAGCTGATTATTTTCCTTACTCCAAGAATTATCAATCAAGAAGAAGCTGGATTGGTTGATAGAGGCTAATTTTTTATGAGTAAGGATAAACTCCAACTTCTTTCGCCACTTTTTTTAAAGTACCAGAGTGATTTTGAAAAAAATCCGCGCTCACGCGTCTTTGCTCCTCTTGCTGAAACCTATAGAAAATTAGGTATGACTGACAAGGCGATGGAAATTCTTTCGCAAGGAATTCGCTTTCATCCATCATATGTAATGGGCTATCTTGGTTTAGCTTTTTGTTATTACGATCTTAAGCAATTCAATCTTGCCTACACTACAATTAGACCATTAGTTGAAAATAATCGCGATAATCTTCGATTGCAAAAATTATTTGCAGATGTCTGCCTCGAGTTGGGTAAACAAGAAGAAGCTCTAGAGACATTGAAATACTTACTCTTCATCAATCCGAGAGATAAAGATGTTGCAACATTGGTTTCTGAATTAGAAAAGGAAATTGAAGAACGTTATCGCCCCAATCATAAACCAATCATCATTCCTGAAAATGAATTAACTTCTGAAAAATTAGCTTCAGAAGAGTCAGCCTATTTTGATCTTAAAAATTTAACATCAAATCAGGTTTCCGAAAAAAATGATTTTGATGACTGGATGACAGTTGATTTAAAACATGAATCTAAAGAAGAAAGTAAACCGCATCTATCGAAAGAGACAGAAGCAATATCAGATTATGATCACTGGAGTATGAAAAAAGGTGATCAGTCTCAAGAACTTCTACCCAAAAAGTCTGAAGAACACAAAGAAGAAAAGGTAGAGGAGTTGCGCACATACAATGTCCATCTAGATTTAGATAGTGATTCAGATTTAGACTTTGAACCTACAGAATTAGTTCATAAAAAAGAAGATGATACTCCATTAGTAACTCATACTCTGGTCGATCTCTACTGCGGTCAAGGACATATTGAAAAAGCGCTTGAAGTTTTAGAGAAAATTTTACTTTTAAATCCGAATGATCAAAAAACGATTCAAAAAATACAAGAGATCAAAAGACTAACTCAGCCTCTTGAGCAATTTGATGAAGTTCAAAAAGAACCTGAAGAAATTTCGAAACCTATTCATCTAGCAGAATTAACTGATCTAAAAGATACAACTGAAGAGGATGGCCGTCGGCATCTGATGAGCCTTATTGATGAAAAAATCGGTCCTATAGAAATTGAAGAAATCGAAGAAATTGATGATACAGCAGACGAAGTTCATCTTATTGAAGAAAAATTAAATCTATTTCTCAAGAAAATTCAAAAAAGAGCTCTGGATTATCAAGGCCGTGTTTGATAGTTTGATTTTATGACGACACCAAGAAAATTTCTTATTATCAATGGACCTAACCTCAATATGCTGGGGACTAGAGAGCCAGAGATCTATGGGAATCTCACTTTAAAAGATATTATTGAGTACACCGAAAAAAATTTAGCAAATAAAAACTGTGAATGTGCTTGGTTCCAATCAAATATTGAAGGCGAAATTGTGACGAGAATTCAGGAATCAATTAAGCAGGATTTCAGTGCTTTAGTCATTAATCCAGGGGCCTATTCCCATACGAGTGTTGCCATTTTTGACGCTCTTCAAATGATTAAAATCCCAGTCATTGAGGTTCACCTCTCTAACACCCATCGTAGAGAGGAGTTTCGTCAAACGAAGTTGACTGCCAAGGCTTCAACAATCATAATGGAAGGCCTTGGCAGAAATGCTTATTTAATGGCCATTCAGTCTCAGCTTTTGTAAATAAAAGACAAAGACATTCAACAAGGAAAAGATATGTTTGACACTACGGAGTTAAAAAGAGGATTAAAAATAGAAGTCGAAGGGAAACCTTACGTTATTTTGAAGTCTGATTTCACAAACCCAGGTAAAGGATCTGCATTCGTTACAGCTAGAATTAAAAATCTAGAAACTGGACAGGTTATTGAAAGAACTTGGAAATCAGGAGTATCAACAAACGTAACAGCTCCAGATCTTGAAGAGAAGGAAGTTGAGTATACATACGCTGATCCGGATGGATTTAACTTTCTAGATCAATCAAACTTCGAAACAATCCACCTTACAACTGAACAAGTTGGAGATGATAAATATTATCTGATGGAAGGATCAAAATTAGTAGTTCTTTACTATAAAGGTCGTCCAATTTCGATTGAACACCCTCACTTCATTAACATCAAAGTTGCAGAAACTGACCCAGGTCTTAAAGGTGATACAGCTTCAGGTGCTACAAAAAAAGCAGTAATGGAAACTGGTCTTCAGGTAAAAGTTCCACTTTTCATTAAAGAGGGTGAGCTTCTAAAAATTGATACTCGCACAGGTGAGTATGTTGAACGCGCAACTGTTACTAAGTAATTTTATCCAGTATTTGTTTTCTATTTAGTGAGGGGCAATATTTCGCCCCTCATCCTTCCTCCCAAATTCAGTTAAAATAAAAATAATCTCAATAACTTAAAGCTTTCTCTGAGGAGTTGATGGGCGATAATATTAAGTGGGCATCCGTTCTTTCAGAAATAGAAAGATCAATTCCAAATCTCGAAAAAACTTTGGACTTTAAAGTTCTTCTAGATCGATTTGAATCAACTGATGAAGACTATCGCGATCAAAATTTCTCTCATCTGTATCTTTCGATGTGGAGAGTTGCTTTCAATGCTGGAAAATTAAATCTTGCTAATAAATATTCAAAAAAAGCACTTAATTATTTAATCAAATATAAACGAATACCGCAGATAAAAAGCTTTATTCAATCGCTTCACGATGCTGGGTTAATAAAAAAAGATCCTGAAGAATTTTTAAGAAAAAGAGATATTCTCATTGGGAAAAAAAATAATATTGCAGCAGATGATTTTAAAAATATTGATTTAATGGAGGATCATCCTGAACACTGGAAAGAGTTTCCAGAGTTTTTAAAACAATATCTTCTTCTAGATCCAGAATGGTCAATTGATCAATGGAAACTTTGTTATGAGTTTATTCTATTAAATCATTTTGAGAGAAATATATTTTTCTCACTTATGGAAAAATCTCACGAGCGAAAAAATAATAAATTCGAGAGAAAATTCACTGAACTTTTTGCAGCTAAAAAAGTAAGAGTGAGAAAATTGGAGTCATTTTCTGAGGGAAATCCCACACTCAAAGAAAATGAAAAATTGCACGTCGACTATGACCAAATGGCAATGGATCTTCTTTCTGGAACAATTGAGCCAACTGATGATGAGCAAAAACGAGTTCTCAGTTCTCTTAAATATATTCCAGAAGAAGAATTACTAAGCAGAGGCCAGGATATGATTATTGCTTTTGAGTTGTTGGGAATGGAGCAAGTTGTTCTTAATCTGTGTGAGCGAATGGTGGGAGCAGTAAAAGATGTGAAGCAATTGGCCAGCATTTATTTTGTGTGGGCCCAGGCCTTAAGTAATATCGGGGATTATTTTAAAGCGATTGATTTGGTTGATGGGGTTTTAAATAAAGAACCGTTGTATGAAGAGGAACGACTTGCATTTATCTACCTAAAGGCAGAGGCATGTTTAAAACTCAAAAAAATAAAAATAGCTAAAGAATTATATTTGGAAATAAAAAAACAGAATCCTCATTATCGTTTAGTGAGGGAGAGGCTTAAGGCAATTGAAACGGCTTAATAAAATTCTAATCGCATTTTGCGCATTTAGTTTTCTCACCATTTATGGGGGGTGGCGCTTCATTCATTCGAGAAAATTCTCGGATCAAGCATCTCAAAAAGTGTCTAAAATTTTAACAAAAGAAATTGGAGCCAAGCTGTCGTTTACGGGAGTTGATTTTAGTTTATTTCCTCCTGCTACTGTTTTCAAAAATGTTCATATTGAAAAAGACGATCCTAAAATTGCAAAAGTGGATTTAACAATCGAAGAGCTCGGCGTCTCATTTACATACTCTAGTTTCTTTTCAAGTGATTTACAGATTGATGAGCTATCGATAAAAAATGGTTTCCTAAAAGTCATTACACCCGATACTGAAACACCAGATATAAATTGGAGAGAGTTAGATTTCCAGAAGCTTTATGAAAAATATTCTACACTTTATAAAAAAAGCCCTCTTCATTTGAATATTGTCAAACTAGAAAACATAAAGTCTGAGATCGATAAACATAGGTTTAATATAGCCTCTTTATCACTTGCTCCTCATAAAAAAGACATTCGTTTAAAATTCGAAGCAACAGATATTCACATTGATACCAAAAATAAAGATTTTCCTTTTGTCGACCTGGACAAGGGAGAAGGTCTTGCGTACCTCACTAAAACTTTGTGGAAGATTGAAAATCTTAAGGTCCAAAAAGGATCAAATGAGATCACTACAAAGATTGATTTATTTAACCAATCCGGAAGAGTTCACTCAGCAGGAAATACTAATTTTGATTTAGATTTAAATAGTTCATTGAAATTGTATCCGGGTCTCTCTAAAGAGCTTGCGGCAATGACAGGGAAAGTTAAGGGGAGCATTGAAAACAACGGAGAGCTATTTGATCCCGAAGCGAAGTCAACGATTGAGGTCACTAATTTTAAAAGTGAATGGATTCAATTGGCAAAAGTTGAAGCTCAAATTAAGAAGAAAAAAAATCTTTTAATTCTCGAAACACTAAAAGCACATAATGCAAAAGAGCAGTATGAACTTTTAAAACCTCAAGCATTCTTTGATCTTAAAAAAAATACTCTTCTTCATGGGCGCCTTCCTCTCTATTTAAAGGATGCCTTTACCAACACATTCTTATACGCAATAAGAAGCTCCCTGGAGTCACTAAAAGGCTATGCAACTGGTAAAGTGGACATTATCTGGGATGGGGAAAAAGTTTATTTCAGCATTCATGACAAGTTGCAGATGAGAGATTTTAAATTATTGTCAACTTCGAAAAAACCAATTCTTCAAAACAGTGGTTTTGCTTTGGAGGATACAGTTTTTGATTTAGACAAAAATTTCAAACTGGGCATAAACGCAAAACTTTCGATGCGAAATACATTGTTGTCCGCAAACGGACAGATTAAGGGAAAAGATCTCAATATCTCAATAAAAGATTCAAAGATTGATATGCAGGCCTTTGGGCCAATCTCGGGACTTGCTATTTCAGGATCAGGGCCGGCCTCAGCGGAAATTTATGGCCCCTTTGATAATGTTAAATTTGATTTTATTGTCGATTGGAATAACTTCAGCATTGTTGATTTAAATTTTGGAAAAGTAAAATCAGAATTTTCTCTTTCGCTAAAAGATCTTGAAATAAATATTCATCAACTCTCTGGTGTTTACAATCAATCCAACTTTAATGCTGATGGAACTCTTAACTTCGGTGATAAATCCGGGATGGATTTAAAGATCGATTTTAAAAACTCGAATTTTAACGACGCTAGAAAAATGTATAATTTAATTTTTAAGAATATTAAACTTCCAGTTGTTCCAGAGTTTAATTTTGCTGCAAATTATCGAGTGCGAGGTGGATACAGTGTTGAAAGTCTAAAAATAGATGGGGTAATAAAAGGATCAGATCTAAAAGTTTTTAACGAAGATGCAGAACAATTATCATTTAACTTTAATTTACAAAACAACCTCCTTTCTTTCAAAGATATTAAAATTAAAAAATCCCGAGGGGAGATTAATGCAAATGTAAGCGTTAATTTAGCGAATGATTATACTGAGCTTGAAGGGAATTCGACGGGACTACGGCTAAACGATTTCAGTTTCTATAACAAGTTAAACATGGAGTACGACGGTGATCTCGTTATAGATTTTGATGGGAATGGAACTAAAGATAATTTCTCATCAAGGTTTAAGACCAGAGTAAATAATCCATATATTGAAAATATTCCAGCCTCGCCTTCGACTGCAATTTTCTATATCGGAACTGATGACGTTGTAGTTAACGCCAATCTTCTCTCTGGTAAAATAAAAATGGACTCGGTAATTAATTTGAAAACTCGTCAGGTTTCATTAAAATCCACTGTTGAGGCATCGGATTTTAGAGAAATTCTAGGAGTTGTTGCCGGTCACAATATGTCCGATAAAGCGATCAATGGCAAAATTAAGGCCCAGCTGAATTCGCAATTTAATTTAGACACACTAGTTGTTAAGAAATTCTTCCTTGATGTTTTTCAATTTAATTTGAAAAAAGGCGATGTTAATTTACACGTGGATCCAAGATATAACAAAGTTGCAATCGATGAAGGTGTGGTTAAGAGTTGGGACTTACGATTTACTGATGGAGGCGATTTTTTTATAAGCAAGGCGAGAAACACCTCAGTTAATACCATTGTGTTCGATCAAGATTTTTCTATTAAGACAAGTTTGATAGAGTTCTTTTCGAGTTCTGTTGATAAGGCCGTTGGGGTTATGAAGGGGTCTATGCAACTGGTTGTCGATAAGAAAATAAATATCACTAAGTTTGAACTTAAGGGTATCAAAAATTCATTAAAGATAAAAAATCTTCCAGGTGCTATAACGGATTTGGAATTTCTTGTTGTTAAAAAAGGAGACGTGGTTGAAATTTCTCGTCTGAATGGAAAGTATGGCGACGGCGATTTGAAAGTTGGAGGGACAGTACTTTTCGCTGGTCTTTATCCAAAGGTGAATATCGACTATAAGATTGAAAGATCAACAATTCCTCTCTTTAAAAGATCAAATCTTCTTGCCAGCAGTGTAGGAACAATTACTGGAACAGGATTTCCTTATACACTAAACGGGAAAGTCTCAATTCTTCATGGAGAGTTTTTAGATGACCCAAGTGACTTCACGAAAGAAAACAAAGTGAGTCTTGATCAATTTAAAAAATATCTTCCAGAAAAAGGTATTGAGAAAAAAGCCTATCTTAATTTGAATGTTTCGATTGAAACAATCAATCAAGTTGTTATTAAAAATAATCTTGCGGAAGTCTACGCCAAAGGAAATGGCCAGTTAACAGGAAATGTTCTTTCTCCTGAAATCAATGCGCGGGTTGAGGTTGTTCCAACGGTTAGTAGGTTTAAATTTAAGGGGCATGATTTTATTTTAAATCAAGGTTATGTGGAAATTCGTGACCGAGGTAAAACAAGAACCTCAGATATAAAATTTGTAGGTATTGCAAAAATTAATGACTACGATGTTAAGCTGGATATATCTGGAACAATAGAAAACACCCAGATCGCTTTATCATCTGAACCAGCTTTGGCGCAGGAAGATTTAGTGTCCCTTCTTACGTTGGGGGTTACATCAGACATGTCTAAAAACCTTGAAGCGAGTGAACGGAAATCTGTGACAACTGTTGGAATTGGAACACTTTTGGTTGATCAGTTGAAAATCAACGAAGACCTAAACTCTACTCTTGGACTTAACCTCAGTGTTCTTCCTGAGTTTAGAGAAGATGAGACTGCTTTAATCGCCGGGAAGTCCGCAGTAACTGAGGGGTCAGCAAGCCGTTTGAAATCAGCGACAAAAATTAAAATAAAAAAACCAATTAGTAGTAAAGTAGATGTCTCAGTATCTAGTACTGTTGGGGGATCAATTGAGCAGACACAGGAAATGAACGTAAACTACAATATCAACAAACACTTCTCAGTAGAAGGTGTTTATGAAATTAAGCCGGCGGAAGGGGATAACACGAATGCCCCAAATTCTGTTGGTCTAGATTTGAAATATAGAAGGTCTTTTTGATTAGGTTTTTAGTTTTAATATTTACATTTTTATGTTTGAGCACTGGCTGCTTTGGAGTTTCAAATACTCTTCAAGCTGAAACAGTTCCGGCCAAGAACGCAAGACTTAAGGATATAGACTGGGGAAAAGATGTTGCCTTCAAGAAACGCTTCAATTCTTATTTTGAAGATTTAATTGGCAAGCCTTGGGATATTTTAAATTTCAAGATTAAAATAGATCAGATCGGGAAAGAACTATTTAACAATGGGTATTTTTCATCATCCATTAAGACTGAACTCACTGGAAGCGAAACAAACATCGTGGCCAAAATTACAATTGTTGCCAACGAAAGAGTAAACTTTCAATTTCAGGGAAATACTGTTTTTTCTCACCAAGAACTTCGGTCGAAACTCATTGATAAAATTAAAAATGATTTTGGTAAAACTGATCGAGGAGCTCTTGGAAACTATATTAGCGATGTTTATGAAACAGCTGGCTTTTATAATGCCAGTGTTCTGAGTTATCAAAATGATGGAAAAGATTTAGAGGGTGTGGCAATTAAAAATTTCTTCTTTGTGATTGATGAAGGAGAAAAACTTAAGGTTTCCAACTTAGGCTATCGAGGAAATGTTGTTCTCACAAACGATGATCTCAATCGCTTATTTAAGAAAAATGGATCTTCTCTTGCTCTTGCTGGTTACTACGACAAAACATTTTTTGAAAACTTTACCAATATTATTAAGAAAGAATATCTTGCTCGTGGATTTGTTTTTGCAGAAGTTTCCAAACCTAGAATCGTTACCAACGAGGAAGATGAATCTCTCTCAATTGAATATAATATCTCTGAAAAACAACAGGTGATTCTTAAAAACATAACGTTTAATAAGGTCGATCCTCAGCTCCAGGAAGGAGTTAAAGCTCTTCTGGTGAATAAAGAAGGACATCCATTAAATGTTGTTGAGCTTGAAGCTGACTTAAAGAGAATTATCGTTCATTTCCAAAACGAGGGATATTATTTTGCCAGCATTTCCAATCTTAATGGTGAAAGTTTGCTTGCGTACGATAAATCGTACACAACGGTAGATCTCCGTCCTGATATTTTCTTAGATCGAAAGATTTGTTTTAACGAAGCTATTGTAAATGGAAATGTGAAAACTAAATCTGAAGTTATTTACCGCGAAGTAAATATTGCCCAAGGAGATTTGATTACTCCTGCAAAGATTGAAATGATAAGGCAAAAACTTTCAAACACTGGATTGTTTTCAACTTTAAAAATCTCTCCTTATATGAAGTATGAAGGAGATGATAAATCGTGTGCAAATACCAATATCGTCATTCAGGTGAAAGAAAGAGATTTTGGGTTGTTTGAGGTGGCTCCAGGTTACAGAACAGACTTGGGTTATAAGCTGTCTACAGCAGTAACATACAACAACTTAATGGGAATGAACCGCTCTCTTTCATTTAAGACCCAAGCAAACTTGCGCACTAATTTAGATGCTCTTGATGATACTAGAAGACAAGAACATAAAAACCTACTTGAGTACCTAGCGAAAGTGAGTTTCGTTGAACCCTATTTATTTCATAGTTTCACTCAATCTCAATTTGAATTTGAAATGGCCTCATCTTTCCAGAGAAAACGTTTTTTTGGTTTTGATGCTGATATTTTTCGTATCTCTCCTCAAATCACTAAAACAATTACAAAATATAATGTTGCCTTAGCCGTTAAATATCAGCTTGAGAGAATCAATCAATTTGATGGCACTCTGCCAATAGATAGAAATAATTTTACAATCGGAGGTATCACTCCTTCAGTGACTCTTGATAAGAGAAGTGATCCCATCTATCCGCGAAGCGGTTACTACCTTAATATTTCATCTGAATGGGCCAACCGTTATTTTGGGTCAATGAAAGATAGTGATGTTGAGGTTAATTACGTGAAGGTTGTAACCCGCAATAAATTTTATTATCCAGTTGGTGATGTTACCCTGGCGTTGTCTTTAGCTATGGGTTACGAAAAAAACTTTTCGCTTGATCTATTAAAAGATAGCAATGGAAATCCGAAACTCAATGTTAACGGTGCTCCACAAACTCATGGATATATTCCAAATATCAAAGTTTTCCGCCTAGATGGTTATGATGAAATTCGCGGATTTGACGACAGTGAGATCAACCGACTCCGAAGCGGTCTAGATATTGGTAAAGTCGTTGTTCAAAACGAAGCCTACTTTACGGCCCTTAAATTCGAACCCCGATATAATGTGACCGACACAATCCAATTAAGTATCTTTTTTGATGCAGGTAGAGTTTATGTTGATAAATTTCAACCCTTTGATCTCAGAACCTCGGTAGGGTCTGGGTTTAAATTTCTAACACCGGTAGGAGCCCTTGAGTTTGACTATGGCGTCAAATTAAAGCGTAATACATATCCAGGAAACATTCGTGACTCGTTTGGTCGATTTCACCTTTCGATCGGATACTTTTAGATGTTTCTTTTCTAAGAAATGCTTGACGGGGGGCCATATTTTTACGTATAAGGGACAACACTTGCATTTTTCTGCATTTTATATTTGAATTAATACTTCGTAATTTTCAAAACTGAAAATTGATTGAAGGGATCACTATAAGGGAAAGCGTATGTATACTCAGAAATCGTTCGTTCTAAAGCCAGCTGAAGCAGACAAAAAATGGTACGTGGTCGATGCTAAAGACCAAGTAGTAGGAAGACTTGCGACTCAAATTGCAGACATTCTTAGAGGGAAAATCAACCCTAAATTTACATATAACACTGATTCTGGTGATTACGTTGTAGTAATCAACGCAGATAAAGTTAAATTCACTGGAAATAAGTGGGAAGATAAAGATTATTTCTGGCACACTAACTTCACAGGTGGAATCAAGTCTAGAAGTGCTAAAGAGCAACTTGAAAAACACCCAGAACTTATTGTTCTTGAAGCTGTAAAAGGAATGCTTCCAAAAAACACTCTTGGAAGAAAACAATTAACAAAACTTAAAGTTTTTGCAGGTGCAGAACACGATCACGCTGCTCAAAACCCAGTTGAATATAAATTAAAATAATCTATAAGGACTAAATATGGCTGCAAAAGGTAAAACATACGACGCTCACGCAATTGGAAGAAGAAAATCTGCTGTTGCAAGAATTTATATGGCCGCTGGATCTGGAAAGATCACAGTTAACAAAAGAGACGTAAAGAATTTCTTTAAACAAGAAACTAACCTTTATGTTGTTAACCAACCATTAAACCTTACTAAACTTGCTGAAAAATTTGATTTCGTAATCAATGTAGCTGGTGGTGGTATTTCTGGACAAGCTGGAGCAATCAGACTTGGAATCGCAAGAGCACTTCTAAAAATTCAACCAGGACTTCGTTCTGAATTAAAAACTGCTGGATTCTTAACAAGAGATCCAAGAGAAGTTGAAAGAAAGAAAGCTGGTCGCGCTGGTGCAAGAAAAAGATACCAATTCTCAAAAAGATAATTTTATATTTTCTATACAATACGAAAAGCCCACAGAAATGTGGGCTTTTTTATTTTATGGCCCTAATATCAGTTCATGGCAAAAGTTCAAGACGTCATTCAAATCCTTGGTGCCCGCACTCACAATTTAAAAAATATAGATGTGAATATAAAGCTTAATCAGATTACCTGCATGGCAGGTCCATCTGGTTCAGGAAAGTCTTCCTTGGCCTTTCATACTCTTCTTACAGAATCAAAAAGACGTTTTATTAATTCACTTCCAACCGATATGAAATTTTTTTGGGAGATTCCCCATACAGTTGATGTTGATAAAATCTATCCCGTCCTTCCAGCATGGGGGCTTCCTCAACATAACCCAGTTATAAATTCTAGGCCCGTTGCTCTTGATGTTTTGGGTGGACATGAAAGGCTTCAGAAGATTTTTATGGAGCTTGGAAGTTTCGTTTGTCCAACTCATCATGTTCCTTTTCAAAAAGTCTCTACACTTGATTCTGTTCTTTTGAAAATAAAGTCGCTTAAAAATTTAAGTGATGATGATGTCGTCCACGTTTTTATTTCAGGAGATAATTATCGAAAGCATGTTTCGATGGAGATGAATCCAAATCGATCTTTGAAGACAACTGTCAGAGAGTTTGATGAAGATGATCCATGGTATGAGCTGGTTCGAGTAAAGGTTAAGAATCTAAAATCGCTCAATGAGAAATTAAGAGAATTTAGCATCCCCGAAGGGATTGATTTCCTTTTTCACTTACTTTCTGCAAAGAAAAATTTTGAAGTGAAGAATCTTTATGAATTGCAGTGTCCTTACTGCAATAAAAAAGCAGTAGAGGTAAAAGTAGCGCACATTGAGAGCCTTTCACCCTTAAATGCCCTGGGAGCGTGTCCTCATTGTGAAGGGCACGGGATGCTTCTGGTGTATGATCGCGATAAGCTTGTGAAGGATCCCACAAAAACAATTCGAGAAGGCGCGATTAACTTCTTACTTTTTTCAAGGTTTGAGCATTTGTTTCCGGCGTTTCTTCGCGAATGTAAAAAAGAAGGAATCGATGTCGATGTTCCTTTTATGGATTTGCCAGAGAGTGTTTGGACTTTTCTTTATGACGGAAAGGGAAAATACGAAGGCTTTAATGCATATTTTGATTATCTAAAAACTCAGCGCTATAAAAAAAATATTAGGATCTACATCAGAAGCATGCAAAGAGAAATTCTTTGTGATGAATGTGAGGGAACTCGCATTTCTAAAAATGCAGGAAGTCTCACCATTGTTCTCTCGCAGGACATTGTTACCTATAAAGACTTTTTAAAACTAGACATTAAAGATGCTTTCAATGTTTTGAGTGAAATTAAAAGAGATCGAAAAGATATTATTAAGCATGAGAAGCTTGAGAATACTTTTAATAAGCTTGAGCGCCTTTATACTGTTGCTGTAGATTTAGGTTTGGGCCATCTACAGAACACCCGAAAAGTTCGCTCTATGAGTTCAAGTGAATATCAGCGTTTGCTTTTATCAAAATATCTATCTTATGAAGGATCGCAATCTCTTTTTGTTCTTGATGAACCAAGCCTTGGTTTAAGTCAGAGCGCTCAAGAGAAAATGATGAAGTATCTTCGGCTACTTCGCGATCAGGGCAATACTATTTTAATGGTTGAGCACTCAGAATATTTGAAAAAAGAATCTGATGAAGTCATCGAGATGGGACCAGGGGCGGGAGCACTTGGGGGAAAAATTTTATTTCAAGGAAAATACCGTGCGCCTCGAATTGATTTTCATAAATTTCATTTCAAGTCTGATGAAAAAAAATCTTTTATAGAAATCACGAATGCTCATATTAGAAATTTAGTTCGATCAGAATTGATCGTGCAAAAAAATGCAATCAATTGGGTTCGTGGTGAGTCTGGAACTGGTAAGACTTCATTTATAGTTCATCTTCTTGCAAACGAAGTTCATAAAAATGTTTATGGTTCAAGGCTTAGTTTTGAAGATTACGAATTTAAAAAAATGAAGGGGATTGATGATCTTGAAGATGTTATTTTAATCAATAGTGGCCTGGATAAAATCAGTTCGAGGTCCACCGTGGGGACATATACAGACCTTGGCGGATTTGTTCGAAAATATTTTGCCAATTTAGAAATTTCTAAAAAATTAGGTTTAAAAGAAGGGCATTTTTCATCAAACTCTGAATTAGGACAATGCTCTAGTTGTGAAGGGCGAGGTGTAAAGTTAGTTGAAATGCATTTCATGGAAGATGTTGAGTTTGTCTGTGAAGATTGTCAGGGAAAAAAATTAAAACTGTATTATGCTAATATTTTCGATGGGCATATAACGGCTTATGAAGCTTTCAGTAAACCTCTCAGTGAAGTTCTTCCACACATAAAACTCACACCAAAAGGAAAAAGAATTTGGGAATACTTTAAGATTTTAAAGTTGGATTATCTCTCTCTAGATAGAACTCTCATTTCGCTTTCAGGAGGGGAGAGGCAAAGACTTCAGTTGCTCTCACTTTTGGATAGAAAGGTTGAAAACTCTCTCATCATCTTTGAAAACATTACAAGTGGGCTATCTCACCATGAGTTCGAACCACTTGCTGAACTTTTGCACCAATTAGCTGGCAGTCGCAATACTTTGATAGTAATTGACCAAAACTCTTTTTTTGAAAGCATCGCCAACTTTCAGATTAGATTCTAAAAACAAGCTCTTACCATCATTTGAAATGTCTATTTTTTAGACATTTTTTTGTCACATTTAAATCAATTTCCCCTACGAAAAACCGATAAAATATGAAGTATATCCGGGGGATGATATTCATGATTAAGAAGCTTTTAGTGCTAACTCTTTTAGCAGTTTACAACCAAACGTTTGCCACAATCTTTTCTCCACTGCCTTTTGATAGACAAGTTGAAGAGGCGACATCGGGAACAGAGGCAAGGCTCAGCTCAAGTCGAGTATTTAAAAATGCTGATGGCGCGATCATGACAGAATATAGTTTTGATGTGCTTGAAGCTTATAATCTCTCAAATGATGATCTTGAAAACAAACAATTAAAGCTCGTCATGCCTGGTGGAACTTATGATGGAGTAACCTCGATGATAGATGGCGCTCCTCAATTTAAGGTTGGAGAAAAGGCATTTCTTCTTCTTAAAAAAATTGAATCAAAAATCTATTTGAGCAATTTTACTTTGGGGAAATTTAAAATCCAAAACTATCAAGGGAAAACTTATTATGTTTCAGAAGTTTTTCCCATGGATCCAAATATTGGAAGAATCTCTAAAGAGAAAATGCTCGACTTGATGAAGACAAAATGGAAGGTGTCTTTTGAAGAGAAAAAAGACTCCGAAGAAATTTCAAAAGCCGTTATTGTTAGAATTCCACCAGGGCCAAATAAAGAAGACAAACTTGAAAAAAGAGGACCAGCTCAAGAAGAAGCCTCAAAAGAAGACGTACCATTATTTTTTTGGAGCGCCTTATTTGTAGTCGCATTTTTCTTCGCTTTTATCTTTTTTAAACTTTCACAAAGTGAGCATCAACATAAACGTGAATAAGTTGAAAAAATATTTTATTTTTCTACTATTTCTAAGTTGTTCTCAACTGGCACAAGCCTATATTCTCAATCAGACGAAAGCTGGACTTCCAATTCACTGGCCAGCAACGAGCTCAATTGTAGATATTTTTGTTAACTCACAAAATACTCAAGCGCTTGCCGAAACGACAGTGCAAGCTATTGCTACCAACTCGATTTCACAGTGGAACGGAAGTGCTCAAATAAACTTGCGCAAAAATACAACCTTTGGAAAAGAGCAAGCTGGATTGAATGTACTCTACTTTTCGACTGATCCAAATATTTTTAGTGGATCTGGAGTTATTGGAGTCACTCAAGTTAGTTTCAAAGAAACTAACGGTGAAATTGTTGGTGCAAATATTATAATTAATGACAACTATGTCTTCTCGACAGTGAGTACTGATCAATCTTTTCTTGGAAACGTTATCACTCATGAAGCAGGCCATTTCCTGGGATTGGGTCACGGGCAAGTGAGTGGATCAACGATGTTTTATGCTCTCGCAAGAGGTCAGCATGTTGTGGAAGCAGATGATAAGGCCGGACTTTATGCAATTTATCCAAATGGAGATGTCACGAAAGGATCTCTAACAGGGACTATTGTTGGAAGCAAAAACCTCATTCCTGTTTTTGGTACTCACGTTCAAGCGATCTCGGTAAAAACTGGAAAAGTGATGGGAGCGAGTATTAGCGAGCTCAATGGAAAATTTGCGATCAATGGTCTTCCACAAAATGATCAATATTTAATTTATACAAGTCCTATCAAGCAGCTGGGTCTCCCAACAAATTATTCCAATGCTAAAAGTGACTTCTGTGAAGCATCTAAAAAATACCGCGGAAGTTTTTTTAGCTCGTGCGCTTCAAGATCAGTAGGTTTTCCCCAAGCTTTAAAGCTTAATAGCTCTTCTATGAATGTAGGAAATATTACTATCCGCTGTTCATTGGATTCACCACCAGAATATTTTCAATCCAAGGGAGTGACTCCTGCTGTTTTTGATGTGAATTCTTATACAACTTCAGGATTAGGTGGTTCATTTGTTGGATTTTTTTCAACTGCTGAAATGCTCTCTGGAAGTGCTCGCGATAATTTTAGATTAAATTTCTCTCAGGTGAATTGGAGTGCAATTTCAAATGCACCTCTTTTCTTGGAACTAAAAATTTCAAACCAAGCATTTAATTCTGCATTTAAGGCCAATGTAAGTGTCAAACGTTTTTCAGGAACGAGTGCGGTTGTGCCTAAATACTCGCAACAAACTGATGGGTGGTTGAATATTGATACAGTTGCTCGTCTTCCTATTAATGTAGCAAATTTGTCGGATAATGATTTTGAGGTGAGCATTATCCCAGAGGGAATGGACAATGGCTTTCCATCGGGGATTCCATACGCGAAGGCAGATTATTTTCCGTCGTATTTAGATCTGCAAGACAGTCTTTATTTCTATCTCGCGACTGCAACAATCGTAAAAGACAATGGAGATGGAACCTTTACTCAAGTTGCCTCTAAAAATGACAGTCTCTCAGACAACACTCAATGCCCCGATGCAATCAATACCTATGCGCTGACTAGCTTTAGTGCATCGGGAGTACCATCGAGCAGCAACAAAAAAAGTGCTCTGGCATGTGGAACTGTAGACATGGATAATGACCCAGGCAACGGTCCCGGTGGTTTTATGGTGGGACTAATTTTAAGTTTTATCATCTCTTATGCATTAAGTAGATATAGCAAGATGGCCTAAGCTGATTTATACTTTTTAAGAGTTTAATCAGTTGAGGCAGGTCATGAAATTCCCTCTTTTATTTCTAATTATTTTACAGATGATTTTATTTTCAAATCTAAGAGCTCAAGACTTATTGAAAGAGCGAATTAGAAAATTGAGTAATAATAAAACTTCTATCTATGTTGAAAAAGGAATTTTTCATAATGGTGGGGTAAAGCAAGAAGCGATCTTGAAATCAATTAGATGGTCACATCCTCCGAAGCAGGGATTTGAGAGGATTGTTATTGATTTTAATTCAAATCAGATTCCTAAAGTGTATGGCCATTTTTCTTCTCAAGATAAAAAACTCAACGTTGATTTTTTTGATACCACAGTAGCCAAAGACATTCAGGATATAGCTGGTGCGAAATTTGTAGAAAAAGTAAGCTTCTTTCCGATTGAGAGCAATTATCTTTCGATGGAAGTGAAGTTAAAAGCCAAAGTAACCGCAGACATTTTCTACTTAGAAAATCCTGGTCGCTTAGTAATAGATTTTAAAAATTAAATTTAGTTGGAGAAAATAAAATGTCTGACATGGAAAACGATTTTCAAGTAAAAATGCGTCCTACTTCGGGGAAAGAAGATTTGCCAAAACTTCCAGAAGTTGTGGTGATAATCCCTATTATGAATAGCCCAATCTTTCCAGGAATGATCGCTCCGATTATTTTAAGTGAAGAGAAATTTACACCGGAATTAGATGAGGCATTATTAAAAACTGGTTATATTGCTCTCAATCTTGTTAAGAGTGAACTTAAAGACGCAGAAGGCGAAATTATTCCGGACGAAGAAATTGATTTCGATAAAAAAGAAATTAAATCAGGCGATATATATAAAGTCGGAGTTCTCTGCAAAGTCGTTAAGAAGTTAAAACTTCCAGACGGATCAGTTAATATTCTTGTTCATGGAATGAAAAGATATAGAGCTTCTGGAATTATTTCAGAAACTCCTATTTTAAAAACACGAATTGAAGTTTTTGATGACATTCTTGAAACAGATGAAGAGCTTGATGCTTACACAAGATCAGTAATCAACCAAGTTAAAAAGCTTTCAGAAATTAATCCATATTTTAACGAAGAAATGAAACTCGCGATGTTAAATTCGCCATCTCCTGGAGCGCTTGCGGATTTAGTTGCATTTGCAATTTCGCTAGATATTCCAGAAGCGCAAGATTTTCTTGAAACACTTGTAGTGAAAAAGAGATTCGCTAAACTTCTTGTTTACCTAAAACGAGAAAAAGAAGTTGCAGACATTCAAAAGAAAATTTCTGATGAGGTAAACGATAAGGTTAATAAATACCAAAGAGAGTACTTCCTTCGTGAGCAATTAAAAGTAATTCGTTCTGAATTAGGAATGGAAGAAGACGAAAAATCACGCGACATTAAACGCATCAAAGAAGAAATTGAAAAAGTTGGAATGCCTGAAGCTGTATTGAAAACAGCTAAGGAAGAGCTAGAAAGACTTGAACTAATTCCTGATAGCTCACCTGAATACAATGTGGCACGTACTTACCTGACATGGTTAATTGAACTTCCTTGGAAAAAATCAACAGATGATAATGTCGATATTTCTGCCTCTAGAAATATTTTAGAAAAAGATCACTACGGATTAGAAAAAGCTAAAGAGAGAATTTTAGAATTCTTGGCCGTAAGAAAATTAAAACCTGGCTATGACGGAACAATTCTATGTCTTGCAGGTCCTCCAGGTGTTGGTAAAACATCTCTTGGAAAAAGTATTGCAACTGCCTTAGGAAGAACGTTCTATCGCTTTTCTCTTGGTGGGATGAGAGATGAAGCAGAAATTAAAGGACATAGAAGAACATACGTCGGAGCAATGCCTGGAAAAATTGTTCAAGCTCTAAAAAGAGTTGAAGTAAACAATCCAGTTATAATGCTCGATGAGATTGATAAAATCGGTAAAAGTTTTCAAGGTGATCCTGCTTCAGCTCTTTTAGAAGTGCTAGATCCAGAACAAAACTCTACTTTCATCGACAACTATCTCGATGTTCCTTTTGATTTATCAAAAGTTTTATTTATCGCTACAGCTAACTACATCAATGATATCCCAGAGGCCCTTCTAGACCGTATGGAAGTTATTGAGCTTTCTGGTTATACACTGGAAGAAAAGGTTTCGATTACTACAAAATGGATCATTCCACGTCAGCTTAAAAAACATGGTCTGCAAAAATCAGATCTATCTTTGAGCCTGAATGTAATCAAAAAAATTATCGCTGATTACGCTCGCGAACCAGGAGTGCGTGTTCTTGAACAACATATCGCCAAACTTTGTAGACGTGCAGCTCTTGAAAAAGTTTCTCATCCAAAGAAAAAGATAAAATTTGTTCCAACAATACAAAACCTAGAGAGCATGTTGGGTACACCACGCTTTCAATCTGAATCAGCAGAAAAGAATAATAAGCCAGGAGTTGTAACTGGTCTTGCTTGGACAGCATACGGTGGAGAAATTCTTTTCATTGAAACTCTTCCTCTTAAAGGGAAAGGTTTCAAACTAACAGGTCAGCTTGGTGGAGTAATGAATGAATCAGCAAATCTTGCTTATTCATACGTGAAAAAACTTCTTCAAAATCAAATTGAATCTGAAGAAGCAGCTCAGGCTAAAAAAGCCAAAGGCAAAGTTGTTAAAGAAGCTCATCACGAAGTTGAAGATTATCTCGCAGGACACGAAGTGCACCTTCACTTGCCGGCCGGAGCAACTCCAAAAGATGGACCTAGTGCTGGTATAACTATGGCGCTTGCTCTTTACAGTCTTGCAACTAACAAAGCAGTTAATTCTGACCTCGCGATGACTGGAGAGTTAAGTCTTACTGGTAAAGTAATGCCAGTTGGTGGGATTAAAGAAAAAGTATTAGCAGCAAAAAGAGCAGGGATTAAAAATATCATTCTTCCTAAGCAGAATGAAAAAGACTTAAAAGAGGTTCCACTTCTTCATAGAAAAGGAATGAAGTTTTATCCTGTGTCTCACTTTGATGAAGTTTTAAAGATCGCTTTAAAGAAATAGTTCTAATCTAAAAAGAAGAGGCCAGATCTCCTCTGGCCTCTTTTTTCACTACCTAGCAATAAACACACTTCCCCCGCAGAAAGCATATTTGATAGTGTAAAAGCTCTTCGGATATTTATTTAAAGATATTAATTTAGTGTAAATTTGAAATAAAAAGGCCGTCTAATTTAGACGGCCTTTCATATGAAATCAGAAATATAGAATTTGAAATTAGAATTCGTCTGAATCGTATTCGCTGATTTGAGCGTGCTTGATTTTACCAGCAGCAATTTCTCTAAGCGCTGTAACGACTTCTTTGTTTTTTGATTTAACAAGAGGATCAGCACCTTCGCGAAGTTGTTTTACTCTTTTAGTTGCCAGGTGAACTAGCTCATATCTGTTTTCAACTTTTTCTAAGCAATCTTCGATTGTGATTCTTGCCATGGATATTTCTCCTGCCAGTAAGGCGCCTAAAATGGGATAATAGAACTTTAGGTTATATTCTCAAAGTGCATTTTTGTCAATTTGGCACTCTTAAAACTAACTCCCCGAATGGCCAGATTCCAGTTTTTTGTACAGTGCATCTATCTCTTTGGAGTAGGCCTTAAGGATAACTTTCTTCTTTAGTTTTAAAGAAGGAGTCATTTGGCCGTTTTCCACAGTGAAATCACTCGGTGCAATAAAGAAACCTTTAATAGATTCATAGCTAGCGAGCTCTTTGTTGGCTTCGCGAACTTCTTGATCGATGAGTTCAAAGATCTTTGGGTTAGAGGCCAGTTCTTCATAAGTAGGGCGTCCGGAGATCTCAAGACTTTCTAGTTCTTCCAGCAAGGCTTCGCGATCAAGGCTGACGATAGCAACTAAGAATTTTCGTTGATCTCCTACCACCATAGCGTTTGAGATATGCTTTTGGAGTTTTATAATATTTTCAATTTTTTGAGGAGCGACGTTTTTCCCTGCACTGGTGATGATGATATCTTTTTTTCGATCTGTGATTCGCACGTATCCATCAGATGTGAGCTCTCCGATATCTCCAGTTAAAAACCATCCATCTTGAAAAGCTTCATTAGTTGCAGCTTCATTTTTATAATAATTAGTAAAGAGCGCTTGGGTTTTAAGCATAATTTCGCCGTCGCTTGCGAACTTCACTTGTACATCTCCAAGAGGAAGACCGATAGTTCCAGCAATTTGTCTTACTGGTGGATTTAAAATACAAGGTGCGATCGTTTCAGTAAGCCCGTATCCTTCAAGAATAGTGAGATTGGCGTTTTGAAGGAAGTTCATAATTTCAGGAGAAAGTGGAGCTCCCCCTGAGACGAGAAAACGAATTCGTCCACCAAAGCGATTGTAAATTTTTTCAAATACTAATTTGTAGGCTAAATTTTTTTCTAAAATTTGATAAGGCGATGGTGATTGATCGTTATTAATTTTTTCATAATAAGCGTTTGATACAGATAGGGCCCATTCAAAAACTTTTTTCTTTAGTTCAGATTCTTTTTGAATCATCTCTAAAACTTTGCTGTAAACTTTTTCAAAAATTCTTGGAACGGCAATGAGAATTGTTGGCTTAGCGATTTGAAGATTGTCGACAACTTTATCGAGAGATTCAGCGTAAACGCTTTCAAAATCAAAAACGATATTGAGCATAGAATCGCATCGCCCTAAAACGTGAGAGAGAGGAAGAAAAACGAGAGTGCGATCTCCGTGCATGATATTTGTTTTGAGAGACTGGTAAACGTTTTCAAGCATAGCGCAGAATGCTTTTTGTGAAATGACAGCGCCTTTTGGATCTCCAGTTGTCCCTGAAGTATAGATAATTGAAGCAATGTCGTTGGCAGAGCTATCACTAACAATTTCATCAAAACGTTTAGGGATATTTTGAGCCTCGGTAGCACCAAGCTCAGAAAATTGTTCAAAGGTATAAAAAGAAATTTCCGGTTTCAATTTGCTTTTTGCTTCTTCAGAAATATTTTGAACAGCGATGATATATTTTAAATGAGGAAGATTATCCTGAGTCTCTATAATCTTTTTCATTTGTCCTTCATTTTCGAGAATAAGAAATTTTGATTCGCTGTGATTGAGAATGTACTCAACTTCATGAGCAAGATAAGTCGGATAGATTGGGATGACAATTCCACGTGCACAGAGTGTGGCCATATCAAAGAAGTGCCACTCCTTACATGTATTACCAAGAATTGCTACTTTGTCTTGAGTGTGCATTCCTAATTTGATTAATCCGTAAAAATATTTTTTTACAACTTGCAGATAATCTTCGTTAGAGAAAAAATTCAGTTCGCCTCCTTCAATCCAGCCAATAGCTCTTTTGTGGAGTGAGTGAGTCGTTTTTTTATAAAACATTTTAGAAATTGTTTGCTCGGCAATCATTTTTGAACCTTTATAAAATTGTTTAATTTAATTTCGGTATCTTATAAAAAAACTTTCGACCATTCTTTGCATTTTTATGGATACTGGAGTTATTTATGCAGGAATTGATATTGGTAATAAGTAGATGTCTCTCTAAACGAAAGAGTGTTAAAGGGGAGAGTTACTACTATCGTTTTCACTTTAAGGGTTTCTATGCAGGAGAGACAATAAAAACTATTCATCTTTATATGAATGAGGACCAAATGCTGAGCAAAGGAGATGACTATCTGTTGTGGGTGAGAAAGAAGAGGAAAATTAATGAGGTGCTAGAGGTAGAATTGATCAAACATAAAAAAATTATTTGAGAAGATGCGCATGTGCTAGAATGGATCGAAGGAGTTAAATGTGCAAAACCAACCAACGATAGAAGAACTCGCTTTGTCTGAAAGAAAATTTCTCCATGATATAGCTAATCACATTGTAGTTGCTCATGGGATGTCAAATTTTGTCCTTAAGGCAATAAAAGATAATAGGCCGCTAGAGGCAAAAGATATCGATAGACTTGAGCGCGCCATTGAAGCAATTAATAAAATGACAGCTGCCCTCAAAGAAAGAAGAGAGCTGCTTCACTCTATTTCGAATTAATTTTATTTTACGTGTGCGCTAACAATGTCGCCGATCATAAGCTTTCCAATTTCAAATACTGGCGTTTCATCAGCACTTTCAAGTTTACTCATGATACCAATTGAAGAGCTTTCTTCAGAGTGGAGAACTTTTACTTCTCCTATTTTAATCTTGTGATTGAATCTTTTTTTACTTTCATAAGGGTCTAATACTGAAACAACGCGATATACATCCAGAACAGATCCTTTCGATACACCCTGATTCTTCCCCATGTCGATGTAGTAATTCTTGCGAAGAACTTCTTTTTCAACACCCATTGGGATGTCTTGAGAGATACTGTAAATAACATAGTCTTTAGCAATTGCCATAGAAGCCGTAAAGGCCAATGTCACCATAAAGAGAACTGGTAATTCAAAATATTTTTTCATACATCTCGCGTCCTTATTCAAAGTGCAGTCTTTGAATCATGCTTGCTTATCGGACGCTCGAGTATGATTTGAAGTTTCTATAATCGAATAAGACGGGGAAGGAATAAATTGCCTATTTGACTCTCAAATACTTTGGGTAACTCCATATAAGATCTGAAGGGCGATAGTTTTTAACGTAATCGTGATATAAGATAAAATTTCTCGAGTAATATTGCATCACCCATGGAAGGTCTTCGTTAACGGTTTTTTCCATCTGGATAATTAATTTTCTCTTCTCTTCTCCGTCAGGAAGTTTACTTAAGCGATCATACATCTGATTAAATTCTTTTTTGGTATAAAAAGAAGCGTTTGGCCCAGGTGGATAGTTAGTCGATACCAGAAGTTGAAAAACATTTTCTGCGTCCGGATAGTCGAGTGTCCAGCCATCTTGAAAAAACTGAAGATGTCCTGTGCGAGATTTCTCGAGGTATTGGTTAAAATCATTTTTTACAATTTTAAGTTTGATTCCGATTTGAGCGAGCTGCTCTTTAAAAAAGAGTGCCTGGTCGTAACTAATTTTTGATTCACCACGTGTATCATAAACAATTTCAGGAAGATTTTTTCCGTTTGGATAACCGGCCTTGGCAAGAAGCTCTTTGGCGGTTTCGCGGTTGTAGCTATAAGGAAGAGTTGAAGAAGGCTCATATCCCATTACTCCAGGAGGAAGTATGGAATTTGCTCTTTGACCAGTATTGCTGGTGAAAAGTTGAATGTACTTATCCATGTCAATGGCGTGAGCAATCGCTTTTCTTAGATTGAGATTTTTTCCAAGAAGAGGATCGCGCATATTGAAAGCAAGCCACCAGTAAGTAAGGGTTGGCATTGTTTGCAAACGAATATCAGTTGATTTGATATTCTCTTTCAAGTTTCCAACATCATCAAAAACCTGAGAGAAAAATTCCTGAGGAAGAAGAATAAAATCTAAGTCACCTTTTAAGAACATCTCATAACGAGAATTGTTGTCTTTTACCACTTTAAAAATAATAGAATCGACAAAAGGAATTTTTTCACCACTGTCCTTTAAAAGACCTCTACTATTAGCAAAGCGGTCACCTTCTGCTGGATAAAAACTTTCACGATACAAAGGAAACTTCGCTAATTCAATTTGTTTTGCTTGGTCAAGCTTCGTGAGAAAGAAAGGCCCTGTTCCAATAGGATGAACTGCTAGATTATTTTTTTCATATTCCACAACTTCAAGAGGCACAGGAGAAATAAAGCTCATTGCCAGTTTATAGATAAATTGCGGTGATGGCTGAACAAGATCAATGACAAGGGTGTATTCATCAGGAGCACTGATTCCTTTTATGGAAGTAGTTTTAAATTTGTTAAAATCATTCCCGACAGATTTTTTGAAGTCATTGACTCCAACAACAACCCCATCAATAAGCCACCAACCTGTAGAGTTGAGAGGAGAATAGGAGAGTCGCTTGAATTCAGTGATGAAATCTTCTGCTTTTACATAACGAGGTTTTCCACCAAAGGCCTTATGATCGTGATAGCGAATATTTTTTTTCAATTTAATGACGTAACGTCTGCCCTGATTTTCAATCACGGGCATGCTTTCTGCTAACAGTGGTCTTAATTCATAAGGACGATTGAGGTAGTGGTACTCATAAAGTTGTTCATACACGTTATAAATGATAGTCCCAGAAACGTTGTCATAGGAGTTTACAGGATCAAGTGTTGAAACTTCGCTTGTTAAGGCGATCTTCAAGCTTTTGGCCCTGTCCTCTTTATTTTTTGTACAACCAAAAATTATAGAGACCGTGATTATAAGTGTTGAAACAATTTTCTTCATATCACCCTAATTTTGAAGCAAGAACTGCGTGAGCATGGGCCTTAATTTTTGGAACGAGGTTAGCTTCACCTGAACCTTGGGCCATGTCAGGTTTTCCTCCGCCTCTTCCATTAACAACAGTGAGGATTTCTTTTAGAGCTTCGCCTGCGTTTAATTTAGCGACTCCTGCTCCTTTTCGAACTAATACAGCGCCATTTTTGTTATAGAGGACAACTGCACCATTTTGAAACTTGCTGATGAAAAGATCAGAAAGTTTTCTTAGATCATTATCAACTGACGCTTCGATAATTGCGACATCAATACCGCCCATTTTTTCAACTGTACTAAATAGCTCTTTAGACTCAGTTGCTTGGATTTTATCTTTTAGAGATTCAATTTCTTTTTGTTTTTCTTTTAAGTCGCGAAGAGCGTTTTCAAGCTTAGTGATTGCCTTCTCTTCTTTATCTCCAAATTGAGCCTCAACTTTTTTAAGAAGATTAGAACGATGACTTAAATAATGAATCGCTGTCTCGCTTGTTGTTGCTTCAATACGACGAACACCCGTAGCAAGAGAAGCTTCGCTTAGTATCGTAATAAGACCAATATCGCCTGTATTATGAACGTGAGTTCCTCCGCAAAGTTCTGTTGAGAAATCACCCATCGTTAGAACGCGAACTTCATTTCCATATTTTTCACCAAAAAGGGCCATCGCTCCTTTTTTTACAGCATCGTCCATACTCATGACAGAAGCATCTACATGAGAGCCTTTTTGAATTTCAGCATTCACTAAATCTTCGACTCTTTGAATTTCTTCTTTTGTCATAGCTTGTAAATGAGTGAAGTCAAAACGCAATCTCTCAGGAGTTACTTGCGATCCAGCTTGTTTTACGTGAGTTCCTAAAACCTTAATGAGTGCAGCCTGAAGAAGGTGAGTAGCGGAGTGGTTTCTCATAATAAGTTTTCTTAAATGAGAATCAACGACTAGTTTATAAATCTGTCCTACTTCAAGAGCGTCAGCGTCTTTTGATAGCATAACGTGAAGTCCATCAACTGGCTTTTGGGTGTCATCAACGTGAGCGATAATGTTTTTTCCGCTCATGATCACACCTTCATCTCCAACCTGGCCTCCGCCTTCTCCATAAAAAGGAGTCGTATCAAATACAAGACCTTTCATTTCTCCCATGTTCACAATTTCTAGAAGCTTAGCTTCGCTTTCAATTTTTTCATATCCTGAAAACTTAGTTGCTCCAAATTTTTCTTTGATGGAATGGAAAACTTTGTCTGAAGTATCGAGACCGCCCTTCCATGATTTGCGAGACATTTCTTTTTGCTCTTTCATCGCTTTTTCAAAACCAGCGTGATCGAGAGTTAGACCATGATCAATCAAGTACATTTCTGTTAAATCAACAGGGAATCCAAAAGTGTCATAAAGTTTAAAGGCCGCTGTTCCTGAAAATGTTTTATCTTTAACTTCTTTAGTGATTGCTTCTTGAAGAAATTTAATCCCATTCTCAAGAGTCTCACGGAATTTTCTTTCTTCTAGTTCTAGAAGTTTTGTAGCGAGTTCTGCGTTGCTTGCGTTTTGTGGGTACTCAGCACCTAGGGATTCAAAAACAGCTGGAATTAATTTGTGGAAGGCATTTTCTTTAACACCAAGTTCATTTAGATATTTAATCGCACGACGAATGATTCTTCTAAGAACATATCCGCGACCTTCGTTTGAAGGAATAACACCATCTGTGATGAGCATTGTACTTGATCGGATGTGATCAGCTACAACTCTAAAGGCTGCTGTATGAGGAAGATCACTTCCATCAGCAGCTAAGTATTTTTTACCAGTGAGGGATTCAATTTTTTTCATGATAGGAGCGAAGATATCCGTGTTGTAATTGTTATAACAACCTTGAAGAGCAGCAGCTACGCGCTCAAGACCAGCACCAGTATCAATAGATGGTTTAGGTAGTGAGAAACGTCCTTCTGGAGTTTTTTCAAATTGCATGAAAACCAGGTTCCAGATTTCAATGTATCGTTTTTCATCTTCAAGTAGATCGTTTGGATCTTTCCTTACTAACTCAGTGTCGGTGTATTGTTCGCCGTGATCAAAAAAGATTTCTGAACATGGGCCGCATGGACCAAATTCACCCATCTCCCAGAAGTTGTCTTTATCGCCTTTATTGAAAATGCGATCATCCGACATTCCAGTTACTCTTTTCCAAATCTCTCTTGCTTCAGTATCTGAATAGTGAACAGTGACATAAAGTCTGTCTTTTGGAATTTGAAGTTCAACAGTTAAAAACTCCCAAGCAAATTTAATGGCGTCTTCTTTGAAGTAATCGCCAAATGAGAAGTTTCCAAGCATTTCAAAAAATGTGTGGTGACGAGCTGTGTGTCCAACGTTTTCTAGGTCGTTATGTTTACCCCCAGCGCGTACACATTTTTGAATGGTGACGGCTCGACGATTAACTGGAGTCGCTTTTCCTGTAAAATAATCTTTAAACTGGTTCATCCCAGCGTTTGCAAAAAGAAGCGTTTTATCGTTATGGGGAATAAGTGAGCTTGAAGAAATTTTCTCATGCCCTTTTTTAGCAAAATACTGAGCGAATTTTTCGCGAATTTGGTGTGCTGTTAGCTTTGTGTTCATAGGGGGTTTTCCTTTAAAGTTTTGCAAAAAGACTAGCACATTTTTGCAGAAAAAGTACCCTTAGACAGCAATTTTGACTTTCAACATAATTTTTTTGCAAGTTATCATTGATAATTCTAGTAGCGGTAGTGTGGGGAATGCGAGTGAAAAAATCCCCAGATTTTTGATCTAGGGATGAATGGCCTGAAGAGGCCTCTTTTATTAAATATCTTGTTCTCTACAGTTCGTTAATTGTTCATCTCTTTTGGAATCATGCTTGGAAGGAAAGAGATATTGTCCAGTAAGTGGATTAAATAGTCCTTTTCCACTTCTATATTTTAATTTTCCACTTCCAGAGGCCATATCAATTTCAACAACATTTAGAGATTTTGTTGCTAAATTAAATCCATCTGAACTTGAAGATTCGCCCTTGAGATATATTTTAGAGGGCAATTTGTCCGTTTTACGAGTTAAGAAGTCTACGACTGGCGGTATTGATGGTGTATTTTCTGTATCAATATATCCCATCAAGGAACATTTATGGTTATTTTCAAACTCACTTAAGTTGAGGTGAGGAAAATTCCCAGATGAGGATGATTCATAAGTAATGCTATATTGAAGACAACCCCCAATAGATCTAACACTTTCAGGATCTCTATCGCAGATAATTGCGCGACCTTCAGCAAAAGCAAAACTTGATAAGGTTAAAAGTAAAAGTCCTAAAGTTGTTTTTTTCACAAATGCACCCTTCATTATTTGGTTAATGTGGGTCGCAATCTATCAAGTTCACAAAAATTAACAATGGTGCCAGTAATCTTTACATGCTTAAGTCTGATCTTCAGCAATAATCGCTTTCATAACTTTTTTAGAAGTTCCGAAATCATGACCTTTTGAGAGGAGGAAACGCAGGATCTTAGTCTCTCCATCGAAGTCGAATTCCGTTTTTCCGTGCATTTTTTTTCGGACGAGGCGGTCAATCTGGTCTTCGACACTTACGCGATATTCAGAAAAGATCTCTTCGATCGCTTCGTCTGTAACGGTCATATGTTCTTGAGCTAGTTTTTGGCGGATATAATCGGGGGAATAGCCTTTGTTCATAAAAGCCTTCACGCGAGCTTCAGCGTAAGCTTCTTCTCGCAAATAGCCTTTGGCCTTTATCTCATCTATTGCAGAATCAATTTCATTGGGAGGATATTTTTTTTCGCGCAATTTTTCGCGGAGTTTGTGCTCGGAATAATCACGAGCAGAGAGGAGTTTTACTAAATAGGAATAAGCTTTATTGTTCATTTTGGAAAAAGTTTTAGAACCCCTAAGACCTCACATTCGGGAGGGGTTAAGAGTCCTAAAACAGTTACTTTATTATTGGATATTCTTCTTTGATTTCTTCGTTTTCTCTTCGTCTCTAGCATCTAGAATTTCGCCAGTTGATTGATCCACAACTGGAGCAGATCCTTCAGCTAAACCAAACTTTACAAGAATTTTTTGCTTAATCTCTTCAAGCAATTCTGGATTTTGCTCAAGGTGAGTTTTTGAATTTTCTCTACCTTGTCCAAGTTTGTTATTGTTGTATGCATACCATGCACCTGCTTTTTCAACGATACCGTTGTTAGAAGCAAGATCTAGGATATCGCCAACTTTTGAAATTCCTTGGCCATACATAATATCGAATTCAGCTTCTTTAAATGGAGGAGAAACTTTGTTCTTAACAACTTTAACTTTTGTTCTTGAACCAATATGTGTTTCACCATCTTTAATAGCTGCAGTTTTTCTGATGTCTAGGCGAACTGAAGCGTAGAACTTAAGTGCGTTACCACCAGTTGTTGTTTCAGGGTTACCGAACATAACACCAATTTTCATACGAAGTTGGTTGATGAAAATAACTGTACAGTTTGAGCGAGAAATTGATCCAGTAAGTTTTCTTAGCGCCTGAGACATAAGTCTTGCTTGAAGACCCATGTGTGAATCACCCATTTCACCTTCTAGTTCAGCTTTTGGAGTAAGAGCGGCAACCGAGTCGATGATGAGTAAATTAACAGCACCAGAGCGAACGAGCATGTCGGCAATCTCCAAAGCTTGCTCCCCAGAATCTGGTTGAGAAATAAGTGTATTTGGTACATCAACCCCAAGCTTAGAAGCATAAGCAGTATCAAGAGCATGTTCAGCATCAACGAAAGCAACGGTACCTCCCTGTTTTTGGCATTCTGCCGCGATATGAAGAGTGAGTGTTGTCTTACCAGAAGATTCTGGCCCATAAATTTCAATGATTCTTCCTTGAGGAATACCACCAATACCAAGCGCAAGATCCAGACTTAAACATCCAGTTGGGATTGCTGGAATTTTTTCAATAACAGTTTTGTTATCGAGTTTCATGATCGCACCTTTACCAAATTGCTTTTCAATTGCTGAAAGAGCGAGATCAAGTGCTTTTAATTTTTCTGGTGATGCTGACGATGATGATACTTTCTGTAGTGACATGTTTCCTCCGAAGGTGTGCAGCAATCAGCTTTGCACGGTTTCATTTTTTGTTGTGTTTGTTATTGCAAAATGATCGTTCTATTAAATAATCAAAAGAGCGCAATTACTAGACCGAATTGGTCTAGATAATCACTATTTGATCACCGCCAAATCAAATACTGCATAGGAATAGTCTGTGCGTAGTCTTTGCGTAAGTCAAGCGTATTTTTTGCGTAAGTTTAATTTTTATAAAAATCGCACAATGACCAAGTAGAGCAGTCCAGCATAAATCCCGCTGACAATGTCATCGAGAATAGTGCCAGCGCCGTGCTGAATTTTTTTATCAAAATAAGAAGCCGGCCAGATTTTGATGATATCAAAAAGGCGAAACAGAATAAAAAGAATCACGAGATGTAGCAAGTTGTGAGTTTGAATAAAGAGCCATGCAGTGCTCATTCCAAGGAATTCATCAATGACAATCCACTGGGGATCGTGAGTGTTGAGTTCTCTCTGGACACTTTCGGCAATAAAGCAGGAAATGATTGTTGCGATTACGAGAAATGGAATAAAGAAAAAGAATGGAGGATTAAATCGACCAAGACCATACAGTAATGGAAGCGTAGCAAGAGTTCCCCAAGTTCCCGGAGCCCAAGGTAAGTACCCGGAACCAAAAAAAGAGAGGAAAAGTATGTCTAGTCTTTTAAGTGATGGTCGATTATCTTGATTCATTAGATAATCATTCTAGCCAATGTTGGCCCGTCTTACAAAGACAATTGATAAAGAAAGTTTAAATGGATAGACCAAGTTACCTTCATAAATACATGTTCGATTGGGAAATTCTCGAGGTTGTCGTCGGTGGAAAATCCGCCCTTGATACAAAGAATTTTTTAGGGCCGATGTCCTCCATTGAACAGGTTAATCAGTTTTTGAAAGGGTATGGGCTTGATCCAAATGATCATGTCGCCAAAGCAGAACTTTTCGGAAATTTCCAAGAAGCCATTCAATTTATCAAAAGATATTTTTTGAAAGAAGGAAATCCAGATGGTCTGGATTTAAGACTTCCGAATTCCCTTCTGATGATTTCGGATATCAGCCAACTTTTTTTAATGGCGACAGATGATACTCCTCAAAAGAAAGAAGATAAGCTGTGGGCAGAAATTATTCTTAAAGTTATGCACACGATTGTTCACGCAGATAAAGATCTTCGTTCCAATTATTTTAATATCGTTCAGACTCAAATTTTCGACCGTTTTTATAAATACATTTTTAGAGGCGACGACGATAAACTCTACATCGGCCTCAAGGGATCCGAAAACGTTGTGGCCCTAGTGGATTTTGAAACAAAATCAAAAAAGACTCGAGAGAGTGTCATCATTAAACTTCTCCACAAAGCTGAAAATGTGGCCGAAGAATTATTCGATAGAGTTGGAGTTCGATTTGTAACTCAAACTCGCTTTGATACACTGAGAGTGATTCGTTTTCTTGTCGAAAAAAATATAGTTATTCCACACAATAATAAACCAAGTCGAGCAATCAATACGATGATTGATTTGCATCGTTTTAAAGAAGCTCATCAACGCGTCTTAAAAATGGCGCTTAGAAATAATCTTTCTGAAGAGCGATTTGTTGCTGCTATGGAAAGAGAAATTCAGGATTGTAATTTACAAGGGGCAGCTGGAGATCGAAATAAATTCACTTCAAAAAGTTATCAGTCTATTCAATTTACTTGCCGCCAGTTGATTGAATATAAAAATCCTTTTCTACAAGAATTTAATGAATTAAGAAGAATCGCTAAACAACTAAATGTCGAAGATAATGAGCTCGCCAGAAGAGTTCTTAGCATGGACATCTCGCTGGTTGCTCGTGACATCCGTTTCTTCTATCCTTATGAGATTCAAGTTGTTGATCAAGCGGCCTTTCAAGAAAATTCTCAGGGCGATGCCTCTCATCAAGAATATAAACGCCAGCAAGTTCTCTCTGCTATGAAGCGCATTTTTAAATCAATGATTGAATACAAAGGAATTACTCTTTAAGTAACTTCTGCTGAGTTTTTTCAACAAATCTTAAAAGTCTGTCATTGATCAGATCGGGGAAGTCTGCCTGTGGAACGTGACTGCCATCCTTAACAATATACAATTCACTTTTTGGCATATGATCCGTTAAGATGCGCTGAAGATAATTCGGAATTATTTTATCTTTGTCGCCGCCAATAACAAGGGTTGGAGCTTCGATAGATTCCAAATGATTAATAACATCATGATCATGCATTAGTTTTAGAAGATGAAAGAAGAGTGCTTCTGGTAGCTCGCTTATTTTTTTCATGTAAAGTTGAATGAATTCCATTTCAACTTGTTTTTTATTAAAGCCACCATCAAAAATTACATATTGGGCAATTGGATTTTTGTAGGAGTGTTTCCAAAAAGCTTTAAAAAGCGTTGGATATTTTTCAGTAAAAGATTTCAAGTGAGGCTCAACAATATCCACCATGTTTGAATCGAACATAACGTCTTGAGGTGGAACAACTGTTCCAGAAATGAGTATTTGTCCAATCATGTCTTCTGGATATCGACGGGCATGCTCGAGACAAATATTGACTCCCATGCTGTGACCTACAAAAACGGATTTTTTAATATCGAGATCAGCGAGAAGTTCATGAAGATCTTTTGTGATATTAGGAAAATTACAAGTTTCAATATCTCCTTCTTGAGAGGAAGCGTAGTGAAAACGGTAGTCATGAATCAAAATTTGATAGCCTTTTTCTTCCAAGAAAGGGATTTGATATTTAAAGTGATTATTACTGCAAAGAAGTCCGTAAATTAAAACCATTACGGGACGAGTAGGATCGAGTTCTTCTTTGGAGAAATTGGTATTATAAAAAATGCGAATTCCATCGCTGGTATAAAAATAATTTGGATGATTTTTTTTAAACATTTGAGTTCCCTTCGAGCTCAAGTAAGACTTCTTCTATAAATTCCAGAGCAAACTTTAGCTCAGGAGATTTTTTGTTGAATTCTTCATAAAGAGAAGAGAAGTCTGGAGTGATGTTGCTTAACGATGATTTAATAATGCGAATCTGATTATCGCCAAAATCAATGACGTCATTCGGTTTTAATTTTAATGTTCCACTGACTTTTTTTCCATTCACAAAAAAATAAGGTGAAGGAGTGAGACTTTGTACGACTAATTGTCCTTGAATCATTTTAATGGCCAGATAGTGCAGAGGAAGCTCTACATCCAAAAATATCAGATCGTTTTTTTTAGATCGCCCGATAGAGACTTGATCGAATTCATATTCGTAAAGGCCAACGGCCAAAGGATCACTGCTTTTTAATACTTCTAAATAAATCATTTGTTAATTATAGCAAAAGATCGGAATTTAGACTGTAGTGAAAATTCGTTCATCTCCTGAGAATTTATGCAGGAGTTTTTCTATGTCGGAATCTTTATTTTGGATAAGATTTATTGCATCTGTTCTTGCTTCGTTTAGGACATCGGCGTGTAAAATAATATTGGCCAGTCGCTTATGACTCTGACTTCCGGACTGATCTGTACCAAAAAGATCGCCCTCTCCTCTGATTTTCAGGTCTTCTTCGGCGATTTTAAAGCCATCCGTGTTGCCCTCAATAACTTTTAGTCGTTCCATACTTAAGGCGGAGATAGTTTTGTCATTGACCAAAAAACAAAATCCAGGTTTTTCTCCACGACCAACACGCCCTCTTAATTGGTGAAGGGATGAAAGTCCAAAGCGCTCGGGATTCATAATGGCCATGACTGTGGCATTGAGTACGTTGATCCCAACTTCAATGACACTTGTTGAGACGAGTATATCGACTTGATGATTTTTAAATGCAGCAAACATTTGAGCTTTCTCGTCGGACTTCATTTGTCCATGAAGCCCTTCAACATTGTGAGAAGGAAAATATTTTTTAAATTTTTCTAAGATGCTTTCAAGATTATGAAAATCTTGTTCCGTTTCTCCATTTTCGCTAATGGCGGGAACAACAACATAAACTTGTTCCTTAAGTGAAAGTCTAGTCAGGATGAAACTTAAAAACTGCTGATAAGTTTCTTCTGTCACGATTCTTGTTTTGTGCCCTTTTCTTCCTGCTGGCATCACTCTAATGGTGGAGATATCCAGGTCACCATATTGGGTTAAAGAAAGGGATCGAGGGATTGGAGTGGCAGACATAATTAAACAGTGAGATCCAGTTGTCTTGCTGGTTAAGCGAATGCGCTGATCAACTCCAAACTTATGTTGCTCATCTATAATAGCTAGCCCCAGCTCTTTAAACTGAACGCTCTCTTGAATAAGGGAGTGGGTTCCAATAATAAAGTTAATTTTTCCTTCTTCTAATTCTTTTTGAATTTGTTTTTTTTCTTTGGCCGGTGTTGAGCCAAGAAGAAGGCGAACATTGTAAAAATTTGGATCAAATAGTTCCTTAGTCGCCAAATAGTGCTGAGTGGCCAGTGCTTCTGTTGGACACATCAAAGCTACTTGAGCGCCATTTTCAATTACAATCATGGCCGCAATCATCGCGATTGTCGTTTTGCCACAACCAACATCTCCTTGAACTAATCTCATCATTGGATGAGCACCCATTAAATCACTTCGAACTTCCTTCATCGTTTTAGATTGATCTTCTGTTAAAGTGTAAGGATAGCGGGCACAAAATTTAGTAAATTGCTCATCGCTTATTTTAAAAGCTTTTGCTTCTGGTTTTTTAAAATATTGACGACGAAGATAAATTTTAATTTGGTCTTCAAAAAATTCTTCATAGATCAAACGCTTATGAGCGCGATCTTCTAATTCTTCGTTAGGCTTAATCTTTGCGTGAATAACTTTAAAGGACTCTGAAAGAGAAAGAAAATTTTTCTTTTTAATTAATCCAAGAGGAAGAGTCTCAGGAATGCTATTCCAAAGAGACATTGGGATTTTGTCGAAATATTTTTTTATCTGAACACCCGGGATAGTATTAACTGTTGGGTATTGAATTTTAAGTTCATTTGATACTGTTACAAAAGGGGATTCGCTATCCGGCGATTCAAGTTGGAAAAATTCCGGATTAGCAAATTGCATCTGTCCATTAAAGACACTGGCCTCCCCCATAAATTCAATATAGGTCGCTTTAGAAATTTTATCTTTAACTGAACCGTAGGAATTGAACCATTTCAAGGAGAGGATTCTGTCCGACATTGTGTCTTGAACATGCACCATGATGTTGTAAAGCATGGCCTTACCGCGGCCACGTATTCTGAAATTGGGTTTTGCTTGAATGTTAAGAACTTTGGCTCTCCCAATGAAAATTCGACCTTCTTCAATAAATTCAAAACTTCGAAGGGGAGGAAGTTCCACAACTCGAAGAGGAAAAATCCAAAGTAAATCCTGAACTTCCTTAATTCCTGCCGCAATTAATTTATCAATAGATTTTTGATTGGTCTTCCCTAGAAAACTTTCTAAGGGCATGCTCCACTCAAGTGGAGCAGATATTTTTGTTGAGCTTTTTTTAGACTTACTAGTCGATGAATTCAAATGATTCAACTTCGTACTCCACATCACCTTTTGGAGCTTTTACCACAACTGAGTCGCCTTCTTCTTTTCCAATGAGAGCGCGTCCAAGTGGAGATGTATATGAAATTTTATTTGCAGAGAAGTCAGCTTCGTCGTCTCCGACAAGTTTATATGTATGGCTTTTGCCATCAGCATCTGTAAGCATAACAGTTGCACCAAAGACAATTTTAGTGCTTTTAATTTTTGAAACTTCCACAACTCGCGCTCGGGCAAGAATACCTTGAAGTTGAGCAATACGGCCCTCGATAATAGATTGGCGCTCTTTAGCTGAATGGTATTCAGCATTTTCTTTTAAGTCCCCAAGTTCGCGGGCCTCAGCAATAGCTGTCTTGATTTCTTCGCGCTCAACCTTAACGAGGTGATTGAGTTCAGTTTCAATTTTATTTTTTCCAGCGAGTGTTATAGGTACTTCTTCCATGGTTTTCCTTTATTTTTTAAAAAGTGATTCTGCTGAGTTTACAAGTTCATCTTTTGAAGGTCCGCTTGAGCCTCCGCCAGAGAGAACAAAATAATCACAGAAGTTTGCCTTTTCCTTATCAACAATTCGATCTGCATTGGGTTCAAGGCATTCATTATATACTTTGGGATCATAAAATTTACACATCTTACAACAGTGAAGGCTCTTAGAGCAATAGGGGCAGTCCTCTGTGCGAGCGACTTTAAAAGCTCCGATGACAGGGATATTTTTTTGGCAGTTGTAACATTTAAAACTTTGGGGATTTTGCTCAATCATTAAAAACTCCAATCCTTACTCAACCCAATTTTAAATCCAGTGAAAGGCATATTTGTTTCTCGATTGCCCTCAGGGTTGAAAAATATTTTCGGAAGATTGCGCTTATTATACTCTTCAACTGCCCGATTAAGATTGGCTTCATTTGTCACTTCTAATGTTCTGGCGACCAAAAAGTTTACTAATATAGTTGCAGCACCAGAAATGATATAAATTTGACTATCTTGGGGGTTCGAAGTGAAAAAACCCACGAGCAGAAGTCCAGTTCCTGCCGTTCCTAAGATTGCATTGGGCCAGCGAGTTCCCGAGTTTTTTTGATATGTATCTAGATATTCCTTAGCGACAGGATCCTTCTCTAGGTGATAGCGAAGGCCTTCGCCCTTTTCAGAGGCATTGGAATCAACGAGGACTTCTTGGTAATTGATGATGGCAATGCGACTGCACGTTTCAACTGCATTTCCAGCAAATGGCACCAGAGATAAAAAAATAAGAAAAGCAAAAAGAAAATTGCGCAAATTCACCTCAATTTTGATTTTTTGATTATAATATAGGGACACCCCATTCAAAAGGTTTTTTCATGGATTTGATTAGAGCAGGCCTGGGTCTTAGTAAAACGATTCGAAATGTCGGGAGATTGCAAGAAATCGTCATGGTTTTCGGCAAACACGGCTTTGATGAATTCATTACGAACACCGTTACGGGAAAAATTCCGAACTTTGCTTTACCTAAATCTCAAAAACGCATATCAGAAGAACTCGCCAATAAATCAGAAAAAGACTGGAACCAAGTTTTAGGATTTAGACTGCGCAAATGTTTTGAAGAGTTAGGACCGGCCTTTATAAAGTTTGGACAGCTCTTAAGTTCGCGAGAAGATATTTTCCACCCTTCATTCATAGAAGAAATGCGAATGCTTCGCGATAAGGTAAATCCAGTTCCTTTAGCGGATGTTTTGCCTTTAATCGAAAAATCTCTTGGCAAAAAAATTGATCAAATTTTCAAAGAGGTTGATCCTAATGCCATTGGGACGGCTTCAATTGGAGTTGTTTACCGCGCCACTCTTATGGATGGAAGTCCGGTTGTTATCAAAGTTCGTCGTCCTGGAATTGAAAAAGAAATCGAAACCGATTTTTCAATTCTCATGTTTTTGGCCACTCAAGCTGAAAGAGTCAGTGCGGAACTCCGCTATCTCGGAATTTCTAGAGTCATTAACGATTTTGGATTCACACTTCAGCGAGAATTAAATTTTAACATTGAAGCTCTCAATTGCGAGCGATTAAAAAAGAACTTAGACAAGCACGATGATAAAAAAATTTATTACATCCCTAAAGTTTACAAAGAATACTCATCAGAAGATGTTTTGGTTATTGAAGAATTAAAAGGAATTCCTTTCAGCAACAATGCACTTATATTAGAAAAAAAAGAAGAGCTCATTCCGAAGATGGAATATGGTATTCAACTTTTTTTAAAGACATTTCTTAAAGATGGTTTCTTTCATGCAGATCTCCACGGTGGAAATTTCTTTTATCTAAATGATGGTGTTAACAGCGGACGCATTGGACTTATTGATTTTGGTCTTATGGGAAGTCTTAGTAAAAATGGAAGACACCATTTTATCGCA
Source organism: Bacteriovoracales bacterium (assembly GCA_037444575.1). GTDB lineage: Bacteria > Bdellovibrionota > Bacteriovoracia > Bacteriovoracales > Bacteriovoracaceae > Bacteriovorax. The sequence goes on from JBBIME010000005.1 coordinate 314,532, forward strand.
ATTGTTTATGCATTAATTTCATACAATTATGAAAATCTTGTCTATGAATTTTTGGATGTCGCTGAATATGACACCATCCCAGATATTGATGGTCTCATTCGCGATGTGCGCGATGATCTCAGTCCATTTGTAGGTCTATCAGTAAAGCAGACAAACTTCTCGGAGTTGCTAACAGTTGTTTTAAGCACACTAAAAAAGCATCAGATTTACCTTCCTCGCGAATGGTACATTATTTTTAGAGCATTGATCACAATTGACGGTGTTGGGAAATCACTTGGAATCGATCTGAATATTTTTGGTATTTTAGAAGCAGACATCAATGAGATTGTACAAAGTACATTCAATAAAGAGGAACTGATGGAAGAAGCGGCCTGGGCCGCACGCGATTTAACCTCATCTGTTAGAATTCTTCCAAGACACATAAGGTGGTTTCTTCGCGATTTTGCCAAAAAAGGTTATGCAATTGAAATCAAAAATACAGGGTATGAAAGAGAGTTTTCGGCCCTTACAAGCTCGCTAATCTTCTTAAGCTTTACATTGCTTGCGGGAATTTTTGTGTTCTCAGGCGTCTTTATTATCGGAACCAAAGAGATCCACACATGGAGTGAGATCCCAACTATGAGCTGGATTGCTTGGAGTTTTGGACTTCTACTGTTTGCCTCAGGTATCAGTTCCTTGAAGAAGTAACTACTCAATTTGCCTCATTAAATTGGCTGCTGAAGCAGGGATAAGCTTAGAGTACAAATCAAGTATTATTAAAGGTTTATTAGGTTCTTGTAAGGCAAAAAACGCAACCTTGTTTACCCTACTCTAATAAGGGCATAAAATTAAACAATATAAAGATAGTCCACGAGGTCCTTATGTTAAGAAGTTTAATTCTCATTGCTTTGTCTCTGAATATTGCTTTTGCAAAGACTCGTTTTACTGAAGTAGAAAAAAAGAATTTAAAAGAAAGCATAAAAAAAGATATCAGCGGTTTAAAGAAAAAGAATAAAACTGAATCTGTAACATTAGAAATGATCAAGGCCGATTTTGATCGCATTCTTATTAGTCTAAAGGACGGAGAAAAAGCCAATTCAGCCGAAAGTGAAGATCTCCAGAAAAAATTTGATGCATTCAAGAGCTCAGCCTCTACTGCAAATCTTGAACAAAATTATAATAAATTTATTGATGATCAGATAAAGGAACTTGAAAGAAAACCTCTAGAAAAAACAAAAGAAGGAAAAGTTTGTAATAGTTGGGGTTGTGATGAAGGACTAACCTGTGCAATTTCTCTAAAAGAAGAAGAGAGTAGATCGTGCAAAGAAGGTTTGAAAGAATGTAACGAAGATAAAGATTGTTGCTCTTTAAAATGTAACTCAGATTCAAAAACAAAGAAAAAAACTTGTGAAAAAGTATCACGTTGTTTCCGTCCGGTAGCTCTTGGACAATCTTGTGCAGAAAATCCTGTTTGTGTATCTGGAGCCTGCCTGCCTTATAATTCTGAAACATCTGGAATTGGCGAATGCTCGGTTAAAGGTAAAGAATGCAAGAAAAATTCAGAATGTTGCTCTAATTCTTGTGTTTCAAATAAATGTGTTGATTCATTTGTGTGTAAAGATTGCGCGAAAGATGGAGCTAAACCTCGTGGAAAAAAATGTTGTGAAGGTCTCTATCTAGATGAGGAAGGTCGTTGTGTACCAGATGCACCTCCGGCAGTTCTTCCACAAGTTAGAGTAAGACCACAATTAAAAATATTAGATACTTTCGTTGCTCTATTTATTTCAAATGCATCTGCAACTGAAGGCGCCACATATGCAGAAAAAGCTAAAAATGCAGCGGATGCAGCTAAAGCAGCACAAGATAATGCTGATGCAAGTGCAGCAGAGGCACAGAGATTAAGAAATGAAGCAGATGATTTGGCAACTCAATTAGCTTCGGCAAAAACTCAATGTGAAGAAGATAAAAAACATTGTAGTGGAGATGTATGTCACCCTCATTCGTGTACACAAGTCACTTCTCTTACAAAGCAGTGGAATACAACACATAAAAAGCAACTAGAAGCAGAGGCAAAAGTAGCAAAAGATGCTGAAACAGCAAAAGCACTCAAGCTAGAGGCGGGGATTGCAGCAGACAATGCAAACGCTTCAAGTGCTGCAGGACAAGCAGCTATGGCAAAACAGTTGGAGTCTGCAGCACCAGTAATAAATTTAACTCGTACGTCAGACTTTAATACTTGCAACATTCGTGTCCGAGATGATTTCTTTAAGCAGCTTCAAAAGACTCCAAACCCAGGAGGGCAGGGAAATCTGCTTGATTTAGAAACGGCCATGTTGGCATTTGATTTTGTACTTTTATCTGAAGAAGGAATCAATGATTACTGGCTCACGACGACTACTGATCCAAAAACTTCTTTATATGGACGATTAAAAGCAATCGCTGTTGAGCATCGTGCCCAAAGAAAAGAGACGAATAAAAAAATTGATACATTAAATGAGCGACTAACTTGTATGTGTATAGATGCTCAGGGAATGAACAATCCCAAAATCACTAAAGATAAGAAAGAATTTTTTAAAGCTAAATGTGCGGAGTACGCTACATTATCATTAGCAGGAGAGAATGGAGCTGCTACAGCTAGTACAGGAGCTTCTGGTATAAAAGGGAAGCGTCTCATTGTTCATTGGACACAAACACTCCAGGACTTTAATGCTACATTGGCGATTAATAACTCAAATGCATTTAATAAAATCAATGATGTTTTAAATTGGGTTAAGCTTCAAAATAATTCTGATTGGGGAGGAACTTCAACTCGACCGAACACTCTTTTTGGTTGGTCGACAAAAGTCTCTGGAGGATTTTTCGGAAGCTTCTTCAATGCTTTTTTTACAATGATCGGATTTTTTGGAGAAGCAGATTCTAGAGGTTACAATGATCCAACATCTCCAGAGATGATTTTAAAATCAGCTATGAATGGAGCTTGGTTTACTGGTAACCCTACAATTTCAGATCGCAACAATGGGTCGACAGATTGTGATGCTTATACAGCAACGTGTACATCTTATACACGAGCTTTACATCAACCTTATAACGATGTTTGTAAGTATAATATCTCAAGCCATGCTTGTGTTAAAAACTTTATTATTTACGACGATGGACATCAGTCTAAATACATTATCGACCCATGGATACCTCTCAATGTTAAGAAAGAAACTATTTTGGGTGTTAATGCCGGAAGTGATTATGCTAAGAAGTTAGATGACAGCTTTGCACGAACATTTCCATTCATGCAGGCATTAAATCTTGGGGAGCAAGGAAACTATGATTCTGTAGACAACCAAAGATTTTTTGAGCGAAGAGTTGTTGACTCGTATTTCTCAGATATAAGCAAAAACAAAAGTGATTATTTGTTAAAAGCTGATGCAATAAAAGAGATCAAAGCAAAAGCGAGACAATTTGCAATAGATGAACAATTTTTTCAAGAAGGGGATTCGGAAAATTTAGCGGCATTTGGTGATTATGCTTTTAACTACCACTTCATTTATCCAAAGACCTCATATGTTAATCAAATCAGTTATCCGACTGTAGGTCTTTCAAGCTATCTAATATTTATGACTAACGGGGTTGCTGGTAATTTGAGTATTGGTAACCTGGGGGCTGTAAAAACATTTGGTAATTTAAATGAAAAATATCTTCAAGATTATTTAAAAACTCTCATGTTGTATCGCGATCAAGCTATCAATCAAGCTGATAAAACAGCGCTAGTTAAGATCGATGGTGAAATGGCCTGGGCGCAAAAACAATTGAACAACCAAGTAACTCTCAATGCGTGTATGGGAGATACAAAGCTTACAAGTTATGATCCTGCAACGATTAATTCGATCGCTAGAACTGCGGGTGTTTCGGAAGTAAATTTATCAGGAAGTGATATGGGGGTACTGAATGCTGTGGGAAAACTTCGTCAAGTTCGCCAAGATCAATTAAAGAAACTTGATTTTTATAATAAGGCCATGGCCGCCAGTGGTAACCCTGAGCGCGTGGCCCAAGTTGCAGAAGCGGCAAAATCTTTTGCGGGGAATTTTACAAGTCCTGTCTCTGGAGCGCATGGAGGAGGCAACCTTCTTGGGGGAAATGTAGCTGACGCTTTAGGGCCTAAGACTGCTGCAATAGGGACAAGCAAAAAGAAGTCGGACTTACCTAAATATGATATGAATTTTGGTGGAGCATCTTCTTCTGGCGGATCTCGCTCTTCAAGCAAGCCCGCTGTTGATAACAAGACAGAGTCACATGATAATAGTGAGCTGGATGAAGACGCTAAGAAATTAGCTGATGCGATCAGTGCTCGAGATAAATCCAACAAAGCGAAGTACACGTCAAATGATGAGATGAGCCTTTTTGAAAAGGTAACAAATGCATACATCAGAAATTACGATAGAATTCTAGAAACGAGAAAGAAAGCGAATGATAGCGTAGAGCCGCAACAGTGAGAGAACGTTTTCACGGCGCTACGTTTTTTTAGGATAAAAAATTAGTGGTCATTCTTTTTCTGGCATTTAGCAAATGCTTGGGCTTCTTCTTCAGTAAGGCAATTAATTTGCTTATCACCTTTAAGTTCTGAACATCTTGTCATTGCTACTTCCATGCATTCGCTTGATGATCTTTTTTCTTGAATCGATTTTTTACAGTTTGGTGAAAGCTTATTGAAATTTTTTTCTAAACATTTATCAATATCTGCCACTTTGGTTTTTTTAGTAGCTTCAATTGTCTTAGCATCCCCTGTATCGATTTTAGGGAAGCAGAACTTAGTTAAGTCAGAGGTACATGGATAGTCTTTTGTAAGCGCTTTTAAATGATTTTTGCATTCAAACGATTGTGAATCTTTTTCACAAGGGTTCTGAGGCTTTGTTACTTTTTTGTCTTCTTTTTTCTTATCCTCTTTCTTGTTTTCAGCGAAAGAATTGGCCATAAAAGCAAGTAGGATTATTGATAAGGTAATTTTCATTTGCACTCCAATCAATTTTAGTCAGATATCAATCTAAGTTTATACTATTATATCAGAAAACAATTTCAATTGGGATGCCTTAAAAAATGGCCATCTATAGAGAGCATTTCCTTGTCAAGCCTATGACTTAACATCTTAGAAGCAATGATTTCCTTATAAAATTCAATTCACTGATTTCTGGTAGCTATTGTATGATTTAATTAAATTAGTTCGGGAGTTGAATGGTTAAAATATTCATTAGATTTATCATTGTAGAGGCCTTGTGCAGTTCACTTTTATTGATGAACTCCTACGCTATAACAGTGGACCAGGCAGCAGCTCAGCAGGCAGCAACTCAACAGCAAGCAAACGCAAGTACAATTGATGCTGTTAATACAGTTAACCAAAATACAGGTGTCTCAAAGAGCACTCTTACTTCAGGTGATGTCCACGCTGTAACAGCAGAGCAAGTAAACGCTGCATCTGGAAATATTCCAGCGGCACAAAAGGCTTCCGCAGAAGCCCAACGACAACTCGATTTGGCCAATGCTAACCTGGCCGAGAAAAAGGCTATTCTTGCTGATGCTCAAGCAGGACTTGATCGCAACCTTATTCAACAAAAAGAAGCGGCTCTCGCAGCTGCGAAGAGTTCAGGCAACACTTTAGCAATTGAGAAAGCAACAGCTGAACTTGAGGCTGCAAAAACACCAAAATATAATCCCGCTTTAATTGCACAAGCACAGGCTGATGTGAGTGCTGCTCAACAAACAGTAGTAGCAGCAGGACATGAAGCTCAATATGGTCTTCAAACAGCAGCGGGAGCAGATGCTCTTCGCAGGGCCGCTCTTGAAATTGATGTTAGTATCTCAGATGAATTAACGAAAGATCCTTCAGGAAAAACAAAATCTGGTGGGATTTTAGATCTCATTAATAGATCGACAACTGCAACAAATTTACAGGCTCAGTATACCAGTTTGAGCGATTACAATACTCAACTTCAACAAGATATTGTAATGCTAATTCTCGGACAAGTGACTTCACGTCTTGTGAGATGTTCGAATTCTCCAGATACACAATTAGCGATAGGTGCGGGCCAAGCTTTTATAGTGGGAGAGGTTGCAGAGTATGCTCAAGCTGAATTTTTAAAAGGAAAATTAGCAAGCGCAATTGCTAATCCAAAGCTTTCTGAATTACAAAAACAGTTGGACACTTTTCGAACGCTGCGAACTGAATACCAGCAAGTATTAATATCTGCTAAGAATAAACAAAAATTCCGAGGTCTATCTACGACAGCTTTTAAGAATGCAGCTGCCTTAGCAGCGGCAGAAGCTGTTGAGGATGAGACATGGGCTACCTCGTGCAAGAACTCAAATATAAATATGACCAGCAGAGGGCAAAATCAAAGTAGCGATAATATTGCAATGCTTTTAGCTCTAGCAGCGATGTATTATAGCTACCCTTACTGTGCTGGCTGTTACGCTGCAGCCGCTGTTTTAATTTTAAAAGGTCAGGCAGACTCAGATAAAAACTCATGTTCTTCAGGGTATGCAGCAACAGAACAAAAAATTAACGATCGAAAATTAGCATGTGATGCTCTTGGAACTGAAGACATGATCACGGTTACAACTACAGCAAGTAAAACAATTACAGACAAATGTCTAGCAGAGAGTGCAGCTGTCTCCGCAAGTGCAGGGACTGGATGTCAAGGCTACTCATCGTCGGGAGCTGGGCCATATAGTTCGTGTGATAAAGCAGCGGACGCCTATAAAAGAAATATGGTCTCTTGTCCTGTGAGTGTTCTAACAGCAGCTAAGGTTTCCACTTTAGAAACTTCCGGAGTCGCTTCAGAGGTTGGGAGAGAATTTGTTAGAACAGCTTCAGAGAAAGTTTCTCGAACTGTCGATTTACGAATGGCATCTCCTCGTCAGCGTACAATTGTCTGGAGTGCTTTTGCTCAATTGGCAGCAGCTTCAGTCGAGACAAATAAACAGATGATTGCTGTCATCCAAGCTCAACTAGATAAAATTCAAAATATCATAACTAGTCTTGAAGCCTATTCAAACGGAGTCATTCTAGCGAATGTCAAATCAAACGTAATGGATGTTACTAATCCTACAATTGATGCGAATGCGGATTTAAAACTTGCGAATACTACAGCGTGTATCACGGGTACAGGGACAGCTGGACCATGTAAGTCAGTAAGTAGTGCAATTTCTCAAAGTGGTTCATTTGGTAATTTTTCTTCATCTTTGCAAGAGGCAACTTCGAGAGTCGCCTCAGGACTAGATGTTATTAATAATACAAATAGCTTGAGTGCTTCCAATATTGCAGCTGTTGAAAATGCCAGCCAATCCTTGGGATCAATTAACAGTTCACTTGTAAAGAAACGAAAACAATTGCAAATGCTCTCTTCAAATTCTAATTCTAATGCTGATCACATTAATCAAGCAGATCAATTGATTGGGAATTTAAAAAATACTATTGCAAAAGAGGCCAATAAGTCAGGGTTTGCTTTCAAGAATCTAGGCGGATCAAACCAGGCAGCAGTAAGTAGTAATTCTAAAGCAACTGACTCTAATACAGGTAAAGAAAATGACCATACGGGAGAATTAAACGCAAGCAATGGCAATTTAGTTAAGGCCGTAAGAGTTAAGCCATCAGCGGTAGATAGCGAAATCGAAGACAAAACGAAAGATAAAGTTGCAGAAGATCCCGAAAACTCTGAAGACGGCAGACGAATAGCAGAAGCAATCAGTGCTCGCGATAAGGCCAATAAAACAAAGTATTCATCAAATGAGGAGTTAGGCCTCTTTGAAAAAATCACAAATGCCTACATCAGAAATTACGACAAGGTTTTAAAGAAGAAGAAAAGTCGTGATATCTCGTCTCCATAGCTATGAAAATATTACACGTCCTTCTTTAATCAAAAGAAAATATTCTAAATCCTGATATTATTCATTCATTGAATTTAAATAAACAGGGTTTATGTGAAGAAAATTTTGTTCATCCTATTCATGACTTTTCAGATGAGTTCCTTCGCTCAAGAAGCGGAAGGTGTCGCTCAATTAGAGGAGAACAGTAAATTATGTCAGGACGTTTTAAATGATCACATCGCTATAGTTGATGAAAGTGAAAAGCTCATTGGAAACCTTGCAAACAAGGATGCAATAAAGATTACTCAATTTGAAATTGGTCTATTTCAAAAGAACTTAACTAACAGATTTGACCATCTCGCAAAAGTTCTCTTTGCTTATTCTGACAAAAACGAAGCTAAAGGATGTTCACCAAGTGTTCTTGGTGAAGCTATGGCCATTTATGATTTTACTCTTTTTGGTAGTAATGCTTTAAGAGATACAAAACTTAGAAGAATCATTCATGCCTTAACAAGATCCCCTAAATATCACTTAGGTGAAATCAAAAAGATGTATGCTTACTACACTTCACCTCTAACAATGAAAATATTAGAAGATCGCCTTAAAGCAGACAAAGTTGCATTGCCAGCGAACTTGATCTTGAATGAAAAAATTAAAACGGGTCATTTTGATGAGATCTCAGACGTTGCAGTTAGGGGAGCAAACGGTGTTCTTTCTGGAGCAGCAAGAGTTTGGGGTTTTTTATCAGATAGACTTAAATGGAGAAATGGTCACCTAAATGGAAACCAGGACGTCTTAAATATTCTTAAGGCCAATTTGAAACCTTTAGATCTTATATATGAAAAGCGTGAATTTACTCTCTCTAATTATACAATACCAGGTCACTGGGGGCACGTTGCTGTTTGGCTTGGGACTAAAGAGGAGTTGATTCAATTAGGAGTATGGGACAAAGATTATTTCGAACCATTCAGACGGGCCGTTCTTGAAGGAAAAAATATTGTTGAAATCCGAAAAAAAGGGATGGAGTTTGTTAGCCTCTCTAATTTTATTAATATAGATGAAATAGCAATAACTAGAATTAAAAATGCAGAAAATAATAGCGAAGAGATTGTAAGAAATCTTGCAGGTGAAGTGGATGCATCTTATGATTTTTCATTTAATGCTCAATCGCCAGACGAGCTAACTTGTTCTGAAATGATAGCTTATAGTTACGGTAATATTCGATGGCCAGAGATGAACACGCCACTTGCAGTAACTCTTACTCCCGATGATGTTGCAGAGTTAACAATCTATAATAATTCACCAGCGGAGTTTGTTCTCTATATTAAAGGAAATAAGGGGAAAACTTTTGTGAATGAATCGTTTGCTGAGTGGAGACAATTATTTCATCATGAGGAAGAATTAAATTACTAAGTAGATTAAACGCTATCAGCGCCGGTAATGTATAAAGAGAGATTATATCTTTCAAACTCCAAAAGTGGTTTGGGCCCCAAAATATATTGAAGAAAATCTTTGTGACTTGCTTGAAATTCTTTTCCCTTGAAATCAAAAACAACAAGATCATCTTCCTTTTTTAAAATCTTTAATTCCTTCCCTGTCACTTCATTTAAGAATTCATTGAGCAATTTTTCAGCCCCTAATCGGACAAAGGCAGTATAAAAAATTTCACTATTGGGGAATTGGTTGTGGTTGGTTTCTGGTAACCAAAGTTTGAAGTTTTCGAGATCCTTTAAAAGTGAGGGAAAGTCACTACTACTTTTGCAGGAGATTTCATGAATAATGTTAGTTAGGTCTTTTCCTTTATTGATGCAAAAATATTTTTCAATCTCATTTTTAAAGTTTTTCTTTATATAAAGGTCAATCGAATTCATTTCTCGGATGATAGACCAATCCTTCTGATCTCTTTTTATTGTGAAGAAATATTTTTCATTAAATTGAGTATAAAGGCTTATTATGGAATTAAATTCTTTATCTGAAAGCGCAGAAAAAGTAGTTTTCTCATACCCACTTGGTCTGTCACTTGCGCTAAAAATTCTATTTCCAGTCTCTATTACGCCCCCTGTGCGATAAAATGAAAATTTCTCGTAAAGATTTTCAATATCACTCCAAAGAATAAATAATCCAACATTATCACCATGGAGTCGTAGAGCATGATTCATTAAATTTTTAAAAAGATTTCGTTTTCTAAATTGTTTATGAGTAGCGATCCCACCAATTAAAGCAACTTTTAGTTCACAATTATTCTTGATAATAGTTCTTGTGCAGACAGCGAGATGAGAAGCAACAGTATTTGTTTCTTGATCTATATAGAGATAACAATTTTCAAAATTGAGAGGATCAACAAGAGGAGCGAAATCTTTGTCGTAGTGTTGGTTTTCGCTGTAGTGAAATTCTTCTTCTATAAGACGGATGACCTCTTCAAAGTACTCGGGATTATCTGAGAGAGTAGTGATTACGAAATTATTAAGAATCATTTGTCCATTTTATAGACAGCAGAAGGGAAAATGCATAATTTTCTTTCAGTAAAATAACCCGACCAATTTACTCTTTTTGATCGAATTCAAAGATTACAAATACTTGTGCAGAAAAAAATGTCTAAAAAATAGTCACTTTTTTCTAAAGTTATTTTTAGAGACGACGAATAGTTAATCATGAAGCCGTGGGATAACTCCCACAGAAAGACATGACGTCTTTCACACCAGAAATCAAGGAGGATGTATGGGACTTCGAATTAACACGAACGTTGCGTCGTTAAACGCACAAAGGAACTTAGGTTCAACTAGAATCAGCATGAACAAGTCTTTGGAGAAACTTTCTTCAGGACAAAGAATCAACAGAGCTGGTGACGATGCTGCCGGTCTCGCAATCTCAGAAAACTTAAAAGCGCAAATTAAAGGTCTAGGCCAAGCTGAAAGAAACGCTGAAGACGGTGTTTCATTAGTTCAGATCGCGGAAGGTGCACTTGGTGAAGTTTCAAACATCCTAATCAGATTAAGAGAACTTTCTGTCCAAGCAGCTTCTGATACTATTGGTGGTACAGAAAGAAAATTCCTTAACGTGGAATTTGAACAATTAACTTCAGAAATTGATCGTATCGCTAACTCAACAGAATTTAACCGCGTACCACTTCTTAACGGTACAGGTGCTGTGTTTGATATCCAAATCGGAACAAGAAACGATCCTATCTCAGACAGATTAACGTTCGATGCTTCTTCGGCAGACGTAAACGTGGCTGCTCTAGGGTTAAATCTAGCTTCAGTTTCAGACAAAATTTCTGCTCAAAACTCTCTAAGCTCAATTGATCAAGCGATCATTTCAGTATCAGGGATCAGAGCTGATTTTGGTGCTCTTCAAAACAGACTACAGTCAACAGTTAACAATATTCAAGTGAGTATTGAGAACCTTGCTTCTGCTAACTCTCGTGTAAGAGACACTGACGTAGCTGCAGAAACTGCAGAATTAACTAAACAGAACATCTTAATGCAAGCTGGTACTAGTGTGCTTTCTCAAGCTAACTCAAGTACTAACTCAGCACTAAGTTTGATCCAAGCTGCTTCTCAACGCTAATAAGCGTTGAGCAACAAACATGCCTGCAAGTGTGAGTTGTTGCTTAAGTAACTTTGATAAAAAAGGTTTTTAACATTGTAGTAGATGTTTAAGGCACAATTGCGAGAATTTTTAGAAAACGAATAATAATAAAAACAATTTTTCGAACAAGAGGTTCGAAGTACTACCAGGAGGTTTTGCGTGAAAGGAGATTAATATGGGTTTAAGAATTAACACAAATATTCCGTCATTATCAGCACAAAGATCTTTAGGGATAACATCTAAAAACTTAAATGATAACTTAAGAAAGTTATCATCAGGTGAGAGAATCACTAGATCAGGCGACGATGCAGCGGGATTAGCAATAAGTGAAAACTTAAAAGCACAGATACGAGGAATGAGACAGGCCAAAAGAAATGCTGGCGATGCTATCTCAATGTTACAAACGGCAGAAGGTGGAATGAATGAAATCTCAAACATCATCATCAGACTTAGAGAACTTTCAGTCCAAGCTGCCTCTGATACAGTGGGATCTACAGAGAGAGGTTTCTCAGACATTGAATTTCAAAATCTCAAAGAAGAGATCGACAGAATTTCAAAGTCTACAGAATTCAACGGAATCAAACTTCTCGATGGAACAGGCGGAAAACTCGAATTCCAAGTTGGTATTAAAAACGATCCAATGCTCGATAGATTACGCTATGACGGAGCAGGGGCGGACGCATCTCTCGAAGCGCTTGGTTTGGCGATCGATGGGGTGTCTACGAAAGAAGGAGCACAAGCTTCGCTTAAAAAACTTGATGATGCCTTGGTGCACATCAACGGTGTTAGAGCAAACTTTGGTGCCCTTCAGAACAGATTGCAATCGACAAGCAATAACCTTGAAGTCAGCGATGAAAACTTATCTGCTGCCAATTCAAGAATTAGAGATGTCGATGTAGCAGCTGAAACAGCCGAGTTGACTAAGAATAATATTCTTCATCAAGCAGGTATTTCAGTTCTATCGCAAGCTAACCAAACACCAAACTCAGCCCTTAAACTACTACAAGGTTAATTTTAAGAAAAGTTGCTCCGAATGGAGCAACTTTTCTCTTTTTGTTTTACACTATAATTAAAAAGGAAAAGTGATCATATGAATGATATGGCCAATCTCCCAGAGAAAAGAAAAACGATTCTTATTTTTGGAGTGAATTCGTTTGTTGGGTCAAATCTGGCCGAGTTCTTGAAAAAAGATTATCGGGTGGTCGGGACCTATCATAAAAAGCACCATGCTTTTCCAGGGATCCTTACTTTGCCTTGTGATGTTTTAAACAAAGAAGAAGTGCAACTGGTTCTCTATGCCTTCAAGCCAGACTTCGTTCTTTATTGTGTGGGACTAACGTCGCTTAAGGAATGTGCTGAAATGCCAAATTCCTGTGATGCTCTAAACTCTTCAGGATTATTTAGCGTTGCTGAACTTGCTCCACGATATGGGGCGCGCATTATCTATTTTTCTTCTCAATACGTATTTTCGGGACTGAATAGAAACTATAATGAAATGGATAACCCTGATGTAATTACTCAGTATGGAAAGGCCTTAGCTTCTTCTGAGTTTTATCTGCAGAAGTCCTCACTTAATTATCTTATTCTACGCTGTTGTAATCTTTATGGCAGAGGAGTGAATCCGTTTAAGGATACTTTTTTTGAACAATTACAAAAAAATATAAAAAATAATCGAGGCGCCAATTATGATGATTATGTTCATCAAGGATTCCTGGATATCTATTATTTAGGAATGATTGTAAAAATTTGTATCGATAAAAACGTTTCAAATAGACTACTTCAACTGAGCACTCAAGACACAATGACTTATTATGAATTTGCAAAACAATACGGCGAAATTTTCAATGAGTCAGATGGTCTTATCAATAAGGGAAAGTGGCCCTTTCCAATTGCCAAAGGTAGTAACATCGAAAAGTTGGAAGAACATCTCTATTACAAATTAGATATTCTCAATATTGAAGGCTTACTTAAAATTAAAATGCCAACCATTCGAGAGTCTATGGAGTTTACTTACAGAAGATTTCATGGAAGCAAAGACGTTCATAAGAAAATAAAAAATAATAAAGGCGAAGGAATTTCTTTTATTTAATCTTCGTTTAGTTTTCTTAGCGAGCAGAATTTACAATGAACTCAGTGAGGTAGTGACGAACAAGAGCGTCGACGTCCACAACTTCATTGTTAAAGCGCCAGGTGATTTTATTAAAAGGTCCAATATGCGCACGAATTTCATGGATATTAGTTGAGCCAAATTGATCATTAAAAGAAAGTCTTGCTCCGTAGATGTCTTTTCCATTTGCAAGAAATCCAATTGAGATAACGTCAAACGACTTACGAGCAAAAATTAGACGCAGAGAATTTCTAAACAACATAAAATCATTTACGGTATTAGAAATTTTAAAAAGTTTAATCGCAGCACTTGAATGATTTCGCGCACGGTACTCATTAAACTTTGTAACATAAGCTTCAAAGCGATCGCGAAGATCGTTCATGAAAGCAATTGATGACTCTTCTAGAAGAAGTTCAGGATTTAAATGGCCATTGATATTAACAATGCCCGATTCATCCATATTGATTTCATCAAGAGCAAGGCCCTCAATCCAAGAGTAATTCAGTGGTTGAAAAATTTGGTTATGTTCGATCATAGAATTAGGATCGGGGTAGAGATTCATCATGTCAAGAGCTAAGGCTATGCCAACTCTATAGATTGTGTGAAAATAGTTTTCATGAATAAGCAGAAATTTTATTGTTGGCTGTTTTACCTGCTGCCGGTTGTGTATTTTCTTTCTCTGCCGATCGCCACAGGGGATCTCGCGGTGTGGGTGGCACAAGGGAAACACTTTCTTTTACATGGAGAGATTCTTCGCCATGATATCTACAGCGTTCTTCCAACCAGAGATTTGGTGTATCCGGTAGGAACTTGTGTTCTTTATGCTTTGATTTATTCTTTTAGTGGACTCGTTGGTGTCTCACTTTTTCACAAATTGCTCGTTCTCTTGATTTCTTTTTTCTGGCATCATTTCTCACTTTCGAAAGTTAAAGAGCCATGGTCATACCCAAGTCTTTTAGTCATTTTTTTGTCATGGTTTGGGTGTTCGATGTTTTGGATTGATCGCCCGGCATTGCTTGGCATGCTTCCTCTGATTGGTTCCTTCATCATTTTGCAAAAGGAGGAGGAGCTTGCTCCTCATGATGTAGTCGCACTGGTTTTAATTAATATCGTTTGGGTAAATTTACATGGCTCATGGCCGCTTTTAATTATGATGTATGTCTGGCGAGAGTTGACCAGAACAATTATTTTGAAAAAAAGCAATATCTGGCAACAGCTTGTTGCCATCTCTTCACTTCTTCTTTCTATCCTGATCAATCCGTTCGGGTATAAAGTATTCGCTTACCTATTTGAAACAGCTGACCTGTCGAAAGAGAGACATATTGATGAGTGGGGGGCGCCTTCGCTCACCGGTCCATATGCCTCTCAAAGTGCAGCTTATTTTTTACTGTTTTTACTGACATTGGCCTTTGGTGTTTTTCTCTTCAAAAAATCTCGTTCCAAGTTTTCCACAAGTTTAACTTCTCCTTTTTTTCCTCTCGTGTTGTTTGCTTTTAGCAACATCAGAAATACCGCACTTCCTTTTTTTATTCTCATTCCTTTTGCCTGTGAATTTATTTTGATCAAGGGAAAGGAAGAAGTAGGGCAGGAGCGAAAATCAGCCTTCAATGTAGTCTTTATCGGTTTTGTCTTGTTCTGTGGGTTTCTTTTTTTACCAATGATAAAACCCTACAGTCAGGGTTTTCTTCCAGAAAATAAAAGAGAGGTGTTTGATTCTTCTGCTCCTTTTAACGTCACTGAATTTTTAAATAATACCAAAGATAGTGATCCCGTTTTTAATGATTGGGAGTATGGAAGTTTTCTTATTCTCGCTCAGAAACATCCTATCTTTATAGACACTCGAAATATTATCTATGATCGCTCGGAATTCGGCGAATACTCCACCGTCATTGTTGGTAATTCGGGGTGGGATAATATTTTGGATAAATATAAAATCAGATACGTTCTCTTGAATAGAAAACTTCGAACAAACTTAATTGAAAAATTGAATTCATCATTAAGCTGGAAAAGTGTTGTGGTGGATAGTGAAACGATTTTGTTTCAAAGAAAAATTTAAAAGAGCCTAGGAGGAGGACTACTGTCGAGGTTCCGCCCATTTTTAAATAGGTGGCTGCAGTTAGTAGTCGCTTTAGGCTTCTCACTTAAAAAACCCGTAGGTTTAATATGAGCTTGCTCACCGTGACCAGGGACCGCTCCCGAATATATCTTTATAGAGGAACCAACTTAATGCCAACTCCTAGACCCACTTTCATTATACACCGTCGGACTGAGGGACTCTAGAAAAGTTTTTACCCTACTAATGAAATCTTAGGGTTGGCTAAAAAATAGTGACCCTTGACACAAGTTTGCAAAAAAAGCTGAGTAAAATGATAAAATAATTACGTCAGAATTAAAGTTTTCACAGAAGACCGCCGAAGCGGTTCTCAGTGAACTGAAAGCAATAGGGAGTGATCTATGAAAAAACTAATGGCCTACTTAAAAGATGAGAGTGGTCAAACATCAACAGAGTATATTCTACTGGTTGCGGTTGTTGCCATGATCGTTTTTAAGTTTAAAGCGCAAGCTTCTTCAAGACTTGAGCAACTAACAGGTAACGTATTTACTAAAGCAGATACTATGTTGAATGAAACCCCATAAGTTTACGCTAGTGGGTTTGAATTTCTAAAGAGCTGTCTAGCTGAAATGTAATTTTCTGAATGGGTATTATTTTCCCTCTATTGCTACTTGTTCTTTCCTCTTCAATCCTTAATCAATGACAACCAAAAATAATATGAGGGCCCGTGGCCAGGCCCTCATAGAATATCTTTTTATATTCAGCTTTATGACGTTTATAACGATCACGATGGTAAGAGGGTTGGGAAAGACTCTATTTAAGTCCGTGGGTTATTTAGGCTATGAATTAACTGAGCAATTTAGCGTTGGAGTTTGTAAGAGCGATTGCTTCTTTGATGGCTACGCGAATCAGGAGAGGTAGCAATGCTTCCAATGATCGTCTTTATATTCATCTCAATTCAACTCCTGGTTGTGGCGTACGTCGATTTTAAGACTAGAAAAATTTCCAATGTGTGGATTCTGATAAATTTTATATTTTTTTGTGTCCTTACTTTTTTGTTTCCAAAAATCTATGTTTGGAAAATTGGCGCTCTTTTGTTTTCTCTGGCCTTTTTATTCGTGGGATTTGCTCTTTTCATCATGAATATTATGGGAGGAGGAGATTCAAAATACCTGGCTTCATTTTATTTGTTGGTTCCGTTACAGTTTCAGGAGAATGTTTTTCTTCATCTGTTATACACAACCGTGATTGTCGGAAGTTCACTTTTATTATTTAACGCTCTCAAGAACTTTGATAATATTATCTTGTTAGTGAAAATTGGCGACATAAACGGAATTAAGAAAATTTTTGGAAAAAAATTTACATATGCCCCGGTTATCTTTATCGCATGGATGTGGTTTGGGTGGGAAAATCGATTAATCTTAGGTTACTAAGAAACAATTTAGGTCAGAGTGTGGTGGAATATATTCTGCTTCTGGCAGTAATCAGCTCACTTGGTTACACATTCTACAATAATAAAAGATTTAAAGCTTTCATTAAAGGAAATGATGGGATGTTTGCCACAATGAAAAAAGGCATGGGGTATTCCTATAGATATGGTTTGGAATACAAGACAGAAATTCCTATTGATGAAAAAATGTCATTTAATTATCAGTCCAACAAACACGACACTTATTTAAATCCTCAGGATGAGAAGAGTCGTTTTTTTGCTGGAAGTAAGCCTTATCCACTACAACCATGAATGTAAAAAATAACAAGGGACAATCGACGATAGAATTTATTACAACCTTTTCGGCTGCTGTCGGTTTTATTTTCCTTTTTCTTAAGATGGCAACAAATTACACTGAAGGGTATATGGTTCATCATGCAACCTATATGGCCTCTAGGGCCTTCTTGGTCAGTGACTCTGAGTCTCAACAATCAATTGAAGGAAGAGACAAGAGTGCTTTTACTGTTGCCAGCGCAGTTTTTAAAAAAAATCTTCCTGAAAAACTTATAAAAAATTTTAACGGCGAATTAAAGCCTAATTATCCAGGAGCTGGAATCCTTGCACCATTCATTGGTGTGTGGATTGAGTACACTCAACCTTTCTCGATCGGCTTTGTCGGGGGAAAAGATCCAGTTACATTTCGCTCAGAATCTTTTTTAGGAAGAGAGCCCACTAGAGTGGAATCAATTGCTCAGGTTTGTGCCGCCATTAAGACAGTAACAGAGGCAGATTGCAAAACTGAAGCAACTTTGGATGATAATGGTGGTTGAAATGAAATTAAAAATTGATCATCAGAAATTTCTCAATCAGAAAGGACAAGCAATTTTTGAGATGATTCTCTTTCTGCCTTTTTTACTCTTCCTTTATACGATCTACTATTCAGCGGGAAATGCTATCAGCGGCTCTATCAACCAACAAAAAGCAGTGCGAGGCTATTACTATACTTTGGTAAAAGGTAATTCCTATATTGCTTCCGCTACTGATTTAAGAGGACACAGCGGCAAGGGGATTCATAGAGTTGGCTTCGGTGGTGTTGGATGGAATGAGAGGATGGATCGGGAAATACCAATAGCTCCATGTTTTAAATTCTCTTCTCTTTTAAAAAATGGCACGTCTGAGGCGTGTGATGGGCATATTCGAGAGGAACAAGGATCAAGTCGATTTATCCGACTGTTTACCTACTATGGAGTTTGTGGGCCAACCTATACCGCTCCGGATTCAACTTTTATTATTGATCCTCATGAACAAGGCAGGAGTGGAGCAGCCTCTTGTATCATGGGCGGGAACTAGTCAAAATCTTCCCCTCCCAATCTTAAGAGCAAAAAATTGCTAGAATAAAAGCTAGTTATTTAAACAGGTTGGAAAAAATGAACACACGCGCCCTGACTCTGGCCCTCGTTATCGCAGGCTTTGCCATGATGATGGTGTACACATATATCGATGATCAAAAGGCAGCGATGATAAAACAATACGGAACTCAAAGTTCAGTCATTGTCGCCAAAGTAGATATTCAAGAATTAGATTTGATCGACGATTCTAAAATTCAAGTTATAACTGTTCCAGAAAATTTTCTTTCACCAGGTCACTTTAAATCAATTAAAGAATTAGAAAATACAATCGCAACTGTTCCAATTATTAAAGGTGAACAAATCACAAAACCACGCGTGACTTATCCTGGAATTAAAACAGGATTATCAAGACAAGTCTCAGTTGGGAAACGTGCTGTCGCTATTAATATCACTGAACGAGATGCCGTTGGTCGTTTGATTAAGCCAGGTGATCGTGTCGATGTTCTCGCTGCAATTGATATCTCACAGGGAGCGAGAAAAGATTTGCAAAAAACAAGAACCGTTTTGCAAGACGTTTTAGTTCTATCAACGGGTATGAGTATGACAAACTCAATTCCAATTTATGGAGTTGAAACACCTAAAGTTATTCGTACGATGAACCTCAACACCTATACAACATATAACACGATCACATTAGAGCTCGATCCGTATGATGTTCAAAAACTTTCATTCATTCAAGCCTATGGTAGTGGGTCACTTTCTCTCTCTCTTAGAAATAATGCGGATAAAGAGCCAGTGAGATTAAAAGCAACGCAAATTTACGATGTACTTGGAGAAGATGCTTCTGAAGCAAAAACTTTCTTCTCTGATAAATACACAAAAGAGAGTAAGAATGCTCAATAGGTTTTACTTATTTATTTTTTCTTGTTGTTTGAGCATGAGTCTTCTTGCTCAAGACGAGGCAGCGAAAGAAGAAGCTTTAAAAGAAATCGATGTTGTCGTCGGTCTTGAAAAAATTATTAAACTAGACTTTGTTCCAAACACAGTCGTTAAACTAGCTAACGAAAATTTGGCGACCTATCAAATTGTCCCTTCAAAAAAAGAAGTTTTGCTAACAGGTGTAAAAGCTGGTGAGACAACTCTTACTTTAAGAGATACTGCCGGAGATATACGCGCCCGTTACTTGGTTAAGGTAACAGCTTCAGATCAATCAAAAGTTGTTGTGCAACTAAAAGAACTTTTGAGCGATGTCGAAGGACTTGAAATTGGAATTAAAGGAGATGCTGTTTTCGTTGGAGGGCAGATTGTTGTTCCAAGCGATATTGGAAAGGTTGTTGTTATCCTCGATAAATATCCTGACGTATTAAGACTGGTGGAACTTTCTCCGCAAACCCAACTAGTCATTGCTAAAAAAATGCAAGAAGAAATGCAAAAAAGTCAGCTTAAGGATGTCACTGTTCGAGTTGTAAACGGAAGTTTTTGGATTGAAGGGATTGTTGGCTCGAAGGAAGAAAGTGATAAAGCGGAGCAAATTGCGAGGGCCTATCTTCCAGATCAAATTCAAAACTTAGCGAGAAGAACAGATGCTGTTCAATCAACAAAAAAACCGCCTTTTGAAAATTTGCTAACCATTAATGCAAAACCAAAACCTGAACCACTTCCAAAATTATTTAAGTTAACTGCTCAGTTCGTCGAGCTGACTAAGGCCTACGATAAATTATTTGCTTTTACGTGGACTCCTTTTATTGGGGCAGATGGAGGTGCCATTGCTGTTGGTAGAAGTGCCTCTGGTGGAGTGACGACAAGTACAACAGCAGCAGGAGGAGCGGGAACCCTCTCGGCGACTATCTCTAATCTTTTTCCAAAGCTTAATTCTGCTAAAAGTGCTGGATACGCTCGCGTAGTTGAATCAGGAATTATAATCGTAAAAGAAAATGTTGCTGGATCAATCAATAAGACAACGAATATTCCATATCAGATCGGAGCCGTTGATAATGCCAAAGCGGGAACTGCGACTGCAGGGTTTAAGATGAACATTACACCGACCATGCTTCAAGAAGAGAGAATTAATTTAAAAATGGCAATCACTGTAAGTTCTACAACCGGGCTAAATCCGCCTACAACTTTTGAAAATACAATCGATACTTCGATAGTAGTTAAGTCTCAAGAGTCAGCAGTTGTCGGTGGGGTTGTTCAAAATAAAACGACAACAGATTTCGATAAAGATGGTGCCAATCCAACATCTCAAACTGGATCAGCGCTATTTTCATTTGTTAAATCAAAACATTATTCAACAAACCGAGACCAATTCGTCATTTTCGTTACACCCGAAGTAATCGATTCTGCGGCCAGTGGTGCAACCGATATTGAAAGAAAGTTTAGAAAAAGGAGCCGGTAAATGGCAGGGCATATAATTTCTATTATTGGTGGTAAAGGTGGACTGGGTAAATCTCAAGTAGCTGCCAACCTCGCTTTTGCTTATGCCATTGAAGGAAAAGTAAAAACTCTTCTTCTTGATTTTGATCAAAAAGCAAGCGGAGATCAGGACTTCATCACTGGGATGAAGGGAAAGAAGAATATTAAAGAACTCGCCGAGTTTAAAGGTGCTATTGATCCGAATTCAATTCAGCAATTCGTGAGCATGAACCAAAACGTCTTTTACATTGGGATGCCTAATGATCCTGTTGCTGCTAATGGAATTGAAGTTGAGGCATTAGGAAGAACTCTTAAGGCTGTAACGAATATTTATCCTATTACTATAATCGATGCAGGAAATGAATTAACTCCATTGGCGATTAAGGCTTTAGAGTTTTCAACGTTAATTTTTGTCGTGGTGACTCCTGATATTTTAGCGCTCAATCAAACCAAGCGTCTCTATTCAGATCTCATCACAATGATGTTTCCAAAAGACATGATTCAATTTGTAGTCAATCAGGCACAACAAGGTCATCCCGTTACAAATGATGTAATTGCTAAAACTTTAGGGAAGCCAGTTTTTTCAGCGATCGCTAAAGATGATCAGAACTGTACACTTGCACTCAATCAAAAAAAACCAGTCATGCTCGTTGCAAGAAGTGGTGCTTTTGCTAAAGGGATTATTGATACAGTCAGAAGATTAAACGAGAAAAACGTTTTAAAGGCACTTGAAAATTTATCAAAGCCAGCAGATGCCGGTGTTAAGAAAGAAGAATCAAAAAGTGGTGCCCCTGCAAAGGGTGGTAAAAATCCATGGATTGAACTTAAATCGCGTATCCACAAAGCTCTTGTTGAAGAAATGGATTTGAAAAAAGCGGATGACAACGATCCCAAAGCACAAATCATTTTGAGAGAGCAAACTAAAAAAATGGTTGTCGATCTTCTTGGAAAAGAAGATACAAAAGGCATTTTGAATACTCGCGAAGATATGAATCAGATTGTAAAAGAAATCCTTGATGAAGCTTTAGGGCTTGGACCATTGGAGGATTTACTTCGTGATAAAACGATTTCAGAAATCATGGTTGTTGGGCCTTATAAAATTTATTACGAACAAAGCGGAAAGGTAAAACTCTCTGATGTTATCTTTACTAACGATCGACAAGTTCTAAATGTCATTGAAAGAATCGTAGCTCCGATTGGTAGACGTATTGATGAAAAAACACCTTACGTCGATGCTCGACTTCATGATGGATCACGCGTGCACGCAATCATTCCTCCTTCATCTATTGATGGATGTACAATTACGATTCGTAAATTTCCAGACAAACGATTGACTCATAAAGATGCGATTAAGTTTGGGTCAATGACTGAAAACATGGCAGACTTTCTTCGAATCGCCGTTGAGGCCCATCGGAATATCATCGTCTCTGGTGGTACAGGTTCTGGTAAGACAACGCTTATTAATATTCTCGGAGGTTTTATTCAGGCCAACGAGCGTATCATCACTTGTGAGGACTCCGCAGAGTTAAACTTCCCTCAAGAACATATTGTTCGACTTGAAACTCGTCCACCATCACTTGAAGGAGACGGAGGAATTGATATTCGATGTCTTGTTAAACAAACACTGCGTATGAGACCAGATAGAATTGTAGTTGGTGAGTGTCGCGGTGGTGAGACGCTTGATATGTTACAAGCGATGGGAACAGGTCACGATGGTTCAATGACAACGGTTCACTCAAATAATCCACGAGAGTGTATTGGCCGACTTGAAACACTTGTTCAGTATGCTGGAACATCAATTTCTGCTAGAGCGATCAAAGAGATGATCGCGGGTGCAGTTCATTTGATCATTCAGCAATCGCGATTAGACGATGGTAGTAGAAAAGTTATGTATATTACAGAGATCGGAGGCCTTCAGGGCGATACGATGATCTTGCAGGATATTTTTCTCTATGTTCAAAAAGACATGGATAAAAACGGAAAAATCATTGGTGAATTTCAAGCGACAGGATTTATTCCTAAATTTATTGAAGTGCTTGAGAGAAAAGGGTTTAACGTTCCTCGAGGGATTTTTAGCAATAGACCTCCGCAAGCAACAGGTGCAGCCCCAGCGGTTCCTGCTACTCCTAGTGCTGCAGCTCCAGCAACCCCAACCGCTAAACCGGCAACAGGTGCACCGGCAACACCAGCAGCAGCTCCGGCTGCAAAGCCACCGGTAAAAAAATAGGAGTAGGGTGTGAGTTCATTTATAGACATAATCGGACTCAAAGGACTCATTCTTGTAGTGGGTGGCTTGATCTTCACTCTGAGCTATAAATACTCGGTTAATATTTTTGATTGGGTTGAACAGCAAACTTATGGAACGCGAACATACATCATGGAAAAACTGGAATTTCTTTTTATAGAAATTCCTCAAGACAGACTTACTTACATTTTACTTGCTTCTTCCGTTGGGATCGGAGCTATTGTTTTTCTATTGCTTGGTTTTATGGGATCTTGGGTTCTTGGAATTATTTTGGGATCAGTTCTGGCGTTCATTGGCTTTAAGGCCCCGAGGATTATTGTTGATCACTTAGTTCAAAAAAGGATCAAAGCGTATTCGCTCCAGATGGTCGATGCACTACAACTTCTCTCCAATGGAATTCGCGCAGGTCTGTCTGTTCCTCAGGCCATTGGGATGATTGTAGATGAGATGCCAGCTCCAATCTCTCAAGAATTTAATATTATTTTACAGCAAAATAGAATTGGTGTTCCTCTTGAAGAATGCTTTGAAAATTTATCAAAGCGCGTGCCTCTTGAAGATAATGATATGTTTGTGTCTTCTGTGAATATTCTTCGAGAAACAGGGGGGAACCTTGCAGAGACTTTTGACACCATTGTCGACGTAATTCGCGAGCGAGTGAGACTGCAACAAAAAATTGACACTTTCACTGCACAGGGGATGTTTCAGGGAATGGTTATTGGGGCCATGCCTTATGCCTTGGGACTCATTTATTATCTGCAGGATCCCGCTTCAATGACTCCACTATTTACCACAGTAATTGGCTTCATAATGCTATTTTTTGCTGTCTGTTTCGATTTAGCAGGCATTTACGTTATAATGAGAATTGTAAAAATTAAGATTTAAAGAATTTGGGTTAAACGACCGAAATATAAAATGGAATTTTTTCTTAACAAGGATTTATGTTTTATGAACTTGAAAAAATCACTAGTTGCCCTCTCCTTGCTGCCTCTTGTAGCTTTTGGTGGAGTTAATTTAAAAAACGGTAACTTCTATATCACTTATACTGACATTGTCGTACCTGGTGGCGACCACGATCTGGAAGTCACAAGAACCTATAATGCTAAATCAACAGAGAATGGATGGTTTGGTTTTGGTTGGGGATCTCTCTATGAAACGAAGCTCGTCGTTTCAGCTGATGGCTCTGTTGTTGTTATTGAAAACGGATCTGGAGCTCAAACGCGTTTCGTTCCAAAGGAATCAATAAATGTTGATTCAGCTTCAAAGAAAATTGTAGAAGCTATGAAGAAAAAAGAGCCAATGAGCGAAGCTGCAATTCAAGCATTGATAACACGTTTAAAAAACGATGCTGAACTTCGTCAGGTGTATTCAAAAAAATACAATGTTGAGACAAAGCTTGCTGATGGAACAACACTTTATTCAAATGACCGCGGAATTCAAACTCTAGTTAAAGAAAAAGAAGGATACAAAAGAAGTAATTCTGATGGCCGCACGGACTTTTTTGATAACGAAGGTAAGCTCGTTAAAATCACAGATAAAAATGGGTATGCAATCTCATTTGAATATAAAGATAAACAACTTTATGCAATTAAAGATACGCAAGCAAAACAAATTCTTGTTGAGTGGTATCCTGATGGGAAAATGAAAAGTGCCTCATCTGCAGGAGACAAGAAGACAAGTTACGTTTATGACCAAAAAGGTAACTTGACTCAAAGTAGTGATGTCGGTGGAAATAGTTATAAATATGATTACGACGGAAATCACAACTTAACGACTATTACCTATGTTGATAACTCAAAGATGCAAATCAAGTATGACAAAAGCTCATTTGCAACTGAAGTTATCGAAAGAAATGGAGAGTCTACTAAGTATAAGTACGAAAACAATCCTAAAAATCCAGACTTCCACTACTGGACAACTGTTACAAAAAAACCAGCGGAAGGGCCAGCGACAAGCAGCCGTTACGAATACGAAATTAAAACGAAGCCAGATGGGCAACAGTACACTTATAGAATTGCTACTGAAGTTGACGGTATAAAAACTGAGACTATCTATTCTGAATGTTGTTCTCTTCCACTTAAAATCACTCGTGGAAAAGATGTAACAACTTTTGAATACAACGCTAAAGGACTTCTAACTAAGAAAACATCAACTAAAGGTGAGTTCGTTCAACTTGATTACGATGACAAGATCAACAAGATCACAAAAGTTGTAAACAACGAAGGCTGGACAACTTTCCAATACGATAAATCTGGAAATCTTTCTAAAGCTGTAAATAGCTCTGGAAAATCAGTTCTTCTTATCTACGATCGCGCTGGGAAAATTACAAAAATGATTGACCAGGAAAAGAACAATGAAAAGACCCGCAGAACACTTTCGTTCAAATACAATTCAATGGGAAAACCTGTTGAAATTGAAATGGAAAATGTGGGAATTATCAACGTAGCTTATGACAACTATGGCGAGATTAAAAAAGTAGAGTCTAAAGCTGGAGCGAAGATGGCCCTACAGGTTACACAGGCATTTCAATCTCTTTTAAGTATTGTTAAACCTGCAGGTGTTAATTTAAATATGTAATTGACCGATACACTCTTTAGAGAATCGAGAGAGAATCGAAGAAGGAGAAGAACTATGAAGATTTTAATGACAGTGATTATGGCAATGTCGGTATCAACATCAATCTATGCAGCAAAGTGCGACGTAGGTGGAGCGTGTACTGTAGAAGCAGACTGTAAGGCCAATGGAGACGCAAAAGACTATGCACTTAATGCTGGTAAATGCGTAAAGGTCACAGCAGCAGAAGCCGCAACTCATTGCGAAGGTATCGTTCAATCTAAGGACAAGACACCTGCTCAAGCTGATGCACCAGCTGATTCAACTGGAAGTTCAGCTACTCATAAATAGAATTAATATTTTCAAGACTGTCTAAAAATTAGGCAGTCTTGATATTTTTTACCCTCCTCTTCTTAAAATTCATTTATTCAACACAATTCAAGTTAGTATCACTTTTAATTAATATTTTTAAGGATTGGTATTAATGAGAATCTCATTTCCTTTTATCTTAACTGTGACACTTCTTTTATCTCTTATGCCAGTAAGAGCATTTAGCTCTTCTCGAGTTCAGGATATTGTCGCTGTTGATGTTACAGAACGACTTGAAACGATTGATACTCTCAAAAAATCCTTGAGAGAGTTAAAGGTACAATTATCTGTTTACAGCACAGCTTTAGATGAAGAAAAAAGCAAAAAAAGTCATAAGAAAATTTTTGTGAACAGTAAAAAGGTTGCTGATGCAGTAACAGCGTTTACCATTCTTGGAGGTACAATTGCCTCTCATTATTTTAAAGACGACGTAAAGGTCATAAAAATAGCTTCTTTGATTGGGGGGCTCTCGGCATCTACTTCTGTTCTAACTAATTTGATGGCCGATTTATCGAATGATCAAGTTCAAGAAATTCAGGATAAAATTGATGATTTAAATATCATCATTAAGGCTTCCATTGCCAACCTAAATAACGAGATACAGCTTCTCTGTCAGTCTGAGCCAAGTAATCAAATGTGCCGTTAATGAGTGTCTAAAGTTTAGACAGTTCATTTGCGCTTTCAACAGTCTTCAATTTTCGCCTCCATTAACTCATTAAAAAATCGAGTTCCAGTTTGGCATTCCTTGTGCAGTATTCATAAGCAAATGAACAGGGGGAATTGTATGAAACTTTTAACTTTAATAACTCTTTCTTTAATCTCGTTAAATTTATTTTCTGCTGAAATAGGTGAAGATAGAAAAGGTGAATGTCCATATTCTAACCAATCTTTAAAGAGAGAAGAAAAACCAGTCGTGAATTCTAACGTTGATATGGAAGAAGTTGAAAAAGAAGTAGGAGCTATCAGAAAATAATCAATTTTAACATTTCGAAAAATAGAAGAGGCCTAGTTTTTACTAGGCCTTTTTATGTTTGCGAGTCTGCTATTTTTTAATATCTGCCTAGTTCTTCGACAGCACTGTCCACATTTTAGTCACAACGTAATTTTTACACAGGTAACTTGCTTAAATTGCAACACTGAAATTTGGCACGAACGCTGCAATATTAAAAAACAAGAAAACTTAAAAAAAACCGTCAGGGGGAATTTATGAAAGCACTAGTAATCGCATCACTTTTATTTTTTGGTTTAAGAGCAATGTCAGCTGAAATTGGTGAAGATCAAAAAAGCCCATGCCCTTATGCTGATCAAGGTGCAAGAGTAGCGAAAGAAAAAATCTCAGTTGAAACTGAAACTGTTAAGGATGACCAAGGATCAAAAGCAACTAGCAAATAAGATAAAACGATATTTCTCCACTCCACACACACAAAAAGAAAGGCCCACCGAATGGTGGGCCTTTTATTTTTATCTTTGTAAGTAATTTTGATTAACGACAAACACCATAGTAATCGTAAATGCGATCAACACTTGTTGAGTTACCATGAAAACTAGCTAGTACTTCTTGTTTATCCACGCTCACTAGATCAACTGAAAGATCGCGACCAGTGATACGGTTGTGGAATTCTACGTCACGGTATCCTGGGTATGAAACACTTACGTCTTGGCAGAATTGGTGACATGTATATCTATCACATTCAGATCTACAGACAGTTTCATATCTTACGACTGAGCAAGTTTCTGTTCCGCGAACTCTTTCCGTTGTTCTCACAGATGTATCGATGTCACCTTGGACGTCAAAAGGTTGTCCGATTTCATTGTGAGAAATAGCAATTTTTCCATCGTATGGAACTTTTAGATCATTTTTTCCTTTGATTGGAATAAGGACATTGTCATTTCCACCAAGATTAACTTTTAAAGTATAGTTTTTATCGCTGATAGCGTGCAGGCGAGCGCTATAAAGTCCAGGCTTAATCTTTGCTTCTGTTCTACCTTGGTAAAGAAAGCCACTTTTCTTGTTAACAGTTAATTCTTTTTTGACATCAAGATTACCATGTATACATGATGTTGCCATAACTGAAGCGAGTAATATCCCTAAGATCTTTTTCATATTCCATCCTTTTTTTAAACACTAAATCACAGTGGATTCTTCATACAATGTGCTTTGGTCGAATGGAAAGTTCCCTGGTAATTATTACAGACTATTTGTCGTCGTTGCTTAAAACCTTTCTTAGGCGCTCGCGTTCTTCGTCGGTGTAGGTGTCATCAGAGTGCTTGATTTCTTTATGAATCTTTTTTTGCACACCTGCTAATTTGGTTTGAATTTCATCTTTTTCGAAAGGCTCAGAATTAGAGTATAGCTTTCTTGAGTAGCGTTTAGTTGTTGAGATCTTTTGTTTAGTTGTCATTACTGCCTTGTCTGCATAAGGAGTGACAAGGCCATAAAACTTATCAAATAGGTGGCGTCCTCCACCAATGGGAATACAAAGGATGGCAAAGCTTAAAGTGAAATAAAAAACAAAGCGAACCAAAAACATAAATCTTCCTTAGTGATTTTCAACAATCCTTTCAATCTTTTCTACAGATTTAATTAAATCTTCTTTCTCAAATGGCTTTTGTAAAAAATCGACAGCTCCATTTGAAATGGATTCAATAACTACACTTTCAATATTAAGCGAAGACATCATGATTAGGAAGCGCTCCCATGTCTGTTTTTCTTGAAAATGTTTAGCGAGTTCAAGTCCCGAGATATCTGGCATGACGACATCAATGAAAATAAGATTGGCCTTGGTAGAATGAGCTATTTGAATTGCTTCTTCTGCCGTTTTTGACTGTCCGACAACATTGAAGCCTTCGTTGGTTAAGATTTCTGCCATTGAGCGGCGGTTGAAATCAGAATCGTCGACGATCAAAATTTTTAATTTGTCATGATTGCGAGGTGGCTTCATAGTGGTGTCCTAATTGATAGTTATAATGTAATCATAACAAGAAATAGGACTAATAAAAAAAGAAAAACCAACAATGCTGTTGGTTTCTCTTTTTTAATCAGACAATTTTACTCAGAATCTCATCAACTAAGCAGCTGCAGGCGGCAAAGTCTCTTTTGAGCGAGTGTAGGCTTTCTTCTTCTTTTTCTCTTTCCAGCCCACAAGAGCAACTTCGAGAACTTCATCGATTGTTTTCACAGGGATGAATGTTAATTTTGCTCTGTATTCTTCTGGAATATCTTCCAGGTCTTTTTTGTTTTTCCAAGGGATGATAATGGTTTTAATATTCATTCTCATCGCTGCCAGTGCTTTCTCTTTTAATCCACCGATTGGAAGAACTTTTCCAGTCAGAGTGATTTCACCCGTCATCGCAACTTCGCGACTGATTGGCGTACTTGTTAAAAGAGACACGATTGTTGTTGCAAGGGTGATCCCGGCACTTGGTCCATCTTTCGGTGTTGCTCCTGCCGGAAGGTGGATATGGATTTCATTTTTCTCAAAAATTTCTTCATCAATGTGGAGTCCTGCTGCTTGGCTTCTGATGTATCCGATAGCTGTTTGAGCAGATTCTTTCATGACGTCGCCAAGTTGACCGGTAAGGGTTAAACCTCTTCCTTTCATTTTTGTCGCTTCGATGTAAAGAACTTCACCACCGTGAGCTGTCCAAGCAAGACCTGTAGCAACTCCCACTTCATCAACTTCTTTTTCATCATCTTTTGTATAAACAGGAGGTCCTAAAAGTTTAAAGACTGTTTCACTCATGATGTGAGTTTTTTCAGCTTCACCTTTAGCAATTTTCATTGCTACTTTTCTACAGATGGCCCCAATTTTTCTCTCAAGATTACGAAGACCTGCTTCTGCTGTGTAGTGCTTAATTACGCTCGCAACACCATCATCAGTGAAAGCAATGTGTTCATCATTGATTCCGTTTTCATCCATTTGTTTTGGAATGATATATTTTTTAGAGATCGCAACTTTTTCCTCTTGAGTGTAACCAGATAGATTGATTACTTCCATTCTGTCTCTAAGTGGAGCTGGAATTTGCTCAAGCACGTTCGAAGTAGCGATAAACATAACATTTGAAAGATCAAAAGGAATGTTTAGATAGTGATCGCGGAAATTACAGTTTTGTTCCGGATCTAGAACTTCAAGAAGTGCCGATGATGGATCACCCTTGAAATCACCACCCATTTTATCGACCTCATCAAGAAGGATAACTGGGTTATTTGTTTTTGCTTGCTTTAAAGCTTGAATGAATCTACCTGGCATTGCTCCCACGTAAGTTCTTCTATGTCCTCTGATCTCTGCTTCGTCTTTTACACCACCAAGTGAGATTCGAACAAATTCTCTTCCACATGCTTTAGCAATTGATTTACCAAGAGAAGTTTTACCAACACCAGGAGGACCAGAGAAACAAAGGATAGGTCCTTTCATTCCATGTCCTTTTAGTTGTCTAACAGCTAGATATTCTAAAATTCTTTCTTTAACATTGAAGAGATCATGGTGGTCTTCATTTAAAATTTCAAGTGCACCATCGAGATCGATGTGCTCTTCGCTCGATTTACTCCAAGGAAGATCGCACATCCATTCCAGGTATGTTCTAAGAATTGATGCTTCTGAAGAATCTGGATGCATTTTTTCTAAGCGAGCAATTTGTTTCAAAGATTCTTTTTCCGCCTCTTCGCTCATCTTCGCTTTTTTAATTTTTTCTTTTATTTCGCCAAACTCATCATCTGCTTCTTTTTGAGCTTCATCTCCAAGTTCAGATTTGATAGCCTTGATTTGCTCTCTAAGGAAATATTCTTTTTGAGTTTTAGAAATTTCTTCTTTTGCCGTGCTTTTAATTTTATTTTGCATAGCTAGAATTTCTAATTCACGAGAGAGAATATCATTAATTCGGTGAAGTCTTTCCATTGGATCCAGAGTTTCAAGGATCGCCTGCGCCTCAGCAACATGAAGATTTAAATTTGATGCTACGAGATCAGCAAGTCTTCCCGCGTCTTTGATATCTTCTAAGATCATCAAAATATCTGGCGAAAGAACTTTTCCCATGTTAATAACTTTTTCAAGTTGCTCGCGAATGTTTCTCATTAAAGCATTTGCTGCAACATTATTTTCTTCGATTGCTACATCAGAAACCTTCATTACTTTACACATAAAGTAAGGAGCTTCTTGAGTGAACTCTGTGATGCGAGCTTTCGATAAACCTTGTACTAGAATTTTTACTCGACCATCAGGAAGTTTTCTCATTCTCATGATCATCGCGATCGTACCAGTCTCATAGATTTCATCTGGAGATGGCGCTTCTGCTTTCATGTCTTTTTGACTAGAGAGAAGAATGAGTCTTTCTGTTTTGTTAAGTGCATGATCTACGGCCTGAATTGAGGAATCGCGTCCCACAAAAAAAGGTAAAATCATAAATGGGTAAACGACTATGTCCCTAATTGGCAGGAGAGGGAGATGATCTTTAAGTTCGATGTTGTCACCCTCGTAATTAGTTACCATATTTAATCCTCCAAGATTAGCCTTCGCAAATTCATTTGCTTTCAGATGTATAAATCGGGATATGAACAAAACTCTTTAAGAAAAAAGTAATAATTTCTGAACTTTTATTGATATTTTTTGGCTATACTTGATTGCAATAATCAGCGTTCTAAATGAAAATGGTAAGAATAGA
This sequence comes from Bacteriovoracales bacterium, assembly GCA_037444575.1. Classification (GTDB taxonomy): domain Bacteria; phylum Bdellovibrionota; class Bacteriovoracia; order Bacteriovoracales; family Bacteriovoracaceae; genus Bacteriovorax. The sequence goes on from JBBIME010000005.1 coordinate 346,125, forward strand.
CTGACTGAATTACGAGGGAGTTCTGTTATGAGTTTAACTATAGGGGCAGTAATACTAGCAGCAGGCGAAGGGAAGCGATTGAAATTAAACGCACCTAAACCTTTAGCGCCCTGTTTAGATAAAAAATTAATCGATTTTCCCATCAAAGAACTAAAAAAGTTTTTTAGTCAGAATAATATTGAAGGAAAAATTACTGCAGTCATTGGTCATCAGCGCGAACTCGTTCGCTCGTACATAGAGAAAAATTACTCTGAGATCAGCTTTGCTCTACAAGAAAAACAGCTGGGAACAGCAGACGCTCTTCGCTCTTATTTCAATTCTTCAAATGAAACACAAAATTTTCAATATACTCTTGTTATCTGTGCAGACACACCAGTGGTTTCGGCAGAGGATTTAACATCGATGCTTAATCTTCTAAAAGAAGAAAAACTAGATGGAGTTGCAGCAAGCTTTATTGAAAAAAATCCTAAAGGATATGGAAGAATTGTCAGAGGAAAAACAGGCTTTCACATCATAGAAGAAAAAGATGCAAGCGATGAAATCAGAAAGATCACAGAGGTCAATTCAGGACTGTATATTTTAAAAACAAGTTATGTATTGGAGCATTTAAAAGAAATTGATTCCAATAATAAGTCAGGAGAATTTTATTTAACTGACGTTTTTAAAGATGGACTCAATGTAAAAGCTCATTGTTTCCCCGAAGCAGAAGTCTTTTTAGGGGTAAATACACTTGCTCAATTAGAAGAAGTTGAGAAGGCGCTTAGAAAAAGAATCAAAAAGCAACTAAGAGAAGCAGGAGTTCGCTTTATCGATATCTCTCATTGCTACATCGACAGCGAAGTAGAGGTTGGCGCAGGATCAGTCATCTATCCCAATACTTTTTTAACGGGAAAAACGAAGATCGGCGAAAACGTCACAATCGAGATGGGTGCTCAGATAGCCAATTCAATAGTTGAGGATAATGCTAAAGTATTAGCATATTCTATATTGGACGGAGCTCACCTTCATTCAAAGGCCCAAGCAGGCCCTTTTGCCAGACTTCGCCCAGGTGCAGACATTGGACCAGAAGCAAAAATTGGAAATTTTGTTGAGATCAAAAAATCAGTGCTTGGAGCTAACGTAAAAGTATCTCACCTAAGTTACGTCGGCGACGCGTTCATCGGTGAAGAGACGAATATCGGTTGCGGCTTCATCACATGCAATTTTGATGGTGCGAATAAACACGTCACAAAGATTGGAAAAAATTGTTTTATCGGTTCAGATTCTCAGACAGTGGCCCCAGTGGAAATTGGAGACGATTGCTTCGTTGCTTCTTCCTCAACTATAACTAAAAGTATGCCTAATGGATCATTTGCGATCTCTAGAGGGCAGCAGATAACCAAAGAAGGCATTGCCAAACGATTCATAAAAACTAAGGAAGATAAAAAAGTCTAAACACTTCAATAGACTAATGGTATTAATGAATGTCCATATTTTTATGGTAGAAGCTCATTTTTAGCAGGTGTTTTTATGTGTGGAATTGTCGGTTATTTAGGCCCATCTCAAAATTCAGTTCAAATCGTACTCGAAGGACTTCGTCGTCTTGAATATCGCGGTTACGACTCTGCTGGTGTTAGCTTTATAGACGAAAACAATCACATGCAATACTACAAGAAGGCCGGAAAGCTCGATAATTTAAAACATGAGCTTGAGGGAAAAAATATTGTGTCTCGCACTTGTATTGGCCACACTCGTTGGGCCACTCATGGTGGAGTGACAGATGTAAATGCCCATCCACATAACAATGAAACTCTTTCCATCATTCATAACGGTATTATTGAAAATGCCAATGAGATTAAAAAAGAATTGATGGGTCATGGAGTAAAGTTTAAATCAGAAACAGACAGTGAAGCATTTTTGGAGCTGGTTACTTTTGAATTAAAAAAAGATGTACCGATTCTTGAAGCTATTTCAAACTCGTTCAAACGCATTCATGGAAATTCAGCTTTCGTTGTTCTCTATCCAAAGACTGGAGAAATCTTTGCGATAAAAAGAGGAGCACCTCTTGTTTGCGGAATTAATGAAATTACAAGTGAAGCTCTTGTTTCATCAGATCCCTATGCTCTAGCTGGAATTGTTCACAAGCTTTATTTTCCAGAAGATGAAGTTATTGTTCATCTTTCAGGAGCTAATAAAAATTTAGTGAATTTTTATGAACTAGATCTTAAAAAGACGACACGCTATCTTTCTAAAAAACAAGATATGTCAGTGGAAGTGAGTGAAAAAGGCGAGTTTGAACATTTCATGCTCAAAGAAATTCACGAACAACCGGGATTGATTCGCAATTTAACTTCTTACTATTTTGCCGGAGAAGGGCGTGAATCGCTGGAGAAAATTGCGACATATAAACCAAACAGAGTTTATATCTCTGCTTGTGGAACAGCGGCTTACGCTGGTCTTGTTATTCGCGATTTCTTGGAAGGAATCAATCGCATTCCTGCTAACGTAGAGCTAGCGTCTGAATTCCGCTATAGAAATCCAATTTTAAGAGAAGGCGATGTCGGAATTTTTGTTTCTCAATCTGGAGAGACAGCTGATACGCTCGCAGCTCAATCATTATGTAAAAAAGCAGGAATTAAAACTCTTTCAATTGTTAACGTTGAAGGCTCAACACTCTATAGAGATTGCGATGATAATTTATTAATCAGAGCAGGAGTGGAAATTGGAGTTGCTTCAACAAAAGCATTTACTCAACAAGCGCTCACTGGAAGACTTCTTTGTGCCGCTCTTTCTGGCGATTTAAAAGATGAAAATAAAAAAGTGAAACTCTCTGGCAAGTTTGCTCTACTTGCTGAACGCATTGATAAACTTTTAGCAACTAGTGAATCAATTAAAACAGTTGCTGAATCAATCTATAACCGTAAAGGATTTTTCTACACAGGTAGAGGATCATATTTTCCAATCGCGCTAGAAGGCGCTCTTAAATTAAAAGAGATCGCCTATGTTCACGCTGAAGGATATGCAGCGGGGGAATTAAAACACGGGCCAATTGCTTTAATTGATGAAGAGATGGTCAACGTCGCTCTTGTTGCTCCAGATTTGTTTGAAAAAACAGTTTCAAATATTCAAGAAATTAAAGCGAGAAAGGGAATTATTGTTGGCGTTGGTCCAAGAGGAAACCAAGAACTTCAAGCATTAAGTGACTATTATATTCCACTTGATTTTGACGGTCTTGATGAACTTGTTCCACTTTATGTAAACGTAGTTAATCAACTTCTTGCTTACTACATGGCAAAATTCAAAGGAACTGATATCGATAAGCCAAGAAATTTGGCGAAATCAGTGACTGTAGAATAGCTAACCGGTCAGCTTATGAATCTTGATAGTCTAAACCCTGTTCAAAAAGAAGCAGTTTTAAAAACTGATGGCCCCGTTATGATTTTGGCCGGAGCAGGCTCAGGAAAAACGAAAACCCTCGTTACGCGTATTACTTATTTATTGGATGAAAAAAATTTGAGCCCACATCAGTTGTTGGCACTTACATTTTCCAATAAAGCAGCAAGAGAAATGCGCGAGAGAATTGCGCATGAGATTCCCTCAATTGATATTGGCGCTCTTCAAATCACAACCTTTCACGCTTTTTGCGCGAAACTTCTAAGGTCTGAAGCAAACTACTTAGGTCTATCCCGCAATTTCACCATATACGATGAGGGCGAGTCGAAAGCGATTGCGAAATCCCTTTTAGAAAGAAGAGGAATTTCTACAAAAGAAATTAATCCGTATGAAATTTTATCTTATATCGATTCGTTGAAAAACAATGGCTATTACCCTGGTCGAGAAATGCAAGATGGAGCTGATCCATCAGACGAATATTTTGGATATTTTGAAGAATATGAATCTGAACTTCATCGTGCCAATGCTGTCGATTTTGGCGGGTTGATTACAGCAGTCATTCAACTCTTTGAAAAATTCCCAGACGTTTTAAATCGATATCAGAATCGATTTCATTACGTCTTAGTAGACGAGTATCAAGATACTAACCGCGCACAGTTTGAATTGATCAAGATGCTTTGTGGAAAACGTCGAAATATATGTGTGGTTGGAGATGAAGACCAATCAATTTATTCTTGGCGTGGAGCTGATATCAGAAATATTTTAGACTTTGAAAAAGTATTTCCTGACGTGCAAGTTCTAAAGCTTGAACAAAATTACCGATCGAGTAAAACAATTATTGAAGCTGCCTCTTGTGTGATTCAAAAAAATACCATGAGAAAAGGCAAGCACATGTGGACGGATAACCCAGAAGGGGATGCCATCGAGATCATTGAGTGCTTCAACGATAAAGATGAGGCTGAGTTTGTTGCCCAGGAAACCTATAAGCTTTTCAAAGAGGGTGTTTCCTATAAAGAAATGGCCGTCTTTTATCGATCAAACGCACAAGCGCGTTTAATAGAAGATGCTCTTCGCAAGTATAAAATTAATTACCGAGTTGTCGGTGGTGTGAAGTTTTACGAGAGAAAAGAAATTAAAGACATGCTTTCATACATGCGCTTGATCATTAACTCCAAGGACTCACTAGCCTTAAGCCGAATTATCAATGTTCCCGCTCGTGGAGTTGGAGCAACTTCGCTTCGAAAGTTAGAGATTGAAGCGGTTAATGCCAATACATCCTTGTGGGAAATTATTGAAATAATTGTGGATAACTCGGGAGAATATTCTCACATAAAACTTTCAGCAAAGATAAAATCTTCTCTTTCTGAATTTGTTACTTTGATCAATGAACTTCGTCACCTTGATGAAAATAAAATTAAGCCGTCGGTTATTTATGAAAAAGTTTTGCATGAATCAGGTTATTACGCTTTCTTAAAAGCAAACAAAGATTATGAAACCATGGCCCGTCTTGAAAACTTAGACGAACTTTTAAACGCGATTACTCAGTTTGAAGAATCAACTGAAGCCCCATCTCTAGGTGGATTTCTTGAAACAATCACTCTAGATTCCAGCTCTGAATTCGATGAAGACGCAGCTACAAATCAAGGCGAGATTTCACTCATGACTGTTCATGGAGCAAAAGGGTTAGAGTTTACTCACGCTTTTGTTGTTGGTGCTGAGGAAAATGTTTTTCCAAGCTATAGAAGCGTTGACGGTGGCGAAAACGCGATGGAAGAAGAGCGAAGACTCTTCTACGTTGCGATGACAAGAGCAATGATTAAGCTCTACATTACATTTGCCCAGGGCCGCATGCTCTTTGGCCAAGTGAAGTTCAATGGGCCAAGTCGATTTATAGATGAAATTCCTGAAAAGCTATTCTCTTGGAAAAAATTAAATAACAATTCCAGATCCAATGAATTTCAATCAAACTGGGCGAGCAAATATAACGATAATTACGATCCTTATGATCAGTCTCAAGAAACTCGCTACGACGATGAGGAAGTTGTCTATCAAGTAAAAGAAACAGCTTCAGCTCCACGCGAATCCTTTCACGCGCCCAAATTTCCAAAAGGATCTAATGTTGTTCACTCACTTTATGGAGCTGGAAAAGTTGAAAGTAGCGAGGGAAGTGGGGCCGATGAAAAAGTTCTCATTAAATTCGCTGACGGTGCTCGCAAAAAATTTATGGTGAAGTTTGCGCCTATTGTGATGGCGTAAGGGTTTTTTCTAATCTTCCTTACTTGGTAGTGTAAAATAAAATCGCGTACCTATTCCAAGTTCGCTCTCCGCCCAGATTTTTCCGCCATGAGCACTGACAATTTCTTTTGCGATATGAAGACCAAGCCCAGAACTAAAATCACCGCTTTTTTTAACTTGATGAAAGCGTTCAAAAACGTGGGCCAAATCTTCAGATGAAATACCTGGTCCGGTGTCAATAACTCCTAATTGAATTTCATTTTCTTTCTCTATGAGCTGTATGACAATTTCTCCCCCCTCTGGAGTGAATTTCAAAGCATTGCCCAGTAAATTGGAAAGAACCTGATGAATCCTTCCACTGTCCATCATGATCGAGATTTCATCGGCCGGAACATCTTTTTTTAAAGAGATTTTCTTTTCAGTCATAGGAAGGCTGAAACTGTCTACAAGTTCATCAAGCAATGAGTTTACACTAGAACGTTCACGAACCAAGGTGAAGTTGCCAGAACGAATAGCTGTCATACTAAGAACAGATCCAATCATTTCTACCATTCGCTCTAAATTTCTATGTATGGCCGTAAGTTGTGGTTTAGCTTTGATCGTCGCTTCACTTCCTAGTTCAACGATATTTTTTTCCAAGCGAGAAACATTAAGATTTAAAATAGTGAGAGGATTTTTTAAATCATGAGAGACGATCGCTACAAAATCATCACGGACTTCAATATTCTTTTTTAACTCAGTGGCGAGTTCCGCAAGGCCATTTCCTAAAATGATAATCTCCTTAGGACCATCTATTGGAACTGGAGAGTCTAAATCCCCTGCTTGTGCAGCTTTCATGCGCTCGACGAGCTTTGAAAGCGGCTGAGTAAACTTCGCCGAAAGACGATGTGCAATCAAAAAGGAAATCGATATTGCTACTAAAGCAAAAGCCGCTGCCAAAAATAGAATTCTTTTTCTAAGTGTATGCAGTGGAGCAAATGCTTCATCCTGTTGAATATGGGCCATGACACATCCACCACCAATCTCTGGAATATATTTAAAGGCATGGATAACTGGGGCAGGTCGATAATCTCCAGCGAGCATTTCTGAATCGTGCTTAGCTAGGCAAGCCTTCATTGGGTGTGCATCAATTGGGTGGCTTTCTCCTTTATGACCAGGAAATTTGGGTTGTGTTAGAAAAAAACCTTTTGGGTCGGCCAAAAATGTTTCGCCAGAAGTTCCTAATTCGGCCGGTGCTTTAAAAATCTCTTCTATTAATTTTGTTCCATAACGTAAAGTAATGAGTGAGCCAGGTGTCTGTCCATGGGCCTCGATAATATAAGTTGGTACTATATCAGAACGTGAAGAAAATTGTGCTAATTGCTCGTTAGTGAATGGAAGATGCTCTTTGAGCGTATTTGCACTTGGTCCCTGACGAATATTAAGTACTCCAGGAATAGTAATATCAGCGTCGATCACGGACTCAATTTTCATAAAGAAAGAGAGCAGTCGTTGAGCACAAAGCTGATCAATCTTTCCATCTAGTAAACAAGTAGATGGAATTGAGTTCAAAAATTCTCTGGCACGTCCTGTTTGTCTACTCAATCTAAAAAGCAAATTCTCTTTTTTGGTATTAGCAACAATTCCCACCGAGCGAATGGTTTCTTTTTTGATGACCTCACTAGAGGTCCAATAGCCAAGAGTTCCCACAATGATAGTTGGAATTAGCACTAAAGTGATAGAGAGTAATGTGATTCGCGTGCGAAATGACCAATTCATGGAGTGTTTATTCCAAAGAAAAAGGTTTAATACTTAATTATAGGAGGATGAGGAATCATTTTACCAAGGGAAAAAATATTTAATTCTATAACTTAATTCTAATTATCTGCTGAGATTTTCTTGGCCCACTCGATTACTTGTCTTTGCTCATCAAGTAACGCGTCCGTCGGATACTCCGCAAGTCTCTTCAAATCTTCTACATAATCAATATCAAAGTTTTTATCGAGATATAGAAAATGAGATTTGCCCAGTTTTTGAATAAGTGCAGTTGCAGTTTCTTCGCTTGAATAAGGGATGGAATTCCAAACAGCGCGTTCAATAATTCCTCTTCCGCCGAATAAATAAAAGCCGCCGTCGTCTGTTTCACCCAATATATATTCAGATGAAGAAGTCAGTTTAAACTGAGCGCGAAGTAGTTCTTTGTAATTGAGATGAGGGAGATCGGCGCCAATTAGAAAAACTTTCTTATGTTGTTTTTGAAGTTTAGCGTAGACACTGGATAGTCTCTCACCGAGACCACCGCTTCCTTGCGGAATTGTTTTAAAGCTATTCCATAAAGGATTTGTAAGTTGGTCTTTTTCAGCTACTGCCCAATAGGCTTCAATTTTTCCTTCGCTTTTTTGAATGGCCTGGGCGACAACAGCATAAGTGGCCTTAAGAGAAAGTTTGTAAAATTCTTCTGCTTTTTCTTGTCCGATACTTGCAGCTAATCTGCTTTTCACAGGAGAGAAGCCTGGTGTTTTAACAAAAATTGCAATCGCAGAAGTATGCTTTCTTCTGTTTTTTAATCGGAGATATTTAATCCACTGAGGAAATGCTTGTTTGTAAGTAAGAATCACATGGCGAACGGTTGTTGTAATCCACCCCAAATTTTTATATTTTCTTGCGCTCGTAAAAAGTTCAGCATAGGCTGGCAAGACGGGAACACCTCGTTGATGAGCTTTCCAAATAAAGAGATGGTCTTCCCCATAGCGGGCCAATTCATCAAACATTCCCAGGGAAAAGAATGTTCTTCTGGCCATGAAAAAGCCTTGATCACCAAATGGCATCTTCAACAGATGAGAACGCCAATAAGCACCGATACTATTTAGTATCATCAAACGCGGGCCATCTGTTAAAAAGTTCAGGTCAAAAAAGTAAATGGCCTCGGAGTTTTCTTTTAGTTTTGTCTCAATCTTTTGAATAGATCTATTGGAGAGTCTGGAGTCAGCATGCAAAAACCAAATGTAGGTGTTCGTTGCCACCTTTGCACCATGGTTTAACTGTCTAGCGCGACCTTCTTTTGAGTACTCAAAGCGTACGCGAGGATTATCTGATTTAATATGTTCAAAATCAGGACCAACTAAAATAATTTCAAATTCACCTTGAATAGAAAGAAGTTCAGCAAGGAGATCTTGCCAAAAGTTTTCTTGGTGTTTTGCAGGAATGACGATGCTTAAATCGTTCATTTAGCAACAAGCACCGGTTGAACAATCTTGATCATTCGCTGTCGCACTTGCTGGAGCGCAATCAAAGAGCCCTAAATGATTTTCTTTATTGCCAACCACTTTAAAATGTTTTTTATAGTGAGTCTGGCTAATCATATCGGCCGTATTTCCACACACCAACATCGGTTTGTTGGTTTCAAAGAGATGATGATCATCAAGCGCGAACTTGTGAAGACATTCAGGAATTGTTCCTAGATAATAAGCAACCTGGCCGAAATCTTCACAGCGATCTTCGAGATTTAGTTTAAAAGCACGAACAGTTATGGAATAGAACTGTATATTGCCAGTGCGTTTAGCTATTTCTTTATCGTTTACTTCAATTTTAGTTTTGCTCATGCTTCTATAATCAGCACAGCCAACCTCAGACATCATTCTTCTAAAGTCTTCAGTGTAAAGGGCGCCACCCAGGCATTCGCCCAAGATGACTTGGTCTTCTGTTAGCGCCTTTGGAATTCTTCTGTCAGAAAACACATCGGAGAAATAAAGTTCTCCACCTGGTTTTAGCACGCGAAAAATTTCTTCGAAAACTTTTTTCTTGTTAGGGGATAAGTTGATCACACAATTTGATATAACCAGATCGACAGAGTTTTCAGCGATTCCTGCAGATTTTAAATCTTCGATATATCCTTTTACAAAAGTAATATTGGATTCATGATATCCAAAGGCTTTTTTATGAAAGTCCTGATGTCTTCGAGCAACTTCTAATTGCTCGTCCGTCATATCGACGCCGATAACTTTTCCTTTTGGGCCCACTAGCTTTGATAGAATATAACAGTCTCGTCCAGATCCGCTTCCTAAATCCAATACGGTTTTTCCTTCCAGGTCTAAAAAGGGAATAGGTGAGCCACAACCATAAAACTTGGTCACCACTTCATCGTGGATTAATTTTAAAATATCACGAAGATGAACTGGAATGGATTCCGCTGAACAACAAGCTGAAGTCTTCAAGTCATTGTTCGTTTTTAAAATTTTTCCGTAATACTCTTTAATGCTATCAATGCTATTCATAAAACTTCCTATGCTAGTGCTCCTCCGCAAGAACTTCCTGCGCCAGCCGTGCAGCCATAGCAGTGATCCGCAAGAGCAATTTTTTTATTACTTAAATCTTCAAAACGGTTTATGTCCCACAAATTTGTTTTTTTATCATTGGCTGGAATCTCCAGCATCTGATTAAAATCGCAATCGTAAATTTGTCCATCCCACCCGATAGATACAAGTGTCTTGCACATAACTTCGTTAGCAGCCTGTGAATTAAAATTATTAACTAAAAGATTCATATACTCAACATACTTTCCCTGGCGATGAAGATCATCCAGAAACCTTTTAATTGGCATATTGGTAATGGTGTAGAGTCTGTTGAACTCAAGATTAAAATATTGTTTTAATTCTCTTTTATAATCAGCTTCAAGCTTCGTTTGAGCTCCCGGAAGAAAAGCTCCACCTGGGTTGTAGACTAAATCAAGAAGCAGTCCTGTCCCTGAAATTCCAAACCCTAAAGAATTTAATTTCTTTAGGCCCTCAATACTTTTGTCAAAAACGCCATTTCCTCTTTGTTTGTCGACATTGTTTTTTGTATAGCAAGGCATAGAGGCGATGACATGGACTTTTTGTTCTTTGAAAAAATCTGGAATATCTTCAAAACCCGCTTCAAAGAAGATAGTAAGATTGCAACGGATGAGGACTTCTAAATTCATTAAACGAGCGGCCATCACTAGTTTTTTGAAGTGAGGATTCATCTCTGGTGCTCCACCCGTGATATCGATGGTTTTTAGAGTTGGAGAGAGTTTCATCAGATCGATTATTCGATCAAGGGTTTTCTCTTCCATAATTTCAGATCGAAGAGGCCCTGCTTCTACATGACAGTGAAGACAGGCTTGATTGCAGAGTTTCCCCATATTGATTTGCAAAGTATCAATCGAAACTCTTGTGAGATCTATTTTGTGTTCTTGAATTTTTTTTTCAAATGATAAAATCAAAGCTCATACCCTATGTTTTTTTAAAAATGATTTCTGCAATTTCAGAGTTAACCATAAATCTATTTGGCGGTCCCCAGAATCCTGTACCACTATGGACGTATACATTCATGCCTTCATGATTGTTGAGTCCTCTCACGTAAGGCTGCACGAGCATAACGATAATATTCCATGGAAAACCTTGGCCGCCATGAGTGTGTCCTGAAAGTTGAGTGTGAAATCCTTCTTTGCATGCTTTAAAACAAGCATTCGGTTGATGGGCAAGAAGAATTTTATAAGCCTCAGAGGGAATACCTGCTGCGGCTTTTTTGTGATCTGTCTTATTACTTCTATCAAGTCTCACGCTTGTTGGATCATTAACACCCGCGAGGTAAAAATCAGTATCATTGTGAGACAGTTTTATGTTTTCATTAATGAGGGGCTTCATTCCTGCATTTTTTGTCCATTCGATCCATTCATCCGCATACCAATAGTATTCGTGATTGCCTGTAACAAAATAAGTTCCCAGTCGAGATTTAAAGTTAAGGAAAGGTGCAAGGTCATCTTGCACATAACTTACTTGTCCGTCGATCATGTCTCCTGTGATTGTCACGAGATCGGGATTCAGTGCGTTTACTTTTTCTACAAGCATTTCACAAAATTCCTTTTTTAACGTTGGCCCTATATGGATATCAGACAACTGAACTATTTTTAAGCCGTCTAAATTTTCATGCTCTTTGGGAAGAGGAATGTGGACTGTGTTTACTTGGGGATTGAAAGAATTGGCAAATCCAACCCCAGAAATCATTGTACTGGTGGCAATTCCGGTAATGGCCAGATTCTTTTTGAAAAAATTTCTTCTAGAGTGATCGATATCAACATGATGAGGACGATGAAAAAATTTATCGAACAAATTTCTGATATCGAGGAGAATAAAAACAAGAATAAATAACCCCAAAAAGCCCAGCAGAACATAGCTTGCGTTCATTAAAAAATAGAAAAAAGAATTTTTAATGTAAGAGTTTTGTAAACGATAAATGAATCTAAAAAATCCACAGAACAAAAAAAGAAAATCAAATGCCCAAATCCACTTTGGATTTATTTGAAATAGGTTTACGAAGTTGCGCTTGAAATTATGCCTAATATATAGCCATAACAAAATTGAAACAATTGCCGATATAATCGTAGGTACTAAAGTCATCCATTTATTATAATGAATAATTTTTAAGAATGAATTAAAATTACCTTATGGAAAATAATGTCAATTCAGGAAGTCAAAGAGATGTGCTTATTATTGGAGCGGGACCCTCGGGGCTTAGCCTCGGTTATCATCTCCAAAAGTTAAAAGTTGATTATCTTATCCTTGAACAAAACGACGCAGCTGGCTCTTCCTGGAGACAAATGCCAGACCATCTTCATCTGATAACATTATGGAAGTCTAATTATTTGTTAAAAGAAGACTTCGTTTTAAGTAACCCTAATAAGGCCCATAGCGCAAATGAGTTTGCTGATTACTTATCTCAATTTGCGGCCAATCATAAGTTAAATATTAAAACCCAAGTTAAGGTCGAAGAGGTTAAAAAAGAAAACGATCTCTTTAATCTTGTAACTTCAAAAGGAAATTTCAAGGCAAAACTAGTGGTAGATTGTCGAGGTTATTTCCATTTTCCATTCACACCAAACTATCCAGTGACCGGCACACCGCCGTTGATGATGCATTTTAAGGATTACAAAAATAAGCAGCAATTTGATCACTTTAAAAATATTCTGATCGTGGGCAAGCGCCTTTCGGGTGGACAACTTATCACCGAATTAGCGTCTACAAAAAATCATCGACTGTTTCTTTCAAGCAGGAGCAAAATCACCTTTAGCTCCCCACCTTTTTTTCTTAATCATTATCTTAGAAATCTGAATATCTATGAAGCCATCGCCAAAAAACTTACTGGTAATTTAAAAAAAGAACTTCAGGTACCAATGAATTCTTCGGTATTAAAAATTATCGAAGATGAAGTAGATCTCGTCGGAGATATCTTAAAAATTGAAGACAAGAAAGTTACATTCACCGATGGAAAAAGTGCAGAGATCGATGCCATTATATTTGCCACAGGATTTAAGCCTCTCAAAGTTCACTTAAAAGATGATTTTGAATCTCAAGAGATGGAAGGACTATTTTATCTAGGCCGAGGTTCTCAGCGCAATTTCACCAGCAGATTTATAAGAGGTATTCGAGAAGATGCCAACGTTCTCGGCAATCTAATTTTAGGAAGGCTCGCTTCAAGCAATAAATCCCAATAGAAGTATGATCCAAGCGGAAAAAGAAAGAGCAGAAGAATCGCTCGGTCAACAAGACTTGCTAAAAGAGCTGTTTCAAATTGAATTCCATATTGTTGAGCAATGTAAGCCGTGGCCATTTCTTTTACACCAATATTTCCTGGCAATATTTGAAAGAATGAAGAAGCTAAAAGAATCAAGCTGATTTCAAAAGAATCTAAGAGGTGAATATTTACATCAATCGCTTTAAAGGAAAGATAAACTTTAACAGGGTAGAGAATAAACATTCCAAGATAGGCTGAAATAGAAACGATTACGATTTTTTTATCAGCAAGATATTTTTTAGGAGAATATTTTCTTTCCATTTTTAGAAGACGCGTAAATAGTTCTGAAGCAAAAATGAGAAGAAAAGATGAAATCGTTAAGGCTACAAAAAGAGATTCGAGTGCAATGAAAACAAGATTATGTTTATTTAAGAAGAAGTGACAGTAGATTGTCCCGACTATTCCTAGAAGAGAAAAACCTGTCAAGACAACAGCAAGTCCCATAGAGAGAAATTCTCTTATTTCCAGCCCCTTTTTTTCATTGATGTACATCATGCGTATAGCAGTTCCACCTTTTGCCGGAAGAAGCATGTTGAAAAGTTCAGAAACTGTACAAAGGCCAAACCATTCTTTTGGTTTTAAGTGGATATTGTGTTTTTTTAACGGATAGAAATGGGTGATTCCAAGAAGGAGATAATTGAATGCATGAATGCTTACCAAAAGTAAAATAAGCCCCATGTTAATGGATTTGATTTTTGCAAATGATGAACTGTGTTTATAAACATAAAAACCCAGACCGATCAAAAGAGCGGCTGAAAGAATCAAAAGAATTCGATGATAAATTATCTTTGTTCTTTCGGTCATTACTATCTCACCAGGATGTTTGGATTAAAAATTTTAAGAATGCGGTAATGGATGTTGAATAAACCAAAGATCCATCCATAGCGCCATCTTACTATGCTGATATCGAAGTAAATATCTTTAAGAGATTTATTTCTCGTTTTATAAATTTCAAGCTCTAGTGTGGTGTTGTTTTTGTCGATTAATCCTTTCTCTAATATTCCTTTAAGAAATGACTTCGGATTAGTTTTAAAAATTGAATGTTTTGGGATTTTTATTCCAATTCCTCTTTCCATAACCTGAAGAAGTCCCTGATGACAGGTTGGAGTTCTTTTGTCTTTCATATCCATCAAGTATTGTTGAAAATTCAAAATATCGTTTTTTGAAATATTTTTAATTCGAATAAAAAGAGCTGCGCGTACATTATTTTTTCTTGATGGCTGCACTTTGCAGAGGTTGATACTAAAGCGAGGATGAAATTCAAGCTCACCGCAGATAATGAAGCAGTGATAATTAGTTGGAGAAAATCCAATAATCAGTTCGTTTTCAATATTTAATCTTTCACCGAAGTACCAAATGCCATCGTTTGAGCCATCGGCCTTAGTCACTTCATCGGAAACATTAATAACATTTTCTTCTCTCATTTTGCCAATGATAGAAGAGATTGGGCCCCATCTACAGGGGCCTTGAACTTATTACTCGATAATCTGTAAAAGGATTAGACATCTCTCTAAAGAGAGGTGGGGAGATCCTTGTAATTACAGCCGTTTAGTTAGCTGATCTTATCAAAGCATTTTTCTATCAATCGCTCAGCGATGGTGGGAAGCTTTTTGGAAGGGTCAAATCTGAACCCTTGATTCAGTTTTCTCAAATCTACAAAAAACATATTGCCTTTTTCACCACGCATGAGAACTCGCTTATCCGTAAATTTGGCCAGGAATCTTTCTGTCGGTTTGGTTGTCGTTCTTTCTCCAACATAAACTTTTTCTGTGAAGTACTTCTTGGTGATCGGACCTCTGCAAACTGTATTTCTACCTTCTTCTGTCAAGACTTTGTAGGTGTCATCCATCCAGTAACCAGTGATGGTGTTGGCCGATGGATAAGGTGATGGATTCCCCCAACCAATTCTATTTTTATTTCCATTAGTATTTGAGAACCATGGAAAAATAGTTCTCAAGAAACAAACAAATTCTAAATATTCCATACGATCGTAATTGCGATTTCTAAAAAGAGTCACCGGCTCACGCCCTTCTTCTTTTACAAAACGTTTGAAGGAATTTTGGAAATCTTTATTTGAAAAATGTGAGATAGCTTCTTTGAAATCATTAAATATCAGGTAGCCCCCATTGTAATGAACACAACCATGGATGTAATTGATGGCCGGAGGCATGCGATCTGGTTTCCCTTTTGGGAATTGAGGACTGCAAGCCGAAATCTCTGCCATTTCTCTCATGTAATTACCAACAGAGCAGACAATCTCTTCGTCGCTTGGGCCATCTGCAAATTCTTCGCTTCTGACAGATTGAAAAATAATATTTTGTTTCCAGATAAAGTCGCCAGTTTCCGGATTGATTCCTGTAATTAAAGGGTGATCATGTTTTAACAAACCACCTGGCATAGGGCGAACCCAGACCATATAAAAGACGTTAATGATTCCCCACGAATTGTGAAAAGTTAAGCGAGTCCAAACATGTGCAGCTGTTAAGATATCTAGCAGTTTTTGAAGTGAATTCATTTTTGCCTCTGACTCCATACAAAGTTAGACTTATTATATCTCATCTCGGCAGCGAATGAAGAATTTGGTAAAGTTTGCTGTTAGAATAAAAAGTAACAAGACAAATGAGTTAATTTACGTAAAAATATTCTATGCTTAGATCTCTATTTAAATGGACTGTTCTTTCTAGCCTCGTGGGGCTACTGGCAGGAATTGCCGCCGTTGCCTTTTTTAAAGGCATTAACTGGGCTGTCGACTTTAGGCGCGCTCATACATGGTTAGTTATTTTCCTTCCAATTGTTGGTGTCTTGGTCGCTTGGTTTTACTCTCGCTTCGGCAAAGAAGTTGATGCTGGCAATAATCTCATTATTGATGAAATTCATGAATCAAAAAAGCACATCCCTTTTCGAATGGTTCCGATGATTTTTTTTAGTGCCATTCTTTCTCATTTATTCGGGGCCTCAGTTGGACGAGAAGGGGCCGCGGTACAGATGGGGTCAGGGATCAGTGACCAGTTTTCAAAATACACAGGTCATATTTTTTCAAATCGCAAAATCATCTTGATGGTTGGGATGAGTGCCGGATTCTCAGCTATCTTTGGTACACCGATCGCGGGAACTATTTTTGGAATGGAAGTTTTGCAGGTTGGCTCAATAACTTATGAAGCTCTTTTTCCTTGTTTAGTTTCTGGCGTTGTTGGTTATTTTACCGCCATTGCTTTGGGAATTAATTACGCTAACTATGGATTGATTTCTGCTCCAGCTCTTTCATTGCCTACAATCTTGTCTGCAGCTATAGCGGGAATTAGTTTTGGACTGGCTGCACGCTTTTTTGTTTGGCTCCTTCACGCTGTGAAAGATCTATTGGCGAAACATTGCCGCACTTCAATTTATCGGCCATTTTTTGGCGGACTATTTGTTGTGCTCTTTTTTTATGCGACAGGAACGGATCGCTATATGAGCTTAGGTGAGGATATCATCAATCAAAGTTTTGTAGCTCACGTTTATCCTTGGGATTTCTTAGGCAAAATTTTTATGACAGCGATTTCTGTGGGCTCAGGTTTTAGAGGTGGAGAGGTCATGTCGCTTTTTTATATGGGAGCCACTCTGGGTAATGCTTTAAGTCTTATTCTCCCGATGGCCATTCCATTATTGGCAGCACTGGGCTTTGTTTCAGTTTTTGCAGGTGCATCCAACACCCCTATTGCATGCATATTCTTAGCTCTAAAACTTTTTGGACCTGAGATTGCTGTATATGCGGGGATTGCTGTCGTCATGAGTTATCTTTTCTCGGGACAAACTGGAATCTACTACTCTCAACGCAAGCATCTCATAAATAAGCTATAACTAAAATGTAGTTGATAATGACTAGTGTTTAGTTGATAATCTCTCTCATGCTTGAAGGTCTATTCGGAAATAAATCTGCTGAAAAAGTCATGCTCTCTATTTTTAATCATGGAGAATTGCATGCGTCTGCCATTGCTCAACAACACAGCACGGCCCTTGATCCTATAAAAAAACAACTCGAAAGATTTGAAGAAGCAGGTTTTCTTATTTCACGAGTAGTAGGCAGATCGCGTCTCTACAAATTCAATGAGCGAAATCCGCTGATCGGACCTTTGAAAGAACTTTTAAAAATTGCTAAAAAAAATGACTCGAAAAATAATAAGAAAAATAAAAATGTTAACCATGAAATGGTATAAGGAATAAAAATGAAATCAAGTAAGATGAAAATTTTAGGAATTGCTCTGGCAATTTTTGTAATTCTGGTTGGAGGACTCTTTTACTATGCTTCATCAAAGCTTAGACCAGAAGAAATTAAAAAATTAACAATTGAACAAACTAAAAAAGTTTTCCCTAAAGCGGATGTCACTCTTCAAAATGTTCAGATTGGGTGGGGGCTAAACTTTAAAATTAATTTGGAAAAATTAGCACTTAAGACAACTAAAGATAACCAAAGCGTCGATATGGTGTCTGTGGATCAATTAGTTGTAAAGGTTCCAATCTGGGCCATCTTAACGGGATCCGGAGTTGTGGAAATTAAACTTGATGCGCCAGTGATGAATTATCACGAATTCAAAGAAGGGAATAACTGGACCTACGCTATGGGAGAAAAGAAAACTCCTGAAGAAAAGAAAAAAGAAGAAGAATCCAAAAAAGAAGGTGGTGCAAGTTCATCTCTTGCATTTTTTGGAAAAAGTAAAATCAATGTAAAGTTATCAGATGTAGCCGTTAGATACTCATTGCGAGATAACTCCAAGGGAGAAATTAAAGTTTCTCGCTTTTTGATTAAAGGATTAAATTTCGAAACATCAACGGCATTTGAAGTTGCCTCAAACGCGAAATTTACGATGAAGGATCAATCGGTTGTTGCCTTTGATACAATAGCTATCGGTGAATTTAACATTGCCGACCTTATGAAAAATGGCTCGATCTCTTCTCTTGTTATTGTAAAAGTAAATAATATTTCCAAAACAGGACTTGAGTGGAAATTTCCTGAAATTACAACAAACATCGATGTTCTCTTGAAAAAAGATGGCGAGTTATCAGGAAAGCTAACTACAACGTTTGAATCTCAAAATAAAATTGCAGCCAATTTTAAAATGACGAAACAAATTGAGATTAGCGATATCAATGCTGACATCGTGTTAAAAGATGTTGCGGCCATCATGGGATTAGATAAATCAATTGATATGTCTAAAGCAAAACTTTCAGCCAAAGGAAATGTCGAGTATGGCGAAGATAAAAAAATCAACGCCAACATAAATTTTGCGATCACTCCAGGAATCAATTATTCAAAAGATGGCATTTCTGCTAGCACAACAGTCACTGGAGATTTTAAAGGAAAAGATCTTTCTGCCAAAGTTAAGACGGAAGTTTTAGAAGGTGTCGTTAATACATCTATCAGCGGACAATTTGATCCAAACGAAAAATTTGATATGGCCAAACTTCACCCATTTGATATTAGGATTGTTGCAAGTGGTATGAAGGTACCTGAAAAATTTATTCGCTCAAAACTGTGGGATAAAAAGCCTGAAGAATCTAAAGCAGAAGAATCAAAAAAATCTGCAAAAACTGCTCAAGCGGGTACAGAGCAAGCAGCAGCACCTTCAGCTGGCCTTCCTCCATCAAGCGTGAATGTTGAATGGAACAATATCAATATTGGTGGCGAAGACTTCTCGGGGCATGGAAAAATAGTAACAAGTTTAACTGCTATCGCTATTGATAATATGAATTTTAAATTTTCGAAGGGAACTGGAAAACTAACTCAAACAATGAATTTAGGAAAAAATTCTAGTGATTCAAAGTTTAATTTAGAAATTGCCAATTTAAATATGTCATCATTTAAGGCATTCCTTCCTTCTTTCATTGAAAACTTTAGTGGAATATTCAGTGGAAAAGTTAATGGAACTGCGACAATGTATAAAAGTGCCAAACCTCCAGTTTACGACGTGAATGTTGTTGCTGATGCTAAAAAAGGTGAGATTAAAAAATTAAACATTTCAGATTATATCAATCCATTGCTTGCTAATATCCCAGTTGTAAAAGATAAAATGAAAGATAAGCAATTAAAAATTGATGGGAACTTTGAAACGTTTACAATGAAAGGCCGTTTTACAAACACTCAATACAATATTGCTTCTTTTGATTTCATTGGAATCGATAAAAAAGTTCAAGTGAGTGGAAGTGGTGACATCTATCCACAATCAGGTTCATCAAAGCTATCTACAATGGAAGTTAATTTTGTCGATAACACTGGAAAAATTTCTGAAGTACTTCTGGCGAATGTTGGAACAAAGGTTCTTCCAATTCGTGTAACAGGGCCAGGCTTTGACATGAAACCAGACTATGGCTACACGGTTTCTAAGCTTGCCAAAGGTGCAGTAAAAACTAGAGGTCAGGAAGAACTAAAAAAAGTGATCGACAAAAATCTTGATAAAATTGTACCTGCTGCTGCAAAAGAAAAAGTAAAAGGTTTATTGGACAGCTTTTTAAAGAAAAAATAGAGAGAAAAAATGACAGCATTACTGCCTCTTAAATATGAGAACGATATTTTAAAGTTGCTTGATCAAAGACTTCTTCCGACTGAAGAAGTTTACATGACAGCTAGAACTATTGAAGACTGCTATGTAGCTATTAAAGACATGGTGGTGCGAGGAGCTCCCTTAATTGGCTTCACTGGCATTTGGGGAATGGCGCTTTTTTTAAAACACAATCCCAAAAGCACTTTTGAACAATTTGAAAGAGCTGCAGGCTATTTAAAAAGTTCTCGCCCAACAGCGGTGAATCTCGCTTTTGAAATTGATCGCTGTGTGGAGATGGCACGGGCTGAAACACACATGAATGCTCTTTATCCTAAATTAGTCGAGCACGCCAAAAAAGAGATGAATAATCTTTATGAAAAAAATCTCACAATGGCGAAATTTGCGGAGGCTGAGCTTAAAAAAATTTACGGCGATCGCCCGCTTAACGTCATGACCATTTGTAATACGGGAGTTCTTGCTTGTGGGGTTTTAGGAACTGCTCTCGGTGTAATTGTTCATATGAACAAACAAAAGAAAATTCAAAAAGTATATGCCTCTGAAACAAGACCTTATCTACAAGGATCAAGACTGACTAGTTTCGAACTTTTAAAAGAAGGCATTGATCATCAGATTGTTGTAGAAGGCGCAGCTTCTTATTTAATGAAAAACAAAATGGTGGATGCTATTTTCGCAGGAGCTGATCGCATTGTTGAAAATGGTGATACTGCTAACAAAATTGGAACTTCCAGTTTAAGTATCATCGCTAAACACTATGGAGTGCCTTTTTATATTGTGGCCCCAATTAGTTCATTTGATCTAAATCTTAAAACGGGTGATCAAATTGAGATTGAACTTCGCGACCAAAATGAAATTTTAAAATATAAAGATCTTCATATCGCTCACCCAGAGGCAAAGGCCTTAAATCCAAGTTTCGATGTAACAGACCACTCTTGTATTACAGGAATTATTTGCGAGAACGGAGTCATTAATCCAACATCACCTGCCAATGTAAGAGCAATCGTGGAAAAAAAATGATTCGAGCTAGTATTGATATAGGATCAAATTCTGTTCTTTTGTTGGCCGTCGAATGGGATGAGGCTAATAAAAAAATCAAGAAAGAACTTTTAAATCTCTCTTATATTACATCGCTAGGAAAAGATTTAGATAAAACTAAAATGTTTCATCCCGATTCAATGAAGGCAACTTTTGAAGCATTAAAAGATTATAAAAATCAACTCGCAAAAATTAATGTTAAACCTTTAGATGTTTTAGTTACGGCCACGGAAGCATCGAGAGTTGCAAGTAATGCAGATGAATTCTTTCTTAAAGTAAAATCTGAATTGGGATTTAATATCACAAAAATATCTGCCGTTGGGGAAGCTTACTATACAGCTTTTGGTGTAGCCTCGGCCGTTGTTGGCGAAAATGATCTTGTTATCATGGATATGGGAGGAGCTTCAACAGAACTTATTCGTATTCAACTTCATCCTTTTCAGATTCTCTCAACCATTAGTCTACCGGTGGGATCAGTAAGAGCAACAGATTGGAGAGCTGAAAATATTTTTGAAGCGAGAATGAGAGACATTTTAAACCAGGATTTATCTGGCTATCACACGAAAAGTCTTCTTTGTGTTGCTGGGAGTATGACTTCATTGGCTTCCATGTTTTTAGGACATAATGAATTTAAAGATAAAGAAATAGATGGACTTAATATTAAGTTTTCTTCTTTCAAAGAGTTTAGTGCCGATTTGCAAAAAACCAATGCTCAAAATTTACTTCTATTATTTCCTTATCTTGGAAAAAGAGCTCCAATGCTTGCGGCCGCAGCTACTGCAGCTGAAATGATTGGTGAAAAACTTAATATCGAAAAAATTCAAATTTCAACCAGAGGCCTTCGCTACGGTGTTTTAATACAAGGGGAAATAGATGAGCAATTTATCATTGGGTAAAAGCACAGAGCTGCCAGTTTCTTATTCAGCAGGAAATGTTATTTTTGCTCAGGGTGAAAAACCTCGATATCTTTATTTGGTAAAAAAAGGGCATGTTCACTTGGTTAAAACGAGTGGACAACATCTTTTAGTGACTAAACTTTGCAAAGAAAAAGAAATTTTAAATGAAGTTAGTGTTTTAATGAATAGTGAAACTGATTTTGCCGCCATTGCAAAAACGGAAGTGGAATTAGTTTTAGTGGAAAAAAAAGATATTCTTTCAGTTATTAAAAATGGCCCATCTTGGGTTTCTGAAATGTTCGAAACTCTCTGTGATCGTTTAAAGATGACAGAGGAGATCATTGAAGAGCACCACCTAAGCACCGGCGAAAATAATCCAGGAACTGTCTTAACCAAAGAAGAAGAGAAGCGGTATCTCGATTCTCTAGATAAATATAAGTCGCGCTGAGATCTTTTAAAGATTAATCTGTCTTCTCTTTTTTAAAGAAACGAGAACTTCAATGATTTTGTTTTGAGCGCGTTTAATATCACGTTTTTCTGTTGCATAGCTTGTTTTTAAAACGCGGAAGGCTTCTTCAGCATATTCACGCCCAGCAAGTGAGAGTAGGCGGCGCTGAAACGATCGTTCGATATTTTTTAGGGCCATCCCTAAAATAGGTGCTGTTATATATTGGAAAATCATTTGCAGATCATTATCCGAAAGATTATCTAGGTCTGAAAAAGTAAAACATTGTTCAGTTAGTTCTTCTGCTAATTGTGGGTTTCTGACTTTTAAATTTTTTAAGAGACGTGCGCGTTCTTCGCGCGGCATGTGTTGAAGCATTTCGATAATCTGTGCTTTTCCGTTGATAAAAATGCTGTTTGTGTTGTTATTAGCTTCCATGCTTCTCCCTAAAGGTTCCTAAAATTATACGTCAAATTTACTTTTTTCTTTTGCGAATTTTTGTTTTGCACCATCAAGCGTTTTTTTGTGAGACTCTACCATCTCTCGAATATCGTTTTGCTGGCTTGTTTTTATTTCTGCGACCTGATCCTGATGAGCTCTCTTTAAATTTTCAACTTCTTGTTGAAGGCGATTATTTTCTTCACCAACAGCTTTCGCTTGGCGATCTCTAATTTCAACTAATTTTTGTTCTTGTTCGTTTTTAAGATTCGCAATTTTTGTTTCATAATCATCGCGCATCCTTCTGAGTTCAGCCTCTTTGGATTTAGCTTCAGTCTCGTAAGTGCGGTTGTTAGTCGAGCGTAACTCTTTTAGTTCGCTGTTGTATCTTTTTGTTTCAGCTTCCTGGAACTTCTGAGCTTGAACATCATTGATAGTAGACATAACTTTCCTTTTTTTAATTCTTTGCCAAGAATTTCTTGGAGACTTACTATATATGATACGATGATCATGCCTTATAAATGTAGGAGGAAAATATGTCCGTAGGACTTGAGCGGGTTTTTTTAGTGCAGGGGAAAAGAACACCTTTTGGAAAATTTGGTGGTTCATTAAAGGACATGACTCCGGTTGATCTGGCCGTTCATGCTTCTAAGGCCCTGATTTCTGAAATTAAACTCGATCCAACAAAAATTGATCAGGTCTTACTAGGCAATGTTGTCCCATCTTCTACGGATACAATGTATGGAGGCCGCCATCTCGCTTTAAAATTAGGATGTAGGCAAGAAACTCCAGGTCTAGTTCTCAATAGACTTTGTGGATCAGGTATTGAAGCCATTTTAACAGCAACACGACTTATAAAGTTAGGCGAGGCTCAATGTGTGCTTGCAGCTGGAACTGAAAATATGTCGATGGTTCCACACTTAACTTATGGAGCTCGTTTTGGAACAAAGTATGGCTCGCTAAAATCAGTTGATATGCTTTTAGATGCATTAACAGATCAATACTCGCAAACACCAATGGGAGTTACTGCAGAAAATCTTTCTGAAAAATTTCAAGTGACTCGTTCTCAATGCGATGAATTTTCACATAGCTCTCATGTTCGCGCAGCTAAAGCATATAAAGATGGACTACTTCAAGGAGAGATCACTCCTGTAGCTCTAAAGAAAGGATCATGTGATCGTGATGAACATATGCGTGAAGATGTTTCATTGGAAGAAATGAAATCTCTTAAGCCAACATTTAAAGCTGATGGAGTTGTGACTGCAGCCTCTGCTTCAGGAATTGTCGACGGTGCTGCTGCTGTGATTGTTGCGAGTGAATCATTTGTAAAGAAAGAAGGACTCAAACCAATAGCTGAAATCATTGATGGATACGTTGTTGGAGTTGATCCTAAGATTATGGGGATTGGACCAAGTCCGGCCATTAAAGGATTGCTAGCTAAAAATAAAATGACGATGGATCAGATAGATCTTTTTGAAATTAATGAAGCATTTGCAGGACAAACGTTATCATGCATGAAAGATTTAAATATCCCTTATGAAAAGTTAAATGTCTGGGGAGGAGCCGTTGCTTTAGGGCATCCGCTTGGAGCTTCTGGTGTGCGCATTTCGAATACAATTGCACGACAGTTAACTCATTATAAATTAAATTATGGAATTGCTTCAGCTTGTATTGGTGGTGGACAAGGGATCGCAATACTTCTAAAGAGATGTTAATAAATAAATGAATGATTTGATTTTATCTGATCAAGATTTTGCAGAATTTAGAAGTTGGCTCAACTTGAACCTTGATGGGCTTACTTGGCAAGGACGATTTAAAAAAGAATTTGAATTGTTCTGGGAATCTTTTTTTGAAGATAAGCTGACATTTAGAAAATTGATAGAGCGTTTTGACTATGCTTATTCACAAGTTCATATCGGCTCGCTCTCATCATGGTTCTTATGGCTTCGCGATAAATTTATCAGTTACATTTTTATTTTTAAAAATCAAAGCATTGAGCAAATTGCTCTTGAGACGGGGCTTTCTCCCTCTGTTGTTGCCACAATTTTAAGAAATTTTCTTTTAGATGAATATCCTCATCTCGATCAGTATTTTTCGGACGTCTTTCAAGTTGGAAACATTTTAAGTCCAAACTTAAAAGTTACATTTAATAAGATTAAGACTGATATCAATATCGCGGCTCCTGCCAATGGCTCACGTGAAGATGAAATCATGCCATCGATGGAAGTAACTCTTTTTGACGAGTGGAGTTTATTCGTCAAAAAGATGCGATCTGATTTTAGAAGTCGTCAATTTGATCTATTGAAAATTAAAGAACGTACTAGTTTTGTTAAGCAAGTGAAGATTGTTCAAGATGTTTCAGTTTTACTTCTCCTGTTTACACTTACAATTTACGGCGTAAAGCAGGTGAATGTTTGGTACGAAAAATATCTCTCGAACAAAGTCAGCATTTATGAACCACAATTTACCTGGTTGAATAAAAGTCTCGTGTTTAAAGGTGTTGAGACTAAACCGGCCAAAGAATTTAAACTGAACTTCAATGAGATCAAAGATATTACTAAAGGTGAAAAGCTCACAGAGTTTTTTGATCCTGAAAAATACGAAGAGGAAACAGAGGTAACCCTTACCTCATTTGATAGTATCCCAAAAGATTTAAAGGGTGCTGATAAAGAACCATCACAATATGAAGGTGATTCTGAAAATCCAAATGGCTATCGCGAAACGACTGGTGGTACGACTAAAATTTATCGTGTGATGATGACTTCAACCAATACGTACTCGGCCAGAGATAAGATCAATAAGTTGGTTGAAAAATATCAGGCTGAAGCAGTGGGAGACTCAACTCCAGGCATGGATGTACCAGGTGGTGTTTATTACAATGTTTATATCCCGAAAAAATTCTTCAAAGAGTTTATGACAGAAACGATGAAAGTTGAGCAAAGTAAACTTTTTGAAGGCAGCACCTCTAATGTCAAAAATGTTCCCGGGAAGACCCGCGTTTTCATCATGGTTAAGTCGATCTAGTTTCATTAAATCTTGGAGGTTTCATAAGTGAGAAGAAAGGATTATGAGATTTTAGATCGCGAAAAAATGTATCAATTTTTAGATTCAAGGCCAGATGGAATTCTCTCTACATTGACGAAGAACAATTTACCTTCAATTCGCACTATGAATTTTGTTCGAATTGATGATGATGTCTATTTTCACGCAGCGAGAACTGGAGAAAAAGTTGAAGGCCTTGATAAAGCCGCTTCATTCTTAGTCTATAAGTCACTAGCAATGATTCCTTCCTATTGGTCTGATGAAAGAAGTGCTGCGCCAGCCACAACACTTTATCAATCATTAATTGTTAAAGGAAAATTTGAAAGAGTGGATGACTTCAATTTTAAGGCCAATGCCCTACAAAAGTTAATGGAGAAATTGCAACCAGAAGGAAAGTATTTGCCATTTTTTGAAAATTTAGATTTTTATAAAAAAGAAATTGATGGCCTTTCAATTTTTCGAGTTGCTCAAAATGAAATTAGTTTCAAAGTTAAACTTGGTCAAAATTGGAAAATGGAGAAGCGATTAAAAATTCGAGATCATTTAGTCTCCCGAGGGAGCCCTACTGATCTTGAAACGATAGATAGGATGAATGAATATGGGATTTTTAATTAGCCCTTACATACTTCCATCTGGAATTTCATAGAGACCCTTTAATTTTCGAAGCAACACGTGCGATTTGCCTAAATAGTACCATTGACGGAAAAAACCAATCGTCATAGCGATGATGAAACCTAATACAACTCCAGAGTGAGTTGTCTTTTGAACAAGTCCTGTATCGTGAGCGCCACCTAGTAGAAAGGCAATCATTCCCAAAATCAACATCATAAAAGTCCATGGGATTGTTTGTCGTTTGCAGCGGTCAGCATCTTCAACAAACTTTTTTGTTTTTTCAATGTAGGGAGTTAAATCGGCAGGTGGATTCTCAAAAAGTTCATTTAGATTTGTACCAGAGCTTACGATTGAGTAAACATTGTTTGTTAAACGTGAAACACCAATGAAATAGAACATAACAAAGGCCTGAGCAAAAATTGTGTAGATGAAGGTCGGAATAGCAATCTGGATATGACTAAAAGGTAAATGAACAATCTTTAACGCTAGCAGCGCAGTTAGAAAGACACTAGCGATCATCAGAACTATTAATGTGCGAAGTAAGTAGGCCATATTTTCTCTCTCGAAGAATTCAATTCAATTGTCATAATAATGTAGATTTGCTATTTATCATTCTAATCATTGGTACGAAACAATAATTTTAAAAGCAATCCATAGGTGAGTGCATGTCGACGCCTCAGCAGACGCAAAAAAAAATACTCGAGAATCCTTTTGTTGGAAGTCTGGTTGTTCCTATTGCGATTGTCCTAGTTGGTGCCATAATTATTTTCGGTATCACTAAAATGCTCTCTTCAGAGCGCTCTTACAAAGATCTTGTTGAAGAAATCCAATCAAAGACTTTTGGAAATAAGTGGGTTGCTGCTTACGAGCTTTCAAAACAAATCAACTCTTCTCAGATTCCTCAATCTGATTACCCTTGGCTTGTAAGCAACTTAACTGATGCCTATAAAAACTCAATCGATCCAAGAACTCGCGGTTTTATTATTGCTGCCCTCGGTGCGTTAAGAACTGACTTGGCGCTTCCAACTTTAGAGACTGGCCTCTCCGATGTTGATCTCGATGTTAAGTTTCATGCGATAGTTTCTCTGGCCAATATGCCTAAGGGAATTAAGTTTGATTGGTCAAAAGTGATTGAGCTTCTTAAATCTGACAAGCCAATCCTGAAGCAAGCATCAACTCTTGCTCTTGCAACTCACATGGTTCCAGAGGCGCAGGCCCCTATCAAAGATCTTCTGATGGATCCAAGCTCTGTAATAAAGTACGCTGCAGCAACGGCGCTCATTAACTATAAGGACGACAACTCGATCCCGGTTCTAAAGGAAATTTTGTTAATTCCATATCCAGCGGCAACGGCCCGTGTTCTTCCTCCGGCCCTCGATGCCCAACAGATCACAGATCTAAAGTTAAGTGTGTTAAGTACGCTGCAAAAAAATAATTGGGCAGCGGTGAACGATATAATCTTAGAAGTAGCGAACAAAGATTCAAACAATTCTGTAGCAACAAAAGCAAAGGAAGTGTTAAATCTATTGAAAAAATAGAAGAACATTCGCATAATCTAAGTACTGATTTTTTTAATAATAAACTGCTGAACTTAAGGCCTTACAGATGAAGGCATTAATAGTTCGGCATTTTGCGTCTTATAAGGATACGATATGGGCGAAGATACAAAACAAAGTTTAAATCGTCGTGAATTTTTTAGTTACTTAACAGTTGGGTGGGTAATGTTTACGGCAGCAGTAGGTGGACTTCTCAGTCTTGCTTTCAGATTCTCTTATCCCAATGTAAATTTCGAACCAGAAATGGAATTTCTTGCAGGAACTCCTGGTGATTATGCAGCTGGAGTAGATGAGCGTTGGAAAAATAGCTATGGAGTATGGATGGTAAAACAAGAGGGAAAACTTGTTGCACTTTCAAACATCTGTACACACTTAGGATGTATTCCAAACTGGCTTCCTGCTGAATTAAAATTCAAATGTCCATGCCATGGTTCAGGTTACTACATGAGTGGTGTTAACTTTGAAGGTCCAGCACCAAGACCACTTGAAAGATATAAAATTTCTCTCCTACCAAATGGAAGCATTAGAGTAGATAAGACGAAAGTTTTCCGTCAGGAAAAAGGCGAGTGGGATAACCCAGATTCATTCTTAGCTGTTTAATCTTAAGTAAAAATATTTTTTGTAAGAAGGTTTTTAAAAATGTCAGACAAAGGAATCGCAAAAAAAGTTCGAGAGACCCAAGTTTGGAAATCAATTTTCAGACATGGTCCACCAGACAATGCTAGAAACAGAGCTGCTGTTATTGCAGGAAACGTGTTTCTTCACCTTCACCCAATTAAGTTAAAAAAATCAGGAGTTCAACTCGGATACACATGGTGTATGGGGGGACTTACATTTTTTATCTTTTTAGCTCTTACTGTGACAGGACTTCTTTTGATGTTCTACTACAGACCAACAGCTGAATACGCTTTCAACGATATCGTCGCTCTTAGAGAACACGTGCCTCTAGGAATTATGCGCGAGATTCACCGTTGGGGAGCTCACGCTATGGTTATCACTGTTTGGCTTCACATGTTCCGCGTATTTATGACTGGATCATATAAACCACCTCGCGAATTCAACTGGGGTGTAGGTGTAATCCTTCTTGTATTAACTCTTCTTCTTTCATTCACAGGTTATCTTCTTCCATGGGATCAGCTTGCTATTTGGGCGATTACGGTTGGTTCGAACATGGCAAAAGCAACTCCATTCCTTGGTAATGGTGGTCCAGGAGCAATGCTTGCTAGAATTGGTGACTTTGTAATGGTTTCTGATAAAAACGACGTTCGTTTCCAACTTTTAGGGGGACGTTTTGTAGGTGAGCCTGCTCTTCTACGTTTTTATATTCTTCACTGTGTATTCATCCCACTAGTTGTTGGTGTGTTGATTGCTGTTCACTTCTGGAGAGTAAGAAAAGACGGTGGTATTTCAGCTCCGCTTTAATTTAATTTTTTGAGCACTTGTACTATTAAGGAAAATAGAAATGCTAAGAGAACTCATTAACAGATTATCGGATCCAATTATCTCCTTTCCATTGGCGACATTTGGTTTCTACTTAATGCTTAAACATTACAAATTTGTTGGGACAAAAAAATTTGCTAAATGGTCAGTTGGAATACTGATTCCCGTTGTGGCATGGTTTTTAGCTGATCCTAACTTTTTTTCAATTATTAAAACTCCAGATAATATTCCAATCATTATTCTTCTTGTATTAGTTGGATTCTTAACTTGGTACGCGATCTACAGAGCCGCTGAAAACGACACACGTATTGAAGCAGGGCTTGGACCTCTAGAAGGAACGCCTGAAAATCGTGAAAAAGTTTGGTCATGGCCAAATCTCGTTTACTCAGAATTATTTGCAATCATCGCGTGTACGGCTTTCTTGGTTATTTGGGCGATTATCTTTAAAGCTCCACTTGAAGAACCAGCCAACCCGACATGGGCACCAAACCCGGCAAAAGCTCCATGGTACTTCCTCGGTCTTCAAGAAATGCTTGTATACTTTGACCCTTGGATGGCCGGTGTTGTTCTTCCAGGTATTATCGTTGCTGGTCTTATTGCTGTTCCTTATATTGATACTAATCCAAAAGGAAATGGTTACTTCACATTTAGTGAGAGAAAAATGGCCATCACTTCCTTCCTTTTTGGATGGCTTGTTCTTTGGGTTTACCTCATTATCGTTGGGGTATTCTTAAGAGGTCCAAACTGGACATTCTATGGACCATTCGAATTTTGGGATCTTCACAAGGTTGTCTCTTCTTTCAACGTCAACCTTTCAGAAATCATCTGGATTAAAATGCTTAATATGGGACTGCCAAAAAATCTAATTCTCAGAGAGATTTTTGGTATCGTTTCTTCACTTGCTTATATCCTTGTTCTTCCTCCTTGGATTGCAAAAGCTACTAAGGCTGGTCGCAAACTTTTCGAGGACCTTGGTTCAATCCGTTACTACATTTTTATGTTTTTATTATTAATGATGATGAGCTTACCAATAAAGATGATTCTTCGTTGGTTATTCAGCTTGAAATACATTGTGGCCCTTCCAGAGTGGGAACTTAACCTCTGATTCGTGGCTAAAAAGCAATTTAGATTTTTTTACTTTTAAGGATTGATATATATGAGCGAGAAAAAAGAACCAGGAATGGCATATAATATGTCAAAAATGCACAAGATTATGGCGATCTTGTCATTTATCTTTTTCATTACGACGATGTGGGTATTCCTTGATGACTACATCAGACCATGGAAGGCTATTCAAGTTGAAGCTCTTCAAATTCAACGTCGTCACACAGAAGCAGACATTAAAGCAGCCGCAAAAGAAATCGACGCCACTAAACTTGCTGAACTTCAAAAGAATTTAGCAAAAGGTGAAGAGGTTGTAAGTACTCGTAAAAAAGACATCTCTAAAGCTGAAGATGAACTAAAAGATGTTTTAAAAAGAATTAAGGCTCAAAATATTCAAAATGGTGTTTTAAACGCTGATTCCACAGCTGTTAATTACCAATATGAAGCAGCTTCTTCTGAAGGGAATGCAAAAGAAGCGGCTAAAAAATTAGCAGAGCTTACAAAGTTAAAGAATGATTTCGCAGAAGGGAAAAACAATCTAAAAGCTTACCAAGCTGAAGAAAAACAAATTCGCGAAAAACTAGCAGAGTTGAATAAAGAAGTCCTGGTCTCAGAAAAAGGGATTAAAGACTTAACAATGAAGCTCAATCTATTAGAGATGGCAAAAAAGCAAACGGATATCACTCCGCTTTTTGCTTTAAGAAACATGCCATTTCTCGATTATCTTGATCCAACAATTAAAATTCGTCAGATCGTTATCAACAATGTCACTGACGACCGTTATTTCAGACAAGTTCCTAAAGTTGATCGTTGTATTACTTGTCACACTTTTATTGATCAACCAGGTTACGAAAAAGAAAAAAATCCGTTTAGAACTCACCCTAAACTAAACCTCATGGTTGGACTTGGATCTCCACACGCAATGGCACAAACAGGATGTACTGCTTGCCACGGTGGTGAAGGTCACAGAGTGAACGATTTCAATTCACCAGCTCACGTTCCAGATGGTGAGAAACAAGAAAAAGAATGGGTACAAAAATACGGATGGAAAATGCCTCACCATGTGGCTTCTCCAATGCTAAAGCTTTCTCAAACAGAAGCAGGATGTGTTAAGTGTCACGGTGGTGTTGAATTAATTAAAGGCGCAACTGTTCTCAACGAAGGTAGAAGGGCCATTGAATCATATGGCTGTTATGCTTGTCACAAAATTGCAGGATGGGGAGAAAACAAAAGAAAGCCAGGACCTTCACTTCTTAAAATCGCTGGAAAAGTTGATAAAGAATGGTTTAAGTCTTGGGTCTGGGAGCCGCGTTCGTTTAACAAGCATTCAAGAATGCCTGGATTCTTTAGACAGTCAAACAACTCTAAACCAGAATTTGTTCGTTACAATATGGCCGAAGTTAATGCCATCGCCGAATACATCTGGGATAAATCAAAACCATATGCTCCAACTGAAAAATTCCATCCAGGAAATGCTGAGAATGGAAAGAAAATCATTTCACAAGTGGGATGTTTAGGTTGTCACGGAGTTGATGGACTAGAAGATCAATCAAATAAAATTAAAGCCGGAGCCGCTCCTTGGTTAACAGGACTTGGTTCAAAAGTTCAACCAGACTGGCTTGTGACTTGGCTCAAAAAACCAAATCACTATCAAGAAGATACAATCATGCCTTCACTTCGCCTAAGCGATAGCGAAGCAAATGATATTGCGACTTATCTTCTTTCACTTAAAAATAAATCTTTCGAAGGGCTAAAGTTCGAAGCGCTTGATACGAAAGCACGCGATGAGATCCTTACAGATTACATGTCTGCTTTTGATACTAAAGCTTCAGCAGCTGCAAAAGTAGCGAAGATGGGTGATCGCGAGAAAACTCTTGATCTTGGAAAACGCTCAATCGGTAAATACGGATGTTTCTCTTGTCACAATATCGAAGGTTTTGACGGAGTTGCTCCTATCGGACCAGAGCTTACAAAAGAAGGATCAAAACCAGTTACACAATTCTTCTTCGGTATTCAACATCAGGTACCTAAAGAGAGAGATGCGTTTATTACGACTCACCTTCAAAATCCAAGGATTTGGGATATTGGAATTGATAAAGCATTCAACGCTCTAAACAGAATGCCAAATTTCTATATGAGTGAAGCAGAAGCTAAGAAGATTACAATCGCTCTTCTTGGACAAACAGCAGACGTTGTTCCTATGGCCGGAATGAAAAACTACACGGCTGGAGAAGCGCTTTACAACAATGCAATGAAAGTTGCTGGTAAATACAATTGTATGGGATGTCACCAAATTGATACTTTAAGAGGAGATATCTTAAAAGGTTATGCTGATGATATTAACCAAGGTCCACCTCGTTTAGTAAACGAAGGTCATCGTATTCAAACTCCTTGGTTCTACAATTTCTTAGCGGCCCCTACACCAATTAGACCTTGGCTTTCTATTAGAATGCCAACGTTCAATATGAGTGTTGAAGAAAGAAATATTTTGATTGCAGGATTCCAGCAAGGAGCTAAGCAACCTACATTTGAAGAACCAGAAACAGCTGTGAAGTGGGAACCAGGAGAGCGCGAAGGTGCAGTAAAACTTTGGAACTCATATAACTGTGTTTCGTGTCACTCGATTGGATTTGCTAAAACAACTCCATTGGCACCAGATCTACATGCAGCTTCGAAGAGACTTCGTCCTTCTTGGGTAAAATTGTGGTTAACCGATCCACAAAAAGTTCTTCCAGGAACAACAATGCCAAGTTTCTTTGGTGATGACGGAAAAACTCCAGTTGATCCAAGTATCTTCGGTGGAGATGCTGCAAAACAAATTGATGCTCTTACAAAATATGTAATTGAATTTGGATTAAAGAAATAAGTTAAGGAGAAAAGTATATGGGCCACGCTCACTCTCATGAAGGACCTGTAGTTTACAACGACGAGCAATTTGGAAAGGCCAGTCCTGGAAAAATTGGAATGTGGTTATTCCTTGTTACAGATGCGATGTCATTTTCAGGTTTCTTAATTGCTTATGCTGCTTTAAGAGTGACTAGAGACTGGCCAACACCTTCACATGCACTGGGAGGAGTTGGGCTTTCAGGTTTCATGACATTTCTTCTAATCTGTAGTTCAGTGTCGATGGTTTTAACAATCGATGCTTGTAAGCAAAAAAATAGAAACGCAATGCTTAAGTGGTTGCTGTTCACAATCTTTGGTGGAGCTTCATTTCTTGGAATTCAAGCATATGAGTACACTCATTTGATTGGTCACATGGGTATGAGTTTTAATTCATATGCTCATGGAACAAGTCTTTTTGCTTCTACTTTCTTTTCAATTACAGGTTTTCACGGGCTTCACGTTCTATCGGGTGTGATTTATCTAATCGTCATGTTCATTCATGCTTACAGAGGTGATTTTGACCATGGAGAATACAATCAACTTGAGATCGCAGGTCTTTTCTGGCACTTTGTCGATTTAGTTTGGATTCTCGTTTTCACTTTTGTTTATCTTTTATAATTATGACTAAAAAACTTGTTTCAATTTTATTTTTATCAATGATTACTTCGGGTGAGCTTTTAGCTTGCCCGATGTGCTCTGGTCAAAACCCAAAAGACAAGTATTACCTCTACGTCATTGGCGTTTTTATTCTTCTCATCTATTTTCCAATGTTTTATATGTTTAAAACTTTTATTAAACTTAGAAACGTTAACAACCAAGACCAAAAATAAATGGACTCCTACAATCAAGACCAAGTTAGTAGCAGCAGTGATAGAAATGTGTTTGCTGTTATTGCACTTTTAAGTGTCTCTGTTTTTTCTTTTCTTATTTGGTTTATCTATTTTAGACATGTCGCTAATCCTGAAAGCGGATCCTGGATTAATTTCCTTCCTGCAATCAACGCTTTTTTTAATACATTAACATCAATTTTTTTAATCACCGGCCTTGCGTTTATCAAGCAAAATAACATTGAATGGCACAAGCGATTTATGTTAGCTGCAACTGCAAGTTCAGCTCTTTTTTTGGTGGGATATATCACTTACCACCATTTTCATGGTGATACTAAATTCATTGCAACAGGGACGATTCGACTCGTTTACTTCAGCATTCTTATATCACATATCTTATTGTCAGCCGTTCAGGTCCCACTAATTCTCTCAACACTCTATCTTGGTCTTACTAAAAAATTTGTAAAACATAAGAAGATAGCAAAAATAACTTTCCCAATCTGGTTGTATGTATCAGTTACGGGAGTTTTAATTTTTGTGATTCTTGGATGGTTTAATTCTTAAGAGCGCTTAGATCGATACAGTTTTCTTGATAAAGCCCAAAACCAAAACGCAATCGACTAGCTCGATAATCTGTCATTATTTTATGAGATCTCAGCTCATCGTGAAGTTTTTTAGAGTGTTCTGGACTAGGCATCGCAAAGGTTAAAAAATGACCATGATGATTGTAATCAACACTAAGAATATTTTTTTCAAGAAGATAATGGTGATCAATTGTTAAAAGATGATCGCGAAAATTTTTTTGTAACTTTTGGATATGTGAGTGAATTTTATCCACAGTAATATTTTCATTTTTAAATAAATTTAAAGCAGCATTCAAGCGATAAAGGGGAGAAAAATCCATCGTTGATCCAGCAAAGCGCATTCCATCGTCACTATAATTTACACTACCGTCATTTCGTGAAAGATCTGAAAATCCTGCAAACCATCCAGTATAAAGTGGACGATGCTTTGAACTTTTTGGAACGTGAAGAAAGCAGCAGCCTTCTCCGCCTTGAGCATATTTATATGATCCCGCCATATAAAATACTCGCGATTCCAATTCAGATAAATCAGTGGGAAAGGCCATGAAGCCATGATACCCATCGATCACAATCATGGTTTGAGAATCCTTTACTGCTTCGACAATTCTTTTCAGATTTTTAACAACCATCCCAGAATTAAAAAAGACATGACTAAAGAAAATCATATCGTAAGAGTGGCTCTTTATTTTATTAATAAATCTTTCTTCAAAATTATCAAATGGGAGAGTAGGAACTTTTTCAATTCCAACAATATGTTCTTCGCTTAAGCGATTAACCTGACGATCAAAACTGTAAAATTCAGAGTCTGTTGTTAATATTGATATTTTTTTTCTTGGATCAAAGCAACTCAAAAGGCGATAAACAAACTCATGAGTATTTGGAGCAAAAGCAATCTGTTCTGGATTAGAAATATTTAAAATATCAGCGATTAGTTTTTGGGTTTCAGGAACCTTTTTTTCAAAAATGTAATCCCACTTATCATCTACCAGTCGAGCTGAATCATCCCAATATTCTAACATGGCTTCGCGAGTAATATCGGGCCAGTAGTGATGGCTGTGACTGGCATAATGTTGAATGCCAGAGTTTGCCTTTAAAAATAGTTGATAATATTTTTTATACATGAAAATTTAACTGCATTTTAATTTCTTCTGGAAGAATTGGTAGACGTGATCTTGGAATTAAATACGTTGATAAGTTAAATAAATCTACAAACACTCTGTTGTTGTCAGCTGCTCTTTTTAAGTATTGATGTCCAGAAGATCCACCAGTTCCAATTTTTGTTCCCAATAATCTTTGCGCCATTAAAGCGTGACGATATCTCCAAGTAGTGAAGTTCTCATCCACATCCAACATCGCTGTTAAGACTTGAAATGGAAGACTTAAAATGGACTCATCTCGATAAAGTAGAATAAAGAGAGCATTTAATATCGCCTTTTGCGAAAGCTTTCTTTGTTTACTTGCGATAAGTTCATTATGGATCTTCTCATCAAACAAGCTTCTGAAAGACGATTTTGTCAGTTCAAGGTTTTCAAGTTGCATCTTTTTTTCTGACTCACTTAAATGTGCACTATTTTTTAAAATAGTTTGCTCATCATCGTGCAAAATTGACTCAACTGATTTTTGGTATTCATCCCAAAAATTAAAATTTTTCATATTGGTAAATGGAACTCTTTCAAGCCATTTTTCCAAAACTTTCAAGAGAGATGGAGAAGATTCCAGTTCAGTCATTTTTTTGCGATCAGCTTCATTTAAACGGCCTAAGAAAAATTCACGATCGACATTTAAGCGATCATTGGTACTTAGGCCCATTTTGATTTCAATTTCTCTAAACTGTACACTTTGAAAACCTGAAGCTGGAATAAGCAGATCTCTAAATTCCAAAAAATCCATTGGAGTCATGGTTTCCATTATTCCTAGCTGGTCCACGAGAAGAGGTTGGATTTTTTTTATGCGCTCAAGTTTATGAACAACACCTGAAAGTTCTGATTCGGGAACATAATCCTGATTGAAAGTAGCTAAGATTGCATTTAAGTCATGAAGAATTTGTTTAAACCAAAGTTCATATACTTGGTGAACAATAATAAATAATGTTTCGTCATGACATTCACCGTTAGTAGCATCTGCATATTTACGACTCAGTGGAAGTTGGGTGTCTAAGAGCTTGGGAAGTTGAAGATAGTCGCCATAATAGATTGATC
The DNA here is from genome assembly GCA_037444575.1 of Bacteriovoracales bacterium. Classification (GTDB taxonomy): domain Bacteria; phylum Bdellovibrionota; class Bacteriovoracia; order Bacteriovoracales; family Bacteriovoracaceae; genus Bacteriovorax. The sequence goes on from JBBIME010000005.1 coordinate 382,903, forward strand.
CGCGATTTTTATGCATAAATAAAACACCTCAAAATAGACTGAATAGATGCCAAATTATCCTCAATATCTGTATGACTTTGCAAGAAACATTTAGTATAAAAAGGCACTTAAATTTAGTGAATTATGAGTCAAAATATGAGAGTAAAAAATCTTTCTCTTGTCGCAGTTATTACAACTTTTGTGCTGATTATTTGGGGAGCTGTTGTTCACAATACTCAGTCAAGTTTAGCATGTCCGGATTGGCCTCTTTGTTACAATCAGTTTTTTCCTAAAATGGAAGGATCTATCTTAATTGAACACGGTCACCGTCTTCTCGCAACTCTCGTCGGAATTTTTTCTATCAGTCTTGTGTGGTTATCCTTTCATGAAAGAAAAAAATCTCCTGAGCATCTTCATGTTTTCAAGATGTCTTGCCTGGCACTCTTTTTAGTTATCGCTCAAGGTGCCTTAGGCGGAATTACTGTTATCTACCGTCTGCCAACGATTGTCTCTACTTCTCATCTTGGGCTTTCACTTATTTTCCTTTCGATTCTAATTTACATTAATCATAAAGCTACAGCAGGGGCTTCTAGATTTGTAAACATCAGTGAAGAAACAAAACAACAGATTCAAAAAAATTGGAGTCCCTTAACTCGCCACGGAGTTGTTCTCGCTTTAGTGATGCTTTATGTACAAATTTTGCTTGGAGCTTTCATGCGTCACGCTGGAGCTGGAGCTTCTTGCGGGCTTGGATCAAGCAATGCCCTCCTTTGTAGGGATTTTGAAACTGTAAGCCTGACTCTATGGCCGCATTTTCCGCAAGCTCAACTTCATATTGTTCATCGCCTATATGCAGTTGTGGTATTTGCTGTTGTTTCATTTTTTTCAATTCGCTCAGGAAACTTTTTTAAAGCTGTGAAAAAAATTAAATTGGCCAGCTTGCTTCCATTTCTTTTTATTTCCTTTCAAGTTTTTATTGGAATTATGGCAGTGGCTTTTAATCTTTCAGTCATACCACTTACTCTGCACTTAGCAGGAGCGGCCCTAAGTTTAGGCGCTCTTTGGAAACTCAATCTTCTTTTAAAGGACGCAGAGGATTCTTTTTTTACCGGGAACCGTCATTCAATTTTGTCTGACATTGTCGATTTAACGAAACCTCGCTTATCGCTACTTGTAATGGTTACGGTATTAGTTGGAACATTGATTGCTCCAGAAAAAATTTATTTCTTCAAGGCCCTCTTTGCATTCTTTTTAATTACTTTAGTTGTTATTGGAGCAGCGGCCCTTAATTGTTATATAGAGCGCGAGACAGATGCTAAAATGATCAGAACCAAGGATCGCCCTCTTCCTTCGCAAAGAATGAAACCAAAAACAGCTTTCTTTTTCGGTATGTCACTCCTTATCGTTTCCATCCCGAGCATTTGCATCTTTATCAATATGGTAACAGGTATCTTGGCCATCATTTCAGCAGTTCTTTACTTGTACGCATATACTCCGATGAAAAGGAGAAGTGAGTTCGCTGTTTATGTAGGGGCAATCCCAGGGGCTCTCCCTCCAGTGATGGGGTGGACTGCCGTTACTGGCAAAATAGATTTTATGGCCGTTGCCCTGTTTTTAATTCTTTTCATTTGGCAATTGCCTCATTTTTTAGCGATTTCGCTTTATCACGCCGATGATTACAATGCAGCTGACATTAAAGTGTATCCAAATCTTGAAAAGGGATTACAAATAACTAAACTTGGAATTTTTATCTTCACTCTAATGCTTTTTATCGTCTCTCTTCTTCCTTCATTTTTTTCACAAGCAAGCCTCATTTACACTCGGGCAGCTTTTACCTTGAGTGGAATTTTTCTGATCTACGCCGGACGAGGACTCTTTTTAAAACAGGATATGGCGTTGCATCGAGCGTGGGCCAGAAATTACTTCTATGGTTCAATTTTTTATCTGCCCCTGCTCCTAGCGGCTTTGATATTTTTTAAATAGATAAAATTAAAATTTGTGTTTAATATGATAGGGATTAGCAAAAATAATAACGAACTTTAACTTTCTCTTCCGGGATTGCTGAAATGAATCTATACAGTCTTTACATGAAACTATTTGTGTTTAATGCTCACGCCAGCGAAATGACTTTGCTGGAAAGAATTAAACCGCCTCTTGATATCTCAACTAATGGTCATTTGATTGATTCATTATTTAATTTAACAACCATGCTTATCACTGGTTTTTTTATTTTGGTTTGTATTGGTCTATTTGGATTCAGCTATCTCTACCGCAAAAGTAGACACCCAGTTGCTCTTTATGTTCATGGAACTGCTAGAAAGCATATCGCTATTGTTGCCGCTATAGCTGCTTTGGTTTTCATGATTATCGATATGCAGATTACTGGGATTTCAAACCATGATTATATGCAAGTTTTTGCTAAATGGCCGAAAGAAGACGCTGACGTTGTCCGCGTTGAAGTTTTAGGACAACAATGGGCATGGAACTTCCGTTATCCAGGAAAAGATGGAATTTTCAACACAGAAGACGACATTGTAACGTTGAATGATCTTCGTCTCCCAGTTGGCAAAAAAATCGTCTTTCAAGTTACAGCTAAAGACGTTATTCACTCTTTCTATCTTCCAAATACACGTCTAAAACTCGATGCAATGCCAGGAAGAGTTTCTAAAATGTGGGTAGAGCTTACTAAGCCAGGTGTTTACGACGTTGCATGTGCTCAAATGTGCGGAACGTTCCACTATAGAATGCAAGGTAAAATGACTGTTTATAGCCAGGAAGATTTCGATAAATGGCAAAACGAGATGCAAAATCGCACAACTTTCGCCATGGAAAAAGAAAATGCTGACCTCTACTGGGGTTGGAAATGGTTAGCGAGCAAATAACTAAAAATTTTTTAAAATAGATAAGAGAGGATACTCATGGCTTTTTTTGAACAACATATTCACGATGCACCAAAAACATTTTTATCGAAATATGTTTTCTCTTTCGATCACAAGGTAATTGGGAAACAATTTTTATGGTACGGAATTGCCTTCTTAGGCCTTGGTGGGATGATGGCGCTTATGATTCGCTGGACTCTTGCTTTCCCAGGTGAGCCGTTCCCAATTGTTGGTCAATTTTTGTTCCCGCAAACTAATGGTGTTGTTCCACCAGATACATACGCAATGCTATTTACTCTTCATGGAACAATCATGATTTTCTATGCGATCACTCCAATTTTAATTGGGGCCTTCGGAAACTTCTGTATTCCGCTTCTCATTGGCGCAAGGGATATGGTTTTTCCCACATTGAACATGCTTTCATTCTGGCTTGCATTTGTTTCGGCAATCCTTCTACTTGCTTCATTGTTTACTCCACTCGGAGGAGCGGCCGGAGGATGGGTTTCTTATCCAACATTATCAACACTGATTGGATCTCCTGGAATTGGACAAACTTTATGGTGTCTTGCTCTTTTCGTTCTTGGGGTTTCTTCAACAATGGGTGCGGTAAACTATATCGCTACAATTATTACTCTACGCGCTCCAGGAATGGGCTACTTTGATATGCCACTTACAATCTGGGGACTTTGGTTAACAGCGATCTTAAACGCTCTTTTCCTCCCAGTTCTTGGTGCTGGTCTTCTTCTTTTAACTTTTGACCGCGTCTTTGGAACAACATTCTTCCTTGCTGGTGCAGCTGCTACCAGCGGATCAGGTGATCCACTTTTATTCCAACACGTATTTTGGATTTTTGGTCACCCTGAAGTTTACATTCTAATTCTTCCTGCTTGGGGAGTTGTTTCTGACCTACTTTCATTTTTTGCAAGAAAACCAGCGTTTGGAGCTAAAGCAACAGCTCTAGCGATGACGACAATCACAATTCTTTCAACTGTGGTTTATGGTCACCACATGTATACGACTCAAATGAGTCCATTGCTTACTCAGTCGTTCATGATGCTTACGATGACTATTTCAATTCCTTCAGCTGTTTTCTTTGCCAACTGGCTTGGAACACTTTGGAAAGGATCAATCCGTTTCCATTCACCAATGCTTTTTGCTCTGGGAGTAGTATTTGTATTTGGTCTTGGGGGATTAACTGGTCTCTATTTAGCGACTGTAACAACTGACTTATACCTTCACGATACATATTTCGTTGTTGGTCACTTCCATTACACAATGGCCGCTTCGGTTCTTCTTGGTGGATTTGCTGCAACTTATTTTTGGTTCCCAAAAATGTTTGGTCGCATGATGAACGAGCCCTTAGCAAAAATCCACTTTTGGATCACAATGCTAGGTCTTAACGGTGTTTTCATGGGAATGATGGTTGTAGGGTATGCAGGTATGCATAGACGTATCTACAATCCATTCGTTTACGAATTTTTACAAAAATTAATTCCGATTAACATGTTCATTACTTACTCAGCTCTTCTAATGGGATTTGGACAACTTTTCTTTGTGTACAATTTTATCTATTCATTAGTTAAAGGTCCAAAAGCGTCTGCGAATCCTTGGGAAGTTGGAACGCTTGAATGGCAAATTCCAAGTCCAGCTCCACACTACAACTTTGACGTTATTCCAGTTGTAAAATGTGGACCGCACGAATTAGGAAACCCTAATTTAAAGAATGGAAGAGACTTCCAATATCAAACTGAAGAATTAGTAGAAGTGTAATTAAAATGGCAATCGTCACGACAAAGAAACTAATGAGTGAAAAAGATCAGGGACAGGAGATTATCTCTTCTGTCGCTATGATTGTCACACTCGTTTCATTTGCGATGCTCTTTGCGACTCTCATGATGGGATTTGCAATGTTTCGCATAACTTCACCCGTTTGGCCTCCGGCCGGGATGACAAAGCCATCTTTGATTCTCCCAAGCTTATCAACTCTATGTATTTTTTTAAGCTCTATGAGTTTCATTTGGTTTGAAAAAAATATTGCAGACAAAAGAGGATTGATCGTAACGATTGTTTTAGGTTTTGGCTTTATGCTGATTCAATCATTGCTTTGGCACTCTCTAAGTTCGCAGGGCGTTTTTGTCTCATCAGGAATTTTCCCTTCTATTATTTACACATTTACTTGGATACATGCTGCTCACATCGTCGCAGCTATCAGTTTACTTTTTTGGCTTCTTTTTAGTGTCCTTAAGGAAAATACTCCGAAAGTTCGAATTCAGGCTTCGAACGTAGGAAAGTTCTGGCACTTTTTAGGTATTGTCTGGTTCATCATGTTTGTGACTATTTTTGTTTTATAAGAGGATAAATATGAAAGGTTTGAATCTCGTTTTAGCCATCACTGCATTAACGACACTAGTTTCTTGTAGTGAAAGCCATTTTAAAGAAGATAAGATCTTCGCTGGTGGAGTTTATGCTCCTGCAAAAGCACTCAATGATGGTAAATCTCTTTATACTGAATACTGTATGCCGTGCCATGGAGTAAATGGAGATGGTAAAGGTGTTGCTTCTAAGGGACTAGCTGTTCCACCTAGAAACTTCACACTTGGTCAGTATAAATTTGGACAAGTTGTTTCCGGAGGACTTCCTCACGATGCAGACTTTTATAAACTTATAAGAGAAGGTTTAACTGGAACAGCAATGCTTCCATGGAAAGAACTTTCAGACCAACAGCTGTTTAATCTTGTTCAATATATTAAGACTTTCGCACCTGCAAAATGGGAAGGCGCTGATAAGCAACTTGGTGAAGCTATTGTAGTAACCAAAGATCCGTATGGAGAAGCTCATAAAGAAAGTGCAATCCAAAGAGGGAAGGAAGTTTATCACGTAGTTGCTCAATGTTGGACATGTCATAGAGCCTACGTAAATCATGCCGAATTCAATGAAATGTCTAAAAAAATTAATGGCAAAGCGGTAACTGAATTTGATCCACAAATGTATCACATTAAGCTTCAACCAAATGACTATAGCTACTCATCAATGCCACCAGAGTTTACTTACGATTCAGTTCGTTCTGCAAAGACAGTTGAAGAGCTTTATATCCGTCTAAGTGCAGGTGTTGGTGGAACAGCAATGCCAAGCTGGAAAGGAACAATTCAGGACGATGAAATTTGGGCAGTCGCTCACTATGTGAAGTACTTAATGGATTTAAAAAATACTTCGGAAAGAACTAAACTTTTGGAAGATTCTCATAAGTAAGAGATAGGTTAAATGACAACAACAACGGGTTATTATAGAGAAGATAATTGGTTTCAAAAAATGATCAGAATGAAAACATTCTGGTTCATTTTTTGGGCATTATCTTTTTCATACCCGATCTATCGTTCGCTCAATAGAGTTCTTCCTCCGCCTCTACCTGTGTACTACACAGTTCCAGAATTCAATCTTACAAATGAATTCAACAAACCTTTCGGAACTAAAGATTTGCTTGGAAAATATTATATCGCGAACTTTATGTTCACTTCATGTCCTTCTACATGTCCAGCACTAATGGAAAAAATGGATATCATCCAAAATAGAATTAGAGGTCTTGGAACAAAAGCGGCCATCGTAACTTTCACAGTTGATCCAACTCACGATACACCAGACGTGCTTTTTAAATATGCACGAAAAAGAAATTCGAATCCTTTCATTTGGAATTTTTTAACAGGATCAGAAACTGATTTAAAAAATATCGTAGTTGATGGCTTCAAAGTTCCAATGGGAAATAAAGAAGCTGTTCAAAAAAAATTAGAAGATAAAACGATTACTCTTATGGATATTGCCCATACTGAAAAAGTGGTGCTAGTTGATAATAAGGGACAAATCAGAGGCTATTATGGAACCGAAAAAGCAGAGATGGATCGATTAATGATTGATCTTGGACTCTTGGTTAATAATAGTTTTTCACAACCAAAAAAAATAGAGAAGAAGGAGAAATAATATGAGCGATCATTCTAAGGAATTCAAAAGCCACACTGTAGAATATGTTATCGTGTTCGTAGTTTTAACAGTGCTCACAGGATTGGAACTTGCTATTCCAGGCCTTAATACTGCTTACCACTTAAAGGCAATTGGCCTTGTCAGCTTAGCTATCAGTAAAGCTTTTGTAGTTGCCTATTTTTATATGCACTTAAAAGAAGAAAAAGCATGGTTAAAATTTATTGCAGCAATGCCAATTTCAGCAGCAATATTTGCTGCAGTTATTATTCTTGAATCAATTTTCCGCTAGTCATAATTTTTCACTGAGAGAATTTTCTCTCAGTGAAAAGATCTCAATTTTTATTTCATCAAGTTGTCGTTCAAAAAAATTTCAAATTAATTTTTAATGTTAAGAGTGATCGAGAGAATTCGATCTCCCTTAGAAAGTTTAGAAAGGACATCTAATCCTTCTACTACTTGTCCAAAGACTGTGTTTTTTCCATCTAAATGCGAGAGAGTTGTAAGGCAGATATAAAATTGCGAATCAGCAGAGTCTCTTTCCATTCCTCTGGCCATTCCAATTGTTCCTCGAATGTGTTGGATCTCATTGAACTCAGCTTTTAATTTTATTCCACTTCCACCATTACCAGTTCCTGTCGGATCACCTGTTTGAATAATAAAATTAGGTATTGCTCTATGGATAACCATACCGTCGTAAAATTTGCTTTGGATCAATTGCATAATTCGTGCAGAAGTTCGAGGGGCAGCTTTAGTGTAGAAGCGAAAAACAATATCACCATGAACTGTTTTGATTGTCGCAGACGTTGTAGATAGGCCAGCGCTATCGGTCTTAAGCTTATCAACTTCAATATTTCCATTGGGATTTGAGCTCGGAATAGAGCTCATTTTCTTGTATTCGCATGAGCCTAATAAGAGCAAAGAAAGTAGTGAAAAAAGACTAATAATTTTCATGATCCAACTTGGTATAAATAATTGTTATTAATGAAATTATAGCCTCAAAACCAATTATCGTGAGAAAAAAAATTTTTTTAAAATATTTTGAGAAATAGTGTTGACTTATCGATCATGGTTGATTAAATTCCTCTTCACCTTAAGAAATGAGAACTGATCGCTAAGCACTTCTTCATATAGAAATATATAGAATTATGGGCGTGTAGCTCAGCTGGGAGAGCATCTGCCTTGCACGCAGAGGGTCGCAGGTTCGATCCCTGTCATGTCCACCAGTTTTTCGTCTTTTGGTATTTTGTTCTTTAAAAATTAAATAGAGTTAAAAGATTTGAGACAGCAATGTCTCGATTCAAGATGAGAAAGGTCCAAACAAAAAAATAGTTGGTCGTAACTATTCAGTCACGCTGTTAAAAGCTCAAGT